>NZ_JAKQZH010000009.1 GCF_022343555.1 Marinobacter sp. C7 | reverse complement strand
AGGGTGGTCTTACCATGGTCAACGTGACCAATAGTACCCACGTTTACGTGCGGTTTACTACGCTCAAATTTTTCTTTGGACATTTGACCAACTCCCCTAATCAACCTGGATCGTAACGTTGACCGGATAAAAATGGAGCTCATGGGCGGATTTGAACCGCCGACCTCACCCTTACCAAGGGTGTGCTCTACCAACTGAGCTACATGAGCGTTAAAACCAAATTGGAGCGGGCAGCGGGAATCGAACCCGCGTCATCAGCTTGGAAGGCTGAGGTAATAGCCACTATACGATGCCCGCGAGCAATAAGTGGTGGAGGGGGCAGGATTCGAACCTGCGAAGGCGATGCCGTCAGATTTACAGTCTGATCCCTTTGGCCACTCGGGAACCCCTCCCGTACAAACTCGCTTCCCACGAATCTGCTCAAAACTTAAAGTGGAGCTGGCGGACGGAATCGAACCCCCGACCTGCTGATTACAAGTCAGCTGCTCTACCAACTGAGCTACGCCAGCTCACATTCGCCTCGTCAGCGAGGGCGGTATACTACGGAGTTTTTTCTGGCGTTGCAACACCTTCGCAAGGGTTGATTTCGATGAAATCGAAATTTTTGCCGTATTCCGAAGTTACCGCCTGAACCAGCTCCTCAGTGAGGTCCGGTTCAGCCTCAAAATCGAGGGCGTAGCTTATCTGATTTCGGTTGTATTTGGCTAGTACCGCATTGAGATTCTGACGTTTTTTTTCTTCGAGTACAGATATTGCCGCTTCACGGGACTCAAACAGGCCCAGAGAAATGGCATTCCGATACTCCCCTTCCGTGACAAGGTAGGAATCGATTCCCTGGCGCTGAATATCCCGGAACTGTCTGAGCGCGATGTCCGCGGGTTGTGGAGGAATCAGGACCCAATTAAGTGGTGGCCGGTCCCGCTCTACTTCATCGATCGTGACGTTACCGGCCTCCAACCCGCCGATTGCTGCCAGAAGCGCCTCCGCGCCCTCCCGGCTCTCCAGCCACCCGACTCGAACGCACTGCAAGGGAACCGATTCTTCGACGGCCTGCTGTCCAGTTTCTGCAGGATCAGTCGTGGCCAGCCCCTCCTCTTCTCCATTCTCTACCCCAACTTCCCGGGGGCCGTTAGCCGATTGATCCCCGACCGGCGGGGCCTTGAGACTGGCAACGCGCGGCAGCGTACCGGACACCGTTTCGGAGGACCTCGCCGGAGGCTGCATAACGTCGGCGAAGTACCAGAAAAAAACATTGATACAAAAGAGTATCAGGGCCAGCCACCTCATATAGCCAGCTCCTCCGAATCGATCGCCGCAAGCCCCCGGAGAACCAGGTCGGGGGCGTGAACAGCGTTGAGACCAAGGCCCTGCAGACGTTCGGCATCGCCGCCGGTCACCAGGATATCCCCTAGCCCAATCCGGTCGACATCTGCCTGGATTCGCTCGATCATCGCAGCTGACAGCCACGCAAGGCCATGATTCACACACTCTCCTGTGCTGGTGCCGGGCGCGGTTTGCAGCACCTGCTCGGGATCGAACCAGATACGAGCGGCATCGGTCTGGAGACTTCGGATCATCATCTGCAACCCGGGAAGGATGAAGCCACCCAGATGCTGCCCGGATTGATCCACATAATCGATGGTCACGGCACTGCCAGCATCAATCACAGCAAAGCCGTCCCGGTAGTCCTGCCAGGCCCCGTACATGGCATGCCAGCGATCAGCGCCCATGCGCGGATAGTCACGGTAGGCGTTTATGAGACCGCCCCGCTGCGCTTCCGACCAATGACATACTGCGGGAACTCCAAACCGGGCCTCCAGGTGGGCAACCAGCTGCTCGCGACTGGCTTCGGCGGCGACCGTCGATACACTGATGCGACGCACTCGTGGCTGCGCAGGCAATCCGGGCAGGGGATCCGGGTCTGACAGTTTCCCTACGCCATGGGCCGTAATGCCTTCGCGATTGCCCAGTTGCCATTTCAGACGGGTATTCCCGGCGTCTATCAACAATCTCATGGACGCACCCGCAAGCTGATTTCTCCGGCCCTCACGGGGACCACCCCTTCGGTGGTTCGCAGCAGGTAATTGCCCCCCTCGTCGATACCGGCCCCGGTACCCTCAAGGGCGCCTCCCCGAGCGCGGACATGGCGACCAAGGAATATATCCCTGCTTTGCCAGGGCGAACGAAAATCACCGAAGCCTTCTTCGGCAAAAATCCCGACGGCATCCTGGACCGAGTTTATAACGGCCGCCGCAATCCGGTTACGAGTCCATGCCTGAGCCGGGAAGGCCGAGGCGAGACTGGTCCATGGCTGATCGACGGAATCCGCCCGGGACATATGGACATTGATCCCAATGCCCGCGATGACCTGTACGACCCCTTCCTGCAACTCCCCCTGCAGCTCCACAAGGATGCCACCCAGCTTACCCTGGGGCAGAAATATATCGTTGGGCCACTTAAGGCCGATGGACTCCGCCCCCAGCCCCTCCAGAGCATTCGCTACGGCCACCCCAAGCACGAGGCTAAGGCCGTCCAGAACGGAAAATCCACCATGGAAGGTGAGCCCCATGCTGAGGTAAAGATTTTCGCCGCGAGGACTTTGCCAGACATTTCCCCGTCGCCCCCGGCCCGCCGTCTGGCAATCGGCAATACAAACAGGGATCTCGTTCACCCCTGCCTGCCACTGCCGAAGCACCTCAGCATTGGTTGAATCCACTTCATCGAGGACCGTCAACTGGAGCCGGGAACGTAGCTCCGGGGCAATACCATCCGAAATCGTTCCTGCGTCGAGGAGATCCACAGGCGTGAGGAGCCGATACCCCTTGCCTCTCACCGTCGCGATTTCAAAACCATCGTCAACGGCGCGACGAATCTGCTTCCAGACAGCCGTGCGACTTACACCCAGGGATTGGGCGAGCGACTCTCCGGAATGAATATTCCCATCCCGGAGAAGAGTGATCAGTGCTTTGGATTTCATGAAACAGCATCCGGACTGAAAAGATGGACAAGGGCGGATTAAACACCAGGAGACCGGAAAACACAAAGAAGGGGTTAGCGAATATGCGGACACTCCCGCAGGCCGTCGCTTTCTCGCGGCCAATAAAAAACCCCCAACGGCGAAGCCGCTGGGGGTTTTGGTATTAGGAGCCTGACGATGACCTACTCTCGCATGGGC
>NZ_JAKQZH010000095.1 GCF_022343555.1 Marinobacter sp. C7 | reverse complement strand
TACCCGCTCGGCGTCTATGTCGGGAAGCTCAAGCCGTCACATCGGCAATGGGTGATCGCACGAAACATGTGCGCGACGATCGACCCCGCGCGGGTCGCGCCGCATATTTCAGCGGTCCGCCCGCGTCACTTCCAGTCTGCAGCCTTTTTCTTGGACTTCCTGCACCAGGTTGCTCCCAGCAAGTACGGTGCCGTGCTTCGCCAGCTCGACTGGGAAAGGATCGACGCCGCCATCGGCGAAGATTGGGCTAACATGCCGCACGACACCGAGGTATTGCTCAGCGCGCTGCATGCGCAAGCCGCGACCCGGCACTTGGTCCAGCAGTTTATCGCCGACCATCTCGACCGGATTGAGCATTTTCCGCCGCGACTGATGCTGATGGCACCCGAGGTCGGCATCGCCCACATCGCAAAGGGCCGTCGTCTGCGCTTGGCGCAATATCACAGTGTGAGCTTAAGTATGGGCGGCATTGCGCTGGCCATGTTAGCGGAGTCGTGGCCTGATCTCGTCGAGCA
>NZ_JAKQZH010000094.1 GCF_022343555.1 Marinobacter sp. C7 | reverse complement strand
CGGCATCACTGGCGGCTGACATTTTCCCGGCTCTGGTCGCGCAGGGCCTCCAGAGCCTCGACACGAGCACTCCCCTCCCGACCGCAAATGGCCGGTTCACCCAACAGACGAAGACCCGTCTGTTATTTTTCCCGTAAAATTGAGTGACTACTCACTCATAAATCGAAAGGACCTCACTATGACCACTCCCAAAACATGGCTCATCACCGGCAGCGCTCGCGGCCTCGGCCTCAACATTGCACGCGCCGTCCTTGAAGCGGGCGACCGCCTCGTCGCCACCGCCCGAAACCCGGAACGCCTGGAGCCGCTCGTCGCCGAATTCGGCGATCGCATCGCGCCCTTCGCGCTCGACGTGTCCGATGCCGCTCAGGCGGAGAAGGCCGTGCAATTCGCCATCGACACGTTCGGACGACTGGACGTCCTGATCAACAACGCCGGCTTCGGCCATTTTGCGCCGTTCGAGCAATCCGATCCCGATCATTTCCGCGCCCAGTTCGAGACGAACTTCTTTGGCGT
>NZ_JAKQZH010000093.1 GCF_022343555.1 Marinobacter sp. C7 | reverse complement strand
CTCAGGATCAACACCGTACGCAACAACCTCGTACAGCTTTCCGGAGAAGTTCAACTTCATTCCGTGGGTCAAGTGACCACCATGAGCCAAAGACAGACCCATGATCTTGTCGCCTGGCTCAGCCAAAGTCATCAGCACAGCAGCATTAGCCTGTGCGCCAGAGTGAGGCTGAACATTGGCGAACTCTGCACCGAAGAGAGCCTTCGCACGATCACGTGCAAGATCCTCAATGATGTCAACTTGTTCGCAACCACCGTAGTAACGGCGGCCAGGGTAACCCTCGGCATACTTATTGGTAAGAACAGAACCCTGCGCCTGCAAAACAGAACGGGGAACGAAGTTCTCAGACGCGATCATCTCTAATGTATCGCGTTGACGGGCAAGTTCCCCAGCGATGGCAGCAGCCACCTCAGGATCAAGCTCGTTCAGTGGCTGGTAACGGACATCGTCCGCTTGGTGGGCATCGGTCATCAGGTCAGCTAACCTTTCACAAGACGAATCCCGCGCGTAAGACCTCAC
>NZ_JAKQZH010000092.1 GCF_022343555.1 Marinobacter sp. C7 | reverse complement strand
GCGACCTAACACCCTCCAACTCCCGAGCTATAATGTTTCGGCCGCTCCCTCGACGGGGAATGTTTCTGGGCAGGTGATCTATTCTCCGGACGGCGATGCCGGCTCCCCGTGTCTTGCGGTATGGTCTGGAGGTCAGTGGAAACGCGTTTCGCTTGGATTGGCGATATCAACCTAACCAACAGGCAGGTGGCCATGGCCTCACGGCCATGGCGCGGCGGGATCAATTATGCGGATCGAGCCCAGCGGACAGCGCGAAACGGTAGCTGTCACACCTGCGCTTCCCAGCCGTCGACGAGAAGCCTCTAAAATATGGCGCATCTCGAGCCACTTGAAAAGCTCTGAGTTGTATTCGGCCATCCAAAATCAACTTCATAGGACAACCATTATGACCATCACCACGGTCTCCGAGCCGGGGGCAACCTTCGTGCGCGGGCACGAGGGCGCGCCCACGGTCGCCTATCTCGATCCGACCGGCAGGCCGACGCTCTTTGCCGGCTTCACCATGAACTCACCCTATTG
>NZ_JAKQZH010000091.1 GCF_022343555.1 Marinobacter sp. C7 | reverse complement strand
CGTGGCATCAAGGACACCTCTGACCAGCACGTCTGGGCCTTCCTTGGCGACGGCGAAATGGACGAGCCAGAATCACGTGGTCTCATCCAGCAGGCTGCACTGAACAACCTGGACAACCTGACCTTCGTGGTTAACTGCAACCTGCAGCGTCTCGACGGACCTGTCCGCGGTAACACCAAGATCATCCAGGAACTCGAGTCCTTCTTCCGTGGCGCAGGCTGGTCTGTGATCAAGGTTGTTTGGGGTCGCGAGTGGGATGAACTTCTGGAGAAGGACCAGGATGGTGCACTTGTTGAGATCATGAACAACACCTCCGATGGTGACTACCAGACCTTCAAGGCTAACGACGGCGCATATGTTCGTGAGCACTTCTTCGGACGTGACCCACGCACCGCAAAGCTCGTTGAGAACATGACCGACGAAGAAATCTGGAAGCTTCCACGTGGCGGCCACGATTACCGCAAGGTTTACGCAGCCTACAAGCGAGCTCTTGAGACCAAGGATCGCCCAACCGTCATCCTTGCT
>NZ_JAKQZH010000090.1 GCF_022343555.1 Marinobacter sp. C7 | reverse complement strand
CGATGGCTGCGATCCTCTACAGCTCAATTGCTCGTTTGGACTTACTGCACCTGCAGGTTTCAGCTGGATAGTGAATTGACGTGATGGAACCCACCACCGACGACAGTGCCGAAACTAGGCATGCCGGTCCCTGGCCCTTTGTTACCATCCGCTACTTCCACCGCGACGGCCGGGCGCTGGTCTGGCGTTCGCGCGATCACCGCAAGGGCCTTTTCCGACACCGCCGGGCCCTGGAGAATGTTCCGGCCCCATTCTGGCAGACGGCACTCTACAACTGGCTGACCGGGCTGATCTTCGTCTTGGGCTCGGCGCTGTTCATGGCGGGCAGCGCCATGGCGCTCTATCCGGCGATGGTGGCGCATCTGCCGTCCTGGACGACCAACGTAACCTTCTTTGCCGGTTCCATTCCCTTCACCACCGCCGCCTACATGCAGCTTTTCCAGGCCGCCAATGCCGAGGCGGCGCGCGCCGAGGGCAGGGACAGTCCGGCCCTTTTCGGCTGGGAGCCGACGAATGCCGGCTGGCTCA
>NZ_JAKQZH010000089.1 GCF_022343555.1 Marinobacter sp. C7 | reverse complement strand
AACGGCGCCTCCTATCCCGACATGTTGCGACCGGACCGCACGGTCGTCGATCCCCAGCGCATAAGCTATTTCAACCAGTATCTCGGCGCGCTCCTCGACGCGATCGATGAAGGCCACGACATCCGCGGCTATTTCGCCTGGTCGCTGATGGACAATTTCGAGTGGGGGCGCGGCTATTCCAAGCGCTTCGGCCTCGTTTATGTCGATTATCCGACGCTGCAGCGCATTCCGAAGGGCGTGATCGCCAAGAATGCCCTCTGAGCTTGCCAAGAGCGCTGGCCCGGCATGTCCGGGCCGCCGAAACAGGAAAACGAATTCATGATCCGGTATATTCTCAAACGCCTGTTTGGAATGATCATCGTGATGTTTCTGGTGGTCACGATCGTCTTCGTGATCGTCCGCGTGACCCCTGGCGATCCGGCCGCGGTGATGCTCGGACCGGATGCGACGCCGCAGGACATCGCCGATCTGAGGTCCAGGCTCGGCCTCGACCAGTCGATCCTCCAGCAATATGTGCTCTATATCGGGC
>NZ_JAKQZH010000088.1 GCF_022343555.1 Marinobacter sp. C7 | reverse complement strand
CAATCGCGCTCCGACAGTGCCGGTTCGACGGTGATGTCGCCCGTCGGATAGTCGAGGGCGAGATCGAAGATCTTCAGGCTGAGGTCGACCGTCGCGCAGATCTGGTTGATGGCGGCGCCACCCTTGGCGAAGTTGTCGACCATCTGCTTCGTCACTGTTGCCGGATAGGGCGAGACGCCCTTCGCCGCGATACCGTGATTGCCGGCGAAGACGGCGACCATCGGGCGGTGAACGGCGGGCGTGCGCCCGCTCCATGCCGCAAGCCACATCGCAATTTCCTCAAGCCTGCCAAGTGCGCCTTCCGGCTTGGTGAGCTGGCTGTTGCGCTTGCGGGCGGCGGCGAGCGCCGGCGTATCGGCGCCGGGCAGGCCTTCCAGCAAGGCACGGAAATCGTCAAAGGGATTCGCGGTCATCGTCATTCCTTCCTCGCGCAGGGAGCGCGGCGAACATGTTTGCCCCGCTTCTTAAAGTGCAATAAGCCTCTCAACAACTGCCGCCTTCGACAACGGGACCGAAGCCGATGAAAATTCC
>NZ_JAKQZH010000087.1 GCF_022343555.1 Marinobacter sp. C7 | reverse complement strand
TGCATACTTACCGAACCCAACTCGGGCACGATCTGGCATCCGCTGGAACCGACCTGAAGTTTCAATCCTGAGGGAATCGAGAGTAAATGAAAAAGGATATCCACCCTGACTACCATGCGGTAGTCTTCCAGGACGCAGGTACTGGCTTCCAGTTCCTGACCAAGTCCACCGCTTCCAGCGACCGCACCGTGTCCTGGGAAGATGGTAACGAGTACCCACTGATCGTCGTTGACGTCACCAGCGAGTCTCACCCCTTCTGGACCGGCGCTCAGCGTGTCATGGACACCGCTGGTCGTGTTGAGAAGTTCGAGCGTCGCTTCGGTGGCATGGCTCGCCGCAAGAAGAAGGCATAGGAGGGAAAACAATGGCAGTTCCAAAGCGCCGTATGTCCCGCGCAAACACCCGCATGCGCCGTTCCCAGTGGAAGGCCGACAATGTCGCCCTTCAGGAGGTCAAGATCGACGGTCAGACCGTTCGCATCCCACGCCGTCTGGTTAAGGCAGCACAGCTCGGTCTCGTGGACGTAGAGCAG
>NZ_JAKQZH010000008.1:3651-5503 GCF_022343555.1 Marinobacter sp. C7 | reverse complement strand
TTTGAAAGAGTTTGAAAACGCTGAAAATTAACGGTTGACAAGGTCGGGATTCGATGTAGAATACGCGGCCTTGATTGAGCAGAGGCTCAACGCTCTTTAAAAAGTTAACCAAGTAATTCGTGTGGGCGCTGGCCGAGGTATTTCGGACACGAAATATCAGGACAGTGACTCGTCGAAATTGAGTTTTGTCTTGAGCATGATTTTGGAACCTTCGGGTTTCAGTATGATTTAAACTGAAGAGTTTGATCATGGCTCAGATTGAACGCTGGCGGCAGGCTTAACACATGCAAGTCGAGCGGTAACAGGGGGTGCTTGCACCCCGCTGACGAGCGGCGGACGGGTGAGTAATGCATAGGAATCTGCCCAGTAGTTGGGGATAGCCCGGGGAAACCCGGATTAATACCGAATACGCCCTACGGGGGAAAGCAGGGGATCTTCGGACCTTGCGCTATTGGATGAGCCTATGTCGGATTAGCTGGTTGGTGGGGTAATGGCCTACCAAGGCGACGATCCGTAGCTGGTCTGAGAGGATGATCAGCCACATCGGGACTGAGACACGGCCCGAACTCCTACGGGAGGCAGCAGTGGGGAATATTGGACAATGGGGGCAACCCTGATCCAGCCATGCCGCGTGTGTGAAGAAGGCTTTCGGGTTGTAAAGCACTTTCAGTGAGGAGGAAAACCTTATGGCTAATACCCATGAGGCTTGACGTTACTCACAGAAGAAGCACCGGCTAACTCCGTGCCAGCAGCCGCGGTAATACGGAGGGTGCAAGCGTTAATCGGAATTACTGGGCGTAAAGCGCGCGTAGGTGGTTAGGTAAGCGAGATGTGAAAGCCCCGGGCTTAACCTGGGAACGGCATTTCGAACTGTCTGACTAGAGTATGGTAGAGGGTAGTGGAATTTCCTGTGTAGCGGTGAAATGCGTAGATATAGGAAGGAACACCAGTGGCGAAGGCGGCTACCTGGACCAATACTGACACTGAGGTGCGAAAGCGTGGGGAGCAAACAGGATTAGATACCCTGGTAGTCCACGCCGTAAACGATGTCAACTAGCCGTTGGGGATCTTGAATCCTTAGTGGCGCAGCTAACGCACTAAGTTGACCGCCTGGGGAGTACGGCCGCAAGGTTAAAACTCAAATGAATTGACGGGGGCCCGCACAAGCGGTGGAGCATGTGGTTTAATTCGACGCAACGCGAAGAACCTTACCTGGCCTTGACATCCTGCGAACTTTCTAGAGATAGATTGGTGCCTTCGGGAACGCAGTGACAGGTGCTGCATGGCCGTCGTCAGCTCGTGTCGTGAGATGTTGGGTTAAGTCCCGTAACGAGCGCAACCCCTATCCCTAGTTGCTAGCAGTTCGGCTGAGAACTCTAGGGAGACTGCCGGTGACAAACCGGAGGAAGGTGGGGATGACGTCAGGTCATCATGGCCCTTACGGCCAGGGCTACACACGTGCTACAATGGTGCGCACAGAGGGCTGCAAACTCGCGAGAGTAAGCCAATCTCTTAAAACGCATCGTAGTCCGGATCGCAGTCTGCAACTCGACTGCGTGAAGTCGGAATCGCTAGTAATCGCGAATCAGAATGTCGCGGTGAATACGTTCCCGGGCCTTGTACACACCGCCCGTCACACCATGGGAGTGGATTGCACCAGAAGTGGTTAGTCTAACCTTCGGGAGGACGATCACCACGGTGTGGTTCATGACTGGGGTGAAGTCGTAACAAGGTAGCCGTAGGGGAACCTGCGGCTGGATCACCTCCTTAAACGAAGCCGAATGCTTCGGTCAGAGTCCACACGAATTACTTGGTTGGCTAATAGAGAGAGCAAAAGGGTCTTTGCAGGCCC
>NZ_JAKQZH010000008.1:0-3551 GCF_022343555.1 Marinobacter sp. C7 | reverse complement strand
GGGTCTGTAGCTCAGGTGGTTAGAGCGCACCCCTGATAAGGGTGAGGTCGGTGGTTCAAGTCCACCCAGACCCACCAGAATTGCGTGGCTCGTCGTTGCTTCGCCGCTCACGTGCTACTCGCACGCTACGCGACAAAGCGCCTAGATCCACACAATTCTAAGTTCGACCAAATGATGTCGGGCTTGTGTGGTCGGAATCGAGGGGCCATAGCTCAGCTGGGAGAGCGCCTGCCTTGCACGCAGGAGGTCGGCGGTTCGATCCCGCCTGGCTCCACCAAAAGCCTGAAAGATCGATGGTTACATAACTGACTAACTCCGGTTAGCAGTGTCCAGAAACAAGCGTTTCGGTTTGATGAACGATCAAGCGAAGCCCTTCTTTCTGATCACTGGGTCAGATTTGCTCTTTAACAAATTGGACGAGATAGAACACGAATATTCTTCTCTCTTTATCTCCGAGAGAAGATGTTCAAAGTGATAGCGATTTCAAGCGTTATCCGGTGTTGTCGTTGAAGTGGTTGTTGTATGACTTCAGTCGGCTGTCTCGAGTTGATGTTGGCCAGGCTTGCCTGGTGAACGTTGAATCGTGATCAGTTGTCTTGGGGTTATATAGTCAAGCAACTAAGCGCATACGGTGGATGCCTTGGCAGTCAGAGGCGATGAAAGACGTGGAAGCCTGCGATAAGGTTCGGGGAGCTGGCAAACGAGCTGTGATCCGGACATCTCTGAATGGGGAAACCCACCGACTTTCGGGTCGGTATCCTGCACTGAATCCATAGGTGCAGGAGGCGAACCGGGGGAACTGAAACATCTAAGTACCCCGAGGAAAAGAAATCAACCGAGATTCCCTCAGTAGCGGCGAGCGAACGGGGACCAGCCCTTAAGCTGGACGACTGGTAGGAGAAGGCTCTGGAAAGTGCCGCCATAGTGGGTGATAGCCCCGTATCCGAAACCTGAGTTCAGTGAAATCGAGTAGGACGGGACACGTGATATCCTGTCTGAACATGGGGGGACCATCCTCCAAGGCTAAATACTCCTGACTGACCGATAGTGAACCAGTACCGTGAGGGAAAGGCGAAAAGAACCCCTGTGAGGGGAGTGAAATAGACCCTGAAACCGTATGCGTACAAGCAGTCGGAGCACCTTCGGGTGTGACGGCGTACCTTTTGTATAATGGGTCAGCGACTTATGTTCAGTGGCGAGGTTAACCGTTTAGGGGAGCCGTAGGGAAACCGAGTCTGAATAGGGCGAATTAGTCGCTGGGCATAGACCCGAAACCGGGCGATCTATCCATGAGCAGGTTGAAGGTGCCGTAACAGGCACTGGAGGACCGAACCCACTGTCGTTGAAAAGCCAGGGGATGACTTGTGGATCGGAGTGAAAGGCTAATCAAGCCCGGAGATAGCTGGTTCTCCCCGAAAGCTATTTAGGTAGCGCCTCGGACGAATACCACTGGGGGTAGAGCACTGTTTGGGCTAGGGGGCCATCTCGGCTTACCAACCCCAGGCAAACTCCGAATACCAGTGAGTACTATCCGGGAGACACACGGCGGGTGCTAACGTCCGTCGTGAAGAGGGAAACAACCCAGACCGCCAGCTAAGGTCCCCAAGTACCAGTTAAGTGGGAAACGATGTGGGAAGGCTCAGACAGCTAGGAGGTTGGCTTAGAAGCAGCCATCCTTTAAAGAAAGCGTAATAGCTCACTAGTCGAGTCGGCCTGCGCGGAAGATGTAACGGGGCTCAAACTGGTCACCGAAGCTGCGGCTGCATACTTTGTATGCGGGGTAGGGGAGCGTTCTGTAAGCCTGCGAAGGTGTGTCGAGAGGCATGCTGGAGGTATCAGAAGTGCGAATGCTGACATGAGTAACGACAATGCGGGTGAAAAACCCGCACGCCGGAAGACCAAGGGTTCCTGCGCAACGCTAATCGGCGCAGGGTGAGTCGGCCCCTAAGGCGAGACCGAAAGGTGTAGTCGATGGGAAACGGGTTAATATTCCCGTACCTTGGATAGCTGCGATGGAGAGACGGAGAAGGCTAGGTGAGCCGGGCGACGGTTGTCCCGGTTTAAGCGAGTAGGGAGTGGACTTAGGCAAATCCGGGTCCACAATCCTGAGACGCGACGACGACTGCCCACGGGCGGGAAGTCATTGATGCCCTGCTTCCAGGAAAATCTTCTAAGCTTCAGGCTATTCGAGACCGTACCCCAAACCGACACAGGTGGTCAGGTAGAGAATACCAAGGCGCTTGAGAGAACTCGGGTAAAGGAACTAGGCAAAATGGTGCCGTAACTTCGGGAGAAGGCACGCTGGTTGTATGTGAAGCCCCTGCGGGTGGAGCAGAAGCCAGTCGAAGATACCAGGCCCCTGCGACTGTTTATTAAAAACACAGCACTGTGCAAACACGAAAGTGGACGTATACGGTGTGACGCCTGCCCGGTGCCGGAAGGTTAATTGATGGGGTTAGGATTCGTCCGAAGCTCTTGATCGAAGCCCCGGTAAACGGCGGCCGTAACTATAACGGTCCTAAGGTAGCGAAATTCCTTGTCGGGTAAGTTCCGACCTGCACGAATGGCGTAACGATGGGGGCGCTGTCTCTACCCGAGACTCAGTGAAATTGAAATCGCCGTGAAGATGCGGTGTATCCGCGGCTAGACGGAAAGACCCCGTGAACCTTTACTATAGCTTCACAGTGAACTTTGAGCATGCTTGTGTAGGATAGCTGGGAGGCTTTGAAACCGGGACGCCAGTTCCGGTGGAGCCAACCTTGAAATACCAGCCTGGCATGTTTGAGGTTCTAACTTGGTCCCCTCATCGGGGATGAGGACACTGTGTGGTGGGTAGTTTGACTGGGGCGGTCTCCTCCCAAAGCGTAACGGAGGAGCACAAAGGTGGGCTAAGCATGGTCGGACATCATGCGGTTAGTGTAATGGCACAAGCCCGCTTAACTGCGAGACAGACACGTCGAGCAGGTGCGAAAGCAGGTCATAGTGATCCGGTGGTTCTGTATGGAAGGGCCATCGCTCAACGGATAAAAGGTACTCCGGGGATAACAGGCTGATACCGCCCAAGAGTTCACATCGACGGCGGTGTTTGGCACCTCGATGTCGGCTCATCACATCCTGGGGCTGAAGCCGGTCCCAAGGGTATGGCTGTTCGCCATTTAAAGTGGTACGCGAGCTGGGTTTAGAACGTCGTGAGACAGTTCGGTCCCTATCTGCCGTGGACGTTGGAGATTTGAGGAAAGCTGCTCCTAGTACGAGAGGACCGGAGTGGACGAACCTCTGGTGTTCGGGTTGTGTCGCCAGACGCACTGCCCGGTAGCTATGTTCGGACAGGATAACCGCTGAAAGCATCTAAGCGGGAAGCCCCTTCCAAGATGAGATCTCCCTGGACCCTCGAGGTCCCTGAAGAGCCGTTCAAGACCAGGACGTTGATAGGTCGGGTGTGTAAGCGCTGCGAGGCGTTGAGCTAACCGATACTAATTGCTCGTGCGGCTTGACTATATAACACCCAAGACAATTGCGGATAACGCAGAGCGAAAGCTCCAGAAATCAAA
>NZ_JAKQZH010000086.1 GCF_022343555.1 Marinobacter sp. C7 | reverse complement strand
AAGCTTCCCTTACTTCCTCACGCTTGAAATCGTCAAGCGTCTTGATGTCGAACTCCCCGATAGCCTTCTTGTCGACGAGATAGCCCTGCAGCGCGCCACCCTTGGCAACTGCGCCGTCGATCTTGGCTTCGCCGCCGAAGGTCGATTCGTAGGTGTTGTGCAGCGGGAACCAACCGTTGACCCAGAGGTCGACATCGCCCTGCGAGACGGCCTGGTAGAAAGCCGACGGTGCGAGCGTCATCGGACCGGTGACGCTGTAGCCAAGGTCCTCGAACATCTGCTTGTAGATTTCGGCCTGGAACCAGCCGGTGTCCCAGTCGGCCTGGGCCATGTTGATGGTCTTGCCATCGCCGGGTTCCTGCGCGAAAGCGGCAGTCGCCGGAACAAGGCTGGCGGCGCCGAGCATCAGGGCGGTAGTGAGTTTCGTGAGATTATGTCTCATGAGTGTTTCTCCGTGTCTACGTGTTGCGGCGACCGCGCTGCGGTCACCTTGGCGACGGGATCGGAGATCCCTTGAAAGCGGCCCAGGGGCC
>NZ_JAKQZH010000085.1 GCF_022343555.1 Marinobacter sp. C7 | reverse complement strand
CGTCGCAGTGGTCTCAAGAGTAGCGAAGTCACCTCCCGCTAACTGTTCTACCGTCAGACCCACTGCCTTCGCGATCTTCAGGACATTGAGCACCGAAGGGGTCGAAGTAAGCGCAACATATTTGTTGAGCGTGCCTAAGGGTATGCCCGTCTGGCGCGAAATCTCTCCAGACTTTCCGCCCGCTTGAATTACCTCTCGAACCCGCTCCCTAAACGTCATTTCCCCTGGGTCTTCTTTTTTAACCACAGGCACACCCCTCATATTCCATGTTTGGAATTGACCTAATTCCAAACATGGAATAAACATGTCTACTTAGCACCCCATTGTTGCGGGGTGCTGTTGTTCCAAACCAACCCAAAGAAAGCGGGCGTTGCAGCGCCCGCTTTCAGGCAGGAGTTCCGCATGAGTAACCCGATCACCTGGACCTGGAAGAGAATCCTCTGCGAGGTCCACGAGCGCGGCATGACCCTCGAACAGCTCGCCCTTCGCAATGGCCGCAATCCGAGTTCATTCCGCAAAGTCTCTCGCCAAAA
>NZ_JAKQZH010000084.1 GCF_022343555.1 Marinobacter sp. C7 | reverse complement strand
GCCTTTTGTTTTTATTTCGCTAAAACCTGTAACGACACCCTCTTTCGAATAATGGTTTCGAATGAAGGTGTCTGGGCTTATAAGGGTCGTTGTGTAGTTCTCTGACTGACCCTCTCAACTCCTCACAGTGGCTTCAACCTGCTGCCACCGCTTTCCGGCGTCGGTGCGGAGGTTTCGTCAACTCGAGTTAATTGTTCTCGTCGTTGCGTCCGCTGTTGCCCGCTGCGGGCTTAATGTGCCGAGTGTGGGTTGTTGAAGAAGGAGAAGTTGGGTGTCAGTTGACTGCAACGATGTGTCATGTCGGGGCGAGCTCCTGATTCACGCATCTCTAGCGCTTGGAATCTTTGGTTATGGCGATGCCAGCTGCCGGGAGGACGGCGTCATTGCGTCCGAACTTCTTTTTCATTCCACTTACTGCCATACACTCTCCTTTTACTGGTCGGTTCCATTGACTCCAGAGCGCCCTTTCCGAAGCCTCCAAAGTTGCATTTGTGCTGGTTAGAGCAACAACTTGTTGGTGATCGGCTATGAACA
>NZ_JAKQZH010000083.1 GCF_022343555.1 Marinobacter sp. C7 | reverse complement strand
AATTGCGATTGATGAATTTAGACATTCATCAATATGATAGCGAAATTCAACCAAACACCGATGGCGCTTTCCTGGGCGCGCAGCGATAATGACCTTGACAGGTCAACGGCGCGGGCGAGCGCCATCAGGATCGATGTGTCAGAAAACGAACGGGAAGCGCCTGAACATCACCATCGCAAGGGGCAACTCGTCATGGCGCTGAGGGGCGGCGTCACCTGCCGTGTTCCGAGCGGGATGTGGATGGTGCCGCCGCACTGCGGCATCTGGGTGCCGGGCGGCATGACACACAGCAATGTCGCAACGGCCAATGCCCGCCTGTTCTTCCTGTTTGTCGAGCCGGGCGCGGCCGATCTTCCGGATCGATGCTGCACGCTGTCGCTTTCGCCGCTTGTCCGGGAATTGATCATCGAGATGGCGGATCAGACCGATGTCGCAAAGACCGAGGCCGACACCATGACGACATTGCTGTTGTCGGCGCTCTCGCGGATGCCCATCGAGCATCTACACCTGCCGTTGACGGACGAGCCACGGCTCAAC
>NZ_JAKQZH010000082.1 GCF_022343555.1 Marinobacter sp. C7 | reverse complement strand
CTCCGGCCCACTGACCGGTCTTGGCGAGATCCGTCTCCCAGACCTGCAGCCAGGTTCCTCCATCATGCCAGGCAAGGTCAACCCAGTTCTCTGTGAGACCGCTACCCAGGTTTCCGCTCAGGTTATCGGCAATGACGCAGCTGTTGCGTTCTCCGGCACCCAGGGCCAGTTCGAGCTCAACGTGTTCATCCCAGTGATGGCTCGCAACGTGCTTGAGTCCGCTCGCCTGCTGGCTAACACTTCCCGCGTGTTCGCAACCCGTCTCGTTGATGGCATTGAGCCAAACGAGGCACACATGAAGGAGCTCGCTGAGTCTTCACCTTCCATCGTTACCCCACTGAACTCTGCAATCGGCTACGAAGCTGCTGCAAAGGTGGCTAAGACTGCTTTGGCTGAGGGCAAGACCATCCGCCAGACTGTCATCGATTTGGGCTTGGTTGATGGCGAGAAGCTCACCGAGGAAGAGCTGGACAAGCGCCTCGACGTTCTTGCTATGGCTCACACCGAGCGCGAGAACAAGTTCTAAAACTAGAACCCG
>NZ_JAKQZH010000081.1 GCF_022343555.1 Marinobacter sp. C7 | reverse complement strand
CCACTCTTTCTCCTCTGGCTCGATGCCCATCCGGACCTGCATACGCTCGACAGCACCGAAAGCGGCAACCTTCATGGCACACCCGTCGCCTATTTCACCGGTCAGCCCGGTTTCGACGGCTTTCCCGCGCTGCCTCAGAAGGTCGCCCTCGAAAACATCTGCATGATGGGTATCCGCTCCGTGGATGCAGCAGAGAAATCGCGTATCCGCGAACTTGGCATCACGGTCAAGGACATGCGCGCCATCGACGAGACCGGGGTTCTGGCGCCGCTCAGAGCCTTCCTGGAGAAGGTCGAGCGGAACAAAGGTATGCTGCACGTCTCCTTTGACGTGGACTTCCTTGACCCGTCGATAGCGCCGGCGGTCGGCACCACCGTACCCGGCGGCGCAACCTTTCGCGAGGCGCATCTGATCATGGAGACGTTGTGCGACAGCGGGCTCGTTTCCTCGCTCGACCTTGTCGAACTGAACCCTTTTCTTGACGAGCGCGGCAAGACCGCCAAGCTGCTCTGCGACCTCACCGCCAGCCTCTTCGGGCGTC
>NZ_JAKQZH010000080.1 GCF_022343555.1 Marinobacter sp. C7 | reverse complement strand
CTCGCTTTGCCGACAATTCCGCTCGAGTCGCGAATCGTGCTGCACTGGACGCCATCATCGAGGCCGTTTTTGTCGAACTCAGTCGCGCCAGCATTGTCGGACGGTTAGACAGGGCGCGTATCGCCTACGGGCGCATCTCGAGCCTGCAAGACCTTGCTGGCCACCCGCAGAACCGTTACGTGGAGGTAGAAACGCCTTCCGGTCCGGTCCGGATGCTTGCGCCGGGCGCTGTTGTAGACGGTCAAACAACCACGTTGGGTGCGGTTCCCGCTCTTGGAGCACATACGGCTAAAATCGTTTCAGAGTTCGCAGAAGTTGCGCCAGTTGAATGAGGTCAGGTCTATGGCCGCCATAACAGCCGCTCTATCCCAGGCCCGAAGTATAAACTCGGACAATCTGACTGTTCTGGTCAAGTCGTTTCAACAACGCCAGGCCAAGCGGGTTATCGATGTAGGCTGCGGCTCCGGACGGCTGGCCGCCAAGCTTGCCGGTGCAGGATTCGATGTGACGGGAGTTGACCCGAGGGCGGAGGCCATAGCATC
>NZ_JAKQZH010000079.1 GCF_022343555.1 Marinobacter sp. C7 | reverse complement strand
TGCCACAGCCGATCGACCTTCTCCGTCACCTCGGGTGACATCTTCAGCACCGCGCCCCATTCGCGCTCCGTTTCCGGGCCGAGCTTTGTCGTCGCATCGAGGCCGAGCTTGCCGCCGAGGCCTGCTTTCGGAGAGGCGAAGTCGAGGTAGTCGATTGGGGTGTTGTCGATGACGAGCGCGTCGCGGGCGGCATCGAAGCGGGTCGAAAGCGCCCACATCACATCCTCCCATTTGCGCACATCGATATCGGGGTCGACGACGATGATCAGCTTGGTCATCGAGAATTGCGGTAGCATCGACCACAGCCCCATCATTACCCGGCGCGCCTGTCCCGGATAGCGCTTGTCGATCGAGACAACGATGGCGCGGTAGGAGCAGGCTTCCGGCGGCAGGTGGATATCGGCGATTTCCGGAAACTGCTGTTTGACCAGCGGCACGAACAGCGCGTTCATTGCCTCGCCGAGCACCGAGGGTTCGTCCGGTGGACGGCCGGTATAGGTGGAAAGATAGACCGGGTTTTTCCGCGTCGTGATCGCCGAAAGC
>NZ_JAKQZH010000078.1 GCF_022343555.1 Marinobacter sp. C7 | reverse complement strand
TAAGCGGGTCATCGAATGGCCGCGCGCACTCTGGTACCCGATCCTCTACGGCATCGTGCTTGCCCGCCGGCCCGCCAAGGTGGGCAAGGCCTATGAATCGATCTGGAACCGTGATCTCGACGAGAGCTATCTGCGCACCTACACCCGCAATCAGGCCGTAAATCGTGCCGCCACCTTTGCCGGCAATCCCAACATCGTCGTTGACTGGGCGATGCGCTATGGCAACCCGTCGATCCCGGACAAGATAGCCGAACTGAAGGCTGAAGGCTGTGACCGGATCGTGCTCTACCCGCTCTATCCGCAATATGCCGCCTCGACCACCGCGACAGTCAACGACAAGGCCTTCCAGGCGCTCCTGAAGATGCGGTGGCAGCCGGCGCTCAGAACCGTGCCGCCCTATCACGATGACCCCGTCTACATCGATGCGCTGGCGCGCTCTGTGGAAGCCCATCTCGCGAAGCTCGACTGGGAACCGGAGATGCTGATCACCTCGTTCCACGGCATTCCGGTCTCCTATTTCAAGAAGGGCGATCCCTATCACTG
>NZ_JAKQZH010000077.1 GCF_022343555.1 Marinobacter sp. C7 | reverse complement strand
CGGCCGGAAATCGAGAAATCGACGGAAATGTCGCTTGCCTGGGCCGAGCGCTGCCGCGTCGCCTTTGGCGATCAGCCCGGCAAGGCGATGTTCGGCATCGTTCAGGGTGGTGATATTCCCGATCTCAGGGTCCGATCCGCCCGAGGTCTCGCCGATCTGGACCTGAAGGGCTATGCGGTCGGCGGTCTCGCGGTTGGCGAGCCGCAGGCGGTGATGCTTGACATGCTGGAAATCACGCTGCCGGAGCTGCCGACGCAGAAACCACGTTATCTGATGGGTGTCGGCACGCCGGACGACATCCTGAAGTCGGTCGCCCGCGGCATCGACATGTTCGACTGCGTGATGCCGACACGGGCAGGGCGCCACGGCCTCGCCTTCACCCGGCGCGGCAAGGTGAACCTCAGGAACGCCCGCCATGCGGAGGATCTCCGCCCGCTGGACGAAGAAAGCATCTGCCCGGCAACGCGTGACTATTCCCGCGCCTATCTGCATCACCTCGTCCGTGCCAATGAATCGCTTGCCGGCATGCTGTTGACCTGGAATA
>NZ_JAKQZH010000007.1 GCF_022343555.1 Marinobacter sp. C7 | reverse complement strand
AAGATGGCCTGCGCTTCGCGATCCGCGAAGGCGGCCGTACCGTTGGTGCCGGCGTGGTCTCCAAGATCATCGAGTAACCTTCGGGTTACTCGAGTGTAGTTGCACTGAGTTGTTTCGGTGCAGGCCAGTAGCTCAATTGGCAGAGCAGCGGTCTCCAAAACCGCAGGTTGGGGGTTCGATTCCCTCCTGGCCTGCCATTTTTTAACATCCGGATACATAAGCTGATTCCTATGGAGTCAAAAGCCGTTCAGTCAACCAGCCGTTTCGATGCTCTGAAATGGCTGGTTGTTTTTGTTCTGATTGCCGTCGGTGTGGTGGGCAATCAGTATTTCAGTGCCGAATCTCTTCTGTATCGTGTGCTGGCTCTCGTAGGTCTCGGTATTGTCGCGGCCTTTGTGGCCTTGCAGACCGATCGCGGTCGCCGCTTTGCGACGCTGCTTAAAGAGGCTCGGGTCGAAATCCGGAAAGTCGTGTGGCCCACCAGGCCGGAACTTGTCCAGACCACTCTCATCGTTGTGGTTTTTGTGCTGGTTGTTGCGCTGATTTTGTGGGGCATGGATTCGCTGATCAGTTGGCTGGTCGCCGGATTTATTGGTTAAACAGGAGTGGGCAATGGCTAAGCGCTGGTACGTGGTTCATGCGTATTCTGGCTTTGAAAAGCACGTAATGCGCACTCTGAAAGAGCGTGTTGCGCTCAACGGAATGGAAGATAAGTTCGGCGAGATTCTGGTTCCGACCGAAGAAGTCGTCGAAATGCGCGATGGAAAAAAGCGCAAAAGTGAGCGGAAATTCTATCCGGGGTACGTACTCGTCCAGATGGAAATGGACGATGCAACATGGCATCTTGTCAAGAATACCCCGCGGGTCCTTGGCTTTATTGGTGGAACCAAGGATAAGCCGGCTCCGATTACCGAGCGTGAGGCTGAGGCAATTCTTCGTCGCGTTGAGAGCGGCGCCGACAAGCCCAAGCCCAAGACTCTGTTCGAGCCGGGTGAGATTGTTCGCGTCATTGAAGGGCCGTTTGCAGACTTCAATGGTGTCGTGGAAGAAGTCGACTACGATAAGAGTCGAGTCAAGGTGGCTGTTCTGATCTTCGGGCGCTCCACTCCGGTAGAGCTGGAGTTCGGGCAGGTCGAAAAAGACTGATCAGCTGCTGTCAAGCTGAAAGCTCGCGCGCTATGGCGACGCGGGCTTTTTGTGTCTGATAAGGGGAGCCGAAAGGCGTCTGAACCCACAGGAGATTTAACATGGCAAAGAAAATCGAAGCCTATATCAAGCTTCAGGTTGCTGCCGGCCAGGCCAACCCGAGTCCCCCCGTTGGTCCTGCACTGGGTCAGCGCGGCGTAAACATCATGGAATTCTGCAAGGCGTTCAATGCCCAGACCCAGGGCATGGAACCTGGTCTGCCGATTCCGACTGTTATTACTGTTTACAGTGACCGCAGCTTTACCTTCATCACCAAGACCCCGCCCGCTCCGGTTCTGCTGAAGAAAGCAGCTGGCATCAAGAGTGGCTCCGGTCGTCCGAACACCGACAAGGTCGGTACCGTGACCCGCGAGCAGCTCGAAGAAATCGCCAAGACCAAGGAGCCGGATCTGACTGCAGCCGATATGGATGCAGCGGTTCGTACCATTGCTGGAACAGCCCGCAGCATGGGCCTGAACGTGGAGGGCCTCTAAGATGGCAAAGCTGAGCAAGCGTCAGAAGCTTATTCGTGAAAAAGTGGACTCCACCCGTGCCTACTCCGTTGATGAGGCTGTAGCGCTCCTGACCGAGCTGGGCCAGAACGTCAAGTTCAAGGAGTCTGTGGACGTAGCCGTTAACCTGGGCGTTGACGCACGTAAATCCGACCAGGTCGTTCGTAGCAGCACTGTTCTGCCGCACGGTACTGGCAAGAGCGTTCGCGTCGCTGTATTTACCCAGGGCGCCAATGCCGAGAAAGCGACCGCTGCCGGTGCTGATGTTGTCGGTATGGAAGACCTCGCGGAAGAGGTGAAGAAGGGCAACATGGATTTCGATGTGGTCATCGCTACGCCGGACGCTATGCGCGTTGTAGGTCAGCTGGGCCAGATTCTCGGTCCCCGTGGCCTGATGCCTAACCCGAAGGTTGGCACCGTAACTCCGGACGTCGAAACCGCAGTCAAGAACGCCAAGGCTGGTCAGGTGCGTTACCGTACCGACAAGAACGGCATCATCCATGCCCCGCTGGGTAATGTTGAATTCTCTGCCCAGAACATCAAGGAAAACCTTGAAGCTCTGGTGGCAGACCTGAAAAAGGCCAAGCCCGCGTCCTCGAAGGGTGTGTATCTGAAGAAGATCACCATTTCGTCGACCATGGGTCCTGGCCTGACTATCGATCAGAGCGGTCTGAACATCTGATCCTCTGAGCGGTAGTTACTTTGTAGTCTGGGCGGAAGCCAAGGCTGTCAAAGACCGCAGGCCCCCGAGGCGCTTTCGATCTCTTGAGAGCGCCGCAAGGGTTAAAGCAACGCCTGCGCAGACGGTGTGAAGACGTTCTCTCTGAACCCAAACACCGTTAAGGCGCCCGCAAGGGCAATGATGGGTTTGCCGGCAAGAGCCGGCGAAATCGAGGAGAAAACCAGTGGCAATTAGACTCGAAGACAAGAAAGCGATCGTCGCTGAAGTCAACGAGACTGCTGGTACTGCTCTGTCTGTGGTCATGGCTGACTATCGCGGTGTCACCTCTGGTGATATGACCGCGCTTCGTGCCAAGGCTCGTGCCGAAAATGTGCGTCTGAAGGTTGTTCGTAACAACCTGGCCAAGATCGCCATTCGCGGCACCGAGTTCGAGTGCATCGACGAAGCTCTGGTTGGTCCGACCATTCTGGCCTTCTCAATGGAAGATCCCGGCGCCGCAGCGCGTCTGTTGAAGGATTTTGCCAAAGAGAAAGAGGCGTTTGAAATCAAGGGTCTGGCTGTCGGCGGTGAGCTGATGGGCGCGGACCAGATTGATCGCCTCGCCAAGCTGCCGACGCTGCACGAAGCGTTGACCAAGCTGGCCATTGTTACACAGGCACCAGTTACCAAGCTCGCACGCAGCCTGAACGATATTCCGGGACGGATCACGCGTGTAGTAGCTGCAGTCCGCGACCAGAAGCGCGAAGCTGCTTGATTCTGTTGAACACCATTTTTACATTTTTGGGAGAAAGTCATGGCTCTGTCTAAAGACGATATTTTGAATGCAATTGCTGAAATGAGCGTAATGGAAGTTGTTGAGCTCGTTGAAGCTATGGAAGAGAAGTTCGGCGTTTCTGCTGAAGCCGCTGTTGCCGCTGCTCCGGCCGCTGCTGGTGGTGACGCAGGTGCTGCCGAAGAGAAGACCGAATTTGACGTTGTTCTGACCGGCGCCGGTGAGAAGAAAGTGAACGTCATCAAGGCTGTTCGTGAACTGACCGGCCTGGGTCTGAAAGAAGCTAAGGAAATGGTCGACAGCGCGCCTTCCGTTGTTAAGGAAGCTGCTGGCAAAGACGACGCTGAAGAAGCCAAGAAGAAGCTTGAGGAAGCAGGCGCTTCTGTTGAGCTTAAGTAAGAGTCGGCTGTTGATCGACACCGTGCATTAAGCATGGATAGGCTGGTGGCTCAGGGCCACCGGCCTTTTTCTGTTGTATATGCTATAGAGTCTGGTGTGCACTAAAAGGTTGATGTCAGATCTATAACCTACAGCCAGAGTCTTGTTCAAGACGGCGCGATAAGCCGAGCAATTCGGCCCCGAAGCAGAACAATGGTTGCTTCTTGATACCAGGTATCAGGTCTAAAGCTGGGGAATGCAGATGACTTACTCCTACACTGAGAAAAAGCGGATTCGCAAAGACTTTAGTAAATTGCCTTCCGTGATGGACGTCCCCTATTTGCTGTCTATTCAGCTGGATTCGTTCCGGGACTTCCTGCAAATGGAAGCCGCTCCTGAAGACCGCCGGGAAACCGGTCTTCACGCAGCATTCAAATCCGTATTCCCGATTGTCAGTTACTCTGGCAATGCCGCGCTCGAGTACGTGAGCTATCGTATTGGCGAGCCGGTATTTGACGTCAAGGAATGCCAGCTTAGGGGCGTAACCTATGCAGCGCCGCTGCGCGTGAAAGTCCGCCTTATCATTTACGATAAGGAATCGTCCAACAAGGCGATCAAGGACATCAAAGAGCAGGAAGTCTACATGGGCGAAATGCCCCTGATGACCGAGAACGGTACCTTCGTTATCAACGGTACCGAGCGCGTTATTGTTTCCCAGCTCCACCGTTCCCCGGGTGTGTTCTTCGATCACGACAAGGGTAAGACCCATTCTTCGGGCAAGCTGTTGTACTCGGCCCGGGTGATTCCTTACCGTGGGTCCTGGCTGGACTTCGAGTTCGATCCGAAAGACAGTGTGTTTGTTCGTATCGACCGTCGCCGGAAACTCCCTGCGTCTATCCTGCTGCGTGCCCTGGGCTACACCTCTGAGCAGATGCTGGAAATGTTCTTCGACACCAGTAAGTTCTCTCTGGGCGAAGAAACCTGCAAGCTGGAGCTGGTGCCGAGCCGTCTGCGTGGTGACATTGCCACCTTTGACATCAAGGACAATGACGGCAACGTGATTGTCGAGGAAGGTCGTCGGATTACGGCTCGACACATCAAGCAGCTTGAAAAGGCTGGTATCAGCGAGCTGGAGGTTCCGACCGAATACCTCTACGGCCGTGTCCTGGCTAAGGACATGATCGACCAGTCCACCGGCGAGGTGCTGGTGGAATGTAACACCGAGCTGACCGAGGATGTGGTAACCAAAATCCTCGAGGCCGGTGTCAAGGATATCGAAACCCTGTACACCAACGACCTGGATTGCGGTCCGTTCATGTCCGATACCCTGCGTATCGACCCGACCCGCACGCCGCTGGAAGCGTTGGTGGAAATCTACCGCATGATGCGCCCGGGCGAGCCGCCCACCAAGGAATCTGCGGAGAACCTGTTCAACAACCTGTTCTTCTCCGACGAGCGGTACGATCTGTCTGCGGTTGGCCGGATGAAGCTCAACCGTCGTCTGGGCCGCGAAGAGAGCACAGGCGAGGGCACCCTCACGCACGAGGATATTATCGACGTCCTGAAAACCCTGATTGCCATCCGTAATGGCGCGGGTCAGGTGGATGATATCGATAACCTTGGTAACCGCCGTGTTCGCTGTGTCGGTGAAATGGCCGAGAACCAGTTCCGCGTAGGTCTGGTTCGTGTTGAGCGGGCAGTTCGTGAGCGTCTGAGCCTGGCCGAGAGTGAAGGCCTGATGCCGCAGGACCTGATCAATGCCAAGCCGGTAGCGGCAGCAGTCAAGGAGTTCTTCGGTTCCAGCCAGCTGTCCCAGTTCATGGACCAGAACAACCCGCTGTCCGAGGTGACGCACAAGCGCCGGAT
Organism: Marinobacter sp. C7; assembly: GCF_022343555.1. Lineage (GTDB taxonomy): Bacteria > Pseudomonadota > Gammaproteobacteria > Pseudomonadales > Oleiphilaceae > Marinobacter. Next base: position 10,131 of record NZ_JAKQZH010000007.1, on the reverse strand, counting down.
TTCTGCGTTGGGCCCAGGTGGCCTCACCCGCGAGCGCGCCGGCTTCGAGGTGCGAGACGTTCACCCGACCCACTACGGTCGTGTGTGTCCGATCGAGACGCCGGAAGGCCCGAACATCGGTCTGATCAACTCGCTGGCCACCTACGCCCGCTCCAACTCCTACGGCTTCCTTGAGAGTCCGTACCGGAAAGTCGTTGACGGCGTGGTTACCGACGAGGTGGTGTATCTCTCCGCCATCGAGGAGAGCAACTACGTCATCGCACAGGCGAGTGCCGCAACAGACGAGAACAAGCGACTGACCGATGAGCTGGTGACGGTTCGTCATCTGAACGAATTCACCGTGGCTCCGCCGGAAGCAGTCAACTTCATGGACGTGTCCCCACGCCAGGTTGTATCCGTTGCAGCGTCGCTGATTCCGTTCCTGGAGCACGACGATGCGAACCGGGCCCTGATGGGTGCGAACATGCAGCGTCAGGCGGTGCCGACCCTGAAATCCCAGGTGCCTCTGGTAGGTACCGGTGTTGAGCGGACCGTGGCTCAGGACTCCGGGGTTTGTGTGACGGCCCGTCGTGGCGGTGTCATCGAGAGCGTCGATGCAGCGCGGATTGTTGTCCGGGTCAATGATAAAGAGACCGAGGCCGGTGATGCTGGTGTGGATATCTACAACCTCACCAAGTACACCCGTTCAAACCAGAACACCTGTATCAACCAGCGCTCCATTGTGCGCCAGGGCGATGTGATTGCCCGTGGTGACGTACTGGCGGATGGCCCGTCGGTGGATCTGGGCGAACTGGCTCTGGGTCAGAACATGCGCATCGCGTTCATGCCCTGGAACGGTTACAACTTTGAGGACTCGATCCTCATTTCCGAGAAAGTGGTTCAGGAAGATCGCCTGACCACCATCCACATCCAGGAACTGACCTGTGTGGCTCGGGACACCAAGCTGGGCAGCGAGGAAATCACCGCGGATATCCCGAACGTCGGTGAGAGTGCTCTGTCCAAGCTGGACGAGTCTGGGATTGTCTATATCGGTGCTGAAGTAGGGCCTGGCGACATCCTGGTTGGCAAGGTGACCCCGAAGGGTGAAACCCAGCTGACTCCGGAAGAGAAACTGCTGCGTGCCATCTTCGGTGAGAAGGCGTCCGATGTGAAGGATACCTCCTCCCGTGTGCCGACCGGTACGCGCGGTACGGTTATCGACGTCCAGGTGTTCACCCGCGACGGAATCGAGAAAGACCAGCGCGCGCTTTCCATCGAGAAGGAGCAGCTGGACAAGTACCGTAAAGACCTGAAAGACGAGTACCGCATTGTCGAGGGCGCGACCTTCGAGCGCCTGATGAATGCGCTGAAAGGGCAGGAAGTGATCAGTGGTCCGGGCCTCAAGAAAGGTGCGACCCTGGAAGAAGCTTACCTGGCAGAGCTGCCCCGTGCAGACTGGTTCAAGCTCCGCATGAAGGATGAGAGCCTGAACGAGCTGCTCGAGAAATCCGAGCAGGGTCTTGAGGAGCGCAAGAAAGAGCACGAAGCCCGTTTCGAGGACAAGAAGTCCAAGCTCCAGCAAGGCGATGACCTGGCACCCGGTGTTCTGAAAATCGTCAAGGTTTACCTTGCGATCAAGCGTCGCATTCAGCCGGGCGACAAGATGGCGGGCCGTCACGGGAACAAAGGTGTTATCTCCGCGGTCATGCCCATTGAGGACATGCCGTATGACGAGCACGGAACCACGGTCGATATCGTTCTGAACCCGCTGGGCGTACCTTCGCGGATGAACGTTGGTCAGGTTCTGGAGACGCATCTGGGCGCCGCTGCCAAGGGCCTGGGTGAGAAGATCAGCCGGATGCTGGACGAGCAGCGCAAGATTGCCGAGCTGCGTCAGTTGCTGGACGAGATCTACAATCACTCGGACGAAGTGTTCAAGGTGGATCTGGACTCCCTGAGTGACAAGGAGATCCTGGAGTTGTGCGGCAACCTGCGCAACGGTGTGCCGATGGCAACGCCGGTGTTCGACGGTGCCAAGGAAGCCGAGGTCAAGCGTATGCTGGAACTGGCCGACATGGACACCAGCGGGCAGGTGAACCTGTACGATGGCCGCACCGGTGAGATGTTCGATCGCCCGGTAACCGTCGGCTACATGTATATCCTGAAGCTGAACCACCTGATCGACGACAAGATGCACGCTCGTTCCACCGGTTCCTACAGCCTCGTTACCCAGCAGCCGTTGGGTGGTAAGGCGCAGTTCGGTGGCCAGCGCTTCGGTGAGATGGAAGTGTGGGCTCTCGAGGCCTACGGTGCAGCCTATACGCTGCAGGAGATGCTCACCGTCAAGTCTGATGACGTAAACGGTCGGACCAAGATGTACAAGAACATTGTCGATGGCGATCATCGCATGGAGCCGGGCATGCCCGAATCCTTCAACGTTCTTGTCAAGGAGATCCGCTCGCTGGGTATCGACATCGAGCTGGAATCCGAGTGAGCCGAATTGTTTTTGGCAGCGTGAGCGGGCACCGCGGGTGCCCGCCCGAGATTAACGCCATCCGGAGCTTTTACTGATGAAAGATTTGCTGAATCTTCTCAAGAGCCAGAATCAGAGCAAGGAATTTGACGCCATCCGCATTGGCCTGGCGTCGCCTGACATGATTCGTTCATGGTCCTTCGGCGAAGTGAAAAAGCCTGAGACCATCAATTACCGTACCTTCAAGCCGGAGCGTGACGGTCTTTTCTGTGCCAAGATTTTCGGCCCGATCAAGGACTACGAGTGTCTGTGTGGCAAGTACAAGCGTCTCAAGCATCGCGGTGTTATCTGCGAGAAGTGCGGCGTTGAGGTTGCTCTGGCCAGCGTGCGTCGTGAGCGCATGGGTCACATCGAGCTGGCCAGTCCGGTCGCCCATATCTGGTTCCTGAAGTCACTGCCGTCCCGTATCGGTCTGATGCTGGACATGACCCTGCGTGATATCGAGCGGGTTCTGTATTTTGAATCCTTTATCGTTATCGACCCGGGTATGACTACCCTTGAAAAGGGCCAGCTGCTCAACGATGAGCAGTATTACGAGGCTCTGGAAGAGTTCGGTGACGAGTTCGACGCCCGCATGGGTGCGGAAGCGGTCAAGCAGTTGCTGGAAGATATCGATCTGCAGGAAGAAGTGGATGCGCTGCGGGAAGAGATTCCCCAGACCAACTCCGAAACCAAGATCAAGAAGTTCAGCAAGCGTCTGAAGATCCTTGAGGCCTTCCTGTACTCCGGTAACAAGCCTGGCGACATGGTCATGACCGTGCTGCCGGTTCTGCCGCCGGATCTGCGTCCGCTGGTACCGCTGGATGGTGGTCGCTTTGCCACATCCGACCTGAACGATCTTTACCGTCGCGTGATCAACCGGAACAACCGTCTCAAGCGCCTGCTGGAGCTGAATGCTCCGGACATTATTGTGCGCAACGAGAAGCGGATGCTCCAGGAAGCGGTTGACGCGCTGCTGGACAACGGTCGCCGTGGCCGTGCCATCACCGGCACCAACAAGCGCCCGCTGAAGTCCCTGGCTGACATGATCAAGGGTAAGCAGGGCCGCTTCCGTCAGAACCTGCTGGGTAAGCGTGTCGACTACTCCGGTCGTTCCGTGATCGTGGTTGGTCCGTACCTGCGCCTGCACCAGTGCGGTCTGCCCAAGAAGATGGCACTGGAGCTGTTCAAGCCGTTCATTTTCTCCAAGCTGGAGCACCGCGGCCTGGCGACCACCATCAAGGCCGCCAAGAAGATGGTCGAGCGTGAGGAAGGCGTGGTCTGGGATATCCTGGACGAGGTCATCCGCGAGCACCCGATCATGCTGAACCGGGCACCGACCCTGCACCGTCTCGGTATCCAGGCGTTTGAGCCGGTCCTGATCGAAGGCAAGGCCATTCAGCTGCACCCGCTGGTGTGCGCAGCCTACAACGCCGACTTTGACGGTGACCAGATGGCGGTACACGTGCCGCTGACCCTGGAAGCCCAGCTGGAAGCCCGTGCGTTGATGATGTCTACCAACAACGTACTGTCACCTGCGAACGGTGAGCCGATCATCGTGCCGTCCCAGGACGTGGTTCTGGGCCTGTACTACATGACCCGGGAGCGCGAGAGTGCCCTGGGCGAGGGCATGGTGTTCGCCGATGTGAAAGAAGCGCATCGTGCCTATGGTGCCGGCAAGGTGGATCTGCAGGCCAAGGTAAAGGTCCGGGTCAAGCAGGTTGCCATCGGTGAGGACGGCGAGCGTACCGAGAACTACAGCATCGTCGATACCACCGTTGGCCGTGCCCTGCTGTTCGACATCGTTCCTGATGGCCTGCCGTTCGAGCTGGTCAACAAGCCGATGGTGAAAAAGGCGATTTCCGCGCTGATCAACACCTGCTACCGGGATGCCGGTCTGAAGGACACTGTGATCTTCGCGGACCAGCTGATGTACATGGGTTACCACTACGCAACCCGTTCCGGTATCTCCATTGGCTTCAACGACTTCGAGATTCCGCCCGAGAAGTACGAAATGGTGGATGCGGCCTCTGAAGAGGTGAAGGACATCGAGAACCAGTACGCTTCCGGTCTGCTGACCCAGGGGGAGAAGTACAACAAGGTGATCGACATCTGGTCCCGCGCCAACGACAAGGTCTCCAAGGCCATGATGGAGCGCCTCGCGAAAGAGCAGGTCATCGGCCCTGACGGCCTGCCTGTGAAAGGTGAGGACGGCGAAGACCTGATGCAGGAGTCGTTCAACTCGGTCTACATGATGGCCGATTCCGGCGCGCGGGGTTCCGCAGCCCAGATCCGTCAGCTGGCGGGTATGCGTGGCCTGATGGCCAAGCCGGATGGCTCCATCATCGAGACGCCGATCACGGCGAACTTCCGTGAAGGCCTGAACGTATTGCAGTACTTCATCTCGACCCACGGCGCCCGTAAGGGTCTGGCCGATACCGCTCTGAAAACCGCGAACTCCGGTTACCTGACCCGTCGCCTGGTGGATGTATCCCAGGATCTGGTAGTGACCGAGGAAGACTGTGGTACCGATGACGGCCTGCTGATGACGCCGCACATCGAGGGTGGCGACGTGGTAGTACCGCTGGGCGACCGGGTTCTGGGTCGTGTGACTGCGCGTGACGTGTTCACGCCCACCGACAAGGAAAACGCGGTGGTTCCGGCCGGCACACTGCTGGATGAGAAGACCATCGAGATGATCGAGCGCGCCGGTGTGGACGAGGTCTGGGTACGTTCTGCGATTACCTGTGAGACCCGTTACGGCATCTGTTCCAAGTGTTACGGTCGTGACCTGGCCCGTGGCCATCAGGTCAACGTTGGTGAGGCCGTGGGCGTCATCGCGGCGCAGTCCATTGGTGAGCCGGGCACCCAGCTGACCATGCGGACCTTCCACATCGGTGGTGCCGCGAGCCGGGCATCTGCGGTGGACAACATTCAGGTCAAGCACGGTGGTACGGTCCGCCTGCACAACCTGAAGTCGATTGAGAAGACCGATGGGTCTCTGGTCGTGGTTTCCCGTTCCTCCGCTCTGGCAATTGCCGACGACCAGGGGCGTGAACGCGAGTGGTACAAGTTGCCGTACGGCGCGGTGCTGTCGGTCAAGAATGGTGACGCGGTTGAGGCCGGCGTTGTGGTGGCCAAGTGGGATCCCCACACCCACCCGATCATCGCCGAGGCCGAAGGTGTCGCGAAGTTCGTCAACATGGAGCAGGGCATCACCGTCCGGACCCAGACCGACGAGCTGACCGGCCTGTCTACCATGGAAGTGATCGATCCGAAGGATCGTCCTGCCGCTGGTAAGGATATCCGTCCGGCCATCCAGTTGCTGGATGAGGCGGGTAACGACGTGGAACTGCCGGGCGGTGCAACGGCCATGTACTTCCTGCCCGCCAACGCCCTGGTCACCATGGCCAATGGCGCCAAGGTCGAGCTGGGTGACGTGGTTGCACGGATTCCGCAGGAAAGCTCCAAGACCCGGGACATCACCGGTGGTCTGCCGCGGGTTGCCGACCTGTTCGAGGCGCGCCGTCCGAAGGAGTCCTCCATCCTGGCGGAAATCAGTGGCACCGTTTCCTTCGGCAAGGAAACCAAGGGCAAGAAGCGTCTGGTGATCACGCCGCGGGATGGTGATCCGTACGAGGTTCTGATTCCGAAGCATCGCCAGCTCAACGTGTTCGAAGGTGAAACCGTTGAGAAGGGTGAGGTGATCTCGGACGGTCCGTCCAACCCGCACGACATCCTGCGTCTGCTGGGCGTGGTCGAACTGGCCAAGTACATCACCAACGAAATCCAGGACGTTTACCGTCTCCAGGGTGTTGTCATCAACGATAAGCACATCGAAGTTATCGTTCGCCAGATGCTCCGCAAGGTGGAAATCACCGATCCGGGCGACACCACTCTGCTCTCCGGTGACCAGGTGGAAATCACCCAGGTCCTGGAAGAAAACGAGAAGGCGGATGCCGCAGACAAGGAGCCGGCGAAATTCGAGCGCCTGCTGCTGGGTATCACCAAGGCCTCCCTGGCCACCGAGTCGTTCATTTCCGCGGCTTCGTTCCAGGAGACCACCCGGGTTCTCACCGAAGGTGCGGTCACTGGCAAGCGTGATTACCTGCGCGGCCTGAAGGAAAACGTGGTCGTTGGTCGACTGATACCGGCTGGTACCGGTCTGGCCTATCACAGTGAGCGTCGTCGCAAGCGCGAACTGGAAGAGCAGGGCGTGACTGCGGCGGACGTCGAAGAAGCCCTGAGCGCCGAACTCAACCGAGAAAGCTGAGTTCCGGCGTTGCCACCTCCGGGTAGATACCTACCCGTGAGGTGGTTAAAAAGAGATCAGTCATCTTGACTGACTTGGGGCGCGGGCTTACACTTGCGTCCCTTAATTTTACCCCCTGCCTAGGGGGTAAGTTTCATTGGTATGGTTTTTTGGAGTTTGCTTACATGGCAACGATTAATCAGTTGGTGCGTAAGCCTCGTAAGCGCAAGGTAGCCAAGAGCGACGTTCCCGCGCTCCAGGCCTGTCCTCAGCGCCGTGGTGTGTGCACTCGTGTGTACACCACAACGCCGAAGAAGCCGAACTCAGCACTGCGTAAAGTGTGCCGTGTTCGTCTGACCAACGGCTACGAGGTTTCCTCATACATTGGTGGTGAAGGTCACAACCTTCAGGAGCACAGTGTTGTGCTGATCCGTGGCGGTCGAGTCAAGGACCTTCCGGGTGTGCGCTATCACACTGTTCGCGGTACTTTGGATACCCAGGGTGTTCAGAACCGTAAACAGGGCCGCTCCAAGTACGGTGCAAAACGACCCAAGTCCTGATGTCCCGCACGGGTGTCTTTTATCGTTGCTTGTCAGAACGGTAAGAGTAAGGCTGAGTAGCATTTTGCTATCTCAGGGGTTCCTGAAGACCTTTTAGATATATAAGGGCTTATCGATGCCTAGAAGAAGAGTTGCAGCAAAGCGGGAGATTATTCCCGATCCCAAATTCGGCAGTGCACGGCTTGCCAAGTTCATCAACCACGTGATGGAAAGCGGCAAGAAATCCGTTGCAGAGCGCATTGTTTATGGCGCGCTCGATATCGTCGCCGACAAATCCAAGGAAGAGCCGATCGAGATGTTCGAGAAGGCCCTGGAAAACATCCAGCCGATGGTCGAGGTCAAGTCCCGTCGAGTGGGTGGTGCTACGTACCAGGTGCCTGTAGAAGTACGGCCTTCCCGTCAGAACGCGCTGGCCATGCGCTGGCTCGTAGAATTTTCCCGGAAGCGCGGTGAGAAATCCATGGCGCAACGTCTGGCAGGCGAGATCCTTGACGCGGCAGATAGCAAAGGTGCCGCTGTGAAGAAGCGTGAAGACGTGCACCGCATGGCAGAAGCCAACAAGGCGTTCTCTCACTTCCGTTTCTAATCAGCCGAGGTTTATATCGTGGCACGCAAGACTCCGATCAAGCGATACAGAAACATTGGTATTTGTGCGCACGTTGATGCGGGCAAAACCACTACCACCGAGCGGGTCCTGTTCTACACAGGTATTTCCCACAAAATCGGTGAGGTTCATGATGGCGCCGCTACCATGGACTGGATGGAGCAGGAGCAGGAGCGTGGTATCACCATTACCTCTGCTGCGACCACCACTTTCTGGCAGGGCATGGACAAGCAGTACCCTGAGCACCGGATCAACATCATCGACACCCCGGGACACGTTGACTTTACCATCGAGGTAGAGCGTTCCCTGCGTGTGCTGGATGGTGCCGTTGTGGTGTTCTGTGGTTCCTCCGGTGTTGAGCCGCAGTCCGAGACTGTATGGCGTCAGGCCAACAAGTACGAAGTTCCGCGCATGGTGTTCGTCAACAAGATGGACCGTGCCGGTGCCAACTTCCTGCGCGTCGTTGACCAGATCAAGAATCGTCTGGGCGCCAACTGCGTTCCCATTCAGCTGCCGATCGGCGCTGAGGACGACTTCGCCGGTATCGTGGACCTGATCCGTAACAAGGCCATCTACTGGAATGAAGCCGACGCCGGTGCAACCTACGAGCAGAAGGACGTTCCCGCGGAAATGGCTGACGAAGTTGCGATGTACCGTGAGCAGATGGTTGAGGCCGCTGCCGAGGCGAACGAAGAGCTGATGGACAAGTACCTCGAAGAGGGTGAGCTCTCCATCGAGGAAATCAAGCAAGGTCTGCGTGAGCGCACCCTGGCCAACGAGATTGTGGTTGCCACTTGTGGTTCCGCATTCAAGAACAAGGGTGTTCAGGCGGTTCTGGACGCGGTTATCGAGTTCCTGCCGGCTCCGGATGAGGTTAAGGCCATCCGTGGTGAGGTTGATGACGAAGGTACCGAAGAGACCCGTCCGGTTGACGACGATGCGCCCTTCGCGGCCCTGGCATTCAAGATCGCAACCGACCCGTTCGTGGGTACCCTGACCTTCTTCCGGGTCTACTCCGGCAAGCTGGAGTCCGGTAATGCCGTTTACAACTCCGTAAAAGGCAAGAAGGAGCGTGTCGGCCGTATGGTTCAGATGCACTCCAAGGAACGTCAGGAAATCAAAGAGGTTCTGGCGGGTGATATCGCCGCGGCCATCGGCCTGAAGAGCGTTACCACCGGTGACACTCTGTGCGACGAGAACCACAAGATCGTTCTGGAGCGCATGGAATTCCCTGAGCCGGTAATCTCTGTTGCGGTAGAGCCGAAGTCCAAGGCTGACCAGGAGAAGATGGGCGTGGCCCTCGGCAAACTGGCGCAGGAAGATCCGTCTTTCCGTGTCCAGACCGACGAAGAGTCCGGTCAGACCATCATCTCCGGGATGGGTGAGCTTCACCTGGATATCATCGTTGACCGTATGCGTCGCGAGTTCAAGGTAGAGGCCAACATTGGTAAGCCGCAAGTGGCCTACCGTGAGTGCATCCGCAAGCCGGTCGATGTTGAAGGCAAGTTTGTGCGCCAGTCGGGTGGTCGTGGTCAGTACGGTCACGTCAAGCTGAAGCTGGAGCCGCTGCCGCTGGATGATGAAGATGGCGAAAACTTCATCTTCGTAAACGAGATCGTTGGTGGTGTGGTTCCGAAGGAATACATCCCGGCAGTCCAGCAGGGTATTGAAGAGCAGATGCAGAACGGCTGTCTGGCCGGCTATCCGCTGCTGCGCATCAAGGCGACCCTGTACGATGGTTCCTACCACGACGTAGACTCCAACGAAATGGCCTTCAAGGTCGCCGGCTCCATGGCGATGAAGAAGGGCGCCCTTGAGGCGAATCCTGCTCTTCTTGAGCCGATGATGAAGGTAGAGGTGGTCACCCCTGAAGAATACATGGGTGACGTGGTTGGCGACCTGAACCGTCGCCGCGGCCTCGTGCAAGGTATGGATGAAGGCCCTGCGGGCAAGATCATCCGTGCAGAAGTTCCGTTGTCGGAGATGTTCGGTTACGCCACCGACCTGCGTTCTGCAACACAGGGCCGGGCGTCTTATGCGATGGAGTTTGCAGGTTACTCTGAAGCTCCTTCGAACATTGCCGAAGCGATCATTAAACAGGGTTGATCCCCAGGACTTAAGAAACAGGAAGAGGTGTAACCGTGTCTAAAGAAAAATTTGAGCGTAGTAAACCGCACGTAAACGTGGGTACTATTGGTCACGTTGACCATGGTAAGACCACCCT
>NZ_JAKQZH010000076.1 GCF_022343555.1 Marinobacter sp. C7 | reverse complement strand
CCAGATCTTCCGGCGGCGGCGGCCGGTGGGCCTTGTAGTCCGGGTAGATTTCCTTGCGGAAGGTCTGCGACGAAAAGTCGAAGATCACCGCCAGATGCGTCGGCGTGACGCCCACGGAGGTGTCGCGCGCCTGCGTCAGAAGCTTCCACAGCATGTTGCAAAAGCCCGAGACCGCGCCGACCGGCAGGCCATCGGATTTGCGGGTCAGCGGCGGCAGCGCATGAAAGGCGCGGAAGATGAAGCCGGAGCCATCGATCAGGAAAAGGTGGTCGTCTTTTTTCATGGCGAATCCATACCGTGGACAGCCTGAAAGGTCCATCCGAAAGCCTCACCCGCAATCCCAGGATGCACGCCTGAAACTTGATGCACAGCAAAACGCGAAAAACAGCTGCACGATGCAGCAATATTACCGATTTGTAACGAAACGGCCGAACGTGTCCCTTGAATCGACACATTTCGAAGTACATTTAGAACTCAACGGCGCCTCAAAACGCCGGTGCCTGACAGAGGCTCGTCCCCCGCCTCTTCAGACAGTAAGGACAAG
>NZ_JAKQZH010000075.1:242-544 GCF_022343555.1 Marinobacter sp. C7 | reverse complement strand
AGCGCGGCCTCGATCGTGTCGTCGATGAAGGCATGCGTCAGCGCATCGGCTTCCGGCACGGGGTTGGCGACGAGGATGCCCGTGCCGGTATCGAGCCTGTGATGGGTGAGGATCGTCTCGGCGAGTGCCTCGGCACTGTCGAGGCGGTGATCGGCCGGATAGCCGCTGGAACGGGTGAAGAAGGCCGGAAAGTCATCGCTCTGATAGGCGATCACCGGAACCCGCTGGGTCTCCAGATATTCAAGCGTCTTCGGGATATCGAGGATCGACTTCACGCCGGCGCAGATGACGGTGACCGGCGT
>NZ_JAKQZH010000075.1:0-232 GCF_022343555.1 Marinobacter sp. C7 | reverse complement strand
CGGTCAGGTCGGCGGAGATGTCGAAGGTCTGCTCTGCACCGCGATGAACGCCACCGACACCACCGGTGGCGAAGACCGGAATGCCGGCGAGCGCCGCAATCTTCATCGTCGCGGAAACGGTCGTGCCCGCCGTCTGTCCCTTGACCATGGCAACGGCAAGGTCGCGTCCCGATGCCTTGACGACACCATCCTCGACCCTTGCCAGCCGCTCGATCACGGCGGGGTCGAGGCC
>NZ_JAKQZH010000074.1 GCF_022343555.1 Marinobacter sp. C7 | reverse complement strand
TCACATCGCTGAAGCCATTCTCGGAAAGAAGGAAGGTCGTCGGTTCCTGCCGATCCTGGCCACCATCTTCTTCGCGGCTCTGTTGATGAACCTTGCAACGATCATCCCGGGACTAAACATCTCCTCCAACTCACGTATTGCATTCCCAATCGTGATGGCGGTAGCTGGTTACATCGCGTTTATCTACGCAGGCTCTAAGCGTTACGGATTCTTCAAATATGTGAAGTCTTCTGTTGTGATTCCGAACATTCCACCAGCACTTCACGTCTTGGTGGTTCCAATTGAGTTCTTCTCTACATTCATCTTGAGGCCAGTCACCCTGGCACTGCGTTTGATGGCCAACTTCCTTGCTGGCCACATCATCCTGGTTCTGCTTTTCTCCGCAACGAACTTCTTCTTCTTCCAGTTCAACGGATGGACAGCAATGTCCGGCGTAACCATCTTGATGGCAGTACTCTTCACGGTTTACGAGATCATTGTTATCTTCCTGCAGGCATACATCTTCGCTCTGCTGGTCGCTGTATACATTGAGCTTTCACTTCACG
>NZ_JAKQZH010000073.1 GCF_022343555.1 Marinobacter sp. C7 | reverse complement strand
GATACCCACAGCCTCGCTTCGAAGGCCGTCAGCATCAAGGCGCCATTGGGTGTGGAGATACTGATCGCACCGGGACTGAGCTACGATCCCGAAAATGGCTGCCCCGACGTGATGCGCGGCGAAGAAATCCAGATTGCCGGTGCGCTTGGCGAGGACGTCAGCGATGGTGCCGAACGTCTGATCGTTCTGCCCGGCACCCATTCCAAGTGGGTCGAGGTCAGGGGCGGCACTATCAAGGCCTTTCACAGCTACATGACCGGCGAGCTTTTCAGTGCGCTGAGGCGCGCCACCATCCTCGGCCGGCTGATGCCGGAGGACCGGAAGCCGGCCGCAGATGTCGCCGCTGCCGCCTTTGCCAAGGGCATTGAGCTTGCGCTTGAAAGCGGCCCCGGCGATCTCGCTCACCAGATCTTTTCCGCACGCACGATGGGCCTGTTCGGCCGCATGGAGCATGCGGCGCTCGCCGACTATCTCTCCGGGATCGTCATTGGTCATGAGCTCGTCTCGGCGCGCAACCGCTTTGGCGGGCGCATGCGGGCGGACATG
>NZ_JAKQZH010000072.1 GCF_022343555.1 Marinobacter sp. C7 | reverse complement strand
CGCATCCCGCCTCGGTCGACTCCACCCCCACCTCCGCCAATCAGGAGGACCATGTTTCCATGGCCTGCCATGGCGCTCGCCGCCTGCTTCAGATGACCGACAACCTCTTCGCGATCATCGGCATCGAGGCGCTGAGCGCCGCCCAGGGGGTGGATCTGCGCAAGCCGCTGTCCACCAGTCCGCGACTGAACGCGGTGCTGGCCGTCCTGCGCGAGGTGGTGCCGGCACTCGACGACGATCGTTTCATGGCCGACGATCTCGGTCGCGCCACCGAACTCGTTTCAAGCGGCAGGTTTTGCGCCGCCGTCGGCGAGACCGTGCTTCCCGGCCTCGCCGGCTGAGGACCTCGTGACGCCGATCCTCCCCCATTCATGAGGTTTTGACATGACGACCAGGATCCGTTCCTTTCATCCGGACGACTTTCCCCAGATCGAGCGGATCGCGACCATGCCCGGTACACTGGATGCGCATACACCCTACACCTACTGGGTAAACCACCGGCTGTTCTCCTCCCTCTTTCTCGTCATCGAGGTCGACGGAGAGATTGC
>NZ_JAKQZH010000071.1 GCF_022343555.1 Marinobacter sp. C7 | reverse complement strand
AACCGATCTTCGCGCGAAAGCCATCGAGATAAGCGGTGTTGAACGCGTCCGCAAAGCCGGAAAGCGCGTCCTGTGCGGCTTCAATGGCCTTGTTTTCGTCCGGATCGAGATGGGGAAGCAGGCATTCTGCCAGACGAAAGAGGTTCCAGTGCGCGATGCGGGCCTGGTTGGCGTAGGCGTAACGCCCGTTCCGGTCGATCGAGGAAAAGACGGTCGCGGGATCGTAGACGTCGAGGAAGGCACACGGGCCGTAGTCGATCGTTTCCCCGGCGATCGACATGTTGTCGGTGTTCATGACGCCATGCACGAAGCCGATCTGCATCCAGCGTGCGACGAGTTCCCCCTGACGGGTGCAGATGCCTTCGAGAAGAGCGCGGTAGGGATTGGAAGCGCCCGCGGCCTCGGGGTAATGCCTGTCGATCACATGGTCGGCGAGTTGGCGAACCGCTTCGTTGTCGCCCCGTGCCGCGAAGAACTGGAACGTGCCGACGCGTATATGGCTGGAGGCGACACGCGTCAGCACCGCGCCCGGCAGGGCCTTTTCCCGG
>NZ_JAKQZH010000070.1 GCF_022343555.1 Marinobacter sp. C7 | reverse complement strand
CTTAACCTGTGGCTGACGCATTGCAGACTGGATAGCCTTGCGCATTGCGCGACGGAATGCCACGCGGTTGGTCAGCTGCTCAGCGATGGACTGTGCCACCAGCTTAGCGTTAGCATCGACGTTCTTGACCTCGAGGATGTTGAGGGCAACCTGCTTGCCGGTGAGCTTCTCGAGCTCACGGCGGATGCGGTCAGCCTCAGCGCCACGACGACCAATGACGATGCCTGGGCGAGCGGTGTGGATGTCTACGCGAACGCGGTCGCGGGTGCGCTCGATGACGACGTCGGCGATGCCGGCACGGTCGAGGCCCTTGGACAGGAATTCGCGAATCTTGATGTCTTCTGCGACGTAGTCAGCGTAAGACTTGTCGGCGTACCAATGGGACTTCCAGTCGGAAGTGATGCCCAAACGGAGGCCGTGTGGATGGATCTTCTGGCCCACTAGTTGGCTCCTTCCTTCTGGCTCTCAACGACCACGGTGATGTGGCTGCTGCGCTTACGGATCTGGAATGCGCGTCCCTGAGCACGTGGCTGGAAGCGCTTCATGGTTGGACCTTCGTTGGCG
>NZ_JAKQZH010000069.1 GCF_022343555.1 Marinobacter sp. C7 | reverse complement strand
AGGCAGTTGCTGCACTCGGTGGCGACCCTAACGACGTCAACCCACTGAACCCAGCCGAGATGGTCATTGACCACTCCGTCATCGTGGAGGCTTTCGGCCGCCCAGATGCACTGGCTAAGAACGTTGAGATCGAGTACGAGCGCAACGAGGAGCGTTACCAGTTCCTGCGTTGGGGTTCCGAGTCCTTCTCCAACTTCCGCGTTGTTCCTCCAGGAACCGGTATCGTCCACCAGGTCAACATTGAGTACTTGGCTCGCGTCGTCTTCGACAACGAGGGCCTTGCATACCCATATACCTGCATCGGTACCGACTCCCACACCACCATGGAAAACGGCCTGGGCATCCTGGGCTGGGGCGTTGGTGGCATTGAGGCTGAAGCAGCAATGCTCGGCCAGCCAGTGTCCATGCTGATCCCTCGCGTTGTTGGCTTCAAGTTGACCGGCGAGATCCCAGTAGGCGTTACCGCAACTGACGTTGTGCTGACCATCACCGAAATGCTGCGCGACCACGGCGTCGTCCAGAAGTTCGTTGAGTTCTACGGCTCCGGTGTTAAGGCTGTTCCACTG
>NZ_JAKQZH010000068.1 GCF_022343555.1 Marinobacter sp. C7 | reverse complement strand
GGCGCAACTGCGCGCGGATACGGGCGAGAAGCACGGCAAACCGAAACGGCTTCGTGACGTAGTCGTTGGCACCAGCCTCCAGGCCGAGGATCGTATCCGAATCGGTGTCGTGGCCGGTGAGCATGATGATCGGCGCCTTGAAGCCGTTCTTGCGGGCAAGCTTGACCGCCTCGCGGCCATCCATGTCCGGCAGGCCGACATCCATGATCAGGAGGTCGATCTGCTCTTCGCGCAGCATCTTCAGCGACCGCGCGGCACTGTCGGCGGAGCGTATGTCGAACTCGTCGTAGAGTTCGAGCTGTTCCACCAGCGTTTCGCGCAGGTCCTGGTCGTCATCGACCAGCAAAATCGTTCTCGCCGTCATCAAGCTGCCCTTCTGCCCTCACCATCCCGCATATTGCGGCCTCCGGGCCCAATGCTATAGAAATTAAACGATTTCACGCACAAAGCAAAAAAAAGTGAAAAAACGCAGAAACGCCTCCCCGGTCATCACCGTGCGCGCCGCCCCCGGGACGCCACACCGCGCCATCCTGACCTTCGGCCCGCTCGTCTTCCGCGCCGCGATC
>NZ_JAKQZH010000006.1 GCF_022343555.1 Marinobacter sp. C7 | reverse complement strand
GACGAAGCCGACCAGGAACAGATCTACCTCCATGCCCAGAAGGACCTGGACCTGCTCACCGAGCACAACCGAACCGAGCTCATCAGAAACGATAGCCACCTGACGATTGGCAATAACCACTTGAGTCTGGTGGGCGGGGACGATCATCAGTCGGTGGATGGTGAATGCCGGGACACTGTCGGTGCAGACATGAGTCTGACTGTGAACGGCAGCCATTTCAGCGAGCAGGGCAAACATCAGTTGGTGGAGGCGGGCACCGAAATTCACCACAACGCCGGACTGAAAATCGTCATTGAGGCGGGCGCCGAGGTGACTCTCAGGGCCGGGGGCAGCTTTGTGAAGGTGGATCCCGGTGGTGTCACGGTTTCCGGCCCCCTGGTGCGAATGAACTCCGGAGGTGGGCCGGGCAGTGGCCGCGCTTCAGAGGCCAGCTCGCCGGATCTTCCTCATCCGGTCAGCGTCTGAGCGGGCCTTCCACCAGCTTCGGTAAGGGCTGATGCAGCCAGCAGCAGAGCAGGTTAGACTGGTCGTTTTCATGACGGCCCTGTCGTTAACCCGGGCCGGTATTTGAACGAAGGCTCGGAGCCCCTCATGGATGGCGATCCTGGACAGAACGAACCGGCGGGCGACAACAAGCGTCCGCTGATTTCCTCGGACCTTGCCACGCCGATATACGGGTTGTTCGGCCTCGGCATTCTGTACACGTTGTACGTTGCCCACCAGATTATCCTGCCCATCGTGCTCGCTGTCATGACCAGTTTGCTGTTATCGCCGATGGTAAAAAAGGCATACGTCAAATGGCGCATTCCCCGGATGGTCAGTTCCATGATCCTGGTGTTGCTGGTGCTGGCGGGAATTGTCGGAGTCACACTGGCGGTGGCCACGCCGGCGCTGAAGTGGGTCGAGGAAGTGCCGGGAGCGATATCCCGGGTGCTGGTCGGTGAGAGTGAACTGAGTCGCCAGATTGCCAGGGTGACCGAGTCCGCAGAGCAGGTCGAGAAATCGGTTGAGCAGCTTTCCGATGGCGAGCAGCCGCAGCCGGCGGCGGTCGTTCTACAAACGGATTCCTGGCGCAACCAACTGATGAACAAGGTCCAGAATGGCATCGTCGGCCTGGCCCTGGCCCTCGCGCTCACCTATTTTCTGTTGGTAAGCGGGGACCGCCTGATCCGGAATTTCGTCCGGCAGTTGCCCCTGGGACAGCGGAAAACGGTGTTGCGGATAACCCACGATTCCCAGCATCTGATTGCGCAGTATCTCGCGGTGTTGGGGCTGAGCAACATCTTTGTCGGCACGGCTACTGGTCTCATCTGCTGGGCCGCAGGCCTGCCGGATCCTGCTGTGTGGGGACTGGTCGCAGGGCTGGCCCGGTTCATTCCGTACCTGGGGGTGGTCATCTCCGTTTCGATGCTTTCGGTGATTTCTGTGATCAGCCTGGACGAGTTCTGGATGATGGCCATTGCCCCGCTCGGTTTCCTGGCACTGACGACGCTCGTGGGCGCCTTTATCGAGCCATGGATTCATGGTTTCCGCATGGCCATCAATCCGGTCATTATTTTCGTTTCCATCTTCTTCTGGGGCTGGCTCTGGGGCCCGGTAGGGGTGCTCCTGGCGGTGCCGCTGATGACGGTTATCCAGGTCGTTCTCAAGCAGATTCCCGGGTTGCGCCCGGTGTACCGGGTGATCGCCCGCTAAAGCGAATAATGGATACCCGCAACACGCCCTGACACACCCGGGAATCTCACCTATCCTGTCTGGATAACCCAAATTCAGCAGACCAGGGAGGATCTCTCGTCCATGATCCCGAACACCATGAAAGCCATGGTTCTTACCGGTCACGGTGACATCGACAAGCTTGAATATCAGGACGTTCCTACCCCCCAACCCGGCCCGGGCCAGGTCCTTGTCCAGGTTACTGCAACCGCCAAGAACAATACGGACCGCAAGGCGAGGGAAGGGCTGTACCCAACGAAGAAAGGCGAGATGACGTCCTTCAAGATGGGCGGCAAGCCTACCCTGACCTTTCCCCGCATCCAGGGTGCCGATATCGCTGGCCGGGTGGTTGCGGTTGGTGATGGCGTTGATGAGAGCCGCATTGGCGAGCGCGGACTGCTGGATTTCAATATCTACGCCGACGGCCGCCGGGACATCAACCTGACTCCGGATTATTACGGTCATGGCGCTGACGGAGGCTTCGCGGAATATGTGGTGCTGCCATCCGATCAGTTCCACCATATCCCGAACCCTGAACTGTCCGACGCAGAACTGGCCGCCATGGGCATGTGCTCCTACCAGACCGCCATGCACATGCTGACATCGGCCAGTGTCCGGGCAGGTGAGCGGGTATTGGTCACCGGTGCCAGTGGCGGTGTCGGTACAGCACTGATTCAGTTGTGCCGGGTCATGGGCGCCATCCCCTACGCACTGAGCAAACAGGACAAGGCGGAGGCGCTGATGGCGCTTGGTGCGGAAGCCGTGCTGGATCGCTCGGACATGGACAGCTTCGAGGACCGGGTGAAAGAGCAGACCGGAGGAAAACCCATCGATGCGGTCATGGATCTGGTAGGCGGTGAGATGACCGACCGGTTCATAGATACGATGATCTTTGATATGAATGCCCGCTCCACCTACCCGCGGCTCAGCATTGCCGGTGCCAGTGGCGGCAACATCAGCGAGATACTCTGGACCCGCATCTACCTGTACCAGGTGCAGATCTTCGGAGTCTCCCACGGTACCCGTGAAGAAGCTGACCAGCTGATGGCCTGGATCCGGGGCGGCCAGCTCAAACCGGTGCTGCACGGCGCTTTCCGACTTTCGGAGCTGCACCGGGCCGAGGAATATTTTGTTAACCGGGGCAGCAATTATCTCGGCAAGATCGTGATCGTTCCCGACGCACAGTGGGAAGAACACGGCAAACCCTATGCCCTGGAGGCCGCCTGATGAAGCCTGAGCTGACCATTCAGTTGATGGATACCCATGCCGGTGGTGATGTCAGCCGGATTGTGACCGGCGGTATCGATCTGTTGCCCGGAGACACCGTTCGGGCCCAGATGGAGTATCTGAGGGATGACGCAGACGGCCTCCGTAAACTTCTGCTGGAGGAACCCTATGGCATTCCGGAAATGTCGGTGGATTTGCTGGTTCCGGCCACAGATCCGCGGGCGGCGGCCGGTTACATCATCATGGAGGTGATGGGTTACCCCATCTACTCAGGCTCCAACACGATATGCACCGCCACCGCCGTGCTCGAGGCCGGAATCGTGCCCAAGCAGGAGGGCAAACAGAACTTCATGCTGGAGTCTCCCGCCGGCCTGGTCCAGATCGAGGCCACCGTACGTGATGGCGTGGTCGAGGCCATCACCTGTGAGGGTTTGCCGAGTTATATCCATACTTACAAGGCGAGCATTGACGTACCCGCGCTCGGGAAAGTGACCTACAGTGTTGCCTACAGCGGCGGCTTCTACGCGCTGGTGGATGCAAAAGAGCTGGGCTTTGACCTGACTCTGGACGAGGAGCGCAAGCTGGCGGAAACTGCCCATGCCATTGTCGAGGCGATACAGGCGGAGCGGGGTTTTTCCCATTACACCCTGGGCGATGTCGGCCCCTTGCCGTTCCTGCACTTCATGGGGCCGGAGGAACACGTGGCAGAAGGTTATTACCGCTCCCGTTCGGCCACCTACGTTCATCCAGGGGTTATCTGCCGCAGTACGACGGGGACCGGCACCTCTGCGCGCCTGGCGCTCATGAACTACGAGGGGAAGATCCGTCCGGGTGACAGGCTGGAGACGGTGTCGCTCAGGGAAACGGGTTTTATCGGTGAGTTCACCTCGGTCGAAACCGAGGGTGAGTACCAGGTTGTGAAGAACAGCATCACCGGCAAGGGGTACGTTATTGCCCGCTCCGATATCGTGGTGAACTGCGATGATCCGATGGTCGATTGCGACGGCCTTCACCATATCCTCTCATCCCGCCACAAGTCTGGCCTCGCGCCAAGGTCCTGATCTGACGGCCCGTTTGCAGTGAACGTCATAACACTGCCACGGCGGGCCTGTTTTTAATCTAAAGTTTACCTTTACGTAAAGTGAAGCCTGTGCTAAACCTTGGCCCTGTGCATTCAAAGATAAAAACAACAGGAGTTCACGATGAGCCTTCCGAAATACACCGATGTGTACAACAACTTTGATGCGGCCGCTCTGGAAGCGGACATCCTGGACGGACGTCTTGATAGCGGTCTGAACGTATGCCACGAGATCTGTGACAAATGGGCGTCTGATCCGCAGAAAGTAGCCCTGTTCTACGAAACAGCAGACGGTGGAGACGGAACCCTGACCTTTGCGGAGCTCAAGGCCGCTTCAGCCCGCTTCGCCAACTATCTCCAATCTCAGGGTATCGGGAAGGGTGATCGTGTTGCGGGCCTGCTGCCCCGCGGACCGGAGCTGCTGATTGTGATTGCCGGCGCTCTGCGTGCCGGTGCGGTCTACCAGCCACTGTTTACCGCATTCGGCTCCGGTGCCATCGAATACCGGCTTGAGCGTGCCGGCACCAAACTGGTAGTGACAGACCCCGCCAACTACCCGAAACTCACCGAAGTGAAGGGCTGTGCCCCGGTGCTGTGCGTAAATGCCAGCGAAACCGGCGCCGATGTCCGCGATTTCGAGGACACCCTGGCGCAGCAGTCCGACCAGTTCGAGCCGGTGATGATCAAGGGCACGGACCCGTTCCTGCAGATGTTCACTTCCGGCACCGTTGGCAAGGCCAAGGGTGTTGCCGTACCGGCCAGGGCTCTGCTGGCGTTCTACGTGTACATGAAGTACGCCATCGACCTTCGTGAAGACGATGTATTCTGGAACGTCGCCGATCCGGGCTGGGCCTATGGCCTGTATTATGCTGTCGTCGGTCCGCTGCTGATGGGCCACGCTACGCATTTCAACCCCGGTGCTTTCACTCCGGAATCCACCTACGACATGATCCGCAAGTACAAGATCACCAATCTGGCAGCGGCACCCACGGCCTACCGCCTGCTCAAGGCTAATGATCAGGTGCTGCCGGAAGGCGAGAATCTTGGTCTGCGGGTATGCAGCAGTGCGGGCGAGCCGCTGAATCCCGAGGTGGTCAACTGGATCAAGAACCGCCATTTCTGTCCGGTGAAGGACCATTACGGTCAGACCGAGACGGGGATGACCTGCTGCAACTTCCACGGTCTTGAACATCCGGTACGCGAGGGCTCCATGGGCTACTCCTCTCCCGGCCACAAAGTTGTTGCGCTGAACGAAAAGAACGAAGAAGTGGGGGAGGGCGAGATTGGTCAGCTGGCGGTGGATGTGAAATCTTCACCACTGTTCCACTTTGACGGCTACACTTGGGGTGAAAAAGATCCGTTTGTGAACGGGTACTACCTCACTGGCGACATGGTAATCTGCCATGGAGATGGCAGCTTCTCCTTCAGTGGTCGTGACGACGACATCATCACTACGGCCGGCTACCGGGTAGGGCCTGCTGACGTCGAAAGCACTCTGCTTGAACATGCTGCGGTAGCGGAATCCGGTGTTGTCGCGAAGCCGGATGAAAAACGGGGCTCGATCATCAAGGCCTATATAGTGATCAAGAGTGGTCAGGAGCCTGCCGATGAGCAGTCCCTGAAAGATGAACTCCAGGAGCTGGTTCGCCGCCGGCTGTCCACCCACGCCTTCCCGCGTGAGATCGAATTCGTGGATGAGTTGCCGAAGACTCCGAGCGGCAAGATTCAGCGATTCGTGTTGCGTAACCGTGCCAAGGACGAAGTCGAGGCATGATCATCACCTTCGAAGAGCTTCAGGCGTTCCTCGAGGAGCAGTTTCCGCAGGGTGAGGCATTCGGCACCCTGCAGAAGCTCGGGGACGGCTGGGCCGAGATGCGGCTGGAGGTGGACGAGGAACATCTCCGGCCCGGAGGCACTGTCTCCGGGCCGGCTATGATGGGGCTGGCGGACGTAGCCATGTACGCCGCCCTGTTGAGCAAGATCGGGTTGGTGCCCCTGGCGGTGACGACCAACCTGAACATCAACTTCCTCCGGAAACCGGCTGCGCATGCCGCCATCTGGGCTCGCGCCAACCTCCTGAAGGTTGGGCGCACCATGGGGGTCGGAGAAGTTTTCGTCTATTCCGAGGGGGTGGAGGAGCCGGTGGCACATTCCACGATGACTTATTCGATCCCCCCGGAAAAATATAGGAATTAAGTATTGACGTTTACGTATACGTCAATCTAACCTGTAGATAATTCAGAAGTACAACAATAACAAAGGGTATAGTGGCTCATGAGTGAACAGCACGTTCTCGAGACCCGTAACCTGGTCAAGGAGTTCAAGGGGTTCGTCGCCGTAGACGACGTCAACCTCAAGATCCGGAAAGGCGATATCCATGCGCTGATCGGCCCGAACGGCGCCGGCAAGACCACGGTGTTCAATCTCCTGACCAAGTTCCTGATCCCTACCAGGGGGCAGATTCTTTATAAGGGCGAGGACATCACCTCCCTGAAATCTGCAGCCATCGCCCGCAAGGGCGTGGTTCGCTCCTTCCAGATCTCGGCGGTATTCCCCCATATGACCGCACTGGAAAATATCCGTGTAGCTCTGCAGACAGCCGAGGGCACCTCCTTCAGTTTCTGGAAGTCCGGTAATTCCCTGCACAAGCTGAACCAGCGTTGCATGGAGCTGCTGGATGCCGTGGGCCTGGCGGAGTTTGCCAACACCACCACCATCGAGCTGGCCTATGGGCGCAAGCGGGCGCTGGAACTGGCCACCACCCTGGCCATGGAGCCCGAGATCCTGCTGCTGGATGAGCCAACCCAGGGCATGGGTTCGGAAGACGTGGACCGGGTTGTCGAACTTGTTCGCAAGGCGGCTGACGGACGCACCGTATTGATGGTGGAGCACAACCTGAGCGTGGTCAGCAAACTCTGTGACCGCATTACCGTGCTGGCTCAGGGTGCAGTGCTTACCGAAGGCGATTATGCCGCTGTATCTGCCGACCCGAGGGTACGCGAGGTATACATGGGCAGCGAAGGCAGCGGTGAGCGAGGAACAGCCAGCAGTGAAGAGGCGGAGGCAGCCCAATGAGCGTGAATCCGGATCGGGAATACGAACAGCTGCGCCTCTCCGGCCTGCATGCCTTCTACGGGGAATCCCACATTCTTCACGGCATCGACATGGTGGTGAACCGCGGCGAGCTGGTGACACTGCTGGGCCGCAATGGCGCCGGGCGGAGCACAACGCTCAAGGCCATCATGAACATGGTGGGCCGCCGCACCGGCTCCATCATGATCAACGGTGAAGAAACCATGGCGCGCGCGCCACATCATATTGCCAGGTTGGGTGTCGGGTATTGCCCCGAACACAGGGGCATTTTTTCGTCACTCAGCGTCCAGGAAAACCTGACCCTGCCTCCCGTTGTGCGCAGCGGCGGCATGAGTCTGGAAGAAATCTACAACATGTTCCCCAACCTCTATGAGCGGCGTAACAGCCAGGGCACCAAGCTGTCCGGCGGTGAGCAGCAGATGCTGGCCATGGCCCGTATCCTGCGTACCGGCGCCAATATGCTTTTGCTGGACGAAATTACCGAGGGTCTGGCACCGGTCATTGTAGAGAAGCTGGGGGAGGTCCTGGTAGCCCTGAAAGAGAAAGGCCTGACCATTGTCCTGGTAGAGCAGAATTTCCACTTTGCGGCACCGCTAGCCGATCGTCATTACGTCGTGGAGCACGGTCAGATTGTGGAAGAAATCAGCGCCAACGAACTGAGTGCCAAACAGTCGGTGCTGGACAACTATTTGGGAGTCTGATCCCGGATAGAACGAAAGTAAGAAAAGCAACAACAACCCGAACCAACGCAAGACAGTAGCGGAGATAGAACAATGACAATGATGAAAAAGCTTCTGACATCAGCCGTTGCATCAGCCCTGATGGTGGGCGGCGCCCAGGCAGAAATGTCCGACGACACCATCAAGATCGGTTACCTGGCGGACATGTCCGGCACTTACCGGGATCTGGCTGGTCCGAACGGACTCAAGGCCCTGGAAATGGCCATTGCCGATTTCGGTGGTAAGGTAAACGGCACCAAGATTGAAGTGGTCAGTGCCGATGACCGTAACAGCCCCGATTCCGCCTCCAGCACCGTTCGTCGCTGGGTCGAAAACGAGAATGTCGATCTGGTGGCGGGGATGGTTGCGTCCTCCGTTTCCATCGCGGTCAGCAAGATTCTGGAAGAGAATGACCGTCTGGGTATCATTTCCGGCTCTGCCGCGTCCAGCATCACCAACGAGCACTGCACGCCGAACCACATTCACTACGTCTACGACACCTATCCACTGGCTAACGGTACCGCCAGTGCGGTGGTCAAAGAGGGTGGCAAGACCTGGTACATGCTGACCGCGGACTACGCCTTCGGTCACGCTCTGGAAGGTGACGTGACGCGGGTTGTCGAGGCCAACGGCGGTGAAGTGATCGGCACTGTACGCCACCCGTTCCCGACCCAGGATTTCTCCTCCTTCATTCTTCAGGCCCAGGCTTCTGGCGCTGACGTGATCGGCCTGGCGAACGCCGGTGCAGACACCACCAACGCGATCACCACTGCCAGTGAGTTCGGTGTAACCCAGTCCGGCCAGACCCTGGCAGCGCTGCTGCTGTTCCTGACGGACGTGCACGCACTGGGTGCCGAAACCGCCCAGGGTATCCAGCTGACCACAGGCTGGTACTGGGACATGAACGACGAGACCCGTGAGTGGTCTGATCGATTCATGGAAGAGACCGGTGTGCGTCCGACCATGGTTCACGCGGGCATCTACTCCAGTGCCATGCAGTATCTGAAAGCTGTTGAAGCGACCGGCTCCGACGATGCTCAGACTGTTCGCCAGCAGATGATGGACACGCCGATCAACGACATGTTCGCGAAGAACGGCAAGATCCGCGTTGATGGCCGCATGGTCCACGATATGTACCTGGCGGAAGTGAAAACTCCGGAAGAGTCCAAAGGCGAATGGGACCTGTACAAGATCCTGCGGACCATCCCGGCTGAAGAGTCTTACCGCCCGCTCTCCGAGAGTAAGTGCAAGCTGGTAAACAACTAAGAAAAGCTGCAACAACGGTACTCCCCGCAATCATGCGGGGAGTACCGGAAACCTGCAGAGACGAGAAGTCCAACAATAACGTCTGTGCTGCTTTGGAGTTAGCAACATGTCCATGATTTTCGGCGTCCCACTCGCTGTGCTCTCCGGCCAGCTCCTTATCGGAATCATCAACGGCGCCTTCTACGCCCTGCTGAGCCTGGGGCTCGCGGTTATCTTCGGCCTGCTGAAGATCATCAATTTTGCCCATGGTGCCATGTATATGCTGGGCGCCATGACCACTGTCCTGATGTTTGACTACCTGGGCGTCAACTACTGGGTTGCCCTTTTCCTGGCCCCTCTTGTGGTCGGTGTCTTTGGTGTTGTCATCGAATACTTTCTGCTTCGCCGCATTGCGGGGCAGGACCATATCTACAGCCTGCTCCTGACCTTCGGGGTGGCCCTGATTATTCAGGGTGTGCTGATCAACTGGTTCGGTGTATCCGGGCTGCGTTACACCATGCCTGACATGTTCAAGGGCGGCGTGAACCTCGGCTTCATGTTCATGCCTTATTATCGGGCCTGGGTCATCGTTGCGGCCCTGTTGGTGTGCTTCGGCACCTGGTTTGTGATCGAGAAAACCAAACTGGGCTCGTATCTGCGAGCCGGAACCGAGGATTCTCAGCTGATGCAGGGGTTTGGCATTAACGTTCCTTTGCTGATCAGTCTCACCTACGGTTTCGGGGTGGCTCTGGCGGCATTTGCGGGCGTTCTCGCCGCGCCCATCTACTCGGTCACTCCGGTTATGGGGTCCAGTACCCTCATCGTGGTCTTCGCGGTCGTGGTGATCGGCGGCATGGGTTCCATCGGCGGTGCCATCATCACCGGTATTCTCATGGGGGTCATCGAGGGGCTCACCAAAACCTTTTATCCGCCGGCGTCTTCGGCAGTCATCTTCCTTGTCATGGTTCTGGTACTGATGTTCCGGCCCAGTGGCTTGTTCGGTAAGGAGGCATAAATATGAATCAGCCAGTCAATTCTGCCGACATTCACAAGGCCATTGTGGAACAGCAAGCCGCCCAGGACCGTAAGAAGTTGATGCTCAATGGCGTGCTGTTGCTCCTGCTGCTCGCGGCGCCATTCATGATCTACCCGGTCTTCCTGATGAAGATCCTTTGCTTCGCGCTTTTTGCCGTGGCATTCAACCTGCTTTTCGGGTTTACCGGCCTGTTGTCGTTTGGCCATGCGGCCTTCCTGGCAACTGGCGGATACACCACCGGTTACCTGCTGAGCAACTACTCGGGGTTGACCACGGAGATGGGCATCATTGCCGGTACCCTGACCGCAACGGCGCTTGGTGTCGCCTTCGCGTTGCTGTCCATCCGCCGGCAGGGCATCTACTTTGCCATGGTCACACTGGCCCTGGCGCAGCTGGTGTTCTTCTTCTTCGTGCAGTCCGAGTTCACCCACGGTGAGGATGGTATGCACGGGATCCCCCGCGGCGAGCTGTTTGGCCTGATCAATCTGGAAGACAACCTGAACATGTACTACTTCGTGCTGGTCGTCTTCATTGCCTGTTACCTGTTGGTACAGCGCATCGTCAGCAGCCCCTATGGCCAGATCCTGAAAGCAATCAAGCAGAACGAGCCGCGTGCGGTATCACTGGGCTATAACGTGGATCGTTACAAGGTACTTGCGTTCGTTATCTCTGCGGCACTTGCCGGACTGGCCGGCTCGATGAAGTCCGTGGTGTTCCAGCTGGCTTCCCTCAATGACGCTCACTGGCATATGTCGGGCGAGGTCATTCTCATGACGTTGGTTGGCGGTATGGGGACCTTGCTCGGCCCGGTGGTAGGTGCGACATTCGTCGTGAACATCGAGTACCAGCTGTCTCAGGGGGCTCTCCGTGACTGGGTAGACCCGATTCTTGGGGGTATCTTTGTACTGACGGTCCTCGCCTTCCGTAGCGGTATCGTGGGGGAGCTCCAGAAGTTCATCAAGAAGAACCTCGGCTGATCCGGGAAACGAAGCAGGGGTCAGATGAGAAGTCTGCTTCTCATCTGACCCCAATTTTTTCCTCTTAACACGTATTCCTGCCTTTTGTTTCGGGACATTTCATTCTTTTCTGAATTGTAAAATTCTGCAAAATGGCCCGTTGGCTTTCTTGACGTATTTGGTTCGCTTTCCTATTAGTTTTAGTTGCCCCGCAAGAAAATTAACAAAAATACATGTTAATTTGAGCAGGTCCAGATGGATCTGGCATCCCGAAAATCCACAAAAAGGGGATTGGGCAAATGGAGAGAGCTACCGTCGTACTGGTGGATGCCACCCAGTACGGTGCGGATCCGGAAGTCGCCAGGGTAATTGACCGGCACTTTCCAGTGGTCAGGGTTTCAGCGAAGGATGATCTGGCGTCAGTGTATGCCGCTCATGACCGGGTTATCTGCTGCTTTGAGTTCGATTTTCCGGATATTTCCAGCCTGTCCTTGCTGAGCGAGGCCAAGCAGGAGTTCCCGTCGGTGCCGGTGCTGATGTTTACCCAGCATCACTCGGAGGCTCTCGCCGTATGGGCGCTGCGTAGCCGTGTCTGGGATTATTTCGTCAAGCCCGTCCAGTCGGACAGCGTTCTGGAAGCGCTGAGCAGGCTGGAAAAGTTGGTGGGGAACCCCAAGGACCGTTCCGAGCGGGCCACCATTATCAAGTCCCAGCCCCTCCCCGATGATGCACGCTTCAAGAAACACCGTTGTGAGGACAAGATTGTCGAGTCCGCCGTAGCGTTCATTGAACAGCACCTGTCTGAAAAGTTGATGCAGACGGACATTGCTGCACTCTGCGGGAGCAACAGTTACCAGCTCAGCCGTGCCTTCAAGCGGGTCCACGGCATTACCTTCCAGGAGTACATCGTCCGGCGCCGGATCGATAAGGCAACCGAACTTCTGCAGAATAACAGCGCCTCGGTGATTGATGTCTGCTGGGCCGTGGGCTTCCACGATGCCTCCCACTTCACCCGGATGTTCCAGCGCCATATGGGTATGACGCCCAGCCAGTATCGGCATAAATGCCGCACCACAAGGGAAGAGGCAGCTTCTTCTCCCCAGCTTTCTCTGTACCAGTCCCTGGAACTCTGATCGCGCTCTGCAAGATTCTCCTTTTGCAAAATCCTCCTATTCTTTCGCCGGAATACTCCTAACCCACTTCTGAATAACTTCTTATCCTGAAACTACAGCGCACGGATATGTCGCTGTGCCTTCAAGGAAGTATGTCTAACGACTGCAGGAGTTACGAGATGAAAAACTTCAAGGAAAAGGTAGTTGCGTTTCTTCGGGATGAAGAGGGTTTGGAGCTGTCCGAGTATGCGGTAGCAGGGTCTTTGATTGTGCTTGGGACCGTTGCCGCGTTTCAGCTTCTGGGCGGAAACATTGCGACCGTGATTGACAGCATTGCCGATATCATTGTTCCGCCGGCGGCATAACCAACACGCGACGTATACCAGGGGAGGGCGACATGTTCCCCTCTCCTGGTCCCTCAAACAGGTTTGTCGGAGGATGCGATGGATTCCACCAGCCTAGGGATAGCGACGACACTCCTTTTCGGACTGCTTGCTGCAGTCTACTTCGACTTTTCAAGCCGCAGGATCCCGAATGTTCTCACGTTTTCAATGATAGTGCTGGGAATCACTCTGCACAGTCTCGGTGCGCAGTGGCAAGGAGCCGGGTTTGCGCTTTCGGGTTTGCTGGTCGGCTTGTTCTGTTTCTTGCCACTGTATTTTTTTGCAGCACTTGGAGCGGGAGACGTCAAGTTGCTCGCCGCTGTTGGTGCTTTGATCGGGCCGTATGCCGTGTTTTTGAGCGCTGTGATGACTTTGCTTGTCGGCGGAGTTTTTGCCCTGGCGTTTATTACCTGGAAGGGAGGGCTGTTTGAGATGGCCCGCCGGTATTGGTCAATGTTTGTATCTCTTGCCTATTTGCAACCGACTTACATCGCCCCTGCGAAGGGCGAGGCTGCCGGGCTACGGCTGCCTTATGCACCAGCGATAGCCTGCGGAACAGCCCTGTCGGTTCTTCTTTAGGCGGGAAAATCAACGGAAGTGAAGGAGCAAGCAATGGACGCCGAACTCTTGTTAACCGATTACAGGGATACGCATCCGAAAGCCAGTAATGACGTTGGCCGCCCCCACAGCCTTCAGGACACCGGTCTTGACCATTTCTTTGTCGCTGACCTGCTGATCAAACATCTTAGCCTTGCAAGCAACCAGACACTCCAGCAACTGGCCCGGAATATTTCCCTGCCTGGCGCTATTCTGGAACCGGTGATTGCGCACCTGCGCCAGGAGGCAAAGGTTGAGAGCAGGGGCGCCGATTTCTCGGAAGGTGGCGTACGCTACGCGCTGACAGACCGTGGCCGTGCTGCCGCTCTGGAAGCGTTGTCCCGTGACGGGTACGCCGGCCCGGCACCTGTCACTCTCGAAGCCTACTCGCAAATTGTTCGGCGACAATCAGTCTCAAAATGCGTGGTTACGGAAGATGATATCCATCGCCTTTTCCGGGACACTGTGATTGAGGAAAGCCTGCTGGCTCAACTGGGGCCTGCGGTGCACTCCGGCCGCGCCATGTTCATTTATGGTCCTGCTGGCAGCGGCAAGAGCTACATTACCCGCCAACTGGTCAGGCTCCTGGCCGGCCCGGTTTATGTTCCCTACTCGATTCTGGTGGGCGACACGGTGATCAGTCTGTTTGACCCGGAATTCCACCACCCGGTCCATGGCGAGGAGCAGGATCCCGTGCATTTGGGCAACGGTCACGATCCCCGTTATGTCCTTTGCTACCGCCCGGAAGTGACCACGGGTGGTGAGCTCACCCTGGATATGCTGGACCTCAAATTCGACGAGCAACGCAAGCAGTACCAGGCGCCACTGCAGCTCAAGGCGAGTAACGGCATGTTGTTGATCGACGACCTGGGCCGGCAGCGGGTATCCCATGTGGACCTGCTCAACCGCTGGATTGTACCCATGGAGGAAAAGCGGGATTTCCTCAACCTGCGCGCGGGGCAGCATTTTGCCGTTCCTTTCGACATGCTGCTGATCTTCTCCACCAACCTTAATCCGCTGGATCTCGCCGATGAGGCGTTCCTGCGCCGCATCGGTCACAAGATCGGATTCAAAACCCTGGAGCCGGAGCCGTTTCTACGACTCTGGAAACAGGTCTGCCAGACCATGGGGATCGAGGACGATCCCGACGCAACCCGGTACATGATGACAGAGCTCTACCCGACCCAGGGCAATGTCCTGTTGCCCTGTCATCCCCGGGACCTGCTCGGTCTGGTCAGTGACTACTGCCGGTACCGCGGGTTACCGGCCAGGCTGACTACCGAATCCATTCGGTGGGCCTGGCAAAACTACTTCGTGCAGCTGGAAAACGTGGGGTGACCGCTATGTTCAAGTCAAGAACCATTCTGATGCTTTCTTTTGCCCTTGTGATGGGGCTCGGCGCTGCTTACCTCGCCAGGGGCTGGGCGCTTGACCGATTTGCGGCCCCAGCTACGGAGGACGGTGTTCCCGTGGTCGTAGCGGCCCTGCAGATCCCCTTCGGCAAGAAGGTGGAGCCCAGCGACCTTAAAATCGCCACTATTCCGAAATCCATGGTTCCGTCCAGCGCTTTGACGGAAGTCGAGGAGATTGAAGGGCAAGTGGCTACAACGACTATTTATCCGGGTGAAATGATTCTCGAGGAAAAGGTGGCCGCCTTTGGCGGTGGCAGCGCCCTGTCTGCGGTGATCGCGCCAAACAAGCGAGCTGTGACAGTTCGGGTAAACGACGTGATCGGCGTTGCCGGGTTCCTGATGCCCGGTAACCGGGTGGATATTGTCGCCGCGAAGAAAAACGGTAGCTACCGCTACGAATCAAGGACCCTGCTGGAGAACGTGAAGGTTCTGGCAGTGGACCAGACCGCCTCGCCGGAAAAGGACAAGCCGGTCATCGTTCGGGCGGTCACGCTCGAATTGACCTCGGATGAAGCTGAAGAACTGGTGAAAGCCACCCAGGAGGGCATGATTCAGCTCGCCTTGCGCAACCCGCTGGATGACAGCCTGCGCCCGGCGCCAGAGCCGGTCAAGGAAGAGGTGGTGGCGGAGGTCAAGCCGGCCCCGAAACCCGCGCCACGCCGGGTTGTGGTGACCAGTTCTCGCGTAACCATCATCCGTGGGACCGATGTCAGCACCTCGAAGGTATCCATGTAGGGCGGAATTTGATGTCGCGGTTGCCGGGGGTTGGCAGCCGCTAAAGAAGTAACCCAGGGAGAGAGTGACCATGACAACAATGACGAAGAAACTGTCACTGCAGGGATGCCTGATCGGGCTGTTCCTGTTCTTGTCCGCAATCCCGCTCGGCGTGAAGGCGCAGGTGATGCTGGCAAGCGGTATGGACCGGCAAGTGGTGGAGGTGGCGCTGAACCAGTCCCAAATCCTCTACCTCGAACAGCCGGTTGCGAAGATCTCGGTCGGTAATCCTGACATTGCCGATATCCTCATCCTGAGGTCCCGTCAGCTTTATGTGGTGGGCAAACAGCTCGGCTCCACCAACGTGACGCTGTGGGATAACAGCAACCAGGTTGTCGCCGCGGTGGGCATTGACGTGACTCACGACCTTGAGGGCCTTAAGGCCAAGCTTCACCAGGTGCTGCCGGGCGAGGAGATCGAGGTCCGCTCATCCCAGGATGCGATCATTCTCAGTGGCGAGGTGGGCAGCGCCTCCCGGATGGCCGCCGCGCTTGATCTGGCCCGGAGCTTCCAGGGTGGGGAGGACAGCAAGGTCCTCAACATGATGCAGGTGGGCGGTGCCCAGCAGGTGATGCTGGAGGTGCAGGTGGCCGAGGTCTCCAGGGATTTCCTCAAGCGCATCGGTGCCAAGTTCGAGGCCATGAATGCCAACTCACTGCTGACCATCGGTGCTGGCAATAACGGTACCGCTCTGGCCCCTGCGGCTTCGATACCGGGCGGTGGTACCAATACCTTGAGCCCCATAGGTCCGCCGGCTACCCAGATTCTCCGGGAACCGCTGACTTTCGAGAGCACTGGCCTGTTTGCCAGCTTCCTGGATGGCGACACCCTTTTTGACCTGGTCATTGATGCCGCCCAGGAAAACAATCTGGCCAAGGTACTGGCCGAGCCGACCCTCACCACCCTGACTGGCCAGGAGGCGACCTTCCATGCTGGTGGTGAGTTCCCGATTCCTGTGGGTAGTGGTCAGGACAACGGCATCAAGATCGAGTTCAAGGAATTCGGTATCAGTCTAGGCTTCCTTCCCACCGTGCTGGATTCCGGAATGATCAGTCTCAAACTGAACATCAAGGTCAGTGAACTCAGCAACCAGAACTCCATCGTGCTGGATGTTCCTGACACCGCCGCGACCTTCTTCATCAATGCGCTGACCAGTCGCAGTGCTTCCTCGACGGTTGAACTGGCGAACGGTCAGACCATCGGGGTTGCGGGTCTGATCAACGAAAACCTTAGGGAGCGGGTAAACAAGTTCCCGGGGCTGGGCGACCTGCCAATCCTGGGCAATCTGTTCCGTAGCCAGGAATTCGTGAAAGGAAAGACCGAGCTGGTCATCCTGGTGACGCCGCACTTTGCGAAACCGGTGGACCGCAAGCAATTCAGCCTGCCCACGGACTACTTTGTGGAGCCTTCGGATCTGGAGTTCTACCTCCTGGGTTACATGGAAGGCAGGCGGAAGCCGGGTTCGGAAGCAGCACCGGTACAGCAAGGCAGTGTCAAAGGACAATTCGGTCACGAACTCTGAGGTGGACGTTATGGATGCATACAACCGCACAATCAAAACAGCAATCACAGCACTGGCCGCGGGATTGCTTCTGGCAGGGTGCGCGTCACCCAGTTCGGAGGACCAGTTCGGCAACTCCGTCCGGCAGATGATTGCCGCCCAGAAGTACGTGCCGCCCGGGCAGGAACCGCCCGAGCTGCCGGTGCTGGATGGCCGCAAGGCCGAGGCCGGGTACAACAGCTACATCAAGGATACCGGCAAGCCCGAGAGGCTGGGACCGGACAT
Source organism: Marinobacter sp. C7 (assembly GCF_022343555.1). Lineage (GTDB taxonomy): Bacteria > Pseudomonadota > Gammaproteobacteria > Pseudomonadales > Oleiphilaceae > Marinobacter. The sequence continues at coordinate 133,124 of NZ_JAKQZH010000006.1, read as the reverse complement.
GAGCGGTGGCATTGGCCTGGGGCTGGAACGCTGATCGGGAGGATAGACCATGGACGCGGTCAACAAGGCAAGGAAATTCCAGCAAGGCGCCATTCTGCCCATGGTCGCGATTTCCCTCGTCGTTATCCTGGGGATGGCCGCCCTGGCGCTGGATATCAGCAATGCCCACCTGGAGAAGACCCGGCTTCAGAACGCTCTGGATGCCGCAGCGCTCAGCGCGGCCAAGGTTCTGGACCAGACGGGTAATACCGCGCTGGCGGATGCGGCCGGGCATACCACGTTCGATGCCAATACGGCGGCGCCGGGCAATGCCGGCCTGGGTGAGGCCTCGGCCAATGGCAGTCTCACGCTGGTCCTGGAATTTTCCAATACGCTGAATCCCTTCGTGCCCGGCACGACACCGGCACAGTACGTTCGCGCCCGGGTTGACAGCTATGACGTGGCCGAGTGGTTCGCGCCGGTGCTCGGCATCAACGATCTGGCTATTGCCGGTACCGCTGTCGCCGGGCCCAGTCCCAGCATCCAAACCGCCTGCAACGTAGTACCCATGATGGCTTGCGGAACACCTGGCGAGGAAAATTACGGTTATTCCCGCGGTGAGGTAGAGCAGCTGAAGATTGGCTCCGGAACCAGCTCTGAGGTAGGTAATGGCAATTTCTACCTGATCCGGCTTGATGGCAGTAGCGGTGGTGCTGACATCCGGGAGGCCGCAGCGGGCAAATTCGACGCCTGTCTGGATGCCGGTGGTGACGGGGATATCGAAACTGAGCCTGGCAACACTGTGGGTCCGTTTGCCCAAGGCATCAACACCCGGCTTGGCTACTACAACGGCCCGGTCAGTGCCGATGAGTATCCCCCGGATTGGTTCACCGATCACGAGCCTTATTCCGAAGAGGATTACCTGGCTGAAGACAACATACCCCCCTACGACCTCGATTGGTATCTGAGTCAATACGAGAACGTTAATCCGGATGCGCCCCCTACCGGGCTGCCTGGACGCCGGATACTGACCATGCCGGTGGGTAACTGCGACGGGCTCGCCAACGGCCAGAGTTCCGTGGAGTTACTGGGTTTCAGCTGTTTCTACATGATCGACAAAATGCAACAGGCCGGCCAGGCCGTGTTCTATGGCCAGTTCAAGGATGACTGCGGTGGCAGCGGGAAGCCGGGACCGGATCCTGGCATAGGGCCAGGCCCCCGGATTATCCAGTTGTACAAGGACCCGGACACCTTCGACAGTTGAGGAGCTCCGGAGCAGGAGGTGAGTGACGACATGGACGCACTGATCAAGACCGAAAGAAAACAGAAGGGCATTGCCACCCTGGAATTCTGGCTGACGGCTCCGTTTCTGCTGCTGATCGTATTTGCGGTGAGCGAGCTTGGCTGGGCGTTCAGCCAGTATCACACCATGACTCGGGCCACACGGGACGGCGCCAGGCACGTTTCCTCATCGGCGATGAACGGAAGCATCGGCCTTATTCTTCTGGACAGCAACCTGGTGCAGCAAACCAGCAACCTGGTGGTTTTCGGCAACACTCTGGGCGCTGGAGAACCTCTGCTGCCCGGCTGGTCCACCAGCGACATTTCGGTAACCAGTCCCGATGCAGCCCACGTCACTGTGAGCGCCACCTACAGCTATATCCCGTTGATCGGACAGATCCCTGCCTTTTATGGGGGCGAACCGATCAGCATGGCCTTTGAAATGCAGAGCACTGTGCAGATGAGGGCGCTATGAACATCAGAAAGCAGTCAGGCTTGCATACCGTGGAGTTTGCGATCGTCGGGGCGATGTTCTTTATCCTGCTTTTCGGCACCATCGAGTTCGGGCGGCTGATGTTTGTCTGGAACACGCTGGACGAGATGAGCCGGCGCGCAGCCCGGGTGGCTGTGGTTTGTCCCATAGAGCACAGCGCTATCCGCCGGGTTGCCATGTTTGATGAGCCGGGTACCTCCGGTGAGAGCCCGATCCTCGCTGGCCTGATGGAATCAAATATCTCCATCGACTATCTCACTGCTACTGGTGGGGTCATAGCCGACCCGGCGGGCAACTATCTCGATATTGAATTCATTCGTAGTGAAGTAAGCGGTTTTCAGCACCAGCTGATCATCCCGTTCTTTTTCCGGACTTTCGAACTGCCACCGTTCGTGACGGTTTTGCCGCGCGAGAGCCTCGGTGTGTCCCGGGAAGGCACCGGCTGTTTCGGGACCATCAGTTGAATCATCAAGGAAGGGCGAAGCCATGAAAGCACGTATTACCGTTCTGATTGCCGGGCGCAATGCCCAGGAATTGCAGGAGCTTGAGGACATGCTCGGTGACCAGCCGGGACTGGCGCTGAGCAAACGCCTGATTACCAATGGCCATTCCGATCCCCTGTACAACCTCAAGGATTTACCGGACGCGCTGATTTTCTGCACCACGGCTGCCTGGGAAGATGAACTCAGGTCATTGGATGACAGGCCGATCAATGGCCGGGTGCCAACGATTGTCACCGGTCCTGAGAACATGACGATCATGCGCACCGCCATGCGGGTGGGAGCACGGGACTATTTCAGCTTTCCTGCGCCCAAGCAGGAGGTCCTGGAGTCCCTGGTCCGGATAGCCGCCGAACTGGTGCCGGATAAAGACACGAATGGCGGGCTTTTGGCCGTCATCAATGCCAAGGGTGGTTCCGGTGCCAGCACCATCGCAGCAGCACTCGCCCACAGTCTTGCCGAGAGGATGGAGCAACGGGTGGCGCTGCTCGATATGGATCTGCAATTCGGCAACCTGGCCTCGGCTTTTGATCTGCACGAGGGCGGAGGGCTCGTGGATGCCATCCTCAGAGCCGACAACATGGACCTGCTGGCGCTTGAAGGTCACATGCTCAAACACAAGAGTGGTCTGCATCTGTTGGGCAATAGTTCGGATCAGCTTGTAGTGTCTGGCGACATCGACGAAGGCCAGCTGCAAAAGCTGCTGGCCCTGCTGCGTTCCGGTTATGACCATACGGTTGTTGACCTCCCGCGCCAGATCGACGGTGTGACCGGCATGATGCTGGAGTCCGCGGACAGGGTGCTGGTCGTGCTGCAGCAAAGCGTTTCCCACATACAGGACGCCCGCCGCCTGCTGCACTATCTGACGCGCTATATGGGGGTTCCCGCTGACCGGATTGGTGTTGTGGTCAATCGGTGGGACAAACGTCTGGCGTTGACGGCGGGAGACATTGAAAAGGCCCTCGGTATCGGAGATATGACCTTCATTCCCAACGACTACGCGAAAGTGGCGGAAAGCTCGAACCTGGGCGTGCCGTTGCTGGAGGCAGCGCCCTCGTCACCGGTTAGCCGGAGCATGGTGCATATGGCGGAGGTGCTGAGCGGCAAGAAAGTGGTTCCACAATCTGGCCTGGGCCGGATGTGGCGGAAACTGGCAGGAGCCTGAGGAGAGTGTCATGGAACTGAACAGACTGAACGAATCTGGCAAAGGCGAGCCCGAGCCGCCACTGGTTCACAATGGAACCGGTCTTTCTCCGAGCCGCAGAGCCGAGGAAGAGCAGGAGCGGGCCTGGAAGCAGAAGATCCACCAGAAACTGATGAAAGTTCTGGATCTCTCACTTCTGGGCACATTGGGTAAGGAAGAGGCCGAACGCCAGTTGCAGGAAATCGGTCAAAGGCTCATGGCGGAGGAGTCTATACCTCTTTCTCTGACTGCCCGCCAACGTATTATCCGCCAGATCCAGGATGACATTCTGGGTTTGGGCCCCCTGGAGCCTCTGCTGGCGGACAAATCCATCGCCGATATTTTGGTCAACGGCCACGACAGCATCTATGTCGAGCGCAACGGCAAGCTGGAAAAGGTGGATGTCAGTTTCCATAGCAACACCCACTTGCTGAACATTATTGACCGCATCGTCTCCAGTGTCGGGCGCCGGATCGACGAATCCTCGCCCATGGTTGATGCCCGCCTGAAAGACGGTTCCCGGGTGAATGCGATTATCCCGCCGCTGGCGGTGGATGCTCCGCTGCTTTCGATCCGACGCTTTTCGATCGGTCGCCTGTCCATGGAAGCCCTGATGGAGAAGGGCACTCTGACGGCGCCTATCGCGGGCCTGCTGGAGAGCATTGTGCGTGGGCGTCTGAATGTATTGATTTCAGGTGGCACCGGGTCGGGTAAAACCACATTGCTGAACGTGCTGTCAGGCTTTGTCCCGGATGACGAGCGAATTGTCACCATTGAGGACTCGGCCGAGCTTCAGCTTCAACAGCCCCATGTGGTGCGCCTGGAAACACGGCCTCCGAACATCGAGAACAAGGGGGAAGTGACCCAGCGGGATCTGGTACGGAACAGCCTGCGGATGCGGCCGGACCGGATTATCGTGGGGGAGGTCCGGGGTGCCGAAGCACTGGACATGCTCCAGGCCATGAATACCGGCCATGACGGCTCCATGACCACACTGCACGCCAACGCTCCTCGGGATGCCCTGACCCGGATCGAGAACATGGTCTCCATGACCGGCACCACCATGCCGGTCAAGGCGATCCGCTCCCAGGTGGCATCGGCCATTGACGTCGTGCTTCAGGTAGAGCGGCAGGAAGACGGCACCCGTCGCCTGGTCAGCGTGCAGGAGATCAACGGCATGGAGGGCGATGTGATCACCATGTCCGAGCTCTTCAGCTTCCGGCGTGTAGGCCGGGATGAGAACGGCAAGGTTATCGGGCATTACAAGGCGACCGGCATTGTGCCCCGTTTCCACGAGCATCTGCACCAGCGGGGCATTGCAGTGCCCCTGTCGCTTTTTGACCCCGATTTCGAGGATTGAACCATGGAAGCCTTGGGAGACAAACTCTGGATATTTCTCGCCCTGGTGTTCGTTGCAGTATTCCTGCTGTCCCAGGGGTTGGTGATTCCGGTTTTCGGTGAGAGCCGGGGGGCGCGCAAGCGACTCAACGAGCGCATGCACAAGCTGACCCAGGGAGAGGAAGGCCAGAAGCGGCTTTCCCTCATGCAGGAGCAGTATCTGCGCGGACTGTCGCCTCTGGAAAAACGACTTGAGTCCATGCACCTGCTCCAGCCGCTTGTGAGCCTGATTGCCCAAAGTGGTTATCAGACGCGCGCTTACCGGGTGCTCTTGCTGGCGCTCTTGCTGGCTATGGTGGCTGCCTTCGTTGGCTACAGCATGACGAAGGCCTGGTGGGCGCCGCTTGCACTGGCTCCGATTGCCGCCAGCGCGCCTTTCCTCTATTTGCGCAACAAGCGCAGTAAACGGATTGCCAAGATTGAGGAACAGTTGCCGGATGTGGTGGATGTCATCATCCGGGCCTTGAGGGCGGGGCACCCGTTCATCGAAGCCATTCGCCTGGTCTCGACAGAAATGCCCAGCCCGGTGAAGGAAGAGTTCCAGAAAACCTTCAATGAGATCAATTATGGCGGTGATGTGCGGGCGGCACTGTTTGGTCTCCTGCAGCGGGTACCCAGCGTGCTGGTGATGGCTCTGATCACCGCGGTACTGGTGCAACGGGAGTCCGGGGGTAACCTGGCCGAAGTGCTTGAAAAGATTGCCGGCGTGATTCGGGGGCGTTTCCGTTTCCAGCGGAGGGTTCGCACATTGTCTGCGGAGGGAAGGATTTCAGCCTGGGTACTGACCTTGACGCCGTTTGTGCTCTTCGTGCTGATTTCACTCGTGAACCCGGATTACATGCCCATGCTTATCGAGAGTCCCCGGGGCGGCGATATCGTTCTGCTGGCGCTCATATTGATTGTGGTCGGCGTTTTCTGGATCAAGAAGATCCTCAATATCAAGGTGTAGGAGGAAAAGGCCATGGATTACCTGATCGGACTGCTCGATACCGTCATTCAAGACCGGCAGATGTCGCAGTACGCCTTTATCGGTTTAATGGCCGTGGCTGTATTCTGTCTCGCCCTGGCCGGCATGTATCTGGTCTCCACCATGTTCCATCCCGTGCGCAGCCGACTGCATACGGTGGTCGCACCGGAGGCCGAAGAGGAACGACGGGAGGGCCCGGTGTCCTCCTTCCTGAAATCAACTGCCCCGCATTTCCTGCCCAAGAAGGAAGGGGATCGTAATCACACGAGGGAACGGTTGATACACGCCGGCTACCGGAATGAAGGCGCCCTCGCCAACTTCTATGCCATCAAGACCTTGCTCATTGTTGGTCTGCCGTTAGCGGTTTTCTTCGGCCTGCGCTGGATGCCGGCGGTTACTAACGTGGAAGTGATCCAGGCCGTGGCTGTCGCCTTGCTGGCTGGTGCGCTGGGCCCTAATTATGTGCTGGGAAAGAAGATCGAGCGTCGCAAACGCCGACTGTACAACGGCTTCCCGGATGCTCTGGATCTGTTGGTGGTTTGCACAGAAGCTGGATACGGACTGAAACCAGCGCTCCAAAGGGTCTCCGATGAGCTTGCGATCGGCCATCCGGAACTGTCTGAGGAGCTGGCTCTGGTAAACAGCGAAATGCGTGCCGGCGTAGATAGAGTCGATGCCCTGAAAAACCTGGCGCAACGCACCGGGCTTGAGGAAATCGGGGGGCTGGTTGCGCTCCTGAGCCAGAGTCTGCGCTTTGGTACCAGCATCGCGGAATCGCTGAGAATCTATTCCGAGGAGTTCCGTGACAAGCGTATGCAACGTGCGGAGGAAGAGGCCGGCAAAATCTCCACCAAGATGGTGTTCCCCCTGGTTTTGTGCATGTTCCCGGCATTCTTCGTCGTCGCGATCGGCCCCGCAATTATCGGGTTGCTGGATCACTTCCAGGTTTACTGATGTCGATAACAAGAAAGGGAGAGTTTGCCATGATTGGACAATGGACGGATGCTGCGCCTGCTGCGAAAGGCCAGAACCTTTCAGGAATTCGGAAGCTGGCGGGAGTCGGCCTTGTGGCCACACTGCTGGTCCTGGGCGGCTGCGCGAGTGGTCCCCAGATCAAAAGCGGCAACGCATACACAGATCTGTACGACGGCAAGTCAGAGCTGACTTTTTCCACCCTGATGCCAGTCGAGTCCGCTCAGGAGGCCATCGCCCGGGGCGATGCAGCCTATCGACAGGGGAAACTGGATGAAGCGGTCTTCGAATATATCCGATCCCTGGAGCTGGATCCGGAGAATGCGGATACCTTTTACAAGGTCGGTGCCATCAACCAGCACAAGGGCGCTTCGGACAAGGCAGCCTCGGCGTTCCAGCTCGCCCTGCAGCTGCAGCCGGACCATGCCGGTGCCCTTGAAGGCCTGGGGCTGATGCTCATGAAGCAGCGTCAGCACGACAAAGCAAGAGTGCTGCTTGAAGAGGCGGTGGCTGCCGATGAAACCCGTTGGCAGGCATTCAATGCCCTCGGAATCATGGCCGACCTGCGAGGCGATTTTGCTGCTGCGAGGGCCTTCTACGACAGGGCGCTGGCGATATCTCCCCGAAACGCCCGGATTCATAACAACCTGGGTTATTCCTTTTATCTGATCGGCCACTGGAATCGTGCCGAATACCAGTACCAGACTGCCCTGAATATCGATCCCGAGCACGAGCGCGCCTGGCGTAATCTCGGCCAGCTCTATACCCGCCTGGAACGTTACGATGAGGCGTTGGAGGTGCTCATCAAGGTCATGCCGGAGGCGGATGCCTGGAATACCATTGGCTACATCCTGATGAATGAAGGCAACTACCGTCAGGCGGAAGAGTTCTTTGGTAAAGCTGCCAAGGCATCGCCAAGCTACCATGTGACCGCCAACGAGAACCTGGAGCAGGTGCGCCGGCTGATTGCGCGAAGTGGAGATTGACGTTTGATGGACGGAGTGCAGGGGCCAAGGCAGCGAGTGGTTCTCCGGTGAAAATGGGGTCAGATGAAGAGCGCAGCTTTTCATCTGACCCCTACTTGGTTTTTGACTCCATCATTTATGCCTCCTGGATGATTCCTTTTTCACCCTGATTTTGATGGATTGCCACTGTAGAAATTTGTAAACACGCTTCGTTACTGCTACGGGCTCCCACCGATACGCGCTCTCTGAAAAGTAAAATTAAATCATCTAAAACAGTAGGTTAGCTGGCATATAACAGTCCCTTTTCGTGTAACCATCATTGTCCTGATGTTTCCTACCGTAAGCGTCACTTTCCCGACAGATTCCGGCAGAGAAAAAGCGAACCTGATCACATTTTGATCAGAATCGGACCCGGTATGATTTGCCCAATTCGTCAATAAATTGGTGCAAAACGATGTCATATCGCGGCAAAAAAACAGCGAAGCAGGGGCTGCTGGCTCTATCGGTATCACTTCTTCTTTCGGGCTGCCTCAAGGATATGACGGCCAGCGACAGCAATACGGTGACGCAGGCCCAGGAGCCAGGCGTCGAGGTCGCCGGTGCGGCAATGAAAGGTGTTATCCAGAAAGGCATTGTGACAGCGAGCCGGCTGCGTGCGGACAACACCGGGTATTACTCTCCGGACCGGCTGGCGGCAAAGCCCGTGCTTACCGGAGATGATGGCAGCTATGACCTGCGCCTGCGTGGGAAGGCTGACGGTTGGGCCCTGGTTGAGCTCCAGGCAGACGGTTCGACCCGCATGATCTGCGATGTGGTGCCCCGTTGCGATCAGGCAGGTGCCGACCCCGTCGCATTTGGCCAGCCAATGCCGCTGGATAACAGTTTCAGCCTGCGCGGTGCTGGTGATCTGATCACAGAAACCGTCCACCTGACTCCGCTGACCCATCTGGCCGTGACACTGGCTGAACGCAGTGCGAACGGACTGTCTCCGGAAGCACTGTCTGAAGCGTACCAGGCTGTCGAGAGCTGGTTCGGGCTCTCATCCGGTGCGCTCCGGCTGGCCCCGCCGGATCTGACCCGACTGGACGATCTGGGCAGCATTTCTGCGGATGCCCTGCAGGTTGCTATCGCCAACGCAGCCTTTCTGGCTCTGGTGAATGACAGCAGCCGTTGGAATACCATTTCCGAGGTCCTGGACAATATGACCTCCCAGATCGCGGCCAATGGCCGGATCGATATCATGGGAGACGGTGTGAACGTTGCGCTGTCGGATCTGGTCAGTGCCGCAGCGCTGCAATCCTCAGAGCTGCAGGCTACTGTCGAATCGAGTGTGATCAGCCAGAAGCTGGTTGTCGTCGAATATCGTAATGTCCAGCGATTCAAGACTATTGCCGATGTCTACGCCGAGTCGGACAGCGTCGTTGCAGATACCGGGGGTAGCACAGACAGCAGCACGGGTACCGTTGACGGTGGCAGTGACACCATCAGCGAAACGAATACCGGTGGTGCCGTTGACCAGACGACCGACAACACAGATGCAACGGGCACTGACACTGAGGTAGTGGATGGTGGCACCAGCGAGCCCACTGCAACCGATACGGTCCAGGAACCCGCTGTTCCGGCCAACGCTGCTCTGCTGAGCTGGACCGCTCCGCTGACCCGTGAGAACGGCCAGAGCCTCAGCATGGGTGAGATTGCCGGTTTTGAGGTGGTCTACGGTACCAGTCCGGATAAACTGGATCAGTCACTGGCAATCGGGGACGCGTCCGTCGATGAGCTTCTGGTGGATGAGCTGACCGAGGGCACCTGGTATTTTGCCATGCGGACCCTCGATACCGACGGTAACCGTAGCAGCCTGTCCGAGATCGTGTACAAACAGATCTGATTTTTGTTGGGTTGCTGCCGCGCGCCAAACGTGTGCGCGGCAGCCAGGGTCCTTCGGGTTATTTGGCGGTAATGGTAGTCATGACCAGTTTACCGTCTTTGCGGACAGGGCCATCTTCCTTGGCCCCGAGCGTGTACTCGAAGGTGCCGGTTTTCATGCCTCCATCTTCGCCATGTACCATTAACATAAGCATCTCACCGGGTTTGACCTCCTCGGTAAGGATAGCCGCCACATCCATGTTCTTGCCCATCTTTAATGGCGCATGACCAACGACGGGGCCCGGCTTCATGTTTTCACCGGTGCGGTGAACGACCAGCCAGCCATTCATCTCTGCATTCACTTTTTTCGCGGTAACGGTGCCGGAGGCGACGCTCTGGTCATCTGCCCAGACTTGTGCGCCGTCCATTTCATGGTGGCCAGCCATGGCGGTGCCTGCCAACAGCGCGCCGGATACCAGGGTGGCTGCCAGAACTGCGTTTTTCTTGCCGTGTTTTTTCATGACGTTCTCCTCGAGCTTGGTTGTAACCCACCTTTGTCAGAGGGATTTGAGATGGGTGTATTTCAGCTACGGGCGAGAACGGAAGAAAGTTGCAGCGTTGCCACAAAAAAATCTGTTGGGGGGCAGCCTGACGTCTTGAGGGGGGCTTCAATGCCGGCCGGGGAGGGAGGAGGTGTCCCTCCCCGACAGGGGGAGGGACATGGGTTGGATCAGGATCTACTGCTTCAGTCCCATCTCTTCGATGGAGATTTCCCGCATCTTGAACTTCTGGATTTTCCCGGTGACGGTCATCGGGAATTCGTCCACGAACTTGTAGTTCTTCGGGATCTTGAAGTGGGCGATCTTGCCCTTGCAGAAAGCCTGAAGGTCGTCTGCGTCTACGGGGTCTGCATCCGGGCGCAGCTTCACCCAGGCGATCAGTTCCTCACCGTATTTCTCGTCCGGAATGCCGGTGACCTGCACCTCTTCAATGGACGGATGGGTGTAGAGGAACTCCTCGATCTCTTTCGGGTAGATGTTCTCGCCGCCCCGGATCACCATGTCCTTGATGCGGCCGACAATCTGGATGTAGCCCTCTTCGTCCATGGTGGCCAGGTCACCGGTGTGCATCCAGCCGGCATCATCGATGGCTTCCCGGGTCTTTTCCTCGTTGTTCCAGTATTTAAGCATCACGCTGTAGCCACGGGTACAGAGTTCGCCAATTTCACCCCGGGGAACCACGTTGCCGGTGCCCGGATCGACAATCTTGGTCTCCAGGTGAGGCTGGGTACGGCCCACGGTGGTCACCTGCTTCTCGAACGGATCGAGGGAGCTGGTCTGGGTCGAAACCGGGCTGGTCTCGGTCATGCCGTAGGCAATCTGGACTTCCTTCATATTCATCTTGCCGTTGACCTTCTTCATCACTTCGGCAGGGCAGATGGAGCCCGCCATGATGCCGGTACGCAGGGTGGAAAGGTCATAGGTTTCGAACTCGGGTTCGGCGAGTTCGGCGATGAACATGGTCGGCACACCGTACAGGGCGGTGGCTTTCTCCTGGTGAACCGCTTGGAGAACGGATTTCGGCTCAAAGCCTTCGTCCGGATAGATCATGGTGGAACCGTGGGTGATACAGCCGAGGTTACCCATGACCATGCCGAAGCAGTGGTACAGCGGCACCGGAATCACCAGACGGTCCTTCTCGGTAAAGCGCTGGCTCTCCGCCACGAAGTAGCCGTTGTTGAGAATGTTATGGTGGGTGAGCGTGGCGCCCTTGGGGTTTCCGGTAGTGCCGGAAGTGAACTGGATATTGATGGGGTCATCAAACTGCAGTTCATCCTGGCGCTTGTACAGTTCTTCCTCGGAGACGTCGCCAGCAAAGTCCACGAACTCTTTCCAGGTCCACATGCCATCGTGCTTGTCTTCGTGCACGTTGATCACTGCGCGCAGGTCGGGACAGCTGTCGGCCTTGAGCTTGCCCGGGGCGCTGCGCTTGAGTTCAGGAGCCAGTTCGTAAACCATCTCCCGGTAGTTGGACGCCTTGAAGCTGTCCGCTGTAACCAGCACGCTGATTCCGGCCAGGTTCATGGCGTACTTGAGTTCATGCACCCCGTACGCGGGGTTGATGTTCACCAGGATGGCGCCAACCTTGGCGGTGGCAAACTGGGTCACGGTCCACTCGTAACGGTTAGGCGACCAGATGCCCACCCGGTCACCACGTTTGACGCCGATGGCCATGAATGCCCGGGCGGCCTCGTCGACCTTCTCCACAAACTCTTTGTAGGTCCAGCGGATGTCCTGGTGCAGGCATACCAGGGCTTCGGTGTCCGGATACTTCTCCGCTGTACGGTCCAGCATTTCACCAATGGTCATGCCCAGCAGGGGCACTTCCGCGGTTCCGCTGGTATAGCTTGGTAGAGTCTTGCTCATGTCTCTGCCTCCATTGTTGTTGTATTCGAGGGCAAGCAAGTCTGCATACTTGCTAGCGACTCTGGCTGTGATATTCGGGGTTGGGTTGCATATCGCTGGCAATTGCCACGCGGTTGGACATGTTGTAAAAGCCGACCAGGTTGCTCAGATCCCAGATGGCACGGTCACTCAGACCGGCATCCCGCAGAGCCTGGATGTCTTCTTCGGTTACTGTGGCCGGCGAGCGGGTCAGGTGGGATGCAAAATCCAGCATCGCCCTCTGGCGCTTGTCGAGTCTGGCGCTGCGGTAGTTCATCACCATGTGCTCGCCCAGGACAGGGTCGCCGCTCAATACCCGCACTGCGGCGCCGTGAGCTACCAGGCAGTAGAAGCATTTGTTCTCGGAAGAGACCACGACCGCGACCATCTCCCGTTCCAGCTTGGAGAGCTCGCCTTCGCCGAGCATCAGCTCGTTGTAGAGGCGGGTAAAACCCTCCAGCTGTTTCAGGTTCTGGCTATAGGCGGTCAGTACGTTCGGGATCATGCCGAGCTTTTCCTGGCAGATCTGGAAGTACTTCCGGGTGTCTTCCGGCATGTCGCTGATTTCCGGGATCGGCAGGTCCAGGGCGACGACGTTCTTGTTCTGATTCATGAAAGCTCCTTACCTTCTCTAGCAGCTGCCGCCCATGGCCTGGCCCACTTTGGACCCGTTGTGGCGGTTCAACTGACCGCAGATCCAGTCGCCGGTGGCGACGAGTTTGTCCAGGTCCACGCCGGTTTCGATGCCCAGGCCGTTGAGGAGGTATAGCACGTCCTCGGTGGCGACGTTACCGGAGGCGCCTTTGGCATAAGGGCAGCCGCCCAGGCCTGCAACGGAGGCATCGATCACGCTGACGCCTTCCTCCAGGACCGCATACAGGTTGGCCAGGGCCTGACCGTAGGTGTCGTGGAAGTGGGCGGCCAGGCGTTCCATGGGAACGTGTGCGGCCACCGCTTCCAGCATACGCTTTGCTTTCAGCGGCGTACCTACGCCAATGGTGTCACCCAGGGAAATCTCGTAGCAGCCCATCTCATACAGCGCCTTGGCAACACTGGCGACCTGTGCCGGGGCAATGTCACCCTCGTACGGGCAGCCCAATACGGTCGACACGTAACCGCGCACCGGTATGTTGTTCTTGCGGGCCGCTTCCAGCACCGGGCCGAAGCGTTCCAGGCTCTCGACGATGGTGCAGTTGATGTTTTTCCTGGTGAAGGACTCGGACGCCGCGCCAAATACTGCGACTTCATCCACGTTGGCCGCCAGGGCGTTTTCAAAACCCTTGAGGTTGGGGGTGAGCGCAGAGTATTGCACGCCGGTTTTACGGGTGATGCCGGCCATCACCTCGGCTGCGTCTCCCATCTGCGGCACCCACTTGGGCGACACAAAGCTGGCGGCCTCGATGTGGCTCAGGCCACAGTCGGCGAGCCGGTCGATCAGGCCGGTCTTGATGTCGGTGGCAATGACGGGGCCGGGCTCGTTCTGCAGCCCGTCCCGGGGGCTCATTTCCACCAGTCGAACCTGTTTCGGAAAAGCCATTACTTGGAATCCTCAGTCTCGATGGCAATGAGTTCCGCACCTTCAGAGACCTGGTCGCCCTCGGCGAAGAAGATTTCGCTGACCACGCCATCGGCCGGAGCCTTGATGGCGTGCTCCATCTTCATCGCTTCCATGATGACCAGGGTCTGGCCGGCGGTCACCTTATCGCCCACCTTGGCCTGGACGGCGACAATCGCTCCGTTCATGGGGGCTTCCAGACTGCCTTCGCCAGCCAGTTCCTCGAACCCATAGGTCTCGCGGTAAACGGTGCACTTGAAGGTGTCACCCTCATAGAAGAGGACCAGCTGATCGTCGTGCAGGTTCCCGTGAACGCTGATCCGGTGGCCGTTGACAACGGCCTGCAGGTAGTCGTCATCCAGCTTCGCGTTCAGGTGGTACACGCTGTCACCCACGAAGACCTGGTAGCGGTCGTCGCGCTCAAGAATCTTGAGCTCGTGGATATCGTCACCCACCTGCAGTTTCAGTGGCTGGGCGTATTCCGAGTTCATGCGCCAGCTGTTCTTGCGGCTGAACGGAGACCAGGGGTCCGCGGTTACCGGCTCGGAGGATTTGCGCTGCTCCAATACAAAGCCGGCCGCCAGCACGAGGGCTTTGTGGGTGTCGAGCTTCGATTTCGGGAACAGCAGTTCCTCATGGGCACTGATGAAGTTGGTGGTCAGATCTGCTTCCCGGAACGGCTGGGCATCGGCCAGAGCGTGCAGGAACCGGATGTTGGTTTTCACACCGGCGATGCGATAGTGCTCCAGAGCCTGAACCATGCGGTTGATAGCCTGGTCCCGAGTTTCGTCCCACACGATGAGCTTGGCGATCATGGGATCGTAGTGAATGCTGATTTCGTCGCCTTCGGTCACGCCGGTATCGACGCGCACGTGGGCGGATTCATCCGGGGTGCTCAGGTACCGCAGGGTGCCGGTAGCCGGCAGGAAGTCCTGGTCCGGGTCCTCCGCGTAGATCCGCGCCTCCAGGGCATGGCCGCGGGTTTTGACCTGGTCCTGGTTCAGGGGCAGGGAATCGCCCCAGGCGACTTTCAGCTGCCATTCCACGAGATCCTGGCCGGTGACCATTTCGGTGACCGGGTGTTCCACCTGCAAACGGGTGTTCATCTCCATGAAGAAGAAGGAGCCGTCCACGTCGTACAGGAACTCGACGGTACCCGCGCCCACGTAGTTGATCGCCTGGGCGGCACGCACCGCGGCTTCACCCATGGCCTTCCGGGTTTCTTCGGTCAGGCCCGGAGCCGGCGCTTCTTCCAGTACTTTCTGGTGGCGGCGCTGGACGGAGCAATCCCGCTCGGCCAGGTAGATGCCGTTGCCATCCTGGTCGCAGAAGACCTGGATTTCCACATGCCTTGGCTGAGTCAGGTAACGCTCGATGAGCATGTCCGGGTTGCCAAAGGCGTTTTTCGCCTCCCGCTGGGCGGCGGCCAGGGCGTCGTCGAATTCGGACATGCTCTCGACCACCCGCATGCCCTTGCCACCACCACCGGCGACGGCTTTCAGCAACAGCGGAAAGCCGCACTTCTCGGCCTCGGCGCGCAGAACGTCAGGAGACTGGTCCTTGCCGTGGTAACCCGGTACCAGCGGTACGCCGGCTTTCTCCATGATGGCCTTGGCCGCGGACTTGGAACCCATGGCGGCAATGGCGGAGGAGGGCGGGCCGATAAAGACGATGCCGTTGGCTTCACAGGCCTCGGCGAACTCGGTGTTTTCGGAAAGGAAGCCGTAACCCGGGTGAATGGCCTGGGCACCGCTCTGCTTGGCGATCTCGATGATCTTTTCGCTCCGCAGGTAACTCTCGGAGCTGGGTGCAGGGCCGATATGGAACGCTTCGTCGGCCATGGCCACGTGCCGGGCACTGGCATCCGCATCAGAGTAGACCGCAACACAGCGGATCCCCATGCGGTGGGCGGTCTGGATGATCCGGCAGGCGATTTCGCCCCGGTTGGCAATGAGTATCTTACTGAACATTGTTGTTATTCCTCCGGAACCCAGTTGGCCTTGCGTTTGTTCAGGAAAGCGCTCAGTCCTTCCTGGCCTTCCTCTCCCACGCGGATGTCTGCGATGCGATGGGCGGTATCGTCGATCACGGTTTCATTGATCGGCTTATGGCTGACGGCAAATACCAGGTCCTTGGCGGCTTTCATGGCTTCCGGGCCGTTCATGGCCAATTGCCGGAGCATTTCGTTGCAGCGCTGCTCCACGGCGTCCAGGTCTTCGCAGACGATATGTACCAGACCGTACTCCTGCGCCTGTTTTGCGGTAAAGACTTCGGCCGAGATGAAGTAGCGGCGGGCCTGGCGCTCACCGATCGCGCGTACCACGTAAGGGCTGATCACCGCCGGAATCAGGCCGAGCTTTACTTCGCTCAGGCAGAAGCTCGATTTTTCGGTGGCAATGACGATGTCGCAGCAGGCAGCAAGGCCCACGGCACCACCGAAAGCGGCGCCCTGCACCAGACCGATCACCGGTTTCGACAGGTGGTTGAGCACGTTCATCAATCGCGCCAGTTCCCGGGAGTCGTCCAGGTTCTCCTGACGCGTGTTTTCGGCCATGCGGCGCATCCAGCCCAGGTCGGCCCCGGCGGAGAAGTGTTTGCCTTCGGAGCGCAGGATGACCACTTTCGTGTCATTGTCCCCATCGACCTCGGTCAGGGCCTGGATCAGCTGCTGGATAATGACGTCGTCAAACGCATTGCGTTTGTCCGGGCGGTTCAGCACAACCTCGGTGACGCCGCCATCGCGGCGTCTGAGCAGAACCGCAGATTCCTGTTCTGACATGGTATTGATCCTCGGTTACATGCGGAACACGCCGAAGCGAGTGGGCTTCGCCGGCCGGTTCAAGGTGGCTGAAAGACTCAGGGCGACCACTTCCCGGGTTTGGGCGGGGTCGATGACGCCGTCGTCCCAGAGGCGGGCACTGGCGTAGTAGGGGTGGCCCTGGTGCTCGTATTTGTCGGCAATCGGTTTCTTGAAGGCCGCCTCGTCCTCTTCGCTCCAGGTCTGCCCCTTGCGCTCAAGGCCTTCGCGGCGAACCTGGGCCATAACGCCGGCGGCCTGTTCGCCGCCCATAACGGAGATGCGGGCGTTCGGCCACATCCACAGGAAGTCCGGGCTGTAGGCGCGGCCGCACATGCCATAGTTGCCGGCGCCGTAACTACCGCCGATCAGTACCGTGATCTTGGGCACTTCTGCACAGGCGACGGCCATGACCATCTTGGCACCATGCTTGGCGATGCCTTCAGACTCGTACTTCTGGCCCACCATGAAGCCGGTGATGTTCTGCAGGAACAGCAGCGGGATGTTGCGCTGGCAACACAGTTCGATGAAGTGCGCGCCTTTTTGGGCAGACTCGCTGAACAGGATGCCGTTGTTGGCGATGATTCCCACCGGGTAACCGTGGATGTGGGCGAAACCGGTGACCAGGGTCTGGCCGTAGTAGCGTTTGAATTCGTCGAACTCGGAGCCATCGACAATGCGGGCAATGACGTCACGGACATCGAACTGTTTACGCAGGTCGGTGCCGACGATGCCGTAGATTTCTTCCGGATCGTACAGCGGTGCCCGGGGCTTCTGGACTTCCACCGGAACCGGCTTGCGGCGGTTCAGGTTGGCGACGCAGCGGCGGGCGATCTCCAGGGCATGGGCGTCGTTCTCGGCGTAATGGTCGGCAACACCGGAGATCTTGCAGTGCACGTCGGCACCACCGAGGTCTTCGGCACTGACCACTTCACCGGTGGCGGCTTTTACCAGCGGCGGGCCGGCCAGGAAGATGGTGCCCTGGTTACGCACGATGATGGATTCGTCTGCCATGGCGGGCACGTAGGCGCCACCGGCGGTACACAGGCCCATGACCACGGCGATCTGGGGGATGTCGTCGGCAGACATGCGCGCCTGGTTGTAGAAGATGCGGCCGAAGTGGTCACGGTCCGGGAAGACTTCGTCCTGGCGGGGCAGGTTGGCGCCACCGGAGTCGACCAGATAGATGCAGGGCAGGCGGTTTTCCAGGGCAATTTCCTGGGCACGCAGGTGCTTTTTCACCGTGAGCGGGTAGTAGCTGCCGCCTTTTACCGTCGCATCGTTGGCGATGATCATGCATTCCGTTCCGGAGACACGGCCCACGCCAGCAACGACGCCTGCCGCGGGAACTTCTTCGTCATAGACGTTGTAGGCGGCGAACTGGCCGATTTCGAGGAACGGGGAGCCATCGTCCAGGAGCCGGTTGATGCGCTCACGGGGCAGGAGTTTGCCTCGGTCGGTATGGCGTTTCTGATAATCGGGGCCACCACCTTGCTGGATTTTGGTGACTTTTTCCCGGAGGTCCGCTACGGCTGCTGCCATGGACTCTTTGTTGACCTGAAACTCTTCAGATCTTGGGTTTATTTTGCTTTGGAGTGTGGTCATAAGTCTGACTTCCATGCATTCGGGGGCATCGGGCCTGGTGGCAGGGCGGTCCGGGAACCGCTACGGGCACGTCCATGTGCGCTTGTTTCAGGCCATCCTTGGCCTTCAACATTCCCGGACCGCCCTGCCACCAGGCCCTCGTCATACATTGGGCGCTGGTTTCCGCTCCAGAGCGGTGTTCGCCGGTGCCTTACTTGTTCAGGAACAGCTCGCGCCCGATCAGCATGCGGCGGATTTCGGACGTACCGGCACCGATTTCATACAGTTTGGCGTCCCGCAGCAGGCGGCCTGTCGGGTATTCGTTGATGTAGCCGTTACCGCCGAGCAGCTGGATCGCGTCCAGGGCCAGTTTGGTGGCCATTTCGGCAGAGTAGAGGATCGCGCCGGCGGCATCCTTGCGGGTGGTCTCGCCGCGGTCTGCGGACTGGGCCACCATGTAGACGTAGGATTTGGCCGTGTTCATCCAGGTGTACATGTCGGCGACCTTGCCCTGTACCAGCTCGAACTCGCCGATGGCCTGGCCGAACTGTTTGCGCTCGCGGATGTAGGGGACGACCACGTCCATGGCGGCCTGCATGATGCCCAGAGGGCCGCCGGACAATACCAGACGCTCATAGTCGAGGCCGCTCATGAGGACCTTGGCGCCGTTGCCTTCGCCGCCCAGGATGTTTTCCTTGGGAACCTTGCAGTCTTCGAACACCAGTTCACAGGTGTTGGAGCCGCGCATGCCGAGTTTGTCGAGTTTCTGGTGGCGGCTGAAGCCCGGGTAGTCACGCTCGACGATGAAGGCGGTGATGCCTTTGGAGCCGCCTTTCGGATCGGTCTTGGCGTAGATGACGTAGGTGTGGGCGTCCGGGCCGTTGGTGATCCACATCTTGTTGCCGTTAAGGACGTAGTGGTCACCTTCGTCGCGGGCGTGGAGTTTCATGGAGACCACGTCAGAGCCGGCGTTGGGCTCGGACATCGCCAGCGCGCCAACGTGTTCGCCGCTGACCAGCTTGGGCAGGTACTTCTGTTTCTGTTCTTCGGTGCCGTTGCGGTGAATCTGGTTCACGCACAGGTTGGAGTGGGCACCGTAGGACAAGCCAACGGAGGCGGAAGCACGGCTGATTTCTTCCATGGCGATCACGTGCGCGAGGTAGCCCATGTCGGATCCGCCGTACTCTTCCTTGACGGTAATACCCAGCAGGCCCATGTCGCCCATTTTCCGCCACAGGTCCATGGGGAATTCGTTGTTGCGATCGATTTCCTCGGCGCGCGGCGCGATTTCAGAGGCGGCAAATCCGTTGACTTGCTCGCGCAGCATGTCGAGGGTTTCACCAAGGCCGAAATTGAGCTCTGAGTATTGTGATTTCATCGTTGGCTACCTTCTTGTTTTGAAAGCTTCGTATTTGAGGGCCGTCACTTCTGGGCGACGGCCTCCTCTGTTTGTCCGGATTCTTTCTGCGCCAGTCCCTGCTCTTTTTTCTTTTGTTCCAGGTCGGCCAGCGCTTCACGGCAACGCGCTTCGGCGGTGTCAATTTCCATTTCTGCCTGTGCGATGTCGTTTTTCTGCTGTTCCAGCATGGCTTTCCGGGCTTCCAGAATTTCCAGCATTTTCAGCAGCTGTTTTTCATTACCGGTCAGGGTCTCGTCCCACAGGTCGAAAAGCTCCTTGGTTTCCGCAAGGGTGAAGCCCATGCGTTTACCCCGGAGGATCAGCTTCAAACGGACCCGGTCCTTGGTGCTGAAGATTCGAGTCTGCCCCCGGCGCCGGGGTTTGAGCAGGCCCTGGTCTTCATAGAAGCGGATGCTTCGTGTTGTTACATCGAACTCCTGCGAGAGTTCGCTGATGCTGAATGTTCTTTTTTCGACCATGACGATTTCCTTTTTCGACTAAGGTTAGATAAAGTTTACGTAAACGTAAAGTGGTTTTCTGGTCCGAATGCACATAAACGGATTACAAGAAGAGGAGTGAACGATGGAATTCAAGAATGTACCGGCCATTGTAACAGGTGGTGCCTCCGGTCTTGGTGAGGCGTCTGCGCGTGCGCTGGCGGCCGCAGGCTGCAAGGTGGCGATTCTGGACGTGAATAAAGAGCAGGGTGAGAAGGTCGCTTCCGAGCTCGGGGGAATCTTCCACGAATGTGATGTGACTTCGCCGGAGAGCGCTGAGGCTGCGATCAACGCTGCCCGCGAAGCCCATGGCCCCTGCGGTATTGCCGTCAACTGTGCGGGTATCGCTCCGGCTTCGAAGATCCTGGGCCGGGATGGTGTGATGCCTCTGGAGAAATTCAGCAAGGTTATCCAGGTCAATTTGATTGGAACATTCAATATCCTGCGACTGGCAGCGGCGGAAATGGCCCAGCGTGAGCCCAATGCCGACGGTGAGCGTGGCGTTATTATCAACACCGCCTCGGTGGCTGCGTTCGAGGGGCAGATCGGGCAGTCCGCCTACAGTGCCTCCAAGGGCGGGGTGGTGGCCCTTACCCTGCAGGCAGCCCGCGAGCTGGCGAGGGAAGGCATCCGGGTAAATACGATTGCCCCGGGCATCTTCATGACCCCTATGATGGCTGGTATGCCACAGGAAGTTCAGGACAGCCTGGCTGCCACCCTGCCGTTCCCCAAGCGCCTTGGCAAGCCTGAGGAGTTCGGCATGATGGTGGACCAGATGGTGCGTAACCCGATACTCAATGGCGAGGTGATCCGCCTCGACTGTGCACTGCGCATGGCGCCCAAGTGATCTGACGAACAGGGTCCGCCACAAGCGGACCCTCAATACCCACGTGATCTGCCACAAGCGATCCGATAAATACAGGTGAGCGACATGACCAACCCTGTCGATCAAGAAGAACTCGCGTTGTTCCGGGATTCCGTTATCAAGGCCCTGGAAACCGAAGTAGCGCCCCATTATGAAGCCTGGGAGAAATCCGGCATTGTCCCCCGGGAACTCTGGAGCACACTGGGTAACGCCGGCATGTTGTGCGTGGACGTGCCCGAGGAGTGCGGCGGCTGCGGTGCTCCTTTCCAATACTCCGTCGTGGTGGGTGAAGAGATGGCCCGAATGGGTTTCGGTGCGCTTTCCACCAACGTCATGGTGCATTCCGATATTGTCGCGCCCTACCTCAGCCACATCGGTAATGAGCAACAGAAACAGCAGTGGCTTCCGAAGATGGTCTCCGGTGAGGCGGTGGGTGCAATCGCCATGACCGAGCCGGGTGCCGGCAGTGACCTCCAGGCGATCCGGACCAGTGCAGTCAGGGACGGTGACGACTACATCCTGAACGGCTCCAAGACCTTTATCACCAATGGTCAGCACGCCGATATGGTGATCGTTGCGGCCAAGACGGATCCTAACGCCGGTGCCAGGGGGATCAGCCTGTTCCTGGTGGATACCTCATTGCCGGGCTTCAGCCGGGGCCGGAACCTCGACAAGATCGGCCAGCACTCCGGTGATACCTCTGAACTGTTCTTCTCGGACATGCGCATTCCCGCCTCCGCGCTGCTCGGTGAAGAAGGGCAGGGCTTCGTCTACCTGATGCGTGAGCTGCCCAGGGAGCGCCTTGTTATCGGCGCCCTGGGCGTTGCCGCTGCCCGTGGTTCGCTGGATATGACTGTTACCTACACCCAGGAGCGGGAACTGTTCGGCCAGAAGCTGGCCCAACTGCAGAACACCCGTTTCGAAATCGCCCGTATGGAAACCGACTATCGGGTGAACAAGGCGTTCGTGGATCAGTGCATTCGGGAATATGAGGAGGGCAAACTCGATGCCCCCACCGCTTCCATGGCCAAGTACAGCGCTACGGAAATGCAGTGCCGGGTGGCCGATGGCTGTCTGCAGCTGTTCGGAGGCTATGGCTACACCACCGAGTACCCGATTTCCCGGAACTTTATCGATGCCCGGGTGCAGCGGATTTACGGCGGCACTTCCGAGGTCATGAAAGAAATCATTGCACGTTCGGTACTTGGCCGGGCGTAACAAATCGAATGAGGTTGGATTATGAGTAACAACGATGTGGTGATTGCAGGTTCCGCCCGCACCCCCATGGGCGGCATGATGGGTTCCCTGAGCTCTGTGCGTTCCCCGGATCTGGGCGCTATTTCCATCAAGGCGGCCATCGAGCGGGCCGGTTTGCAGCCGGCAGATGTCCAGGAAGTGATTATGGGCTGCGTACTGCCGGCCGGTCTCGGTCAGGCACCGGCACGCCAGGCGTCCCGCGCTTCCGGTATTCCGGACAGTTCAGGCTGCACCACCATCAACAAGATGTGTGGTTCCGGCATGCAGGCTGTCATCATGGCTCACGATCAGATCAAGGCTGGCACCAACAACATCATGATTGCCGGGGGCATGGAGAACATGAGTCAGGCGCCGTACCTGCTGCCCAAGGCCCGCGCGGGTATGCGCATGGGTCATGGTCAGGTGCTGGACAGCATGTTCCTGGACGGCCTGGAAGATGCCTATGAAGGCGGTCTGATGGGCGTCTTCGCCCAGCGCACCGCCGACAAGTTCGACATCAGTCGCCAGGCCATGGACGAATTTGCCATCGGTTCGCTTCAGAAATCCCTCGCCGCCATCGAAAACGGCTGGTTCCGGGACGAGATTGTTCCGGTGACTGTCTCCGGTCGTGGCGGTGATACCGAAGTGGATACGGATGAGCAGCCGGGCAACGCCAAACCGGAGAAGATCCCCCAGCTGAAGCCGGCTTTTGCCAAAGACGGCTCCGTGACCGCTGCCAATTCCAGCTCCATCAGTGACGGCGCATCCGCCCTGGTGCTGGCTTCCGCAGCGGAAGCGGACGCTCGCGGTCTGACGCCCCAGGCCCGGATCGTGGCCCATGCTACCCACGCACGGCTGCCTTCGGAGTTCACCCTGGCGCCGATCGGTTCCATCGAGAAGGTGCTCAAGAAGGCCGGCTGGACGGTGGATGATGTCGATCTGTTCGAGATCAACGAAGCCTTTGCCGTGGTCACCCTGGCGGCGATCAATGAGCTGAAGCTTCCGGCGGAGAAGGTAAACGTCCATGGGGGCGCCTGTGCCCTCGGTCACCCGATCGGCTCGTCCGGCTCCCGGATCATCGTTACCCTGATTAATGCCCTGAAGCAGCGTGGGCTCAAGCGTGGTGTCGCCTCGCTTTGTATCGGTGGTGGCGAAGGCACCGCCGTGGCTATCGAATTGATCTGATAGCAAAAGTTGTCCAGGGCTCCGCTCATTGCTGCAAGGCGGTGGCGGTGTCCTGGAACATTTTGGGTTCGAGTTTCCATTTTTTGAGTCGTGATGACAGGGTGGTCGGCTTGATGCCAAGCAGCGCCGCTGCCCCGTCGTCGCCAAAGACCCTTCCACCGCTCATCTCCAGTGCCCGGATCAGGTTCCGCTTTTCCAGATCCCGGAGTTCGCTTTCCGTCATCAGTTCGCCGTCGAAATGTCGGGCAGGGGGCATTGCCTCTGCCGAAGGACGGCCGCTGCCCTCCGATCCGGGTAAATCAAGGTCCAGCTTGCCATCGGCGGTGATTACCTGGCGTTCGATGACGTTTTCCAGCTCCCGGACGTTGCCTGGCCAGTGGTAGGCTTTCAGGGTCTCCACATCCCGCTCACGCAACATCAAAGGAGCGCGGTTGAACTTCTGGCAGGCCCGATTAAGGAATTCCCGGGCGAGGATGGGAATATCCTCGGCACGCCGACGCAGTGGCACGGATTCGATAGGGAATACGTTCAGGCGGAAGTAGAGGTCTTCCCGAAAGGTTTTGTCCTGCACCTCCGCTTTCAGATCCCGGTTAGTCGCGGCAATGACCCGGACGTCCACCGCCCGTGTGCGGTTTTCACCCACGCGCTCGAACTGTTGGTCCTGCAGAACCCGTAACAGTTTGCCCTGCAGTTCGAGGGGGATTTCGCCCACCTCATCCAGAAACAGGGTGCCGCCGTCGGCCAGTTCGAACCGGCCCACCCGGTCGCTGACTGCGCCGGTGAAAGCGCCCTTGATGTGGCCGAAGAATTCACTCTCGAACAGGTCCTTGGGAATCGCGGCACAGTTCACCCGGATCAGCGGTCGGTCGCGGCGGGTACTGGATTGGTGGATGGCCCGGGCGATCAGTTCCTTACCCGTTCCCGACTCGCCGGTAATCAATACGTTGGCATCCGTGGGCGCGACCATACCAATGCGGCGGACGATGGCCTTGATCGCTTCGCTCTGGCCAAAAATCTCATGGAAGTGGTATTCGGCGCTGAGTTCTTCCTGCAGGTATGCGTTCTCCATCTCCAGGCGGTGCTTGAGGCTCTCCACTTCCTCCAGGGCCTGCTGCAGCTCCTTTTGTGCCTGCAGGCGGGGTGAAATGTCCCGGAACACCACCACGGCACCCACCGGATGGCCATTATCCAGGATCGGCGTGCTGGTGTACTCCACCGGAAAGCCGGTGCCATCCTTGCGCCAGAACCAGTCCTCGCCCACCCGTTTCACGCTCGCGTCCCGGAAGGCGGCGTAGATCGGGCACTCTTTCAGGGGATAGAGGCTGCCGTCCTCGTGGGAGTGGTGCACCACCCGGTGAATGACCCTGCCCATGAGTTCATCAATGCGCCAGCCGAGCATGCGCTCCGCCGCCGGATTTGCGAAGGTCGTGCGTCCCTCGGCGTCGACGCCGTAGATGCCTTCCCCTACGGCGTGCAGGATGAGCTGGTTTTCCCGTTCCATGTCCTTGAACAGCTCTTCGACCCGTCGCCACTCCAGCAGGCCGCCCCGATGGTAGTGGTTGGCGTCGTGCCGTTCGCGCAGCGTGCGCAACTGGCGTCTGTCCCGAAGCAGTAGCAGTACATTCTGGGATTCCGCCTCACCTACCCGTGACGAAGATATTTCCAGCTCCAGGGTGTGGCCATCCCGATGTTTGATCATGAAGTCCCGGCTCCAGCCGTGGCTTCGGAACAGGGTTTCTTCGGTGAAGGCAATCAGTTGTGGGCGTTGGTCCGTGAACAGATGGGTGCAGGGCGTACCTGTCAGGGAGCGCCGGTCTTTACCAATCATCCGGCCCATGGCGCTGTTTGCGGCGACGATCAGGTCCCGGCCGGCATCCACGAGCAGCGCTGCCTCAGGCAGGTGCTCAATCCAGCTGGTAGTAGTCAAGGGGGCAATGTTGGCTTGGGTATTCATGGGGTTGTCCTGTGTTGTTCGGGAAATAACCAAACAAACCCTGTGCCAACTACGAAAAATCGTGGCCAACGCCACGAAAATTCGTGAATCACGAAAAATCGTAGTTCATCCAGAACCGGTTTTTTAATTAAAAAATAAGCTGAAACAATTGGTTAGAAGGGAATGGCGGAGTTGGCACAAACCCTGCGATAGCCATATCACAACGCGCAGCCGATCCGAACCGGTTACACGCTCGGGTCTGACTCGCACCTTTGTTGCACCGCGAAAGTGCAGAAACAATCCAAGAGTAGGGAGAGTGCCCCATGACCACGAAAAGCCTTGGCAATCCGTTTGACGGTGACCAGTCACTGATCCATGCAAAAACCTGCGGATGCCCGGAGTGTAAACCCGGGCAGGAAACACCGTCGGTGTCACTGAATCTTCAGCCATCGCCGAGCCAGGACAGTTCGGCTTCCGAAGACGCCATGGATTCCGAGGCCATGATGGACCGGGCGATCGAGAGCGCCGTGGTTCGCTCGGTGTTTGGCCATAACGACCATAGCCGCCGGAGCTTCATGAAGATGATGGGGGCGGGCACGGCAGCCGCGCTGCTGGGCAGCGTGTTTCCCATGGACAAGGCCAAGGCGGCGGTGAAGGAATCCCTGGGCAAGCTTGAGAAAACCAAACTGAATGTCGGCTTTGTGCCGATCACCTGCGCCACGCCGATCATCATGGCTCACCCCATGGGTTTCTACGAGCGTTATGGTCTTGATGTCACCGTGACCAAAACCGCCGGTTGGGCGGTGGCGCGGGACAAATCCCTGGCCGGCGAATACGACGCGTCCCACATGCTGACACCCATGCCCCTGGCCATGACCATGGGCGCCGGTTCCACACCGGAACCGTTCATCATGCCGGCGGTGGAGAACATCAACGGCCAGGCCATCGTTCTGCACGTGGATCACAAGGACAAGCGGGATCCCAAACAGTGGAAAGGTTTCAAATTCGGGGTGCCGTTCGAATACTCCATGCACAACTTCCTGTTGCGCTACTACCTGGCCGAAAACGGTATCGATCCGGACAAGGACGTGCAGATCCGTGTGGTTCCGCCACCCGAGATGGTCGCCAACCTGCGGGCCGGGAACCTCGATGGCTACCTGTCGCCGGACCCGTTCAACCAGCGGGCCGTCTGGGAGAAAGTGGGCTTCATCCACATGCTCACCAAGGATATCTGGGAGGGCCACCCCTGCTGTGCCTTCGCCTGCAGCCAGCAGTTTGCCACCGAAAATCCGAATACCTACGGCGCCCTGTTGCGCGCCATCATCGACGCCACCCAGTACTCCAATAACCCGGATAACCGCAAGGAAATCTCCGAAGCGATCGCGCCCAAGAACTACCTGAACCAGCCGGTACCGGTGATTCAGCAGGTGCTCACGGGCTATTACGCCGACGGCCTGGGCGAGGTGAAGAACGTACCGGATCGCATCGACTTCGACCCGTTCCCCTGGCACTCCATGGGCGTCTGGATCCTCACCCAGATGAAGCGCTGGGGCTATATCGAGGGTGATGTGGACTACAAGGCCATCGCCGAGCAGGTGTACCTGGCGGGTGAGACCGGAAAGCTCATGGAAGAGATGGGCTACACCGCGCCGGACAAGACCTACAAGACCCACACCATCATGGGCAAGACCTTCGACCCGGCCAGTCCGGAAGAGTATGCCCGCAGCTTCGACATCGGGAGGGTGTAACCATGGCTTCCCTGAACGTACGGGCAGCGCTGCTGTCGGTGTCGTTCCTGATCCTGGCCCTGGGGCTCTGGGAGATGGCAACCCAGCCCCCGGAAGCCCAGACCGGAATGACCGAGTATGAAATGCTGATGGGTGGAGCGGATCAGGAGTCCCGTGTTCCGCCGCCCTCGGCGGTGATCAAACTGGCCTGGACCGAGTTGTCCAACCCATTCTATGACGCCGGCGCCAACGACAAGGGCATCGGCATCCAGTTGGCGTATTCGGTCTACCGGGTGCTGACCGGTTACCTGGCGGCCATGGCCATCGCGCTGCCCATCGGTTTCCTGATCGGCATGTCGCCGCTGATGTACAAGGCCCTGAACCCCTACATCCAGGTGCTGCGGCCGATCTCGCCGCTGGCCTGGATGCCGCTGGCGCTGTTCATCATCCAGGATTCCGACGCCTCGGCCATTTTCGTGATCTTCATCTGCTCGATCTGGCCGATGCTGCTCAACACCGCCTTTGGCGTGGCCAACGTCAGGGAGGACTGGGTGAACGTGGCCCGGACCCACGAACTGAGCCCGATCAAGACTGCCCTGACGGTCATCCTGCCGGCCGCCGCACCCACCATCCTGACCGGCATGCGTATCTCCATCGGTATCGCCTGGCTGGTCATCGTGGCGGCGGAAATGCTCGTGGGCGGCACCGGCATCGGTTACTACGTCTGGAACGAGTGGAACAACCTGGATCTGGCCAGTGTGATCTTCTCCATCCTGATGATCGGGGTGGTGGGCATGCTGCTGGACCTGGCGCTGGGCAAGGCCCAGAAGCTGGTGGAATACAAAGAATGAGCGGTCCGGCACCGATTGCCGGTGCCGGCCTCAACCCTCCTGACGGAGACCTGTTATGAGTAAGTCATTCCTGGAAGTAGATGGCCTGTCCAAAGTCTACCCGGACGGCCAGGGCGGCGAGCTGACCGTCTTCGAGGATATCCGCTTCGCCCTGGAGAAAGGTGAATTCGTCTGCATCATCGGCCACTCCGGTTGCGGCAAGTCCACCATCCTGAACGTGCTGGCAGGCCTGGACGAAGCCAGTGCCGGCAACGTGGTAATGAACGGCAAGGAAGTGAAAGGGCCCGGTCTTGAGCGCGGGGTGGTGTTCCAGAACTACAGCCTGCTGCCCTGGAAAACGGCCCTGAACAACATCGTGTTTGCCGTTCAGGCCCGCTGGCCCAAGTGGTCGAAGGAAAAGGTGAAGGAGCACAGTGAGCGCTACCTGAAAATGGTAGGCCTCGACCACGCCTTGAACAGAAAGCCCTCACAGCTGTCCGGGGGCATGCGCCAACGGGTCAGTATTGCCCGGGCCTTCGCCACCCAGCCGGAACTCCTGCTGCTGGACGAGCCCTTCGGCGCGCTGGATGCGCTCACCCGGGGCGTGATCCAGGACGAACTGGTGAAGATCTGGGAAGAAACCCGCCAGACCGTGTTCATGATCACCCACGATGTGGACGAAGCCATTCTGCTCTCCGACCGCATCTTCCTGATGTCCAACGGCACCAATGCCCGCATTGCCGAGAGCGTCAAAGTGGACATCCCGCACCCGCGGGCCCGGGCCACCATCTTCCAGAACCCGGCCTACCACAAGACCCGGGACTACCTGGTGGACTTCCTGGTCAACCGAAGCGGCTCGGCGCTGCCGGAAAAAGACGGCAGCCCGAAAGTCGTCGAGCCTGCCAAGGGTGTCGCCCAGCCGGAACCGGCGGCGGCCGAACCTGAAACCGAATCCGAAACTGCCGCTCGCGCGGTGAATGCCTGACGTTAAACGTGAAGAGAGGAACCAGCCATGATGAACAAAGAACTTATGACCGCCAAAATCCTGGAAGCCAAAGTCTCCAAGGGCATGACCTGGGAGGCGATTGCCGAGGCCATCGGCATGTCCCCGGTGTTCACCACCTCGGCCGCCCTGGGCATGAACAGCCTCACCGAAGACAAGGCCTTCGCACTGTGTGAAACCCTCGGCCTCGACAAGCCGGTAGCGGAAGCCCTGCAGGTGTGTCCAAAGAAGGCCTGGGATGGTGCGGTCCCGCAGGACCCGCTGATCTACCGTCTGTACGAGGTGGTCGGCGTCTACGGTGACACCATGAAGGAACTCATCCACGAGAAGTTCGGCGACGGCATCATGAGCGCCATCGATTTCACCATGGATATCGAGAAAGAGGAGAACCCCAAGGGGGACCGTGTAGTTGTGACCATGAACGGGAAGTTCCTGCCCTACAAAGCCTGGTAATTCGCAGGTGCCCGCCTTCTTGGCCTGTTGGTTGAGGGGCGGGCCTGCGCCGTACCTGCCCGCCCAACCTCAGGCTAAGAAAGGACGATACCCCCAAACCTCAGGCCGAACGGGAACGAGCCACAGACCCGGATGCGAGGGCAACCTCGGCAACCGTGTGAAGCTTCTCCAGTTGCGACTGCAACATGGCTATCGGCCGAGTACCCTCCAGGGTGAGGGCGATGTTCAGATGCTCGCCGGCGGTTTCCACCGCCATGGTGGCAATCCGGAACCCGCGGATGCGGACCACCTGGCAAAGCCGTTCCAGAGCGGCAGCTTCCTGGATCATACGGCAGTTGATGGTGTAGCTGGGCGTTGAAGGCTGGCTTTGCGGGTTCATGCAACTTGTTCCTTGCTGGCTTTGGATGGGCGTCGGGTTTCGTCGATCATTTCGCGGTTGCTGGCCCCGGGTTTGACGATGGGCCAGACGTTTTCTTCACGGCTGATGGCCACGTGCAGCAGCATCGGGCCGTTGTAGGCCAGGATGGTCTCGATGCCGCGGCGGATCTGGTCGGTGCGTTCGATGTGCAGGGCCGGGATGTCGAATGCCCGGGCCATCGCAACGAAGTCCGGGTTGTCGTCCAGGTTTATCTGGCTCTCCCGGTTGTTGTAGAACAGCTCCTGCTGCTGGCGCACCATGCCCAGGCACTGGTTGTCCATGACGATCAGCTTGACCGGCAGGTTGTAGCGGCGGATGGTCGCCAGTTCCTGGGCGTTCATCATGAACGAGCCGTCGCCGGTGACGTTGATGACCGTGCTGTTGCGGTCGGCAAACTGGGCGCCGATGGCCGCGGGCAGTCCGAAGCCCATGGTGCCCAGGCCCCCGCTGGTGAGATGGTGGCGCGGATGATCAAACGCGTAATGCTGGGCCACCCACATCTGGTGCTGGCCAACGTCACAGGCGATCACGGTGTCGTCCGGCGCAACCCGTGAGAGTTGTCGAATGAAGGCCGGGCCGGTGATCGGGGCCAGGGGTTCTTCGTTGTCAGCGGCGTGGAAGCCCCCGGTGGTGTGCCAGGTCCGGCATTGCTTCTGCCAGTTGCTGATGGCCAGTGGCTCATCCTGCAACGCTTCAGTCAACCCACTGAGTATGGCATTCAGGTCCCCGCGGATTGCGAGATCGGCGGAGCGCAGCTTGTTGATTTCGGCAGCATCGGCGTCGATGTGGATTATCCTGGCGTTGGGAGCGAAGCCGTCCAGCTTGCCCGTAGCGCGGTCGTCCAGGCGGGCTCCGATGACCAGTAACAGGTCGCACTCGTCCACGGCCTTGTTGGCCGCCCGGGAACCATGCATGCCCAGCATCCCCAGGTTGTAGGGATTATGCTTGCCCGGGTTGCCGATGCCCTTGAGGGTGACAACTGCTGGCAGGGCGCAGGATTCGGCGAAGGCCCGGAAACTGTCCTCGGCATGGGCCAGGCTGATGCCGCCGCCGCTGTACAACAGAGGCTTTCGAGCCGAGCGCAGCATGCTCAGGGCTTCGCTGAGGTCCGGGCAACCCGTTTCCTGTGGGGTGGATCTGGTGGAGGGGGTGTCGGCCACTTCGGTCAGCAGCAGATCTTTGGGAATGTCGATCCACACCGGCCCCGGCCGGCCACTCTGGGCCAGTTTGATGGCTTCTTCCATGATCGCCGGCAGGGAATCGGCATCCTCCACCAGGTAGCTGTGCTTGACGATGCCCAAGGTCATGCCCAGGACATCGGTTTCCTGGAAAGCATCGGTGCCGATCAGACCTGAGGGCACCTGACCAGTGACGACCAGCATGGGGATAGAATCCCGGTGCGCATTGGCTACACCGGTAATCAGATTGGTGGCACCGGGGCCGGAGGTGGCGATACAAACCCCCAGCTTGCCACTGGCCCGGGCATAGCCGTCGGCGGCCAGGGCACAGGCCTGTTCATGGCGACACAGCACGTGCTCCACACCCACATCGTCCACCAGCGCGTCGTATAGCGGCATGATGCAGCCGCCGGGATACCCGAAAACCGTGCTGATGTTGTGGCGGTGGAACGCTTCAAGAATGTGCTGTGCGCCGTTCATGGTCGTTTTTCCCTTTTTCTTTGCCCCAAAAAAAGAAACCCCCGGGACCTTTCGGTGCCGGGGGTTTCTGGTGTCTTGTCAGGTTTGTCGCTATCTCACCCGCTTGTCCACGCAAAAGCCCCCGGACGGTACCACGACCACCAGGACAAGCTTCACAAGGACAATCACTGCGTTGAGATTCATGAAATCGACAGTCTGCTCTGAATTCGTAAAAAGATTCTGTGTAGAATCTACCTCACGCTTTTAATCGGATGCAACCGTTAATTGCCGGTTTTTTCCCAAACCGGCCTGAGGTTTCTCATTCCGGATCCTTGTTCACCGTTTTCAGGCACAGCGAGCATTCAATGACGAAGGCAAAATGGGGTTCCCTGGGGTTATCCCTGCTGGTGGTTATTCTGCTGGTCATCTGGATGATGACCGGGGAGGTAAAGGTTTCATCGAATCAGGCGCCCGAGCGGCAACAGGATCCCGAGGCGGAGCTGACCAGTGTAGAGGTGGAAACGCTGCAGGCGCGCCTGCACGAACCGGGAATACAGCTCCAGGGGCAGCTTGAGCCCTGGCTTTCCGTGAGCCTCAGCGCCCGGGTGGCAGGGACGGTTGAGAAGGTTGCCGCCGATCTGGGAGAGAGCGTGAGTAGCGGCCAGGTCCTGGCCCGCCTTTCCGACGATGGCCGCTCCGCGCTGGTGGACCGCTGGAATGCCCGGGTGAAACAGCTGGAGGCGGACCTTGCGGCGGCGCGCCGGCTGCGCTCGGACAATTTTACCTCTCAGTCGCAGTTGCTTGACCTGGAAAGCGAGCTTGCCGCCGCCCGTGCCGAACTGACGTCAGCCCGCCTGGCGGTGCAGCACCTGACGCCGACCGCTCCGTTCAACGGAATTATCAATGCCCGACAGATTGAGCCCGGAACCCTGGTTCAGATCGGTTCTCCGCTTTTCGAGCTGGTCCGGATTGATCGACTGAAAGCGACTGGCCAGATACCACAGCAGTCGGTCAGTCAGGTTGCGGTGGGTCAGCCGGTCAGGATCGACCTGTTGGACGGCGGCCAGCTCCGTGGTGTAGTGACCTTCGTGGCCAGTGCGGCCAACCCGGAGACCCGTAGTTTTGCGGTCGAGATCGCTGTGGAAAACCCGGATCTGAAACGGGTCGCCGGTGGCAGTGCCAGCCTGCGCATCTCGCTGCCGGAAGTCAAAGCCATGTTCATCTCGCCGGCCTACCTGAGCCTTGGCGATGATGGTCGCCCGGGAATCAAGTATGTGGACGGCAATAACCGGGTGGTCTTCGCAACGGTCCGCTTGCTCAGCGTGTCGACCGAAGGGGCCTGGGTGACCGGGTTGCCTGACGAAATCCGCCTGATCACCCGGGGCGGCGGCTTCGTCAGTGAGGGTGAGGAAGTGATTCCCGTGGATCGCTCGGACAACAGGGGCTGATTGGTATGCGGGCACTGATCTTCGCCGCCATGGATCGCAGCCGGACGACCCTGCTGACGCTCACTTTCCTCATTCTTGGCGGCATCGCGGCGTTCAACATCATCCCCAAGGAAGCGAATCCGGATGTCACCATCCCGATTATCTATGTGTCCATGACTCTGGACGGCATCAGCCCGGAGGATGCGGAGCGCCTGCTGGTGCGGCCTATGGAACAGGAGCTTCGGTCATTGGAGGGGATCAAGGAAATGCGCAGTACCGCCTCTGAGGGCCACGCCTCGGTCATGCTGGAATTCGATGCCGGCTTTGATCCCGATATGGCCCTGCAGGACGTCCGTGAAAAGGTGGATACCGCGCGCACCAAGCTGCCCCAGGAGGCGGACGAGCCGAGGGTGAACGAGATCAATGTGTCCCTGTTCCCGGTGTTGTCGGTGGGCCTGTCCGGGCCGCTGTCCGAGCGGGAGCTGATCACCGTCGCCCGACGGCTCCAGGATGCCATCGAGGCGATTCCGGAGGTGTTGGAGGTCGAGATTGGCGGTGACCGGGAAGACCAGCTGGAAGTGGTGGTGGACCCCCAGGTGCTGGAAAGCTACGGCATTGATTTCGACCGGCTCGCCTCCCTGGTGGCCCGCAACAACCAGCTGGTGGCGGCGGGCTCCCTTGATACCGGCAATGGTCGTATGGCGCTGAAAGTGCCCGGTGTGATCGAGAGCATCGAGGACGTCATGTCCATGCCGGTGAAAGTGGACGGCGATACCGTGGTGACTTTCGGCGATGTCGCCATGCTCCAACGGACGTTCAAGGACCCCACCGGATTCGCCCGCATCAACGGTAAGCCGGCGCTGGTGCTGGAAGTATCCAAGCGTTCCGGAGCCAACATCATCGAAACGGTGGATCAGGTGCGGGAACTGATCGATCAGGCTGGTCCGCAGCTGCCCGAAAGTCTGGATATCCGGTACATCATGGACCAGTCGGACGAGGTGCAGGACATCCTCTCGGATCTGCTCAACAACGTGCTGACCGCCATCGTGCTTGTGATCATTGTGGTGATTGCCGCCATGGGCCTGCGTTCTGCACTGCTGGTCGGGCTGACCATTCCCGGTGCTTTCCTGACCGGGATCCTGGTGATCTGGGGGATGGGCCTCACGCTCAATATCGTTGTACTGTTCAGTCTGATCCTCGTCGCCGGCATGCTGGTGGACGGCGCGATCGTGGTGTCCGAACTGGCAGACCGGAACCTGTCCGAGGGGGGCACTGTCCGTTCCGCCTGGGCTGAGGCGGCCAGCCGGATGGCCTGGCCCATTATCGCCTCCACCGCGACCACCCTGGCGGTGTTCGTGCCCTTGTTGTTCTGGCCCGGTGTGGTGGGTGAGTTCATGAAATTCCTGCCGATTACAGTCATCATCTGCCTGACCGCCTCCCTCGCAATGGCGTTGGTGTTTCTGCCCGTGCTTGGCGGAGTCAGTGGCGGTCGCCGGGCCCGTGAGCCCCATTCTGACGGCCGCATGATGGGCTATTACCGCTTCGCCCTGGCCCGTCTCCTGAAATTCCCGGGATTCACCCTGCTGGGCGTGCTGGCGGTGATCCTCTTGATTTATGCCGCCTACGCCCGTTTCAACCACGGGGTGGAATTCTTTCCCAGCGTGGAGCCTGACTCGGCCCAGGTCCAGGTGCGCGCGCGGGGCGATCTGTCGGTCTGGGAACGTGACGGGATTGTGCGCGAGGTTGAACAGCGATTGCAGGGTATGCACGAGGTGAAGGCGCTCTATGCCCGCTCCATGCTCAATAACAATACCCGGATGGCTCCCGATGTCATCGGGGTATTGCAGTTCCAGTTCACCGACTGGTTCACCCGTCGGCCCGCCAGCGCAATACTGGAGGATTTCCGCGAGCGTACTTCCGACATCCCGGGCATCGAGCTGGAATTCCGTAAACAGGAGGGAGGGCCTGCCGAAGGCAAGCCGATCGAGATCCAGATCAGCAGCCATGACAGCGGTCAGCTCAACGGTTTTGTGGACGCTGTCGCTGAACGGATGCGCACGCTTGATGGCTTTGTGGAAATTGAGGACGACCGGAGCCTGCCGGGCATTGAATGGCAGCTCAGGGTGGACCGGGAGGCCGCGGCCCGCTTCGGCACCGATGTACTCAGTATTGGCAGTGCCGTGCGTCTGGTCACCAACGGTCTGGTGTTGGCCACCTACCGTCCGGAAGATGTCCGGGATGAGGTGGATATTGCAGTGCGGGTCCCCAATAACTGGCGAGAGCTGGATCAGCTGCAGCGCCAGACCATCAATACGTCCAGGGGCCAGGTGCCGCTTTCCGAATTCGTGACTCTGGAACCCGGGGACAAGACCGGCAGTATTGTGCGGGTCGACGGTCAGCGCACGGTGACTATCAAATCGGATCTGGCTGCGGGCCGGCAGGTGGACGAAATGCTGCGGGTATTGGAAGAGAAAATGCCGGAACCGCCCGAGGGCGTCACCGTGGGTTTTGCCGGCGAGAGCGAGGATCAGCAGCAGGCAGCATCGTTCCTCACCACGGCGTTCCTGGTTGCCATCGGCCTGATGCTGCTGATCCTGGTAACCCAGTTCAATTCCCTCTATCAGACCTTCCTTATTCTGTCTGCCATCGTGCTGTCCACCGCCGGTGTCCTGATCGGGCTGCTGGTGAACAGTCAGCCGTTCGGGATTGTGATGGTCGGCATGGGAATCATTGCTCTGGCGGGCATTGTGGTGAACAACAACATCATCCTGATCGATACCTACAACCAGATGCGAAGGGACGGGCTGCCACCCTACGAGTCGGCCCTGGAAACCGGCTGCCTTCGTATGCGGCCGGTCCTGTTAACGGCAATAACCACGGTGCTCGGGCTCATGCCGATGGTGCTCGGCGTCAACGTCGATCTGCTCAGCCCCTCCCTGGGCCTCGGGGCGCCCTCTACCCAGTGGTGGACCCAGCTCTCCAGCGCCATCGCCGGAGGCCTCGGCTTTGCGACTATTCTGACGCTGCTGCTGACTCCGGCCCTCCTGGTGCTTGGTGAGAACACCGGTCGAAGAGTCCGGCAGCTCACAGGACGATTGCAGCCGGAGAGTAAGTAGGGCATGGCAAAAGACAACCCACTCCTGGAAATCTACCGCGACGAGCAGTTGCTTGTGGTCCACAAGCCGGCCGGTCTTCTGGTACATCGCAGTCCGATCGACAAGCATGAAACCGAGTTTGCCCTGCAGTATGCCCGAGCCCTGAACGGTGGCAATCACGTCTACCCGGTTCACCGTCTGGACCGGCCCACCTCGGGCGTCCTTGTCTTTGCCCGTGATCCGGAGACCGCGCGGATTCTCGGGCTGGCCATGATGTCAGGGGAAGTGAGCAAGACCTATCTGGCGATGGTTCGTGGCTGGCCACCTGCCGAGGGTGACATCGACCACCCACTCCGGGAAGAACCGGAGGACCGCCGGTTGAAAGGACTTGAACAACCGGTCCGGGGGGCGCGGACCCGTTACCAAACCCTGGCCACCACCGAGATTCCGGTGGCCATCGAGAAATACCCGAGCAGCCGCTACGCCATGGTGGAGCTGTTTCCGGAAACCGGCCGCAAACACCAGCTGCGCCGTCACATGAAGCACATCAGTCACCCGATCATTGGCGACGCCAACCACGGACGCGGGCGTCATAACCGATACTTTGCCGAACGTTTCGGGGAAGGGCGGCTGATGCTGGCCGCCACCCGGATGGCTTTTGCCCATCCGGTCACCGGCAAAAGGATGATCTTCGACGCCCCGCTGGAGGAGAGTTTCCTGCGGGTAATGTCGATATTCCCGGACTTTCGTTACCGGCCCACTGAAGCGGCTGCTTCGGCCTGAGCCTGCCTGCCCTGCTGCCAGAGTCCGGGCCAGGGCTGTTCCGCCTCCAGGGCATAGGCGAGGTCCAGCAAGGTGGATTCGCCGCCGTGCTTGCCCATCAGCTGAACGGAGACGGGCAGGTTGTCATCCGTCAGCGCTGCCGGCAGCGAAATAGCCGGTGCACCGGTGGCATTGGCCAGTGGCGTGAAATTGACATACCGGGTCAGTCGTTCAAAGAGGGTTTCAAAGGGCACATCGGGGCTGAGGTGTCCCAGGGGCGGGGTGGTATGCCCCAGTACCGGG
This sequence comes from Marinobacter sp. C7, assembly GCF_022343555.1. Taxonomy (GTDB): domain Bacteria; phylum Pseudomonadota; class Gammaproteobacteria; order Pseudomonadales; family Oleiphilaceae; genus Marinobacter. Next base: position 96,373 of record NZ_JAKQZH010000006.1, on the reverse strand, counting down.
GTCAGCACCGCATCGTAGCCGGTCATGGCCCGGGCATAATCCCTCGTTGAGCGTCTGAGCCGCCACAAGGCACCGGGCAGGCGCCAGAAGTTGCTCTTGAACATCTTTGCAAGGCCGTTGGTGAGGCCGTCCACCCTGTGTTTATCGAACTCCGGATTGAGCAGCTTGTGACCGTTGGCTTTCACGCCGAAGGCGAGCAACGCCCAGTACAGGGCAAAGTCATCCGGGAAGCTCTCGGACACCGGCACAGCAACCGGAACAACCTGATGCCCCAGGCGTTCCAGATGCCGGGCGGTATCCTCCACGGCTTTGCGGGTCACGTCATCGGTACGGTGGCCATTGATCGAATCAAGCACCAGTCCGATACGCAGCTGTCGGCCCGAGGGCCCCTCAACCCGGCCAACGGGGGGCAGCTTCGGGCTCTGGAACCAGAGCTCCGCTTCGGCCAGGAAATTCGCTGTGTCCCTGACGGATCGGCTCACGATGCCATCACTGATGATATTGATTGGCAGGGAGTGAACCGCATCGTTATCCACCAGACGTCCCCGGGTCGGTTTGAGTCCCACCAGTCCACAGCAGGCCGCCGGAATACGAATCGAACCTCCGCCATCATTGGCGTGGGCAACCGGAACCACGCCGGCGGCCACCAGCGCGGCTGATCCGCCGGAGGACGCACCGGTAGAGTAGGAGAGATTCCAGGGGTTGCGGGTTGGCAGAGCGTGAGCCGGTTCGGTCGTGGCGTTGAAACCGAACTCGGGCATCGAGCTCTTGCCAAGGCAAACGTAACCCTGAACCAGCATTTGCTGGGCAAAGGGGCTGGTGTGCATGGCCCTGCCGGACGGTATGGCCGCCGAGCCATGGCGAGTGGGTAGCCCCGCCACGTTGAGGTTGTCCTTGATAAAGGTGGGCACCCCCCGGAAAAATCCGGGGTTACCTCCGGGCGGTTCCCTGTCCAGCCGTCTGGCCGCATCCATCGCCTGGTCATAATGCTCGGTGACGACGCTGTTCAATTCCGGCTCCACCTTCCGGGCCCGCCGGATTGCCGCCTCCGTTACTTCGGCATTGGAGACTTGCCGGCGGCGGAGTCTCTGCGCGAGCCCGGTTGCATCCTCATGGCCGAGGGCATCATCGGAAAAGGCGTGGATCGTCTCTGGAACGTCTGGGTTGTACATGGGGTGGAGCTCCTTCAGGAATCTTTTCGCACTCTAGCTGATTCCATAACGTGACGACATGTCATTTAAGGAACTAAAAAGACTCTTTTCATGAGTGGTTTCAGATAATAAGCTTGCAGGTCAATTCTGCAGTAAGCGCACCCCATGGACCCCATCGAACCGCTGGTCAGGCATTTTCTGGGTATCTTTTTCCTGATGATCGGCCTGCAATTTGCCGGCCGCACTCTCGGCCTCTATGACCGGCTCAGGTTTTCCCATATCAATTATGGTAAGCGTGGCTCCGCGCCCTGGTGGCATCGCCATACCTTCAACCTGTTCCGTGCGGCAATCCTGGGCGTTTGCGTGGTACGGGTGTTTGCGGACATTGATCCGTGGCTGGGGGTATTTGGCCCGCTGTACCATTGGCCCGTCCTGCTCGTGGGTATGCTGGTGCTGCTGGCGTCCTTCGCCGGCGTGAATTACCTGCAGGCGTACATGCATGAGGACTGGCGCTCCGGCATTGATGAGGCCGGGGCGGGGCGCCAGAAACTTCTGACGGAAGGTCCGTTCGCCCGCAGCCGCAATCCGTTGTTCGTGGCCGTCATGGCCGGTCAGCTCGGCTTCTTTCTGGCGCTGCCCAGTGTGTTTTCGCTGGTGTGTCTGATAACCGGGGTCACCGTGATTGTGAGGCAGGCACACGAGGAGGAAGCGGCGCTGGCACGGCAGTTCGGTGATGCCTACGAGCAATACCGGAATCGGGTGCCGCGCTGGTTCTGAGGGTTAACCGGCTTTTTTGCGGGCGTCCTTGATCACGTCATAGGCGTGGCTGATTTCGCGGGTCCGTTCCTCGGCCATTTCCCGCATGCTCTCTGGCAACCCCTTGCCGGCCAGTTTGTCCGGATGGTTCTCGCTCATCAGTTTGCGGTAGGCCTTCTTGATTTCCTCGTCACTGGCCGAGGGTGACACGCCCAGTGCCTTGTAGGCATCGTCGAGTTGGTCGCTGGTGGAACGCTGACCTGCGCCCGCCTGGCCGGCATGGGCACCGCGCAACATGGCTTCCAGCTGGTCTACCTGGCTTTCCGGCAGCCCCAGCCTGCGGGCTATGCGCACCAGCATCTGGTGCTCTTCCGGATGGATCACACCGTCCGCAGCCACCGCGGACACCTGTACTTGCAGGAACATCTGCAGCAGGGCCGGCTGGCGGGCGCTCATCCGTACGAACCGGTCCAGCTCGGCATCCAGATCGAAATCCGCCGATTTGCCCCGGTTGAAGGCCTGTTTGGCTGCCTCCCGCTGCTTATGATTCAGCCGGAAACGCGCAAACATGGATTCCGCCATCTGGATCTCATCCCGGGTGACCACTCCGTCAGCCTTGCAAAGCGCGCCCATGACCGCAAAAACCGATTCCAGGAATCCACTCTGGATGTTCTGGAGTTTGCCGATCAGGCGGGCTTTGGCGCGGTTGAAGAGAAACGCACCGATGGCGGCACCGATGAGAAATCCCGTGAATTTTCCGAATGCATAGCCAATCAGGCCGCCAATAATGATTGCAAACAGCATCAGGTTGTCCTTGGTCCAGCGAAAATATGACTTGAGAATATACGTGGTTTTCAGTGCCGATTCACGAACAGGCTTTCATCCACCTGATCGATCTGTTCCGGTCGAAGGTGTTGTTCGGCATACCGCCGGTAGGTACCGGAGCGGACAAACAGCTCAAAGGTCTCATGATCGATGTGGCCGTTATTCACCATGCCTGACATGATAGCCAGCGCCTCGGTGAGGGTCTTTCCCTCTTTGTAGGGCCGGTCGACAGCGGTCAGTGCCTCGAACACGTCGGCGACGGCCATGATTCGCTCCGGGATGCCCATCTGATCGGCGGTCAGGCCACAGGGATATCCCCGACCATCCATCCGCTCATGGTGCGTGCCGGCCAGGCGGGGTACGTTGGCGAGCCGGTCGGGCAGTGGCAGGGCATCAAGCATGCAGATGGTCTGCACAATGTGCTCGTTGATCTTGAACCGTTCCTCGTCCGTGAGAGTGCCCTTTGCGACGGTCAGGTTGTGGATCTCGCCACGGTTGTAGGCATGCTCCGGCAGTTTCATGTCGAAGCCCCAGACGTTCCGGGGGTCGTCTTTTTCCACCGGCGGACGGTGGTCGCCCCATGGCTGGAGATGCTCGGGCTTGTCGGCCAACAGACACTCGGTTGCTGGCAGCGCCTGTTCCGGCACACCGGCCAGTCTTTGCTGTTCATCCGAGGACAGCCCGACGCGGTCGCTGAAATGTCGCTGCCAGGTCTGCTGGCCGATGGCGCGGATGCGCCCGATATCCTCGTTACTCATGGATTCGCCCCCCTTGTTGGCCTGCGCCAGGAAGGCGAACTCCTCCTGTAAACGGTCCCGCGCGTGATTGCGCTGCTCGCGGGCAACGGTTTCACCCTCACCATTAATCAGGGCTCTCAGGTAGGTAATTTCGGCATCCCGGTGCAGCACCTCGAAGCGGGTGCGAATCTCATGAATGCGGTTGTGCAGGGTTTCCAGCTTTACCGCCTTGTCGACGACGTATTCCGGGCTGGTGATCTTGCCGCAATCGTGGAGCCAGGCCGCCAGTTCGAACTCGTGGCGTTCGTCGTCGTTCATGGAGAAGTCGGCAAACCGACCCTCGGTACTGGCTTCGGCTTCTGCCAGAATCATCTGCGCCAGTCTGGGTACCCGCTCGCAATGTCCGCCGGTATACGGGGATTTGGCGTCGATGGCATTGGCTACCAGCCGGATAATGCCTTCCAGAAGCGCCTGCTGGCTCTCCAGCAGCTCGCGGGTTTCGATGGCAACGGCTGCGGAACCGGCAATTTCGTCAACAAAGACGATAAGGTCATCGCTCAGGTGGGTGTGGTCCCCGTGTTCCATTTCGATCACCAGCACACCCACGAGTTGCTTCCGGCGATTGCGCAAAACCGCGAACACGGGGTGGCCAACGATGTGTTGTCGGAGTTCCCGGATCAGGTCACTGTCATCAATGCCGGGCTTTATACCCGACAGGCGCTGCGGAAGCCCGGTGTGTCTGTCTACCGCCAGGCGCAGTTCCTTTTCCTGCTTGCTGAACAGGTAGATCCCCCCGCGTTCCTGGCCAACGATGTGGACGATCTGCTCCAGAATGTCTTTTAGCAGCTGGTTGAGATCCTGGCCCCGGTTCAGGACGGACGCAATGCTCTGGAAGCTGTGAATGGTGCTGGACATGTCATCCAGCGCAACACCCAGCTGGTGTGCTTCAGTGATGCGGGACTCGGAGTGTACCGGCGTATCGAACCGAAAGCGGGACAGTTGGCCAACCTGCTCGGTCAGTCGCTCCAGTGGCCGGCCCACACGGCGGCCCAGGAACCAGGCGACGACCAGCAGGACCAGACCAATGGCACCAGCGATCAGAGTCTGCCGGGTCAGTGCGGCCCAGACATCCGCGAGCAGTTCGTCTGACGGAATGGCCACCGCGACCTGCAACTTTTCATCTGCCAGCGCACCCAGGGGCTCCCGGATGCCGTACCAGTCCCTGCCACCGGCGTTGAACAGGGTTACCGGAGTCCCGTGCATCCTGTCACCGGCCCGTTCCAGCACAGCCGCAACGACGGCACCTGCTTCCGACTGCCCCGAGGAATCCGCGAGTATCTGGCCATCCTGGTTGACGATGGCAATCCGGGTGCCTGGTGTCTGGCGAAGTTCCGTCAGGTGGGCGCTCAGATCGGTGACGGTGACGTCTATGCCAAAGATCGCAGCACCCGCTCCGGAACCGTTGCCGCGGCTTCGACGGGAGAGCGTGAGGCCGGTTTCCTGTGTCGTGAAGAACACATACGGCGCTGAGAGCTCGGTGGTCGTCGAGTCTGCTGCAGCCTCGAACCAGGGGCGCGTTCTCGGGTCAAAGGTGTAGTCGGGCATTGACCTTCGGCTGAGCAGGTTCATCCCGGCATCGTAGAATTGCCACTCGCCGATGACGCTGCCGGCCTCCCGGTTGACGATCTGCAGCAGGTAATCGGTGCCGTCAGGTGCATCGGGAAACTGCAGGGTCCCGGAGCTCCGGACTTTGCGAAGCAGAAAGAAGTCGCCATCGGTCCAGCCCGCGTATACCGCACTGACGATGTCGCTGCTCTGAAGTATGTCGGCGAGCACGTTGAGCCGTTGAAGGCGAGCGGCGTTGGTCTGGCTCGAGGCCAGCGGATCGTGGCTGAGAACTGCAAGAGCGGTTGAGGGTGGGGCGGTTATGGCACGGATGCGATCATCCACGCTGACCGCCAACTGCCGTGCGGCTGCACTGGCTGCCGACACCTTGGCGCTCTCCATGCCACGAAAACTCTGCCCCAGCAGAACCATCGCCAGTACCAGCATTCCCGAGGTAATGGCTGAGGCAATCAGTAAAGCCAGGGAAATCTGGGCCGACTGGCTCTTCGGGTACATCGGTCGTCCTTAATTGAAAACCCGTTAACAGGGTAGACTGTAAATGCGGAATTTTCCGGTTTTGTCATAAAAAGTCGTGAGTTATGAACTTTGATCTGTTTGATGACGAGGCCAGCGAGCCGGGTCTTGAAACCATTGTTGATGGCGCCGTGGTGCTCAGGGGGTTCGCAACCGGGATCAGTGGGGCATTGCTCGCTGCCATTGATCAGGTCGCGGCGAAGTCGCCGTTCCGGCACATGGAAACCCCGGGGGGACATAGCATGTCTGCCGCGATGACCTGTTGTGGTGAGCTGGGCTGGGTCACTGATCGGCGGGGTTATCGGTACGAGGCCCGGGATCCTGTAACCGGGCAGTCGTGGCCGCGCATGCCGCCGCTGTTTCTGGAGCTTGCCTCGGAGGCGGCTGCGGCAGCAGGCTTCGACGATTTCGTCCCGGATGCCTGCCTGATCAACCGTTACCGGCGAGGCTCGAAAATGGGGCTGCATCAGGACCGGGACGAGAGGGATTTCAGTCAGCCCATTGTGTCCGTGTCACTGGGATTGCCGATGGTGTTTCAGTTTGGCGGCCCCCGCCGCGGTGACCGGCCGGTGCGGGTGCCGCTCGGCCATGGCGATGTGGTGGTCTGGGGTGGCAAGGTCCGGCGGAATTACCACGGTGTGTTGACCCTGAAGGCCGGTGACCACCCTCTCACAGGTGCTTGCCGTTACAACCTGACGTTCCGCAAGGCGGGCTAGGGTTTATTGGAACCAGGCGATCGAGAGCCCGACAATCAGAGAAATCACCATCGGACCCGCGACAAGCACACCGAGCCGCCGGTTACCAATCCCCCAGGCCATGCCGGATTTCACAAGGTTGTTGACCGCAGCGGCCAGGACGATGCCAACGACCGCGGTTGTCATTCCCAGGGAAGCATTGGACATACGGGTGAGTGAGAGTGTGATGGCATCCACATCAGCAATGCCGGAGCTCGCGGCCAACACATAGATACCCGCGTCTCCCAGCCAGTTCTTGAGGAACTCTCCGAGGAGCAGAATCGCTGTCAGTAGCAGGCCAAACACCAGGGCGGATGTCAGGTCGAGCGGGTTCTGGTTCAGGGCCGGCTGGGAAACTTTCAGTTTTTCCGAGTTGTTGCGCCAGATGAGCAGGGCCGGGCCATAAAGTAACAGTGTCATGGCCACCACGGGCCAGATCAGTACGGGTAGCAGGTCGCGGTTGATAACGAAGCAGTAAACCAGGATACGGGGAAACATGGTACCACAGGCAATCAGGATGCCGGTGGCAAATTGCGGACTCAGCTCCGGCGTTCGCGCCGATTGCCGTGCGAAATGCAGGGTGAGCGCCGTGGAGGAGCTGAGACCGGCAAAGAGACTGGTAAACAGGATACCCCGGCGCGTGCCTGCCACCCGGATAGCGAAATAGCCGACAAAGGAAATGGAGGCAATCATCACCACCATCCACCAGATCTCACGGGGGTTCAGCACCCCACCAGGACCCATGGCCTCGCTGGGAAGCAGCGGTAGCATTACCACGGAGATCAGCAGCAGCTTGAGTGCAGCGTCCAGTTCGTGAGCCTTGAGTTTATTGACCCAGCCGTGAATCTCTTCCTTGTTATCAAGAATGATGGCAGTAACCACGGCGGCCGCTGTTGCCATGACCGGATCCACGACCACCGCGATGGTGCCGAAACAGAACGTCAGCACCATGCCTACCATGCCCGTGATGCTGAAGTTTCGGATATGTTCCAGACGCTCGCTGTAGGCAACGATGCCCATGGCCACGACACAGACCAGCAGGACCGGGAAGGCCCATTCGGTGATTTCCCGGGCCAGTACGCCGGCTACGCCCCCGAGCAAACCGATGAGCGCGAAGGTCCGGATGCCGGCAATTCGCTCTCCGGCTTTCTGCTCGCGGGCATCCCAGCCCCGTTCGAGACCGATAATTGCACCGAGTAACAGGGCCACAGCCAGGTTGATAATGGTTTGATTGGAGGTGATGAACTGGTTGGCTACATCATCCATGTCTGAACGGGAGCTCCAAACTGTGCAGTCGATAGGGACTTTGTGCCCAACTGTTCCGATGGGTGGATTGTACGAGTTTTACTTTAATGGCGGGTGTTTGCAAACATTGAGCCTCCAACCAGTATAATGCACCGGACACACAGGAAGATGAGGTCGAGATGTTGAACGTAGTTGCCTGTATCGATGGTTCCCGCGCGGCTCCAGCGGTTTGTGATTATGCCGCGTGGGCGAGCCGGCATATGGAAGCGCCCCTTATGCTACTGCACGTTCTGGATGAGGAGCGCTATCCGGCGGAGCCGGACCTCGCAGGCAGCATTGGCCTTGGTAGCCGTGAGCACCTGCTGGATGAACTGGCAGAGCTGGACCGCAAAAGGGCAAAACTGGCCCTGGAACACGGTCATCACCTGCTGGACGAGGCGGAACAGCGGGTTAAACAGGCCGGAATAACCGACGTGACCAAGCGGCAGCGCCATGATGCGCTGACCGAATCGCTGCTGGCGCTGGAGAGCCAGACCCGGTTGCTGGTTATGGGGCTGCATGGTGAAAGCAGTTCGGACAGAGACGTTCATATCGGTAGTCAGCTCGAAACGGTGATCCGCAGTGTCCACCGGCCCATTCTCCTGGTCCCGGACGAATACTCGGAGCCCAAGAGTGCCATGCTGGCCTTCGATGGCAGTGCAACCGCCTTCAAAGGCGTCGAGCTCCTTGCCGGCAGCCCGGTACTGAAGGGCATGCCTCTGCACTTGGTGATGGTTGGTGCCGACACCAATGATCGCTGGGAGCAGCTGAAAAAAGCGGAAACCATGCTTTCCGGGCTTGGGGCCGAGGTCACCCTGGCGATCCGCGCCGGCGACGTTGAGCCTGCCCTCCATCAATACCAGGACGAGCACGACATCGATATTCTGGTAATGGGGGCTTACGGCCACTCCCGCATTCGTCAGTTCCTCGTGGGCAGCACCACGACAACCATGCTCAAGACAGCGCAGAGGCCGCTGGTAATTCTGCGCTGATCCCCGTCCTGAGTGTTCCTCTGCCGGGGCAGACGCCCCGGCTATTGTTATTATTGATAAATCCAAACCCCGCCCTCCCGATTTTTGACTATCGTTATCAATAGCGGAACTTTCTTTTTCACGGCAACCGCGCTGGTGCGCTTGTTCCGGATCTGGAAGGGAGGAGTGGTTTTGCCTCAAGTTGCATCGAACCAGCGCCTGAGCAACCATCGGGAGCGAAAGGCGCCCGCATCCGAACGTTACATGGCCGAACTCCTGACCGAGGCAGGCATCCGCCTGGACGGTCAATCCCCATGGGATATGCGGCTGAAAGCGTCCGGCGTAGCTGAGCGTGTGTTTGCCCGGGGAAATCTGGGGCTCGGCGAGAGCTATATGGACGGTGACTGGGACTGTGACCGGCTCGACGAGTTCTTTCATCGCCTGCTGCGGGCGCGCCTGCACCACAAGGTACGGCCTTCCCGCGTCATTTTTCACGGACTCAGGGCGAAGTTGTTCAACCGGCAGGGTGTGCGGCGCTCCTGGCAGGTGGGCGAGCAGCACTACGATCTGGGCAACGCGTTCTATGGCGCGATGCTCGACTCCCGGATGACCTACACCTGTGGTTACTGGAAAAACGCCAGCAACCTGGAGCAGGCCCAGGAAGCGAAGCTCGACCTGATCTGTCAGAAGCTCAAGTTGGAACCGGGAATGCGGATTCTCGACATCGGCTGTGGCTGGGGTAGTTTTATGGGCTATGCCGCCGAGCACTATGGTGTCGAGTGTGTCGGGGTGACCATCTCCAAAGAGCAGGCAGCATGGGCCCGTGACCATTATCCGGACCTGCCACTGGAATTCCGGCTGCAGGACTACCGGGAGGTGAACGAGACGTTTGACCGGGTGGTCAGTATCGGCATGTTCGAGCATGTCGGGCGCAAGAACTACCGCACCTACATGGAAGTGGCGCACCGTTGCCTGAGGGACGGTGGCCTGTTCCTGCTGCACACCATCGGCAGCAACGACCATTCCCCCGGGTCTGATCCGTGGATCGACAAGTACATCTTTCCCAACGGGGAGTTACCCTCGCTGAGCCAGATGAGCCAAGCCATCGAAGGCCTCTTTGTGTTGGAGGACCTGCACAATTTCGGCGCCGACTATGACCGGACCCTGATGGCATGGTACGACAACTTCAGGGCAGCATGGCCACAGTTCCGGGAGCAGCTTGGTAAGCGTTTCTACAGGATGTGGGAGTATTACCTGCTTTCCTGTGCAGGCGCATTCCGGGCCCGGGATATCCAGTTGTGGCAATGGGTGCTATCCAGGAACGGCCTGGAGGGCGGTTACCGGCGGGTGAGCTGATCCCCTGTCTTCATGCGACGTTCCCGGCGGCAACCGCGGACGCCCAGGCCCACTGGAAATTGTGGCCGCCCAGGTGGCCCGTAACGTCCACCACTTCACCGATAAAGAACAGGTTCGGCCGTTCCTGGACCGCCATGGTTTTCGAGGAAAGCTGGCGGGTGTCAACGCCGCCCAGAGTGACCTCCGCCGTCCGATAGCCTTCGGTTCCCGCCGGCCTGATGTTCCAGGCTCCGAGTGTGTGTGCGACCCGCTCGATGTCCGCGTTCTTGTACCCCTGTAAAGGTCCGGACCAGCCCTGGAGTTCGCTGAAGGCCTGTGCGAAACGTTTGGGGAGACGTTCAGCCAGATAATGGGCCACCGTCGATTCTGGTTTTTGCTTTCGCAGATTCGTCAGGTCGTCCTGGATTCGGCAGGTTGGGAGCAGGTTGATGCTGATGTCGTCGCCGGGGTGCCAGTAGCTGGAAATCTGCAGCATCGCCGGGCCGCTCAGGCCCCGGTGGGTCACCAGCATCGGCTCCCGGAAATGTTGTTCGTGGCAGCTCGCATCGACCGGGCAGCTGATGCCGGAGAGGGGCGCGAGTTGATCTTTCAGTGCCGGCTGGAGCGTGAACGGCACCAGGCCCGCCCGGGTCGGCAGTACCCTGAGGCCGAACTGCCGGGCGATGTCGTAACCGAACCCGGTGGCGCCCATGGTAGGAATGGAGAGTCCGCCGGTGGCTATCACCAGGGATTCGCAGGTCAATACGCCACTGCCAGTCTTGAGACGATAGCCGGTATCGGTGTCGCTGACGGCATTGACAGTCGTCTTCAGCCGGACTTCCGCTCCTGCCCATTCACACTCGGTCAGCAGCATGTTCAGGATGTCTTTGGCGCTGTCCCTGCAGAAGAGTTGCCCGGGGGTTTTCTCCTCATGCTCGATTCCGTGGCGGTCCACCAGGTCCAGAAAATCCTGGGGGGTATAACGTTTCAGCGCCGAAATGCAGTAATGCGGATTATCTGACAGAAAATTGGCGGGCGTGCTGTTCAGGTTGGTGAAATTGCAGCGTCCGCCACCGGACATCAGGATCTTCTTTCCGGGCTTGTTGGCGTGATCGATGACCAGCACACGGCGCCCGCGGTAGCCCACGGTGGCGGCGCACATGAGGCCGGCGGCGCCAGCGCCGATGATGATTGCGTCATAGTGGGATGCTGATGTTGCTGTCATTGCTGCCCGCCGGTCGGAGTGAACGGCGGGCAGTATACCAGCCTCACGGTAGGTGTACGGAACCTTCCATGAAGAACGCGGCCTGGCCGGCAATATCAACGCGGTCACCCTTCAATTCACAGCGCAGCACGCCGCCCCGGGCGGAAAGCTGCCTGGCCTCGAGAGCGGACTTGCCCAGCTGACTCGCCCAGTAGGGGACCAGCACGCTGTGGATGGACCCGGTCACCGGATCTTCGTCGATTCCGGCACCCGGGGCAAAATAGCGGCTGACGAAGTCGCATTGCTCGCCCCGGGCAGTGACGATCAGCCCCTGGTTACCGAGGGTCTTGAGCTTACGGATGTCCGGTTGTGCCGACCGGACGGCCGCTTCGTTTTCCAGTACCACCATGTAGTTGGTGTCGTTAGGAACGTAGAAGGCCCTCTCAGGCGCGCCCTCGAGGGCCTCACGGACGATGTCGGGCGTTTCCCGTTCCTCGAAACCCAGGTTGGGGAAGTCAAGCACGAGCCAGTCATTGTCCCTGCGAACACCCAGGTTGCCGCTTTTTGAGCGCAGGCTGATGCGGTCCCCGGACCAGCCCAGCTTGTTGAAAATCACCCAGGCGCTGGCCAGCGTGGCATGGCCGCACAGCGGCACTTCCACGGTGGGCGTGAACCAGCGGATGTGAAAGTCGGCATCGTCCCCTTCCTGTAGCCGGACCAGAAACGCGGTTTCGGAAAGGTTGTTTTCCATGGCCAGAGCCCGCAGGGCTTCATCCGGCAGCCAGTTGTCCAGCGGCATGACAGCAGCCGGGTTGCCGCCAAAAACACGGTCGGTGAAGGCGTCGACCTGAAAGATCGGATGCATCATCTGTCTGTCTCCTCGAGTATGCGGTCAGCGTAATCATGAGCCTTGTACCTGGCAAACTGCTCCAGCTCTCCTTCGCTGTAGAGATGAATCTCCGGCGTCGGGTGTCCGAGCGTCAGTATCCAGTGCCCGCGGGTTGTCCGGTTGATGGTGAAACCGAGGTTTTCCAGCCATTTCCGGGTGACGTCCGGTCGGGGAGTGCCGAAGGGCTGGGCAGGTGCTGCCAGTCCGAGGAGATCCTTGCGGGTTGGGGCAGGGATATCCGGGAGCAGGACCGCAGCGGCTGATTGCCGGGTTGGAACGGTTGCGGATCCCATGGTGAAACTCCTTCTTCAATGAGCTTGTGAGTATTGTCAGGTTTTGCTGACTGCCATAACAGATTCAGTTAATCTTGTTTTGAATCGGTACAGATGGGCTGCTCGTGCACCTGTACCGGTCCTTTTGTCGGTGATCTGTACTGCCCGGTGGGCGTGCGGGTCTGGTGCAATAGGATTGGAACCGGAAAATGGGGAGGGACAGAGCATGGGCGTTCTATACAGCCAGGTGGCGGATCAGCTGCAGGCGCTGATCCAGGAAGGGGTCTATCGGGAGGGCGACCGGCTACCCGGGGTTCGGGTGTTGAGTCGGCAGTTCGGGGTGTCCATTTCAACGGTACTGCAGGCCCACCAGACCCTCGAGGCCCGGGGGTATCTGCAAGCCCGTGAGCGCAGTGGCTATTTTGTGCGCCTGCCGGTTCAGGATGTGCCGGAACCGCAGATGCCAAAGCACCGCAGCCGGCCGGTACCTGTAACCGCGCGGGAAATGACCCTGGATCTGTGTGCCGACGAGCAGAAACGTATGGTGCCACTGGCAACCGCCATACCCCACCCCGATTACCTGCCTTTACGCCAGATCCAGCAAAGCACCCTTTGGGCGGCGCGCCGGGGGCTGGAAACGCTCGACTATGCCTTTCCCGGCAAGGAATCCTTCCGCCGGCAGATCGCCCAGCGCATGGCCTCCATCGGTGTGCCGGTAACACCTGACGACATCCTGGCAACCAACGGGGCTCAGGAAGCGATCATTCTGGCCTTGCGAGCGGTGACCCAGCCCGGCGATATCGTGGCGGTGGAATCGCCTTCTTTCCCCGGCATTCTGCAGGCGCTGGAGGTAGTGGGTCTGCGGGTGATTGAAGTGCCGACCCATCCCTCGGAAGGGTTGAGCCTGGAGGGGCTGGAGCTGGCGCTTGAGCAGTGGCCTCTGAAAGCCTGTGTTGTCGTGACCAATCACAGCAATCCCATGGGCGCGCGCATGTCCGATGAGCGCAAGAAACAGCTGGTGGCCATGCTGGCGGCGGCCAACGTTCCGCTGATCGAAGATGATATCTACGGCGACCTGTACCACTCCGGTGAGCGGCCCCGGCCGGCGAAGGCCTTTGACCGGGCTGACAACGTCATCTATTGCAGTTCGTTTTCCAAGACCATTTCTCCGGGTCTGCGATTGGGCTGGATGATACCCGGCCGCCACATGGCCAGCGCCCGCCAGCACAAATACTTCTTCAACCTGGCAACGTCCTCGATTCCCCAGCTGGCGGTTGCCCACTTCCTGGAGCAGGGCGGTTACGACCGCTACCTCCGGTCGGCACGGCAGCACTACCGGGACGCCACCGAACGGATGCGATCCGCGGTGGCCCGGGCGTTCCCGGACGGAACGGCCGTGAGCCGGCCCCAGGGCGGATTTGTCTTGTGGGTCCAGTTACCGGAGGGCGTATCCGGTACGGAGGTCTACCAGCGGGCAAGGGCGGAGAACATCAACGTGGCCCCGGGGCTGATGTTCTCGACGACCAACAAGTTCGATAACTGCCTTCGTCTGAATGGCGGGAATCCCTGGACGGGCACCATCGAAAAGGCGGTCGCCAGGCTGGGCGCCCTGGTCCACGAGGAGTTGACGCGCTAGCGTCCCCGGCGCAGATCGAGTGGATCGACAAACCCGGCGGCAATGGCGATGCCGGTCACGTCCGGCAGTCGCTCGGCCCCAAGGCGTTTCATGACCCTGGCCCGGTACAGGTCGATGGTCTTGACGCTGACCCCGAGCTGATCGGCAATCTCACGGCTGGTATACCCCTGGGCCAGGGGCAGGAAGACGTCCCGCTCGCGCCGGGTGAGGGTGTCGATCAGTGCCTCGGTCCGGGCATTGCCGAGGAAGCGCTGGCCGGTTTGCCTTTCCTGCAGGGCTTGCTGGACGCTGTCCAGAAGAAGCTGCTCGTTGAACGGTTTCTCGATGAAGTCAAAGGCACCGGATTTGAAAGCCCGGACCACAATGGGCACATCGGCATGGCCGGAGACGAAAATGATCGGCACCTCCAGCCCCCGCTTTTGCAGTTCTTCCTGAACGTTGAGGCCGCCGAGCCCGGGCATCCGGACATCCAGGACAACGCAGCCGGCGTTGGTGTGGCCCACGGCATCGAGGAATTTCCGGCCGTCGCTGTAGGCCTCAACCCTCAGCCCCACGGATTCGAGCAGCCATTGGGTCGACTCGAGCATGCCGGCATCGTCGTCGACCACGTAAACAGTGGTCGACTGGTTGCTGGGTGATTCATTCATTCCGGGAAATCTCCGTTATCGCAGTCTTGTTCTTGTATCCGCTGGCCGGGAACCGGCAGGTGAGGGTCAGGCCCCCGGTTTCCGCCAGTCTTGCATCGAGGAAGCCGCCGAAACCCTCGATGATGGAGCGGCTCATGGACAGGCCAAGCCCGAGGCCGTGGGGCTTGCTGGTGTAGAAGGGCTGGAACATCTGGCGAATTTCCTGCTCGCTCAGCCCGGTGCCCTGGTCGGTGACCTCGATCAGGGTCTCGTTGCAATCATTGATACAGGTGGTCAGCGTGATCTCGGCAGGGCCTCCCTGGTCGGGGTTGTCCGTTTGCCGGGACTCGACCGTGGCTTCGATGCCGTTGCGGATGAGATTGATCAGGACCTGTTCGAGCAACACCGGGTCGGCGGTGATGACCGGAGCGGCGTCGCACAGCCGTTCCCGGATCCGGACCCGGTTCTTGTCCGCT
This sequence comes from Marinobacter sp. C7, assembly GCF_022343555.1. Lineage (GTDB taxonomy): Bacteria > Pseudomonadota > Gammaproteobacteria > Pseudomonadales > Oleiphilaceae > Marinobacter. Next base: position 81,338 of record NZ_JAKQZH010000006.1, on the reverse strand, counting down.
TCCCACTGGCACAAACGGGCCACGTTGCTGACCACATCGTTGAGTGCGATCGGAGCGGTCCGTTTCTGGCCCTTGCGCAGAAAGGCCCGAAGACGTTTGATTACTTCCGAGGCGCGATTGGCATGGTGAACTATTTTTTGCAGGCCATCATCCACCCGATCGAGGCATTGGGGGTTGCTGCGGGCATTTTTCAGGTAGCGCTGGCTGGCGCTGGCAAAATTGACAATCGTTGCCAGCGGCTGATTCATCTCGTGAGCGATGCTCGACGCGAGTTCGCCCAGGGTCGCAAGCCGCGCCGCATGGGCCAGTTCTTCGGCGAGTCGACGGTTGCTTTCTTCGGACTCCACCCGGGCGGTGATGTCTCGGGACACGCTGATGACTTCCACCACCGCGCCGGTATAGGTCTCACGGATGGCACGGCTGGCAATCTCGAACCAGCGTTTGCTGCCATCCCGATGCAGGATTTCCAGGGTCATGGTGGCGTATCCGTCGTCTCGCAGTCGGTTGCGGGTTTCCGCCAGTTGCTCGGCCACATGATCGCCCCGGAACACCTCCTCCAGCGGTTTGCCACGCAGCTCCTCCGGCCAGTAGCCCAGCAGCCGCCATGACGCGGGTGTCGCATCGATAAACCGGCCATCCGGGGCGTGGCGGGAAATCAGGTCGGTGGTGTTTTCGGTGATAAGCCGGTACAGACGGTTGGACTGTACGGCCTCCTCCCGGGTACGAACCTCCTCGGTGGCATCCCGGCCCCGCAGGAGTACCCGACCGGTTTCCAGATCCGGTACCAGGGTCCAGAGCAGAATGTGACCGGGTATTCTGGATTCGACATTCTCGATGGCCCGGTTTTGCTGCAGCGACGAATGAATCAGCGCCTGTGTATTGACCGGAAGCAGCCCCTCCACGCTTTCCAGGCCTGCATTGCTGGCCAGATCGATGGCGCTCCGGCTGGCCTTGAGCAGGGTTCCGGCATGGTCAACGATCAAGCCGGGTTGCGGGTCGGCCTCAGGCAAACTAAATACCGTATCAGGGGGAAAGTCGGTCATATCATTGCTGCTATAGTAAAAGCTCTATAATACCTTGGTGTAGTTTCTAGTATTTGTCCCATCAAATACCATTTCGACCAGCGTGAATTATAGTCAGATTAGCGATTTTCCTGAATACGCCATAAGAACAACAGAGCTCCAAGAGGAACCCATAATGACCTCGATTTTTGACCAGGGCCTGGCGCCCGTTGATGCCAACTACGCCGTTCAGTCTCCGATTGACTTCATCGAGCGCACCGCGAGTGTTTATCCGGAATACCCGGCCATCATTCACGGTGCAATCCGCTATAACTGGGCAGAAACCTACGAGCGGTGTTGCCGCCTGGCCTCGGCCCTGCAGGGTCGTGGTATCGGCCCTGGTGATACCGTTGCCGTGATGTTGCCGAACATCCCCGCGATGGTAGAGAGCCATTTTGGTGTGCCCATGATCGGCGCGGTGCTCAATACCCTGAACGTTCGCCTGGATGCTGACGCCATTGCCTTCATGCTCGAGCATGGCGAGGCCAAGGTCGTTATCGCGGATCGCGAGTTCGGTCAGGTGATCAAGGATGCCGTCCGGCACCTGGAGCACAAGCCGCTGGTGATTGACGTGGACGATCCCGAATACGGTGAGGGCGTGCAGGTCAGCGATCTTGATTACGAGGCTTTCCTGCAGGAGGGCGACCCGCAGTTCCAGTGGAGCTTCCCGGAGAACGAGTGGGACGCGATTTCCCTGAACTACACCTCCGGAACCACCGGTAATCCCAAGGGTGTCGTTTATCACCACCGCGGCGCCTACCTTAATGCGCTGGGCAATCAGGCCGTCTGGTCCATGGACATGCATCCGGTGTATCTGTGGACTCTGCCGATGTTCCACTGCAACGGATGGTGCTTCCCCTGGACCATTACCGCCATGGCCGGTACCCATGTCTGCCTGCGCCGGGTGGACCCCGAGAAGATCCTGCAGCTGATCCGCGATCATCAGGTGACCCACATGTGCGGTGCGCCGATCGTCCTGAATGCACTGCTCAATGCTCCGGCCGCCGCCAAGGCCGGGATTGATCACGAGGTGAAGTCCATGACAGCCGGTGCGGCGCCTCCCGCCCAGGTCATCGGTGCCGTAGAGGAGATGGGCATCAAGGTGACCCACGTTTATGGTCTGACCGAGGTCTATGGCCCGGTGACCGTATGTGCCTGGAAGTCCGAATGGGATGAGCTGCCTCTGCACGACCGGGCCCGGAAAAAGGCGCGCCAGGGTGTTCGTTACCATACGCTGGCCGGCACCATGGTTGGTGATCCCAACACCATGGAGCCGGTGCCCAAGGATGGCGAAACCATCGGCGAGATCTTCCTGCGCGGCAACACCGTGATGAAGGGGTACCTGAAGAACCCGAGCGCGACTGAAGAAGCCTTCCGCGGCGGCTGGTTCCACACCGGTGACCTGGCAGTGTGGCACGAGGACGGTTACATGGAAATCAAGGACCGCCTGAAGGACATCATCATCTCCGGTGGCGAGAATATCTCCACCATCGAGGTCGAGGATACCCTGTACCGTCATCCGGCGGTGCTGGAAGCGGCGGTGGTTGCCCGCCCGGACGAGAAGTGGGGCGAGACTCCCTGTGCGTTCATCACCCTGAAGCCTGAGGCCGGTGAGGTCAGCGAGGAGGACATCATCAGTTTCTGCCGCGAGCACCTGGCCCGCTTCAAAGTGCCAAAAACAGTTGTCTTCACGGAACTGCCCAAGACCTCCACGGGCAAGATCCAGAAGTTCGTGCTGCGGGATCAGGCCAAAGAGCTGGACTGATTCCCTGACCGGCTGCGCCAGCCTGGCGCAGCCGGCATCTCACCCCCAAGAACAACACCAACAGGCACACGCCGTCCGCGTGGGTCCGGAGACCTTATTATGCAAATGTTCCACCGCAGGAGTGGCGAAGAGCAGCCATACTGGCCCGCTGGCCCCTTCAAGATTCGCCTTCCGTTCGTCCATTACCGCTGGGAATTTGCGGAAATGGTCCAGGCCCTGATCATGTTCGTGGTCAGTCTGGCGATGATTCCGCTGCTGGAAAAATACCTCGGGGTCCCCTACGACGTGGCTCTGGCCTACGTTGTTATCTGCGGCATCGGCTTCATGTTGCCGGCCCTGCTGGGGGTGCCGCTGGTGCCGGGCTGGATTACCCCGGGAATTCCCGTGGTGCTGTTGTTTCTGGGTGACTATGAGCCGGGTCCAGAGGCGATCCAGGCGTTGTTTGCGCTGCAGTTCCTCGTGTTCGTCATCTTCCTGGTGCTGGGGATCACCCGCCTGGGCAGCAAGCTGGTCGAGCTGATCCCCCGATCCATGAAAGGTGGCATCATCATCGGTGCCGGTATTGCCGCCCTGATGGGAGAAATCGAAGCCGGCGGCCGCCTGGCAAACACCCCGATCTCGCTGATCATCGGCGGGCTTGTGTGCCTGTATCTGATGTTCTCGGTGTCGTTCAAGGGCTTTGTCGAGAGCAATTCCATTGCCCGCAAAATTGCCAACTACGGCATGGTGCCAGGCATGGTGGTGGCCATCCTCGTTGGTTTTGCGACCGGCGAATACGAAGTCCCCAATGTGGAATGGGGCATTACCAAACCGGCGTTTGACGAACTCTGGAATTACCTGCCGTTTGCGGTCGGTTTCCCGGATTCCAGTGTGTTCCTGTACGCCATTCCGACCGCTGTGATCGCCTACGTCATTGCCTTCGGGGACATCGTGGTGGGGCAGTCCCTGATGAACCGTGTCGATCACTTGCGCAAGGACGAAGATATCGACAACAGCATCGACCGAGTCCATCTGGTCACGGCGATACGGAACGGTGGGCATGCGTTCTTCGCGCCATATCCCGGCCTGGCCGGCCCGATCTGGACTGCGGTTACCGCAACCATGGCTGAGCGTTACAAGTATGGCCGTAACGCCATGGATTCGATCTACAGCGGTGGAGGCACATTCTGGATTACCGGTTTCATTGCCCTGTTCATCCTCCCGCTGGTGAGCTTTTTCCAGCCGGTGCTGCCCATTGCCCTGTCGCTTACCCTGCTGCTGACCGGTTACATCTGCCTGATGGTCGGCCTGGAACAACTGGAGAACAACACCGAGCGCGGCATTGCCGGCACCATGGGTGTGGTGCTCGCGGTCTACGGTGCCGGCTGGGGGCTCGCGACTGGCGCCGTGTTGTACTTCCTGATTGAGCGCACCAAGTTGCTTGGATTTACCGAAGATCCTGAAGCCCCGGGTATCCGGGCGGCTGAAGAACACTGAACCGGCAGTCTCCGTGCATCGCGGAGGCTTGCTTACCCCTCTGTGTGTCCTTGGGAGGCATCGGCGCAGCCATGCCTCCCTTTTTTAATCATCCCCTGTCTGACCCCGTTGTCATTTAATGACAAAGTGTCAGTGAATTCTGCCCAGCTCCTTCCTTCTGTTTTGAAAACGGGTTTAAACTGAACACCTGGTTACGTTTTGTCCGTTGTTGCCTGCATAACAAAAACATTACCGACAACAGGAGGCTACCATGTCAGTCAGCTCGACTCCGGAAGGAGTGTCTGTGGCACCCCGGCATATCCACTTTGACGTCAGCGAGGACCTCAAGACCTTCTGGCATGGCGACGATGCTTTCCGCACCGCCTTTTTCAATGCCCTGTCGCTCCAGTTTCCCGATGGCGAGCAACAGTTCATCAATGCGGTCAGACTGTACCGGGACCGGATTGATGATCCCAAGCTGAAACAGGAAATCCGGGGCTTCATTGGCCAGGAGGCCCTGCACAGCCGAGAGCACAAGAGCTACAACGAAGCGTTAAAAGCCCGCGGCTATGACATTGACGGAATCGACCGGCGTTTCCGAAAGCACATGGAGTGGGTCGCGAAGCTGCCGGCGAGCCGGCAACTGGCCGGTACCTGCGGTGCTGAGCACTACACGGCGGTTCTGGCCAATGCGATCCTGAAGAACCCCGAGTGGATGGCGGGGGCGACCCCGGCCATGAGACAACTCTGGCGCTGGCACGCCATCGAGGAAACCGAACACAAGTCGGTCGCCTTTGATGTCTACCGGGCCTGTGTCGGTGATGAGCGAGTGCGCCGGATTGTGTTCCTGTTCGTGACCTGGAATTTCTTCAAGTACACCTTCCTCAATACCTGCAGCCTGTTACGCACCGATGGCAAGCTCTGGAGTATTCGAACCTGGCTGGGCGGGCTGAATTTCCTGTGGGGCAGGCCCGGAGTCATCCGCCAGTGCCTGCCTGAGTTCCTGGCCTACCTGCGCAAGGGGTTCCATCCCTGGCAACAGGATAACCGACGGCTCCTGGCCGAGAACCTGCGGGAACTGGAGGACCTCGGCGCCCGGAGTTGAGGGGGTGCTGTAATTACGGGCCGCTTATGTAACACTTGGCGACTCAAAATAATGACAATAAAGGGCGTTCCCGGTCGAGGAATAGCCCGCAGCTGGAGAGCCTCACCATGCGCGTCGGTTTGATCGTGGATTCCGCCTGTGATCTGCCTTATGAGTTCAGTCGCAAACACGACCTGTTCATTCTTCCCGTGACCGCCGTGATCGACGGCCAGACCTACATCGATGAACACGACCCGGTACGCACCCAGGAGTTCTACCAGAGCGGACTTCTGCAGAAGGGACACCAGGCGGAGACCCGCGCCTTCACAGAGGAGCAGATCCACGATCTGTTCATGGAAAAGATCGTAACCCAGTTCGACGTCGCCATCTGTGAAACGGTCACCCGTAGCCGCAGTCTCATCTTCGAGAACGCCACCAAGGCCATGAACAGTGTCCTGGCTAACTATGAGAAGGCCCGGGCCGCGGCGGGCCGGGATGGCAAATTCTCAATGCGCGTGATCGACAGCAAACAGATCTTTGCCGGCCAGGGCCTGCTCGCGGCCCACACGCTGAGATTGATCGGTCAGAAACTGTCGAAGAATGCGCTGCGTCACGAGGTGGAATCCTTTACGGACAAGATCTATACCTGTGTTATTCCCAGGGATCTGCATTACATCCGCGAGCGTGCCCGCCGTCGTGGAGACAAGAGCATCTCGGCGGTTGTGGCCTTCCTTGGCAAGGCGTTGAATATCACACCGGTGATCTTCGGTCGGGGCGCCGAGGGCCAGCCGGCGGCCAAGACCCGCAATTTTGATGTCGCGGTAGAAAAGGTCATGAACTACGCCGCCGCAAGGGTCGATGCCGGCCTGCTCACCCCCTATGTCAGTCTCTCCTGCGGCCTCACCTGGACGGAAATCGAGGACTTGCCCGGGTTAAACCGGTTGAGAGACGCCTGCGAGCGCAACGGTGTCGAGTTGTTGTTGTCCCAGATGGGGATTACCAGCAGTATCTATGTCGGCCCCGGCAGCCTGTGTCTGGCGCTGGCAGCGGAACCGCATACCTTCAATGATTTCCAGTGAATAGTGGGCGCCGACCTGTTCGGAAATCAGTCCCTTGACCCGTCTGCAACGGTAATTCTGTAGTTTGGGCAAACCCCCGAAGGCTGGCTTCGTGTTAGCCTCGGGGCTTCGGTTTCCATCGCCCATAAGGATTGAACCTACCATGACCAAGTCCACTGGCAATCTGGCCGAACGGCTGTACGAGGAGCATGTCCGCCATGAAATGGCCACGCTGAAAGGGGCGAAACTGAAAAAGTTCCTGGAGCGGGAGCTGGACGAGCTGTTGGATCATGCCGGACGGATTACGCTGGACCGGATAACCAGTATCGACCGGGTGATGGGGGTGATCCAGCGCATTGTCGTTGACATGGAGCTGGATGCCGGTATCCCGGAACTGGCGGCCGAGATGGCAACGGAAGTGATCAATTCGCCGGTCCAGGCCGAGACCACGCTTGGCGAAATCCTGTCCCGGGAGCAGGCGACGGGGTTCCTGGAGGAAGCACTTGAGCTGCGGCAGCAGCGCGAGCGGGTCATCAGCGAGATCATGGCCCATCCGGTCTATCAGGAACTGGTTTCCAATGTGGTTTACCACGGCCTGGTGAACTATCTGTACGAGGACAACCTGATCGCCCGCTCTGTACCCGGAGTCGGGTCCATGATGAAGTTCGGCAAGAGGGTGGCCAACAAGGCAGTGCCGGGCCTGGACGAGACCTTTGAGCGGCAGATCAAGGCCTGGCTCTCGGACAGTCTGCCCGGCCTGATTGCCCGCAGCGAGGCGTTCCTGCACCGGGCGCTCACCGACGACGAACTCCGGGACAGCGTTATGGCGGCGTGGGTCGCCGTGGAAGACAAGACCGTCGCCGAGCTTCGTGAGGGGCTGGGCGACGTCGAGTTGCAGGAGTTTGTGGTCCTTGGCTACGAGTTCTGGTTGCAGTTCCGCAAGACCGGCTATTTTGAAGGCTGTGCCCGCGCGGTGGTGGAGCACCTGTTCGCCAAGTATGGCGACCGGCCAGTGACGGACCTGCTGAATGATGTCGGGGTCACCCGTGAGGTGATTCGCACTGAAATCGAGGCCTACGGGGTTCCGGTTATAGACGTGTTGCGGGAAGAGGGCTATCTTGAGGCCCTGGTTCGCCGCAGGCTCTCCTCGTTTTATCGCTCTGCGGCGGCAAAGAGATTACTGGCCGGGGAAGACTAGTACAGGCGCCCCGGCATTTCGGGGGTAACGTGTTTCCTGACCTGATCTGGGCGTATCTGATCGCCATTACACTGCTGACCATCACGCCCGGCGTGGACACCTTGCTGGTATTGCGCAACACCGGTCGGGGCGGTCTGAAAGACGGGTGTGTCACCAGCCTGGGTATCTGCAGTGGCCTGTTCATCCACGCCACGCTCTCTGCCCTGGGTATCTCCATTCTTCTGGTCGAGACGGCCTGGGCGTTTAACGCTCTGAAGTGGCTGGGTGCGTTGTATCTGGTCTGGCTTGGCATTGGCTCCCTGCGTCAGGCATTCCGGGGCAGGGCAGAAACCGCGCCGGTCCCGGTCAGGGAAGTGCGAACGGCCAGTATGGCCGTCTCACTGCGGGAAGGGTTGCTCTCGAACGTCCTGAATCCCAAGACGGCGCTGTTCTATATGGCACTGCTTCCGCAGTTCGTGGATCCTGCCGGTAACGCATTCCAGCAGTCACTGGTGCTGGCGGCGCTGCATTTCGTGCTGGCCATGGTGTGGCAGTGCGGGCTGGCCTGGGTTGTGGCCACCTTTCGTCACCTGCGCGCCAACGCGCGGTTGAGTCGGGCCCTCAATACCCTTACGGGCGGATTTTTCGTGGCCATGGGCGCAAAACTCGCGACCACCTGAGCAGAGCGACAGTGGCCGGCCAATAAAAAAGGAAGCCCAGGCTTCCCTTTTTCAATCCGGAACCGGAACTCAGCGCTCCAGGTACTGCAGTTTGTTGGGCTTGCCGTCCCATTCCTCTGCATCCGGCAGAGGATCTTTCTTCTCGGTGATGTTCGGCCACTTGGCGGCCAGCTCGGCGTTGATTTCCACGAACTGTTCCTGATCCGCCGGCAGCTCGTCCTCGGAGAAGATCGCTTCGGCCGGGCACTCGGGCTCACACAGCGCGCAGTCGATGCACTCGTCCGGGTCGATTACCAGAAAGTTCGGGCCTTCATAGAAGCAGTCCACGGGGCAGACTTCCACGCAGTCCGTGTATTTGCACTTGATGCAGTTATCAGTAACGATAAAAGCCATAGTCAGATCCCTGGTCGTAGAGTGTTCAGTCTCATCAGGAGCCGGATAGTGCGAGCCCCTACCTTATAATTAAGTGCGCGATATTGTAGGGAGCGGTCCCTGAAGGGGCAAGCTTTCGCCTGCTATATCCTTATTACATAGGTCATTTCCGCGCAACTTTCCCGTTATTTATCCATTAAATCCCGGAGTTCGTAAAGCCGGTTCAGGGCCTCTCTGGGTGTCAGATCATCGAGATCGAGCTTCTTCAGTGCCTCTTCCACCGCGCTGGGCTCGAGACTGGCAAACATGTCACCTTGAAGTATCGGTTCGCTCACTGTCTGTCTGGCCGTGGATTGGCCGGATTCCGGCTGCTCCGGGCCCCGGTCACTCACTGGTGCGGTAGGGGTGGCGCTGCCTTCGAGGTGGGTCAACTGCGTCTTGGCGTTGCGGATGACATCCTGGGGTACTCCCGCCAGTTGGGCGACCTGAAGGCCGTAGCTCTGGCTTGCCGGGCCATCGTGGACATTGTGCAGGAAGACAATGCTGTCGTCGTGTTCGGTGGCCGTCAGGTGCACGTTGACGGCATGCTCCAGGTCATCGGCCAGCTGGGTCAGTTCGAAGTAATGCGTTGCAAAGAGGGTATAACAGCGAATGTTTTTCGCCAGGTGCTCGGCGGTAGCCCACGCCAGGGACAGACCGTCAAAGGTGCTGGTGCCCCGGCCCACCTCGTCCATCAGTACGAGACTGTGCTCGGTGGCGTTGTGCAGGATGTTGGCGGTCTCTGTCATTTCAACCATGAAGGTAGAGCGGCCACCGGCGATGTCATCGGAGGACCCCATGCGGGTGAAAATCCGGTCCACCGGCCCGAGTACCGCCCGGTTGGCGGGCACAAAGCTTCCTGTATAGGCCAGCAGCGCGATCAATGCTGCCTGGCGCATGTAGGTGGACTTACCGCCCATGTTCGGGCCGGTTATGACCAGCATCCGGCGTTTGGTGTCCATCAGCAGATCGTTGGGAACAAACGGCTCGTCCAGCAGTTGCTCGACTACCGGATGCCGGCCCTCTTCAATGTCAAATCCCGGTTTGTCGGTAAATTCCGGTGGCGCAAAGCGCAGGGAGGTTGCCCGCTCGGCGAAGTTGCTCAACACATCCAGCTCGGACAGCGCCTGGGCGGCATCTTGCAAGGGCGCCAGCTGTTCGGCGACGCTTTCCAGCACTTCATCGTACAGGGCCTTTTCCCGGGCCAGTGCCCGGCTCTTGGCGCTCAGGGCCTTGTCTTCGAACTCCTTCAGTTCCGGGGTAATGAACCGTTCGGCGTTTTTGAGGGTCTGACGGCGGATGTAGTCCGCGGGTGCCTGGTCGGATTGCGCACGGCTGATCTCGATGTAATAGCCATGGACCCGGTTGTAACCTACCTTCAGGGTGCTGATCCCGGTGCGCTCTCGCTCCCGGGTTTCAACGTCCAGCAGGTACTGGCCGGCGTTTTCGCTGATGTTGCGCAGCTCATCCAGCTCTTCATCAAAGCCTTCCCGTATAACGCCGCCATCCCGGATCACGACCGGTGGGTTGTCAATGACGGCGCGCTCCAGCAGGTCAGACAGCTGTGGGTATTCGCCGATCGTGGTTGCCAGCCTGACCACGTGGTGGGAGTTGACCGGTTTCAGGGATTCCTGGAGCTCGGGCAATGTCTGAAAGGCATCCCGGAGCCGTGCCAGGTCCCTGGGCCGCGCCGATCGCAGCGCCACCCGGGCGAGTATGCGTTCAATGTCCCCTACCTTCTTGAGCAGGTCGTGCACCGGCTCGTAATGGAATCCGTCGAGCAGGGCGGAAACCGCCTGTTGACGCTGGCGGACCACATCCACGTCCCTGAGCGGGCGGTTGAGCCACCGGCGCAGCTCGCGGCCACCCATGGCGGTGGCGGTACGGTCCATGACCCAGGCAAGGGTGTGCTGGTGGCCGCCCATGAGATTTGTATCGATCTCCAGGTTGCGCCGGCTGGTGGCGTCAAGAATCACGGCCTCCTCGCGGCGTTCCCGGGTCAGTTTGCGGATATGGGGCAGCGCAGTGCGCTGAGTCTCTTTCGCATACTGCAGCAGGCAGCCGGCGGCACAGATGGCCAGGTGCAGGTCTTCACAGCCAAAACCGGTGAGGTCGCGAACCTGCAGCTGCTGGGTAATCACCCGGTGGGCCGTGTCCGCCTCGAACAGCCATGGGCCCTGGCGGCGTATGCCGGTAAAGCCCTCCAGGATTTCGCCGTAGGGAAAATCCTCACTGATCAGGAGTTCGGCCGGGCGCAGCCGCTGTAATTCGCCCTGGAGCGCCTCCAGGCCGTCGAGTTCGGAAACCGCAAAACGGCCGCTGGAAATATCGAGGGAGGCGAAACCGAACTGCTCCCGGTGACTGTAGATCGCCACCAGCAGGTTGTCCCGCCGGTCCTCGAGAAACGCTTCGTCGCTCAGGGTGCCGGGGGTGACAATCCGGACGACCTGCCTTTCTACCGGTCCCTTGCTGGTGGCCGGGTCACCGATCTGTTCGCAGATGGCGATGGATTGACCCGCCCGGACCAGACGGGCAATGTAACTTTCGGCAGAATGGAACGGCACGCCTGCCATGGGGATGGGGCTGCCTCCGGACTGGCCGCGGGCGGTCAGGGTGATGTCGAGGAATTCGGCAGCCTTCTTGGCATCTTCATAGAACAGCTCGTAAAAATCCCCCATGCGGTAGAACACCAGCTCATTGGGATGCTGGCCCTTGATCTTCAGGTACTGCTGCATCATTGGTGTGTGCTTGGAGAGATCGGTCTGGGCTGCTGACATGGACGGTTCCGGATTGCCTTGCTTTTGGATGAAGCCGTGAATTGTAAGAAAATAACGGCGGCGATGAAATGAAGGGTTTGTATCCCCATACATTAAGGAGCGCATCATGGCGACGAGTGATCAGGAACTGGCGCAGACCGGTGTCCGCCTGGGTAAACTGCTGCAGGAGCAGGGCCGTACCATTGCCACAGCGGAAAGTTGCACTGGCGGTTGGGTTGCCAAGGTGCTGACGGACCGTGCCGGATCCTCCGCCTATGTGATGGCGGGTCTGGTTACCTACAGCAACAGCGCCAAGCAAGCGTTGCTCGGGGTCGCGGAGGAAACCCTTGAACAGTATGGCGCCGTCAGTGAGCCGGTCGTCCGCCAGATGGTGGCGGGCGCGATCCGGGCTGCGGGCGTGGACGTCGCGGTGGCGATCAGTGGCGTGGCAGGTCCCGGCGGTGGCACTCCCGACAAGCCGGTGGGAACGGTGTGGTTTGCGTGGGGCAGTGGGCCGGACCAGACCCGGGCAACGGTCAGACATTTCGACGGTGATCGTGATGACGTGCGTCGCCAGTCGGTTTTGTTTGCATTGCAGGCAGTTACCGGCTTCCTTGAAGGGGAGTGACATATTTCTTGATCGGGTTCACGGGACAAGGGGTTGGTCTCCCCGATCGCTTGTGTTTTAATACTGTTCAAATATACAGGGAATCTGCTGGATGAATACAGTGGTTTCCTTTCCGGATTCCGCTGCCAATACCTCGGAATGGCTTGGCAGCCCAGTCGACAAGGGGTTTTGCACCGATGGAAGACAACCGCAAGAAAGCACTGAGCGCAGCACTGAGCCAGATTGAACGCCAGTTCGGCAAGGGTGCCGTCATGAAGATGGGGGATCAGCCCCGTGAAGCCATTCCTGCGGTGTCTACCGGATCCCTGGGGCTGGATGTGGCTCTGGGTATCGGTGGTCTGCCTTATGGTCGGATCTGCGAGATCTACGGTCCAGAGAGCTCCGGTAAGACCACGCTCACCCTGCAGGTGATTGCTGAAGCCCAGAAGGCCGGCAAAACCTGTGCCTTCGTGGATGCCGAGCACGCGCTGGATCCGGTCTACGCCGAAAAACTGGGTGTCAACGTCGACGACCTGCTGGTGTCCCAGCCGGACACCGGGGAACAGGCCCTGGAAATCGCGGACATGCTGGTCCGCTCCAACGCCATTGACGTGATCATTGTCGACTCCGTTGCCGCGCTCACGCCGAAGGCGGAAATTGAAGGTGAGATGGGCGACAGCCACGTTGGTCTGCAGGCCCGTCTGATGTCCCAGGCGCTGCGCAAGCTGACCGGTAACGTCAAGCACGCCAACTGCCTGATGATCTTCATCAACCAGATCCGGATGAAGATCGGCGTCATGTTCGGTAGCCCGGAAACCACCACCGGCGGTAACGCCCTGAAATTCTACTCCTCCGTGCGCCTGGACATCCGCCGGATCGGCTCCGTGAAAGAAGGCGATGAGGTGGTCGGTAACGAGACCCGCGTCAAGGTGGTGAAGAACAAGGTCTCCCCGCCGTTCAAGCAGGCCGAGTTCCAGATCATGTATGGCAAGGGCATCTACCACATGGCCGAAGTACTGGATATGGGTGTCAAGGAAGGCTTTGTGGACAAGTCCGGTGCCTGGTACTCCTACAATGGCGACAAGATTGGCCAGGGCAAGGCGAACGCCTGCAAGTTCCTGGAGGAGAACATGGACATCGCCAACGAAATCGAAGCCAAGGTCCGTGACAAGCTGATGCCCAAGCCGGAAAAGAAAGAGGCTGCCGCTGAAGCGCCGGCGGAAGCCAACGGAGAACTGCTCTAAAGTTCCGTTTGTCGGGGGAGGATGCCGTTGCGCGACAGGTGACCGTCGCCCACGCGCCTTTCCCGACGACCCGCTGATACGGAAACGACAAGATCAACACGATCTCAAGCCAGCCTGTGTGTACCACCCTTCCGTCGGTCATTACCTATATTTGCACCTGCCTGGATGACGCTTGCATCTCCGGTGAGTGCAGGTGTAAGAATTTGAAATAAATCGGGACAGAAATGAGACCGTTAAATGACAGGCGAATATCGCTATCAGCAGCTTGAAAGCTGGCTGTTGCAGGGGATTGTTGAGCAGCGTTGGCGGCTGGGCGAGCGCCTGCCTTCAATCCGGACGCTGTGCAGGGAACAGAAACTGTCCAAGGCGACGGTTCAACACGCGTTACAGAGATTGGAAGCCCAAGGATTAATTGAGGCTCGCCCGAAAGCGGGGTACTTCGTTGCCCTGCAGCCGGATGGGGTAAAACAGCCTGTCAGTCGTGCCCGTATCGAAGCCCCGCGTCCGGTTAATGTCAGTGATCTACTGCTCGATATCATGGGGCGGAGTGCTGCATTCGATCTGTTGCCGGATTTGCACAGTGGCGACCTTCCTCCAGGCATAGTGACGTTGAACCGGTCGATAGGGCGCGCGCTTCGACGGCAAAAAGGCGAGGACTATCAGTACTACGATGAGCCCGCCGGATTTCACGGTCTTCGAGAGCAGTTGGCTCTGCACCACGGCAGGCGAGGCTGGACTGTATCGCCGGATGAGCTCTGTATCACCTCTGGTTGCCAACATGCTCTTTTTCTCGCGTTGATGGCGTCGTGTGAAAGAGGGGATGTAGTGGCGGTGGAGTCCCCCGGATTCTATGGCGTCTTGCAGCTACTGGAACAGCTCGGCCTGCGGGTGGTGGAAGTCCCGACATCCCTGGAAACAGGTATGGATATGGACGCCCTCGAAGAAGTGCTGGAGCGCTGGAAGGTGAGGGCGTGTATTGTCTCGCCGTCGTTCGCGACGCCTGGCGGAGCTCTGATGCCGGAGGATGGTAAGAAGCGCCTGCTTGCGCTGGCGGAGCGGCATGACCTGGCGGTGATTGAAGACGATATTTACGCTGACACCGCGCTGGGCCGGGCACCAGATCCTCTGAAAGCTCTGGATGTTGATCATCGTGTAATCCTGTGCAGCTCCTTTTCAAAATGCCTGTCGCGGGATATACGGCTAGGGTGGATCTCTGGTGCTCGTTGGCACGATCGGATTCTGCACCTGAAACTTGTTACCCAGTTGGCCAGCAGTCGCTATCTCCAGCAGGGGGTGGCGGATTATATGGCCGATGGCTCTCTTTCATCCCACCTCCGGCGTCAGCGCCATGAACTGAGGGCCAATCGGGACAAGCTGATTGCCTCACTCCAACTCTGGCCGGTTGAGGTTCGGGTGAGTACCCCCCGAGGCGGGCTGGCGGTCTGGGTTGAATTGCCGGAACACGTCGACACGCTGTCTTCGTATTTGCCGGCTCTGCAGGCCGGCGTGATTATTACACCCGGCCCACTGTTTTCAGTTTCTGGTCAGTTCGGCAACTGTCTACGGATCAGCTATGCGCATCCCTGGAGCGCCTCGCGAACCGAAGCCCTTGGCCGATTGCCGGAGCTCTTGCTTGGTTAGCATACAGCCCAAGCTGTACCTATCTACTTTAAATTAACTGGGCCTGTGCCCATCAGTATGCAAACGCTACTCTCGCCGACATATCAAATGTCCAGGTGTCGGGGAGAATGTCCGATGAGCACTTCCATTCCAGTTCGCAATCTTGCCACTGATGCGGTTGCGGGTAGCAAGATCCACCCCCGAAAGTTCCGTGGATTCTTCCGACGCATAAGAATCGCCGGGGGGGCGCTGCTCTTCATCCTGTTCTTCGGAACTGTATGGTTATCCTGGGGCGGCCGGCAGGCCGTACTCTGGGACCTGACGGAAAAGCAGTTCCACATTTTTGGTAGTACCTTCTGGCCGCAAGACCTGGTTCTCTTGTCTGCCATCCTGATCATCTGCGCTTTTGGGCTGTTCTTTCTGACCGTCATGGCCGGGCGGGTCTGGTGTGGTTATACCTGCCCCCAAAGCGTGTGGATGTGGATATTCATGTGGGCAGAGAGGGTTACGGAAGGCGATCGCAATCAGCGCAAAAAACTCGATCAGGCTCCTTTGTCCGTAGCGAAGCTCTGCAAACGTACAATCAAACATGGTCTCTGGATTGTTCTCAGCCTCGCGACCGCTGTTACCTTCGTCGGCTACTTTACGCCAATTCGCGAACTGGTCACGAACATATTAACGCTCGAGGTGAGTGGGGCCGCCGCATTCTGGGTGTTTTTCTTTACTGCCGCCACGTACCTCAATGCGGGTTGGCTTCGGGAGAAAGTATGCGTACATATGTGTCCCTATGGTCGGTTCCAGTCGTCCATGCTGGATAAGGATTCGCTGGTAATCAGCTACGATGCTGCACGAGGGGAGAGTCGAGGCGCTCGCAAGCCCGGTTCGGATTATTTGTCACAGGGCCTCGGTGACTGTATCGACTGTCATATGTGTGTCCAGGTGTGCCCCACCGGGATTGATATTCGTGATGGTCTTCAGATGGAGTGTATTGGCTGTGCGGCTTGCATTGATGCGTGCAATTCCATCATGGATAAGATGGGGTATGCGACGGGACTTATTCGCTACACGAGTGAAAGGGCTCTGCAGGAGGGTGGCCCGCTGCGAATTTTCCGGCCCAGGTTGGTTGCGTATGGCGTGCTGCTGGTTTCATTTATTGCCATTCTGGTGTGGGCAATGGTGTCGCGGCCGATGGCATCCTTTGACGTGACCAAGGACCGTGGTTTGTTCCGTTACAATGACTATGGACAGATAGAAAACAGCTACGTACTGACCGTTCTCAATAAGAGCCATCACGCTCAGGCGTTTACACTTTCGGTATCGGGAGTGGCCGGACTGACATTAATAGACGATACCCGGTTCTATGTCGGGCCTGGTGAGCGGTTGGAACAACCGGTGTCTGTTGCTGCAAACCCCGACGAATTACAATCTTCCCTTGTCGATATCAAATTCCGTTTGAATGCAGCAGAGGATCCAGGTGGAGATCTGGTTCAGGAAAGCGTGTTTACGGGAGCCAGGCAACAGTAGCCGTGATGTGGAGTAGTGATTGCTGAAAACCGGGGCCGCTTTCGCCGGCCCGTTTTTTTGCGGGTTGAGGTCGCCTCTATTATTGACTCTGATGTCCTGGCGGTACTCGAATTGGGGCTTCACTTTCGGTAACTCCCGACGGGATCGGGAACGAAGAGGATAAGATGCCATGAAGCGACTGCTGATCGTTGCCCACGCGCCTTCCCCGAACACTCTCCGACTTCGGAACGCCGTCGAAAACGGCGCCCGCCACCAAGACATCGAGGCGGTCGAGGTGGTGGTCAAAGCGCCACTGGACGCCGGTCCCGATGATGTCCTCGGCTGCGATGCCATCATCCTGGGTACCACCGAAAACCTGGGTTACATGAGTGGGGCGCTGAAAGATTTTTTCGACCGCAGCTACTATCCCTGCCTTGAGCAGACCCAGGCCTTGCCCTTTGCTTATTACATCCGTGCCGGGCACGATGGGACCGGCACCAATCGGGCTATACAGAGCATCACCACCGGATTGCGATGGAAGCTCGTTCAGGATCCATTGATCTGCCGCGGAGAATATCGCGACGCGTTCGAGGAGCAGTGCCGGGAGCTTGGACTGTACGTGGCAGCGAGTCTGGATGCCGGGCTGATCTAGCTGGCGAGTCGGTTGTAAAAACCTTCGATTCGGGACAGGGCGTTGTCCATGGCCCGGGAGTAAGCCCTTTTGTCCAGGCAATAGCTGAACTGGACGCTGACCCGATACCCGGCCTGAAACGGCTGGCAATCGACGACCCGAGCGCCGACCCTTGACTCGTTGATGTATTTCCCCTGCAGGTCCAGAAGCAGCCGCGCCCCGGTAACCATCGGTCTGGGGCACAGCACCGCCATACCGTAACGGTTGAGATCAAGGCAGGTAACCGCGATGGCATTCCTGCCACCGCCAAACAGGCGTCGTTCCTGTAAGCACACCTTCAGGCATGAGGCCGGGTAGCGATCCTTGATTCTTCGATCTGCGGAACCATGCGTCATAACTGTGCATCCGTTGCGTTTCTTGTCTTGTGCTGGCCTGAACCGTGGCCGGGAGTAGAAGTTTAGTGCCCGGACCGGCGCCTGAAAAATAACCAGCCGTTGATTTGTGCGCTGGTTAACAAAACCCGACCGAGCCCCGATCGCTAAAACTTCGGCCGAAACGCGACATGGCGGCCCGCAATATCTACAATGGGCGGCCAAACAACACGATAAATCACCAACGCATTCTGACTGTTACAGGAACACAAATTGAAGTCATTGCCTCTGCATCAGCTGTACAAGGCCTGCGTACTGAAAGACCTGCCGTTCAAAACCACCCGGCAGTTGGAACCCCTGGCGGAGATTGTTGGCCAGAACCGTGCACAGGAAGCCGTCCGGTTTGCTCTGGCAATGCCTCACGGTGGCTACAACGTCTATGCGGTAGGACGTAACGGGCTGGGCAAACGTACCATGATGCTCCGCTATCTGGAGCATCATGTTGATACCGAACAGCAGAGTCATGACTGGTGCTATGTCGCCAATTTTGAAGAGCCGCGAGTGCCAAAGCTGTTACAGCTGCCTGCCGGCAAGGGGACCCAGCTGAAGCAGGACATGGAAAAGCTGATGGCCCGTCTGGTCAAGGTCATTCCCCAGACTTTTGACAGTGACAGCTTCCTCGAGCGTTCCGAGCAACTCAAGAACGAGTATGCCAAGAAGCAGGAGGACGAACTCGAGAAAGTCGCTGCCCAGGCCAAGCGCAAAAAAGTGCGACTGACGGTCTCGACGCCGGGAGGCTATCGGCTGGTGGCGATGAACGGCGATGAGCCTCACACGGCGGAAACCTTCCAGGCCCTGACCGAAGAGCAGCGCGACAAATTCGAAGACTCTATCAACAGGCTTGAGAAAAGGCTTCGCCAGGCCTTGCGCAGGATTGCTGACTGGGAGCAGGAGTATGCCGAGAATCAGCAGGCCCTGAACCAGGAGACCCTGGAGAGTATTTCCGGTCACCAGATTGATGAGCTGGAGGAGAAGTACAAGGACCTGCCGGACGTGGTGGGTTATCTGGAGGCCGTGCGTACCGATCTGGTGGAAAATCTGGACATCTTCCTCGAGGACAACGATGAGCAAGCGGCCATCGCCTATGCCTCTTTGGACAAGAAGATGCCCCGCCGGTATCTGATCAATCTGCTGGTGCACCAGAAAACCAACGAAGTGCCGGTAGTGGTCGAGGACAATCCCACGTATCACAACCTGTTTGGGTACGTCGAAAATGTCACTTACAAGGGCACGGTGTTCACCGACTTCTCGCTGATCCGGCCGGGCAGTCTGCACCGGGCCAATGGCGGCTATCTGCTGATGGACGCCATCAAGGTCCTGGAGCAGCCGTTTGTCTGGGATGGTCTCAAGCGGGCATTGCGTTCACGCGCCCTGCAGATCAATTCCCTGGAGCGGGAGATGACCCTGTCCGGAACCATTTCCATCGAGCCCGAGGCGGTACCGCTGGATGTGAAGATTGTCCTGTTCGGGGACCGGGAAACCTGGTTGCTGCTGCAGGAGTATGACTCCGAGTTTGCCGAACTGTTCCGGGTGACGGCGGACTTCGAGAACGAGATGTACCGCACCGACGACAGCCAGCTGCTGTATGCCAAGTTCATCGCCAGTCTGGTGGTGGAAAAGAAGCTGCTGCATTGCACCAACAAGGCCGTGGCGCGGATCATCGAACATAGCGCGCGGATGGCGGAGCACCAGAATCGTCTGTCGCTGCACGCGGCCGACATCGCCAACCTGCTGCGCGAATCGGATTTCTGGGCCCGCCAGGCCAAGGCCCGTCTGATCACCGAGGTTCATGTCGAGCGGGCACTGGAGAGCGCCCGCTACCGCAGCAGCCGGATCCGGGACCAGTTCTACGATTCGATCCGCGATGGTTCAACCCTGGTAACCACTACCGGCAGTTGTGTGGGCCAGGTCAACGCGCTGTCCGTATTGTCTACCGGGGGCTTCGAATTCGGTCTTTCCAACAGGGTTACGGCAACCTGCTACTATGGAGATGGCGGTGTCATGGACATCGAGCGTGACGTGAAGCTCGGTGGCAACATCCACTCCAAGGGAGTGATGATCCTTACTTCCTGGCTGTCGTCACGGTTTGCGGTCGAGGATCCGATGCATCTCTCGGCCAGCCTTACCTTTGAGCAGAATTACGGCGAAGTGGAGGGTGATAGCGCCTCCCTGGCGGAGCTGTGTGCCCTGGTTTCTTCGCTCTCGGGTGTACCGGTGCGGCAGGATCTGGCCATTACCGGATCGGTTAACCAGTTCGGGGAAGTGCAGCCCATTGGCGGCGTGAACGAAAAAGTGGAAGGTTTCTACGCGACCTGTCAGATGAAGGGCGGGCTCACCGGAACCCAGGGAGTGGTCGTGCCCGCCACCAATGTCCAGAACCTGATGCTCGACAGCGAAGTGGTCCAGGCCGTCCGGGATGGCCGGTTTGCGGTCTATGCCGTGTCCCACGTGGAAGAGGCCATTGCCTTGTTGCTTGGCTGCCCGGCCGGAAAGGCCGACAAGAAGGGTCGGTACCCGAAGCAGAGTGTTTTTGGCATTATCCAGCAACGGCTTGAAAAAATGCGTGAACACGAGCGGCAGGAACACGCCAAATACGAACACAAGGATCCGTCAATTCACTGACCGGACAAGACAAGAAAACGGACAGGAGAGAACACACCCATGACTGATATCCAGCAGGCGGTATACGTAGTAGAGGACGACGAGGCGGTGCGGGATTCGCTGGAGCTGCTGTTGAAATCCGACGGTAAGCCAGTGAAAACCTACGAGAGCGCCAATGCTTTTCTCAAGGATTATTCCGACCAAATGGCCGGCTGTATCGTGCTGGATATCCGGATGCCAGGTATGGATGGCATGGAGCTGCAGAAGAAGTTGAACGAGAAGCACTCTATCCTGCCGATCATCTTTGTTACCGGTCACGGTGATGTCCCGATGGCGGTAGATGCCATGAAGGAGGGGGCCGTTGACTTCATCCAGAAGCCATACCGCGAGGAGGCGTTGCTGGAGAAGATCGAGGCGGCCCTGGAACAGGATCGTGAGCAGCGCAAATCCCTGGACGAGAAACAGGAAATCATCCGTCGCATCAAGAGCCTCACACCCCGGGAACACGAGATCATGGACCGCATGATTGCAGGGCAGGCGAACAAGGTGATCGCGATCGAGCTGGAGATCAGTCAGCGCACGGTGGAGATACACCGTTCCCGGGTCATGCACAAGATGGGCACCCATTCCCTGGCCCATCTGGTTCGTATGGTCTTGTCCGTAAAGGACCTTATCGACTAAACGGGGTGGTGCCGGCATCATAGCCGGACGTTTCTAATCGGCCACGTTTGTATGACTGAAGCTGTCAGTGAGAACTCCGAGGTGACGGTTTTGCTGGTTGATGACAACCCGCAGAACCTGAAAGTCCTCTACGAAACCCTGAAAGACAAAGGTTACCGGCTACTGATTGCCAATGAAGGCGAGAAGGCCCTGGACCTTGCCCACCGGCATCAGCCGGAAGTGATCCTGCTGGATATCATGATGCCGGAGATGGACGGTTACGAGGTGTGCCAACGCCTCAAGGCTGATCCCCAGACGGCCGATTGCGCTGTGGTGTTCCTGTCCGCGCTCGATGATTTGCAGGCCAAGGTCAAGGGGTTCAGTCTCGGCGGGGCCGATTATATATCCAAACCTTTCCAGTCCCAGGAAGTCATTGCCCGGGTCAAGACCCATGCCCGGGTCATCCGGCTCGAGCGCGAACTGCAGGCCCGTAACCGGGAGCTGCAGGGCGATCAGACCCGTATCCTCAACTCCATCAATGAAGGCATCTACGGGCTCGACGAGAACGGTATCATCGAGTTTGCCAACCCGGCCGCCGGTCACATTGCCGGTGTTCCGGTTGAAGAGCTGATCGGCCGGAATTTCTTCAATACCCATTTTGCCACTGCCTCGGACAGCCCGGACGGGCTTCCGGTGCAGATGACCTGCCGCCAGGGCCAGGCGGAGGCGCAGAGGGATATCCGGATGTTGCGAATGGACGGCTCCGGTTTTCCGGCCGAGTACCGCGCCACGCCGAAGCTGGATAACGACGAACTCCACGGTGCTGTTGTGGTGTTCCGCGACATCACCGCGGAACTGGAGAGTGAGAGGGAGCTTCAGGAGGCGCGGGAACTTGTCCAGGAGCAGCGTGACCAGCTGGCCCATACTTCGCGCCTGACCACCATGGGTGAAATGGCGGCCGGTTTCGCCCACGAGGTGAATCAACCCCTTACGGCGATTACCAATTACGCCCGTGTCGCCAAGCGTATGATGGGCAAGGAGTCTCCGGATCTTCCCCTCTTGCAGGAAACCCTCGACAAGATCGAGGCCCAGTCTCACCGGGCCAGCGAGATCATACGCCGGATCCGCCGGTTCATGAAGAAGCCGGCGACCGGCAAGGAAGTGTTGTCCGTGCCTGCGCTGCTGGAAGATACCCGTCAGTTTGCGGAGGTGGATATGCGCAACAACGAGGGCGGTATTGAGGTGACTGTCGACGAGGATCTGCCGGAAGTTCTGGCCGATCCGATCCAGGTTCAGCAAGTTGCCCTCAACCTGATCCGCAACGCGCTTGAAGCAACGCGCTCGGCAGATTCCTCGGTACCGGTTGAAGTGAGTGCCCACCTGGCGGGAAATAGCTGCGTTCGGGTTGAAGTCCGCGACCATGGCGTCGGATTGCCGGAAAGCGCCGAAGAAAAGCTGTTCCACCCTTTCTACACCACCAAGGATGAGGGTATGGGGATCGGGCTGGCAACCTGCCGTTCACTCATCCAGGCCCAGGGCGGTGACATTGGCTTCGAGCGCCCCGAAGGCGGTGGCGCCCGATTCTTCTTCACTTTGCCGGTTGCCGGTGCCGAGGGCGAGCCCTGTAGGGCCCCGGACAAAGCCGGTTAACGTCAGAGCCAGTCGATGCGCCCGCTCAGGTGCGGCGCGTCCCCATTGCTGTTCAGGAGCTGGTAGTCCCAGCCCGCTTCCCCGGTATGCCAGTTCAGTTGCGCAGTGCCCGGCAGGAACAGGGGCTTCTTGAATTGACAGCTCACTCTCAGGGCGCCATCCCTCCAGCCTTCCTGCTGCTCCAGCAGCGCCAGTACCCGGGCTTGACTCCACATGCCATGGGCAATGGCCCTCGGAAACCCGAACGCCCTGGCGGTCAGGGCGTGCATGTGAATGGGGTTGCGGTCCCCGGAAACCGACCCGTACTGCCGTCCGATCGATTCAGGTGCCTTTAGGGTCACCGTCTCCGGATAACGTTCCAGTTCCGGTGGCGTCGGTTTGGCGCCGGGCTTGCTGTTGCCGTGTTTTCGGCGGAAAAGGTTGGTGCTGGTCTCTTCCCAGACCAGCGTTCCGGCAGAGCGGGCCTCGGTAACCAGGTCAAATTCGATACCGCGGTCGGTGCGTTGCTGGTTGGCGAGCCCGACGGTGAGGTCCAGGGATTCGCCCTCGCCAATGGGGCGTTGCTGGGTGATGGTATTGCGCAAATGAACCAGGCCCAGCAAGGGGAGGGGGAACTCCGGCTCGGTGAGCAGCTTGAGGTGCAGCGGGAAAGCCAGGATGTGTGGCCAGGTTATCGGGGTGTGGGTATGCTGACCGAAACCGCAGACCTCCCTGTAAGTTCGCAATTGGCGGGTGATGGTTGAGGCGCCCAGAAGATGTGCTTCAAGTGCCGGAATTTCAGGCTCTCCCCCCGCGCCCGCCTGTTTCGGAAGCAGGGCTTTTGCAAACAGCGGCACCAGTGGCGGTGGTGTGTGGTGGAAAATCAGTGGGTTTGGCATGGTGCAGGTCTCCTTGTGGCCTGATATGCTCTAATATAAGACGATGGTCTTAGAGTCTGGCAAACCCGTCCAGAACAGGCATTGACTTGGCGAGCCCGGCCGGTTGTCCGACCGGTCAAGGTAGTACCCATAAAAAATAAAAGCGGGATCATATGCAGGAACTTCGTGACGCGGGAGTGATGTTGCGCCTGATTTACGAGGCAATGAAGAAACGGGGTATCGATACCGATGCCATCTTCAGTCGCCTGGGCGTAGATGAAAGTTACGTATACACCGATCAGTTGCGCACGCCTCACAGTGCTCAACTTTACTTCTGGCAGGCCGTTGAGGACGTGTCGGGTGATCCGGACGTCGGGTTGCATCTCGGGCCGTTGCTGCCTGCCTACAAGGGGCAGGTGCTCGAGTACCTGTTTCTCAGCAGTCCAACGTTCGGCGAAGGCCTGCGCCGGGCCCAGAACTACCAGCGCCTGCTGAGCGATGCGGCCAATACCGACTTTTTCATCGAGGGCGATAACGCCTGTATGGTGCTGGACGCCGCTTCTGATGCCGTCCGCCGCCTGAAGCACTTCAATGAATGCTTTGTCCAGGGCCTGATTACCTTTTTCCGGTCCGTTACCGACGACAACTTCTACCCCTCGCGCATCGAGTTTGAACATGAGCGGGAGGAAGGGCAGGAACACGCCCGGGAGGTTCTGGGCTGTGATGTGGTGTTTGGCGCCCCAGAGAATCGTCTGTATTTCCCGGCCAAGCTCCTGTCCCATGCATCTCCCCATGCCGAACCTGAACTGCTCGATCTCCATGAGCGCTTTGCCAGCGAGCAGGTCGCGCGTCTGGAAAAGAAAGACATCGTGGGGCAGGTGGAGCGGATTGTCGCCGAGTTACTGGACAGTGGCGAGGTGACCCTCGATGCGGTTGCCGAGCGCCTGGGCATCAAACCTCGGACGCTCCGGACCCGGTTGACCGAAGCTGAAACCAGTTTCAACCAGGTGTTGGCGGATTTCCGTTACCGCCTTGCCAGGCAGTTGCTGGCCACCACGGACGAATCCATCGACGAGATTGTCTATCTGACCGGTTTCTCCGAGCCCAGTACCTTCTATCGGGCTTTCAAGCGCTGGTCCGGGATGACTCCGATCGAGTACCGCAAGACAGCCCAGGGTAAAGACGCCCTGGTCGACGCCATGTAAGAAAACTTTTTCGGACTTTTTTTCAGAAAAAACGTTGACATGATCGGGGGCGTCTTTATAATGCGCCCTCGTTGTCACCGAGCAGCCACAGACAAGGTTGCAAGCCTTACGAGGCATGGGTGATAGCCCACGCGGAGCGGTAGTTCAGTTGGTTAGAATACCGGCCTGTCACGCCGGGGGTCGCGGGTTCGAGTCCCGTCCGCTCCGCCATTTTTTTCTCCCCCCCCCCTTGATTTGTTCCTGACCCGTTCCGGGTCCTGAAATGTTCCTGTCATACGAAGTGTTTACCTTGGCGGTTAAAGTTCGCACGAGGGTAACGTCATGTCTGACTATGAAGAAGAGCTGTTGGAAATCCGCCTGGACGAATGCGAGGACGATGGCGAGTTCATCGACGACGCCACGGAGCTTTAATCCGGTTTCCGCTTAATCCTCTGCTTCTCTGTGTGCCTGCATTTGCCGCCGATGTTCGCCGGGGCTGACGCCGAACCAGCGCTGGTAGGCTTTGTGAAAGGCCGGCGGATTGGCAAACCCCAGTAACCAGGCAATCTCCGACAGGGAGCTGTTGGTTTCCTTGAGATAATCCAGTGCCAGCTGTTGTCGGGTCTGATCCAGTAGCAGCCGGAAGTTGGTGCCCTCTGCCGCCAGCTGCCGCTGCAATGTCCAGGGGGAGGTGCCGAGCCGGGCCGCAACCGTTTCCAGCCCCGGTGTTTCCCCGCGGAACAGGGGTGTCATCAGGTGCCGCACCCGGTCCGAGGTGTTCCAGCCCCGCTTGATCCTTTCCAGTTCGCGTTCGCACATCATGCAGAGTTGCTCGTGCATGGCCGGGTGCGCCTGGCTGCTCGGTTGGCGCCAGGCACCGTCCTTGAGCGTCAGGCTGTTATCTGCGGCGCCGAATTCCACCGGGCAACGGAACCAGCTTTCAAAAAGGTCGTCGAGGCCGATTGAGGGGTATTCGATGCGCACCTTCTCAAGCACGTCATAACGCCCGCTCAGGGACCTTGCCAGTTGGGTCCAGGCCGCGAGCACCGAGTCCACGACGAAGTAGTTGAATCGGTTGTAGGGGCGGATCGAGTAGAAGCGGACCTCCCGCTTGTCGGGGTTGGTGTCAGGATGGCCGCGACTGTTCTGGCTGGTCAGCCGGGAATAACGGACCAGTCTCACCAGTGCCTGTCCAATGGTCGGCGCGGTCTCCGCCGCCAGGCCGGCCAGGCCGGCGTCCACCGGGCGGGATAAAGCCCCCATCCGCAGTCCCAGCGCTCGGTTGCCGGTCAGCTTGATGGCTGCCTCTCCCATCCGCATGAAACGGGGGATGCTGATCCTGGCTTCCGGGGAGGCCAGGGCGGTCTCATCCAGGTTGAATTGCCTCGCCAGCGCCTCGTGATCTGCGCCTTCCTCCGTCGCAGCACGCAGCAACACCGAGACGTACAGGAGGCTGATGTCGCCGAGGGCGTTGCGGTTGTCAGGCTTTGGCGGTGTTCTCACGGGGCATTCCTGCTCGGATGTCATCTAAGGATAACATAAAGTTGTTTGAGGATATTGAGAGCGGTCGGCGGGATCGCTACTTTGTGGCGTATAACGAAAGACGGCTGCAAGGCTGCTGCCAATATGAGGAGATCAAGATGACCGCAACACCGGGCACGCAAAAATACCCCAACCTTCTGGAACCGCTGGATCTGGGCTTTACCCGTCTCCGGAACCGGACCCTGATGGGCTCCATGCACACCGGCCTGGAGGAAGCCAAAAACGGCTTTGATCGCCTGGCGGCGTTTTATGCCGATCGCGCCCGCGGCGGCGTCGGCCTGATTGTGACCGGTGGTATTGGTCCCAACGAAGAGGGTGCGGTCTTCCAGCATGCGGCCAAAATGAGCACCGAGGAAGAGTCCGATCGGCACAAGGTGATCACTCAGGCAGTGCACGAGGCCGATGGCAAGATCTGCATGCAGATTCTCCATGCCGGTCGCTATGCCTATTCGCCGGCATTGGTGGCGCCGTCGCCGATCCAGGCGCCGATCAACCCGTTCAAGCCCAAGGAGCTGGACGAGGAGGGCATCGAGAAGCAGATCAACGACTATGTGAACTGTGCTGCACTGGCCCAGCGGGCGGGTTATGACGGTGTCGAGATCATGGGCTCCGAGGGATACTTCATCAATCAGTTCATTGTCACCCACACCAACCAGCGTACTGATCGTTGGGGTGGCAGCTACGAAAACAGGATCCGCCTGCCGATCGAGATTGTCCGCCGGGTCCGGGAGCGGGTCGGTGAGAACTTCATCATCATCTACCGGCTGTCCATGCTGGACCTGATCGAGGATGGCAGTACCTGGGAAGAGGTGGTCCACCTGGCCAAAGAGATCGAGAAGGCGGGTGCCACCATCATCAACACCGGCATCGGCTGGCACGAAGCTCGTGTGCCCACCATCGCCACGTCGGTGCCGCGTGGAGCGTTCACCAAGGTGACGGCCCGGTTGAAGGGGGAAGTCGGGATTCCGCTGGTGACAACCAACCGGATCAACATGCCCGATGTGGCCGAGAGGGTTCTGGCCGAAGGGGATGCCGATATGGTCTCGATGGCCCGCCCGTTCCTGGCAGACGCGGATCTGGTCCTGAAGGCGGCTGAAGATCGGGCCGACGAGATCAACACCTGCATCGGGTGTAACCAGGCGTGCCTGGATCATACCTTCAGCGGCAAGCTGACTTCCTGCCTGGTCAACCCCCGAGCCTGCCACGAAACCGAGCTGACCTACGTGAAGACAGCCAATCCGAAGTCCATCGCCGTGGTTGGCGCCGGCCCTGCCGGTTTAGCGTTTGCGACCGTGGCAGCCGAGCGGGGTCACAAGGTCACCCTGTTTGATGCCGGCAGTGAGGTTGGCGGTCAGTTCAATGTCGCCAAGAAAATCCCGGGCAAGGAAGAGTTCCACGAGACTCTCCGCTACTTCCGGGTGATGCTCGACAAGCACGGTGTGGACGTCCGTCTCAACACCCGGGTCAGTGCCGATGACCTGAAGGCCGGGGGCTTTGATGAGGTGGTACTGGCCACCGGCGTTGAGCCAAGGGTGCCGGAGATCGAAGGTATTGATCACCCGAAAGTGATCGGCTACCTGGATGCGCTGCTTGAGCGCAAACCGGTAGGCCAGAGGGTCGCGGTCATTGGTGCCGGTGGCATCGGGTTTGACGTGTCCGAGTTCATCGTGCATCGGGGCGCCTCCGCTTCCCTGGACACCAACGAGTTCATGAAGGAGTGGGGTGTTGACCTGAGTGTCGGGCACCGCGGTGGCATCCAGGGAGTGACCCCGGAAGTACCGGAGCCCGCCCGAGAGGTTTACCTGCTCCAGCGCAAGGCGTCAAAGGTCGGTAAGAATCTGGGC
Source organism: Marinobacter sp. C7 (assembly GCF_022343555.1). Lineage (GTDB taxonomy): Bacteria > Pseudomonadota > Gammaproteobacteria > Pseudomonadales > Oleiphilaceae > Marinobacter. The sequence goes on along the minus strand of NZ_JAKQZH010000006.1, from coordinate 53,517 downwards.
AAGACCACCGGCTGGATTCATCGTACGTCCCTGAAGAACCGTCATGTGCAGATGGTTCCCGGGGTGTCCTATCGCAAGATTGATAACGATGGCCTGCACATCACCGTGACTCCGAAAGGTGCCGAGAAAGGCGAGGACAAGGTGCTGCCCGTGGACACCATCATCGTCTGTGCCGGCCAGGAGCCTCTGCGGGAACTTCAGGCTGGTCTGGAGGCTGCGGGACTTCCTGTTCACCTGATTGGTGGCGCCGATGTGGCGGCTGAGCTCGATGCCAAGCGGGCGATCAATCAAGGCAGCCGGTTGGCCGCGGAAATCTGATCACAAAACGTTGCAGTTTTTATCTGTCCATCGAAATTTGTCTGGCTAGACTATTGGAAAGCCTACGGTTATCCGTAGGCTTTCTGGTATTGGTGCATGCCGCTGGATGCATTTTCCGATGGAACGCTCCGGGGATGCTGAGCGTGTGGGTGTCCAATTTCTGAATCCTGGAGATGGAATGATGGTTTCTGCCGATCAGGCAACCGATGGCTACTCAGCCGTGTTTTTTATGGAGGAAGGGCGTATTGCCCGACAGATGCGCGCTACCGAGTTTGGCGCGTTCCTCGATGGTTATGTCGGTTTGTCGGACCTGGCGGAAACGGACGTGAAGGCGGTTCTGATCGAGCTCGGGGGCGACCTGCTGGTACGCTCACTGGTGTTCTTCAGGATCTGGTTCGATGACGAAGGACGCGCCGACACCAGCTGGAACATTCCCATTGAAGCGCTGGCGAAGGAGGGTGCCAAGGGGCCGGATATGGGGGCGGGACCCATTCGTCTGGTGTGTCGTAGCCAGTGTCCGGATCCCAAATACGCCAACGAGCTGTGGGATCCGGATATGACGCCGGGAAACAATCATTTTCTCGCTATCCGCAAGGCGGTCGAAAGCAATACCCTGAGGTTTCAGAAGGTGGAACCTGTCGAGGAAGAGATCCCTGTCCTCAAAGCCAAGGAAGAGCCGGCAAAGGAGAAGGACGACGACTCACAATCCCCCGCGGACCGCGCGCGGCTGGCACAACTGATTCGTGAGCAGCGGCTGCGTATCAAAACCCTGCAGAGTGTGCATCGGGACTCCCTGGCGGATCTTCAGCGTGAGCACCGCAATGAAATGCAGTCCCTGCGCAGTGAAATGGCGGAGCTGGAGCAGAAGTACGAGCGTCAGCGACTGACCAGTGAGCAGTTGAAGAAGCGGCTCTCCGAGCGCAACGAACAGTATCTCTCCATACAGGAGCAGATCGGGAACGTTGACGAAGAGAAGAAGCGGGATGATGCCAATGTCGGTGCCGAGCTGGTTCTCCTCCGGGAACAGCTTGAGCGCAAGCAGCGTGAACTGGAGATGCGTGATGAAAAGATCGTATCCCTGGAGGAAGAGAATCAGGAGTTGCGCCACCGGGAGCCGCCGGAGAACTCCATCCTTGATCATCTGCGCAAGCAGTCGGTCTTTCTAGTGGCCTATCATGCCGGCGTGGGCCATGTGACCCTGCCGTTCGAGGACATTGATACTTATTTCAACAATCCTGTGGCCTATGCCGCGGATCGCTGTGGCATGAATGAACCGGCTTACCGGGAATGGCTTGAGCATTACGAAAACCCGGTGTGCCGCCACACCGACGAAAACGGTGATCCGTGCGCTGAACCCATCATGCGAGTCAGCCAGCCGACGGAATTCCGTCCGGGGGTAGATGACCGCTGTGAGCAGCACCAGAGCTGATCCTCGCATCTTTTTTCAGAATCCTGCTGACTTTCGTTACACTGTACGCCATCGTTGCAGGGTAGCGGAGATGCTTCGCCCTGCTGCATCCCGGGAGCACAGGAATTTTCATGGATCAGTTCAGGAATATCGGCGTTATCGGACGGATGGGCAGCGTCAAGGTGGTGGAGACGCTGAGACAGCTCAAACAGTACCTGCTTGCCCAGAACTACCAGGTCATCCTGGAAGAGGACACTGCAGGAATGGTCCCAGGCCATGGCCTGCAGGTGGCCAGCAAGAAACTGCTGGGCGAGATTTGCGACCTAGTGATTGTTGTCGGTGGTGACGGTAGCCTGCTGGGCGCTGCCCGCGAGCTGGCCAAGTCCAAGATCCCCCTGCTGGGGGTAAACCGGGGACGCCTCGGGTTCCTGACGGACATATCCCCTTCGGACCTGGAAGAGCGCCTCGGGAAGGTGCTGGAAGGGGAGTACATTGAGGAAACCCGCTTCCTGCTTGATGGTAACGTTGAGCGTAACGGCCAGCCGCTCGGATTCGGCAGTGCCCTGAACGACGTAGTGTTGCATCCGGGCAAATCCACACGGATGATTGGCTTTGACCTGTTTATCGACGGCCACTTTGTTTACAGCCAGCGATCCGATGGCCTGATCGTATCCACTCCTACAGGTTCCACGGCATATTCTCTGTCAGCCGGCGGGCCGATCATGCATCCGAAGCTCGATGCCATCGCACTGGTACCCATGTTTCCCCATACCCTGAGCAGTCGCCCGATCGTGGTGGACGGCAAGAGTGAGATCAAACTGGTGATCGGAGAAACCAACGAGACCTACCCCCAGGTCAGTTTTGATGGTCAGATGAACATTTCCTGTGCCCCCGGAGATATCATCCGGATCACCAAAAAGCCGTTCAAGATCCGCCTGATCCATCCGACGGATCATAACTTCTATGCCACCTGCCGTGACAAGCTTGGCTGGGCAAGTGAAATCGCAGCGAGCTGATCATGGCTGGTAAGAGTTCCTCCGCAAATCGCGGTTTCGATATCATCGGCGACATTCACGGTTGCGCCCACACGCTGGAAAAGCTTCTGGACCAGATGGGTTACCGCAAGGTCAACGGTGTCTACGAGCATCCCCGTCGCCAGGCCATTTTCATTGGCGACATCATTGACCGGGGGCCGCGTATCCGCGAAGCCCTGCACCTGGTCCGGGACATGGTTGAGCATGGTTCCGCACGGATCGTCATGGGCAACCACGAATACAATGCCCTGGGTTATTGCACCCGTGCGCGCCCGGGCAGTGGCAAGACCTGGCTGCGGGAACATAATCCGCGCCATGATCGACTGATCAAGGAAACGCTTGAGCAGTTCGATGCCCACCCCTACGAATGGAACGAGTTTCTTGAGTGGTTCTACACTATCCCCCTGTTTATCGAGGAAGAGGATTTCCGGGTGGTTCACGCATGCTGGGATGGTGATCTGATCGAGAAGTTCAAGCAGGTTCAGGATGGTGCCTGTATCGACGAGGATTTCCTTCATGCCTCGGCAGCCATAGAGTCTTTCGCCGGACAGGTGATGGATACCCTCCTGCGGGGCACAGACCTGCGGCTGCCCGAAGGCATGTCCATTACCGGCAAGGATGGCTACGTGAGGGAATTTTTCCGGACCAAGTTCTGGGCGGATAACCCCCACACGTACGCCGATGTGGTGTTCCAGCCCGATCCCTTGCCGCCGGAAGTGGCCCGACGTGTGCTGACCGATCACGAACGCAAGCAGCTGATCAGTTACCCGCTGGATGCGCCGCCGGTCTTTGTCGGCCATTACTGGATGGAGGGACCGCCTGCGCCGCTGAAGTCCAATGTGGCCTGTATCGATTTCAGTGCCGTGAAGTACGGCAAGTTGGTTGCCTACCGGTTTGATGGCGAACGGGCACTTTCACAGGACAAGTTTGTCTGGGTAGATGTGGAGCGGCCAGAGGCTCCCGAGTACCCCACCAGTGAAGACAGTGTTGCGCGCTAACGGTGGGGAAGCCCCCCTGATCATGAGGTGAGAATTGTATCGGGTAAAGCAGTTGGATACCTCGGTGAACCTTGCTGACTTCAGTCGCTGGCTGGGGGATCAGGGCGTGGAGCACCGGATAACAGAAGAAGGAGGGCAGCAGGTGCTCTGGCTGGCTCATGCCGAGCATGCCGAGCCGGTGCTGGCGGCCCTCGAGCGTTACCTCGCGGAGCCCGGCCTGAGGGAAGCGGTGGCAAGCCAGAATCGTTCTCCAGCCTTTGTGGGAGGGCGCTGGCAGCCTGCGCCTCGTCACGCCCCCTTGGTCCTGGGGCTGATCGTGTTTGCGGCCGTGATGGTCTGGCTAACCGGCATGGGCTCCAATCAACTGTCCGCCGCATTAATGGTGGTGGACCCCCGTGATTTTGACTGGACCATCTTCAACGGCCGCGTTGAAGCGCTTATGACCACACTAGCCAGCGGTCAGGTCTGGCGCCTGATTACCCCGGATTTCCTGCATTTCAGCTGGACCCACATCATTTTCAATTCGGTGATGCTCTGGTTTCTGGGCAGTCAGGTCGAGTGGTTTGACGGAAAGGGTCGGCTCATTGCCCTGTTCCTGGTAACCAGTCTGTTGTCCAATGGTTTGCAGTACCTGGTGTCCGGGCCTTTGTTTGGTGGGCTGTCCGGCGTGGTGTACGGGGTTCTCGGCTATTGCTGGCTGAGCCAGCAGCGGGCGCCCCGGTTCCAGTTTCCGCCCGCGCTGGTGACTTTTGCGGTGATCTGGATGGTTCTCGGTTTTACCCCATTGCCGGAAATGCTCGGTCTGGGCAGGATGGCCAACGAGGCCCACCTGGGTGGCTTTGTCGCCGGATTGCTCTGTGCGCTGGTTTTGCCCGTAAGGAAAGGGTGAGTGGATAAAAAAGCCCCGCCAGATGGCGGGGCGTAAAGAGAGCGTTTAGCTCCTGATGAGAGAGACCAAATGATACGACCGTTGTCATTTGGTGTGCTAATGATAATTATTATCGTTTGCGTCTGTCAAACGATTCTGCCGATTTTTATAAAGGTTTTTTCAGGAGAGCCGAATGACTTACGAAGAGCTGATCGAAAGACTGGATCCGGCGGTGTACCGGAACCTCCGCCAGTCCATCGAGCTGGGCAAGTGGCCGGATGGTCGCAAGATGACCGCGGAACAGCGCGCTATCAGCCTGGAAGCGGTGATTTATTACGAGAACAAGCACAACGTTCCTGAAGACGAGCGGGTGGGGTACCTGGACCGCGGCAGCAAGGCAGGAACTGCCTGCGATCCATCCGTCCGGCTCAGCTCCGGCCAGAACCAGGATATCGATCCGGACCAGTTCGTAGAGGTCAAGTCTTGAGCGAAGCCATTGATGTCACCGGCCGGCTGCGCAAGATGCCGGTTGAGGCCGGGCAGCCGGTCTCCTACACCATCGCCGTGGGAGATGCCCGGGTTCCGCTCAACGATCTGATCGGCCACTCCATCAGGATCGAGTTTGATGGGGTTATCCGCTGTATCCATTGTGACCGCAAGACCAACAAAAGCTTCAATCAGGGGTACTGCTACCCCTGTTTCCGAAAGCTCGCAGCCTGTGACAGCTGTATCATGAGCCCTGAAAAGTGTCATTACCATCTGGGCACCTGCCGGGAGCCGGAGTGGGGGGAGGCTAACTGCATGGTGGAACATGTGGTGTACCTGGCCAATTCTTCCGGGCTCAAAGTCGGTATCACCCGAGCTTCCCAGGTGCCGACCCGGTGGATTGACCAGGGCGCGGTCGAGGCCATTCCCATGGTCCGGGTCCGAACCCGGTATATCGCGGGTCTGGTAGAGGTGGCGTGCAAGAGCCACGTCACCGACCGCACGAACTGGCGCGCCATGCTCAAGGGCGACGTGCCGGAACTGGATTTGGTGGCTGAGCGGCAGAAGATGCTGGCGGCGATTGCCACGGATATCGCCGAGTTGCGTGAGGCGCATGGTGACGACGCCATTCGGGAAGTCGATGAATCCGGGCTCGGGCTCAGTTATCCGGTCGAAGTCTGGCCGTCGAAGATCAAAACCCATAATCTGGACAAGACACCGGAAGTGGAAGGGGTATTGGAGGGCGTCAAGGGCCAGTATCTGATTCTCGATACCGGCGTGATCAATATCCGCAAGTTTACCGGGTATGAGGTCCGCTTCCGGGCCGATGCCAGCTGAACAGAATTCGGTGGAGAATGTAATGCGTAGCAATCAGCCACAAACCATTTACCTGAGCGAATACAAAGTACCGGCGTATCTGGTTGATCACGTGGACCTCAGGTTTGAGCTCTTCGAGGATGGCGCCCGGGTACACAGCACCCTGTCGGTGCGCCGGAATCCCGATTCCGGGGAGGCCAGTGCGCCTCTGGAGCTGGATGGTGATAGCCTCAAGCTCGAATCTGTCGCCCTTGATGGCGCCGAGCTGTCGTCGGGAGATTACGAGGACCGGGGTGATCAGCTGGTCATTGCCTCGGTGCCCGCGCAGTTCGAACTTTCCGTCGTAACCTGGATCGAGCCCCAGAACAACACCCGCCTCGAAGGCCTGTACAAATCTTCCGGCATGTTCTGTACCCAGTGTGAAGCCGAGGGCTTCCGCTGTATTACCTTCTTCCCGGACCGCCCGGACGTCATGGCCCGTTTCAGGACCCGCATCGAGGCGGACAAATCCTCGTATCCGGTGCTGCTGTCCAACGGCAATGACATAGACCGGGGCGAGCTTGATGACGGCCGCCACTTTGTCACCTGGGAGGATCCGTTCCCGAAACCCTGCTATCTGTTCGCACTGGTGGCTGGTGATCTGGTGGAGAAGCGGGATATTTTCCGAACCTGTTCCGGTCGTGACATCGATTTGCGCATGTATGTGGAGCCGCGTAACGCAGAAAAGTGCGATCACGCCATGGACTCACTGAAGCGGTCGATGCGTTGGGATGAAGAGGTCTATGGCCGGGAATACGACCTGGATATCTTCATGATCGTGGCTGTTGATGATTTCAACATGGGCGCGATGGAGAACAAGGGTCTCAATATCTTCAACTCTTCCTGCGTCCTGGCCAGTCAGGACACTGCCACTGATGCCGCATTCCAGCGAATCGAGGCCATTGTTGCCCATGAGTACTTCCACAACTGGTCGGGTAACCGGGTCACCTGCCGTGACTGGTTCCAGTTAAGCCTGAAGGAAGGGTTCACCGTGTTCCGGGATTCGCAGTTCTCAGCGGATATGGGATCGCCGACGGTGAAGCGGATTGAGGACGTCACCCTGCTGCGCACGGCGCAGTTTGCCGAAGATGCCGGCCCGATGGCGCATCCGGTGCGGCCGGCTTCCTACATGGAAATTTCCAACTTCTACACCCTGACCATCTATGAAAAGGGCGCTGAAGTGGTGCGCATGATCCATAACCTGCTCGGTCCCGAAATGTTCCGCAAGGGCAGCGACCTGTACTTCGAGCGCCACGATGGTCAGGCAGTCACCACGGATGATTTTGTCCGGGCCATGGAAGATGCCTCAGGCCGGGACCTGGGCCAGTTCCGTCGCTGGTACGAGCAAGCGGGGACCCCGGTGCTCAATGTCTCGGACGAATTTGATGAAGAGCAAGGCGTCTATCGCCTGACCGTCGAGCAGCACATTCCGGATACCCCGGGCCAGAGCAACAAGAAACCGCAGCACATTCCCTTTGCCCTCGGCCTGTTGGGGAGCCGCGGTGAGGCACTCCCGCTCAAACTCGAGTCGGACGAGGGCAATGCTCCGGCCGAGCGGGTCCTGGAGCTTACCGAAGCGGTTCACACCTTCGAATTCCAGGGCATTACCGAGCGCCCCGTGCCCTCCCTGCTTCGCCATTTCTCGGCACCGGTCCGGGTGAATTATCCGTGGTCGCGCGAGCAGTTGCTGTTCCTGATGAGTCACGATCCCGATGGCTTCAATCGCTGGGATGCCGGTCAGAGGCTGGCCGTTGATGTCATCCAGTCACTGGTGGGTGCGCCCCGGGACGCAGCCGTCGAGCCACGACTGGTGGCGTCATACCGGCACCTGATCTGTGATTCCTCCCTCGATCAGGCCCTGGTGGCCAAGATGCTGCAGTTGCCGTCAGAGGCGTACCTGATCGAACTGGCAGATAACGCCGATGTTCCCGCCATCTACCGTGCACGGGAGCGGGTGCTCAAGCACCTTGCGATTGCACTGCGGGATGAGCTGGTTGCCTGTTATCGCCGCAATCTTGAATCCGGTGACTACGAGCTTGCTCCAGAGGCGATCGCCCGGCGGAGTTTACGCAACACCGCCCTGGCGTGGCTCCTGATGATCAATGATGAGGAAGGGCGTGAGCTCGCCGTTCGTCAGTTCCGTGGTGCCGATAACATGACGGACCGCATGGGTGCTCTTCGGGCCCTTGTGAATTCCGATTACGAGGAGGACCGTAACCTGGCGCTGGAGGAGTTCTACCAACAGTTCAGGGAGGACCCCCAGGTCATCGAACAGTGGTTCTCGGTCCAGGCCTCCAGTGATCGCGCGGGCCAGTTGCCGCAGATTCATGCCCTGCTGGCGCATCCGTCCTTCGACTGGAAGAATCCGAACAAGGTCCGGTCGGTGGTAGGCGCGTTTGCCGGCCAGAACCTGGCCGCCTTCCACAATCCGGATGGTTCGGGCTATGACTTCCTGGCCGAACAGGTGTGCCGGCTGGATGACAGCAATCCCCAGATTGCAGCACGCCTGGTCACGCCCCTGACCCGGTGGCGGAAGTTCGCGCCGGAGTATCGTGAGCAGATGAAAGCAGCACTGGAGCGCATCCGGGATAAGGCAGGTCTGTCGCGGGATGTCTACGAAGTGGTACACAAAAGCCTGGCGGGCTGAGCTGCCGGTGTCCGGCTGTGATTGTAAAAGTGTGGTCACAGCCGGATACAAAATCGCACTTTCGGTCGATAGACAATGTTGCCCGATCCGTTAATCTGGTTGAAAGTCTCCAGTACCGCGAGACCAAAACAAAAAAAGCCCCTCAAGAGGCTTCCAGACGGATTTAAGGTTAGACCATGAGATATAACAAAAACACCCTGTTGAGTGGCCTGTTGGCCCTGTCTGTCTCAGCTGTACCCGCCTACGCTGCCGTCTCCCAGAGTGAGGCTGCCCGTCTTGGCAACCAGTTGACTCCATTTGGTTCTCCGAAGGCTGGTAACGCTGCCGGAACAATCCCGGATTGGAACGGTGGGCTGACCAAGCCGCCGGCCGGTTACAAGGAGAGTGGTCAGCACCATATCAATCCGTTCCCCGATGACGAGGTTCTGTTTACCATTACGGCACAGAACATGGACCAGTACAGTGAGTACCTGACCGACGGCGTCAAGGCCATGTTCGACACCTATCCCACCACTTTCCAGGTGCCCGTGTACCAGAGTCGGCGTACCCACGCAGTGCCGGACTGGGTGGCCCAGAATACGCGGGATAACGCCACAAGCGCCGATATCGTCGGCGAGGGCGCCGGCATTGAGGGCGCCTACGGTGGCTACCCTTTCCCGATTCTCCATGGTAACGACGAAGAGAAAGGCTGGCAGGTCATCTGGAACCACCTGACCCGGTGGCGCGGTGTCTACGTTACCCGTCGCTCAAGTGAAGTGGCCGTCCAGCAGAATGGTGACTACTCGCTGGTAACCTCACAGCAGGAAGCCTTTTTCAACTACTACAACCCGGAAGGTGACGAAAGTACCCTGGACAATGTCATCTTCTATTATCTCTCGTTCACCCAGTCTCCGCCTCGTCTGGCAGGGGGTGCGATTCTGATTCATGAGACCATGAACCAGATCATCAATCCCCGTAATGGCTGGGGTTACAACGCGGGCCAGCGCCGTGTCCGTCGTGCCCCGAACCTGGGTTACGACTCGCCGATTGCGGCGTCCGACAACCTGCGTACCGCGGACGATACCGATATTTTCAACGGCGCTCTGGACCGGTACAACTGGAAGTACCTCGGTAAGCGAGAGATCTATATCCCCTACAACAACTACAGAATCGGTCAGAAGGGACTTTCCTACGACGACATCCTGGGTATTTCCCACATTAACCCTGACCTGACACGCTGGGAGTTGCATCGGGTGCACGTGGTCGAGGCAACCCTGAAAAAGGGCGAGCGCCACATCTATGGAAAGCGCCGCTTCTATGTTGACGAGGACAGCTGGAACACCGTTCTGCTGGACCAGTACGACGGTCGCGGTGAACTGTGGCGTGTCACAATGGGGCTGCCGAAGAATTACTATGAATTACCCGGTGTCTGGACTGTGCTGGATGTCTATCATGACCTTCAGGCCCGCCGTTACCACGTGCTTGGGCTTGACACCGAAGAGCCGAATACCCGGGAGTTCACTGACGAAGTTCCCAATACGCGCTACTTCTCACCGGCCTCCCTGCGCCGCAGGAGTGTTCGCTGAGGCGCGAGGGACGTAACCCCGCCCAGATGGATTGGCAATCAACATACCGGCAGCCGGCAGGCTGCCGGTATGTTTACAGTTAAGGCCGGCCTTGCCGGACAGAGACACACAGTAAAAACAACCGATAGGCAAACCGAATGGCTACAAGCTTGATGCGTAAAACCCTGGGTGCTACCTGCCTGGGGCTTTCCATGGCCTGTGCATCCCCAGCCGTACTGGCGGTAGGGGATTTGCTTGAAACACCGGCCCGTCCGACGGAACTGGCTCCACAAAGCCTGCTGAATGACGTTGCCGTTGCCGGCGACCGTATTGTTGCAGCAGGGGAGCGCGGGCACATCATCTACTCCGATGACGAAGGGCAAAGCTGGACTCAGGCAGATGTGCCGGTGTCCGTGACCCTGACCGGTGTGGATTTTGGCACCGAGAGTCACGGCTGGGCCGTCGGTCACAGCGGCGCGGTACTGCATTCGAGCGATTCTGGTGTGAGCTGGGAGCTCCAGCTGGACGGCATTCGGGCAGCCGAGCTGGCCATTGCCAGCCAGGAAGATGCCATTGAGGAAATGGAAGAGCGTATCGAGCAGGCCCCTGAAGAAGAGAAAGAAGACCTTGAGTGGGCGCTGGATGATCTGTTGTTCCGTATCGAGAACATGGAGGCGGACCTGGAGATCGGCCCGGTCAACCCGTTTCTGGATGTCTGGTTCGAAAACGCCAATCACGGTTTTGTCGTAGGTGCCTACGGCATGATCTATCGCACCACCGATGGTGGAGAGACCTGGCAGGACTGGTCGCCGAAGCTGGATAACCCGCAGGGATTCCACCTGAACGCTATCTCCGAGATCGCCGGCGGCGCGCTGTTCATTGTCGGTGAGGCAGGCCAGATCCATGTTTCCACTGATGGCGGCGAAACATGGGAGCGCCGCGAGAGCCCCTATCCCGGATCTTTGTTCGGTGTGGTTGGCACCGGTCGGGTCAACGAAGCCCTGGCCTTTGGTCTGCGTGGCACCCTGATGTACTCCGCAGACCTCGGCAAGTCCTGGTCGGTGGTCAACACCGGATCCACTGCAACGCTCAATGACGGTGCGGCCGAAGGAGACCGGATCATTCTGGTCGGTAATGGTGGTGCTGTGCTCACCAGCGGCAACGGGGGTGATACCTTCCGGGAGTATCTCCGTAATGACCGTCAGGGAGTCATGGGTGTGGTGCCGGTCTCGGGCGCCAATCTGCTCCTGGTGGGCGAGGGTGGCGTCAAGTACGCCGATCCCCAAGGCAAGAACCTTCAATAACGCCCTGATGTGGCAACAACAGAACCGATAATAGAGGGGCTTTTGAATGTCCAACCCGAAGCATGACAAGGGCGAGCATTACCTGACCACGCCAAAGGCGGAACCGTTCCTGGAGCGTCTGATTTTCAATAATCGGGCGATCATCCTGGTTTTGCTGACCATCTTGACCCTGTTTCTCGGCTACAACGCGATCAAGATCCAGCCGGATGCCAGTTTCGAGCGGATGATTCCGCTGGAGCATCCCTACATCGTGAACATGCTCGATCACCGGGATGATCTGGAGAATCTGGGTAATTTTGTCCGGATAGCCGTTGAGTCAAAAGACGGCGATATCTTTTCTCCGGAGTACATGGAGACGCTGAAGCAGATCACCGATGAGGTTTTCTATCTCAATGGTGTCGACCGTTCCGGACTGAAGTCGCTCTGGACCTCCAACGTGCGCTGGGTGGAAGTGACCGAGCAGGGCTTCCAGGGCGGCACGGTCATTCCGGATGACTACGACGGCTCCCGCGAGAGCCTTGAGCAGCTGCGTCAGAATATACTGCGTTCCAATGAAGTCGGTCGTCTGATCTCGGACAACTTCCAGTCGACGATTGTCTACGCACCACTGTATGAGAAGGATCCGGAAACCGGAGAGCCGCTCGATTACGGCACTTTCTCGCGTCAGCTGGAAGAGAAGATTCGGGAAAAGTACGAGGCCCAGAATCCGAACATCGAGATTCACATTGTGGGCTTCGCCAAGAAGGTGGGTGATCTGATCGAGGGTATTGGCTCGATTGCCTGGTTCGCCGGTATCACCATTGTTCTGACTACATTGCTCCTGTTCTGGTATTCCCGCAGCATCTCCGGAACGCTGGTTCCGGTATTTACCTCCATCATTGCGGTGTTCTGGCAGCTCGGCACCCTGAGGCTGTTGGGCTATGGCCTGGACCCTTACTCAGTGCTGGTGCCATTCCTCGTGTTCGCGATCGGGATCAGTCATGGTGTTCAGATTGTCAACGCCATGGCAGTGGAAGCAGCCAAGGGTTTTGATGCGATTACCGCGGCACGCCTCGCATTCCGGGCGCTTTATATTCCGGGCATGCTGGCGTTGATTTCGGATGCTTTCGGTTTCTTGACCCTGTTCTTCATCGAGATCGATGTCATTCGCGATCTGGCGGTTGCCGCCGGTATCGGTGTCGCCTTTGTGATTGTCACCAACCTTGTTCTGCATGTACTGATCATGTCCTACATCGGTATCTCCAAGGGCGGTGTGCGTCATGTCCAGAACCATGGTGAAAAGCAGGATCGTAAATGGCGTCTCCTGTCGAACTTCTCCCACCCCGGCGTCGCACCGATCTCCCTGCTGATTGCGGTGATCGGCCTCGGGCTTGGCCTGTACTACAAGCAGGACCTGAAAGTGGGTGACTTGGACCAGGGGGCTCCGGAACTCCGCAAGGACTCCCGTTACAACAAGGACAACGCCTACATCATCAACAACTATTCCACCAGTGCCGATGTCATGGTGGTGATGGTGAAAACGCCTGAGGAGCAGTGCACCCAGTACAGCGTGCTGAGAGCCATGGATGCGCTTCAGTGGGAGTTGGCGAACACACCGGGTGTCCAGTCAACGGCGTCGCTGGCGGATGTCTCCAAGATCGTCACCAAGGCCCTGAACGAGGGTAACTGGAACTGGTATGCGATTTCCCGTAACCAGACCATCATCAATGCCTCCATCCGTAACGCGCCGTCGGGTCTGATCAACACCGACTGCAGCCTGACACCGTTGCTGGTCTTCCTGGAAGATCACAAGGCGGAAACCCTGCAAACTGCGGTCGACGTGGTTGAAGAGTTCGCCCAGGAGAACAGCAACGAGGAACATACGTTCCTGCTGGCTGCCGGTAACGCGGGTGTTGAGGCGGCCACCAATGAGGTCATCTCCAAAGCCAAGGACATGATGCTTATCTTTGTCTATGGCGTGGTGAGTCTGCTGTGCTTCCTGACGTTCCGGTCCATTCGCGCGGTCCTGTGTATCGTGGTACCCCTGGGCCTGACCTCGATTCTGTGTGAGGCGATCATGGCGGTCTCGGGGATCGGTATCAAGGTGGCAACCCTGCCGGTTATTGCCCTTGGTGTCGGTATCGGTGTGGACTATGGCATCTACATCTACAGCAAACTGGAGAAGTACCTGCTCGAAGGCAAGACGCTTCAGGACGCTTATTTCGAAACCCTGCGCTCCACCGGTAAGGCCGTGGTCTTCACCGGTGTGACTCTGGGTATCGGCGTTGTGACCTGGATTTTCTCGCCGATCAAGTTCCAGGCCGATATGGGCTTCCTGCTGTTCTTCATGTTCCTCTGGAACATGATCGGTGCTATCTGGCTGCTGCCGGCACTGGCGCGTTTCCTGCTCCGGCCGGACCGGATGCTTGAAAAGGCGAAGGCGGCGAAATAAGCTTGTCACCGGTAACCAAAAAAGCCCGCATTGCGGGCTTTTTTGTTGTTGGTTCAATTGGTTAGAGAGCTAACTCTGGCTTTATTTATGCCATAAAGTGGTCTATGTTCTAAGACGGACGCGAAATATGTCCGTATAGCAGACGGGCATTCTTTAATTACAACGAGCAGAAAAGGAACAACTCAAATGACACTGAAACTCAAAGCTTCCGCTCTAGCTGTAGCCGCCGCAGTCAGCTTCGGTGCTGCCTCCACTTCGGTATCTGCGCAGGAGCAGCGTTTCGTGACGATCGGGACTGGCGGTGTGACCGGTGTTTACTATCCTGCCGGTGGTGCTATCTGCCGCCTCGTCAACATGGACCGGAAAGAGCACGGCATCCGTTGCTCTGTGGAGAGCACCGGTGGTTCCGTATACAACCTGAATGCTATCCGTCAGGGCGAGCTGGACCTGGCCGTGGCCCAGTCTGATTGGCAGTACCATGCTTACAATGGAACCAGCCAGTTTGAAGACGATGGTGCCAACAAGGACCTGCGCGCGGTTTTCTCCCTGCATCCTGAGCCGTTCACCGTGGTGGCCAGCAAAGCCTCCGGCATCACGAACTTTGAAGACCTGGAAGGCAAGCGCGTATCCGTGGGTAACCCGGGTTCCGGCCAGCGTGCCACCGCTGAAGTGCTGATGGACGAAATGGGCTGGACCATGGACAAGTTCTCCCTGGCCGCCGAACTGAAGGCTGCCGAGCAGTCCCAGGCCCTGTGTGACGGCAACATCGATGCCTTCTTCTACACTGTTGGTCACCCGTCCGGTTCCATCAAGGAAGCGACCACCTCCTGTGACAGCGTGATCGTCAACGTGGACAACGATGCGACCAAGGCCCTGATCGACGAAAACCCGTACTACCGTAAAGCGGTCATTCCGGGCGGCATGTATCGTGGCACGGACGAAGATGTGACCACCTTCGGTGTCGCGGCAACCTTCGTCTCCTCCACCGATGTTCCCGAGGACGTCGTGTACGAGGTTGTGAAGGCCGTCTTTGAGAACTTCGACAGCTTCAAGCGTCTGCACCCGGCCTTCGCCAACCTGCAGAAGGAAGAGATGGTTCAGGACGCCCTGAGTGCTCCGCTGCACCCGGGTGCGGCCAAGTACTACAAGGAAGCTGGTCTGATCGACTGATCCGGCGCTTTCCTGAAAGCCGGCCGCGGGCAGCCTCGCCCGCGGCCTCTCATGATCTTCCCGATTTTCCCTCTGACAGGATCCGGCTATGACAAATAGCGACCCGAGAGCCGGGGATGGCATCGATAAGCAGAAAGTTGAGGAATTCCTCCAGACTGAATCGGGCGGAAGGGCCGCAACAGGGCCTGCCGCTGTCATTCTATTTATCGTTCCTCTGCTCTGGTCTCTTTTTCAGCTTTGGATAGCGTCACCGCTGCCCTATGTTTTCGAGATCGGCGTGTTCAATTCCACGGAAGCGCGCTCGATCCACCTGGCGTTTGCCTCGTTCCTGGCATTTGCCGCTTTCCCCATGATCCGGGGCAAGCACCAGAACCATGTTCCGGTATTCGATTGGATACTGGCCCTGGCGGCTGCCTTTGCGGCCTCCTACCTCTACGTTTTCTATGATCAGCTTTCCACCCGTCCGGGCGCGCCCAACACGCAGGACATGGTGGTTGCGCTGGGCGGGCTCGTGTTGTTGCTCGAGGCTACACGTCGGGCTCTGGGGCTCCCGCTGACGATTGTTGCGACTGTCTTTATTGTCTACTCGCTGGCCGGCCCCTACATGCCCGATGTGATCTCGCACAAAGGGGCCAGTCTGAGCAAGCTGGCGTCGCACCAGTGGCTCGGAACCGAGGGTGTTTTCGGTGTCGCACTGGGTGTGTCGACCAGCTTCGTGTTCCTGTTCGTTCTCTTTGGTGCCCTTCTGGAGCGGGCGGGAGCAGGTAACTACTTCATCAAGGTTGCTTATGCGCTGTTGGGGCATATGCGCGGGGGGCCGGCAAAGGCGGCCGTGGTATCCAGTGGCCTGAGCGGCGTCATTTCCGGTTCCTCGATTGCCAACGTCGTGACCACCGGAACCTTTACCATTCCGCTGATGAAGCGCGTCGGCTTCCCCGCCACCAAGGCGGGTGCCGTTGAAGTGGCAGCCTCCACCAATGGCCAGCTCACACCGCCGATCATGGGCGCCGCGGCCTTCCTGATGGTGGAGTACGTGGGCATTTCCTACCTGGAGGTCATCAAGCACGCAATACTGCCGGCGATGATCTCCTACGTGGCCCTCATCTATATCGTGCACCTCGAGGCCTGCAAGCTGAACATGCGGGGCATCGAACGCCTTGACCGTCCGACCCTGGCCCAGCGGATGCTGAACTGGGTTGTGATCCTGCTTGGGCTTTGTGTGCTGACCTTTGTGGTCTACTACGGCATCGGATGGATGAAAACGCTCCTGGGCGAGGCCGCTATCTGGGTGCTGGCTCCCATGTTGTTGGCCGTCTATATCGGTCTGGTTGGCTATGCCAGCAGGTTCCCGGATCTTGAGGAAGATGATGCCGAGACATCCATGAGCGAACTGCCCCCGGTGGGGCCGACGGTCAAAACCGGGCTGTACTTCCTGTTGCCGGTGGTGGTGCTGGTCTGGTGCCTGACGGTGGAGAGGTTCTCCCCGCAGCTGTCTGCGTTCTGGGCAACCGTGTTCATGATTTTCATCGTGATCACCCAGCGACCCCTGAAGGCCTTCTTCCACAAGCGTGGCAATTACATCGCGGGACTGAAACAGGGCTGCGTCGACCTGGCCTACTCCCTGGTCACCGGTGCCCGTAACATGGTCGGTATCGGTGTCGCGACGGCTACAGCCGGTATCGTGGTGGGAACGGTAACCCTGACCGGCATCGGCCTGGTCATGACCCAGTTCGTGGAATTCATCTCCGGCGGCAACCTGCTGTTGATGCTGATCTTCACGGCAATCATCAGTCTGATTCTTGGTATGGGGCTGCCAACCACGGCGAACTACATCGTCGTTTCAACCCTGATGGCTCCGGTCATTGTGACCCTGGGTGCCGAGAATGGTCTGCTGGTACCGTTGATCGCCGTACACCTGTTCGTGTTCTATTTCGGCATCCTGGCGGATGACACGCCGCCGGTGGGCCTTGCAGCCTATGCAGCGGCCGCGATCTCGGGTGGCGACCCGATACGCACGGGGGTTCAGGGCTTCACCTATGACATCCGGACCGCGATCCTGCCGTTCATGTTCATCTTCAACACGCAACTGCTGTTGATCGGGCTGACCGGCTGGGTGGATCTACTCGTCACTATCTTCAGTGCGGTTACGGCCATGCTGGTATTTTCGGCCGCAACTCAGGGATACTGGTTCACGAAAACCCGTTGGTGGGAGACTGTGCTGCTGCTGTTGATCACCTTCACGCTGTTCCGGCCCGGATTCTGGTGGGACAGGGTCTATCCGCCGACGGAAGATCGGCCTGCATCGGAGATCTTCCAGTATGTCGAGGATGTCCCGGCGGATGAGCCGATTATCATCCAGGCATCGGGTATGTCCATTGACGGCAACGAGGTTTCGAAATACCTGCGGTTACCGCTGCCCGAAGCCGAGACGCCGCAGCAGCGACTGGCGCAGGCAGGGTTGGAAATTTCTCCCCAGGGCGAGCAGATGGTCGTGGACTTCGTGAATTTCGGCAGTATTGCGGAGCAGGCGGGCATCAGTTTCGGCTGGACCATCGACAAGGTTCAGGTCGAGAAGGACCGGCCGCCCAAGGAGCTGATGTTCATACCGGCGCTGATCTTGCTGGCGGCCCTGGCGTTCGGGCAACTCCGTCGCAAAGCCAGGGAGGAGGCTGCAGGAGCGCCTGCCTGAGAATGTGCTTGGTAATTCGCTAAGTCCGTAAAAACCCGGCGTTAACCCGCCGGGTTTTTTTCTGGTAGACTCGCCGCAGATCCGGCCCGCGGTTTGTATCGCGGTGTGCCGGGACCATGTGATCTTTGGTATAGATCACCGCTGAGTAAACAACAGGAGTATTCCATGCCCGTCATTACCCTGCCGGATGGCAGTCATCGCAGTTTTGCTGAACCCGTAACCGTACACGACGTTGCCGCCGACATTGGCGCAGGCCTGGCCAAGGCTGCCCTCGCCGGGAAAGTTGATGGCAAACTGGTGGACACCAGCCATGTGATCGATCGGGACGCCGAGCTGGCTATTGTGACCGACCGAGACGAAGACGGTGTCGACATCATCCGTCATTCCACGGCCCACCTTATGGCAATGGCCGTCCAGGAGTTGTTCCCCGGTGCCCAGGTGACCATAGGGCCGGTGATCGACAACGGCTTCTACTACGACTTCAAGTACGACCGCCCGTTTACCAACGAGGATCTGGCGCGCATCGAGAAGCGGATGGAAGAACTGGCCAAGCAGGATCTTCCGGTCTCCCGCTCGATCATGTCCCGCGGGGAGGCGATCAAACTCTTCGAGGAGATGGGCGAGGAGTACAAGGTCCGTATCATTCAGGACATTCCCGGTGACGAGGACCTGTCGTTCTACCGTCAGGGCGATTTTATCGACCTGTGCCGTGGTCCCCATGTGCCCAGCACTGGCAAACTGAAAGCATTCAAGCTGACCAAGGTAGCGGGTGCCTACTGGCGTGGTGATACCAGCAACGAGCAGTTGCAGCGGGTTTACGGAACTGCCTGGGGTAACAAGAAAGACCTCAAGGCCTACCTGAACCGCCTGGAAGAGGCGGAAAAGCGGGACCACCGCAAGATTGGCAAGAAACTGAACCTGTTTCATATGCAGGAAGAGGCGCCGGGCATGGTGTTCTGGCATCCGGATGGCTGGTCGCTTTACCAGGAAATCGAGCAGTACATGCGGGCTAAACTGCACAGGCATGGCTACCAGGAAATCAAGACACCCCAGGTGGTGTCCCGTACCCTTTGGGAGAAGTCCGGGCACTGGGACAAGTTCAAGGACGACATGTTCACCACCGAATCCGAGAAGCACGACTACGCCATCAAGCCCATGAACTGTCCCTGTCACGTGCAGGTATTCAATCAGGGCCTGAAGAGCTACAAGGATCTGCCGCTGCGTCTTGCGGAATTCGGTTCCTGTCACCGCAACGAAGCGTCCGGCGCATTGCATGGTTTGATGCGGGTGCGTGGCTTCACCCAGGATGATGCGCACATTTTCTGTGAAGAAGACGCCATCCAGGAAGAGGTATCCGCATTCATCAAGCTTCTGCACGAGGTTTATGAGGACTTCGGATTTACCGAGATCCTGTACAAGCTTTCCACCCGTCCGGAAAAGCGGGTGGGTTCCGACGAAGTCTGGGACAAGTCAGAAGCCGCACTGGAAGAAGCACTGAACCGTGAAGGTGTGGATTGGGAATTGCTGCCGGGCGAGGGCGCATTCTACGGCCCGAAGATCGAATTCTCCCTGAAAGACTGCATTGGCCGGGTCTGGCAGTGCGGCACCATCCAGGTGGATTTCTCCATGCCGGGTCGGCTGGGCGCCCAGTATGTGGCGGATAACTCCGAGCGCAGGACCCCGGTGATGCTGCACCGGGCGGTACTGGGTTCGTTCGAGCGTTTCATCGGTATCCTGATCGAGGAATACGAAGGTGCATTCCCGGTCTGGCTGGCGCCGACCCAGGTGGCGGTGCTGAATATTACCGATAATCAGCGTGATTATTGTCAGAATCTGGCCAAAAAGTGGGATTCTTTGGGCTTTAGGGTTAATGCTGACTTGAGAAACGAGAAGATCGGCTTTAAAATCCGCGAGCATACTCTTAACAAGGTTCCCTATCTGGTCGTTGTTGGCGATAAAGAGATCGAGAACAACGCGGTGGCAGTAAGGACCCGCAAGGGTGAAGATCTGGGAACCATGTCGGTCGACGAATTCGAGGCGTTACTGGCCAAAGACGTCGAACGCAAAGGTAGAACCAAAACGGAGATCTGATTATTAAACAGCGAGCGAATCGGGGTGGGCGTACTCCAAAAGCGCCTATCAATGAAAATATTGACGCAACTGAAGTCCGTCTGATTGATGCCGAAGGCAATCAGGTTGGTATTGTTCCCATTGAGGATGCACTCAAGCAGGCAGAAGAAGCGTCTCTTGACCTGGTTCAGGTTACGGATTCCGATCCGATCGTCTGTAAGATAATGGACTACGGCAAGAAGATCTTCGAAGAGAAGAAGGCCAAGGCGGCTGCGAAGAAAAAGCAGAAGCAGACGCAGGTTAAAGAAGTCAAGTTCCGTCCCGGAACTGAAGAAGGGGATTATCAGGTCAAACTACGCAACCTGGTACGTTTCCTTGAAAACGGGGACCGCGGCAAAATCACTATCCGCTTCCGTGGCCGTGAGATGGCACACCAGGAAATTGGTATGAAACTCATGAACCGCATCGAAGCTGATATTGAAGAGCTGGGCCAGGTAGAACAGCGGCCGAAAATGGAAGGCCGCCAGATGACCATGGTCGTGGCGCCCCGCAAGAAGAAGTGAACCTGATCCAATGACGGGTCCCCCGCATCGGCGGGGGATTTGTCGTTCAGGGACACATTTGTTTATCAAAATAGAATGCGGAGTTTTAAAAAATGCCGAAGATGAAAACCAAAAGCGGAGCTACCAAGCGGTTCAAGAAGACCGCCAACGGCTTCAAGCACAAGCAGTCCTTCACCAGCCACATCCTGACCAAGAAGAGCCCCAAGCGTAAGCGTCAGCTGCGCGGCACCAAGCTCATCGCCAAGTCGGATGTAGCATCTATCAAGCGCATGACCGCGTGCTGATTCAGCCGCGCGAATCATTCCTTAGAAAGTACAGGTAGAAGGATTAAAGTATGGCTCGTGTAAAGCGTGGCGTGGTAGCACGTCGTCGTCACAAGAAGATCATGAAGCAGGCCAAGGGTTACTACGGTGCCCGTAGCCGTGTTTTCCGGGTTGCCAAGCAGGCGGTTATCAAGGCCCAGCAGTATGCCTACCGTGACCGTCGCAACCGCAAGCGTGCATTCCGCGCTCTGTGGATCTCCCGTATCAACGCCGGTGCCCGCGCAAACGGTCTGTCCTACAGCCGTCTGATCGCTGGTCTGAAGAAGGCGAATGTTGAAATCGATCGTAAGGTTCTGGCCGACCTGGCCATGAACGAGCAGCAGGCGTTTGCCGCTGTTGTTGAGAAAGCCAAAGCGTCCCTGTGATCGCTTAAGATCTCTCATCGATTGCTGATCGATCCGGCGTCTCATGGCATCATGAAGGCGCCTTCTGAATAGGGGAAGGGCACGCTCTTCCCCTATTTTTGTTTTAACCTACCCCATTTCTGGTTTGGAGCAGGGTCAATGGAAAACCTGGAGCAACTGGTTCAGGACGGGCTGAGCGCCGTTGAGAGTGCGGACAGCCTGCAGGCACTTGATCAAATTCGTGTGGAATACCTCGGCAAGAAGGGTGTGATTACCCAGCAAGCCAAGACGCTGGGCAAGCTGTCTCCCGAGGAGCGTCCTGCCGCCGGCCAGAAGATCAACGAAGCCAAGGGGCAGGTGGAGCAGGCGATCAATGCCCGTCGCACGGATCTGGAAAAGGCCGCCATTGAAGCGAAGCTCGCCAGTGAATCCATTGACGTAACCCTGCCGGGCCGCGGCCAGGATCTGGGTGGCCTGCACCCGGTGACCCGCACTCTGCAGCGGATCGAGGAAATTTTCTCCCGCGCCGGCTACAGCGTGGAGCAGGGGCCGGAGATCGAAGACGATTACCACAACTTCGAGGCCCTCAACATTCCCGGCCACCATCCGGCCCGTGCCATGCACGACACCTTCTATTTCAATCCCGGAACGCTGCTGCGGACCCACACCTCGCCGGTTCAGATCCGCACCATGGAAGCGGGTAAGCCTCCGTTCCGCATGATCTGTCCGGGGCGGGTCTATCGCTGCGACTCGGACATGACCCATACCCCGATGTTCCACCAGGTCGAAGGGCTTCTGGTGGAAAAGAACGTAAGCTTTGCCGACCTCAAGAGCACCGTGGAAGAGTTCCTGCGGGTGTTCTTCGAGCGGGACCTCGAAGTGCGTTTCCGCCCGTCTTACTTCCCGTTTACCGAGCCGTCCGCAGAAGTGGACATCGAGTGGGGCCGTGAGGCCGACGGTAGCATCAAGTGGCTGGAAGTGATGGGCTGCGGCATGGTGCACCCGAAAGTATTCGAATATTGCGGTATTGATGCCGAGGAGTACCGTGGCTTTGCCTTTGGTCTGGGCGTGGAGCGCCTGGCCATGCTGCGCTACGGCGTGAACGACCTGCGCATGTTCTTCGAGAATGACCTGCGCTTCCTGCGCCAGTTCCGGTAATAACCCGGCCGATATGCAGGCATAAACGGCAATCAAACCAACAGGCAAAACCGCATCAGGACAAGGCGAGAACCATGAAATTCAGTGAACAGTGGCTGCGCGAGTGGGTTAATCCGAACATTGGCTCCCAGGAATTGATGGACCAGATCACCATGGCCGGGCTGGAAGTGGACGGCTTCGAGCCCGTCGCCGGTGAATTCAGTGGCGTTGTGGTTGGTGAAGTCCAATCCGTGGAACCGCACCCGGATGCAGACAAACTGCGTGTCTGCCAGGTGAGCGACGGTGAACAGACCGTCCAGGTGGTCTGCGGTGCACCCAACGTACGCCCTGGCCTGAAAGTTCCCTTCGCCGTGGTGGGTGCGGTGCTGCCGGGTAATTTCAAGATCAAGAAGGCCAAGCTCCGGGGCCAGCCCTCCGAGGGCATGCTGTGCTCCGAGTCTGAACTGGCGTTGTCGGATAACCACGAGGGCCTGATGGAGCTGCCTGAAGGCGCGCCGGTTGGTCAGGAAATCGCCGACTATCTCAAGCTGAACGACATCACCATCGATGTGGACCTGACACCGAACCGCAGCGACTGTCTTTCCATCAAGGGCATCGCCCGGGAAGTGGGTGTGCTCAACAGCCTGGTGGTGAGTGAGCCCGCCATCGAACCGGTAGAAGCGGTGCATTCCGAGGTGCCCGAGATCCGTGTCGAAGCGCCGGCAGGTTGTCCGCGCTACCTCGGTCGTGTTCTGCGCAATGTGAACCTGAAGGCGGAAACGCCGCTTTGGATGCAGGAAAAGCTGCGTCGGTCCGGGATTCGCTCCATCGATGCGGCGGTTGATGTCACCAACTACGTGATGCTCGAACTCGGTCAGCCAATGCATGCCTTTGATCGCGATGAGATCAGCGGCGGCATCATTGTCCGTATGGCGAAGCCCGCGGAAAAACTGGTTTTGCTCGACGGCCAGGAAGTGGAGCTGACCGAAGAGACCCTGGTGATCGCCGACCATGAAAAGCCGATCGCCATTGCCGGCGTCATGGGCGGTGAGCATTCCGGTGTGAGTGAAAAAACCCGGGATCTGGTGCTGGAGTCCGCGTACTTCGATCCGATCACCCTGGCGGGCAAGGCACGGCATTTCGGGCTGCATACCGATGCCTCCCACCGTTTCGAGCGTGGCGTCGACTACAAGCTGGCCCGTGACGCCATGGAACGCGCCACCACCCTGCTGATGGACATCGTTGGCGGCGAGCCCGGAGAGATCGTGGAAGTGGCAAGCGATGAGCATCTGCCCGCTGACCGGTCCATTGATCTCCGGGAGAAGCGGCTGGCCGACGTACTTGGGATGGCGATAGATCGCACCACAGTAGAAGAGATCCTGACCCGGCTCGGGCTGCATATCGACAAGCTCCTCAAGGACGGCTGGCGTGTCAGTGTGCCCAGCTTCCGCCCGGACATCACCATCGAGGAAGACCTGATCGAGGAAGTGGGCCGGATCTATGGGTACAACAACCTGCCGGTGACCGAGCCGACAGGATCTCTCGGCCTCGTTGCCCGGCAAGAGGCCAAGCGACCGGTCTCCGCCATCCGCAATTACTTCGTGGCCCAGGGCTACCAGGAAGCGGTTACCTACAGCTTCGTTGATCCCAAGGTACAGAAGCTCATCGACCCGGAACGCGAGGGCATTGCCCTTGCGAATCCGATTTCTTCCGACCTGTCGGTGATGCGCACCACGCTCTGGAGTGGCCTTCTCAAGACCGTTGCCTATAACCAGAACCGTCAGCAGCCGCGCATCCGGCTGTTCGAGACGGGGCTGCGCTTTGAGCAGCATGATCAACGTATCGATCAGGAGCCCATGCTGGCCGGTGTCGTGGTGGGTAGCCAGTATCCGGAAAACTGGGTAAACGGTCGCAGAACTGCCGATTTTTTTGATGTAAAAGGGGAGCTGGAAGGCCTGTTCCGACTGCTGGGCATAGACGTCCAGTTCATCGCCAGCCAGCACCCGGCGCTGCATCCTGGCCAGACAGCTGAACTGATGCGGGATGGCGAACATGTAGGCTGGTTGGGCACGTTGCACCCACAAGTTCAGAAAAATCTGGAACTTAATGGCACGATCCTTATGTTTGAGCTATTCTTGAATTCGATCGTCACCGGATATGTGCCTAATTTCAAAGAAATTTCGAAATTCCCGGAAGTTCGCAGAGATTTGGCTATCATTATCGGGAGCGATGTAGCGTTCGCCGATGTGGAGCGTGTAGCCAGGAAGCATGCCGGTGAGCGTCTGACAGCGTTGCGTGCGTTCGATGTATACGAGGGCGAGAGCCTCGGAGAGGGTAACCGGAGTCTGGCGCTGAGCCTGTTCTGGCAGCACCCGGAACGCACCATGAACGAAGACGAAGTGCATTCGCTCTTCAATGGCGTTATCGATGCCTTGAAAGAAGAGCTGGGGGCAACACTGAGGAGTTGACAGATGGCGGCTTTGACGAAAGCGGAAATGGCTGAGCGCTTGTATGAGGAATTGGGCCTGAACAAGCGGGAAGCCAAGGAAATGGTGGAAGCTTTCTTCGATGAGATCAGAGGCGCACTCAGCCACAACGAACAGGTCAAGTTGTCCGGATTCGGCAACTTTGACCTGCGGGACAAGAAACAGCGGCCGGGACGGAATCCGAAAACTGGTGAAGAGATCCCGATCAGTGCACGGCGTGTTGTTACGTTTCGACCAGGACAAAAACTAAAACAGAAAGTGGAAGCGTATGCTGGAACCCAGTCATAACAACGAACTCCCGGCGATCCCCGGGAAACGTTACTTCACCATTGGTGAGGTGGCGGATCTTTGTGATGTGAAAGCCCACGTCTTGCGATACTGGGAACAGGAGTTTCCACAGTTGTCGCCGGTCAAGCGCCGGGGCAACCGCCGCTACTACCAGCGGGCTGACGTGATTACCATTCGCCAGATCCGCAGTCTGCTCTACGATCAGGGTTACACCATCGGCGGCGCCAAGCAGAAGCTGAGCAGTCACGAGATCAAGGAAGATACCTCCCAGTACAAGCAACTCATCCGCCAGATGATTGTTGAGCTTGAAGAGGTGCTTGAGGTTCTCAATACACCCGTCAAGTAGATCGGCACCAGAACAGCAAGCCGGGACGGTCCTCAGGATCGTCCCGGCTTTTTTGTGCGGGTTACTTTTTCTTGCAGGTCTTGATGCCCAGTACGCTATACGCCGGGCAATTGCCCATCAGAGCGGTCGCCAGAGGCACAATGCCAATCCATCCCCAGGGCGTCTGGGGACCGACAAACACCAGTGCAATCAGAACCACGCCCACAACCGCGCGGATGATGCGGTCAGCGGAACCCATATTTACAGTCATCATTCAGTCTCCATTGCTGATACGAACCGATAATGTTACCGCAGGCCAAACTCTCTCCATGCCTGGTTCAGTAAAGGTGCTTCTGGACATAACTGCCAGGAGCGTCCTCGAGAACCTCCAGTGCGGCATCTCCAGGTACTCTCGCAGGTACCTCTTCTCCCTGAAAACGGCTGACCCAGTGTTGCCAGTGCGGCCACCAGGAGCCGCGCTGATGACTTGCCTTCTCAAACCATTCCTCAGGATCAGCCGCTTCTCCGGGGTTGACGTAATAGCCGTACTTTTCGGGCTCCGGCGGGTTGATGATACCCGCAATATGGCCCGATTGGCTGAGCACGAAGTGCTTCTCTCCCGAGAAAAGCCGGTATCCGGCATAAGTCGATTTCCAGGGCGCGATATGATCTTGTTGGCCTGAGACAAACATCGCGGGTGTGTCGAGACTTGTCAGGTCAATCGGGGTGCCTGCAATCGTCAGGCCGTTGGGCTCCCTCAGCAGGTTTTTCATGTACATCTCGCGGATATAGAAGGTGTACATGGCCGCAGGCAAGTTGGTGGAATCAGAGTTCCAGTACAACAGGTCGAAGGGTACCGGGTGTTCGCCCTTGAGGTAATTGTTCACGAAATAGGACCAGATAAGATTGTTT
This sequence comes from Marinobacter sp. C7, assembly GCF_022343555.1. Taxonomy (GTDB): domain Bacteria; phylum Pseudomonadota; class Gammaproteobacteria; order Pseudomonadales; family Oleiphilaceae; genus Marinobacter. The sequence continues at coordinate 27,317 of NZ_JAKQZH010000006.1, read as the reverse complement.
TCGCGAAGTGAAGAGAAGCTCAGTGCGATGAAGCGGCCATCATAATAGCCCACCTTGTTCACGTAGCTTTCCAGGGCCTGCACTATCCGATCATTCAGGTATACGCCGATTTCTCCCGGATCCTCGAAATCCAGCAGTGTCGTGAAAAAGGTTGCCGAGCGAGCTCTTTCATCGCCTGACTTTTTCAGGTGGGCGAGGGCAGTCGCAAGCAGTGTTCCGCCGACGCAGTAACCGATGGTGTTGACTTCGTGTTCGCCCGTCGCCCGCTCCACGGCATCCATGGCGGCAATCACGCCGTCGGTGACGTAGTCGTCGAAGGTCGTGTCCGCGTAGGATTTGTCAGGATTGACCCACGAGATCATGAAGACTGTGTGTCCCTGGTCGACGAGCCAACGGACCATGGATTTTTTTCGGGTCAGATCGAGAATGTAGTACTTGTTGATGAAGGGCGGAACAATCAGGAGCGGCGTACGGTGTGCTTTTTCCGTCGTTGGCTGGTATTGGATCAGCTGCATCATCGAATTCTGGAAAACCACCTTGCCGGGTGTTGTGGCAATGTTTTCGCCCACGCCGAACGATTTTTCATCGGTCATCGAAACATTCAACAGTTTCCGGCTGCGGGCGATGTCCCGATAGAAATTTTCCAGGCCTCGGATGATGCTCATGCCTTTGGTTTCACGGCATTTGCGCACTGCCTCGGGATTCGTGAGGAAAAAGTTGGTAGGCGCGACTGCATTGATCAGTTGTCGCGTCAGGAAATCCAGTTGCCTGCGGTTTGCATCACTCAAGCCCTCCAGGTCGTTGGTGAACTTGTTGAGGTATTCCGAGTGAATCAGGTAGAGCTGGCCAACGGCGTAGTAAAACGGGTTGCGGTTCCAGGCCTCGTCATCGAAGCGGTGGTCGGAAGCTGCCGGTGCGATCACCGGATCTGGCTGCCTGCCCAGCGCGCTCTGGGTGAGTTCCCGGCTGAGTGCCCAGTATTTGGATAAGAGCTGCGCATTATCCTCGAAGACTTTGCCGGGATTCACCGCCGCCTCTTTGGCGGCTGAGCCCAGTGCGGTGCTCACGTCGGCGAGGAAAAAATTGTCTTTGTCTGTGAGCGCGTCGAAGCTCATCCCCTTTTGAAGCAGTTCACGGGACAGTTTTGCGGTGGCGGTGGCGTGAGACAAGGCGTCCCGGGCGTACTTCTTGAAGAGTTCCATTCTGTGCCTCTGAGTTCAGTAATCAGATCGGGGAAGATACAGTTCAGGCCCTTCTGGGGGGCGATGCGCATGGTGCCGTGGCCAAAAGGGATTCTATTTCCAGTTTGAAGCCAGAGGTATCTTCTCGGCAACGCTGAACTGTTTTAAAAGTGATCGAGATCAGGAATCGGCCGGCGAGAGAGGCGTCATCCGGGTGGCGGGTGTCGTGGAGGAGAAAGTTGGTGTTGAAGAAATAAAAAAACCCGGGCGACAAGGCCCGGGTTTTTTAGGGAATTTGGTCGGGACGGCAGGATTTGAACCTGCGACCCTCTGCACCCCATGCAGATGCGCTACCAAGCTGCGCTACGCCCCGTTAACTGCTAACCGCGAGAAAAGAGGTTTATCTCAGTGGCTTAGCGGGAGCGAAGTCTACACCAGCCCACCCGAAAAATAAACAGGGTTTTGGCGTTTCAGTTCCAAAAATTTACCGCAGCTTGGTCTCCCGAAGCTTCATGATGAAGTTGGGCGGCTCGAAGGAGTCGGCCCTTGCTTCATGCCAGTATTTGTCGAACACCGTCATGCCGGTTTTCTCCCCGGTAAGCAGTGCGCCGGGCTCAAGGAACGGGTAGAGGTCGAGATAGGAATGAATTTCGGTCTTTGAGACTCGCCGGATAACATGCTCCGGCCCGAGTTCCGACGGATGCCTCAGCCCAGCCGCTTCCAGCAGATTCTGGAGGGCGTCCAGGGTGTTCCTGTGGAAGTTATACACCCGCTCGCTCTTGTGTCCCACATCCAGCTTCTCGCCCCTTCGGGGGTCCTGGGTGGCTATACCGCTCGGACAACGCCCGGTGTGGCAACTCAGTGACTGAATGCAGCCAAGGGCAAACATGTAGCCACGGGCAGCGTTACACCAGTCGGCACCAAGCGCCAGCGTGCGTGCTATGTTGAAGGCGGAGGTGATCTTTCCGGCAGCGCCGATAGCAATGTCTTCCCGCAGGTCGGTCGCCACCAGTGTGTTGTGGACGAGCAGCAGGGCTTCTGTCATGGGCATGCCGAGTCGATTGATGAACTCCAATGGGGCGGCACCGGTACCGCCTTCGCCGCCGTCGACCACGATGAAGTCCGGTTTCAGGTCTGTCTCCAGCATGGCCTTGACGATGCCGAACCATTCCCAGGGATGTCCGATGGCCAGTTTGAAACCCACCGGCTTACCCCCGGAGAGCTCCCGCAGATAATCTATGAACCTCAGCATTTCGATGGGGTTGGAAAACGCGGAGTGACTGGCTGGAGATACGCAATCCTCACCCACGGATACGCCGCGGGCCTCGGCAATTTCCGGCGTGACCTTTGCGCCGGGCAGGATGCCACCATGGCCGGGTTTGGCGCCCTGGGATAGTTTGAGCTCTATCATTTTTACCTGTTCAAGATTGGCGTTTTGCTTGAACATTTCCGCATTGAAGCTTCCATCCTTGTTGCGGCAGCCGAAATAGCCCGAGCCTATCTCCCACACCAGGTCGCCACCGGGCTGGCGGTGATACCGGGAAATCGAGCCCTCGCCGGTGTCGTGGTAGAAACCACCCAGTTTTGCACCGGTGTTCAAGCTGAGAATCGCGTTGGCAGACAGCGATCCAAAACTCATGGCGGAGATGTTGAAGACACTTGCGCTGTATGGCTTGGCGCGTTTTTTGCCGATCTGGATCCGGAAATCGGAATCGGTGAGTCTGGTTGGCGTCATGGAGTGGTTCATCCACTCGAAGCCCTCTTCATACATGTGCAGCTGGGATCCGAATGGCCGCTTGTCGAGGACATTTTTCGCCCGTTGATAGATGATCGTGCGTTGCTCGCGGGAAAAAGGACGCTCCTCGGTATCCGATTGGATGAAATACTGGCGGATCTCCGGACCAACAGACTCAAAGAGATAGCGGAAGTTGGCCATGATCGGATAGTTACGGCTGACCGTATGCCTGGTCTGGACCAGATCGTAGGTTCCAATCGCGGTGAGTATGGCGAAGATTCCGGGAATTGCGTAGCCATACCCCAGCCAGAAAGTAACCGGCAGGGAAACGATAAGTCCTGCAATGCTCAGGGCATAAGCGCTGTAGCGCAGTGGGAAGGTTTTGGTCTTCTCCATGGATACCTCGGTTTGTTCGCCATTAACGTCTTGATGCGCAGAGTATATAGATACCTGCGGCGCAAGGTAGTGGATTGCCGGAAACGCGACGTTGAAAACTCAGGAAATGAACTATTCTTATAAGGGAGAATACGTAAAAACGATCAGGCGCGCGCTTTGATGTTTTGACCTCAAAACATTAGAATTGCGCGCTTGTAATAATTGAACTCCGATTCTGAAATTGAATTTCTAACCCGGGAGGCGCCAAAACGTGGGCGAGGTAGTGAAAGACGAATATCAGACGGATTACGTCGCGGGTCAGGACAATATCAATGTTCTGGGCCTCGATCTCCATAACTGGGTGTTCCCAGTTTCCGCTCTTATTGTAGTGGCTTTTGTCATCGGGACGTTGATGTTCCCGACGCCGGCGAAAGAAATGCTCGATGGAGCGAAATGGGACATCATTGCCAGCTTTGACTGGTTTTTCCTGATCAGTGCCAATATCTTCGTGGTTGTTTGTATTGCCCTGATCTTCATGCCTATGGGCAAAATCCGGATCGGTGGCCAGGATGCCAAGCCCGAGTTCTCCAGGCCGTCGTGGTTTGCCATGCTGTTTGCAGCGGGCATGGGTATTGGCCTGATGTTCTGGGCAGTCGCGGAACCGACCGCCTATTACACCGGCTGGTACGAGACCCCCTTCAATGTTGAGGCGAATTCGCCAGAGGCAGCGAACCTCGCCATGGGGGCAACGATGTATCACTGGGGTCTGCATCCCTGGGCAATCTATGCCGTGGTTGCGTTGTCACTGGCCTTCTTTGCATTCAACAAGAACATGCCGCTGACCATCCGCTCCGCCTTCTTCCCTCTGCTGAAGGATAAGGTCTGGGGCTGGCCTGGCCACATCATTGATGTTCTGGCCGTGGTTGCCACGATTTTCGGTCTGGCGACCTCCCTCGGCTTCGGTGCACAGCAGGCCGCCTCCGGCCTGGACTATCTCTTCGGAACCGGCTCCGGCATTAATGTTCAGATGGCCATTATTGTTGGCGTCACTGCGCTTGCATTGATCTCCGTACTCCGTGGCCTGGAAGGTGGTGTGAAGGTGCTCAGTAACATCAATATGGGCATTGCCGCCGTATTGCTGTTCTTCGTAATCTTTGCCGGCCCGACCATGAGTATTCTGGAAACCATGTGGGTTACATCCTCCAGCTATGTGGCCAACATTGTGCCACTGAGTAATCCGTTTGGCCGTGAAGACGAGGCCTGGTTCCAGGGCTGGACTGTCTTCTACTGGGCCTGGTGGATTTCCTGGTCACCGTTCGTGGGTATGTTTATCGCCCGTGTTTCCCGGGGCCGTACCGTTCGTGAATTCATCATTGCGGTACTTCTGATCCCGACACTGGTTACTGTCGTCTGGATGAGCAGCTTCGGTGGTTCCGCTCTCGAGCAGATCCAGAACGGAATTGGTGCGCTGGCCGAGGAGGGGCTGACCGACGTATCCCTGGCACTGTTCCAGATGTTTGCCAACCTGCCGCTGACCGGCATCATCTCCTTCGTGGCAATCATCCTCGTGCTGGTGTTCTTTGTAACGTCCTCTGATTCCGGTTCGTTGGTGATCGACAGCATTACCGCCGGCGGCAAGACCGACGCTCCGACTGCACAGCGTGTTTTCTGGGCTGTTATGGAGGGCGCCATCGCTGCGGCTCTGATCTTTGGTGGCGGTGCTGATGCGCTGGGAGCCATCCAGGCGACGGCGATCAGCGCGGGCCTGCCATTCACGGCAATTCTCCTGGTAATGACCTGGGGCCTGCTCAAGGGGCTCAGTCACGAGCGCAAGCTGCTGATTGCCAGAGGCGAACTCTGATCGTCAGCGGATCGAAAGAACGGGGCCACGGCCCCGTTTTTTTTTGTCCGATTCCGGGATTCAGAGGCTGGCGAAGGTTTCCATCGCGAACCGTGCGCGCTCGCTTGGAGAGAAGTGGGGGCGTTTGAGACTCTCAATGGCCCGCAATCTGGGTAGCAGGCCGCAGCCGTTTGCCATCTGGATGGCCAGGCCCGGGCGGGCATTCAGTTCGAGCAACAGGGGACCTTCCTCGGCGTCCACGACCAGATCGACGCCCATGTACCCCAGCCCGGTGGCCTCGTAGCAGCGTGAGGCCATCTCCAGCATTTCGTCCCATGCGCTTATCTCGATGTTTTCCAGTGCCAGGCCGGTATCCGGGTGCAGAGTGATCGGGCGGTTGAACTGAACCGCATTGAGGCTGCGGCCGGAGCCGATATCGAGGCCCACGCCCACCGCACCCTGATGAAGGTTCGCCTTGCCGTCCGAGGCCGTCGTGGCGAGTCTCAGCATCGCCATGACTGGATAGCCCTGGAAAACGACGATTCGAATATCGGGAACCCCCTGATGGGAGTAACGGGCCAGGTTCGGATCAGACTGGACCAGGTTTTCGACGATGGCGACATCCGGTGTGCCCGCCAGCGAATACAGGCCGGCCAGGATGTTGGTCAGATGGCGCTCGAGGTAGGGCGCATCCACTCGCGCGCCCGAGGCCTTGATGTATTCTTCTCCGTCCCGGCCTGTGATGACAGTGATCCCTTTACCACCTGACCCTTTTGCAGGCTTGATCGCGAAGCCTTCCAGGTCCTCAGCCATTTCCCGGAAGTGAGAAATTTCGTGCTGCTCACGGACGATCTGCAAAAGCCGGGGCGTCTTGACGCCATACTCCGCCACCGCCAGCTTGGTTTTCAGTTTGTTGTCCACCAGCGGATAGGACGAGCGATCATTGTATCGGGCAATGTAGTCCACATTGCGCCGATTCATGTTGAGCATGCCAAGCCGCTTCAGTCTCCGGGGAGAAATCCACTCCATGTCAGTCGTACACCTTCATGGGTGAGAATCGACGAAGTTCGCTGAGCTTGTAGCCGGTGTACTGACCCATCAGCAGGATCAACCCGAGAATCACCAGGTGAAGCTCCGGGAAGTTGAAGGTCAGGTGGCCGGAAAGCGGGGCGCTCATGACCAGATAGGCACAGATGGCCACGAACAGACTGCCGGAGCCCTGGATCATGACTTCCCGGACGCCTTCCTCTTCCCAGAGGATGGACATCCGCTCGATGGTCCAGGCGATGATCACCATGGGAAAGAAGGTCACTGTCATGCCGGTGTTGAAGCCCATCTGGTAGCCGATAATGGACAGGCCGGCGGTGATAAAGATGACCAGGATAATGAGCGCGGAGATCCGGGAGACCAGCAACAGGTTTAGGCTGGAAAGATAACCCCGCATCAGCAGACCGATGGCCACAACGGAGAGAAATGCGATCAGCCCGGGGACCAGTGTGGTCTGTACAAAGGCTACGGCGATCAGCACGGGCATGAACGTGCCAGAGGTGCGGATGCCGATCACCATGCGCATGAAGGCCACGATCAGTGCGCCCAGCGGCAGGAGCAGCAGCATCCGGAACATGCTCTGTTCCTCGATGGGCAGCTCGTAGAAGCTCAGAAAACCCAGACCGTTGGATTCCGCCTGCATGGTGGCCAGCTGAAGGGCGGGAACTGTCTGTCGGAGCATGGAAAAGCTGATCTCGGAATTATCGCCGCCGACAACATCGAGCAAGGATTCGGAGCCCTGGCGCCAGAGCAGCAGGTTTTCCGGCACCCCCTGCTCGGCAGTCTGGGGGTCGAACGTCAGCCACTGATCGCCGTTATAGATCTGCAGGAAGGGCATCAGCGGCTGCCGACGACGGGCATCCTCGAGCCGGAGGCCATCCGCCGTTCGGGCGGGAATGCCCGCGTGGTTAAGCATGTCCACCAGCAACTGGAGGTAGTTCTCCTCGGCCACCAGCAGTGTGGTGTTCTGGGTCCTGGTGTCCGGCTGCAGCAGGCGGATCAGCTCGCGGGTCATGCTCTCGGGCGTGCTGGAACGTTCTCGTGCCTGGGTAAGGATTTCCCGGACCGCGGTTGCCTGGGGCTCTTCCCAAAACATCTCCCGGGTGCGTGGCTCCCTGGTCAGGCGCCGGGGCCGGGCATCATCCGTAGGAATGAACTGGGCCTTGAAGTAGAGGGTCTGTGGACCGGAGACGTCCCGTTTGCTCCATTCCGCCCTGCGGGCGCCGGAGTTGTCCACAATAGAGAATCCGTAGCCGGGAGAGGCGGCCTGTTCCGAAATGATACTGAAGCCCGGGGGCTGCTCCGGAATGTTCAGGCTCGCGAGCACCGGCTCGCCGGTCCCCACGAAGTCCACTCGCGCCTCGACCATCCAGACCGGACGCTGTTCACCGGTGAGCCATGGGATGCCCAGCTCAACGTGGCGCCAGATGGCCAGGGATATGCCAGCCCCGATCAGGAGCAGGACGGCGACGTAAAACGGGATTCGCGAACGGCTGGTCAAGCGTCGTCTCCGTTGCGTTTCAGGTTCTTGGGCAGCTCAGTGGCGTATTCCTTGCCGACATCAATCAGCATCACATCCCGGAGGACATTTCGGCCGATCAGCACTTCGTAGGTCAGGTTACTGCGATCCGCCAGGGTAAATTCGGCAACCTGCTTGTGATCGCCAATGGCAAACTGGAGTTCGACCACGACCCGCCGCTCCGAGTCGTCGGCGCTGGCCTGGATAATGCGAACCCTCCGGGAAATTTCTTTCTCCATGGTCACCAGTTCGTCGGTGCCCGGAACCGGAACGTCAAAGCGCACCCAGTTGCTGCCATCCCGCTCAAAACGTGTGATGTTGCGGGCATCTATGGAGGAAGTCTCGGCGCCACTATCGATTCGTGCGGTATAAACCAGCCCCGGTTCGGCAAGGTAGAATTTTTCAACCTCACCGACAACAACCTTGCCTTTCAGACGATCGGCGCGGCCGGTGTCTGCCACTGTGGGGCAGGCTCGTTGTGCGGGAACCGGGGGGCAGACCGGCTTTTCGACCTGTTCTGCAATGGCGTTCAGAATGGTCTGGGTGGACAGTTTCTGGCCTTGCAACAGCTGTTCATGGCGGACCGAGGCGTTGCCTTCCATGGTGACAAGCGTGGCCCGCTGGGATTGCACCGACGAGTTCAGCTCTGTCAGGTCTTTTTTCGGAACCATGAAATAGCGGTCAGACGAGCAGCCGGCAAGCACCAGGCCCAGCCCGGCAGCGACGATGATCGATAGGAACGGAAAACCAGCCCGCGAACGATTGTAACTCATGAAGTACCCCTGAGCCGGCAGACAACTACACCCGGATATTAAGGGCGTGCTGATGGTCTGTGCCTCGAATGTGTCCAATTAGGCCGGGGAGTATACCGCAACCAACCTGTGTAGTGACTTTACAGTTGGTTAACGGGCAGGGTGGATTACCTGGTCAGGAAGGGGCCTTCGCCGAGATCGGTCTGCGAACGCAGGTACTCCTGAATCACCGGAGAGCAATTCAGATAGAACAGCAACAACTCGCGCTGGATATCCTGATCCTGGATACGGGAGGCAAAACTGATCAATTCCCTGATGGCGCCGTCGTTCTCACTCCGGCTATCCGGGACAGAAAAACTCTGGCCGTAGCGTTCTTTCAGGATTTTTGTCAGGCGCTCCAGGTGAAATTCACCTGTGTGGGTGATGTGGGGCAGGATCCGGAAACCTTTCGGGTAGGTTTTCTTGCGCCTGCTCAAAACACCTGATTCCACACCATCCCCGGCCCGGTTCTCCTGCCAGAGTTCTGATCCCAGTTTTCGCCACAGTTCTTTCAGCATAATTTGCCTGTCCATCCTCTGACTGCGGATTCGCCCCGGCCGTGAAAAAAATGTAATCAAAATAAACAGGACGAACACTTTATTCTTTTAGTGGATATTACGAGGCGCGTCCAGAGTCAGATGCGCATCGGTGATCAATTTGCCAATCAGTCGAGGTCGCAAGACCCTCATTAATGCCTATGAACGGGAGGCAACGCAAAAGGTTCCATTGTTACGTTAAACTGTTCTTCATTATGTGATCATCCGGGAATACCAACCAGGAGCGTCTTGCAGTGCCGGAAGCAATAACCCGATGGATAGTGGCCTCGCCGGAGTTGATGGCTGGATTAGTGGTAGTGCTGGCGTTGCTGATCGTGCTGCTCGCCGCTCTCCTGATGCGTTCGGCACGCAAGGGGGATGGCTGGCAAGCCAGGGCGTTCAATGCTGAGACGCGGGTGGCGGGGCTTGAGTCGGATGTTGGCGGCAAGCGACAGTGGATCGACCAACTGGAAGGCGAGCGTAAAAACCTGCAGGCCCGGATCGAGGATCTTTCCGGCGAGCTGCACCGTGTGAAGGTGAGGCTTCGCGAACAGGAAGTTGCCCTGGACCGGGAGCGCCGTTCGGCGGCAGAGAAGCTGGAGCTGCTGGAGCGTAACCGCGATGCGTTGAAACAGGAGTTCGAAAACCTGGCCAACCGGATTTTCGATCAGAAGAACGAGCGCTTCACCCAGCAGACCCGAACCAGCCTGGACAGCCTGCTCAATCCTTTCCGGGATCAGTTGCAGGACTTCCGCAAGCGGGTGGAGGATGTCTACACCACCGAGACCCGGGACCGCCAGGCATTGCGAAGCGAGATCAAGTCGCTGCAGGAGCTGAACCGGCAGATCACCGAAGAGGCCGCCAACCTGACCAGGGCCCTGAAGGGTGACAAGAAGATCCAGGGCAACTGGGGTGAGCTGATTCTGGAGCGGGTGCTGGAAAAGTCCGGCCTGCGAAAAGGCATTGAATACGAAACCCAGGGCAGTTACCGGGACGGCGAGCACCAGCTGTTGCGCCCGGATGTGGTAGTGCATCTGCCGGATAACCGGAACCTGATTGTGGATTCCAAGGTGTCCCTTCTGGCCTACCAGCAGTGGGTCAACGAGGAAGATGAGAATGCCCGTGCCGAGGCGCTGAAACAGCATGTGGAGGCAGTCCGGAACCATATCCGGACCCTGAGCGAGAAAGATTACAGTCAGCTCCATGGCCTGCATTCGCCGGATTTCGTGCTGTTGTTCATGCCCATCGAGCCGGCGTTCGTGGCGGCATTTCAGCAGGACGAGAACCTTTTCGCAGAAGCCTTCGAGCGAAAGATTATTGTGGTCACGCCGACCACGCTGCTGGCCACACTGCGGACCATCGAGAATATCTGGCGCTATGAACGCCAGAGCCAGAATGCCCGGCGGATTGCCGATCGGGCCAGTGCGGTCTATGACAAGCTCAGAGTTTTTGTGGAGGCCATGGAGCGCCTGGGAAGTCAGTTGCAAACCGCCCAGGGCAGCTACGATTCGGCCATGAATACCCTGACCCGGGGCCGTGGTAACCTGATTTCCCAGGCGAACCGGTTTGTGGAGTTAGGCGTGAGAGTCAAGAAAGAACTTCCCCGGGGCATCCTGGAGCAGGCCGAAGTGGATGCCGGAGACACCGAGATGGAAGCGGCGATGAACGCCGATAACCAGCAGGAGTAAGAACCATGGCAGTAGCATCTGGAATGTTTCATCGACTGGCCCGGTCCGTGGCCCTGGTGGCAGCCCTCTCGGCCGCCGGTCAGGTGCAGGCCCTGGCTCCGGAGCACGAGATGCGCCGGTTGATGCTGGCTACAGAAGAGGCGGTCAATGCCGGTAACTGGGGGGAGGCCGGTGAGTACCTCAATCGGCTTCAGAAACTGGAAGCGGAAAAACCTCCGGAGTACTTTTTCTACCGGGGTCGGGTGATGCTGGAAGCCGGTCATCTCAACGAAGCCCAGGCAGCCCTCGAAGCCTACGTAACCCAGGCGGGTGCCGACGGCAGCCATTATCAGAAAGCCCTCAAACTGATCACCGATGTGGAGCGCACCCGCCAATCGGGAGCAGCAACCAACGGTAACGGCGAGAAACCTCCAAAGGTGGCAGTGATTGAGCCGGCGGGCAACCAGAGCACCGCCTCACTCAGAAGGCTCTACCTCGCGGACAACGACCGGGAAGCCTTGCTGACTCATCTGAACAGCCTGCTCGATGTGGCGGGCTGGCGGGCGGACCAGACCGTTGTCCGGCTGGATAACCCTGCGGATGTGGCGTATGAGGTCAGTGCGACTGAAAGCGTGATCAGCTTTCAGGAAATTCGTCGCGAGGCCGGAAACCGCCTGGTGCGCAAGACCCAGACCATGGAAGTCTATGGGGTGAATCCGATGATCGAATGGGGCTGTGAGGCCGCTGTGTCCAGCTGCTGGATATACGATCCCCGTGATGGTTCCCGGTTGATGCAGCTTGGCTACAACCGGGAGCGCGCCGGTGAAATCGCCCAGACGTTGGGGCAACTGGTCCGCCATCTGCAAGCGCCTGACGGCTCCTGATTTCCTCAGGATTCCAGGTTTCCCCGTTCACCCTCGCGATAGGCACCGGGGGTGACGCCTGTCCATTTCTTGAAGGCGCGGTGGAACGTGGACGGCTCGGTAAAGCCCACCTTTTCCGCGATGTCATTGATGGCCAGATCCTGCCGGCCAAGGTAGTAGATCGCCATGTCCCGCCGCAGCAGGTCCTTGATCTCCTGAAAGGACGTATTCTCCTGTTTCAGGCGGCGCCGGAGCGTTTGCGGGCTGGTATGCAGCTCTGAAGCAATCCACTCGAAATCCGGCAGGGGCCTGGAGAAATCCCGGCCAATCAATGCGCGAATCCTGCCGGTCCAGGTATTGCTTTCGTCCGGCCGGGAAAGCAGGTCCGCCGGTGAAGTCTTGAGGAACTGCCGCATTTCCGGCTTGTCGCGGATGACCGGCTCCGAGAGGAAACGCTTGTCGAAGGTGAGGGCGGTCCGGCCTGATTCGAACTCCAGCGGGCAATGGAAGATGTGCCGGTACTCATCACCGTGGGGCGGCCGCGGGTAATCGAACTCGGCTTTGTCCAATTCCACCGGCTGGCCAATGAGCCAGCTACCGAGGCGATGCCAGATAACCAGAATACTCTCGCGCAGGAAGTAACTGGGATCATAGATCTCGCCTTCGATACGCAGCACCAGCCGCGCCTGCTCTTCACCGACTTCCAGCTCCATGGACACCATGGGCTCGAACAGGCGTGAGAACTGAAATGCCTGGCGATAGACGGCCTCCAGGTTGGGGCAATCGATAACCAGGGCGCACATGGTTGCAAAGGTACCCGTCCGGGCCCGACGGGGGCCCATGCCCATGAATTCGTCACCGGTACGGTTCCACAGCACCTGCATCAGCCGGCTGAACTGGTCACTGCTGACCCGCGCCATGTCGATGCGCAGCAAATCCGGGGAAATCCCGGCGTCCTTCAGCATCTCCCGGGTATCCAGTCCCCGGGCCTCGGCGCCGACCAAAGCTGCCTGTACAAAATGTCTTGAAACCGTCAGGTTGGGCATTGTGCTCGCCATTCCTTGAAAACGAAACCCATCATAAAACCCCGGGGGAACATTGCAACCGGCCTAACTGCCTGAAGCGTGGAAGAATTGGTCAACGGGAATGGGGGAACCGGCAGTTGGCCCCGGGAGCAAAACACGGCAGCATGGTGATAAAACAGATCTGCTCAAACCATAATTGCCTGACAAGAAGGAGAAGACCATGGCAAGCCCCTTGCGTTCACTGAAGGTTCTGGATTTCAGCACCTTGCTGCCCGGCCCCTACGCTACCATGCTGCTGGCCGACATGGGGGCAGAGGTACTGCGAATCGAGGCACCGGACCGGGTGGACCTCACAAAAGTGATGCCTCCCTTCGACGGCAAATTCAGTACCGCCTTTTCCTATCTCACCCGTGGTAAGGACACGCTGCAGCTCAATCTCAAACAGGAAGGCGCTGCAGACAAAGTAAAGGAACTGGTCAGGGACTACGACATTGTGGTTGAGCAATTCCGTCCCGGCGTGATGGACCGCCTGGGCATCGGGTACGAGACCCTGAGAGAAATCAACCCCGGCTTGATTTACTGCGCCATCACCGGCTACGGCCAGACCGGCCCCTACCGGGACCGCGCCGGCCACGACATCAACTACCTCTCTATTGCCGGCGTATCCAGCCACTGCGGCCGCGCAGACAGCGGCCCTCCGCCCATGGGCATCCAGGTAGCGGACGTGGCCGGAGGTTCCCACCATGCCGTCATGGGCATCCTCGCGGCCGTTATCGAACGCCAGCAGACCGGCAGGGGTCAGTTCGTCGATATCAGCATGACCGACGCTGCCTTCGCCCTCAACGCCATGTCCGGCGCGGCCTGCCTGGCCGGAGGCGTGGAACAGAAGCCCGAGAGCAGTTTGCTCAACGGCGGTTCTTTCTATGACTACTACCAGACCCGTGATGGCCGCTGGCTGTCGGTGGGCAGTCTGGAGCCCCAGTTCTCGGCACGGCTGTGTGACGCCCTGGGGCTGTCGGAAATGAAAAGCCTGGCACTGAGCCAGAAGCCGAACGATCAGAAGCAGCTCAAGACGGCCATTCAGGAGAAAGTGAAAGAGAAGACACTGGCGGAGTGGCAGGAAGTATTCGATGGGCAGGACGCCTGTGTGGAACCGGTGCTGACGATCGCAGAGGCGGCGGAGCACCCGCAGTTGAGGGCCAGAGAGATGGTGATTGAGGTTGATCGGGGGGATGGGGTGATGCAGAGGCAGATTGGGAGCCCTTTAAACTTCTCCGACTAGGTTGACTTGGCTGTTCGTTGAGTTTTGTCGTTAAGGTGTGTTCCACACCAAAAGAAAAACCCCGGCTTGCGCCGGGGTTTTTCGTGGGTTGCGTTTACTGGTTCTGGTCCAGAGCGGCCTCAACCGTTGGACTATCCCCAAGGACGCTAGAATCGATGACAGGGATTGCTTGCTGGGTGATGTTTCCAAACACTTCAGCAACCATCTCGCCAAATGCGTCACCAGTACTTGAGCCGTTCGGGCAAACCGGGTCCGTTTCGTCAGCTGGCGTAGCTGGGGCAACGAATGTGCCATGATTAGCCGTCGAGCAGGGCTGGGCGCCGAAGAAGAACGATGACGCGTTTGCGACGGGACCCACTGGCACCGGATTGCTTGCCGTAATCAGTGAGCCCGAAGTCAACGGATCAACACCCGCGCCCAAGTTTACCAGAGCCATTAGAGGCTCTGTTCCGGCAAGCGGTGCGGACAGTGCCTGCCCCAGAGTCGAAACGTTCGCCTCGTTCGGAACAGTGAGGTCTCCTACTACTTCGGAGAGCAAAAGACCGGTGGTGCCTTCTGCTGAAACGCTGGCGCCAAGCCGCATGCCAAAGTTGACCGGGTCAGTACTGTCAAGTGCTGACTGCCACACGTAGAGGAAGGTCTCGAGCGATGACGTGCCCTGGACTACAGTGCCGCCAGTTGCTGCCGACAAACCGCCGAGTACTGCGGGAGAAAACGCCGGAGAGTTTTCTGCCATCTTCGCCAACTGGGAACCAGTGTTCATCAGAGAAATAGAGGTGAAATCCGGGTAGAGCGCATTTGCGCCAATTGCTCCGTACGCACCTCTGAGGAAAGCATCCTCGGCAAGAGTGACAAACGGTGTTCCAGAAATCCCACCCAGGGAGTGGCCAACGAAGTGGTAGTTTGCATTGTGAAGGGCATCACCTGCGTAGACCGCACCGTCAAGGCCCGGGCCATCGATATCGAACGCGCCGAAACGCATTGTTGCGGACAGGTTCAGCAGATCTACAACTCCCTGACGGAGAAGGTCTCGGGTTGTCTGCAGGCTTTGCAGGTTAATTGCCAGACTTCCAGACTCAACATCCGTAATCGATTCGGCTGCCTGCGGTGTAAGAGTGCCTGGAACAGCCGTAAAGTTAAAGTGACGCTCACCTACGTAATCCGCTTCCGGGAAATCTGCAGGATCAATGTAACTTCCCGGCGTCAGCCCGGGGATAGTCCCCACAGTATCGCCCCCGAGGCCATGCAGCGGCTGATCGACTGCGACAGTGGCAATGCAGGTACCGTTAGCAAGTTGAGCTCCCTGTGCGGCCAAGACAACTGCAGGGATTGTTGCGACACTTCTGTCGACTGTAAGCCCGTGCTGGAAGACCACAACGTCGCTAATCGCTGTGCAGCCCGCAGTTGCTTTGGGATAAAACACAGTTACAGGAACAGCTACCTTTGCGTTCTCCTTGGGGAAGGGCATGTACTGTGTCACGTTCAATGTGCCATCGGCGTCCCGCGGGAACTCAAAGTTGGAGAGAGTGGCCAGGCTTGGATCACTATCTCTGAGTGAATCGATCGTGCTGTTCAGCGCCGTCTCAAGGTCCGTGTCGCCTCGCCACATTCCTTCTACGAGTCCTGCTCCGGTTTCGCCGGGCAGCTCAAGGTAATAGGGAAGCTCGATTGCGCCTTCCGTCACGTTGACAAAGCCAGCTGCGGTTTGAAGCTCAGCATTTCCTGAGGCGGAGATCGCTGGAAGTGTGTCTGCCGACTTGGTTGTATCGCTATAGAATGTGGCTCCCCTTGGTTGGGGGAACGGCAATTCTGAGACTACAGAACCCACGACTTGCTGGCCCAGAGTAGGATCTGCAATGTAAGGCCCGATTGCGGCACCGACTGCCTGCGCAAGCTCAACGTTTTCCGGGGAGTCGCTCAAGGCATCTGCCAACGCTGCGAATACAGTTGAAGCGGTTGCTGTTTCGGGCAGATTATCCCTGACCACCTGAAGAGCGGAGTACAGAACAACCTGCTGGCCCAGTTTCGGCAGGTAGGGGGCTGGACTCGTAATAGAATCAAGAACCGTCTGTGTGTTGGAGGTAGTGATTGTATAGGCAAGGGTCACGTCGTCGGTGATGCCGTTAGCACCCAACCAGCCGGCCGCCAACGCCTCACCGCCTTGAACGAGATCCCGCACTGATTGCAGAGCCGGATTCCCCAGAGGCCCGTCACCAGCCATTTGTGAATAACCGATGGACGGCGCTGTGGAACGGCCATCTGTAGCTTTTACACCACCGGTCACAATAACGAGGTACTTGGTTTGATTCTCAAGCGGCTTTAGCGGAGTGATTCGGATAACGTTGTCCGTCCCCCCGTCTAGAGAGACCACTTCAGTTCGGAAATCCTGGGCTGCGAATTTAGCCAGATCGAACGGATCGCTGGAATTGATATAGGCCGGATTTGCCGTTAGCTCAATGTCAGGCGTATTTTCTGACACAGGCAACATGTTCATCGGAACCAGATGTACGGTTTGGTTGGCAATCACCGTCGAAGCATCCAGTGAACCATTGAATCGAACGTCTATCTGACCCGAAGTCGAGAAGCCGGCGAGATCATTAA
Organism: Marinobacter sp. C7; assembly: GCF_022343555.1. GTDB lineage: Bacteria > Pseudomonadota > Gammaproteobacteria > Pseudomonadales > Oleiphilaceae > Marinobacter. Next base: position 10,855 of record NZ_JAKQZH010000006.1, on the reverse strand, counting down.
TAGTGTTGGAGGCAGGATCGGTTCCGGTAGTAAAGCCCGTAAAGTCGTAGTTCGTGCTTTGGCCCGCACCCAGGAGAAGCACCAGATCATAATTTGCAGGGATGCTGAAATCCGGGGCTGTCAAAATCGGATTGAAAATTGGGCGGACCAGCGTCTGGTCAATAGTCGTGTCAGTAATCTGATAATCCGGATTAGCATTCGCCCCCTCGTCACCGCTGCTCCAGCAGCCTGTAAGTCCAACGGAAGACGCCACGGCAAGACTTATTAGTGTTTTCTTGAACATGGGTGGAACCTTTTCCTGTTGTTGTGTCGTTATGTTCTTTTTGAAATTTTGGTCAGCGCTTTGAGCCAATTTCGTAACTCTGACTATAGCGACAGTCTGGCAAGTGTTGATCAGCCAAAAGTGTGATTCTGGCTTTTCGGGTCATCCTCGCACGGATGGAGTCCGGCCTTTGTGAAAAATAGTTGCCCCTAAGCGCTTTGTCGAGCGCTGCAATCGCCATTTGCGACTTACTCGAATGACGAAAAATCAGGCGGGCGTTTTTCCATGAACGCCCGGAAAGCTTCGGCGGCTTCGGGGGATTTCAGGCGCTCGCTGAACAGCTTACCCTCGGTCAGCATGGTGTCTGTCAGGTCCTCCAGGACCGGCCGGTTGAGCAGCTGTTTTGTGGCACGGAGAGCAGCGGGTGCCTGGGTTGCGAGCTGGTCACAGAGTTCCCGGGCTTTGGACTCGGACTCCGTTGGCTCACAAACCCGGTTGATGATGCCAAGTCGCAGAGCGTCGTCCGCGGTGAACGCGGTGCCGAGCATCAGCAATTCGGCAGCACGGACGCGGCCGAGCCAGGCGGGTAGCAGCAGGCTGGAGCCGCCTTCCGGGCACAGGCCCAGATTGGCGAACGGCATCTGGAAGCGGGTGTTGGTTCCGGCGACCACCAGATCGCAGTGGAGCAACATGGTCGTGCCGATGCCTACTGCCGGGCCGTTGACCGCGGCCACCACCGGTTTGGTGGCGGTCGCCAGCAATAGAAGGAAGCGACCCACAGGAGTTTCCCGGAACTCACCCGGGAGGCCCTGGGCGAATTCGCTCAGATCATTCCCGGCGGTGAAGCACTCCTCGGTACCGGTGAACAGGGTACAGCGGATGTCGGTATCGGATTCCGCCTGTTCGAGGGCATCGCCCATGGCGGTGTACATGTCGTGGGTGAGGGCGTTCTTGCGCTCCGGCCGGTTGAGACGAACGGTCAGGATTCGGTCTGTTTTCTCGGTGAAGATGAGGTCGGTCACGGTATCTCCTGCAAACGTGCTGTTATGTCCGGGGCTTGCTCCCCCGATCGATAGTTTTTATTGCTTCCTTTTATAGCGCCTTCGCCTTCCGTCGCATCACTCGTTCGAACGATTTTCTGGTAAACTCTCGCCTCCGATTTTTCGATGACACGAAATAACGAAACAAGCTGATGAGGCGCCTATGACCACCGTAATCCGCCAGGACGACCTGATTGAGAGTGTAGCGGACGCGCTGCAATTCATTTCCTATTACCATCCCAAGGACTTTATCCAGGGCGTCTATGAGGCCTACCAGAAGGAAGAGTCCCAGGCGGCGAAGGATGCCATGGCCCAGATCCTGATCAACTCCCGGATGTGCGCCCAGGGCCACCGTCCGATCTGTCAGGACACCGGCATTGTTACGGTTTTCGTGAATATCGGCATGAACGTTCAGTGGGACTGCGATATGCCCCTGGATGATGTGATCAACGAAGGCGTTCGCCGCGCCTACACCCACCCGGACAACGTGCTGCGGGCTTCTGTGCTGGCCGATCCGGATGGCAAGCGTGCCAACACCAAGGACAACACCCCGGCCATCATCCACTACAAGATGGTTCCGGGCGACACCGTTGAGGTTCACGTGGCTGCCAAGGGTGGCGGATCCGAGGCCAAGTCCAAGTTCGCCATGCTGAACCCGTCGGACTCCGTGGTGGACTGGGTGCTGAAGATGGTGCCGCAGATGGGTGCTGGCTGGTGTCCGCCGGGCATGCTGGGTATCGGCATCGGTGGTACCGCCGAGAAGGCGATGGAGCTGGCCAAGGAAGCCCTGCTGGATCCGATCGATATTCACGACCTGCAGGCCCGCGGCGCGTCCAACCGTGCCGAAGAGCTGCGCCTGGAGCTGTTCGAGAAGGTCAACGAGCTGGGCATCGGTGCCCAGGGCCTGGGTGGCCTGACCACGGTACTGGATGTGAAGGTCAAGGATTACCCGACCCACGCCGCCAACAAGCCGGTGGCGATCATTCCGAACTGCGCTGCCACCCGCCACGCGCACTTCACCCTGGATGGCACGGGTCCGTCCCTGCAGACTCCGCCGAGCCTGGACGACTGGCCGGAGATCACCTGGGAAGTGGGCGAGAACGTGCGCCGGGTGAATCTGGATACCGTGACGCCGGAAGACGTCAAAGAGTGGCAGCCGGGTGAAACCGTTCTGCTGTCCGGCAAGATGCTCACCGGCCGTGACGCTGCCCACAAGAAGATGGTGGACATGATCGAAGCCGGCGAAGAGCTGCCGGTGGATCTGAAGGGGCGCTTTATTTACTACGTGGGCCCGGTGGATCCGGTACGCGAAGAAGTGGTTGGCCCCGCCGGTCCGACCACGGCTACCCGCATGGACAAGTTTACCCACACCATGCTCGAGAAAACCGGCCTCACCGGCATGATCGGTAAAGCCGAGCGCGGCCAGGTGGCCATCGACGCCATCAAGGAGTATGGCGCGGTGTACCTGATGGCCGTAGGTGGCGCTGCTTACCTGGTGTCCAAGGCGATCAAGGAAGCCAAGGTGGTGGCCTTTGAAGAGCTGGGTATGGAAGCCATCTACGAGTTCGAGGTGGAAGACATGCCGGTGACCGTGGCGGTGGATTCGCGGGGCAGCTCCGTGCACCAGACCGGTCCGGTGGAGTGGCACGACAAGATTATTGCTGCCAAGGCGGTTTGAGGGCTTGAAGGCGGGGTCAGAAGAAAGCTTTCTTCTGACCCTGTGCATGCCCCTTCAGCTGGAACAGCTGATGTTCAAATGCTTCCCCCAGTCCGGCGGCAGTGCCGCATACTTCTCAAACTCCGGCTGCTCGTCATACGGGCGCCTGAGCACCTGCAGTAACTCCTCCATCGGCTGATAATCCCCGTTTTGCGCCTCCTGAATCACCTGCTGGGCCAGGTAGTTCCGCAGGATGTATTTCGGGTTTACCTTGCGCATGGCGTATTCCCGCTCGTCATGGGCGCGGGTTTCTTTTTGCAGGCGTTGCTCGTATCGCTCCAGCCATTCGTCCGCCACGCTTCGGTCCACGAACAGGTCCCGTACCGGCGCGTGGCCCTTATCATAGAGGCTGGAGAGGCCCCGGAAGAACCGGGTGTAGTCAATGTGGTGTTCGTGGAGCATGCTGAATGTCTCCATGATCAGGCTGAGGTCGGCGTCTTCGGGTTCGGCCAGGCCGAGCTTGTCGCGCATGTTTTGCAGGAAACGCTCGTTGTAGGTCACCTCGTACCGCCTCAGGCCACGGCGGACGCTGTCCTCGTCCATGACCGGCAACAACGCGTTGGCCAGGTACTGACAGTTTACAAAGCCGACCTGGGGCTGGCGGTTGTAGGCATACCGGCCTTCCTGGTCGGTATGGTTGCAGATGTAGCCGGCGTCGAAATCGTCTAGGAAGGCGTAGGGGCCGTAGTCGAAGGTGTCGCCGATGATGGACATGTTGTCGCTGTTCATTACGCCATGGCAGAAGCCCACTGCCTGCCAGTCGGCAATCAGGCGCGCGGTTCTCTCCACCACTTCCTCAAACCAGCGGGTGTGGCGTTCGTCGTCCGGCAAATCGATCAGGTGCGGGAAGTGCAGGGCAATGACGTGCTCGATCAGGGTCTGCACCGCCTCCGGCCCTTCGTGATGGGCAGCGAATTCGAAGTGGCCGAACCGGATGTGACTTTCCGCTACCCGTACCAGAGCGGCTGCAGTTTCTATGGATTCCCTCCGGATCGGGTCCTTCGCGCTCACCATGAACAGGGCCCGGGTGGTGGGAATGCCGAGAAAATGCATGGCCTCGCTGCACAGGTATTCCCGGATGGTGGAGCGCAACACCGCCCGGCCATCACCGAAGCGGGAGTAGGGTGTGGTGCCGGCGCCCTTGAGGTGCCAGTCCCAGCGCCGGCCATCGGGCCCGATGGTCTCCCACAGCAGCAGGCCGCGGCCGTCTCCCAGTTCCGGGTTGTACATGCCGAACTGGTGGCCGGTGTACTTCATGGCCACCGGGTCCATGCCTTCCAGTAACTCCGAACCGGCCCCGACTCCGGTCCACTGCTCTGCAGAACCGGCGTGGAAGCCCATTTGGCGTGCCAGTTCATGGTTGAAGGTGACCATTCTGGCGTCGGTCAGTGGCTTTGGCTGTACCCGGGTGTAAAAACTCTCCGGAAGCTCCAGGTAGCGATGTTCGATCCGGAAACCTGTGTCACTCATACAATGCGTATACTCTCAGTTGGTACAGATTCTGCTGTTTTCAAATTTAAACCGATTCAGGAAACCACCGTGTCTGACAACGAACTCAACAGCACCATTGAGAACCTGATCAATCAGGAGGGTCTGCCTTCTTCATACGGAGACACCGTCGAACAGACCATCCTGCCGCTGGCGCGCCGGATTCTGGAACTCCGGCAAGGGCTCGGGCGCCCCGTGATTATTGGCATCCATGGGGCCCAGGGCACCGGCAAATCAACCCTGACCCTGTTCCTGAAAGAAATCCTGAGCCGGCACCATGGCACGCCCACGGCCAGTTTCTCCATTGATGATATCTACCTTACCAGAGCAGAGCGCCAGAGACTTGCCGGACTGGTCCACCCATTGTTCATTACCCGGGGTGTGCCGGGTACACACGATGTGTCTCTGGGCCAGAAGGTGATCGACCAGCTGCTGGCCGCTGAACCCGGGGAGAAGACCGCAATTCCGGCTTTTGACAAGGCCCGGGATGATCGTGCGCCCCGGGACCTGTGGCCGGTGTTCGAAGGCCCGGCGGAGGTCATTCTGGTGGAAGGCTGGTGCCTGGGAGCAGCGCCCGAAAGTGAAGAGGCGCTGGCAAGACCAGTCAACAGGCTGGAAGCCGAGGAGGACGCTTATGCCACCTGGCGCAGCTATGTAAACGATTGTCTGAAAGACAGCTATCGCGCGTTCTTTGATCGGCTCGATTGTCTGGTGATGCTCAAGGCACCGTCCATGGAATGCGTGCTGGAATGGCGCACCCTGCAGGAGCACAAGTTGGCTGCGCGCCATGCGGGCGCACCAAAAGAGGGCGGTGGTGATGGCAGTGCTCCCTCGTTGCGCATCATGTCCGACGAAGAAGTGGCCCGATTCATCATGCACTACCAGCGCGTGACCGAGCATTGCCTCCGGGAAATGCCGGATCGGGCCGATGTCCTGATCCCTGTCGGCCCGGACCATTCATTGGAGGCTCCGCGGTTCCGGGGGGCTCCAGTCTCCAGTTAGCAAACGCAAGCGAGGAAAGCCTATGCCCAGGCCCCACCTGATTCTGTTTACCGATCTCGATGGCACCCTGCTGGACCACGAAGACTATTCCTGGGAAGCGGCCAGGCCTGCCCTTGCCAGGATACGGGCAGCGGGAGTTCCCCTGATTCTCAATTCCAGCAAGACCGCTGCGGAGATTGCGGTGCTTCGGAACGAGCTGGGCAATGGCGATCCCTACATTGTCGAAAACGGTGCAGCTGTCGTCATTCCTGCCGGTATTTTTGGCAATTCCTCGGAACAGGTGGTGAATTTTGGCGCATCCCGCGCCGTGGTGTTGTCCGCACTGGGCCGCTTGCGGGCTACCGGTGCACGTTTTCGGGGCTTTGAGGACATGTCGGCCGAAGAGCTGGCGGATTACACAGGTCTGGATGTCACCGCGGCTTCGCGGGCCATGCAACGTCACGGCACTGAGCCGCTGATCTGGGAGGGTGACGAGGAGGAATTCCGGCAATTCGAGGCCTCGCTGGCCAAGGACAACCTCCGCCTGGTGCAGGGTGGCCGCTTCTGGCATGCCATGGGTATCTTCGACAAGGCCGATGGGGCCCGTTTCTTGCTGGGTAAATATCAGGAGCGTTTTGGCCGCGAACCGGTTCTTGCTATCGCACTGGGTGACAGCCCGAACGATCAGGGCATGCTGGAGGCTTCCGACATCCCGGTGGTGATCCGGGGCGTCAACAGCGAGAGCGTCCAGCTGCCGTCAGACCGGCGCGCCATTCGCTCCCTCAGACCCGGTCCGGAAGGCTGGAATGACTGTGTACTCAATCTGCTGCTTGAGTACGGGTATTAAAGAGGAGAGCCGCCGTGGGCGACTTTTACCAGAACGGCATTGTCACCACCCTGCATAACCTTGTCCGCCGGCCTGTAGAGGAGATGGAAGCGGAACTGATGAACTTCCGAAAGGCCCGGCCCATGTCCCTTGTGCTGCCGTCGTTGTATTCGGAGCTGGAGGGGCCGGCGCTGAAAAACATCGTCAGTGAGCTGACGAAAGTGCCCTATCTGGATCAGATCGTGATCGGGCTGGACCGGGCCAACGAGGAACAGTATCGGCATGCGCTGGCGTACTTTTCCGAGCTGCCGCAGGAGTTCAAGGTGCTCTGGAACGATGGTCCGAGGCTGCGCGAGCTCGACCTCAAGCTGCGTGAGCAGAACCTGGCGCCGACCGAGATGGGTAAGGGCCGGAACGTCTGGTACTGCTTTGGCTATGTATTGGCTTCCGGTGTCAGCAAGTCCGTGGCCCTGCACGACTGCGACATCCTGACCTATTCGCGGGACCTGGTGGCGCGCCTGATTTACCCGGTGGCCAATCCTGCGTTCAACTATATGTTCTGCAAGGGCTATTATGCCCGGGTAGCGGATTCGAAAATGAATGGCCGGGTCAGTCGGCTGCTGGTGACGCCACTGATCCGTGCCCTGAAGAAAGTCTGCGGCCCCAGTGATTTCCTGGATTACCTGGATAGCTACCGCTACCCGCTGGCCGGTGAATTTTCGTTCCGGACCGACGTCATCAATGACCTGCGTATTCCGAGCGACTGGGGGCTGGAGATCGGTGTGTTGTCAGAGATGAAACGCAACTACGCCACCAACCGGCTGTGCCAGGTGGACATCGCCGATACCTACGATCACAAGCACCAGGAACTATCCCCGGAAGATGCCAGCCGGGGGTTGTCCAAGATGAGCGTGGATATCTCGAAAGCCCTGTTCCGAAAGCTGGCTACCAACGGCGAGATCTTCTCCAACGAGAAATTCCGTACCATCAAGGCCACATACTTCCGGATTGCCCTGGATTTCGTGGAAACCTATCAGAATGATGCCGTTATGAACGGCCTCACCTTCGACCGACACAAAGAAGAGAAGGCCGTGGAGCTGTTTGCCCAGAACGTGATGCGGGCCGGTGCCTATTTCCTGGACAACCCCATGGATACTCCTTTCATCCCGAGCTGGAACCGGGTCACCAGTGCCATTCCGGACATCAAGGAGCAGTTGCTGGAAGCGGTGGAGCTGGACAACGAGGAGTACCGGCCATGAGCCAGCCCCTCAAAGCCAAACTGGTCGGCATGCTGGAGGTGGTATACCCGGAACTGGACTGCGATTTCCTGGCGGAACAGCTGCTGGGCACCATGGACCTGGCTCCGAACCGGGAGCCACCGCCGGCGCACCAGAACAACTGGAACGAATCCGATATTGTCCTGATCACCTATGCGGACACTGTCCAGTGTGACGGTGAGAAGCCGCTGCAGACCCTGCACCGGTTCCTGAAGGACTGTCTGGCCGAGACGGTTTCGGCGGTTCACATCCTGCCATTCTTCCCGTACAGCTCTGACGATGGCTTTTCTGTCATGGACTATCTGGCGGTGAACGAGTCCCATGGCGGCTGGAGCGATGTCGAAAAGATTGCCGGTGATTTCAAGCTGATGGCAGACCTGGTGATCAATCACATGTCCGCGCGCAGCCGCTGGTTCGAGAATTTCCGCAAGCGGGTCGATCCGGGCAAGGATTATTTCTTTGAGGGAAATCCGAAGGATGATCTGAGCGCCGTGGTCCGGCCCAGAACTTCTCCACTGTTGACCCCGGTGCAGACCGAGGATGGCGAGCGATATGTCTGGTGTACCTTCAGTGAAGACCAGGTGGATCTGAATTTTGCCAATCCCCGGGTGCTGATCGAGTTTGCCGGGATCATCAAAAAATACCTGGAGCATGGTGTGGTGATGTTCAGGCTCGATGCCGTGGCTTTTCTCTGGAAGGAGCCGGGCACGCCGTGCATTCACCTGCAGCAGACCCATGAGCTCATCAAGATCCTGCGCCTGCTCATCGAGCACCATACGCCGGAGGCAGTGGTGATCACGGAAACCAACGTTCCCAACCGGGAGAACCTTACCTATTTCGGAAACGCCAACGAAGCGCACGTTATCTACAATTTTTCCCTGCCGCCCCTGCTGATCAACACCCTGGTGACAGGAAACTGCCGGCACCTCAAGACCTGGCTCATGAGTATGCCGCCGGCACAGATGGGAACCACCTACCTGAACTTTATCGCCTCCCACGACGGCATCGGCATGCGGCCGACGGACGGGCTGCTGGATGACGATGAGAAGCAGCGACTGATCAATACCATGGAATCTTTCGGTGGCAAGGTGTCGTATCGGCGCACCGCCGATGGTCGTGATCAGCCCTACGAGATCAACATTGCCCTGTGGGATGCCCTGAAAGGGACGGCGGAGGGTGGGGCGGACCACTGCCAGCTTCAGCGCTTTCTGTGTGCGCACACCGTCATGCTGGCCCTGGAAGGCATCCCGGCTTTCTACATCCACAGCCTGCTGGGCACGGAAAACGATTACGCCAGGGTGGAGAATACCGGCCGGCTGAGGTCCATCAACCGGGGCCAGTGGCAGCTGGACAAGCTCGAGGACGAGCTGGAAAACCCGCTATGTCACCACAGCAAGGTGTACCAGGAACTCAAGCGCCTGATCGGCATCCGCCGCGGCCAGGCCGCGTTCCATCCCAATGCCACCCAGTTCACGCTCCACCTGGGCCTGAAAATCTTCGGCTTCTGGCGCCAGAGCATGCGCCGGGACCAGTCCGTCTTCTGCATTCATAACATCAGCAACGAAGTGCAGCAGGTAGCGCTCAGCGACATCAACCTCATCGGCACCGATCACTGGGTGGACCTGATCTCCGGCATGGCCATTGATGATCTCTCCGGCAGCATCACCCTGAAACCCTACCAATGCGTCTGGCTATCGAATCAGACCGGCGGTAACTCAGGGGGCTGATAAAACCGGGGTCCACTCAGGGGTCTGATGAACTCGTTCATCTGACCCCAAGCTGGCTGGGCCCACCCACGAAACTCCCGGCTTATACCGGGGTCAGAAGAAAGCTTTCTTCTGACCCCAATTTCACTCCGAAACCCGAACCAACTGTTTCCCGAAATTCTTACCCTTCAACATTCCCTTGAACGCCTCCACCGCGTTTTCCAGCCCATCGGCAACAGTTTCCCGGTACTTCAACTGCCCGCTGGCCACCCGGGACGTCAGAATGTCGGTAATCTCCTGGTGCCGGTCCTGCCACTCGGTCACCAGGAAGAACCGATGCTCGGGCACCGGATCCAGGGCCTTGAGCACATGAAAGGGCGTTTCCACTTCCGTCATGTCCTTGGCGTTGTAGGCTGACACATACCCGCAGATTGGCACCCGTGCTCCCGTGTTGAGCAACGGCGCCACGGCCCGGGTAACGGCACCACCGACATTTTCGAAATATATGTCGATTCCGTCCGGGCAAGCGGCCTTCAGGTCCGCCTCCAGATTGCCGGCCTTGTAATCGACACAGGCATCAAAACCCAGTTCCTCGACCACAAAACGGCATTTCTCGGGGCCGCCGGCCACGCCGACCACGCGGCAACCTTCCGTCTTGGCGGTCTGGCCGACCACTGTGCCAACCGGTCCGGAAGCTGCTGACACAACCACGGTCTCGCCGGGTTGCGGTTTGCCGACATACATCAGGCCACAATACCCCGTCCGCCCCGGCATACCGGCAACACCAAGATAAGCCTGCAGCGGAACGCCTTCCTTTTTCTGGATCCGATAAACCATGGGCGCGTCAGCAGGGAAGGTCACATACTCCTGCCAACCGGAATAACAGGTAACCAGGTCACCCACCTTGAGCTTGTCAGACCGGGATTCAACGATCTGCGCGACGCTCTCGCCCACAATCACCTCATCAATCCCGATCGGGTCCATATACCCCTTGGCATCATTCATCCGGGGACGCATGTACGGATCCAGCGATAACCACAGCACCTTGGCAACAACCTCACCATCCTCCGGTGCCCGAACCGACCGCTCCTCCATGACCAGATCACCTTCCTGAATTTCCCCCTCGGGCCGCTTCTTCAACACGATTGCTCGATTCTTGTATTCGCTCACTGGAGTATCCACCTATTTAGGTTGCGTTATGAAACCAGATTAGGGTGCCGGAGAATCAACGCCGGGTCAATGACCCACGGCGGAGAGGCCAAACCAGGGGTCAGATGAAAGCCTTCATCTGACCCCATCTTCATCTCCCCACCCCGAGTTCGCGGCCAAACCCGGGGTCAGAAGAAAGCTTTCTTCTGACCCCCCCCTTCACGCCCACCCCCAGGGGTCTGATGAACGTGTTCATCTGACCCCATCTTTACACCCACCCCCAAACTCTGGATTTTCTCGAACGCCACTGGTACCTTCTCCAACTCTGCGGGCCCCATCAAGGATCCGATGGCTTGACCCCCCGCACCGATTCAACGGACCGAATCAACCCTTCAAGGACTGAAGACAT
>NZ_JAKQZH010000067.1 GCF_022343555.1 Marinobacter sp. C7 | reverse complement strand
GCCGTCGACAACCGGCTCGATGGCAATGTCACCACCGGCATTTTCGATCACGAGATCCTGGTGGGCCTCGACTACAAGTACTACCAGCTGGATAGCGTTCAGGCTTCGTCGACGGCAACGCCGATCAGCGTGACGGACCCCGTCTACGGAACGCCGCAGCCCGCCAACAGCGTCTATCTCGACCAGACGCTGACGCAGCAGCAGCTGGGGCTCTATGCCCAGGACCAGATCCGCTTCGGCGACGGCTTCATCGCGACGTTCAACGGCCGCTACGATTATGTGCACACCGATCTCGACGACCATCTCGGTAGCGTTTCCTACACCTCCGACGACAATGCCGTCAGCGGCCGTGCCGGCCTGGCCTACGAGTTCGACAACGGCATCACGCCCTATGTCAGCGCGTCGACCTTCTTCAATCCGCTGATCGGCAACAGCGCCGATGGTCCGCTTGAGCCGGAGGATGGCTACCAGTTCGAAGGCGGACTTAAGTACCAGCCCTTCGCCTTCGACGGCCTGTTCACGGCTTCGGTCTTCCACATCACCAAGAACAACTGGACCGTGACCGATCC
>NZ_JAKQZH010000066.1 GCF_022343555.1 Marinobacter sp. C7 | reverse complement strand
CGACGCGATGGATCATGTCGCCGGCTATTGCGTGGTCAACGACCTCTCCGAGCGCGAATTCCAGATCGAGCGTTCCGGCCAGTGGGTCAAGGGCAAGAGCGCCGACACCTTCGGCCCGATTGGCCCGTGGCTCGTCACCCGCGACGAGGTTGCCGACCCGCAGGACCTGCCGATGTGGCTCGAAGTCGACGGCCACCGCTATCAGGACGGTTCGACCAAGACCATGGTCTTCGGCGTGCAGTACCTCGTCAGCTATCTGTCGCAGTTCATGAGCCTGCAGCCCGGCGACATCATCACCACCGGAACCCCGCCCGGCGTGGGCATGGGCATCAAGCCGGAGCCGGTCTATCTGAAGGAAGGCCAGACGATGCGCCTCGGCATCGAGGGCCTTGGCGAACAGACCCAGAAGACGGTTCCCTGGAACGCGTAAGCGCCAGTTATCCCTTCCACCGGCCTTCCCCTTGAGGGAAGGCCGGTCCGATATCGGCCAGGTGGCGAAATTGGTCGCGGCCTGTCCCTCTGTCACCAGCGAACTTTTCCGCCATCTGGTCCCGAGCCGTTCCGAAACC
>NZ_JAKQZH010000065.1 GCF_022343555.1 Marinobacter sp. C7 | reverse complement strand
AACGACCGCACCTTCACGGCGCTGATGCCCGCTTTCAACAAGGTATATCCCAATATCACCGTCAATGTTCAGGGCTTCCCGAACGCGAATTCGAACTATCTCAACACCGTTCAGCGCGCCCTTCTGTCCGGCTCCGGCCCGGATGTGGCGATGATCGAGATCAACGAACTGGCGCTTCTGCGGCAGCGTCCGCAATGGGTCGATCTCGCCGCCGAGCCGTTCAACGCCGGTCCGCTGCTTGAGGATTTCGCCGGTTTTGCCGCCGAAAACGTCAAGACGGACAATGGCAAGATCGTCGCACTGCCCAAGCACACCGGCCCCGGCGCCATGTTCTATCGCCGAGACATCTTCGACGAGGTCGGGCTTTCGTCCGAACCCGACGCGGTCGCCGACACTTTCGCGACCTGGGACGCTTTCCTTTCGGAAGGCAGCAAGATGATCGTCCCCAACGAACGGTGGATGATCGCCAACGGCCTCGAGATACTGACGGTGCGCATGGGTCAGGCCGGCATCGGCTGGTTCGATGCCGACGGCAATCTTCAGCTCGACAATCCGGTCATCATCGATGCG
>NZ_JAKQZH010000064.1 GCF_022343555.1 Marinobacter sp. C7 | reverse complement strand
TCCGTGGCGCCGGCGCCGTTGAGCTGCCAGCCGCCGGGCTCGGCATCCTCAACTACCCGCTCTACATCGAGCGCCTGCACGAGCTGAACCCGAACATCCCGCTGATCATCGAGCACCTCGATGAGGACGATGTGCCGCGTGCCAAGCGGTATGTCGACGACACGCTACGCGCGGTCGGCGCATGACGTAACGGTACGAGAGAGTTCGGTCGGCTGATGGCCGGCCGGCTCCGATAGCCCTTCTGACGCCTCGGCGCCCGATATCTGCGCCGGGGCGTACGTTTGCCCGGCGCTTCGCGAGAAACGCCGGGACGCGCGGGATCGCGAGCTCGATCAGGCGACGAGCGTTTGCTGCAGCCGGGTGCCGTCTTCACCGAAGAAGTGAAGGTTCTCGGCCTTGAAACCGAGATGGACGGCATCGCCGCGCCTGGCGTCATGGTGACCGGGAACCTTGGCGATCAGCGCATGCTCCATGGAGGGATCGACCTCCATGTGCAGCACGGTCAGTTCGCCGAGCTTTTCGGCCAGTTCCGGAAGACTTGGCTTCATGCCCGTGGTGGGCTGGGCGTGA
>NZ_JAKQZH010000063.1 GCF_022343555.1 Marinobacter sp. C7 | reverse complement strand
CGACATCATAGTCGATGGGTTCGAGCAGGCCTTCCGCGCCGGCACGCGCCGCGGACCCCGTTCCGCTGGCGACCAGATCGAAGGCCACCTGCCCCGTTTGAACCTGAAGGCGGACATCCGACATGCCGCTATAGGTTTCCTGCGTCAGGTCAATGCCCATTGCCTCGGCAGCAGGTTCAAAAAGCGCCTTGCTTTCGGCCTCCTGAAACGAGCCGCCCCAAGAGGCGACCGTCAGTTCATTCTCCTGCGCCATCGCCGTCGAAGCGAGTAGCGTTGCTGCCAGTGTCAAAGTCAATCTGCTGTTCATTTTTCCCTCTTTCTCTTTTTAGAGTTTTCAAAGATTTCGTATGCTCAGGTCCGCCTTCTCCGAATACCGCTAGACATGCGGTCTGCCGCCTGCCCAGGGGTGCTTGTCGACGAAGCGGTACCAGCTCACCGCTGCCGGCAAGAACCAGGGCTTGCCGAAATAGAATGGCCGGGTCGGATGTTTCAGGTCATCGAAGGCGGTCTGCCCCTCCGGCGACCCCAGAATTTTCAGCCCGGCCTTCATGCCGAGATAGCTCGCCATCGAC
>NZ_JAKQZH010000062.1 GCF_022343555.1 Marinobacter sp. C7 | reverse complement strand
ATGCCCGCAGCAGCAGGCCTTTCGAAACTGGGCGCAGTGAAGCCCGCCGTTATTGCACTTTGCGCCGTTCTGGCACTGGCCGGTTGCGCATCCAAGGACAAGAACCTTCCGGGCAACGGCATGGCTGGCGGCTCTGCTGCCGGCGCCAATGGCTACGCGACGCCGGGCAGCGTCCAGGACTTCGACATGAATGTCGGTGATACGGTCTATTTCGAGACCGACTCGTCCTCGATCACGCCGATCGCCGCCCAGACGCTCGACAAGCAGGCGCAGTGGCTGCAGCGCTATTCGAACTACTCGATCCGCATCGAAGGCCATGCCGACGAACGCGGCACGCGCGAATACAACCTTGCGCTCGGCGCCCGTCGTGCCGCCGCGACGAAGAACTACCTCGCGTCGCGCGGTATCCCGGCCAACCGGATCTCGACGATCTCCTACGGCAAGGAGCGCCCGGTCGCGACCTGCGACAACATCAGCTGCTGGTCGCAGAACCGCCGCACCGTCACCGTTCTGCAGAACGGCGCCGGAAGCTGATCTGGGTCCTGACTGTCGATCATTTCGAAAACCCGCCGATG
>NZ_JAKQZH010000060.1 GCF_022343555.1 Marinobacter sp. C7 | reverse complement strand
CGGAGAGGGCAGGGGGAACAGGCGACACTGTCAGCACCGGCAAGCGCCGCTCCCGTCGACACGGTGGCGATATCACCGGGCTGACGGCGGAGTTCGATGACGCTGTCTGGCCGATCTACCCGCAGAAGGTTGCCCGCAAGACGGCGCTGAAGGCATGGGCCTCGGCACGGCAGCGCGCCGACTTCGACACGATCATCGCCGGCCTGAAGCGCTACGTCGCCAAGACCGACGACCGGCCGTGGTGCAACCTCTCGACATGGCTCAATCAGGACCGCTGGACCGACAGGCCGGCCCCGGAACCCGTGTCCACGCCCGCCGCATCATCGGCCAGATCGCCGCCATGGCCGCCATCACGCGCCGATCATCTGCGTGAGCACCAAAGGCGGGCGCAGGCATCCTTCGACAAACGCACAGGGCAGAACAATGGCAAACGAGATGCAGACATCATCGACATCGACAGAACTGACTGGACGGTTGAGAGCCGCACTTGAACCGGCAGGTGCACACCGCTCCGACCTGATGCTGGCGAAGCTGATGCAGTACGGCTTTATCCTCCCCGACAGCATCGATCCGGAAATGGC
>NZ_JAKQZH010000059.1 GCF_022343555.1 Marinobacter sp. C7 | reverse complement strand
CCCAGAGCCAGGTCAGTACACCTCCATCGGAGTAGTGCTTGACGACGGCGCCCGCCAGCTGCGCCAGTACAGCTTGCTCGGCGGCTCCGACACCGAGTACCGCATTGCGGTTGAGGATAACGGCGAGGTTTCTGGATTCCTGCGTGATCGCGTATCCGTTGGTGACAAGATTGAAGCCACCATCGCGGCCGGCGACCTGGTTCTTAACAAGGACACCAATCCAGTTGTGCTGATTTCCCAGGGCATCGGCTCCACCCCAATGGTGGGCATGCTCGCAGGTATGAACCCTGAACGTGACGTTGTGGTTTTGCATGCTGACCAGGCCGAGTCCACCTACGCGCAGGTGGAGGAAGTGCAGGGGCTCGTCGAAAAGCTCCCTAAGGCTGCGTTTGAAATCTTCTACCGCGACAACGACCAGTGGCTCGAGGTCGCTGGCCGCATTCCATCAGGTGCGTCCGTGTACCTGTGCGGTGGCGTGGAATTCTTGAAGAACGTGCGTGAGCAGATCGAGGCGCTCGATGAGCAGCCTCGCGACGTAAACTTCGAGCTCTTCGCACCAAACGACTGGCTGATTTCCTAAGCC
>NZ_JAKQZH010000058.1 GCF_022343555.1 Marinobacter sp. C7 | reverse complement strand
GGCGCGGTCTCCGGGATAACAAAGCCGATTTCCTCGAAACTGTTGAGAATGAGCGACGTCGTCGATTTATCGCAGCCGCTCATCTCGCTCAGCTCCCGCTTTGTCGAGCCGGGATTGGCGCGCAGGGCGTGAAATATACGGGATGCATTGTATCGGCGGACATAGGACGGATGCATGGGAATCCTTTTTTCTTATTGTCGGATAAAAGCATGAGGGCGAGGAAAGCGCAAGTGTATGAAGGGCTTAAATTATGAGGGGTATCAGGTAAATTATGTCCCGAAAATGGCGATAATGCAGGGAATATGATGAAAGAATAGGCAATAATGAGGGTTACCGAGATAATTTATTCCGATACTCAGATTCTTTATTGCGTGATTTGTGGTGAGTGGCTAGTCTCAGCGCCGCACAGCATAAAAATCCCATAACAGGAGAACAGCTTTATGACGGCCCTCACGAAAAAGATAAGCCTCGCCTCCGCCGCTCTGATCAGCCTTTCGACAATGGCACAGGCGCAGGATGCCGAGATCTGGACCTACTGGGCCAGCGGCGCCGAGGCCAACGCCCTGACCGCACTGATGGGCGTTACG
>NZ_JAKQZH010000005.1 GCF_022343555.1 Marinobacter sp. C7 | reverse complement strand
CGAACTGCGCTTTGAGGACGAAGCCGACCAGGAACAGATCTACCTCCATGCCCAGAAGGACCTGGACCTGCTCACCGAGCACAACCGAACCGAAGTCATCCGCAACGACAGTCACCGAACCGTGGAGGGGCAGGACTACAGCCATGTGAAAGGCAACGAACATTGCACCACCCGCGGAGAAAAACGGGTGTCCGTCGGGGCCGACTGCAGCCAGACCATAACCGGCACTTTCCACCAGAAAACCGGCCAGACCATGGCCTCCGAAGCCCGTACCGAAGTGCACCACAAGGCCGGTGCCAAGGTCGTACTGGATGCAGGAGCGGAACTCACCATCGCCGGCGGAGGAAGTTTCATCAGGCTCGACGCCAGTGGTGTAACGCTCAGTGGGCCGGGAATAAGGATCAATTCCGGCGGCGCTCCTGGAAAGGGCTCCAGCCAGTCTGCAAGCCTCCCCGAGTTGCCCCGGCTGCTTGACGGTGTTCCAGCGGAAACGGTAAGTCCTCCGGAACTTGCTGTAGTAGATCAGCGCCAATGGGCTGGCCCGGATAACGTCTCGCATGAAGGATATAAAACGCCGCAAAGGATGTTGATCGTGGACATCGTAGGTGGGCAATCGACACCGGAAGAAGTAACCGTTGAAACCATTTCGGATAAGGGGTCAAAGGAATGACCGATCTTGCGAATTTCACCGATGAGAGCCTCGACCAGTCCCTGCGCCGGCGCGCCGAGTATGATGACAACGAACCAGGCAATCTGGTTCTGAAAGTCCCCACCCGCGCCGGCGGCCATCTGACCCTGCCGCTGCTGGAGCGTGCCCATTCCAACATTGAGAGGGAGGACTATCAGGAAAACACCCTGCTGAGAGTCAAACCCCTGGCCGAAATCCAGAACAATCTGCCCGTCAAATCCGGGGGCCTGACCTTCCATACCGGACGAAGCGTAGCGCTGCTCAGGCCTGGTTACCTGTACGTATTTCGTGGCAACACCCTGTGGCGGGAACTCGAGATCAACGTTCGGGGCAGGATGAGTGATGTCGATGTGGGATCGGCGCGCACTGAATGGGAGGCGGAGCCCTACGAGAGCTTTCGTGCCCGGCCCGCTGTGGGGGAATGGCAGCACGACATCCTGGTTCCGGCGATGTTGCAGGGGCAATCCGTGATACAGGACATCCGGGTCGCCTACAGTGAAATCCAGTGGCACTGGCGGTATGTCCGCACGCTGGAGCAGGATTCGGAGGCTCTAAAGACCAGGGCAACCAACATCGATCATGCCTGGCCCGCAGCCTTTGTCGATGATATCAACTTTGCCCGGGGCTACCCCGCGTCGCCGATTCAGCAGGTAGAAGGGCTTCGGGCAAGGGATCTTGGCATTGAGTTGATGTTGGAGAATCCCAGTGATTTCAAGGAGGGGTTCGAGGGGCCTGGTGAGGCTGAACTCTGTATCAGACTGAACCGAGTGCTCAGGGAAAATGTGAATGCAGCTGCTGGCTCCGAAACTGCAGCACTCATGGACCTGACCTGCGAGTCGGGAGAGGATCTTCTGGCCGATATCCGGCCCAATAAAGGTCTGGTTGGCCTGGCTATCCCCGACCCGTTATTTCGGATGCGGCATTCCCTGGCCCAACTACATCTTGCTCTGCATTATCTGGATGCAATTGATGCCTCCATTCAGGAAAGCCCTGTGGCGCACTCTGCCATGCTCATTCGCCAGGCAGTTTTTGACCCTTTACCGAGCGGAGAGCCCGGTGCCCTGGCCCGATATGCCGGCGCTATAGACAGGGCTAAGCTGGATGAAACGCTGAAAACAACGGAAAAACAACACGCGCTCCGCATTATCGAAGCTCATGTACAGAAACTTGAGTCACTGTTGGAGGAAAATGTTTTCGGATCCGTTCTTGGTGACTACCAGGTCTGTTCCGACGTTGCGGTCTGCGAAGCCTATCTGCTGCTGGCGGATCAACTGAATGTTTTGCAGCAGATACCGGGAGTCGTGAAGGCTCATGGAATGGTTGTCGATCATGACATTCTGCGCAGACTGAAGGATTGGGTGCTAAAAGATGAATTCCTGAACGCCTGGGCACCTCAGCCAGAGCGGGGTGAAGAGGTCGATACAGATTCAGGTATCACTTCTGCCTTTGATCGACTCCAACAGCTTGCCCTCGATCAGCGCGAGATCGACGAAATGCTTCTGGACCGGCTGAATTTGCAGTCTCTTGCCTACCTGGAAAAGCAGCTCGATGAACAGAGCAAGGGTGAGAACAACCTGGTTAAAAACGTTTCCGATGGCGGCAAGATGGGCGCATTAGTCTCTCGCTCCCTGGAAGAATGGAGCTCGGCGCTTCTGGCAGTATGCAAGCGTTTGGTTGAAGAGGATGCGATTCAGCAAATTGAGGTTCAGCGCATTATGCAGGCTGCCTCCTCAAACTTTGTACTGGCTGATCCGGATCTGAAAGGCATAGAAGTGATGGACAGGGCGGGGGCTGTTTCGAGTGGAACCATTCTGGGGGTGTCAGGCAATGGCTTGAATCGGGGATTGACGGACTTTGATCGCACAAAAGGTGTTCTTACCCGCGCCAAAGATTACCTCTATGCCGATTTAATCGATACTTCAGGTACCGGATTTGCCTCGACGAGCGCCAGGCGAGCCGTTGGCCAACTTGAGGAGGCTGTTAAAAAGGTTGCGGGCCATACCCTCGTCTTCTTTGCCCCGGTAGACCATCCCGAGGTTCGAAAGCTTAGCCTCATCAAAATTGATTACGCGAGGCGTTTGGGAGAGATCGTAGATGGACCGGCTATCTCCCGCAGCTTGGTCGCATTGGCAGCTTTCAATGTATTCTTGGAAGCGAAAAACCTGAACTCAGCTCTAAGTTCGCATAGCGGAAATTGGTCATTATCGGCGGTAAAACTTGCTACCAGTGCGCTCATAGATGTTACGGCAGCCTCGTTGAAGCTTAGTCAGGTTTTGGGTGATCGCCGCTCGGCGACAAAAGGTGGCACCCGCTTGTACAGGGTTGCAACTCGTCCACTTTTTGACATGAAAAGCTGGATTCTCATCGGGAATCGTCTGCAGACAGTGGGAGCCCAAACACTAGTGCGGACAGTGGGGTTGGCCAGTTTTCTTTCCGGCGCAGCCGCTGTGGGGCTGAGCTTTTGGGAGATGAGACTGAGCCTCATGAACAAAGATCTTGATGCGGCCGCAGGACACGCTATTGCTATGACCGGCGGTCTTGTTTTTCTGGCTTCCCCCTTGATGTCGTCCCTTTTGTTCGTTCCAGGGTGGGGATGGGCGGTCTTGGGCATGGGTATGGTGGTCGGAGGAAGTTTATACGCGGGAAGCGCTACGGACGATTCTTTGGAGCAATTGTTGAAACGTGGGCCTTGGGGTGTTTCGCCGGATAGAACCCTGGGTGAAACCAGCGAGAAGGAGTTCTATGGTCAGCTCATTTCATTGCTCTCTCCTATCCGGGTTACAGTTGAGAAGTACTCGAAAGTGCAATCTGATCCGGAGTTTGCTGCCGACTCCAAGCCAGCTCCGGATGACTATGTTGTGACTGTGCAGATGCTGTTGAACAGTCGACTTAGACTATTTCGGGGAGAGCAAGCAGGATTACCAACCGAGCCATTCAAACTGGTTGTTCAGGAGCTCGCTTATACGCGTTCATCCACGTACATCCCGCATTCGGGCGCGAATGTATCGGATGTGCAGCTAAGGGCGATTCGGCCTTTGAGAAAAGTTGTTGCGAGACAGTCGTTGCCAGCGCAGTCTGCCGTTAGATTTTTGGTAAAGAGAGAAATCCAGAACGCAGAGTTCGACAGCTATTTATACCAGGAAGCCACTTTCACGCGCCTGAGAGTAGGTCTTCAGGCCGTAATTGAAACGGAGGTTGGTCCGCTGGTCTTTCCAACGCCACTCCTTGATGACTATCAGAGTTTTGACATTGCCTTGCATAGCACGCCTCCACCTAAAGAGAGAGCAGTATTCGATCCATTTGAACAACCAGATTCACCCTATTGGTACTTCACTGAGGTAGACGCATGAGCGAGGCAAGGGAGTTGTCGAAATTCGCCGTCACGGCACACAGAGGAGCCTTTATCGAACCGCTGCCTGAAAGCCCGAAGCAGAGGTTCCGGATTGGAGAAGAGCTTCAGCCAGTGGGCTACTACGCGAACGTAAACCCCTATCATCGAACGATCCAGGATATCGAGGCTGTTCAGGAACAGGAAAAACAAGATCCGGAGTTTGAGAGCAAAGATTGGTGGTGGGACCATCGACGAATTGGCTTCTTGAATGGAAAGCTTGGATTGAAGTTTCTGATCCTGATTTTGCCATTCACCTGGATAATGCTGTTGTGGTTTGGAGGGCCCGGGCTATTGATATGGGGGATCGGAGAATTTGGGCTTTACAGGTCTCTGCACAGCTTGGTCGTAGTCATCGGATTACTGTTGCTTGCGTTGGGTTGGTATGCCTTCGCCATATGGGTAACACCTGTAACCACAAACTGGCTGATGAGTACCGGGATAGGTTTTTTCTTAAAGCCCTTTGAAAAATCCATCAACAAGAAACTCGATAAAACCTTCGAAGATGGTTGCAGCGAATTCAACCGACTTACCGGCCAGGTCCGCTTCGCTCTGGGACGCGGACGCTTCTTCGCGGCTCCGCTTGTGGAGTTCGATGCCTACGTAGAGCGGGTAGTGCAGCAGGGGGGCATCTTCTACCGGTTGATGTTAGTGCACCGCTACACGGGAAAAACGTTCAATCAAACGTCCCTGAGTAACATCGAGGCGAACAAGAGCGAAGTCCTCGCTCTCTGGGACATGCTTCAACGCTATATGGACGTAACCCAGCCCCTGCCGGATGTGCCCCGCCTCGAACCATTCCGTCACCTGGATCCGGTAACCCGCGAGCATGATGAGAAGACGGGGCGTGATCCACGCTATTGGCGGGATCTGGATATTGAGGCCTGGAAGCAAGGGGCAGGGGTGGCGCTGTTGAATCGTTTGCGCAGCTACCCCTGGGGGAGCCGGGTATGCAAGCTTACGCCGCAACTGGGCAAGATATCTTTGCAGGAGTACCGGGAAATGCGGCCGGAGGGTGCGTGGCCGATTTGATGGGGCTGGGGGTATGGCGTGAAGATGGGGTCAGAAGAAGGTTCTCTTCAGACCCCGGCGTTTGCAGCTTTGGTCTGGTTTTTGGTGCCAGGTCTGAAAATGGGGTCAGAAGAATGCTTTCTTCTGACCCCCGAGGGGGCATCAGACACCGCGGGAGGGATTCAACCGGTGCTTGAATTTCAAGCTGCAACACCTGTTGCAAAACGCAACGAGCATGATAGTCTGGTTGATATATGCACAAATCGGGAGTCGACCATGACCACCGCCGTTCGCCTTGATGACAACCTGGTTCGCCATGCTGCTGCGGAGGGGCAGGTTCATCGGCGTTCCACGCCGAAACAGATTGAATACTGGGCCGAGATTGGTCGCGCAGTTGCCGGGGAGGTGAGTGCGGAGGATCTGATTGCCATTTTGCAGGGCATCCGGAAGGTGTCCGTGGAGCCCGTTGTTGCGGAATCGGTAAACAGCGATGAACTCTGGGCCGAGGTCGATGAGGCGCGGGAGAGCGGTGAGCTTGGCCGATCTATTGCCCGCGGTCGCACGGTTTACCAGGCTTCTACAGAAAAGCCGGGCTACCTGGAAGCCATTCGCCCGGACGGTACCCGGGAAGTTGGCCAGTTCCGAAATGGACGCTTTGAAGCACTGAGTGACCGTGACGACGCCGCCTGAACTATGGCTGCTGGTGGGGGGCAACGGGGCCGGTAAATCCACCTTCTACGAGCGGTTTCTGGCCCGTCGCAATATCCCGTTCGTCAATGCCGACAGGATCGCCCGTACCCTATGGCCGGATTATCCGGAGAAGCACAGTTACGAAGCGGCGCTGATTGCCGAAAAAGAGCGGTTCCGGCTGCTGGAGGAGCGCCAGAGCTTCTGTTTTGAAACGGTGTTTTCCCACCCGTCCAAGGTGGATTTCGTCGGCACCGCCAAGGCCGCGGGCTTTCGCATCCGCCTGTTCTATTTCCACCTGGACCAGGTGACTCTCAACAAGGCGCGTGTCGCCTCCCGAGTGCAAACCGGCGGCCACAACGTGCCGGAGACAAAGATAGAGAGACGGATTCCCCGAACCCTGGACAATCTGCGCCAATGCGTTGGCCTTGCGGATGAGCTGCATCTGGTGGACAACTCCAGCCTCGATCGGCCGTTCGTGCGCGTGGCAGCCTGGGAAAACGGGGAATGGCGGGTCTTTAAAGATGAGCTGCCACCCTGGGCCAGGAGCCTGATCGACTCCTGAGGTCCAGAGCTACGGCCAGTTTTCGGGTACCACAAAGATTCGGTCGGTTTCCCGCCAGGTGCCGGTGTTTGCGTCGCTCTCAAGCACGGCAAAAAGTACGGGGGTGGCGTGGTGTTCGATTCGTTCAAACGCTTCGTGGGTGGTCTCAGGGAGGGGTGGCTCGTCCTGGAGCCAGGGGCCGATCCAGTGGGGCTTATGGAGCGGTACCCAGTGCGAGGTGTCGCCGGCCCTGGCCCTCGAGAGGTATAGCCAGCGACCTCTCAGGTGGTTGGCCGGCACGTAGTCCGGGGCCGATATTGACGCCTCAGAGGGATAGAAGAGATAGCCCGGCATGAAGATGCGCGCGGTCAGGGGGCTGGCGATGTCGTGTTTCTCCAGCAGGGCCTGTGTTTCCGGGTGGAGGGTCCTGCGGCTCTGGTGCCGGATCAGGTTGTCCGATTTGAGATCGAGGCGATCACGGGCATTCGGGCCATACCAGAGCGTTGGATGACCAACCGTTGCGACCCCGAGGTAATATTTTACCGCGATCTCGTGGTGTTCGACCCGGTCTTCGGTTCGGTTATGCACCACAAAATCCAACTCACCGATGGTGCGCCCGTTGGACTGTATTTGCTGGTTTTTCAGTAGGATTTTCCAGCCAAGCAGTTCCTCCAGCAGGACCTGGTACAGTCGTTCGAAATAGAACCCCAGTCGCCGTTGGGGTGGTTCCCGGAGCAATGCCGGTGCGGATTGCAGATCACGATCCCACGCCCTGAGGGTTTCCAGATGATTGGGGGGCAGGTAGCGAGTGGGCTCAAACGAGAGTGGTGATCTCAGCAGTTGGGGAGTGTGACACAGCCATGCCAGATGCCTGACGGCGGGCGTGTGCAGGGTATAGGGAATATCGCCGGTGGTGATTTCGTCCATTGGCCAAGGATACCGTAAACTGTGTTCAAAGCGGTAAGACGACTACGACTGGACAAGGAGTGCGTATGCAATACCTCCATACCATGATCCGGGTGAGCGACCTGGACAAGACTCTGCATTTTTTCTGTGACCTGCTCGGCATGGTCGAGATCAATCGAAAGAGCAGCGAGAAAGGCCGGTTCACCCTGGTGTTCCTGGCCGCCCCGGAAGATGAGGCCCGTGCCCGGGAAGACCGGGCACCGATGATCGAACTGACCTACAACTGGGATCCGGAGGAATACACCGGAGGCCGCAACTTTGGTCACCTGGCCTACCGTGTGGATGATATCTACGCCCTGTGCGAGAAGCTCCAGGCCAACGGCGTGACCATCAATCGCCCGCCCCGGGATGGCTACATGGCGTTTATCCGGACTCCGGACAACATCTCCATCGAACTGCTCCAGAAAGGCGAGGCACTGCCCCCGAAGGAACCCTGGGCCAGCATGGAGAACACCGGCACCTGGTGAGTGGCCGGTATCACAATTGACCCGCATCAGGATGATGCGAACACAACAGGGAGAAGTTGCATGGAAGACTGGCAAGGATGCCTTGATCCCCAGTGTCAGGCCGCGCTGTTGCGGGCCAGGGACAACGTTAGCGGCCGCGGCGGCGCCGCCATCACCGCCGAAGATTTCCTGCTCGCGCTGCTGGACACCGACCCTTCGATCACACGGTATCTTCGTGGCTGCGGTGTTGATCTCGACGAGCTCACTCGCACGATCCAATGTGAACAGCCCATTGTGACCGAGGTTGGCGGGGAAGGGCTGCTGTCCTCCCAGTTGATATACTGGCTGGCGAGCGCCCGGGAAGTCTGCGCCCGGACCTGGCTCAGCTGGCCCCATCTGCTGGGCACGCTGGCACGTCACGCGGACCGGCTCGAGGGCAAGGCCTATGTCTCACTTCTGGAACAGGTGCCTAATTGGCCGGAGCTGGCGGAGAGCAAGCCTTCCCGGGACATCGAAATCGAAAGGCGGGTCCCCCTTGCCATAACCGATCCCGAGTGGATTGAGTTGGCGGACGATGTTGCCGTTACCGTGATGGCCTGTTCCGGGGCCCTGGTCTGGATACGTGGCCCCCGCGGAGCCGGTAAATCCTGCTGGCTGCAATACCTGTTACCCCTACTGGAACACGACTACGTCGAAATCGATCTGCGACAGGAAGCCGAACTGATGGCGAGCGATCTTCCTGTCGTGCCGGCAGCCGAAACCGGGAATGGTGAGAAGGATTGTGCCGCGAGCTGGCCATTGCTGGTGCTCGATAATGTATCTCCGGTGGATCTTCTGGCATTGATGGATACACCGGGGCGCGTGGCGTCGGAGCTGCTTGCCGGCTGGTCCGGACCCGTGTTGCTGCTGGGTCCCGAAGGCCCGGATGACGCCACGGCGGTTGAGGCTACGGAACGTAGGCTCGGGCGCTGCCTCGATGTCTTCGATCTGCCGTCGCCCAGTGAGACCCAGCGACGAGCCATCCTGACTGCCCACCAGGCGGTCATCGAAAAACAGTGGAACATTCATCTCCCGAATGCGGT
The DNA here is from genome assembly GCF_022343555.1 of Marinobacter sp. C7. Classification (GTDB taxonomy): domain Bacteria; phylum Pseudomonadota; class Gammaproteobacteria; order Pseudomonadales; family Oleiphilaceae; genus Marinobacter. The sequence goes on along the minus strand of NZ_JAKQZH010000005.1, from coordinate 147,251 downwards.
GATTGATTACGTGGCGTCCGGCCGAAGCCGCTGTGTGACTACCCCCGGTGGTATGCTCGAGTGGGTCGGACGTGCCGCGGCGAGGTTGAGTCTGTTTGCGAGGAGGGGCCCGGCGGAGGCGGCCGCGTTGGCCGGACAGGCAGACACGCTAAGGCGTCAGGGGCTGGTCGCGATGGCCCGACAGGAGTCGGTTGAAGAGCTGGAGCAGTCCCTGCGTGAGCTCGAACTCCAGCAGGCGGCCGCCGAAGTAATCTGGCGCGAGCGTAAGGCAGACGGCACCCTGCACCGACTCTCCGAAGAGGATATGCGCCATGAACTTGAACAGTGGGTTGCAGCGCGTCCCGGGCCGGTTCACTATGTGCTGCATTGTGATCAACAGCATGGAGATTCCGTGAGTGCAGGATCTGGAAATCTACATTCGTGACCTGGAACCGAATCAGGTGTCGCAGTGGCTTGAGGCCAACGTTGACAACCTCGCCCTCGATGACACCGATGTGACGTCGGTCATCAAGGGCAAGGCTTCCTACGAGGGAGCGTCACTGCGCATTACGCTTTACCCCGGAGCTTTCGGCAAGCGCTTCACCTCCCTGGTGCTTGAAGGGGAGGCGCTGCCCTGGGGCAGTGACCTCGACTGCGCCCGGAGTGCCTGGAGGGCCATGGACACGGAGATCCGTTGCAGCCCCGGCGACTGGAAGGAGGGCGAGCCGGTGGAAGATGAAAAGTGGTGGCGCCTGGACAGGCGCGGTGAGCACAAGGTGGTCTGGAATTGAAAAAGGCAGCCGGAAAGGCTGCCTTTTTCGTTGAAGGGGGACTGGTCTTCAGTCGCTCAGGATGGACACGTTGTCGGCCTGAAGACCCTTGTCGGCTTCAACCACGTTGAAGCGAACCAGCTGGCCCTGACGCAGAACACGGCGGCCGCGACCGCGGATAGCGCGGAAATGCACGAACACCTCATCGCCGCTGTCCCGGACAATAAATCCGAACCCTTTCTTGACGTTGAACCACTTCACGGTGCCTTCTTCGTCGCCTTCCGGAGTGCTGTCGTCGTAATCGCCCTCATCTTCGTCGTCATTACGCTGGGGACGGGAAGGGGCGCGGCGGGCGTTGTTCTGTGCTGCCTGCTGCTTGGCAGAGAGCGCGACGGCCAGAAAGCCAGCGATACCAAACAGAACCAGAGTGATGATGTAGGCGGCAATACCCCGGGTGCTTCCGAGAGCTTCGATCACTTCGCCGGCAGCAATCAGGCGGAGTGGCTCAGGGGTGGCAGTCAGTATAAAGGCCAGGATCAATGGTGCGGGAATCGCGATCAGAACAGCGACAAGGATCGCTTTGGCTGGATTACGCATTGAAGGTAACTTCTCCATTTTTGTAACGCTAACGATAAAGAACCGGATATCAGGTAAACTCACGCATCCGGCCGGTGAAAACCGCCAGATCCCGAAAATAAGGGGAGGCTGGCGGAGAAAAGCGGCATATTACCAGATTATCCCGAGCGCTGACCAAACCGATGACACAGAAAGACCTCGAAGCCCGACTCGACGAACTGGAAATGCGGATCGCCTTTCAGGACGAGGTGATCAACACCCTGAGTGAACAGGTAGCCAAGCAGGAAATGGATCTCCGTGAGCTGTGGGAGGCGAAGCGATTGTTGCACAAGCAGCTGAAGGATGTGTCGCCTTCGAATATCAGACGGGAGGATGAGGAGACTCCACCTCCGCATTACTGAATGGGGGTGGATTTGAAACCGGGGTCAGAAGAAAGCGTTCTTCTGACCCCGACTTGGCGCCAATCACGGAGTCAGGCTTGAAAACGGGGTCAGATGAAAGCATTCATCTGACCCCATCTTAGCGCGAACTCCGAAGTCAGATCTGAAAACCGGGGTCAGATGAAAGTATTCATCTGACCCCATCTTAGCGCCAATCTCGGAGCCAGATCTGACCCCGTCTTTCGCCCCTAAGCCAGCAATTCCACCAGAATCTGCTCATAGATTTCAGACAGGGTATCCAGGTCTTCCGCCTTCACACACTCATCCACCTTGTGGATGGTCGCGTTGATGGGGCCGAGTTCCACAACCTGGGCACCGGTGGGTGCAATGAAGCGGCCGTCGGAGGTGCCACCGGAGGTGGAGAGTTCGGTTTCGCGGCCGGTCACGGTGCGGATGGCATCCTGGCTGGCGGACACCAGTGCGCCCCGGTCGGTCAGGAAGGGACGGCCGCTGAGGTGCCATTGAAGGTCGTATTTCAGCTTGTGCCGGTCGAGGATGGCGACCACGCGCTCTTCCAGGCTCTCCGCGGTGTTTTCTGTGCAATAGCGGAAGTTGAAGTGCACGAGGCATTCGCCGGGAATGATGTTGCTGCCGGTTCCCGCCTCAATCCTGGTGATCTGGAAGGTGGTGGGCGGAAAGAAGTCGTTGCCGTTGTCCCAGAATTCGTTCGCCAGGGCATCCAGAGCCGGGGCAACTGAATGCACGGGGTTCTCTGCCAGGTGCGGGTAGGCGACGTGGCCCTGGATGCCATGCACGGTCAGGTAGCCGTGGAGCGAACCTCGGCGGCCGTTCTTGATCACGTCGCCGACTTCGTGGGTACTGGAGGGCTCACCGATCAGGCACCAATCGATCTTCTCCTTGCGGGCTTCCAGCGTTTCCACCACTTTCACCGTGCCGTCTTTCGCCGGGCCCTCTTCATCGCTGGTGATAAGCAGGGCGATGGAGCCGCGGTGGTCAGGGTGTGCCTTCACGAACCGCTCGCAGGCAGTGATGAACGCTGCCAGGCTGCCTTTCATGTCCGCAGCACCACGGCCATAGAGGTAGCCTTCCTGGATGACCGGCTCAAACGGCGGGTGCGCCCAGTTCTTCTCCGGACCGGTCGGGACGACGTCCGTGTGACCGGCAAAGGCCAGAACGGGACCTTCCGAGCCTTTGCGAGCCCAGAGGTTGTCGGTATCGCCAAAGCGCAGGTTTTCTCCATCAAATCCCAGCGGGGCCAGCCGGGACATCATAAGCTCCTGGCACCCGGCGTCATCCGGAGTAACCGATTGCCGGCGAATCAGGTCCATGGCGAGTTCCAGGGTTGGAGATGTGCTCATTGCTTGGCCTTGTCTGGTTTGAATGGGGCAGGTTCCAGGTTGGGGTCAGATGAACAGGTTCATCAGACCCCTGGGGTGTGGTTCAACTCCGGGGTCTGAAGAAAACCTTCTTCTGACCCCATTTTCAACTTAACCTGGGGTCAGATGAACAAGTTCATCAGACCCCTGAGATGCGGTCCAACTCCGGGGTCTGAAGAAAGCCTTCTTCTGACCCCTGCTTGGCGGCATTCTTCGCGGTATCAGTTGTTCGCGTGCAGCTCTTCGTTCAGCTCGATGGCGGTCTTGTTGGTCTTGCACTCAACCGCGCCAGTCTGGCTGTTTCGGCGGAACAGAAGGTCCGGCTTGCTGGCCAGGTCGCGGGCTTTGACCACTTCCACCAGCTTGTTGTTGTCGTCCAGCAGGGCGACCTTGGTGCCGGAGGTGATGTACAGGCCGGCTTCCACGGTGCAGCGATCGCCGAGCGGAATACCGATGCCGGCGTTGGCGCCGAGCAGGCAGTTTTCGCCTACAGAGATGATGATGTTACCGCCGCCGGAGAGGGTGCCCATGGTTGAGCATCCGCCGCCGAGGTCGGAACCCTTGCCGATCATCACGCCGGCGGAGATCCGGCCTTCGATCATGGAGGTGCCTTCGGTGCCGGCGTTGAAGTTGATGAAGCCCTCGTGCATCACGGTGGTGCCTTCGCCCACATAGGCGCCGAGGCGTACGCGGGCGGTGTCGGCAATCCGGACGCCTTTCGGTACCACGTAGTCGGTCATCTGCGGGAACTTGTCGACGGACTTCACTTCCAGGGTGCGGCCTTCAATACGAGCCTGCAGCTGACGATCGGCCAGTTCATTCAGGTCGATGGCGCCCTCGTTGGTCCAGGCCAGGTTTGGCAACAGGCCGAAAATGCCGTCCAGCTTTACGCCATGAGGCTTGGCCAGGCGGTGGGAGATCAGGTGCAGCTTGAGGTACACCTCGGGCGTGCTGGAGGCGGTGTCGTCGCTGGCCAGAACCGTGACCACTACTGGCCGCTTGCTCTGCGCTGCTTTCTCGGCGAGGGTGGCCTGATCAGTCTGGCCGACCTGGCGCAAGGCGTTGGCGAACTGGTGCAGTTGCTCCGCGGTCGCCTCGATGGCCTGGTTTCCGCCCTGATAATCGAGCGCGCTCTCAACCACATCGATCAGCGCCTTGTCGGGGGTCATGATCGGCTGCTGGTAGTAAACCTCCAGCCACTCGCCCTGATTGTTCTGGGTGCCGATGCCGATGCCGAATGCAAAACTCATCTGGTGGTTGCTCCTGTTTTTCAATTTGATCATGGGGTCTGAAGAACGCCTTCTTCTGACCCCTGAGTTGAACTTTGAAATCTGAAATTGGGGTCAGATGAAAGCGTTCATCTGACCCCTCTCTTAAAATCCTATCCAGGGAGTGGGCCTGAAAACGGGGTCAGAAGAAAGCTTTCTTCTGACCCCAACTTTACCTTCACCAAAACTCCCGAGTCTGCCCTGAAAACGGGGTCTGCAGAACACTTTCATCAGACCCCGCCCTCATCAAATCTAGCCAATCCCTTTCGCGGCCCAGTCGTCAGCCTTGAACCCCACAAACACATCGCCGTCATGCTCCACTACCGGCCGCTTAATAATGGACGGGTTCTCGAGCATGATGTCGTGGGCGGATTGGGCGCTAATGGTATCACGAACCTCGTCGGGAAGTTTGCGCCAGGTGGTGCCGCGACGGTTGAGCAGGGTTTCCCAGCCGATGGCCTGTTCCCATTCGTTGAGCTTTTCGCCGCTCAGGCCATCTTTCTTGAAGTCGTGGAACTCGTAGGAGATGCCCTGGTCGTCAAGCCACTTGCGGGCTTTCTTGACGGTGTCGCAGTTTTTGATGCCGTAGAGTTTCATCTTTAGTGCCTTAAACTTGAAAATGGGGTCAGAAGAAAGCGTTCTTCAGACCCCGGTGCCCCAGGGGTCTGATGAACTTGTTCATCTGACCCCATCTTCACCTCGCCCCCAAGCCTTAACCTCAGGGGTCTGATGAACTCGTTCATCTGACCCCAACTTCACCTTCGCCCCCAGCTCAGCCACTCGCCTTAACAAACTCCACAATCCGCCGGGCCGCCTCAACACACTCATCCAGCGGCGCGACGAGCGCCATGCGTACCCGGTTTTCACCGGGATTATGGCCATCCACGGTGCGGGAGAGGTAGCGGCCGGGCAGGACGTGTACGTTCTGCCGGGCGGAGAGTTCGCGGGCGAAGGTCTCGTCGTCCATCGGGGTTTCCGGCCAGAGGTAGAAGCCGGCGTCGGGGAAGTCGACATTCATCACTTCCCGCAGGATGGGCACTACGGCCTCGAACTTGGCCCGATAGGCGGCGCGGTTCTCGCGCACGTGGTCTTCGTCTTTCCAGGCGGCGATGCTGGCCAGCTGGTTGTGGATGGGCATGGCGCAGCCGTGATAGGTGCGGTATTTGAGGTAGCCGCTGAGCACGTCCGCATCTCCGGCGACGAAACCGGACCGCAGGCCCGGGAGGTTGCTGCGTTTGGACAGGCTGTGGAATACGATGCAGCGTTTGAAGTCATCCCGGCCCAGTGCGGCACAGGTCTGCAGCAGGCCCTCGGGAGGATTGCTTTCGTCCGGATACAGCTCGGAGTAACACTCATCCGAGGCGATGATGAAATCGTGCCGGTCGGCAAGCTCGATCACCCTGGCCAGGGTGTCCCGCGGGATAACGGCACCGCTGGGGTTGCCGGGGGAGCACAGGAACAGCAGCTGGCAGTCTTCCCAAACGCTCTCCGGTACTGCGTCAAAATCGGGAATGAACCCGTTATCTGCATCGCAGGGCAGGTAGACGGGGTCTGCGCCGGCGAGAAAGGCTGCGCCTTCGTAAATCTGATAGAACGGGTTGGGGCTGACCACCTTGGCCGGCTTGCGGGTGTCAATGACAGCCTGGACCAGCGCAAAGATTGCTTCACGGGTGCCGTTCACCGGCACCACGTTGGCCGCCGGGTCGAGCGAGCCCACGGAAAGCCTGAAGCGCCGGGTGGCCCAGTCGGCAATGGCGTGTCTCAGTTCATCCGTGCCCTTGGTGGTCGGGTAATTCGCCAGCTTGTCCAGGTTGTCCGCGATGACCTGTTTCACGAATTCGGGCGAAGGATGCTTGGGCTCACCAATCCCCAGGGAAATGGGCGTCAGGTGCTCGGGCACACGGATGCCGGCCTTGAGTTTGGCCAGTTTTTCAAAGGGGTAGGGGTGCAATCGGTCAAGATTCTGGTTCATTGAATATCGTCCAGCATTTTACAGAGGGCATCCTGAAGGGCCTGGCATTTCGAGGGATCGCTCAGCGGGCCGCCGTGTTCGTCGGTTACAAAGAACACGTCCTCTACGCGCTCGCCCAGGGTAGCAATCTTGGCGTTTGTGAGGCGGACCCGGTGTTCCAGCAGTACCTGGCCAATGCGCGCCAACAGGCCCGGACGGTCCGGGGTGATCACTTCCATCACCGTACGCTGGTTGACCGTATCATTGGAAAAGGTCACCTCGGTGGGGAAGGCAAAGTGCTTCAGTTGCCGCGGAGTCCGGCGGTGGATGATCTCCGGATAGTCCTCGGGGTCGTCCAGTTCCTCGATCAGGCGTTTGCGGACCCGTTCCTTACGGGCCGGATCCACGCCCAAAGGCTTGCCCTGTTCATCCAGGACCACATAGGAGCTGATCGAGAACGGCCCCTCGCCGGAGCTGATGCGGGCATCCACGATGTTGAGGTTCAGTTGCTCCAGCACCGCCGTGGTGGCCGCGAACAGCGCCACCCGGTCTTTCATGTAGATGATGATCTGGGAATACCCCTCGGTGGGGCCGCCCCGGGTGTCCCGGATCAGGATCAGCGGGTCGGGGTTGTCGCCGTGGCGAATGATGGCGGCGGTCTGCCAGGCGATATCCACCGTGGAGTCCTGCAGGAAATAGTCCTCATCCACCGTGTCCCAGACACTGTCGATCTGCTCGTCCGTCATGTTCTGGGCGTGCAGGATTTCCCGGGCTTCGGACTGGGTGGCCCGCACCCACTCCTGGCGGTCCACTGGCGTTTCCGTGCCGCGGCGCAGGGCCCGCTTGGCTTCGATATACAGCTGCCTGAGCAGGGAGGCCCGCCAGGTATTCCACAGTTTCGGGTTGGTGGCGCTGATGTCGCACACCGTCATTATGTACAGGTAGTCCAGGTGCGCCTGGCTGGGCACCGCCTTGGCGAAAGCATGGATGATCTCCGGGTCGGAAATGTCCTTGCGCTGTGCCGTCATGGACATTAACAGGTGGTTCTCCACCAACCAGGACACCAACTGGGTATCCCGCTCGCTCAGGTGGTGCCGTTGGCAGAACGCCGCTGCATCCTCGGCGCCCAGTTCGGAATGGTCACCGCCCCGGCCCTTGGCTATGTCGTGGTAGAGGCCGGCGATGTAGAGGGTTTCTAGCTTCGGCAGGTGGTGAATCAGCCGCGATGCCAGGGGGTATTCCGAACGGGCTTCGGCCCCGTTCAGTCGCACCATGTTACGGATGACCCGCATGGTGTGGGCGTCGACGGTGTAGATATGAAACAGGTCGTGCTGCATCTGCCCGATGATCTGGCCGAACTCGGGAAGGTAACGCCCCAGCACGTTGTACTTCTTCATCGCGCCCAGGGTCTGGTCCAGATTGTGGGGTGTCCGCAGCAATTCCATGAACAGGGTGGTCACTGCCAGATCCGAGCGGAAGGCATCGTCGATCAGGTGCCGGTGTGCCCGCAGGGAGCGGATGGTCGTCGCCCGGATGCCCTTGATATCGGGATGCTGGGCCATGAGCACGAAGATCTCGAGGATGGCGTAGGGTGCGTAGGCGAAGACCTGGTTGTTGACCGCTTCGATGTACCGGTTGCGGATCTGGAAGCGCTTGTTCAGCGGCTGGATGTCATCTTCGTCGCCAGCCCCGAGAATGGCCTCGTCGTAGTACTGCAGGATCACGTCGGTGAGCTCGGCCAGGGCCAGAACGGTACGGTAGTAGGACTGCATCATCAGTTCCACGCCCAGACGCTTGCCTTCGTCCCGGAAACCGAGCATCTCGGCCAGGGCGCGCTGGTGATCGAACAGCAGCCGGTTCTCGTTCCGGTCCGCCAAAAGCTGCAGGCCGTAGCGGAGCTGCCAGAGCAGGGTCTCGCCCTGGTACAGGATCTGGTGCTCCTCCTCGGTCAGGATGCTGAAACGGGTCAGGTCAGCGATGTTCTGCAGGCCAAAGTGACGCTTGGTGATCCAACCAATGGTCTGGATGTCGCGCAGCGCGCCGGGTGAGCCCTTTACATTGGGTTCAAGGTTGTATTCGGTATCACCGTATTTCTTGTGGCGTTCCTGCTGTTCCTCGCGCTTGGCAATGAAGTAGTCGCGGTCGGTACTGACATCATCCGAGTAGACCTGTTCGCTCAGGTACTGCCGTAGGCCGTCCGGGCCGGCAATGGTGCGGGTCTCCAGCAGGTTGGTGAGGATGGTGACATCCTCCCGGGCGGCGGCCTTGCATTCCTCGATGCTGCGCACGCTGTGGCCGATGTCCAGCTTCAGGTCCCAGAGCAGGGTTACAAAGGCGCCGAGATCGTCCTGCCATTCCTCCCGGATGCCGTCCCGGGTCAGGATCAGCAGGTCGATGTCTGAATGAGGATGGAGCTCGCCGCGCCCGTAGCCGCCAACGGCAATGAGCGCGATGTCCTCTGAGCTGGCGAAGGGGTAACGGTTCCAGATCAGCCGGAGGACCGTATCGACCGTATCCGACCTGGAATGCACCAGGGCCCGGACATCCGCGCCCTGCCGAAACGCCTTGGCATCAGCGGTGTACCGTTCCTTTAATAGTTCCCTCGCCGCGGAAACCGGAGAAGGGTCATTGCTGATGCGGTGTTCCAGGTCGTTTTGGTCCACTTAGAAGGACTCTTCCGATCGTTTGGTCAGAATCTCGTGGCCATCGGCGGTCACAAGGATGGTGTGTTCCCACTGGGCGGACAGCTTGTGGTCCTTGGTGACCACGGTCCAGCCGTCGGGCAGCAGCTTGGTCAGGTACTTGCCCTGGTTGATCATCGGCTCGATGGTGAAGGTCATGCCTTCTTTCAGCTCGAGTCCGGTGCCGGGCTTGCCGTAGTGCATCACCTGAGGCTCCTCGTGGAAGACCTTGCCGATACCATGACCGCAGTAATCCCGGACCACAGAATAATGGTGCTTCTCTGCGTGACGCTGGATCACGTGCCCGATGTCGCCGAGCCGGGCCCCGGGTTTTACCAGCTCTATACCTTTATACAGGCACTCCTGGGTAATGCGTATCAGGCGCTCGGTGCCGGGCTTGGGCTTGCCGACGATCCACATCTTGCTGGTGTCGCCATGGTATTCGTCCTTGATGACGGTAACATCGATGTTGAGGATGTCGCCGTCCTTCAGGACTTTCTTTTCGGAAGGAATGCCGTGACAGATCACATGGTTGACCGAGGTGCAGATAGACTTCGGAAACCCCTTATAATTGAGGGGTGCGGGAATGGCCTTCTGAACGTTCACAATATAGTCGTGGCAAATGCGATCGAGCTCCTCGGTGGAAACGCCGGGCTTGACGTGCTCGTCGATCATTTCCAGAACTTCGGCCGCCAGACGACCGGCTACGCGCATTTTCTCGATTTCTTCCGGGGTCTTTATCGATACCTGCATCGGGCTTCCTGTTGATTTGGATCAAACCCGCATTTTAAGGGCGCGGGAAGCTACGTACAAGGAAGGTTCTGCGCAAAATTAATGGCGTCGTCGGCCCGGTTTATGGTATAAACGCGCCCGCCGGAAACGAATCCGGCAAATTCACACACGCGTCGGCACGTTGTCCCAGGGTGCCTTCTTCTGTTTTGACAGGAGCTGGTTGGGTCAATCGGACGCGTGGAGGACTAACCCGAAGCTAAAAGGTAACTATCATGGCTCAGGTAAATATGCGTGACCTGCTCAAGGCAGGTGCTCACTTCGGTCACCAGACCCGTTACTGGAACCCGAAAATGTCCAAGTACATCTTCGGTGCACGCAACAAGATTCATATCATCAACCTGGAGCAGACTGTTCCTGCCATGGAAGAAGCGCTGAAAGTCGTTCAGCAGCTGGCAGAGAACAAGAACAAGATCCTGTTCGTCGGTACCAAGCGTTCCGCCGCCAAGATCATCAAGGAAGAGGCCCAGCGTGCCGGTCAGCCGTACGTAAACCACCGCTGGTTGGGTGGTATGCTGACCAACTACAAGACCATCCGTCAGTCCATCCGTCGCTACCGTGATCTGGAAACCCAGAGCCAGGACGGTACTTTCGACAAGCTGACCAAGAAAGAAGCCCTGGACCGCACCCGTGAAATGGACCGCCTGGAGCGTTCCATCGGTGGTATCAAGGACATGGGCGGCCTGCCGGACGCCATGTTCGTGATCGACGTGGACCACGAGCGTATCGCTATCAAGGAAGCCAACAAGCTGGGCATCCCTGTTATCGGTGTGGTTGATACCAACAGCGATCCGGACGGCGTTGATTACGTGATCCCGGGTAACGATGACGCCATCCGCGCCATCCAGATCTACGTGAAGGCTGTTGCCGACACCTGCCTCGAAGCGGCCCAGTCTGCCGGCGCAGGCGCTGACGAGTTCGTAGAAGTCAGCGAAGACGCAGAAGGCGCCGCTCCGGCCGCCGAGTGACGCGTCAGTTTCACGTTTGAGTTGTAAGGTATGCCCGCGTGTTATCCGGGCATACCTCCCCACCGAATTCGGACAAGTTAAGAGGATTGAACATGGCTGCAATTACCGCTGCAATGGTCAAAGAGCTGCGCGAGCGTACCGGTCTTGGCATGATGGAGTGCAAGAAGGCGCTGGTTGAGGCTGAAGGCAGTGTCGAGGCTGCAATCGAAGAGCTGCGCAAGTCTTCCGGTCTGAAGGCCGCCAAGAAGGCCGGTCGCACCGCCGCTGAAGGTGTTTCCCTGATTAAGATTTCTGACGACAACACCGTCGCCTACATCCTGGAAGTCAACTCCGAGACCGACTTCGTTGCTCGTGACGACAACTTCATGGCGTTTGCCAACGACGTTCTGGACGTTGCCTTCGAGAAGGGCGAAACCGATGTTGCCAAGCTGATGGACGGCGATCTGGAAGCCAAGCGCGAGGCGCTGGTCCAGAAGATCGGTGAGAACATCACCGTTCGTCGCATCGTGAAAGTAGAGGGCCCGGTTGTGGGTGGCTACGTTCACAGCAACAACAAGATTGCCTCCGTTGTGGCCCTGTCTGCCGGTGATCCGGAAGTGGCCCGCGACGTTGCCATGCACGCTGCTGCTGTAAACCCGCGTGTAGGCAAGCCGGAAGATATGCCGGAAGAAGAGCTGGAAAAAGAGAAGGAAATCATCAAGGCCCAGCCGGATATGGAAGGCAAGCCCGCTGAAATCGTCGAGAAGATGATGGGCGGCCGTATCAAGAAGTTCCTCAAGGAAAACAGCCTGGTTGAGCAGCCGTTCGTCAAGAACCCGGACCAGACTGTAGGCGAGCTGATCAAGTCTGTCGGCGGTGAGCTGGTTGGCTTCGTTCGCCTGGAAGTAGGTGAGGGCATCGAGAAGGAAGAAGTCGACTTTGCTGCCGAGGTTGCTGCTGCAGCCGGTACTGGCAAGGCCTGATCCTTCCTGACGGTGTCGGGGCTGGTCCCCGGCACCAACCTGAGTCTGCCACGTTAGTTGGGGAAACCCGGCTCTCGTGGCGGGCTTGTATCTGAGATACCCCTTTTGCGAGGAGTATGTCAGATACAAGCCTGAAACCGTTTACGCGGATAGCCATCAGACGAAAAGGGGATCACCATGCCGACATCATCGAAAAACCAGCCCAGATACAAGCGTGTTCTGCTCAAGCTCAGTGGCGAAGCCCTGATGGGGGAGCACGATTTCGGTATTGATCCCAAAGTCCTCGACCGCATGGCCCTGGAAATCGGTGCCCTGATCGGCATCGGCGTCCAGGTAGGCCTGGTCATCGGCGGTGGTAACCTGTTTCGCGGCGCAGCCCTGAACGCTGCCGGACTGGACCGGGTCACCGGCGACCACATGGGCATGCTGGCCACCGTCATGAACGGCCTGGCCATGCGGGATGCCCTCGAGCGTTCGAACATCCGCACCCGCGTCATGTCGGCCATCCCCATGAGTGGTATCGTGGAGCATTATGACCGCCGCCGTGCGGTGCGTGATCTCAAGGAAGGCGATGTGGTGATCTTCAGCGCCGGCACCGGCAATCCGTTCTTCACCACCGATTCGGCAGCCTGCCTGCGCGGAATCGAGATCGAGGCGGATGCGGTACTGAAGGCAACCAAGGTGGATGGTGTCTACTCGGCGGACCCGAATCTGGATCCGACCGCCGAAAAATACGACCACCTCACCTATGATGAAGTGCTCGACAAGAAACTGGGCGTGATGGATCTGACCGCTATCTGTCTGGCACGGGATCACGGCATGCCGCTGCGGGTATTCGACATGAATCGCCCGGGTGTGCTGACTCGCATCGTGACCGGCGAGAAAGAAGGTACACTGATCGAATAACATGGTAAGCCGGCCTGTCGGAAAGGGCCGGCTCACGGAATGACCTGACGAATCGAGGATGCTGAAGTGATTAACGACATCAAAGCAGAAGCCGAGAAGAAAATGAACAAGAGCATCGATGCTCTCCACTCGGCCTTCAACAAGATCCGGACTGGCCGCGCGCACCCGTCAATCCTGGACAGCGTGACCGTTAACTACTACGGCCAGGAGACGCCGCTCAAGCAGGTGGCCAGCGTCAACGTGGAAGATAACCGCACGCTGACGGTCTCCCCCTGGGAGAAGAATCTGGTGCCGACCATTGAAAAGGCGATCATGAGCTCCGACCTGGGCCTCAATCCGACCACCAGTGGCGATATCATCCGGGTGCCCATGCCCATGCTCACCGAGGAAACCCGGCGCGAGATGGTCAAGCAGGCCAAGGCAGACGCAGAGCACGGCCGGGTTTCTATCCGCAACGCCCGTCGTGATGCCAACAGCATGATCAAGGACCTGCTGAAGGAAAAGGAAATCACCGAAGATGACGAGCGTCGTGGCGAGGACGAAATCCAGAAGCTGACGGACAAGTACATCGCCGAAGTCGAGAAAATGCTCAAGAAAAAAGAAGAGGACCTGATGGCGGTCTGATCCGTCACGGCTCTCAAAAGTAGCACAGACGGTCCGGAGGGATGCTCCGGGCCGCGCAGGGGATTTCATGACGGGAAATGTTACCGCGGAAATTCCGGTGTCGGCTGACAGCCGGCCCCGGCATGTGGCCATTATCATGGACGGCAATAACCGGTGGGCCAAGGCACATCGGCTGACAGGAGTGGCGGGTCACAAGGCTGGCGTAGACGCAGTCAAGGCCGTGGTCGAGACCTGCGCCCGTGAGGGTGTCGAGGTGCTCACGCTGTTCGCCTTCTCGAGCGAGAACTGGCGCCGGCCCAAAGACGAGGTCTCCGCACTGATGCGGTTGTTCCTCATTGCTCTGGAGCGGGAAGTCCGGAAATTGCACCGGAACAACATCCGGTTGAGGATTATCGGTGATCGCTCTGCCTTCAGCCCGTTGCTCCAGGAGCACATGGACAAGGCCGAGGAGCTCACCCGCAACAACACGCAAATGACCCTGGTCATTGCCGCCAACTACGGTGGGCACTGGGATATCACCCAGGCAACCCGACAGGTTGCGGAAAAGGTCTGCACCGGTGAGCTGTCGCCCTCGGACATTACCGATGACCTGATCCAGCAGCACCTGAGCATTGGCGATCTGCCCATGCCTGACCTGATGATCCGCACCGCCGGTGAGCAGCGGATCAGCAACTTCCTGCTCTGGCATCTTGCCTACACCGAATTCTACTTCTCCCCGGTCTTCTGGCCCGATTTCAAGCAGGAAGAGATGGGGAAGGCATTAGAGGCCTACGCCGGACGGCAGCGCCGATTTGGTCAGACCGACGACCAGATCGCGGCCAAGGCCGCACAACAATAATGATGCATAAGCGATTCCGACCGTGCTCAAGACCCGAATTATCACAGCCCTGATCCTGGCTCCTATCGCCATTGGCGGTATCTTCTTCCTTCCTCCCCTGGGATTTGCCCTGTTCACCGGCGCCATCATCACCCTTGGCGCCTGGGAGTGGGCGAATATGTCCGGCATCGAGGGGCAGGGTGGTCGCGTGGCCTATGCCGCGGTGACCGCTGCCATTCTGTACGCCCTGCTGAACGTACCGGCTGTGCTGGTGCTCTGGCTGGCGTTGGCCTGGTGGTTTATCTGTTTCCTGCTGGTTCGTAGTTACCCCCAGGGTTCCGACCGCTGGGGCAGCCTGCCCATGCGGGCACTGATGGGCCTGTTCGTGCTGGTGCCCGCCTGGGTGGGCCTGAACCACCTGCGTACCGGTGGCTTCCAGTATGGCGAGGTGGCCAACAACCTGTGGGTTATTCTCTACGTGTTCTGTGTGGTCTGGGTGGCAGACATCGGTGCCTATTTTGCGGGCCGTGCCTTCGGCAAGGCCAAGCTCGCGCCCCGGGTCAGCCCGGGCAAGTCCTGGGCGGGTGTCTGGGGTGGTCTGGCGGCCGTTGGTATCTTCGCCGTGATTGTCAGCAGTCTGGCGTCAGCCAGCCTCGCGGAAACGCTTATGTTGGTCATTGCCAGCCTGTTCACCGGATTCGTCTCCGTGCTCGGTGACCTGCTGGAAAGCATGCTCAAGCGCTTCCGCGGGATCAAGGACAGCAGCCAGTTGCTGCCTGGCCACGGTGGCATCATGGATCGGATCGACAGCCTGACTGCCGCCATTCCCGTCTTCGCACTGATCATCACCCAGCTTGGCTGGTTGACCACCGGGCACTGGTAACCATGGCACACCGCACCGTCACGCTTCTCGGAGCCACCGGTTCCATCGGACTGAGTACCCTGGATGTCATCCGGCGCCATCCCGAACGGTTCTCCGTTTACGCGCTGACGGCCAGCACCCGGGCCGAGGAACTGGCGGTTTTGTGCCGGGAGTTCCGGCCGGCTGTGGCGGTCATGGCCAGCACAGAGGCGGCGGCGACACTGAAAGAGTTGCTCGCCGACCTGCCGGATATCCGTGTGCTGGCGGGAGAAGAGGGCCTGTGTGAGGTCGCCGCCGCTCGGGATGCAGACACGGTGATGGCCGCCATCGTTGGTGCCGCCGGCCTGCCGCCGACCCTCGCCGCAGTCCGTGCCGGCAAGCGCGTGCTGCTGGCCAACAAGGAAGCGCTGGTGATGTCGGGCCAGCTGTTCATGGATGCGGTAGCCGACTCGGGTGCGGAGCTTCTGCCCATCGATTCCGAGCACAACGCCATTTTCCAGTGCATGCCGGCGGACAAGGTGCGCGATCCCAGCGGGGCGGGCATTACCCGTATCCTGCTGACGGCCTCCGGGGGTCCGTTCCGGACCCATACCGTGGAGCAACTGCGCTGTGTGTCTCCGGCGGAGGCCTGCGCCCATCCGAACTGGTCCATGGGCCAGAAGATCTCGGTGGACTCGGCCACGCTCATGAACAAGGGCCTGGAACTGATCGAGGCCTGCTGGCTGTTCAATACCACGCCAGCCAGCATTGAGGTGCACGTGCACCCGGAGAGCATCATCCACTCCATGGTGGAGTACGCCGACGGTTCGGTGCTCGCCCAGATGGGTAGCCCGGATATGCGCACACCCATTGCCAACGGCCTGGCGTGGCCGGAGCGGATCGATGCCGGTGTCGCGCCCCTGGATCTGTTCGCGATTGGCCGTTTCCACTTCGAGCGGCCGGATCTGGTGCGCTTTCCCTGCCTGCGGCTGGCGGCGGAAGCCTTCGTGGCCGGCGGCACCGCCCCGGCCGCGCTGAATGCCGCCAATGAGATCGCGGTGGCGGCATTTCTGGAAGGAACACTGTGTTTTGCCGATATCCCCGTTATTATAGAGCGGACACTGGCGGCCACGGAGGTGGTGCCGGCAGACAGCTTCGAGACCATCTTCGCCAAGGACGCCGAGGCCCGCCGCCGGGCCAGGGAACAGATCGGCCTGCTGGCTGTCTGACATCGTTGGCGGTTTTGCTGCCTGGCCACAGTCATTAACCGGGAACGCTATGCAGATCATTGAAACCATTCTGGCCCTGGCGCTGACCCTGGGCATCCTTGTCACCCTGCACGAGTACGGCCATTTCTGGGTCGCCAGGCGTTGCGGGGTCAAGGTGCTGCGGTTCTCGGTTGGCTTCGGCAGGCCCATGTTCTCCTGGTACGACCGCCATGGCACCGAGTTTGCTATAGCCGCCATTCCCCTGGGCGGCTATGTCAAGATGCTCGACCAGCGGGAGGGCCCGGTTCCCGAAGAGTTCAAGGACCAGGAGTTCATGTCCAAGTCGCCGGGGCAGCGTATCGCCATTGCCTCGGCCGGTCCCATTGCCAACTTCCTCTTCGCCATCCTCGCCTACTGGGTGATCAGTGTAGTGGGGGTAACCGCCGTCGCGCCTATCGTCGGTGACGTAGCCCAGGGCAGCGTTGCCGAACGGGCGGGCCTCCGGGAAGGCATGGAAATCCATGCGGTGGACGGCCACAGGGTCACCTCCTGGCGCGATATCAACATGCGCCTGCTGGAGCGGGCCGGCGAGCAGGGCACGGTAACGCTTGAGGTTTCCGGCGATGGCGCTCGAGGCACGATCGGCGGCGAGCTGGGCGGATGGTCCCTCAGCAAGGAGACGCCTGACCCGATCGGCGAGTTTGGCATAACGCCCTGGCGCCCGGAGATTCCCGCCGTACTGGGCGAGATTGCTGCCGGTGGCCGCGGAGATGCTGCCGGCCTCCAGGGCGGAGACCGGGTGGTGAGCGTTGACGGCGAACCGGTGTCCGGCTGGCGCGATCTGGTGGACCATGTCCGCAACGCACCGGAGCAGACACTGGAGTTCACCGTGCTGCGGGACGGCGCCGAAAGAACCCTGCAGGTTACTCCCGCGGAGCGTACCCTGGAGACCGGAGAGGTTGTCGGATTTGTGGGCGTCGGTGTGCAGCAAGTATCCTGGCCCGACGAAGCGCTACGTGAGATCAGCTACGGCCCGCTGGCGGCGATTCCCCAGGCCATCGGTGAAACCTGGGCGGACACGCGCCTGACTCTGGTGGCCATCAAGAAAATGATTACCGGGCTGTTGTCGCCCACCAACCTGAGCGGCCCCATCACAATCGCCCGGGTGGCCGAGGCGAGTGTGAGCTCCGGCTTTGAGGATTTTGTCCGGTTCCTCGCCTATCTGAGTGTCAGTCTGGGCGTGTTGAACCTGCTGCCGATTCCGGTTCTGGACGGTGGCCACATTGTGTATTACACCATCGAGGCCATCCGCCGGAAGCCGGTTTCCGAGCAGGCCCAGGCCGTCGGATTACGGATCGGTATGGCATTGATCCTCACTTTAATGGTGTTTGCTCTTTACAACGACCTGATGCGGTTGTGAGAATTGCGAGCTCCTTACGCGCATTAACCAGGCGAAATATTTGAATGAGACGTTCTCTTCTAGGTGTAGCCGTTGGCCTAGCTGTGGCCTCTATGGGCATGAAGCCAGCGCTGGCGGATGAATTTACAGTAGCGGATATTGAAGTCGAAGGCCTCCAGCGGGTCTCGGCAGGTACTGTGTTTGCCGCCTTTCCGGTGAATATTGGCGAACAGGTGGATGAGGCGGAACTCGCCGCTGCCATCAAATCCCTGTTTGGCACCGGGCTGTTCACCGATATCGAGGCCAGCCGCGATGGGGGCGTCCTGATCATCACCGTGCGTGAGCGCCCCTCCATCAGCTCTATCGAGATCGAGGGTAACAAGAACATCGAAACCGACATGCTGATGGATGCCCTGGCCGGTGCCGGCCTGCAGGAAGGGCAGGTCTTTCGCCGTGCTACCCTCGAACGCCTGGAGCTGGAGATCCTGCGCTCCTACATTGCCCAGGGCCGCTATAACGCACGGGTGAAAGCAACCGCCGAGGAACTGCCGCGTAACCGGGTCGACATCAGCCTGGAAATCAACGAAGGCACCGTCGCCGCCATCCACCACATCAACATCGTGGGTAACAAGGATTTCAGCGAAGAAGAACTGCTGGGCCTGTTCGAGCTGGAAACCACCAGCTGGTGGAACTCCATCACCAACTCTGACAAATACGCCCGGGAGCGTCTCAGCGGCGACCTGGAGAGCCTCCGTTCGTTCTACCTGAACCGGGGCTATCTCGATTTCACCGTTGAATCCAGCCAGGTTTCCATCTCCCCGGACAAGCAGAAAGTCTTCATCGCCATCGCCATCAATGAAGGCCCCCAGTACACCATCTCCGAAGTCAATCTGAGGGGCGATCTGATCGTCGGCGAGGAAGAGCTGCGCAAGCTGATCCCGGTCAAGGAGGGCGACGTCTTCTCCCGCGCCCGCATGACCTCCATTTCCGAGGCCCTGTCGTTCCGGCTGGGCAAGGAAGGCTATGCCTTTGCCAACGTGAACGCCGTGCCCGAGCCGGCGGACGACAACACCGCTTCGGTTACCTTCTATGTCGAGCCCGGCAAGCGTGCCTATGTTCGCCGGGTTAATTTCGACGGCAACGTGTCGACCCGTGACGACGTGCTGCGCCAGGAAATGACCCAGATGGAAGGGGGCGTTGCGTCTTCCGACCGGATCGAGTTCTCCAAGACCAAACTCGAGCGCCTTGGTTTCTTCAGCACGGTCAATGTCGAGACGGTCCCGGTGCCGGGTACCGATGATCTCGTCGATGTGAACTACTCCGTGGAAGAGCAACCGACCGGCAGCCTGTCAGCATCCATCGGTTTCTCCCAGGACTCCGGTGTCATCCTTGGCGCCAACGTCTCCGAAAACAACTTCTTCGGTTCGGGCAAGCGGGTCTCCTTCGGCGTCAACGTCAGTGATTCGGTCAAGAGTGCCAACATCTCCTATCTGGACCCGTACTACACCGTGGATGGCGTGAGCCGTGGCTTCAGCCTGTTTGCCCGGGAGACGGACTACGAGGAAGAGGACATCTCCTCCTACCTGCTGGACGAGTATGGTGGCCGTGTGACGTTCGGTTACCCGACCGACCAGATCACGCGCCTGAACTTCGGCCTGGGTTACACCCGTTCCAATATCAAGGAAGGGCTATTCACCTCCCAGGAAGTCCGGGACTTCATTGTCGAGGAGGGGGATTCCTTCGATAACTACTTCCTGTTCGGCAGCTGGCGCCGGAGCACCCTGAACCGGGGCGTGCTGCCGACCGACGGTTACAGCCACTCGCTCTCCCTCGACGTGGCGGTGCCGGGCAGTGACCTGACCTTCTACAAGGCCACCCACAAGACCGACTTCTACTTCCCGATTACCGAGGACAATCGCTGGGTATTCCGCGCCCGTTCCGAGATCGGGTATGGTGACGGTTACGGGGATCGCACCCAGATGCCGTTCTACGAGCACTTCTACTCCGGTGGCTATGGTTCGGTCCGGGGCTACGAAGCCAACTCCCTGGGCCTGCGGGCAACCAACAGCGAGTTCGATCTGTCCGAGCCTGATCCGTTCGGCGGTAACCTGCTCACCGAAGGTGGCCTGGAACTGATCACGCCGACCCCGTTTGCGGGCGACAGCCGTTCCATGCGTACCTCGGTATTCCTGGATGCCGGCCAGGTCTTCGATACCGAGCGTGGCTTCGATCCGGAGCTGAGTGAAGTGCGGCTGGCTGCCGGTGTCGGCTTCCAGTGGATCACAGCGGTCGGCCCGCTGGCCTTCAGCCTTGCCCAGCCGCTGAATGACAAGAAGGGGGACGACACCCAGGTGTTCCAGTTCTCCCTCGGCCAGACCTTCTGATGGCCACGTATAACAACAGTAAAGGATGAAACACAGGAGAAGCACCATGTCCCGAATGATCACCCTGCTTGCAGCGGCCCTGATGGCCGTCAGCCTGCCTGCATTTGCCGAGACCCGTATTGGCGTCGTTGACCTTCGCCAGGCACTGTTTTCCTCGGACGAAGCCAAGGCCTTCAGCGAGACCCTGCAGAAGGACTTCGCCGGTGAGGAAGCCAAGGTCAGGCAAGCCCAGGAAGAAGCGCGCAAGCTGCAGGAGCGTCTGCAAAAAGACGGCGCCATGATGAATGAAACCGAGCGCAACGAGCTGACCGGGCAGTTCCAGCAGAAGGTCCAGGAATTCAACATGCTCAAGCAGCGCCTGGACAACACCGTGGCCCAGCGCAAGCAGGCGTTTCTCGAGAATGCCCGCCCGGAAGTGGACGCGGCGGTGAAGGAACTGATGGAAGAGAATGAGCTGGACCTGATCCTCCCGAGCGAGGCGGTGGTCTACGTGAAGCCGGAAATGAACCTCACTTCCCAACTGCTGGACAAGCTGAACCGTTAACCTCTTGGGGCACCTCGGCCCCGGGTGATGCTCTGGAGTATGTCATGACAGAAAAGTCCTACCGGCTTGGCGATATCGCCAAGGCATTGGGGGCAGAGCTGAAGGGAGACCCCGAGGTGCAGATCACCGGGCTGGCGACCCTCTCGGCGGCCGGCCCCGGCCAGATCAGTTTTCTCGCCAACCCGGCCTACGGCAAGTACCTGGCGGAAACCCGTGCCTCCGCAGTGATCCTCTCACCTGCGGCCGCCAAGGATTCTCCGACCAATGTCCTGCTGCTGGACAATCCTTATCTGGGCTATGCTCGCCTCAGCCACTGGTTTGATCCGGCGCCGGTTCCGGCCGCCGGGGTTCACGCCAGCGCGGTTGTAGATCCTTCTGCCCGGGTCGCGGAAAGCGCCAGCATCGGCCCGAACGCCGTGATCGAGGCCGATGCCGAGATTGCGGACAACGTTGTGGTTGGTGCCGGAAGTGTCATTGGTGCCCGGTGCCGGGTAGGAAGAGACACGGTGATCAGGCCTCGGGCAACCCTGGCTCACGATGTCGTCGTGGGGCAGCGCTGCCATATTCTCAGTGGTGCGGTGATCGGCTCGGACGGCTTCGGCTTCGCCAATGAGAAGGGAGTCTGGCACCGCATTGCCCAACTCGGTAGCGTGGTACTCGGAGACGACGTCGAAGTGGGCGCCAACACCACCATCGACCGCGGTGCCCTGGATGACACCATTATCGGCGATGGCGTGAAGCTCGATAACCTCATCCAGATTGCCCACAACGTCCATATAGGTGAACACAGCGCCATGGCGGCCATGGTCGGAATTGCCGGCAGCACCCGAATCGGTCGCCATTGTGTCTTCGGTGGCGCCTCCGGCGTGGCGGGCCATCTCGAAATCGCCGACCAGGTGCACCTTACGGGCATGACCCTGGTCACCGGCGATATCCGCGAACCGGGAGTCTACTCCTCGGGCACCAGCGCGGATACCAACCGGCAATGGCGTAAGAACGCCGTGCGCTTCCGCCAGCTCGATGTGCTTGCACGGCGGGTCAAGGAACTGGAAAAGAAATTAGAGGGCTGAGGCCGACCAACATGATGCAAATTGACGAAATTCTTGAATACCTGCCACATCGGTACCCGTTCTTGCTGGTGGACCGGGTCACCGAGGTTGAAAAGGGAACATCAATCAAGGGTTACAAGAACATTTCCTTCAATGAGCCTTTCTTTCAGGGCCATTTCCCGAACAATCCGATCATGCCCGGCGTGCTCATCATCGAAGCCATGGCACAATTGTCAGGCATTCTCGGTTTTGTGACGGTAGGCCGGAAACCCGCCGACGGCGTGGTACAATACCTCGCCGGGTCGAGCAAGGCCCGGTTCAAGCGCCCCGTACTGCCGGGTGACCGTCTCGATATGGAGTCGGAGTTCATTTCAGGCAAGCGCGGCATCTATAAATTCGAATGCCGAGCGCTGGTCGACGGAGAAGTCGTCTGCGTGGCAGAAATCTTGACCGCTGAGAGAGAAGTTTGATGGCGACAAATGACTGGTCGGGTGTCCATCCTCAAGCGATTGTAGACCCATCAGCCAAGCTGGCGGACAACGTGACTGTTGGCCCGTGGAGCTATATCGGGCCGGGCGTGGAAATCGGTGAGGGCACCGAAATCCTGTCCCACGTGGTGATCAAGGGTCCCACGGTTATCGGGCGCAATAACCGGATTTTCCAGTTCTCCAGCGTTGGCGAAGAGTGCCAGGACAAGAAATACGCTGGCGAGCCGACCACCCTGGTAATTGGCGACGACAACGTTATCCGGGAGAACTGCACCATTCACCGGGGCACCGTCCAGGATCGCGGCGAGACCCGCATTGGCAACGGCAATCTGCTGATGGCCTACGTCCATGTGGCACACGACTGCATCGTGGGCGACAACACCATTCTGGCGAACTGTGCGACCCTGGCCGGCCACGTGTCCGTGGGTGATTTTGCCATCCTCGGTGGTGGCACCATGGTGCACCAGTTCTGCAACATCGGTCCCCACAGCATGGCGGCCGGTGGCAGCATCGTGCTCAAGGACATACCGGCCTACGTGATGGCCAGTGGCCAGTCCGCCGAGCCTCATGGCCTGAACGCGGAAGGCCTCAAGCGCCGTGGCTTCAGCAAAGAGGCCTTGCTCACACTCCGCCGGGCGTACAAGACTATCTATCGCCAGGGCCTGACCACCGAGCAGGCGGTCGAGGAACTGGAGAACAACTACGGCGACGTTCCGGAAGTTCGACCGCTCATTGAATCCCTGCGCGGAGCACACCGCGGCATCATTCGCTGATCAGCCGGAGCTTCCGGTGACGGAACCTGCCAACCCATCCAGTCTCAACGAGCGTAAGCTCACCATAGCCATGATCGCCGGCGAGGCATCGGGGGACATCCTCGGTGCCGGCCTGATCCGTTCCCTGAAACGCCGCTATCCGAAGGCCCATTTCGTCGGTATCGGCGGTGAAGAAATGATCGCTGAGGGCTTCCACTCGCTTGTGCCCATGGAACGCCTTTCCGTGATGGGGCTGGTGGAAGTGCTTGGCCGCATCCGGGAACTGTTCAGTATCCGTGCCCGGTTGATGGACTACTTCTTTACCAACCGGCCCGAGGTGATCATCGGCATCGATTCCCCGGATTTTACCCTGGCCATTGAACGCCGCTGCCGCGAGGCAGGCATTCCGTCGGTGCACTACGTCAGCCCGTCGGTCTGGGCCTGGCGCCAGAAGCGCATCTTCAAGATCGCCAAATCCGTCGATCTGATGCTCACCCTGTTCCCGTTCGAGGCCCGCTTCTACGAAGAGCACAACGTGCCCGTGGCCTTTGTGGGTCACCCACTCGCGGACCGCATTCCCCTGGAACCGGACACCGGCAAAGCGAGGGAACAGCTGGGCTTGAGTCCGGACGCGCCCTTGCTGGCGGTCTTGCCCGGCAGTCGGGGAGGGGAGGTGGAACGTCTTGGCACCCTGTTCCTGGAGGCGTGCCGATGGATCCAGGAGCGTCGCCCCGATATCCAGCTGGTGATTCCCTGTGTAAACCGGGATCGTGAGAAGCAGGTGCAGGCCCTAGTGGAATCCCTCGACGTAAAACTGCCGGTCACCATCGTGCGCGGCCAGTCCCGGGAAGTGATGGCCGCCTCCGATGCGGTCCTGCTGGCCTCCGGCACTGCCACGCTCGAAGCCATGCTGCTCAAGAAACCCATGGTGGTGGGCTATCGCCTGAGCAACATGAGCTATGCGCTGCTCTCCCGACTGGTGAAGGTGCCCCATGTGGCTCTGCCGAACCTTCTCGCGAAGGAAGCGCTGGTACCGGAGCTACTGCAGGATGATGCCACCGCGGAGTCCCTTGGTGCGGCAGTGCTTGAACGAATGGAGAACCTGGAAGAGCGGGAGCGCCTGCAGAGAGCATTTACCGAGTTGCACCTGACGCTGCGGCAGAATGCCGATGAAAAGGCGGCAGAGGCCGTCTCCGGGCTGCTGGAGGAGAGAGCCTGATGGCCAAAGCACCCTTGCCCCCGTTCGAATGCCGGTATGAGGGCCGCTTGCTGGCCGGTGTCGATGAAGTCGGGCGCGGCCCCCTGATCGGTGCGGTGGTCACGGCTGCCGTCATCCTCGATCCGGAAAAACCCATTGCCGGCCTGGCGGATTCGAAAAAGCTCACCGAGAAAAAGCGCCTGGCCCTGTACGATGAAATCATCGAAAAAGCCGCGGCCTGGAGCCTCGGCCGCTGCGAGGCCAGCGAGATCGACGAGCTCAACATCTATCAGGCCACCATGCTAGCGATGGAACGGGCCGTCGCGGGCCTCGCCATCGCGCCCGAGTACGTCCTGGTGGACGGCAACCGTTGCCCGAAGTGGCACTGGCCGTCGGAGCCGGTGATCAAGGGTGACAGCCGCGTCGCCGAAATCAGCGCTGCCTCCATCCTCGCCAAGGTCACCCGTGACCGGGAGATGGAAACACTGGAAGAGCAGTACCCCGGTTACGAGCTGGGCAAGCACAAAGGCTATCCCACACCCGTGCACCTCGAAGCCCTGAGACGACTCGGCGCCACTCCGGAACACCGGCGTTCGTTCCGTCCGGTACAGGAAGTGATCGATACGGTGGGTTTCTTTAAAGCCCCAAGTGAAGCGCCCGCCGAGGAACTTCACTTCCCGACGGACTTGTTTGAAAATTAACAATTGACAGGCCCGCTCCCGGTCCTTAATATACGCGCCACGTTGATCGGGGGCAGCCCCGAAAGACAACCAGTTTTGATGCGGGGTGGAGCAGTCTGGTAGCTCGTCGGGCTCATAACCCGAAGGTCGTTGGTTCGAATCCAGCCCCCGCTACCAATTAGAAAAAAGCCGGTCTTTGACCGGCTTTTTTCGTTTCAATCTACTCCTCAAATCTCACTTCCTTTCAGCAACGGCTCCTCTCGTCGTTCAGCTGCTATAGTTCTCTTCGGACGTAGTCGGGCCACGCATGATCGACGATGCCATGGAGATCATTTAATCGTAAAACCCTCGCATCATCGATGAACTCTCATGTTAATGATGAATATCGATCTAACACCCACGAAAGGCCCGGCGGGCCATGGTTTGCTTCTTTTGCGTGACACATGATCCAGGAACCTAAAAATCAACAAGCATCAGGAAGATGTTATGCCCCAATCCCCCCTGGCCCAACCCCTGAAACTCCCCTGCGGAGCAGTCTTACCCAACCGAATCGCCAAGGCCGCCATGACTGAGGGGCTGTCAGACGACCACTTACACGCCACCCACCGCCACGGAACTCTCTACGGACGCTGGTCCGATGGCGGTGCGGGGTTGCAGATCACCGGCAACGTAATGATCGACCACCGGGTGCTGGAGCGGCCGGGTAATGTGGCCATCGATCCGGCGCCGGCGGAGGGTGAGCCGGAGGGTATGGCGCAATTGCGGGCCTGGGCCGAAGCCGGCACCCGCAATGGCAACCATCTGTGGATGCAGATCTCCCATGCCGGTCGGCAGTCGCCACGCTATGTCACCTCCCAGCCGATGGGGCCTTCGGCGGTTCAGCTGTCCCTGATGGGCAACTATGCCCGCCCGCGGGCGTTGACGGAGCCGGAGATCCTCGATTTTATCCAGCGTTTTGCCAACGTTGCCCAGATTGCCAAGGATGCTGGATTTACCGGTGTTCAGGTGCATGGGGCTCACGGGTATTTGCTATCGTCCTTCCTCTCTCCGGTCACCAACCAGCGGACCGACCGTTGGGGTGGGTCACTGGAGAACCGTGCCCGTTTCCTGCTGGAAGTGGTTCGGGCGACGCGTGCGGCGGTGGGGCCGGATTTCCCGGTGGCGGTCAAACTCAATTCCGACGATTTCCGCAAGGGCGGGTTTACCCTGGACGAGTGCGTGAACGTGGTGCGCTGGCTCAATGAGGAGGGGATCGATCTGCTGGAGGTGTCCGGTGGCACCTATGAGCAGCCGCGATTGCTTGGCTACAGCGGTGATGCGGACACCGCGAGCGAGGGGCCGGCCATGCGGGAGAGTACCCGCAAGCGGGAGGCCTATTTCCTGGATTACGCCCAGAAGATTCGCGAAGTCTGCGATTGCCCGCTGATGGTGACCGGTGGTTTCCGGACTCGGGCGTTTATGGAAGAGGTGGTCGCCAACGGCGAGACCGATGTGATCGGCCTGGGCCGTCCGCTCTGCACCGATCCGGATACGCCCAAAGACCTGCTCGAGGGGCGTATCGACAAGACGGTCTGCCACGAGGATCACCTCAAGCTCGCCCAGAGCGGCGTCTTCTCGCCGGCCAGTCCGCTGATGCCGTTCAAGGTGATTAACGTACTGGGCGGTCAGGCCTGGTATTACCAGCAGATTTTCCGGCTGGCGGACAACGAGCAGGCCGATCCGGATCTGGGCCTGCTCACGGCTGTGGGTGCCTATCTGAAAGATGAACTCAGTCGGGCCCGGCGGGTGAAGAAGGCCCGCCGGCGTCGCAGCACCTGATTACTCTTATTACATAGCGCGCGCAAAGACCTTGAACGGCAGTGCCTTGAGCACGTAGCTCAGCGGCGTCCACGGCCACCAGGGCACGTAGGCGCGGCGTTTCTCTTTATCGATGGCGCTCACCAGGGCCGCCACGCCAGTCTCCAGGTCCACCCGGAAGGGCGCATTCTTGGTGCTGCGGTTGATGTCGGTGAGGATGTAGCCGGGCATGATGTTGGTCACCCGGATGGCCGTGCCTTCGGTGTCCAGTTGCAGGCCTTCGGCCAGGGAGGCCACGGCGGCCTTGGTGGCGGCATAGACGTTCATGGCGCCCCGGAAGCCCCGCACGCCACTGACCGAGGACATCAGCACCAGGTGGCCCGAGCTCTGTGCCCGGAAGATCTCCATGGCCGCCTCGCACTGGGCAATCGCGGCCACGAAGTTGGTCTCCGCCGCCTGGCGGTTGGAGGCGAAGTGCCCCTGGCCGATGCCGTGGCTGCTGGCCATGCCGGCGTTGACCACGATACGGTCGAGACCGCCCAGTTCCTCTTTGAAGCTTTGAAACACCTTGGGCACCTGCTCGTAATCGCACACGTCCAGCGCCTGGATGACCACGCGGATGTTCGGGTAGGTCGTGGTCAGCTCGTGCTGGAGCGCTTCCAGGTTTTCAACCCGCCGGGCGCACAGCGCCAGGTTGCAGCCTTTGGCCGCCCACGCTCGGGCCATGCCCATGCCCAGTCCGCTGCTGGCTCCGGTAATCAGGATGTTACGTCGCATTCTCCGCTCCTTTTTTATTTTGGCTGGCAGAAGGCTATCCGGTTTTCGGGGCTCGCTCCATTGGCGCAGATGACCAGTGCACCGGGCGAAGTCGCTTTGTCAGACTTCGGACACAGAAAATACATACCAACTGTTACAAACTCCTGCTTCAGTGGCGCATCAGACTGACGCATTATTATACCCATAGACTGAATGTGGTTTTTCAGCGTGGCGCTCGGAAAAGCCGGCATTCCTGTCTAACGGATATTGCGAAAAAAACCAAAAGGGAGCGAGTAATGAAAATGAATTCCAGGGTTTTGACCGGCGTGGCCTTTGCCGCCACAGGTGTTCTGGCCGGCTGTGGGGGCGGCGGAGGAGATGGCGGCGGTTCCGCAACCGCGACGTTGCAACTGGATCCCTCCGGCTACGGTGACCAAACTGCATCCATCCGCACGTTGAGCGATCTGGATGCTGCAGCGGTCATGTACGACGACGTTGCCGCCATCGAGAGTTTCATG
Organism: Marinobacter sp. C7; assembly: GCF_022343555.1. Lineage (GTDB taxonomy): Bacteria > Pseudomonadota > Gammaproteobacteria > Pseudomonadales > Oleiphilaceae > Marinobacter. Next base: position 119,569 of record NZ_JAKQZH010000005.1, on the reverse strand, counting down.
TCCGACGTTGAGTTTGCACTGGGCACCACGGGCATGACCGCGATGGCCGTTGCTGCGGATCAGTACTGCTCGGAGGCCAACGGTAACCTGACGATTACCGAGGAGTTCACCGCTACTCGCGACTATTCCGAGTACCAGTTTGATAACTGTGTGGTGCCCAATTACGGTGAGTACCTGCTGCTGGACGGAACCATGTCGGCGGAAGCCAGGTATACCGATGGCGGTAACGGCATCACGCTCACCGAGTCCTACGACATCTCGGGCAAACTGGGCGTTGATGAGATACCCGTGGGCATCGTCGGTCGCCAGAGCATCTCAGTCTCCGGCACCAGTGAGTCCGATCTGAACGCAACGATCACCACGCCTGCGCTGGAGTACCTTTACGGCAATCAGTACGTGGCCTTGCGGAACTCCCAGATCAATATGGTGATCAAGGGCGATGTTCTGACCCTGACGATGAACAGCCAGCTCGTCGGATCGGCGATTGACGGCTACCTCAGCATCACCACCCCGACGAAGATCACCGCGAACATGTATGAGACCTGCCCGAGCTCCGGCCATATGAGGGTTGCCGGTGATGGCAAGATTGACGTCCGCTACGGTGCCAGCACGCTGCAACCGGGCCCGGCGATGGAAGTGATTCTGAATGACAGCACCGTCGAGTACTACGAGACCTGTGATGCCGCCGGCACTCCGTTCCTGGACGCGGGCCTGACAGGTGCCCTGTCGGATCCGGCCGTAACCGCCGATAAAACGGTTGCCCTGCCTACCCAGTGATGAAACCAGTCACGGCCACACTCCGCCCGGAGTGTGGCTGCCACTTTTACGAGACATACCGCGCCTGCATCCGTACATTAGGGAGATAAGAAGGAGGCAGGGAAGTCTATGTCGCATCCATACCGCTATCAGCTGGGGACCCGGACCTGGTCGTTCAGGAACCTGGGTGACGTTCTGGCCAAGGCGACCCCCGCCCGATCCGGTGATCGGCTAGCGGGCGTGGCCGCCTCCAGTGCTGAAGAGCGCGTGGTGGCCCAGATGTGTCTGGCCGACATCCCCTTAAAACGGTTTTTGAACGAAGCGCTCGTGCCGTACGAGTCCGATGAGGTTACCCGTCTGATTCTGGACGGGCACGATGCTCAGGCCTTCGCGCCGGTCTCTCACCTGACCGTCGGCGGTTTCCGGAACTGGTTGTTGAGCGACCACGCCACGCCGGCTGTCCTCAAGGCACTGCGCCCCGGACTGACACCGGAGATGGTGGCAGCGGTATCAAAGCTGATGCGCAATCAGGACCTGATCCTGGTCGCCCGCAAGTGCGAGGTGGTGACGGGCTTCAGGAACACCATTGGCTTGCCGGGGCGTCTCTCCACCCGCCTGCAGCCGAATCATCCTACTGACGATGTAGCCGGCATCGCGGCCAGTATTCTCGACGGTCTGCTGTATGGCAATGGCGATGCGGTCATCGGAATCAATCCCGCCACGGACAACGTCAGCCAGACCATCAAACTGCTGCGGATGATGGACGAGGTCATCCGGAAATACGAGATCCCCACCCAGTCCTGCGTTCTCACTCACGTTACCAACACCCTGGAAGCCATCGAGCAGGGGGCGCCGGTGGATCTGGTGTTCCAGTCCATTGGCGGCACCGAGGCCACCAACCGGAGCTTTGGCTTTGATCTGGCAACCCTCAGCGAGGCCCGGGAGGCGGCGTTGTCTCTCAACCGGCGCACGGTCGGCAATAACGTCATGTATTTCGAGACCGGGCAGGGCAGTGCGTTGTCTGCCAATGCTCACCACGGGATTGACCAGCAAACGTGCGAGGCCCGGGCGTATGCGGTGGCCCGCACGTTCGCTCCGCTGCTGGTGAATACGGTTGTCGGGTTCATCGGGCCGGAATATCTGTTCGACGGCAAGGAAATCATCCGTGCCGGCCTGGAGGACCACTTCTGCGGCAAGTTGCTTGGCCTGCCCATGGGCTGTGACATCTGCTACACCAACCACGCCGAGGCGGACCAGAACGACATGGACAACCTGCTGACGCTTCTGGGCGTGGCGGGCTGCACCTTCATCATGGGCATTCCGGGCTCGGATGACATCATGCTGAACTACCAGACCACCTCCTTCCACGATGCCCTTTACGCGCGCCGGGTGCTGGGGCTCCGGCCGGCGCCGGAGTTCGAGCAGTGGCTGACCCGCATGCGCATCTTTGACGATGCAGAGCGGTTCGAGCCCAATACAGCGTTGCCCGATGCCTTCGGTCTGGCATTGAGAGGCATTCCCGGGAGGACGGGCCATGACTGAAAAACGTCCAATCGTGCACCAGAACCCCTGGCGCAAACTCAGGCAGTTCACGGACGCCCGTATCGGGCTGGGCCGTGCCGGGATCAGCCTGCCGACGCAGGAGCTTTTAAAGTTCCAGTTGGCTCACGCGCAGGCAATTGATGCCGTGCATTGCCCTCTGGACGTCGGGCAACTGCAGGCGGACCTCGCCGCCGCCGGCGTGGTCGCTCGGCCGGAGGATGTCCTGTCTTTAGCGAGCGCGGCCCCGGACCGTGCGACTTATCTGCAACGGCCCGACCTGGGGCGGGCGTTGTCTCCATCCTCCGGAGAACGGCTCTCGGTCCATGCGCCGGCGGTGGGCGAAGGGCCGGACCTTGCCATTGTGATTGTCGATGGATTGTCATCCCGGGCGGTACAGTCCAATGCAGCTCCGATGGTGGCCCGGCTGATAACAGATCTGGATGCGGAGCATGGCGAGTGGCGCCTGGCGCCATTGACGGTTGTTGAGCAGGGGCGTGTCGCTATCGGCGATGACATCGGGGCCCGGTTGCGGGCACGGGCGGTCCTTGTGTTGATCGGCGAGCGGCCCGGCCTGAGCTCACCGGACAGCCTCGGTGCCTATCTGACCTGGAAACCCTGTATAGGCCGCAAGGACGCTGATCGCAACTGCGTCTCGAACATCCGTCCCGCGGGACTCGATTATGCCAACGCCAGCCAGCGACTTCTCTATCTCATTCGTGAGTCCTTCCGGAGAAAGCTCTCCGGAGTGGCGCTCAAGGACCGGACGGAAGAAGTCGTCATAGACTCGACGATCGAAAGCAAAAACTTCCTTACCCGGGACTGACCTGTCCGAAGTGCCTGTAATTGACGCCGGAGAGGGCAGGATGGCGTCAGATCGTACAACGGATCTGTTGCCGGTGAAAATTCCTCATGAACCTTACGATTTGGCAATAAATTGCCCGCTTTTCCTTGGCAAATCCCTCCAACTTTCAGCCGTAACTTCCTGCCACCCCGCAACCTTGCGCGTTCTACTTACCTGAACCTGTCCAAAAATTGACAATTTCGTAACTGGCGGAGTGCCATTTCCAATCACCATAATGCCGGCGTTTTGTGAAATTTTGTCAAATCGTCGAGAAAGTGGTGTGAGAAATTTATGAAAAGCGTCATTAAAACGTCAGGGTCAGTATTGGCCGCAGCTTTTTTGGGCGCAGTGCTCACGGGCTGTGGTGGGGGTTCTTCCTCTTCTGAAACTTCTTCCCAGGGTGCATTCGGGGATAATGGCAGCAAGACGGTCGATGGCAGCAAGGCTCTGCTGAGCTGGACTGCGCCGTCTACCCGTGTAAACGGTGATGGTCTCTCTATGGGTGAGCTGGACCGGTACATCATTCGGTATGGTCAGGATGCCGATAATCTGACCGAACAGGTAGTGATTGGTGATGCCGCCGAGGATGCCACCATGTCTTACACCGTTGGTGGGCTGGGGCAGGGCACCTGGTATTTCTCCATTCAGGTGCAGGACAGCAGTGGCCTGACAAGCCCGCCCTCCGAAGTGGTCAGCAAATCCATCCAGTCCTGATCCAATCGTACCGACCGTGCCTGAAGTGTGCAGTCTCAGGCCAGCGGATCGGCCATCGGAAGCTTCATGGTGAACGAAGTCCCTTCTCCGGGGACCGAAGCGACCGAAATCTCCCCCCGGTGTTTTTCCACAACGGTTTTTACGAATGACAGCCCCAGCCCTGCGCCGTGCACACCGGCCAGTTCGCTGCTCTTCTGGCGCATGAAACGGTCGAACAGGTAGGGCAGTTCCTGCTGTTCAATGCCACTGCCTTCATCCGAGACTGTCAGGCAGGCCTGGTGGCCCGCGCGGAATACCTGCACGTTGACGGTCGAGCCGGGTGGACTGTACTGCACGGCGTTGGTCATCAGGTTGATCACCGCCCGCTCCAGAAGCTCCGCATTGCCCCTTAACCAGAGATCCTCGGTGCCTTGCAGTGAGAACTCGATGTGTTTCTCGGCGGCCTGTTCGCTGACGCTGTCCCGGGCATTCTCGGCAATGGCCAGGAACTCGCACTCGTAGAAGCGGGTCTCGGTCAGCTGTTCGGCCCGGGCCAGCTGCACGAATTCTTCGGCCAGGTTGTAGCTACGCCGGGCGAGTTTGCCGAGCTGCTCCAGCTGCGCCGGCTCGATGTTGGAGGGGTCCCGTTTCAACTGCTCGATGAGGGCCAGCTGGGAGACCAGCGGCGAGCGTACATCGTGGGAGATGAAGTCGATGGCCTCCCGATGCTGGCGCTGTTGCTCCCGCAGCTCGGAAATGTCCGAGACGTTGGCGATGATGCCGTGTTGATCGCTGTCCGGCAGGGCGAAGGGGGCAAAATGGATCAGGAAGTCCTTGGCCTGGATGCGCAGGTCCACCGTGCGGGTCTGCTGCGTGGTCAGGGTATCTGAGACGGTTTCATGCCAGGGCGGGATGTCCCGTGGATCGTGGCCCTCGAGCAGACGGGCCAGAGGCATCCCGTCCAGGCTGGGCATGGGATCACCGAACCATTCCTCGATATGGCCGTTGGCAAAGCGGATCGCGCCCAGTTCGTCCGTCACGATGATGCCGTCGGGCATGTGTTCGAAACTGCGCCGAATAAACTGTTGCATCCGGTTCATGCGCTCGGTTGCGGTGCGCAGGCGCTCGATGCGGGCCGAGATGTTCTCCCGGATCTCGGAGCGGTCGACGACGTCCGGGACTTCATCCAGGCGCAGTCGCCTCAGGTAGCGCTGGATCGCCTCGCGGCTGAGGTCATTGGGCATGGTGAAACCCAGAGTGTACCGGGTATCGCCCCGCTCCAGCTGAATCCAGCTTACCTGGGGCTGATGCAGCCACTGGCCGGTTGGCAGCGAGGCCGGGATGTCCGCCGTGCCCAGATTCCGGGCGGAGAGGATGTCTGTCCCGTCGGTCAGCAGCCAGCCGTCCGGCTGGAACAGGACACGGAAATAATTCAGCAACTGGGACGGATGACTCCGGGCCGGAGCCTGCAGGTTTACCCTCGGGCTGGTAACCAGCTTGTCCAGTTGCTGGTTCAGGAACCGGTTCGCCGTGGCGAGCCTGAGACCGCTTGAGACCGGAAAGGCCGCCAGGGGAATCAGGATGGCATTGGCCACCGGCACCCAGATCCCCGAACTGAACAGCAATACCGCGCACAAAGCCGTGGCCGCGCCGGCGATGCCAAGGCAGGTAAACAGCGTTCGACTGGGGCGTACACGGGGCAGGAGCAGGGACACCAGCACCAGGACAATCAGGCTCAGGCCGGCGCCGGCCCACGCGGGGGCCGGCCGGATAAACAGCACTTTGTCTTGTTCCGGGAAGACGAGCTGGCTGCTGGAAAGGGCGGTTTCCAGAAGGCCCTGGTCAAGAATCTCGGGCAGTACTGACAGTTGGATCAGCAGCAGTATCGCCAGCAGGATCAGGCCCAGATTCCAGGGAGTTGTTCGAATGATTGGCAAGTCCCGGCTCATGCGCCCTGCTGTCTGTATTGGTCGTTCAAGTTATTGTTCCAGAAAGAACTCTCAGCGGGACAAAATACCGTTTTCAGGGACGAGTTCCAAGGTTTGAATCGGATTGTTCTAGCCGCGATTGCCGCGGTCGGGAAGAGAAGTAACCTGCTGGCCGGATACATCGCCCTGCTTGCCCGGATTGGCGATGCGATTGGGATAGACGGTGATTGCCCGGGGTTCCGTCGCAACGACGGACTTACCCCCCGCTTCGGTCACCACGCGCCAGTAATACTGGCCGGGTTCCAGCGGTCTCGTGGGCAGGGCCCGGGTCTCTGGTGCCCACTCACTGGTGGCAACAAGATTCCGGAAGCTTTTGTCGCTGGCAACCTCCACTCTTGCGATTTCGTTCTGCCCGTTGAGCTGCCAGCGGAACTCGGGCATGTCGTCATTGGCGCTGGCTCCGGCCGCCGGGTAGGACAGCGTGGCCGCTTGCGCCTGCAGGCGGACTTCCAGCGGTACCGTGGCCGGCATGCCCGCCAGTCCGGTTGAATCCAGAGCTGCCACCTCGATCCGATACCCGCCATTGTCGAGCAGTTGAAGCTCGAAGCGATTGCCTTTGATCTCCCGGCTGCCGATCCATTCACCACTGGCCGTTTCAAAGATATCGAGCCGATAGGCTGGCGCCTCGTCGCCACCCCAGCTGACGGCAACTGGCAGGTTGGTTACAACTTCGGGGAGGGAAGCGACATCCGGAGCGTCCGGCAGTTGTCGGATCGTGACGCCGGTATGACCATCACTACCCACATCGGCGAGGTATCCTGCCGGAATCCGTTGGGCCTTGCCGGGGGCGCCAAAGTCCACCGCGCCCTCGGTGACCCTTACGAACGTTGCTTCAGTCGAGGTCTGGAGGGTAAAGGTGGCATGTTGGGTCAGGGCAACAGCGGTGGCGGTCTCGATGTATACCGGAAGGGGATTCCAGTCGGTTGATCGGGCGCGGGCGTGTACCTTGCCCTCAAGCAGGCGCACCTTTGGCGATACCGTGGAATCGCCGCTGTTTGCCGTCAGGTCGACAATCTGCAACCGTGTGCCGGGAAACAGGCGCAGCTCGGTATCATTGTTGAGCCTGATCGTTGCGGTACCCGCCCCGGAAACAATTTCATCCCCGGGCTGCAGGGAAGAGCTCTGGTTCAAAGGCGCAGGCCGCTCCGACTCACTGGAGATGAGAGCCACGCTGCCTGCCGTGTAGGAGACCCGGCTGGTGTCCGCCGTCGTGTGTGTCGATGCCACTGACAGCAGGGCTGCCAATGGAAGCATCAGGGCGCGGCGGAGCAGGGCGTTACTCATTGGCAGCGAGCGGCCTTTCCAGTTCGTCTTGTTCCGGGGCTTTCATGGATTCAAGGCGGTAGCCCCGCTGGTAAATCGTTTTGATCCGGAAGCCGTTCTCCGGATTCAGGCCCAGGCGTCGGCGCAGGCGGCTCATGTGAGTATCCACGGTACGGGTGTTGATGTCACGAGCCAGACCCCAGACGCGCTCAAGCAGCATTTCCCGGGTCAGCAGGCGGCCCTGGTTCTGGAACAGGAACAGCGTCAGGTCGAAATCCTTGTCGGTCAGGGTGAGCTCCTCACCGTGCAGGGAAATGGTGCGCTGCTGGGTATTGATCTCGAACGGCCCGTAAACCAGAACCTCTTTCTCGTTGTCCGGGTTGGTACGGCGGGCGAGGGCGTTGATGCGAGCGGACAGTTCGGCGGCCCGGGCAGGCTTTCGCAGGTAATCGTCGGCACCGGCGTCCAGCGCCTGGACGATATCGGATTCGCTGTCACGCTGGGTCAGGAATATGACCGGCACAGGCCAGTTCAGCTGCGCCCGTACGTTTTTCAGCACATCGATGCCCGTCATGTCGGGAATCTGCCAGTCCAGGATCAGCAGATCGTAGCTGCGGTGCAAAACAGCGCTGAGGAAATTCTGGCCGGTCGGGAAACTGTCGCAGTGGTGCCCACGTTCAGCCAGGATATTCTGAATGTTCTGCGCCTGTTCGTGTTCGTCTTCAAGCAGAGCAATGCGCATGGTGGTCTTCTCCCTTCGATATCAACCGATTATGGCAAAAAGCAAGGGTCGATTTCAGTATCGTTATGTAGTATTGCGTAAACGCAGGGCGGGTTTTCCGTCGTCATCGTCGACGGTTTGTCGGCAGGCCGGGAAATTGCTGCAGCCCCAGAACCACCCTTTCTTGCCTTGCCGTCGTACCAGCGGGGAAAAACAGTGGGGGCAAGGGATGGGTTTCTGGCCGGTGCCATCGGCAGGGGCGTTATCCTCGATGGGGCGTGTACCCCTGCAGTCCGGATAGCGCGTGCAGGCATGGAAACGGCCGAACTTGCCGTCCCGCTCAACCATGGGCGCCCGGCATTTTGGGCAGTGGATCGCCTCGCCGGCCGGCGTCGTTTCCGTACCCGGACTGGCCTTTCCCTGGGGCCGGTCCATCAGGTCCCGGATTTCCTGCTTCAGGGTATCGAGGAATTTGCGCGGGTCATCCTCGCCACGGCGAATGCTCTCCAGGGTCGCTTCCCACACTGCCGTCCGGTCCGGTTTGCTGACGGATTCCGGGAGCGCCTCGATCAGGGTCTTGCCCTTGGCCGTGGCCCGGATGTGACGTCCTTCCCGGAACAGGTAGTCCCGTTTGAAGAGCGTTTCGATGATGGCCGCGCGGGTGGCTTCCGTACCCAGGCCATCGGTTTCCCTCAGTGTCTTGCGCAGCTCTGCATCGCTGACAAAGCGGGCGATGTTGGTCATCGCCGAGAGCAGCGTGGCGTCGGTGAAATGCTGCGGTGGCTGGGTTTTGCGTTCGGTAACCGTGGCCGAATCACAATGCACCGGTTCGTTCTTTTCCAGCCGTGGCAACGGTGCTTTCTGGGGTTCCTGGCGCTGTTCCCGAAGTTTCAGCTCGAGGGTCTTCCAGCCCGGTTCCAGAATCGCAGTCTCCGTGGCACGGAAACGGTGGTCTGACACCCGGACGGTCAGCCGGCCCTCACGGTGGATGGCGTCCGGTGCAAACTGCATCAGGTAGAAGCGGCTGATCAGACCGTAGATGTTTTCCTCGGCTTTGGTCAGCTTGCCATTGGGTGCAGGCCGATTGGTTGGGATGATCGCATGGTGCGCATCCACCTGTTTGTCGTTCCAGGCCGCGCTCTTGCGCTCGAGGTCAGCTTGCTCGCAGTAGCCGGCAAGGTCCGCTGCCACCCGGGAGATGGCCTGCACCACCTGCTGGCGCTGGCCAAAATGTTCTTCCGGCAGATACCGGCAGTCGGATCGCGGATAGGTGATCAGCTGGTGCCGTTCGTACAGGTTCTGGGCAGTGTCCAGGACATCCTTCGCGCCCATGCGAAACAGTCGGCCTGCCTCGATCTGCAGGGCAGAGAGTGACAGTGGCAGCGGCGGTGTTTCGGGCCGGTCCCGGAAGCGGGATTCGACGATGGTCCCCGGCCTGTCCCGCACACTGGCCGCGATCTGCTCGGCCACCGCCCGGTCCATCAGGCGGTTCTCTTCGTCCAGGTGGTCCTGGAATTGCTCGTCCGGCAGCCAGCGGGCGGTGAACGGCTTCGGGTCCGCGCCCTCCTCATGGGCCCGGAACTGGCCCTCGATGCGGAAATAGGGTTTCGGTTCGAAGTTCTCGATGGTGTTATCCCGCTCCACCACCAGGCCGAGCACCGGAGTCTGTACCCGCCCCACGGAGTACACCCCTTGTTCTCCCTGCTGCTGGTAGCTCAGGGTATAAAACCGGGTCAGGTTGATGCCATAGAGCCAGTCGGCACGCTGTCGCGCGAGGGCAGAATGGGACAGGCGTCGGAACTCGCGGTTGTCCCGGGTGCTGCGGAGGGCTTTGGCCACCGCAGATGGCGTGAGGTCGTTGATCAGCAGCCGCTGTACCGGCGCTTGGGTACCTACGTAGCGCAGCACTTCATCCACCAGAAGCTGGCCCTCGCGGTCCGGGTCGCCGGCGTGGACGATGGTGTCGGCCTGGCGAATGAGGGATTCGAGGACCGTCAGCTGCTGGCGGACGCTGTCTTTGGGGGTGACTTCCCAGCGCTCGGGAATCAGCGGGAGGTCTTCGGCACGCCACTTTTTCCAAACGGGGTTATAGCGGGCCGGTTCCGCGGGCTCCAGCAGGTGGCCGATACACCAGCTGACGGTGGCCGCATCTTCTCCCTTGCCACAGCGGATCCAGCCCTGACCTTTCTGGTGTGGGCCGGGTAGCGCGGCGGCGATAGCGCGGGCGAGGCTGGGTTTTTCGGCTATGTACAGGAACATGGTTTCGGGTGTTTGGTGATTGGCGATGGAATGTGGCGGTTTGGGGCTCTGGTGTCAAGGCTCTCGATTCGTGTAGTAGACTGTCTTCAATTCCATGACGAAAAGCAGCTGGAGCGCTTTTGATGAAAGTACAGCAAGCGATCGAGTCGAAACTGAACGATGCATTCAATGCAAGCATCCTTCAGGTTGAAAACGAGAGCCACATGCACAGTGTGCCGCCGAATTCGGAGACCCATTTCAAGGTGACCATGGTGTCGCCGGATTTTGAGGGCCAGATGAAGGTAAAGCGGCACCAGACAATCTACAAGGTGCTGGCGGACGAACTGGCCGGGCCGGTCCATGCGTTGGCGTTGCATCTTTATACGCCGGAGGAGTGGAAGGCCACCGGTCAGGCTGCGCCGGATTCACCGAACTGCATGGGCGGGTCAAAGGGTGATCCGGCAATGGCGATGAAAACCGGTCAGGGAGAAAGTTCATGAGCCAGTTTTTCCAGATTCATCCGGAAACGCCGCAGAAGCGCCTGATCAAACAGGCGGTGGAAATTCTTCACAGGGGCGGGGTGATCGTCTATCCCACGGATTCGGCCTATGCCATCGGCTGTCACCTGGGCGACAAGCAGGCGGCGGATCGAATCAAGCGGATCCGTAAGCTGGATGACAAGCACAACTTCACCCTGGTGTGCCGGGATCTTTCCGATATCGGTGTCTATGCCAAGGTGGATAACACGCAGTATCGGCTGCTGAAGAACTTTACGCCCGGACCGTATACCTTCATTCTCGATGCCACCAGTGAAGTGCCGCGCCGGTTGCTGCATCCCAAGCGCCGTTCCATCGGGGTCCGGGTGCCGGACAACGCCATTGTCCAGGAGCTTTTGGGGGAGTTGGGTGAGCCGATTATGAGCAGTACCCTGATTCTGCCGGGCGACACCGAGCCCATGACCGATCCCGAGGAGATCCGGGATGCCCTGGAGCACGACCTGGACCTGATCATTGACGGTGGCTTCTGCGGCATGGAAGCCACCACGGTGGTGAACTTCACCGGGGAAGTGCCGGAAGTGACTCGGGTGGGCAAGGGCGATCCGGAACCCTTCCGGGTCTGATTGAGTCCTTTCCGGAAGATCCGGGGCTGCGCTCAGCCCCGGTGATCGGATACGAAAGGATTGCTGGCCCGCTCCTCGCCGAAGGTGGACATGGGGCCGTGACCGGGAATGAACGAGACCCCGTCTCCGAGTGGGAACAGCTTTTCCCGGATGGATCGGACCAGGGTGTTGTAGTCGCCCTTGGGGAAATCGGTCCGGCCGATAGAGCCATGGAACAGTACATCCCCCACCAGTGCCAGCCCGGATTTCCGGTGGAAAAACACGACGTGCCCCGGGGTGTGTCCGGGGCAATGCAGTACCTCCAGGATCTGGTTTCCGACCGTCACTTCTTCGCCGTCCTCCAGCCAGCGATCAGGCGTGAACACCTCTGGCGCCGGAAAGCCGAACATCTGGGCCTGCTGGGGCAAACCCTGGATCCAGAAATGGTCTTCCTTTTGGGGGCCTTCGATGGGCAAGTTCATATCTTTCGCCAGTTCCGCCGTGCCGCCGGCATGATCAATGTGGGCGTGGGTCAGCAGGATCTTTTCCACCACCACGCCTTCCTGCTCGACTGCGGCGCGAATCCGGTCCAGGTCTCCGCCCGGGTCCACCACGGCGGCCTTGCGGGTTTCCTCGCACCAGATCAGGGAGCAGTTCTGCTGGAACGGCGTGACGGGAATAATTCTGTACTTCAGGGACATACCTTTTCTCGAACAGTCTCGGATATTGATGATGGCACTATGTTACCAGTTTCCGGGCGTAGCGCGGGCCGGGCCAAGCTGGCAATCCGCCCACACTGGAAACTTTCCATATAGACTTGGCCATCGGTTACCCTGTGCGTGACCAAAGCATTCATCCGATGGAGAAAACATGAAAGACTTGCAGACCCTGGAAATCGAAACCGGAGAAGATCCCCGTGTGGCCGTTATCTGGCTGCACGGCCTGGGCGCCAGTGGCCATGATTTCGAGCCGGTGGTTCCGGAACTTGCGTTTGCCAGGGAGCAGGCCGTGCGGTTCATCTTTCCACACGCGCCGGAGCTGCCGGTGACCGTGAATGGCGGCATGGTAATGCCCGCCTGGTACGACATCCTTGCCATGGATATCGACCGGAAAGTGGATACTCCCCAGTTGAAAGCGTCTGCCGATGCGGTTGCCCAACTGATCGAGCAGCAACTGGAAAAGGGAATCCCTGGTGAGAACATCCTGATTGGTGGTTTCTCGCAGGGTGGGGCGGTGGCCTATGAGCTGGCGCTGAGCTACCCGCAAAAGCTGGGCGGCTTGTTCGTGCTCTCCACCTATTTTGCCACGGCTGACAGCATCCGCCTGGCAGAAGCCAACCGTGAGATCCCGGTCTTTGTCGGTCATGGTAGTTATGACCCGGTGGTCCCGGAGTCATTAGGACAGGCGGCCACGGGCACTCTGGAAAAGCTGGGCTTCAAGCCGGAATACCATCGTTATCCGATGGAACACAGCCTCTGTCTTGAAGAGGTCAGGGATCTGGACCGCTTCTTCAACCGTTGCCTGGGATAACGAGTGCGCATGCTGCCAGACGGGCAGCATGCGCTTGAGGATTACTTCGTGGATGGTTGATAGGTCACCACGAAAGCACCTCTCAGGTCACCCGCGGAGAAACCGGTGGCCTGGTCGTTCGGGTACAGCTCCGCCAGTTTTGCTTTGACGCCAGGATCAATTGATTTGCCGTGGCAGCCAAGGCAGAGCTCCTGGGTAGGAATGGCGCTCATGTACTGAAAGGGTGGCTGTCCGGCGGCCTCCGAAACCTGCCAGACTTCTACAGGCTTGCCGTTCTTCATCGGCTGCTTGTCCATTGCCAGCAGCTGCAACTTCTGCCATTCCGTTGGTGCGTTATCCGGGTTCCTGACCTTCAGGCTGGTCCGGCTGATAGTCCACGCCTCATTGCTGTTGCTGGCGGCAATTTCAGGCGCGACAGTGTTGCAGACCCCGATCCCGTTGGTGAGGCCGCCTTCCTTGATGGCGGCCTGAAGGGCCTGTTTCAGGGAGCCCCCGAATGCCTTTACCTTCGAGCGGGCTTCGGAAACCAGTTCATCGGTCGTTGGTGCCGGTGACTGGGCCATAACAGGTATTGAAAGAATCGAAAGTAATGTGGCCGCCGCGATAGTTTTTTTGGCCATTGGGGCTCCTCCCTGTTGCGATTACTGGTAGGGAATAAGTATATAACATGATCGGTGGGCGGGCTTGAGCCAGGGCAGGGCTGCGACGATTTGTCATGGCTGGAGGGGGCGGGAGCAGTTACCTCAGCTCGTCACCCAGGTAATCAAGCAGCATGCGCACCTTGGGGGACAGGTATCGGTTATGCGGGTACAGCGCCCAGATACCTTCGTCCGGTTCGCGAAGATGGTCCAGCAGCGATACCAGCTTACCGGATTCGAGATAAGGCAAGACGTAGTAATCCGGCAGTTGGACGATGCCGATGCCTTTCAGTGCCGCATCAACCAGGGCACGTCCACTGTTACAGCCCATGTTGCCCTTGATCTTGATGTTGCGTTCTTTTCCATCTTCCTGAAAACGCCAATAGTCCAGGGTCCCTCGCAGACAGTTATGCTGCGCCAGCTCTGACAGCGAGTGGGGTACCCCTTGGGCTGAGAGGTAGTCGGGTGATGCGCAGACATACTGGGTTCGTGAGCCCAGTCGCTTTGCCATCATCGTTGAGTCGGTCAACTTGCCCAGGCGGATGGCCAGATCATAGCCCTCGTGAACGAGGTCCAGAGTCTGGTTGGTCAGGTATAACCTGACATCCAGGTCGGGGTATTTCGCCACGAAATTGTTGATCAGAGGGGCGACGGTACTTTCACCGTAAGTGACCGGAGCGGTTATTTTCAGTTTTCCGGCTGGCGTACTCTGCAGATTCGTGATGGCGCGCTCGGCCTCCTCCAAACCGTCCAATACCTGCCGGCAGTGTTGGTAGTAAATATTGCCCACTTCTGTCACTGACACTCGGCGGGTGGTCCGGTAGAACAGTTTGGCCGAGAGCCGGTTCTCGAGTGCACTGATCTGCCTGCTGACCTGGGCCGTTGATATCCCCAATCGTTTGCCTGCAGCCGTGAAACTCTCCGCCTCGGCAACCGCGACAAATTCACTGACGCCTTCCCAGTTGAACATTGTTTCCACCACACACCAGAGATTGAGATCGGCACGGCATAGCTTCCGATAAAACCAGATAACGCCCGCCGGGCGCCAGGCGATTGTGCCGGGCTTGATTATTACCGTATGGAAAAAGTCATTTTATATTTTACCGGATTATCATTTCTGGTGGCATGGATACCATACCTTTTTACCAAAACACGGCATGACTGCTGCGTTAATTCACTGATAAAAGGTAGGAACAGTCCTGATGACCGAGATGATCAAATCCAGAGCCGCCGTAGCCTGGGGACCGGGTCAGCCCCTGTCCATCGAAGAAGTGGACGTGATGCCGCCGAAGGCCGGAGAAGTGCTGGTCCGCATCGTGGCCACCGGCGTCTGTCATACCGACGCCTTCACGCTCTCCGGTGATGATCCCGAAGGTATTTTCCCGGCCATTCTCGGCCATGAAGGCGGCGGCATTGTCGAGCAGGTGGGTGAAGGTGTCACCAGTGTGCAGGTAGGAGATCATGTGATCCCGCTGTACACCGCCGAGTGTGGCGAGTGTAAGTTTTGTACCTCGGGCAAGACCAACCTGTGTCAGGCGGTGCGTGAAACCCAGGGCAAGGGACTGATGCCGGACGGCACTACCCGCTTCTATAAAGACGGCAAGCCCATCCACCACTACATGGGATGTTCCACCTTCTCCGAGTACACGGTGCTACCCGAGATTTCCCTGGCCAAGGTCAACAAGGACGCGCCACTGGAAGAAGTTTGTCTGTTGGGCTGTGGTGTCACTACCGGCATGGGGGCTGTAATGAACACCGCCAAGGTAGAGGAGGGCGCCACTG
The DNA here is from genome assembly GCF_022343555.1 of Marinobacter sp. C7. GTDB lineage: Bacteria > Pseudomonadota > Gammaproteobacteria > Pseudomonadales > Oleiphilaceae > Marinobacter. The sequence goes on along the minus strand of NZ_JAKQZH010000005.1, from coordinate 104,478 downwards.
TGGCGATCTTCGGTCTGGGCGGTATCGGCTTGTCTGCCATCATTGGTGCGACGATGGCCAAGGCCAGCCGCATCATCGGTATCGACATCAACGAGAGCAAGTTCGCGCTCGCCCGCCAGTTGGGAGCCACCGATTGCATCAACCCGAAAGACTATGACAAACCGATTCAGGAAGTGATTGTCGAGTTGACCGACGGGGGTGTGGACTATTCCTTCGAGTGCATCGGCAACGTGGATGTCATGCGCTCGGCCCTGGAGTGCTGTCACAAGGGCTGGGGTGAGTCCGTCATCATCGGTGTTGCCGGTGCCGGCCAGGAAATCTCCACCCGCCCGTTCCAGTTGGTAACGGGTCGGGTCTGGAAAGGCTCCGCTTTTGGTGGTGTCAAAGGCCGTTCCGAGCTTCCCGGTATTGTCGAACGTTACCTGCAGGGTGAGTTCAAACTCAATGATTTCATCACCCATACCATGGGGCTGGACGAGGTCAATGAAGCGTTTGAACTGATGCACGAGGGCAAGAGCATCCGCAGCGTGATCCATTTCGACAAATAATCGCCATCACAGCCCTGCCGCTCTCCGGCACCGGGCAGGGCTGTGAGCACATCGTTTCCCGGGAATCTTCCATGAGTATCGAAAATCTGAGCTGTAATAAGAGTTTTGGCGGCTGGCACAAGCAATACAGCCACCACTCGGAGACCCTGAGCTGCAGCATGCGGTTCGCTATCTACCTGCCACCACAGACATCCAGGGGCCAGAAGGTGCCGGTGTTGTACTGGCTGTCAGGGCTGACCTGTAACGATGAAAATTTCATGCAGAAGGCTGGCGCACAGCGGGTCGCCGCGGAACTGGGTATCGCAATCGTGGCGCCGGATACCAGTCCCCGTGGTGAAGGCGTCGCTGATGATGAGGGTTATGATCTGGGGCAGGGTGCCGGTTTCTACGTGAACGCGACTCAGGCCCCCTGGAACCGTCACTATCGGATGTACGATTATGTGGTTAACGAGCTGCCACAATTGATTGAGTCGACCTTTCCGGTCAGCGATCAACGGGCTATCGCCGGGCATTCAATGGGGGGGCACGGCGCGTTGATGGTCGCCTTGCGCAACCCGGAGCAATATCGTTCAGTGTCAGCCTTCAGCCCCATCAGTAACCCGGTGAACTGCCCCTGGGGAAAAAAGGCTTTCGCCGCTTACCTCGGCAAAGATACCCAGAGCTGGCGCGCTTACGATGCCAGTGTTCTCATGCGTGAAGCGGTACAGAAGATTCCTGCTCTGGTAGACCAGGGCGAAGCAGACGGGTTTCTGGCTGAACAGCTGAGGCCAGAGATGTTGGAAACGGCCGCGCAGGTCAGCGATTACCCACTGAAGCTGCGTCGGCACGAAGGCTATGACCACAGCTACTATTTCATCGCCAATTTTATCGAAGAGCATCTGCGCTTCCATGCGGCCAACCTCAGTAAATGACCGAGGGCTGGCGATCAGGCTAGGCCGATGAAAGGAAATGAATGCGGGCGCTGAGTGGAGAATGCGACGGGTGTGCCTGTTGGTTTTCAGAAAACGCAGAAGTATTTGAACCAGGAGTTTTAGGCAAAAAAGCGCGAGTTTTGTGTCTTCAGGAATTGCCGAATCTTGCTGAAAATCTGGACGATGAATTGCGCCCGATTTGGTCTGGTTGTAATCCAGTCGATCAGCAAATACTGATTTTTTTCAGGTGATACCGAGGAGCCACAAATATGATTGTTGAAGAGACCTATACACTTTCGAACGGCGTTGAGATTCCGAAGCTTGGGCTGGGTACCTGGATGATTGAGGGGGAGAGCGCCACACAAGCCGTCAAGGATGCCATTAGCATTGGTTATCGGCACATCGACTCTGCCCAGGATTACGGAAATGAGGCCGAGGTTGCGGCCGGTATCAAGGCCAGCGGCATCAGCCGTGAAGAGATTTTTGTTACCACCAAGCTGGCAGCACAATATAAGAGCTATGAGGGCGCGGCCGCCGCAATTGACGCCTCCCTCGAGCGAATGGGGCTCGACTACATCGACCTGATGATCATCCACAGTCCCCAGCCCTGGGGAGACTTTGGCGGAAATGACCGGTTTATCGAGGGGAACCAGGGCGCGTGGCGCGCGCTCGAAGACGCTTATAAAGCCGGTAAACTCCGCGCGATTGGCCTTTCGAATTTCCAGGCACAGGACATCGACAATATTCTGAATGCCTGCACCGTACCGCCTATGGTCAATCAGATTCTGGCCCATGTGAGCAATGTGCCGACTGAGTTGATTCAGTATTCGCGTGAGAAAGGAATGCTGGTTGAGGCCTATTCGCCGGTTGGTCACGGGGAGTTGTTCAAGAATGAGGCGATCGTCAGCATGGCTGCGAAATATAATGTTTCCGTGCCGCAGCTGTGTATCCGCTATGACTTGCAGTTGGGGCTGTTGCCGCTGCCTAAAACCGCCAAGCCCGACCACATGAAAAACAATGCTGACGTCGACTTTGTTATCGATGAGCGTGACATGGAGACGCTTGGTGGTCTGGAGAAAATCAAGGATTACGGCGAAGCCAGCGAATTTCCGGTTTTCCGGCAGGACTGATGTTCTATTGAATCGACTGTAAAAATGCCCCCTTCCGAGCAGGAGGGGGCTTTGCGGTTACTCGCTTGCAGCCACAGCTGCCTCGTAGTGTTCATCGGTAACTGGTTCTTTCCAGATGACGTTCTCACCGTCTTTACTGGCGGTGACGACAAAATGCGTCATCGGCGCATCCGGGGTTGCAGCGTGCCAGTGATCGAGTTCGGGTGGGCACCAGACGGCCTCGCCCTCCTGGAACCTGATGACCTCTCCATTGCGGGTACCGGTCAATGCCGTGCCATCCGTGATGATCATGTGTTGACCAGCAGGATGCAGGTGCCAGGCGGTTCTGGCGCCGGGCGCGAAAGTGACGTAGGCACCGGAATAGTGGGCGACCTCATTGCTCGGGAAAACAATCTCCACTTGCACGTCACCGGTAAACAGATCCGGGGGGCCGGCGAAGGATTTCTGCGAATCGGCTGAGTAATGGATTTGAGAGTGAGCCTGCTCAGCCATGACGTTTGATCCGGCTGTCAGGCTGAGCGTGGCCAACAGGGCTGCTTTGAGGGGCAATTTTCTGTGCATGTTGCAGTCTCCGTAAGTGCGTTGCAGGGTCTTTAAGCGGTGTGTATTGATTAGAGCACTGGCGTTATTCCGCCTCTATCAAGATCCTGTTGGTTTATTGCCCAATACTCTCGGCCTGCGCGGACTTATCTCGATTCTGTCGAATTCTTGCCTGATTCTCCGCGCTAAACTGGAAACAGGTGAAATCGGGCGACGTAATGAGGTTGAATCAGGGTTTCCTACAGCGTGTGGAGCGAATGCACGTTCGGGGTGCAACTGTCAGAGTCGGAGGACAGAAACAAATGGGCAGCATCAGACCGTCTGAATCCTCGAAAATAGTTTCAGGAGAGGACCGAGGAGCGATCGGCCTGGCCAGTAAGATTGACCTCTTAACGGCCGGCAGCAATCGATTGGATACGGAAGTGCAGGGGCTGAGCCTTCATCGATGGGAACACCCTACCGAGCCAACCAGTTATATGCTCGCGCCAAGCATTTGCCTGATCGGACAGGGGCGCAAACAGGTGGTTGTGGGTGAAGATACGTTCGTCTATGACGCCAGCCATTTCCTGATCACGTCGATTGATCTGCCTGTCGTATCGCGGATCATTGACGCCAGCCCTGAAAGTCCATACCTGGGGCTGACAATGGAAATCGACCTCAGGACTCTCTCCCAGCTTGTGCTGGAGCATCCGGCGCCAGCGGGGCGCCCGGGAGCAAATTCGCTCGGTATCGCTGTCAGTGGTGTCACCGCGCCTTTGCTTGACGCCTTCAACCGGTTGTTGGACTTGCTCAATCATCCCGAAGACATTGCTGCTCTGGCGCCATTGATCCAGCGCGAAATCTTCTATCGTTTACTGATGGGTGACCAGGGCGCCCGGCTTCGTCAGATCGCAGCTTCGGGCCAGCACGGTTATCGCGTTGTTCGCACCATTGAGTGGTTGAAGCAGCACTACAGTGAATCTATGAAAATCGAGGATATGGCAAGCAGGGCGGGATTGAGCGTCTCTGCTTTTCATCACCACTTTCGGGCAATGACTTCCATGACGCCGCTGCAGTTTCAGAAGCGGATGCGCCTGAGTGAAGCTCGGCGACTAATGCTGACAGAACACCTGGATGCTTCGAGAGCGGCATTCCAGGTCGGTTATGAGAGCCCATCACAGTTCAGCCGCGAATACAGCCGCATGTTTGGTGCCCCTCCTATGCAGGATATACGGAAACTGGTGCAGCAATCTGCCTAGCAGATTCCTTGCAATAACGAACCCACTGACCTGTGAAATGACAGCGTAGCGTTTGGAGGGGCGATCAATGATATCTCCATCGAGCGTCTCGAAGGTCTTCCTTCTGCTTGTCTGCATCCGTTACTCGGGGATGGTTTCCGCTGACGCCAACCCGGAACCCTCAGGGAGTGAATCCATGACTGGTAAAACGCAGATCATTATGGAAATTGATGGTGAGACCGTCGAAGTCGCTCTGGAAGATTCCGCCGCTACCAGAGATTTCGTGGCGCAACTGCCTTTGACGCTGACATTCAAGGATTATCACGGTATTGAAAAGGTCAGTGACCTTCCGAACCGTCTGTCGACCGAGGGCTCACCGAAGGGGTTCGACCCGGCGGTGGGTAGCTTCACTTACTACGCGCCCTGGGGAAATCTGGCGATCTTTTACCGGGATTTCGGCTACGCCAGATCCCTCATTAATCTTGGGACAGTGACCAAGGGGCTTGAGCGGCTCACGCACACAGAAACCTTCACTGCGACCATTTCCCGAGCCGACTGACCCGGCATCAGGGCTCACTCTCCCAGAGTTCGGACATTCCAATATTACTTGAAGAGAGAAACTGTCATGAAAAGATTGACCAAAACTCTGTTTCCACTCGCGCTCTGCATGTCGGGCCCAGCGACTGCTCAGGACTCGGCTGCAAACCCCAACCTTCAATTACCATCAAGTGCGCCCACGACCGCGGAAGTCCAGTCGGTGTCGCCCGCGCTCGCCTTTTATACGCAAAACCTTGTCCTTGAGGAGGTTTGGAGCAGGCCGGGTCTGTCACCCCGAGATCGGAGCGTGGTCACCCTGGCCGCCCTGATTTCACGAAACCAGCAAATTGAAATGCCCTACCATGTTCGTTTGGCCCTGGATAACGGGGTAAAACCTTCAGAGATCTCCGAACTGGTTACCCACCTTGCCTTCTACTCGGGCTGGGGAAACGCCATGTCTGCGGTCGCGGTCACGGCTGATGTCTTTGCAAAGCGAGGGATCGAGGCTTCCCGGCTGCCTTCGGTTTCGCCAGAGCTGTTGCCGCTGGACAAGGAAGCCGAGGCCAAAAGACAGGCGTTTGTACAGGACACCTATGGTGAAGTATCACAGGGTGTTGTTGATTACACGGAAAAAACACTTTTTCTGGATCTTTGGTTAAGGCCGGGGCTCGAACCAAGAGACCGCAGCCTGGTCACAGTGAGTGCACTGATCGCTGCCGGAAAGGTTGAGCAGGTTCCTTTTCACCTGAACAAGGCGATGGACAATGGTCTGAGCAAGGAGCAGGCCTCTGAGGTACTCACGCACCTTGCGTTTTATGCGGGCTGGCCGAATGTGTTCTCGGCAATGCCGGTGGTTAAGCAGGTATTTGCCGAACGCTGAGTGACGTTGCGGGGTGGCTCTGGACGAAGGGGAGGGCTTGATTCAAATTGGCTGGAAAGGATTGTGGTACCCCCGGCAGGACTCCTTCTCTAATATAAGCTCATGAAAGTACGCGTAAAATTTTAGGAATCTAAAAAGGTACCCCCTAATATACCCCCTTTTCACATGCTTGAATCGAGACAGGGCTTGGGTACACAAAACAAAAAGTCTTCTGACACCGAACGGGGAATTAGCCCAACCAAACTTTGATTTCTATATCAATAATCCACTTGCGGATTTTCAAATTGCGGGGTTGGAGTCGCTTCCAAAAATTTGATCCACTCCATGTGATTCGGATTAGTCCCGCCTCGAAACCTCCTCTGTTCCCCCAAAACGTTACATTCTGGAAAGATGCCGATTACGGCGAATGGTGCACGCCAAAGTGAGGAGGGGGAGTTCCTCTCTTCACTTTCGACCTACCCACAGTGCCAGGATAAAGCTCATTCATCATACCAACCAGCTACTGCCTTAAGCGCGCAGCCGCTCCGAACCACCCAAATTGTTGACGTGTATGCGGCGTATTCCTCCGGTCGCACAACAGAGCTTCAAAGCCCCGATTCCATGAGCTTCTTAGACTCTTAGGGGCAGATTGGGGCCGAAAAAGTCCGGAAATCAATCGGTTAGTGGCTGAAAAGCGGGCTCCGCGCGACTGACAAAGTCAATCCGTCAACTTTTTTCTCGAGAATTCTTGACATGGATCAGTTCCGATGCGAATCTTACCAAAACAAACAGACTGTACGGTCTGTAAGTTTATAAAGATAAAAACAGAGGTCAGTGCGAGATGAGCACTAAAGATGCACATGTAATTATCGTCGGCGCTGGGCAAGCAGGTGCAGCCTCAGCAATGCAGCTAAGAGCAGATGGCTTTAAGGGAGCTATCACCCTTATAGGGGAAGAGCGTCACTTGCCATACGAGCGGCCACAGTTATCGAAAGAGCTGCTCCTTCAAGACAACTACGATCTTAAGTCGATCCATACTTACGCTGAATTTGAGCAGTCAGACATTACTCTGATTCTTGGGCGCAAGGTCATTGATGTCCGGTCGGACCAACAAACTGTTGTCCTGAACAGCGGGCAGAGCCTGCAGTATGACTTTTTGATCATTGCCTCTGGCGTGCGTCCGAGAGCTCTGCCGAATATCCAGGGCGAGAACATCATTTACTTACGCACGTTTGAAGAAGCCCAGAAGATCAAATCCTTCATCCATGATCGAGAAAAGCTAGTAATTATCGGTGGTGGCGTAATCGGGCTTGAGGTAGCAGCCGCTGCGTTAGTCAAGGAGTGTGATGTAACAGTCATCGAAGCTTCAGATCGGTTGATGGCCAGAAGCCTCACCCATCGAACATCAAATTTTCTGCAAGAAATTCATTCTGAAAAAGGGATTAAATTCAAGCTTGGTGTCGTTGTGGAACGAGTCGACGATCAAGGTGAATTAATTCTGTCGGACGGTACAACACTAATGGCTGACAAGGTTTTGGTCGCTGTAGGTGTTATTCCAAACAGTGAGCCATTTTTAGCTTTGGGGATCACTGATGAATTCGGAATTCGAGTTGATCGTTATGGTCGTACTTTGATTCCCAATATCTTTGCCACTGGTGATATCGCCTCTCAGCCTCAATACAGCTCTTTCGGGAGAGTCGAAACGTGGGCTAATGCACAACAACATGCTGTTACCGTTGCAAGAAACATCATTGGAAAAGAAGAACCATACGACAAATTAACCTGGTTTTGGTCGGACCAAGGTGATTTGAATCTACAAGTCGTCGGGACATGTGCTTCGGATCATAAAGTTGCTCGATTGTCCTCAGAGTCTCAGAAATTTTCCGAATTCGCATTGGATAAAGATTCGAAGCTCGTCGGGTGTATTTCTTTCAATAGTCCTAAAGATATAGCTTTTGCGCGCAAATGGATCCAAAAGGGTTCAAAGCTTGACGCCAATCTTCTGGCGGATTCTTCCGTCAATATTAAACAGTGTGAGATTAGATAAATTATTGAGGTTAAAGTCATGAAAGATCAAAAAGAATACGTAAAAATCGACCGAGATAGAAATACGTTCCATGTATCCAGGTCGGCTTTTGTAGAAAGCGATGTTTTCGATCAGGAATATGAAAAAGTATTCGATAAGTGTTGGCTCTATCTTGGACACGAGTCTGAAGTGAAGAAAAAAGGCGACTTCGTTACAAGGACGGTCGCAAAGAGAAACATCATTCTGACGCGCGATACTAAAGGAAATCTGAATGCGCTACTGAATACCTGTCCTCATCGTGGCGCTACCGTTTGCCGGGAATCTTCGGGCAATAGTAAAAACTTCCAATGCTTCTATCATGGTTGGGTTTTTGGTTGTGATGGAAAATTGAAAAATCAACCTGGTAAAGAGAGTTACGACACAGAATTTAATGATGATGGTAGTAGTGACCTTGCATCAGTTCCGCGTTTCGATGTCTACGCTGGATTTTGTTTTATTAGTTTTGACCCGGACATTATTCCATTGCCTGAGTATCTTGCGGGTGCGAGGGAGTATTTAGACCTAATTGCGAGCCACTCTGAATCAGGCATGGGTGTCGTTGATGGTTCCCAAGAGTATGCAATCCGGGCGAACTGGAAACTTCTCGTCGAAAATAGCATCGATGGTTATCACGCAGTAACAACTCACGCAAGTTACCTTGATTACCTGATGAATACTAACGGCGGTCTAACGGACGTTGCCCTCGAAGGTAAGAGCCATGATTTGGGCAATGGCCATGCGGTTCTTGAATATTCAGCTCCGTGGGGACGCCCAATTGCTCAATGGGTTCCTCTGTTTGGAGAAGAAGGGAAAAAAGAAATGCAGGAGATCTATGGCCGGCTGGTCGAGCTCCATGGTGAGGATATTGCACATCGAATCGCCAATAAAAATAGAAACCTTTTGATTTTTCCCAACCTCGTCATTAACGACATCATGGCTGTGACTGTTCGTACTTTTTATCCTTCGGAACCCGGCTATATGGTAGTCAATGGATGGGCGTTGGCGCCCAATCAGGAAACCGAGTGGGCTAGGAAATATCGTTTATATAACTTCCTTGAATTTCTTGGTCCTGGTGGATTTGCTACCCCTGATGATGTTGAAGCACTTGAGTCCTGCCAAACGGGGTATCGAAATTTTAAGTTGGTGGAATGGAATGATATTTCAAAGGGAATGGGATTGGAATCACCTTCCTATGACGATGAGCTTCAGATGAGGGTTTTCTGGAGTCAGTGGAATAACTACATGAAAGCTGAGTCCTAAATTATTTCTTCGCTTTTAAGATTGTGTGAGGCGTTTATGTCAAAAGAATTCAATAGAAACGAAATCGAAGATTTGTTGTTCCTTGAGGCAGACTTGCTGGATGATTGGAAGCTAAAGGAGTGGCTAGACCTGTATACGAAGGACGCATCTTACTACGTTCCATCCACTGATTTGCCGAAAGACGCAAAAGCAGACGACTCCCTTTTCTACATTGCTGATGACAGGCTGAGAATGGAGGAGCGAGTGACTCGGCTGATGAAGAAAACGGCTCACTCAGAGTATCCGAGATCCAAAACCCGTCATTTAGTGAGCAATGTAAGGATCCGAAGTATTGATACGGATAATGACGAAGCTGAAGTTTCCGCAGCAGTTGTAACATTTAGGACAAAAGGCGGAAATACTGATCCGTACATTGGAAGTAACTATTACCGTATATGTCGAGAAAATGGGGTTTTGAAAATACGGGAAAAACTTTGCCGCTTGGATCTGGACGGCCTTAGGCCTCATGGTCGTGTAAGTATCATTCTTTAGGATGCGGAGTTCTCTGTATGTCTGTTCCATTTCGATATAAAAAGCTAGCTTATGCTGCGGTGAACGTCACGGACGTAAAACGATCCGTAGAATTTTATAAAAATATTGTTGGCCTCGACCTCGTAGATGAATTTGAAGAGGTTGCATTCTTTAGGTGTAGTAAAGATCATCACAATATTGTTTTGTGCCAATCGCAGGAACCAGGGCTTAAGAGAGTTGCATTTGAAGTTGAGAGAGACTCTGATCTTGAGTCCGCCTTTGAATACTTTGATCAATCGAACATGTCACCCGAATGGGTAGAGGAAAAGGAGCGAAAGTTTTATAAGCAAGGTAAAACCTTCAGGGTAAAGGAGCCCGTCAGTGGTTTAACAGTTGAGCTTTTTAGCAGCATTACACAAATGGCGACTGAGTTTGTCCCTACAGTGGCGAAGATCGCTCGCCTCGGGCACGTTGTCATTGGAAGTAAGAACTTTGATTCAGCTTGTGAGTCATTTGTCGAGAATTTCGGGTTTCGAATTTCGGATTTCATAGAAGACCGAATCTGCTTTATGCGGTGTTTTCCAAATCCATTCCATCACACATTTGCGGTTGGCCCCTCTAGCAAGAATCGTCTTCACCACATCAACTTTATGGTGACGGATATTGATGATGTTGGTAAGGCCCTTTATCGACTCAAAAAGAATGACGTCAAGATAGTTTACGGCCCGGGACGGCATCCTCCTTCTAACAGTGTGTTCATTTATTTTCTTGATCCCGATGGCACGACACTCGAATACAGCTTCGGGATGGAAGAATTTCCAGAGGTCGATGCTAGGGAGCCTCGTATGCTTGAGGCAGTTCCTGAGTCATTGGATACCTGGGGGGCAGTGCCTGACCCGCTATTTGGTGTGGGTGGCCCAATCGAGGAGGCGCTATGAGGGCGCATTCTTGGTCGAAAGGTTGTCTTCAGGGACAAGTGGCCGTTGTTACCGGAGCCGCCCAAGGGATTGGGCGAACAATATCGGAGCAGCTAGCTTACACAGGCGTCAATCTGATGCTGGCCGACCTCTCTGAAGAGAAACTTGACAAGTTAAGTGGGGAGTTAACATCGGAATATGGCATTAACTGTGCCCATTTCGTTGGGGATCTCTCTAATGAGTCAACGGTGAAAGAGCTTGGGAATCGCGCAAGAGCGGAACTGGGGCCCGTGGATATATTGGTTAACTGTGCTGGTGGGGGTGTGATTCTTCCTTTCCTTGAGCACACAGCCGAGACGTTGAAGCAGACGGTAGACCGTAACCTGTGGACCGTGATTTGGTGCACCAGGGAATTTATTCCCGACATGCGGGACCGTAAATACGGTCGCGTCATCAACCTTGGAGCTGATTCTGTTCGCAATGGATTGCCCGACCACGCTGGATATAACGCGGCCAAAGGCGGTGTTCACGGACTGACAACTGGATTAGCAAGGGAGTTTGCACAATATGGCGTAACGGTAAATACCGTTGCTCCCTGTGCGGTTGCAACGCCCCAGCTAGCCCATTTTCTGGAGTCACAGCCAGAGTTGGCTCAAAAATTTATCGATGTAATTCCCTTGGGTCGAGCGGGTGAGTTGGATGAGATCGCTTCAGCAGTGACTTATCTCGCGCTGCCAGATGCATCTTTTATCACTGGTCAAGTTCTGAGTGTAAACGGTGGGAGCACAATGCTATGAATCAGCAGATAATAGCTACCAATAATACTAACAAGTGGGTTCCGATTTGTTCTGTCTCCGAGGTAGAGCCCGGAGACGTTATGCAGGCCGAGCTACCGGATGGTCATAAACTTGCTGTCTATAACCTCGACGGTGATATTTATGTGACCGATGACAGATGCACGCATGGTGAGGCATCGCTCTCGGAAGACGGCATGGTCGAGGGTGAGGAAATAGAATGCACCTGGCACTTTGGTAGATTTGACATTCGAACAGGTAAGGCCTGTGGAATGCCCTGCACGGTACCCCTTAAAACATGGAATGTTGAGGTTCAGGGTGACCAGATTTTTGTAGAGGATGATCGGTCATGAGTCTACCTGCAGGGCGCCAACCACTTGCGGTTTTGCAGCAGCGTGTTCGTCTTGTTTCGAGGGCGCTTGCCCGCCATGGGCTGGTTGGGGCTTGGGGCCACTGTAGTGCCCGAATAGATGAGAACCTTTTTTTGGTCTGTGCGGCAAAACCCATGGGGCAGATTGGCTCACATGACGATGGGGTCATTGTGAATGTCAATCAACCTTTGCCCAAAGGCGTTCTCGGTGAGGTCAGAATTCACCAAAGAATTTATGCCCGGCGTCAAGATGTGGGCGGGATATGTCGGGTTATGCCTCCCGTTACGATGGCCTTATCCACGTTAAGGCGCGTTCCTAAGCCTCGTCATGGGGTTGGGGCTTTCATTGCCGATTGTCAGTTTTGGGATGATCCACGTCTCCTTCGTGATGATTCCTTGGCAGACGAGTTGGCAATGGAGATAGCTAATGAAGATGCGTTGGTTATGCGTGGAAACGGCGCGGTGACTGTTGGTGGAAGTATTGAAGAGGCCATGTGTAAAGCCTGGTGTCTTGAGGACGCAGCTAGGATTGAGCGATATGTCAGTGACCTTTCTGATGATTTAAGCCAATCGCTGCTTTCAAAGGATGAAGTGTTGGCTCGCCAGGTATCGTCGGGGAGAGTGTTTGAAAGACTCTGGGAATACCTGACTGCAGATGATCCGGAGCCCCTGGATGAAAGCCTGGCGTTTCCGTCTGAGAGTGAGGTCTGGGCATGAAGGCGGGGGTGAATAACGTTGGATTGTCGTGGCTACGCAGAACCTACGTATTGGTTGATGCTAAGATTCGCATCGCGGTCGGTGCTTTGCTAACTACACTGACCGAGGTGAAAGGTGACGTTACCGAGTCCTTATATATTAGAGAGTGGGATGCGAATGAGCACGACCAGCACAAATTCAAACGCTTCGAAGACCAAGCAACCTTCGCCACGACGCACCCAGGAGCAGCGGCGCAAGGCTACGCGCAAACAAATTTTAGCGGCGGCCATTTCTCTTTTGCAGGAGAAAGGGTATGCCGGCTTCCGGATAAACGAAGTCGCGGAGAAAGCGCAGGTCTCCCGGGGGGCGCAGACGCATCATTTTCCGACCAAAGAAAGCCTTTTGTTAGCTGCTTTGGAGCAGGTTTATTCAGATTCGCGAGAAGATACATTCAAGCTAATAAATTCGCTTGGACCGGAGAGCGATCTCATTGCAGCGTTGTTTCAGGATGGCGAGAATTTCTTTCTTGGTCCCTATTTTTCTATGGCACTAAGCTTACTAAATGTGGGAGAGGGCAACGCGTCTCTTGGTCAACAAGTTCAGGAATTATCCAGGGAAAACCGAAGGCCCTTGGAGATAGAGTGGGTCAAAGTTTTTGTGGAGAGAGGGATAGATCAGAGCTTGGCGGAAAATATTGTTTCTTCAGCCTATTGTTTGTTTCGTGGCTTGGCTGTTCGACAGCTCTTGCACGTAGATCCACAGCACGTAAAACAGCAAGCAGAGTTCTGGGGAAATCTACTCCGAAAAGAACTCAAACAGAAAGCGTAAAGTTTCAATCTTGGGGCGCCTCTAGAAAACGGGGCGCTTACATTACTCCCCTTTTAAGATGAACCAGCCTGGGCTTGTTGAAGCTCGGGGCATACCGTCGTGCGTCGAATTTAGGAGATTTTTATATGAGCTTATGGCTAGACATGTTGGGCACTGAGATTCGTTTTGTTTCAACTCCCAGTTTCGGTGATATTCGAATTGCAGAGGCTGGCAAGGAAAATAAAGAGGTTATTCTTTTTCAGCATGGGATAAACGGTCACCTCGAAGCATATGCAAAAAATATCATCGCTTTGTCAGAGGACTTTCATGTCATAGCTTTTGATTATGTTGGTCACGGTTTGTCCACCAAGAAAGAAATGGAATATTCGCCAATCGTTTTGGCAGATCAGCTGAAGGAATTGATGGACACCTTGGGCATCGAAAAGGCGCATTTGTCAGGGGAGTCTTTAGGAGGCTGGACTTCAGCCCACTTTGCAGCAAAGTATCCGGATCGTGTTGATCGTTTAATGCTCAATACTGCAGCAGGTTTACCAATTGCGACAGAAAAAGGAAGAAATGATCTTGAAAAACTTATAGAGCTAAACAAAAGAAATATAAATAGTGTTCCAAATTATGAGTCTGTTGAAGCTCGAATGCATTGGCTGATGCATGAAAGTAACCATCATTTGATCAATGAGGAACTGGTTAACCTAAGGCTCGGAATTTATCTAAAACCAGAAACAGTTAAGGTCGCACCGCTAATCACAAAAATCATTGAAAAGCATGATGATTTTTTGATTCCGCTGGATCTAATAAAGTGCCAAACACTTTTTCTCTGGACTGAAGACAACCCTATTCATGATATTGAAACCGCGCGTTCTGCCTCAGAAAAGATTCAGGGAAGCCACGTTTATTTGATGAAGTCAAAGTCTGCTCATTGGCCGCAGTATGAAGCGCCAGAAGAGTTCAATGAGGTAACAACGAATTTCTTCAAGTTTGGAAAAGTAGAGTAAGTTGAGGCGCAAATATGAATTCTAGTGCCAACAATTGTGAGCAGATTGCAAAAGAGCTGTTTTCTGCTTATCAGGGCTCTATGCCAATTGACAGTATTACAGATCGATACCCAGAGCTAACCGTCCAAGATGCTTATCAAATACAGAAACTGTTTCTTGGTAAGAGATTAGCCCTGGGTGAACAAGTTATTGGCAAGAAAATCGGCGTTACCAGCCAGGCTGTCATGGACATGCTGGGCGTTAGCCAACCGGATTTCGGTCAGCTGACGGACCGGATGGTGATTAACCAGGGTGAGTCGATTGCCATGAAGTCCCTGATCCAGCCGAAAGCCGAGGGTGAAATCGCCTTTGTCCTGAAACAGGACCTGAGCGGCCCTGGCGTCAGTGTGGCTGATGTGCTTAGAGCCACCGAAGGTGTGATGGCGTGTTTTGAGATTGTCGATTCACGCATTCGCGACTGGAAGATCCGGATTCAGGACACGGTGGCTGACAACGCCTCCTGTGGTGTCTTTGTGCTGGGTGACCGTTTGGTCGATCACCGAGATCTTGAGTTGTCCACGACTGGCATGGTGCTTGAAAAAAACGGTCAGGTAGTAGGTACCGGCGCTGGAGCAGCAACCATGGGGTCACCAGCCATAGCCGTCGCCTGGCTTGCCAATACCTTGGGCGAGCTTGGCATGTCTCTCAAAGCCGGAGAAGTGATTCTGTCCGGAGCCCTGTCCGCCATGGTGCCGGTCACTGCCGGTGACAATTTACGGATGACGCTGGCGGGTATCGGCAGCTGCTCCGTGCGGTTCGACTGATAGAAGCAACAGGAAAGAATCATGAGCAAGAAAATCAAAGCCGCCATCATCGGCTCGGGCAACATCGGCACCGACCTGATGATCAAGATCCTGCGCAACGGCCAGCACATCGAGATGGGTGTGATGGTGGGCATCGACCCCGAATCCGACGGCCTGGCCCGCGCCCAGCGCATGGGCGTGGCCACCACCCACGAGGGCGTAGACGGCCTGGTGAAGATGCCGGAGTTCGCCGACATCGACATCGTCTTTGATGCCACCTCCGCCAAGGCGCACATGCACAACGAGGTGTTCCTGCGCGGTCACAAGGAAAACATCAAGATCGTTGACCTGACCCCGGCGGCCATCGGCCCCTACTGCGTGCCGGTGGTGAACCTGGAGCAGAACCTGTCCGAAGGCAACGTCAACATGGTCACCTGTGGTGGCCAGGCCACCATCCCGATGGTGGCGGCGGTCTCCAGGGTCGCCAAGGTGCACTATGCCGAGATCGTGGCGTCCATTTCATCCAAGTCCGCTGGCCCGGGCACCCGCGCCAACATCGACGAGTTCACCGAAACCACCTCCAAGGCTATCGAAGTGGTCGGCGGTGCCCAGAAAGGCAAGGCCATCATCATTCTGAACCCGGCAGAACCGCCGCTGCTGATGCGCGACACCGTCTACGTGCTCTCCGACGCCGCCGACAAGGCCGAGGTGGAAGCCTCCGTGGAGGAGATGGTCCAGGCGGTGAACAGCTACGTGCCGGGCTACCGCCTGAAGCAGAAGGTACAGTTCGACGACATCCCCGAAGACCAGCCCATGAACGTCCCGGGCCTGGGCCGCTTCAGCGGCCTGAAGACCTCCGTCTTCCTGGAAGTGGAGGGCGCCGCCCACTACCTGCCGGCCTACGCCGGCAACCTGGACATCATGACCTCCGCCGCGCTGGGCACCGCCGAGCGCATCGCCGAATCGCTGGTCAAGTGAGGAGACTGACTCATGACTTATAACCCCGGCAAGAAACTGTACATCTCCGACGTGACCCTGCGCGACGGCAGTCACGCCATCCGCCACCAGTACTCGATCAAGAACGTGCAGGACATCGCCCGAGCCCTGGACAAGGCCAAGGTGGATTCCATCGAAGTGGCCCACGGCGACGGCCTGCAGGGCTCGAGCTTCAACTACGGCTTCGGCGCCCACACCGACCTGGAGTGGATCGAGGCGGTTGCGGAAGTGGTCACCCATTCCAAGATCGCCACTCTGCTGCTGCCCGGCATCGGCACCGTCCACGACCTGGACAACGCCTACAACGCAGGTGCCCGGATCGTGCGGGTGGCCACCCACTGCACCGAGGCGGATGTCTCGAAGCAGCACATCGAGCACGCCAGAAAACTCGGCATGGACACCGTCGGCTTTTTGATGATGAGCCACATGCAGACCCCGCAGGGCCTGGCCGAGCAGGCCAAGCTGATGGAAGACTACGGCGCCACCTGCCTCTACGTGGTCGACTCCGGCGGCGCCATGAACATGAACGACATCCGCGACCGCTTCCGGGCGCTGAAAGACGTGCTGAAACCGGAAACCGAGACCGGCATGCACGCCCACCACAACCTGGCCCTGGGTGTGGCCAACTCCATCGTGGCGGTGGAAGAGGGCTGTGACCGTATTGATGCGTCCCTGTCCGGGATGGGCGCCGGTGCCGGCAACGCCCCGCTGGAAGTGTGCATCGCCGCCTTCGACAAGATGGGCTGGGAGCATGGCACCGACCTGTACGCCCTGATGGACGCGGCCGACGACATCGTGCGCCCGCTGCAGGACCGTCCGGTTCGCGTGGATCGCGAGACCCTGGCGCTGGGCTACGCCGGTGTCTACTCCAGCTTCCTGCGTCACTCCGAGGTGGCGGCGCAGAAGTATGGCCTGAAAACCGTGGACATTCTGGTAGAGCTTGGCCGCCGCCGCATGGTGGGTGGTCAGGAAGACATGATTGTGGATGTGGCGCTAGATCTCCTGAAGTGAGCTGAATAGGAAATATTTGTCATGAACAAAAACAATACGTTTCTGGAAGCAAGAAATTTTCTGATCTCACAAAGAATTAATTACGAAAATGCCGTTGATCAATTTAAATGGCCACAGTTTGGCGAATTTAACTGGGCTTTAGATTATTTCGATTATATTGCGAGCGGCAACCATAATCCGGCGCTCCACATCATAAATGATGAAGGAGATGACGATGTTTATAGCTTCGACCAGATATCGCGTCGCTCCAATCAGGTGGCCAATTTCCTTGAAGCCCATGGAGTAAGCAAGGGCGATAGAGTCTTGCTGATGCTCGGGAACGAAGTAGCCCTATGGGAAGTTATGTTAGCGTCCATGAAAATCGGCGCCGTAATAATTCCAACTTCGGAACTGTTAGTTGAAGAAGATCTTTTAGATCGAGTTCACCGTGGAGGTGCGAAGTTTCTGATTACAAACTCCAAACACCTCAATAAGTTTGAGCGCTGCTTGGATGGAATTACCTCTGCGATTTGTGTCGATCCAGATTTGACCCGCGATGATTGGATTTCATATAAATTAGCGAGTGAATTCAAAGGAGACTTTAAACCAAAAGAGAAAACTTTATCGCAGGATCCCCTTTTACTTTATTTTACATCAGGGACAACTTCCAAGCCTAAGCTGGTTCTTCATTCGCATCAAAGTTACCCGGTAGGAAGTTTGACCACTATGTACTGGATTGGGCTAAAGCCTAATGACGTACATATGAATATCTCATCGCCAGGATGGGCAAAGCATGCTTGGAGCTGTTTTTTTGCTCCATGGAACGCGGAAGCATGTATTTTTATATACAACTCCAGTCGTTTTAGTGCTAAGTCGCTTTTGAGCGTATTAACGAAATATCCCGTTAATACTTTATGTGCCCCAGCGACGGTCTGGCGGATGCTGGTTCAAGAAGATCTAGGTGCTATTAAGTCTCGACTTGAACTGAGGGAATTGGTTGGAGCTGGCGAGCCTTTGAATCCTGAGGTAATTCAGAAAATTCAGAAGGCATGGGGAATTACTGTAAGAGATGGGTATGGCCAGTCAGAAACCACAGCTCTCATTGGTAACACTCCGGGGCAACGCGTCAAGCCCGGAAAAATGGGGCGGCCGTTGCCTGGATATGAGGTTGTTCTCCTAGACGAGCAAGGGATTCCTGCCCAGGAGGGTGAGGTCGCTCTCAAGATAGATGATAAGCCAACCGGCTTGATGTTGTGTTATGAGGACAGCCCCGAAAAAACCAATCAGGTCATGGCTGAGGGTTTTTATCGCACGGGTGATACCGCTTCTAGGGATTCGGAAGGATACATCACTTTTATTGGTAGGGCAGATGATGTTTTCAAGTCATCAGACTACAGAATAAGCCCGTTCGAGCTTGAAAGTATCTTGATGCAACATCCTGCCGTTGTAGAGGTTGCTGTCATTCCAGTTGAGGATCCGGTTCGGTTGTATTTGCCGAAAGCCTATTTGGTGCTTTCGGAAACTGCATCGGAAAAAGAAAAGGATGTCGTAAAAGATATTTTTAATTTTATATCCGTAAATATGGCCCCCTATAAAAGAGTGCGATTTATTCAAATTATTGATGAATTCCCAAAAACCATATCGGGCAAGATAAGGAGGGTGGACTTAAGAAAATTTGAGAAAAGAGATGAGAGCTTAGAGCTGAATGTAAGCAGAGAGTATCGCGAGCAAGATTTCACCTAGGTCGATTGAGAATCATTTTAAATAAAAAAACATCCTGATTAGCACAAAAATAATGAGGTAAATGATGAGTAAGAACAAGATGAGAAGGTTAGTTCCTTCATTAGGATTCTCTGTCCTTGCACTTGGTAGCGCTGATTTTAGTCAAGCTTTGACATTTCAGAGCGGTGAAGTGAGAGGGCAGCTCGATTCATCCCTATCTTTAGGCGCTTTGTGGTCTACAGAGTCTCCTGATCCTGCATTGATTGGCGCAGGAAATGGTGGCGATGGCGTCACAATGGTTGGTGACGATGGTCGCCTAAATTTCCGTTCTGGTGATCTGGTGTCGAATGTCTTCAAGGGTGTGCATGATCTCAATCTATCTTGGCGAGACAGTGGTTTGTTCGTTAGGGGAAACTATTGGTACGACTTTGAACTAAAGGATGGGGATCAAGAGCTATATAACATTAGTGATGAAGGCCGACTAACGGCTGCTAAGTCTGCAGGAGCGCAGATACTTGATGCATATGTTTATCATGATTACTCGTTCGCTGAGATGTCTGGTAGTGCCCGTCTCGGAAAACAAGTAGTCAGTTGGGGCGAAAGTACGTTCATTCCCAACTCGATTAACTCTATTAATCCGGTCAACTTAAGCGCTCTTCGAAGGCCAGGTGCTGAACTTAAGGAAGCACTGATCCCAGTTAACATGGCCTTTATTTCCCATTCACTGAATGAGTCCTTATCGTTCGAGGCCTTTTATCAGCTTAACTGGCGAGAAATTGTTCTAGATAACTGCGGAACGTTCTTTTCTGGAACAGACCTAGTTCCAAAAGGATGTGACCGAGCGGTTGTTGGTGGCGGAGGAGATTTAGATCCAGAGACTCAAGTCTTTTTCCCGCGTATCGGTGATCGAAGTCCCAGTGATAATGGGCAGTATGGCATAGCCCTGAAATGGTTCGCAGAGCAACTCAATAGTACTGAGTTTGGCTTTTATGCGATGAATTATCATAGTAGAGCACCTTACCTCTCGTCGTTAAGTGTTGATGGGAGTGCCCCTGTTCCTGGGGATCCTGGAGTTGAACTTAGTGCTCGGTACTTCGTGGATTACCCGGAAGACATTGAGCTATATGGGGTGAGCTTCCAAACATTCCTTCCTTCAACTGGAACTTCGGTAGCAGGTGAAATAAGTCACCGTCCCAACATGCCTATGCAAATCAATGGCATTGACTTGGTAGGTGCCACTCTAACTCCGGCTGAGGCCCGCTCGGCGTCAGTAAATCCATTGTATCTCACCGGATATGCATCTCTGAATCCTGGCGATGAAATAACCGGATGGGTGGAAAAACCGTTCACTCAAGCTCAGATCACTGCAGTGCACTTGTTTAGCCAGGTACTAGGCGCGAGCCGGTTAGCGCTGATTGGTGAGGTTGGCGTCAGCAGGATCGACGACCTTGGTAGCGCGAATGGAACTGACATTCGCTTTGGACGAGACACAGTCTTTGGTACGGGCCCATTAGTTGATGGTTCGTGTGGTGGAAACGCCAAGTGCACGACTGATGGGTTTTATACCGAACACTCCTGGGGCTACCGGGTACGGGGCAATCTCGAGTACCCGAATGTCATGGCAGGGGTGACGTTAAAGCCAAGTATGTCATTTGCTCACGATGTTAATGGTTATGGTCCTACCTTCACCGAGGGTAATAAAGCATTCGGCGCCGGAATTTCTGCAAGCTATAAATACAAATATTCCGCAAGCCTGAATTACACAGACTTCTTTGGTGGTGATTTTAATACCAAATCAGATCGTGACTTTGTATCCCTCAGTTTCGGTGTCGATTTTTAAGGAGCGTTTTATGTTTTCAAAAATTTCTAAGAAGCTAGCTAAAACAGCAGTGATCTCGGTGGCGCTTTCAGTTTGCTTTACAGCAAGTGCTAACGACGATGTAACTAGGCTCGGGGCAGAGTTAACACCGCTGGGAGGGCTGAAGGCCGGTAACCCCGAAGGGACTATTCCGGAATGGAAAGGAGGTTTACCCATCGATGCAGGTAAAGTTGTTGATGGGTTTATGTCTAATCCATTTGAAGGTGAGGAACCGAAATTTGTAATTAATTCAGAAAACTACAAAGAGTATGAGAATAAGCTTTCTGAAGGGCAAGTTGCCATGCTAACTAAATACCCGGAAAGCTATAAGATTCCGGTATATGAAAGTAGAAGGACGGCAAATGTACCTCAGGAGATCGAGGCAGCAGCTAAGAGAAGCGTAAAAGGTGTTGAAACCGTTAATGACGGTAACGGACTTAAAGGGCTAAGCAATAGCCGGTACTACGCGTTTCCACTTCCCGATAAAGGTGTGGAGGTCATTTGGAATCACATGACACGGTACCGTGGCGGGAGTATGAAACGCACCATGGTTCAAGTTTCACCGTACGCAAACGGAGATTACTCCTTAGTTCGGTTCGATGATATTTTTTCCTTCCCTGAAACTGTTGATGGTGCTACTGACGAACATATGGAAAGTGTTCTGTTCTTTTATTTGCAAAGAGTTCTTAGTCCATCACGGCTTTCTGGCAGTGTTTTGATGGCACATGAAACCGTTGATCAAGTTAAGGATCCACGGAGAGTTTGGGTATACAACTCTGGACAAAGAAGGGTTCGTCGGGCCCCACAAGTTGCTTATGATGGTCCCGGCCAAGCGGCAGATGGTCAACGCGTTGCCGATAACCTGGATATGTACAATGGCGCCCCGGATCGTTACGACTGGGAGCTGGTTGGCAAAAAAGAAATGTATATTCCCTACAACAACTATGAGCTTGGGTCACCCAATCATAAATATAAGGATATTTTTAAAGCAGGACATATCAATCAAGATTTGACTAGATATGAACTGCATAGAGTTTGGGAGGTGAAGGCGACGCTTAAAGATGGTGATCGTCATGTTTACGCCGAACGGACCTTTTATCTGGATGAAGATACTTGGCAGATTGTCTTGCAGGATATGTACGACGGTCGGGGGAACCTCTGGAGGGTAGCAGAAGGGCATGCCGTCCAGTTCTACCATGCTCAAGTTCCTGGCTATGCCGGAGAGGTTCTGTACGATCTTCTAAATGGTCGGTATTTGGCAATGGGGTTCACTAATGAAGAGGCTCACGGCCCAACCTTCGGCACTGAAACTGAACTTAGGGATTTCTCTCCTAGCGCACTCCGCCAGGCAGGACGTTAAGTACTGACTGTAAAGCCTGCATCAAACGTTTGAATAACAGTACATGTTTGGTGCGGGCTTTATATTTTCATTGAAAATATTTCTGAATTCGTCAGCGCTTGGTATTTAAATGGCCCGAGCGGTAAAAAGGGGAACCCAAATGACTAGAAAATTGAAGAACAAGGGACTCGGTTCAATATGTGTTGGTTTTTCAATTTTATCTTCGGCATCGACAGCGTATGCAGTTAATGAGAGCGCTAATGACCCATATCCTGAAATGTCGAGACTTGAGGATGTTATGGAGACCCAATCCCGCTCGACTACACTGGCGTCGCACCGGTTACTCAATGATGTCGCCAAACTAGGGGAACGCATTGTTGCGGTGGGGGAGCGCGGGCACATTATCTACTCCGACGATGAAGGCAAGACCTGGAATCAAGGCGAAGTGCCCGTTTCGGTCACTCTAACCGGAGTGGATTTTGGCACTGCGTCCAATGGCTGGGCGGTCGGTCATAGCGGCGTGATTCTCCATTCCGAAGATGCTGGCGAAACATGGGCTATACAGTTCACCGGCATTCAGGCGCTTCAACTTGCTCTGGAGACCAAGGAGAACCAGATAGCGGCGATCAAAGAGCGGATTGCGACGGCTCCTGAGAGTGAGAAGAAGGACCTTGAATGGGCTCTGGATGATCTTTTATTTGCAATGGAGAACATTCGGTCAGATCTGGAGATAGGGCCTGTGAATCCGTTACTTGATGTGTGGTTCGAAAACGAAAACCACGGCTTCGTAGTTGGTGCCTACGGTATGATTCTGCGAACCACTGATGGTGGGGAAACTTGGCAGGATTGGGGGCCCCGCATTGACAATCCAATGAACTTTCATCTGAACGGTGTGGAGGAGATCGAGGGTGGCGCGCTGTTGGTGGTTGGTGAGGCCGGCCAGATCCATGTATCCGAGGACGGCGGACAAACCTGGGAGCCGCGCGAAAGCCCCTATGAAGGTTCGTTATTCGGTGTGACGGGCACTGGTCGAGTAAATGAGATTCTAACCTTCGGGCTGCGAGGAAATATGCTGTTCTCAAGCGATCTTGGCAAGAGTTGGAAGGTGGTATCTAGCACCGCCGATGCGACTCTTAATGATGGGATCGTAATTGAAGATGGCCGTATCATCGTGGTCGGTAATGGCGGCGCTATCCTAACAAGCGGTAGCAGCTCAGACTCCTTCCGAGATTATTATCGGGAAGATCGCGAAGGCGTCATGAGCATTGTTCCTGTCTCTGATACCCGGCTCCTAATTGTGGGTGAAGGGGGCGCGACGTTGACCGACGCTCGTGGAAAAAACCTCCAATAACGCCCTGATGTGGCAATAACAGAATCGAAAGTGAAGGGGCTTTTGAATGTCCAATCCGAAGTATGACAAGGGCGATTATTACCACGGGACGCCCAAAGCGGAACCATTTCTGGAACGGCTGATTTTTAATAACCGTGCCATCATCCTCATCGCGTTTTTACTGCTGACGCTGATTCTTGGTTACAACGCAATTAAAATTCAGCCAGACGCTAGTTTTGAGCGAATGATTCCTCTGCAGCATCCTTACATCGTGAATATGCTGGAGAACCGGGATGATCTGCAGAACCTCGGAAACTTTGTGCGAATCGCGGTGGAAGTCGAAGAGGGTGATATTTTCACCAAAGAATACATGGAAACTCTCAAGCAGATTACGGATGAGGTTTTCTACCTGAATGGTGTGGACCGATCCGGGCTCAAATCCTTGTGGACGTCAAACGTTCGATGGGTGGAGGTCACCGAACAGGGGTTCCAGGGTGGCACGGTTATTCCTGATTCCTATGACGGCTCTGGAGTAAGCCTGGAACAGCTACGCCAAAATGTATTGCGTTCCAATGAAGTCGGTCGTTTGGTTGCGGATAACTTTAAGTCAACCATTGTCTACGCTCCTCTTTATGAAAAGAACCCAGAAACAGGTGAACCACTCGAATACGGTGAGTTCTCGCGCCAATTGGAAGAGAAGATCCGACAAAAATACGAGGCGCAGAATGCGAATGTCGATATACACATTGTCGGCTTCGCGAAGAAAGTAGGCGATCTGATTGAAGGCATTGGTTCGATCGCTTGGTTTGCCGGAATCACGATCGTTCTCACGACACTGTTGCTGTTCTGGTATTCCCGTTGTATTACCGGAACTTTGGTTCCAGTCCTTACTTCGATCATTGCGGTTTTCTGGCAGCTGGGTACTCTCAGGTTGCTCGGGTACGGTCTCGATCCCTATTCCGTTCTAGTGCCATTTTTGGTCTTTGCGATCGGTATCAGTCATGGTGTCCAGATCGTAAATGCCATTGCCGTTGAGGCGGCTAAGGGTTTTGATACACGCACTTCTGCTCGCTTCGCCTTCCGAGCGCTTTATATTCCAGGGATGTTGGCACTGATTTCAGATGCCTTCGGATTCCTTACGTTATTCTTTATCGAGATTGACGTAATTCGAGATCTGGCTGTCGCAGCGGGTATTGGTGTGGCTTTTGTTATTATCACCAACCTGGTACTGCATGTGGTGATTATGTCGTATCTGGGGATCTCTAAAGGCGGTATTCGGCATGTTCAGAACCACGGTGAAAAGCAGGATCGAAAGTGGCGTATCATGTCTTATTTCGCCCATCCCGGGGTTGCACCTGTTTCTATCTTGATTGCGGTGATTGGTCTCGGTCTCGGCCTCTATTACAAGCAGAACTTGAAAGTGGGAGACCTTGATCGCGGTGCTCCGGAACTTCGTGCCGACTCAAGGTACAACAAAGACAACGCTTTCATTATCGATAATTACTCGACAAGTGCGGATGTTCTGGTGGTTATGGTCAAAACTCCGGTGGAGCAGTGCACTCACTATGAAGTGCTGCGTGCCATGGATGCGCTTCAATGGGAACTGGAAAATACGCCAGGTGTTCAGTCATCCGCCTCTCTGGCCGATGTCTCAAAAACTGTCACCAAGGCGCTGAATGAGGGCAACTGGAAGTGGTATGAAATCTCCCGAAACCAGACAATCATCAATGCCTCTATCAGAAGTGCACCCTCGGGTTTGATCAATACCGATTGCAGCTTGACACCTGTGTTGGTGTTTCTTGAGGACCACAAAGCAGAGACGCTACAAACTGTTGTGAATCGCGTCGAAAAATTTGCCGACAAGAATAATGCCGAAGATCATACGTTCCTGCTTGCCGCCGGCAACGCAGGTGTAGAAGCTGCAACGAACGAGGTTATCTCTGCCGCCAAGGACAAGATGTTGGTGTTGGTCTATGGAGTGGTGAGTTTGCTCTGCCTCGTTACGTTCCGATCGGTGCGTGCAGTGCTGTGTATTGTGATTCCCCTGGGCCTTACCTCGATTCTCTGTGAGGCGATCATGGCTGTTTCGGGTATCGGTATAAAGGTGGCGACTTTGCCGGTGATAGCCTTGGGCGTCGGGATTGGTGTTGACTATGGCATTTATATCTACAGCAAACTGGAGTCGTATCTAAAGAAAGGTAAAACACTTCAGGACGCATACTACGAAACTCTACGTTCGACCGGAAAAGCGGTGATTTTTACGGGTGTGACTTTAGGGATTGGTGTAGTGACCTGGATCTTCTCGCCGATAAAATTCCAAGCGGATATGGGCTTTCTCTTGTTCTTCATGTTTCTCTGGAACATGGTTGGAGCAATTTGGCTACTGCCCGCGCTAGCGTATTTTTTGATACGCCCAGATCAATCAAAGTCTAGAGTATCGAAATAGGTGTTTTTTAGATTGCCTTTCTTGTAACAGGGACGTTTTACAAGAATAATTTCAAATGAAATGGTGACGATTAAATATTCGCACTCTGACTGTTAAGTGTTCGGTTTTGTTTTGGTTTTATTTATTTTTTATGCGGTTGTCTCCGCATTTTTGCCCAGGCTTTCTGGGCTTTTTTGCTTTTTCGAAGAAATGATCGAAGGCCGTGCTATCTTTAGGTGTTTATATATTATCAAAACATAACTCTATTGATTTGTTCAGTTTTGCCGTACAGTACTACTTTCTATTCTGATTTTTTTTGGAATTTTTCGATTTCGTTTTCAAGATGACTTTTCACTGATAACAAGTCGTCACTTATTTTATGTTCTTGATTATATTTTTGAGATTTCAAACTTTTTATTTGTAGCCTTTTTTCACTGTAAACATAGTGTAAAACGCTGGGGGGAAGGTTATGCCCTTCAGAGCTGTTCATATGTTTACGTAATGCTTTAAAAATGTCAGGGCTGGGTGTTCTACCTAATTTTATGCTAATGTCTTTGGGTCTTATTTCATAAATATTTCCCCAATAAGTTACTGCATCTCTCCATGCCCCACTTATAGTTGTGTTGTTGTCAATATAAAATCTGCGAGCTTTTCCTTTTTTGTTTACGGAGAAGTAACAAATTGGTCTTATCTCTTCGGCTGAGGGCCCAATTCCGATAGTGATTCCCTGAAATCCCACTCCCCGGTTAGGTTTCGTATTTGGATGATTCTTGTTAATAAAATCTAAATACTGTGTGGCGGCGGAGCGAGCCATCCATCGCGCCTCAAAGTATCGTGCTCGAGTTTTTTGATACTTGTACCAGAGTTGGTAAGGGATGTCGGATGTCGGTCGATGCAATGAAAAATATTTCTGATAGAGCTTCCCTCTGATTGTGGCTACTACGCGCCATCCATAAAAACCAGAGGATAACTGACCTTTTTCGTAAAAACTGATAGCCATCGAAGCTGAATAGTTACCTGAGAGGATCTGTAGGAGCTTGAAATACCAAGTTCTAATGTTACTTTGGGTGTCGAGTCGAGGGAAGCGGCATCATCCAAGAAATCTAGGCTGGTTGTCGGTTCGGTCTCCGGGGCAATACCCTATTCCTCACTTAAACAGGTGATATCTCGAACTAAGTTTCTACCATTACGCGCTTCCTCAACAACAGTTCAATCTGAGCTTCGCTTCAAGATAATTTCAAACCTACATCACCTCTGTGAACCAGGGCACTGGCAGTGCCCTCCCTCCCAATACACAGAGGTAATTCCAAATGTCTGAACAATGCCCCAATTGCCTGTCCCGACGGATTGGCAAGAAAAACTACGGTAAGAAAACCGCTGGGGTGGTCGGTGCGTCTGCCGGTACCTACGGCGGTTATGCCGCTGCCACTGCCGGTGCCCGAGTGGGTGCTGGCTTGGGAATCGTTGCTGGTCCCGTAGCTGCGACTGTGGGCGGTATCGGCGGTGCCGTCATTGGTGCGCTACTGGGTGGCGCCACTGGCGCCTCCGCTGGCGTAATTCTCGGCGATGTCCTGGATGACCGTGTGCTGGACAACCTTCGCTGCCTTGATTGCGGGTATTCCTTCAGTCCCGATCCTGAATCCCGCGACTATATCCGCTAATCCCCCTCGCAGATTCCATAGGAGAACAACCATGGCTCATCTAATCGAGCAAATGGCCTACGTTGGTCAAACTCCCTGGCATGGCCTGGGGAATGAATTGACGTCCAACCAGCCCCTGGAGATCTGGGCAAAACAAGCTGGTCTGGATTGGCAGATTCAGGAAAGCCCGGTCCGATATGTCACCAACAGCAATAGCACCCTGGGTGAAATCCTGTCCTACCCGGATTCCAAAGTGCTTTACCGCTCCGATACCAAGGCTCCACTGTCTGTCGTCGGTAATCGATTCAAAGTAGTCCAACCTGAGGAAATCCTGGAGTTCTATCGGGATTTGACCGAGGTGTCTGGTTTTGAGCTGGAGACCGCCGGTGTGCTGAAAGGTGGTCGGAAAATGTGGGCTCTGGCCCGCACCGGCCAATCCGGCATGCTCAAGGGCAACGACCAGACCAATGCCTACGTGCTGCTGGCAACCGCCTGTGACGGCACCATGGCCACGACGGCTCAGTTCACCAGCATCCGTGTGGTGTGCAACAACACCCTCGCAGTGGCGCTGAAAGGGTCGACCGAAAATGCTGTGAAGGTGAAACACAACACCGCCTTTGATGCAGACCTGGTGAAGAAACAGCTCGGTATTTCGGTTAGTGCATGGGATGACTTCATGTATCGATTGAAGACCCTGAGTGAGCGAAAGGTGAAGAACACCGAAGTCAGGAACTACTTCCTGAAGGTATTCACTGATGATTCCGGAAGTGGTGTTGGCAAAACGAACGAGCGATCCATGGCCAAAGCGCTGTCCCTCTACGAAGGCGAGGGTATGGGTGCCACGTTGGCCTCATCGGATGGCACAGCCTACGGGCTCCTCAATGCCGTCACGGAATTCGTTGATCACCAACGCCGGGCCAAAACCGTAGATCACCGGCTGGATTCAGCCTGGTTCGGAACCGGTGCGGCCTTGAAGAACCGTGGATTAGAACAGGCTCTGTCACTTGTGGCCTGAGTCGATCCTATAAATCGAAAAAAACGCCATAAAGCCCACCGGAGCCTGATGCTCTGGTGGGCTTTTTTATGTCTGGAGGAAAATACCATGGGAATAAGTGCAAACACGATTCAGAAACAGCGACCGGCATTGCGCCTGGTCTCCACCAAGGGACTCAGCCGGGATGAATGGCTGAAAGTTCGCAAGCAGGGCATTGGTAGTAGCGATGCAGCTGCAGCCGTCGGCATGAGCCCTTATCAATCGCAGCTCGAGCTCTGGATGGTAAAAACTGGCAGGGATGCTGGCTTGCCCAAACCGGATTCCGACGATCCCACATCTCCGGTCTACTGGGGCCATATCCTGGAACCGATTGTAGCTGAGCAGTACAGCCGGCAGACAGGCCGGAAAGTGCGCCGGGTGAATGCTGTATTGCAGCATCCAGACCCCGAAAAGCACTGGATGTTAGCCAACCTCGATTACTCCGTGGTGGCTGATGACGACGTGCAGATCCTGGAGTGTAAAACGGCAGGGGAGTTCGGCTCGCGTCTCTGGAAAGAGGGCGTGCCGGACTACATTCAGTGTCAGGTGCAGCACCAGTTGGCTGTTACCGGCAAACAGGCGGCGGACGTGTGCGTTCTTCTGTGTGGCCAGGAGTTGAAGATCTACCGCGTTGAACGGAATGAGGAGCTCATCGAAGCGCTGTATGTGCTGGAGCGCCAGTTCTGGGATTTCGTGGAAACGGATACGCCGCCACCCGTTGACGGTACGGATTCTGCGGAACGCGCCTTACGCCACCTGTACCCGGTTGATCGAGGGGAGACGCTGGACTTCAGCCAGAGCAAGGAACTGTCGGATGCGTTCGACGAGCTGTTGGCAATCCGCAAGGAAATGGAAACCCTCAGCTCTACCGAATCCCGCCTGAAACAGCGAATTGAAAGCAAGATGGGCGAAGCTTCAAAGGCAACCTTCCCGAATGGCAGCGTGAGCTGGAAACGGAGCAAGGATTCCGTGGGGCTCGACGTGAAACAACTGCTTAAGGATCAGCCAGAGCTTCTGAAGCAGTACCCACT
The DNA here is from genome assembly GCF_022343555.1 of Marinobacter sp. C7. Lineage (GTDB taxonomy): Bacteria > Pseudomonadota > Gammaproteobacteria > Pseudomonadales > Oleiphilaceae > Marinobacter. The sequence goes on along the minus strand of NZ_JAKQZH010000005.1, from coordinate 75,158 downwards.
CACCAAGCCGGGCAGCCGGCGATTCCTTATTCAAGCCTAGATACCCCATTGGCCACGCGGGCGTGACGAGAGCCCCGTGGACCTTTTTACAGGAGAGTCATCATGATTAAAGGTTTAGCCATCACGCCTCCCGTGTTGGGGCGTATCAGCATTGGTAGGGTTGTTGAGAAGAACGGCATCCGGCTTCCGCAGAAAGATGATCAATTCACCATCACCTCACAAATCCAGGAAAAAGACGCCGGATGGGTTTTACATCCCATGGACGAAGAACTTAGAAAGGGTACGCCAAACGGCAAGCTGCGGACTATCCCGGTGCGCATGCTCTTCAATGACGCGGATCTGAATCTGCGCGCTGAGTACACCATGTTCGACCGCAAGAGCGGGAGACCCATGTGCGTTGGTAACGGTGACACATGTATGCGTCTGACGCAGTCAGGGGTGCAGTCTTTGCCATGCCCAGGGCCAACGTTGTGTGAGTTCGGCAAAGGTGGTTTGTGTAAGCCCTATGGCCGTCTGAATGTGAAGGTTGGTGACGACGATGATCTCGGCACTTTCATCTTCCGCACGACTAGCTACAACAGCATCCGGACGCTTGCGGCCAGGCTGAACTACTACCAAGCAGTCTCGGGTGGTTTATTGGCGTTCATGCCTTTGGAATTGAAGCTAAGAGGGAAGAGCACGACGCAGAGTCATCGCACGCCGATTTACTATGTGGATCTTGCGATCAAAGAGGGGGTGTCACTGCAGGATGCAGTGGCTGAAGCACGCGAAAGATCCAGTCAGCTAAAGGATGAAGGCGTTGATCAGGCTGCATTGGATGCGGCTGCGGCGAAGGGATTCGGTAATGCGCTGTTTGAGTATGACGAGGATGAAATGGAGCAAGTGGTCGAGGAGTTTTTTCCGGTACCCAATCCGGAAGGTAGTCAGTTGAGCTCTTCTTCTGTCTCGAAGTTGAGAAAGACTTTGGATTCAGCGAGGTAAGGTTTGAATGTTGGGCGAGTGACCAAACGATGGTCACTCGCCCAACATTCTCTCAACTGCCGTTTAATTTTTTTGGATTGGTAGAAGAAGCCCTATTGGTCTAGCCTTCTGATGGCGCATAGTCTGCTCTCAACGAGACGAGGTATGAGATGAGAACTTGTATGATTCAGGGGGATATGACTTCGGATAAATCTAGCGAGGCGTATCCAGTAGAAACTTTCTGTGACGACTGTTACGAAGCAATGACTCCTGGAACAGAAGATTCGCCAGTGGTTCAAGATCAAGGTTATGACCCGTCCTGGGGGCAGGTTTGTGCCGATTGTGGAAAAACCGAAGAAGAGGAACGAGAAGAGCAGAACCTTTAGTAGGCTGCTTTGCATGGTGAATTCATCGAGCTAATTGGTGCAGGCTTCTAGTTTTTAGAAGCCTGCGGGCAGGTCATGTCGATTGGGTTTGGGAGCATCAAGTCACTGAATAGTCGTGACTTCCCTCGCGATCTCAATAGTAAATGTCATTTAACCGTCGGTAACCCAGCAAGCTCATCGTTGATAGGGCGTCATCCATAAAATCGCGTTGACTATCGATTTCCAGAAAATGCAGACATTTGGAAATTATCTGCCCCCAATACCTTGTTTCGGGATCTTTTGCGCCGTCGGCCTCAGTTATTTTCTTGGCTCGGCTGTATAGATGACCGACACCTACTTTGCCCTCAATCAGGTAAGTGACGATAACTCGAAATCTGATTTCCAGAACCTCCGAGCCTCTGAAAAGAGTTTTTCGATCGTTCTCAACCTGTTTCCAGAGAGCCTCGCTGGTCAATCTCTTCGAGGTGACTTCATCAAACAGGCTAGGGTTCTCATGCCTTTGCACCAGTAACCAGAGAATAGGAGCGGCCAGGATTGGCGGGAATTTGGGATTGGCGGAATGTATGGCCCCAGCTTCGAGCATTAATCGTTCAATGTCTCGAAGTGAAAGCTTGTAGGTTCTGGCAAGATTGACGATGAAGTCATTTGGAAAGCTACTTTCGGTTCTTGACGAGCGGCCCAAACCGTCGAAGCCTTCTTTGATGCCTAACTGGTTGAGAAGGTTTGCGCAGAAACTTTCCAGATCAGGTTCCGGCAGACGAAGCTGAAGATGAAAGAATTTCCGAAGGTACCGGTGCCCATCATATCCCTGTCCATAATGCCCTTTGATTGCCTCACCGAGCTGGTCTCCATCGATCCCAATCACAAAGACCACACCAGGAACATTAAAGAAATGCTTGATTGATTCCAGAAGTTCCACTGCATAGCTTGGCCTGCATCGGTCTAATTCGTCGACAATAACGACCAACGGGAATTCATTGTCATTGTCCTGAAGCTCTTCCGCGTATTTTTTAAGGCAGTCCCGGAAACCTTCCGCGGACTTCTTGGCGCTTTCGTGGGCCTGAAGTTTCTTTTCGACCAGCTCCTTCGACAGCTCGCCAACACCTTCGAGGTCAATCAGACCGCTAGTGGCTATTTTCACTGCGAAGGGCGCGACAGTGCGCACGAGCTCCACACCTTTTTTTCTCACTGCATTAAAGTTGGGGCTTTTCGATTGGTCAGCTTGCAACTGGCTTCCCAGTTCCTGAATCAGCGCAACTAACGCATCGTGGGTATAGTCCACCTCCCATGCGCTGAACTTGACGACTTTCGCTTTTTTCTGCTTGAGAGACGCGGCCCACATGTTGAGGAACGTTGTTTTCCCGGTACCCCAAGGCGAGGTCAATGAAATGACGGCCGGGCCTTCCACGCGTTTTACGAGGTGGGTCAATTTTTGTCCAGTATCGCTAAGGTTAAAAGCACTGGCAGACCAAGGAGATTCCTGATCGATTTGCAGTTCGGGCGGTTCAAATCTCATAAGACGGGCTTAGTCCTGGTTCGGCGATGAACTTCAGGTCAAATGGTGCCCTGAAGTAGGCGGTCCTTCAATACGACTACCCGCAAGATCTCCAATGCTCCGGATGGATGAGATAAACACCTGATGTTTATGTCCATTTCTGCTACTTTTACCAGCTGACAACATTGAAGAGAGTGGTTGAAGCCTGAGCCCATCAGCTTGGCCACTTGCCAGCCCTGTCGCAACGATGGGGAGGACGGAACCAAGTACTCGCAGCGAGCATTCCATGAGCACCAATATCGAGCAGATCAAATCCCTGTTGCTTTCCTTGTTACCCAAGGATGGATCAACCGTCGGCAACATGAGCCTCAAAGACAAGATTCGCAAAGACCATCAATTTGCTATCAGCGACGAGGATTTTGATGCGGCTCGAAACCAGCTCCTCGATGAGGGGGTCATTTGGAAAGGACGTGGACGCGGTGGTGCAACCTATCTAAGCCAGCCTGCGGCAGGCGAACAGGCGATGCCCGATGGTTTTGAGTTGCAAGCCCAGCAAGCGCCTTCACAGGAAGATCTCGTCTATTCCAGTCAGAAGCCAGCTTCACCAAAAGCGTCTCGCCAGCCTGCAAAGAAAAAGGGCGAGCATAGCCAGGTTTTGTCCTACCGGTACGACGAGAAGCGGAAGAACAATCCGCACGTCGGCATGGTGGATACCCATTCTGACGGAGAGGAGCAAAAAACGACCTGGCAATATGACCCGCATCTATCTCCGGAGCTACAGTTCGATTCAAGCAGGTCTCAAGTCGAAGATCTGATTGAGGACGCACTCCACGCCCGAGAGGTCGAAGCAAAAAAGGCTAAAGACGACTTGTTGACGTGGCTTGATCATGCTTTGGCGGCTGACGACGAGCCGGCCATTCGGGAGGTGGTTACCAATCTGCGCCAAAGGGTGGCTGATAAGGAATTTTTGGAGCGGGAGCGCGAAGATCTTACCGAGCTCAAACGCATGCAGGCTCCCTATCTGAATTGGACTGGTAAAGCCGAGCGCACCAGTTTCGAGGTGGATACCGTTTCGCTTCATGTGCACGAGCGAATTGATCCAGCAACTATTCTGGCGGCAGTTCAGAAACGTATTAAAGATGCAAAAGGAAAGTCATCACCTTCGCTTCAGCCAGATCTATTTCACGCTCCGTTCGAGAATTTGCCCCTCCGGGATGCTATTGACTTTTATAAACATGAGCGGGACTGGGCCAATCGAATGATTGCGGGGGACTCACTGTTGGTCATGAATTCGTTCTTACAAAAAGAGGGCATGGCCGGACATATGCAGATGATCTTCATAGATCCGCCATACGGCATTAAATATGGATCGAATTTCCAACCCTTTACCAACAAGCGCGATGTTAAAGATCGTAACGATGACGATTTAACTCAAGAGCCCGAAATGATTAAGGCTTTTCGGGACACATGGGAACTAGGAATTCACTCTTATTTAACCTATTTGCGAGATAGGTTGCTTCTGGCGCGAGAGCTTCTGAGCAGCAGCGGTTCGGTATTCGTTCAGATCTCGGATGAAAACCTACATCATGTGCGTGAATTACTTGACGAAATCTTTGGTGTTGAAAATTTTGTTTCAGTAATCACTCTGCAGAAAACAACTAGCTCCACTAATCCTTATCTAAGCGGAGTTTCTGATTACCTACTTTGGTACGGAAAAAGCTACCCTAACCTAAAGTATCGACAACTATACAGAAAAAAAGTTACCGACGGAGCTGGTGCCGGCCACTACAAGATACTAGAGACAGAGCTCGGAGAAAGGATTCCATCGTCAAAGGCTTCAGCAGATCAACTGCTGGATGGGCGTAGGCTAACTGCAGATAATTTGCAGTCTGCTTCGGTTGGCCGCGACAAGGGAGAAGGCGCAGCATGTTGGTTTCCGGTCCCTCACCAAGGGGTGGAGTTTCTTCCAAATAATAAAAACCGATGGAAAACAAATGAACAGGGGGTACGGAGAGTTGTTCGTTCTAACAGAGTCTTGGGGCAAGCGACGGCCTTAAGGTACGTTCGGTTTTTCGACGATTTTCCAGTGTACTCAATACACAACATCTGGACCGATACAGGTGGTGCACCAGATAGGAGATATGTAGTCGAGACTAATGCGCGAGTAATTGAGCGTTGCATACAAATGACTACGGATCCTGGCGATCTGGTTTTTGATCCCACATGTGGTAGCGGCACAACTGCATTTGTAGCTGAAAAATGGGGGCGCCGTTGGATCACCTGCGACACTTCTCGGGTAGCAATCACATTGGCTAAGCAGCGCCTCATGACCGCCAGCTACGACTACTTCGAGCTTAAGTATCCCCAAGAGGGACTCGGTGGCGGATTCATATATAAATCAGTACCTCACGTTACGTTGAGGTCGATCGCCAATAATCCTGAAATCGATGATATTTACGAGCAGTATCACCCAGCAATTAAAAAAGCCCTTCGCGAACTGAATGAAGCGCTCAAAGGCCAACCAGTCTCATATCTTGTTACTGAAGGGGCTAGGAAGGGGACTAGAATCGATTTTTCTAAATCAGAAGGGGAGGCTGCGCTTTTACCCTCTGGAGAGACTGCTCATATCAATGAGCTCCTAGAGTGGGAAGTCCCATTCGAATTTCCGAATGAGTGGCCAAGCGAGGCCAAGGCTCGATTTGATTACTTCCACGAAGCTCGCATCGCAATGCAAGGTCGGATAGACGAGAGCATCTCTAGTCATGCGAATCAGGAAGTGCTTTACGATCAGCCAGAGATCAGTCGAGAAAAACTGAGAATTACCGGTCCCTTCACAGTAGAGGCCGTACCCTTTGCGACAGTGTTGGGGCTTGATGAAGCTGAGCAGCCAAAAGAAGCTGATGTCGCGGTCGCGCGCTCAGGAGCCACCTCTCGTAAAAACCAATGGCAGCAAGAGCTGATTTCAGCAGGAATTCGAGGTAAGGGGGGGCAGCATATAAAGCTTCAAGATCTCGAAACACTCCCAGGTGCCCATTATATCCATGCTGTCGGGACGATTGCAGAGAGTGGTGATCGAGTCGCTGTTAGCTTTGGTCCTGAACATGCGGCTTTGGAGCAACGCCAAGTTGAGATCGCGATGCGCGAAGCTGGTGAGCTTTTCCCGCTCCCGAAGATGCTTGTGTTTTGTGCGTTTAATTTCGACCCCGAGGCAGCAAAGGACATTGGTAATATTAAAGGTATTCAGGCACTTAAAGTGCAAATGAACACGGACCTCCTTACGGAAGACCTCAAGAAAGGTCGCGCGAGCAACCAGTCCTTCTGGCTCATGGGGCAACCAGATATTGAATTGCATAAACTTAAGGGCGGTAAGTTGCAGGTCGAGGTCCACGGCTTTGATTACTTTGATACCAAAACCGGTGAGCTGAAATCTGGCGGCAAAAAGAATATTGCCATGTGGCAGCTCGATACGGATTACGACAACCGCTCACTCTATGCCCGTCAGGTTTTCTTCCCCATGGCTGGTAAAAAAGACGGTTGGTACAAGCTCAAGAAAGATATTCGTGCAGAACTCAATGAGGACCTGTTGGACAAGTTCCACGGCACCAAGTCAATTCCATTTGAGCCAGGTGATAACCGTTGTATTGCGGTCAAGATTGTCGACGATCGAGGTATCGAGTCACTAAAAGTCATTAGGCTGGATTGAGGAGGGGGTCTCATGGCAGATAAACCGAATTCCCTGGTGATCAATTCACCTTATGACAAGCCCAACCAGTACTGGTCGCAGGACGATAATGGTCGGGTTGCTGGGGTAGTTGAGGGTCGCAGGCCTGCCGCCTACGAGCTTTACGACCCGCGTAACAACACTAGAAGGGTAGAGGAACTAAAAACGGTCAACCGAATCCGCCAGCGAGTAGATGAGTGGCGCGATGCCGGATGGCCTGGTGTAACTAGCGTATCCCGGGAGTTGCTCGACCACTGGTATTCCAGGGGTGAGTGGGATCCCGACTCAAAACGCTGGAACGGTGGTCCGCGACCATACCCGTTTTATTATTGTCAGCTCGAAGCGATCGAGTCGTTGATCTGGTGGTTGGAGGCTCCGGAGGAATACCGTCAAGGTATATTCCTGCAAGGTGATGGCGGGCCGTGGGAGCGTATCTGCAATAAGATGGCCACCGGGTCTGGTAAGACATCCCTCATGGCGCTGATCATTACCTGGCAAACCCTCAATGCCGTCACCTATCCGAAAGACAAACGCTACTCCAAAGCTATTTTTGTGGTGGCACCTGGCCTGACAGTTAAAAGTCGACTTCAGGTGCTGAACCCAGGCAACGAAAGTAACGTCTACGACGAGTTTGTGTTGTGCCCTAACGAAGCAATGCGCCAAAAGCTGAACCAGGTAGCGTTGGTAATTGAGAACTGGCATAGCCTGATGCCTCTGAAGGAACAAACTCGTTCTGTGGTGAAAAAGGGCAAGGAAAGCGATGAAGCTTTCACCCGCCGGGTAATTGGCAAGCTGGCCTCCTTCAAAGACATTTTGGTCATAAATGATGAAGCTCATCACGCCTACCGTCAGAAAGCCGAAGTAAAGGTCAGTAAGAAAGAAGCGGAAGAAATGGGGATCGATCTGGAGGAAGCCACTCGGTGGATAGAGGGGCTGGACCGTATTCATAAGACCCGTCGCATTCGGCGCTGCTTTGATGTGACGGCCACTCCGTTTTCGCCAACCGGCAAAAAGAATACTGAGAAAGGGCTCTTCGAGTGGATTATCTCGGACTTTGGGTTGAACGATGCGATTGAGGCGGGGTTGGTCAAAACGCCTCGAATTGTGGTCCGGGATGATGCGTTGCCTGATGCGAAGACCTATGCCAGCAAGCTCTACCATTTGTATCGAGATGACGCTGTAAAGCAGGACCTGGCCAGGAAGGCTCAGCCCACCGATCCACTTCCGGATCTGGTTCAGAAAGCCTATGCGATTTTGGCATATGACTGGAGGGAGACGGCGAAGAGCTGGGAAGAAAGCGGGCACACCATCCCACCGGTGCTGCTGACTGTCTGTAACCGGACGGAAACCGCTTCTCGTATTGAACATTTTTTTAACAGCGGTGATTGCCTGATTTCCGATACCCAGAACCCAAAGGCCACTTTACGGGTGGACTCAAAGGTTCTGGAAAAAGCAGAGCGAGGTGAGAGCATCACGAAAGATAAAGATTACGTTGCTCGGCTTGAGGAAATTATAGAGGCATCCGGTTTGCCCGCTGACAAGAAAGAAGCTCTGTTGGCGGCAAAACAAGAGGACCAGCTACGGGCACTGGTTGATACTGTAGGGAAGCGAGGCAAGCCGGGACAGAACCTTGAGAACGTGATTTCAGTGGCCATGCTGTCCGAAGGTTGGGATGCCGCTAATGTAACTCACATTATGGGCCTGAGGGCGTTCAGTAGTCAGCTTCTCTGTGAGCAGGTGATTGGTCGAGGCCTTCGACGTGTCGCTCACGACATGGACGAAAGCGGTAAGTTTATTCCGGAGTACGTAAACGTATTCGGTGTGCCGCTTTCTATATTTCAGGAAGTCGGTGAGGGCGGCGAAACACCTCCCCCGCCAAAACCAAGTGTACGTGTTGAAGTGGAGGCTGGCAGAAATCACTTCGAAATACGCTGGCCCAATATCGACCGCGTTCAGACCGTTTTGAAACCTGAACTGAAAATGGATTGGGGTGCTGTGGAGCTTTTGACCCTAGATCCCGCTCAGACACCCCTCAACGCTGAGATTGCACCTGCGTTGACTGGCATTCCGAACCTCGCGCAGGCCTCTCAGATAGACCTTGAGAAAGCTGTAGAAGACTTCCGTTTGCAACACCTGATTTTCCGGGCCGCGCGAAAGCTGTTCCTGAGTAGTAGCGACGGTTTTGAGGGAGACAAGCAGTATCTGGCGGTGCAGCTGATTCGAATTGTTGAGCAATTCCTGGAGTCAGACAAGCTCGATATCCCAAGCCTATGGCACCAGGACCCGGTGCGTCGCAGACTGTTGTTTGCTCTGAATATGGACAACGTGGTTACTCATGTAAACCGCTTTGTGAGCAAGCAGAACGTTGAGCGCCTGGAGGCATTATTCGATGAACATCAGCCGATTGGTGCGACCTCACAAATGCGTCCATGGCTGACTACCAAACCCTGCCGGCCGACCGAGCGTTCACAGATCAGCCATGTTGTTTATGACAGTTCCTGGGAGAAGCTGGTGGCAGATGTTTGTGAACAAGATGAGTCGGTTCAGTCTTGGGCCAAGAACGATCATCTTGGTTTCAAAGTCCGATACCTGTGGAATGGCTCCTCACGTAACTTTGTGCCGGACTACCTCGTTCGATTGAAGAACGGACAGACCCTTGTTCTGGAGGTGAAAGGCAAGGATTCAGAGCAGAACCGGGCCAAGCGAGCCGCGATGGATACGTGGATCAAGGCGGTTAACGAGCAAGGTGGGTTTGGATCCTGGTGCTTTGATACTGTGTTTGATCCTAGCCAGGTGCGGGATGTTATCGGGGCGCACTCCAAGCAATCGGCCTCTGCTTGAGCAGAGCCTGGACTACCTTTCGGAGTCTATATTGAACCAAGGCCGCCACGTACCAATGAGCCTATCCTCCTCGAAAAAGCGCTCTGCTATGGCGTTTTCACCGAAATCAGTTCGGTACGAGAAACCCACTGAGGATTCAATTATCTTCAGTGGGCTTTGGTCGTTCGGAAAGATGTGCTCTATACCCCATCGAAGCTGACAGGATGTGGTGTTGGGTGGGACTTTCTGGTTTTCAGACATTGGCTTGTGTAATTGCTGTGGGCATCCACGCTTTAGGTGAAGGGAGAACCTTCTTCGTATGTTCGTGGTTTTGCCTACGTAGAGGCATGGGAACGCCAACTCCTCTGGCCACCAGTCCTCGTACTGCACTGTGACTGGGTTTCCTCCCGGTCCCTTGAGAACAATGGATCGGTTGGAGTTTAGAAGCTGGTGCCTATCGCCGACCCACCAGAATGCATAGATGCCAGCAGCATGCGGCAAATCGATTTTACGCGCTGAGCAAATTTCCTGAATGGTTTTGATGTCATGGGGATCATGCATTGGTATTTTGATCTTCACCTAGGGAAAGTTTTGGCACGCAGTCGTAAGGTTGATACAGGCATTCCCAGAAGTAGTTTCTCACTTTCCCTGCCATTTCTTCTGTCGAAGGCAGTTGCAAAACTGGTTCTTCAAGCCCTCCATAGTAAATGATAGAAAGTTTGTATTGATCGCATGCTCCTAGGTTGAAGCCGGGATAGAGCCCGCTGGCAAAGACTGCAAGGGCATCTCTCGCGACTTCTCCGCGGAGAGTGCCAAAGCCTTGTCTACGGAGTGCACTCAGTGCCTGATCGAACTTTGCCTTAGATTCTTTCAGGCGGTTATTTGCCAACTCGTGTTTCGCCTCCAGTTGGAGTATCACAGGTTTTAGATTGTTTGCTGTCGAGATGTGCTTGAGGCGGCTAAATAGGTTGTCTGCTATGTGTTTCGCATCGGTGGGTCTATTTCGTTTGTCCGGATCGTTCAGCAGTTGCGAGAGCAAAGCAACCAGTCCATAGGCTTGTTCAAGGTCTGTGCACGCCACATCTACCATCCGCCACGCAGCAGCCCTTCTTGCAGCCAATGAAATCGTGTCAGAGCTGATCACGCTGTTAAGAGCAGACCAATTCTGAGTGTGGTCGATAAGTTGGTATAGGTCGGCATCTGTTGGGGTGGTGTTCAGTCGGTAGCTTTCTTCTTGATCAGTCTGGCATGCCCGGAGAAGTTCATATTTTCGCTTGCACAGAGCCGAAAACTGCTCTTTGGAGAACGCCAAGGGCAGCTCATGCTCGATGGAATCGGTATCGCCCAAGTACATCAATCTCTTGTTTACTTGATTGGCGAGAGAGTGGAGACCGTCATCTAGCTGCTTCACTGACAGAAATGTTGTGTGAGCTTCCAGTGGATAGCCTTCCTCAAGGGACTTTCTGAACAATCGATACTCTGTCACTTCATCTTCAGATTGCCTGCGGCTATCGATCGTCAGGTTGTACGCGATCTGATAGATCGAAACTACCTGCATAGTTATATTGACTGAAGGATTGGGTAGTCTTTGGGCCTTCTCAGGCACTCCGATAGCCTCCGCGAGCTTGAAATAAGTTGTTTGGAATGCTCTGGCGTATAGGAGACGCTTTCGAATAGTTTGAAGAGTTGGTGTGTGATACCGCAGGGATAAGTGGTAGCAAAAGTAATGCTTTTCTTCGGGGCTGAACTGGTCGTTTTCGAGGAGTTTTCTTGCTTTGCTTTCAGGGATTGGGGTCTCAACACTCAACGAATGGGCGGTGAGTCCCTTCTGATTGATGAAAGCTCGAGCCTTGTTGAAGTTTTCATCGAGGCTGTTGTTGGTGTTCCAATCGAAGGTTCCTTTGAACTTTAAATTGAGCCTGTTAGGAAAGAATTCCAGAATTTTGTTGATTCCGGGGGTCCTTGTGCCCGTATGCCAGTTCACTAGTGTTTTTCGTATGGATTTTACGTCAGCAGCTGCGTCCTTTTCTCGACCGGTTATGGTAGTAGACGCTGCGAGGGTTTGTGCAAACTCATCCAACGAATACGAGAGCAAGTCGAGAAGCCAGTCGAGAACCTGGGGCACCGGCATAGTCAGCGTTTGATCGCTCTCGGCCATTACCGCTGGAAGATACCAGAATCGTCCCCCTGGCATTCCGGGATCCGTTCTTTGGACTGAGTCCCATAAAGCGAGATGTCGACCAAGGCCTGGAGCGTATACATGTGTGGCCATGAGCCATATGACATGTTTAGGGCTTGAGTGTGAAACCCAGATATTGCGTTCGAGGAAATTATTGACCTCGGACCACCCGGCGAAGAGTTGTCGAGCTTGTGACTGAGCCACTTCATCAATCCCGAGGGAGGAGAGTATCTCCTCGATATAATCTTCCATGGTTGCCAGCTGGGTGTCGCTCTGTCGTCGAAGCTCCTCGAATTGTCTTCTTTTTTTATCGGCTGGGCCTGCCTGGAGGATGTCGCGAATAAAGGCGAGGACAGACTCTCTTGAGGGGATGTTGGCCAAATTTTCTCCCTAATAGAGGGGGGAGGGAAAGCGTTTTCCACTAACCCAACCACTCAAAACTTATTGTTGGCTCTCACGTCGTCAAATCGAGGAGAGTTAACGATGCTGCAGTACACCGCTCACAATCCGAAACAGTTGGTCATCAACTGGCATCTGACAGAGGCCTGCAACTATTCCTGCCGGTATTGCTATGCGCACTGGCAACGTCATCAGTCGATAAAAGACCTGATTCACCAAGAGTATCAGATACATCAACTGTTGTTGGAGCTCCGGGAGTTCTTCGACCCGATCAATTCCCGGAACCCTTTGGCGTGGGAAATGGCATGGTCGAATACACGATTGAATATTGCGGGAGGCGAGCCACTTCTTTTCCCCTCGGTTGTGGAGGCAACGCTTAAATATGCGAGACGGGTCGGGCTCAGGGCCTCCATGATAACGAATGGATCCCTGCTTACTGAACATTTTGCTCGCAGGATTGGGGCGGGTTTGGAGGTGCTCGGCATTAGCATTGACTCAGCCCGTCCGTTGAGTAACCAGCTTATTGGTCGAGTTGATTCGCGGGGTACATACCTGGATTTAAGACAGCTGGAAAAGTCTGTTGAAGCGATCAGGGAACGGAATCCCGCGATTAAGATTAAGTTGAACACCGTCGTTAATCGGGTCAACTGGCAAGATGACTTCTCGGATCTGATATCGTTTGTACAACCCGATAAATGGAAGGTGTTGAGGGTCTTGCCTGTGACCGATGACTCCATGACGGTTTCAGATGAGCAATTTCGGTTTTTTCTCGATCGCCACCGAAAGCACCGGAACATTGTTGTCGCAGAAGACAATGCGGACATGGTGGAGTCGTACATCATGGTTGACCCACAGGGCCGGTTTTTCCAGAACTCCTCACCTTGTGCATCCGGCTATCAGTATAGTCAGCCGATCCTGGAGGTGGGGGCTGAGAAGGCATTCAGCCAGATTGAGTTCGATGCCGGTAAATTCTCCTCCCGATACCCCACCGGGATTGGGAGGAGCGTATGAAATACTCGTCGGACAAAGACGTGAACCAGTTAGTCCAGGGAATGGTCCGCGATGGATGGCATTTCGAGTGGGGTAAAAAGCATGGCAAGCTTTTTACTCCGAAGAGAAATCGGTTTGTGGTTATCCCCACGTCTCCTAGCCATAAAAGGGCAGTGATGGAGCTGAGAGCAGTCGTACGAAGGGCTTTGCAGTAGAGAGCGTTGTTTGTGGACTTCGGCCACTAGAATGGCCGAAGTCCACGGCAGTTATTAAACCGTCGGTGAAAGCGGGGTAGAAACCAAGTCCTTGATAGTCAATTTCTGTCCTCCCCACCTAATTACATTCCTGAGTTCGACCTCGCTGATTAGGGATTGATCCGTGTCAGGTTTTGGCAGGAATCTGAAAACCACAGCAAGATCGTGCAATAACGAGAATGAGTAAGTCCCTATTGTCAATGGCTAAGGCATGTCGCCGCAGGGCGGGGTGTCGATTCAATAACAAAAGCCAGATATACACGGGATTTCCTCATGCTGAACACCGCTGTTTTCTCGCCGGTCCTCCAGCGACCAAGTAACCCAACTTCTTGTTCTTCCCTGCATCACTCGGGTCTCAGGCCAGTGTTTGGCGAAAGCCTCGAACTGGACGCTTACCAGTAGCTCACCGAGTGATGAGCTCTTCCGTGTTTCTCACGGCTCCTCATTGGAGGGGCCTTTATATGTGCAAATGGGTTCTTTGCGAGCCCTGCAATAACGTTAGTTGTTTCCCCACCGCATGATTGTGCGAAATGAAATTGGACAAACACAAAAATAAGAGAGGTGTCAGATGAAACAAAAAGGCAAAGAGGTCAGGCGCAGTGCGGTACCCCTGTCACTGGTCATGGCGGCTATGACGGTTAGTTCTGGTTTGACTCAGGCGTCTGTCCTGGAGGGGTTTACCAAGCCCAGAGTCAATTGGACCAACAATATCCAGTACAACCTGCTTTATCGGTTACAGGACCCAGATGCCGAGCTTCTGTATAACGACTACAACGACATGAGTGCCAACGTGGATGATGGTAACGCCAACTTCGAAACTGGCCTTGTCTCTAATCGCATTGAGCTTCTCAGTGAGTTAGACCTGGTCTTTGATAATGGCTGGGGGGCTCGAGTAAGCGGCATTGCCTGGTACGATGACGTTTACAACCGAAGCAATGATAATTCGGGTTTCCCTCCAGCCGGCAACGCCATTCCTAATCACATTCCTTCCGGCTATGACGCCGATGAGTTTACTGACGAAACTAAGGAAGCGCAGGGCAAAGACGCTGAGCTCAGGGATGCATTTGTTTTTGGTCGAGCCGGCATTGGTAATTCGATGCTGCGATTCCGCGCTGGACAGTACGCCTCGGTCTGGGGCGAGAGTCTTTTCTTCGCCGACAATGCCATTTCTGGCGCTCAGAATGCCTTTGATATCGATCGCCTGGTGCGGGATCCAACGTCTGAAGCCAAGGAGTTCGTGCTGCCGGTACCTCAGATCGGCGTTGATTTCCAGTTGAATCAGGATGTGACTTTCGCGGCCTATTACCAGTTCGGTTATGAACCGAACCGTCTCTCTCCTGTGGGTAGCTACTTTTCGACCCAAGATGCTGGGGTTCGAGGTGCCACCAACTTGTGGGTGGGGCCCTATCTGTCGGTTCCCCTGACGGGTGTTGAAGAAGCTGATGACGATGGACAGTTCGGTTTTCAGTTGCGGTGGCGCCTGGGTTACACCGATCTTGGCTTCTATGCAGTGCGCTTTCACGACAAGAACTACCAGCAAGTCATTAATATTGGGTTCGATACGCCGTTGAGTGAGCCGGTCGGGCCAGAAAGCTACTATCTGACCTATCACGAAGACACAACGGCCTATGGTGTCAGTGCCAGCCACAGCTTTGGTTCTGTTAATCTCGCGGCTGAGGCCTCGATCAGGAAGGATCAGGCATTGGTGTCACCGGGCGCAGCTGACATTTCCGCCTTTACCCCGGCACCTCCGAGCGATAATAACGAGAACCCCGCATACGCCGTAGGCGATACGGCGCACATCAACTTATCCACAATTTGGTTGCTCGACCCTGGCACCCTCTGGAACGAAGCGACTTTCACTGGCGAGCTTGCCTGGAATAGGGTGCTGAGTTGCAGCGAGAGTTGCGATGCCGCTGCTCCGAATGCTTCCCGCGATGCTTTGGCCATGCGCTTCGTCTTCGAACCTGTGTATCGGCAAGTTGTCACCGGCCTGGATCTGGGCGTACCCGTTGGTGTCGGCTATTCCCCGAAAGGCTCCCGCTCTGGCTTCAGTCTGGCTTATCCGCCAGAGAACGGCGGCGACGCCACCATCGGGTTGAACGGCACTTATCTGAATAGCTGGCAGATCAACTTAGCTTATACCCACTTCTTCGGAAAAACCGACGCCTTTCTGGTCCAGCGACCGGGTGATCCCGGGCCCACCTTTAGTTACCAGCAGGCCCGTAAAGACCGTGATTTTGCATCCTTCACTGTCAGCCGCCGCTTCTGATAACAACAACGGAGAACGATCATGATGACGACAAGAAAACACGCATTGATTGCCATGATTTCTGCTTTCGCCCTGAGCAATGGTGCTTTAGCAGCTGTATCGGCCCAGGAGGCCGGGCGCCTGAAGGGTGAGCTGACCCCGTTTGGTGCTGAGCGCGCTGGCAACGCCGACGGTAGTATTCCGGAATGGACCGGTGGCTATACCAAGGATATTCCTGGAGACGAGCCGGGCGGTCGTAGAGGTGATCCTTTTGCAGATGAACAGCCGTTGTTTTCGGTCAGTGTCGACAATATGGAAGAGCATGCAGATATGTTGACCGAAGGCACCAAACTTCTCATGGAGCGGTATCCGGATACGTTCCGAATTGATGTCTATCCGACGCATCGTACGGCAGCCGCGCCGCAGTGGGTGTATGACAACACCTATGCCAACGCCACCCGGGGGACCATGGTCAATAACGTGCCGGAAAATGTGTATGGGGGCGTCCCTTTTCCGTTAGCCAAAACCGGAGCTGAGGTGATGTGGAACCATATGCTGCGCTGGCGGGGCGGCGAGGATTTCAGCCATGGGGGAAACTGGTATCAGTTGTTACCAGATGGCCGTCGGGTGCTGATCAGTGATGGTGTGACTGATGAGCAGGTTCCCTATTACTTTGAAGACAGCAACCTGGAAGAGTTTCAGGAGGAAGATGGGCTGTTCTGGAAGCTGATTTACCGAAATTATGGTCCGCCCATTCGGGCCGGTCAGGCGGTATTGGCCCACGAATACCTGGATCAGAGCAAATTGCAGACCTGGGTTTACCTTACTGGACAACGCCGGGTACGTCGCCTGCCTAATGCCTGCTGCGATACGCCAACACCGGCTGCAGCGGGGGAACTGTTCTTCGATGAACTGTACACCTGGGTTGGCACGCTCGATCGGTTTGACTGGGAGCTGGTTGGCAAGAAGGAAATGTACATCCCTTATAACGCCAACAATTTCCTGCAACCGACATCCGATGCTGAAGTGCTGAATGATCACCACTGGGATCCAGACCACATGCGCTGGGAAAAACACCGCGTATGGGTGGTCGATGCAACACGTCGTGATGGTGAGCGCCACCAGGTAGCGCGTAGTCGTTACTACTGTGATGAAGACACTTGGTTGTGTGTTCTGGGGGATCGTTGGGGTGATGACGGCCAATTATGGAAGACGGTCTGGAGTCAAACGTTTGTGGCACCTGATCGGCCCGCCACGCTTATCGGCGCTTATGGAGCATTTGATCACCTGGATGGCAGCGCCTTTATTGCCAACCTGTACAACGAAGAAGAGGAGCAATTTGAATTTCTAGAGAGGCGTTCGCCAGTGGAATTCAGTCCTTCATCCATGGCTGGTAATAGCTTCCGGTAAGGAGTCGTTGGTATGAGTCGGGATAGCAGAAACCTCAGGAGCGTACTAGCGGCGACTGGCTTGTTGCTGGCCGGTGCCGCCCCGATTGCCCTGGGTGCTGAGCCGGTTGTCGAGCCTCTGGAGCGGTCGGCGATTGAAATCCGCAACCCGCAGGGAGCGTTCATGATCGGCGCCGCCAAGGCCGGATCAACCATCGTTGCCGTGGGTGAGCGGGGCCTGGCGCTGCTTTCCGACGACAACGGCCAGAGCTGGCGCCAGGGAGCGGTGCCGGTCAGCACCGGTCTCACGGCTGTCCGCTTCGCCAATGCAAAGGAAGGCATGGCGGTCGGTCATGCGGGTGTCGTACTCGGCACCTCCGACGGGGGTGAGACCTGGCAATTGCTGCTTGACGGCCGCCGTGCCGCCGAGCTCGCGCTTGCCGCGGCCGAGAAGCGTGGTGACGAGCGTGCGATATGGGAAGCCAGACGACTGGTAGATGAAGGGCCGGACAAACCGTTTCTGGATGTTCTGCTTCAGAGCCCGGAGCGGGCCATTGTCGTCGGCGCCTACGGCCTGGCTTTTGAAACCCGGGATGGCGGCGAGTCCTGGCAACCGATCATGGATCGCATGGCCAACCCTGAAATGTCCCATTTCTACGCCATTCGTCAGCGTGGCAGCCGCGTGGTTGCCGTGGGGGAGCGGGGCCTCGTGACGCTGTCCGATGACAATGGCGTGACCTGGGAACAGATCGTTACGCCCTATAACGGCAGTTTCTTTACGGTCGAGTTGCCCTCCGGCAAGGACATCCTGGCCGCCGGACTCAAGGGCAATATCTGGTACAGCGAAAACAGCGGTGGTCTCTGGGAACCCCTTCCCAGCCAGATCGATGCCTCCATCACCAGTTCCAGGCTGCTGCCTTCAGGTGATGTGATGCTGGGCAATCAGGCAGGCCTGCTGCTGAAGTTGAATGGGGGCCGGCTGGTGCCAGCCAATGAACAGCGTTTCTCGCCGATCAATACCTTTGTTCCAGCCGGAGACCGACTCGTCGTTCTGACGATGGAAGGTATCCGGCTGGCCGCGACAGACCGCTAAGCAAGGTGAGCGAAGATGACAAAAACAACACACGACTCTGACAAAAGCCTGCACGAGTTTGACCTGAAAAGCGGGTCGGTACTGGAGCGCGTGATCTTCAATCACCGCTGGCTGGTGCTCGCACTCTGCGCCCTGGCAACAGTGTTGCTGGGCTACCAGGCAACCAAGCTGGAACTGGGGGCCAGCTTCGAGAAGATGATTCCCCAGGAGCACCCCTACATTCAGAACTTCAACAAGCACCAGAATGACCTGATGGGTCTGGGCGATGTTGTGCGCATTGCGGTGGAGAATCCCGATGGCACCATCTATGACGCCGACTATCTGGAAACCCTGCGTCAGCTCAACGATGAGGTATTCCTGATTCCGGGCGTCAACCGCAGTCAGATGAAATCACTGTGGACGCCCAACACCCGCTGGACCGGTGTCACCGAGTATGGCCTGGAAGGCGGCCCGGTCATTCCTGACGGCTACGATGGTTCCGAGCGTAGCCTCGGTCAGCTCAGGGCCAACATTGCCCGGTCCGGGGAAGTGGGCCAGATCGTGGCCGAGGACTATCGCTCAAGCATCATCTTCGTGCCCCTGCTGGCGGAAACCTCCGATGGCCAGCCCCTGGACTACGGTGCATTGGGTCAAAAACTGGATGAATTGCGTAACAAGTACGAACAGCAGGGTGTGGAAATTCACATTACCGGTTTTGCCAAGCTGGTCAGCGACCTGATCGAAGGGGTCAGCTCGGTGATGGTGTTCTTTGCCATTACCATCGTGACCGCCTCACTGTTCATTTTCTGGTTCACCCGTTGCTGGCGCTCGACTTCGCTGGTGGTACTGGTATCCCTGGTGGCGGTGACCTGGCTTCTGGGCCTGCTGCCAACGCTGGGCTATGTGCTGGATCCCTATTCCATCCTGGTGCCGTTCCTGGTGTTTGCCATCGGCCTGAGCCACGGTTCTCAGAAGATGAACGGCATCATGCAGGACGTGGGTCGAGGCATGCACAAGTTGGTGGCCGCACGATTAACGTTCCGCCGGTTGTTCCTGGTAGGTGTGACCGCGCTGCTGTCTGATGCCGTGGGCTTCGCCGTACTGCTGGTGATCGACATCGGTGCCATCCAACAGCTGGCTTTGGCGGCCTCTCTGGGTGTGGGACTGCTGATCTTCTCCAATCTGATCCTGTTGCCGGTGCTGCTGAGTTACATCGGCGTCAGCCCCAATGCAGCGTCCCGTAGCCTGAAAGCCGAACAAGCGGACGAGGCGGGAGAGACCCGTCACCCGGTCTGGCGGTTCCTGGACCTGTTCACGACCCGCCGTTGGGCGGTGGGCGCGATTGCCTGCGCCCTCGTGCTGGCGGTTGGCGCCTATGGTGTCTCTACCCAGCTGAAGGTGGGCGATCTGGATCCGGGCGCGCCGGAGTTGCGGGCCAGCAGCGCCTACAACAAGGACATCGCATTCATGAATGGTGTTTACGGTGCGTCCAGCGATGTCATGGCGGTTATGGTGGAAACGCCGGCGGGTTACTGTGCCGACTACGAGACCCTGAACAAGGTGGATGCGCTGGAGTGGGAGCTGCGCCAGCTCAAAGGCGTGGAGGGTACAAATACGTTGTCCCTGCTCAACCGCCGCATGCTGGCGGGCCTCAACGAGGGCAACCCCAAATGGTACGAGTTCAATCGCAACCAGCAGATGCTCAACCTGGTGACTTCCAGTGCACCCCGGGGGCTTTATAACGACGCCTGTTCGCTGTTGACCTTGTACGTTTACCTCAGTGATCACGAAGCGGAGACCCTGAACCGTGTGGTCGACCATGTACAGGCCTTCGCCCAGGCCAACAACACCGACGATGTAAAGTTCCTGCTGGCCGCCGGTACCGCAGGCATCGAGGCCGCGACCAACATCGTTGTCGGCGATGCCTGGGACAAGATGACACTGCTGGTCTACGGTGCGGTATTCCTGCTGTGCCTGTTGACCTTCCGATCCTGGCGCGCGGTTCTGGTGGCAATGTTGCCCCTGTTCCTGGTGTCCCTCCTCGCCGAGGCACTGATGGTGGCGTTGGGTATTGGCGTCAAGGTGGCCACCCTGCCGGTGATTGCCCTGGGTGTGGGTATCGGCGTGGACTACGCCCTGTACATCCTGTCGGTCACTCTGAACCAGTTGCGGGATGGCCGCAGCCTGTCCGAAGCCTATTACCGGGCGCTGTTGCTGACCGGCAAGGTGGTGATGCTGATCGGTGCCACCCTGGCCATCGGCGTGGTGACCTGGACCTTCAGCCCGATCAAGTTCCAGGCCGACATGGGCCTGATGCTGGCCTTCATGTTCATCGGCAACATGCTGGCGGCCCTGATCCTGCTACCGGCGCTGGCGCGCTTCCTGCTCAAACCGCAGGTGTTGCCCACAGAGTCGGCATCGCCACAAGTGGCAAAAGATGTGAATGACAACCCAAATCAGCAGCGAAGGCGAGAAAGTGCCAGTCAGTTGCAATACAAGGCGGTGTGTTCCGATTGATTGCACAGCCGACAGGCAAACTAAAGGACGTTAAATGAAAACAGCAAGACTACTCTTTATCTTAATCGGCTGCCTGAGTATGCCCGCTCAGGCCAGTAATCAGGCAGCAGAACTACAACAGATTCGCCTGCAGGGCTTTGCGCTGATCAATAACCTGCTGGCTTACTACAATCCCAACAGCGATGGTGTAGATCCTCGGTTTCAAGATCGCTATCAGGCGGCCCGGGCTCAGCTAATACAGGTGGTTCCTGCGCAGGGCGAATTGCGCGAGGCCTTGGAAAATCTCTTGCAGTACCTGGCCGAGTTTGAGGCAGAGGCCGGCGAAACGCCGGCCTACCTTTATGCCCACTGGTTTAATCCGATGCTAAAGGCTCATGCTGCGCTGGACCGTTTAGCGGATCAGCGCTATCAAATGCAGGCTGTGGCTGGGAACGTGGCGAAACAGCATGAGCTTAATCTGAAACTCAGCAAACTTTTACTTCTCTACCAAACCCGTACTTTTGGAATCGGTACCCTTGGCGTGTTTGCAGTGGAAATGGACGAAAACGCCTTCAAGGATCTGGATGCCTCGATTACTAAGGGTTTCAGTAAGATTATTGAGGATGCTCCCGGGCTGACCGACTCGGTCGAACGTTTGGCCAATCAATATGCCTTTGTTCGACCGCGGCTACTGGACCATTCGCAGAAGTGGGTGCCAGGTATTACTGCCTACTACATGGGGAACATCAGCCAGGATCTGGCCGCTCTGGCACCCTGAGACGGTTGGTAGGGAACTGTAATAATAGAGTGAGCTTTGTTTGCTATTCAGTCCCTGGAATCGAGTTCTGCCGCCGCTGAATCCATTTGTTTAGCCAAGTCGGCGGGTACCTTATTGTTGATTGCCGCACCGTAAAGCAGAACCAGGCAAACGACGAGTGCGCCGCCATAGATGGATATGGACTTTGATTTCAGGTGATTGATGAGGGCCAGGTAGTTAAATGAAATGTGTATGACGGCTGCGACGACCATCAGCAGGCCGAAGAGTTTGTGCACGGGATGCATTTGAATAGTAAATGATGGTTCTTCTATAACGAACATCATCATTCCGCTGGTTGCCACTGCCAAAAACGATACCGCCATTGATACCGCTGCAATTTTTCTTATCACTTTTACCTTCCTCGTCACTATGACAAAAAGGCCTCTGATCAATTCCGGCATCGATCAGAGGCAAGGTGGGGCACTGCAAAATAATCCATCATTCAGTTGAAGGTGTAGGTGCCCTACTGGTGGAGCTGGCCCCGGAGAGGTTACTGTCTTATTTCGGGGTATATCCGCTGGGTTTCGTCATTCCGAAACGGGATTCTTCGATGATTTCGAAATAATCTGACAGACCGCCCCCACGAAGTATTGGTGCGGCTTTCACAGTGTCGTAAATTCCGTCATTCAACATGTCTTTTCTGATATGCGCGTAGATCACTTCGCCGTATACAAACCAGGTGTCTGTCTTGTTGCCATTTGAATCCTGCAGCTGAATGATTTGCGACAGACGGCACTCGAGGCTGACCGGTGATTCCGCGACCCTCGGTGCCTTGATCATTTCACTCGGTGCTTTGGTGAGCCCGACCAGCTCAAATTCATCAATATCGCTCGGGGCCGGGACGCTGGATTCGTTCATTTGTGTTGCCAGGTCTCGTGAGGCGAGATTCCAGGTGAATTCTCCGCTGCGCTCGATGTTTTTTACAGTGTCCTTGTAGCCAATGCTCGCAAATCCCAGAAGTGCCGGGTCATGGTTCAAGGCATTAAAGAAACTGTAGGGTGAAAGGTTGGCGATACCTTCTTCAGATTGCGTGCCCATCCAGCCAATCGGGCGGGGCCCGATAATTGCTGCAAACGGATCGAAGGGCAGGGCGTTGAGCACATTACTCTGTTGGTAAGAAACGAAATTTTCGGGGGATGTCTTATCGAATACCATGATTATTTCCTCATTGCCGTGTGGAAATGCTGGGTGCTTTTTATCGGGAATACATTTCGTCAAAAACCTTGAATGCGGCCAGACGCGCCACGGTCTTTGGCTTGGGGGATCCCCCCAGTTCCATTAACTGTCGAGGGGCTGACGGATCGAGAGCCGGCCATTTGGGCGCGTTCTCCAGAACCGGCTCTCCGGTTTTGATGAACTGAACCCAGGCTCCTGAGAGTTGAGCGGCCAGGGCATGGTCCTGATCGGTCCAGTCCCACCGGCGAGCCCACAGATTGCCCCAGACGTAGGGCAGTTCTGCGGTATGGAAGGTCCCGTAATGACTCTGGCCATCAGCCGGGGAAGGGATGTCAGAAGGCAGTGGCAGCGAATGATTGAATTCATACACCCAAGTTTGGGACGTCGATGTTTTTGCATGGGTCTCAGCCCATTTCCAGACTGGGTAAACGAACTTCCTGTCACCGACAAATTCCCGTTCGGCACCTATTCCATTCTCAGAGAATACCGCTGGATAGGTGCCCGCCAGTACCGCGAGTTGCTCTGGCGTGCTCTGGCTTGGTCTGAGCGCTTCAACTGCGGTGGGTGAGTTGAAGAGTGTCCCTTCGTCGGAATTCCAGCCCACCATAAGGGGGATGTCGGCCTGCCTACCTTCAAGGAAAACGCCAGTCGTATCTTCGAAAAGAAGGCGGCCATCAACAATGATTCCCTGAGGCGGGATTTTCAGAAAATGGGTTGCGTCCATCTTTCTGAGTTGGTCCAGGCAACCTCCCAGCTCTGAGACAGACTGGGCGCCTGCTTTGCTGGCCTCCAATTGGTCTGTCATTCGGCCTTCGGGTCGAAACACCCCGGAAGCGCTTTGGCCGATGGCCTGCTGGAATAGCCCTTTTGCCGCTGGCGCAGCCATCAGATGCGTGATGCTTGCAGCGCCGGCCGAATTGCCGGCCAATGTCACTCTTTTCTCGTCGCCACCAAAATTAGTGATGTTTGCCTGTACCCATCGCAATGCAGCGACGACGTCCTGCAGACCATAATTACCTGATGCGTTCAGATCGTCTTCTTCAATCAATTCTGGATGCGAAAAAAAACCAAGCGCGCCGAGTCGCATGTTGATCGTAACGACAACAACGCCTTTTGTGGCGAGATAATGGCCGTCAAACAAATCCTGGCCTCCGTGGCCGGATTTGTTACCACCTCCATGAATCCAGACCAGAACGGGAAGGTTCGTGCCCGAAGACTCCGCAGGCGTCCAGACATTTAGGTAGAGACAATCCTCGCTCATAACCAGAGCATGGGCGTCGTGATTGTTCATCCTGTAGATCAGGCTCGACGATGGGGGCAGAGCCTGTAAGGGCGCTGGACCAAATTGCAGTGCGGGGCGGATGCCATTCCATTTTTTTGGTGGCTGCGGTGGTCGCCACCGCAGCTCACCAACCGGCGGCGCAGCGTAGGGGATACCCTTGAAGGTTCTCACTCCCATGCTGTTCTGGCCAAGAACCCAGCCATCGTTGGTATTAATAAGCACGAACGGCGCGCTCTCGATGGAGTAAGATTCTGATCTCATACGGCCACTGCACCCCGATGTCTGGTCGGACTCCGATGGCCCGCCAACTTGTACAGTTCTCCGTCCTTCATGATCATCGAAAGGTTGGCTTTATCCTGAAGGATCGAAACATCATCGGTCGGGTCACCTTCAACGATCAGCAGGTCTGCCAGGTAACCTTCTTTCACCAGACCAAGTTCCTCACTCATGCCCATAAGGTGCCCGCCCACTTCAGTGGCGCAGCGCAGGGATTCCGAGGGCGTCATTCCGAACCAGTCAACAAATAGCTCAAGATCTTTGGCATTGAGGCCGATCGGGTTGAATCCGAATCCGTAATCACTACCCGGTACAACGTGGATGCCTGCCTTGACCAGTTTCGGCACGACCTGCCGCAGGCTCTGTGTTGCTTCTTCAACTTCCATACCCGGCGTGGGCGGCTTGTCCATATTGCCCATCATCCACAGACTTCCAGGGGAGGGCGCGATAAATACTGGTTCCGCAAGGCGTGCAGCCATTTCAATGGTTTCGTCGTCCATGTAGCTGACGTGATAGATCACTCGGAAACCATGGCGAAGGGCCATCTGAATACCCTCGGAGGAATGGGCGTGAGCTGTCAGCCAGATGCCCCTTTCACGCGCCGCTATACCCGCCGCAGCCACTTCCTCTTCCTGGAATTCGAGGATGCGGGAGGTGTACTCCACAAGGGCACTTTCACCGGTGAGAGGCATTTTGACGATATCTACTCCAACGTCAGCCATCTCATGCACGAAGTCGCGGACCTTTTGAGTGATGGCCGGCCGGTCATACGCCCCCCGGTGTTCGTTTGGTGACCCCGGGTTAAGCGTCGCAGAAGGGGCTTTCATGGTATCCGCACTTACTTCCCAGGAGGCGGCCCGAATACGCGGGCCTGGCATCCAGCCATCTTTGACGGCATCTCGAAGCGCGACCTCAACTTTCGGACGCCGATTACCGCCCGAGTAGATGCTGGTATAGCCATGATCAAGCATGACCCTTGCATTATGGCCAATGATCATGACCTGGGTTTCTTCAGGTTCTGTCCGCGGCGAGCGGTACTCTACTGTCGAACCGAGGCCGAGGTGAGTGTGGCCATCAATCAGTCCGGGCATCAACGTGGCACCGGTCGCATCGATAACCGCGTCGGCTTCAGCAACGGAGCTGTCGATTGCATGGGCTATCTGAACGATTCGTTTGCCCTCGATCAGCACGTCGGATGGGTATCGAGGACTGCCGGTTCCATCAAAAATCTGAGCATTCTTAATCAGCGTTTTCATGGGTCGTCTCCTCAAAGCGGGGGGGCAACAAACAGCCCCTCATCCGGTGTGTTGAAATGCTTTTGGACCACGTGCTCGCCCCAGGCATTGGATACGCCCCAGGTATCAAGTACTTCAGGGTCTGTCACATCGTCGTTATTCACTTCCCAGTTATCCTCGACATCACTCATGCCCACGGTGTATTCGACGGTGTTTCCGACAGCGTCCGAGAAGTAGCCGTAGGCGTTGTCACCGGTTTTGTGCCGGCCGGGTCCCCAAATAAGCTCATGCCCGTCGCGCTGGAGGCGTCCGACGCCCCG
The DNA here is from genome assembly GCF_022343555.1 of Marinobacter sp. C7. Classification (GTDB taxonomy): domain Bacteria; phylum Pseudomonadota; class Gammaproteobacteria; order Pseudomonadales; family Oleiphilaceae; genus Marinobacter. The sequence goes on along the minus strand of NZ_JAKQZH010000005.1, from coordinate 49,641 downwards.
CAGGAATTCGTCTACGCCTCTCATTTCAAACGACACATGGTGCATCGCGACGTGCGGGGCACTCCCCACTGCGAACACATGGTGTTGCGGGTTAGCACAACGCATGAACCACATGAGTTTCCGTTCATGTGCGTGCAGTGTTTCGACAACTCGGAATCCGAGGTATTTTTCATACCACTCCACTGTTGCCTCAGGGGTTGGTGAATTGACGACACAATGGGAGATCTTTTCCGGAATGGATTCTCCAGGCTCAAGTTCACGATATGTCCTAGGCTCGACGTCGGCTGAAACCTCAATGACTCGCCCGTCTAAATCGAAAAAGCGGACGCCGTAACCACCGCCTGGAGTGGATAGCTCTTTGGGTTCGTGGATCAACTCGACGTCATCACGCAGCAGTTGCTCGGCAAGCGAATCGACATTTGCACGGCTGCCGGTGCCAAAGCTGATGACATCTGCGCGTTTCTTTTCGTCTTTGCGAAGCCGAATGACGTAAGGTTCCGGTGAGCCCTCTGCTGCAAAGAAGTACACGCCGTCTTGCTCGGCGACTTCTGTCAGTCCCCATTCTTTGCTGTAAAATGCTCTCTGCTCTTCTATCTGAGGCATTGCGAAACCAACATGGCGGAGATGGGTAATCAGATTTGAATTGCTCATGACAAATCCTCTTAAATCGGGGTCAAGTTCAGACGTTTTTTAATTAATCCCAACCAAGCAGACTGTTCATGGCCTGCAGCAAGGTTTTTTCTGGGTTGCCGGGGAGTTTGTCGGATCGCCATGCGACGATGAGGTCAGGGCGAACGAGCACGCAGCCGTTCTCTTCAACACCGCGAATTTTTTCCCAATCAAGATAGGGATCTTCGTAATCCAGGCCGGTGCCAATGAGTGAGACGCCAATCGCAACGCAGGTCTGTTCCGTAACTTTCTTTGCGGCCTCTTTCCATTTCTCACCGCCATGGGATGAGAAAATGTGGAATTTGCCCTTACCTGCGACATCAAGGGTTGATTTCACCGGACCGGGTTTACGAGTACTCAGCCAGCCGTGAGGCAGGGCGGAGCCGGGGTGAGTCGAGGGCTGATAATAGAGCTCGGGGTCCTGAGGCGCTTGCGGCTCTGGTGAGCCGTCGTCCATAACAGCGACGGAGCGGTAGCGTCGGGTAAGCTCGACGCCATGGGCTTCACCGTTGTATCGCGTATCGAGCAGTTGCTCCTTGTACCCATCTCGCCCTTCTGGCGTTGCCAGCTTGGCATCGACTTCTTCGTCGCTGTAGACGTTAAAAAGGCAGGCGCCCAGATAGTCTGCAAAGCCGTTTGCTTGCCACATGCTGGCGTTTGCACGCTGCACGATCTGTTTTGCAACGGGCTGGCGCTCGTCGTTGAAACTGTCGAGTAACCGTGGGTGCGCTTTACCTTGTAGGACCAGCGCGAGTTTCCATGCGAGGTTGAAACCATCCTGGATGCAAGTATTGGAGCCAAGCGCCGCCGCCGGGGGATGTCGGTGCACTGCGTCACCCATGCAGTGGACCCGACCAGAGGAGATTTTTTCGGCGTGGATATCGTTGATAGACCACTTCGATACGGAGCGAATCTTGATATCCAGATCGGCGGCAGCGGGGTCTGCAATCGCCTCACGGATGCGCCAGACAAGCTGCTCCTCTGTTGCATCCGGTCCATCATAATGCGGTGGGATATAGATCGAGACCAGCCATTGATTCCAGGGACGAACCATGCGGAATACAACGACTCCAGACCACTCGGCCACGCCGGATTGAAGTATCAGATAGAGAGACCCTTGCCTGTGGGTTGTGTAGGCGGAGAGATCCATATCGCAAAAGATGTTGTAGGCGGATCCGAGGCCACCCTCGCCGGCCAAAGGAAGGCCCAGTTCCTTCACCACGGTACTGTTGGCGCCATCGGCCCCCACAAGGTATTTGGCCCGAACGTCGTATTCAGTTTCGGTCAGACAGTCCAGAATCCTTGCCGTAACACCTTCCTCGTCCTGGGTCAGGGATAACAGTTTCGTGTCAAACCGCACATGAACGCCCAGGCGCGTAGCCTCGGAAAGGAGGATGGGTTCCATCTTGTGCTGGGGGAGATCCACGAAGCTGCAAGGGCTTGCCGTCAGTACATCACCCATACGTTCAGGGTTGTTGCCCCAGGCCCACTGGCGAGCCAGTTCTTCCCCGGCAAAGCCACGTACGAAAAATGTATTGGCGAGGCTTTCTGCAGACGACGCGACTTCCCGGCAGTCTTCCTCCAGACCCGCATCGCGAAACACTTCCATGGTTCGCTGGTTCACAATATGTGCCCGTGGGGTGTCTGCAGGCCCCCGGTTACGGGAAATCATCATGGTGTTGATTCCCTGTTTGCCCAGGAAAACGGCGGTGGACGCACCTGCCGGGCCTGCGCCTGCTATCAAAACATCTACATTGATGGTTTTTGTCATTGTTCGTGTCCCTTTGTTTTGGGTTGAGGAGGCAAATCTCAGGGAGAGATATAATCTGGTTGGTTGCTTGGCTCTGCCTTCACAAATGCCGGGTGACTCGTTGCATGTTCATAGACCCTCATCGCCTCCGGATATTTGCTCAAGTTGCAGTTCATCCTCAGGGCGTTAGCAATTTGTGGGATCAGGCAGCAATCCGCGAGGGATGGACTGTCCCCGAACGTCCACGGGCCGGCGTATTCTTTTGCGCTCCGCAGTAAGAGCCGCTCGACTGAGTTCATGCCCTCGTCGACCCAGTGCTGGTACCACGCTTGCTTCTGTTCTGGGGTGACTTTCAACGCGTCCTGCAGGTATTTCAGAACCCGAAGGTTATTGACTGGATGTATATCGCTGGCGATCACTTGTGAGAACTCCAGCACCCTGGCGCGACGTACCGGATCCATCGGAATCAGTCTGGGCTCGGGATAAGCCGAATCCAACCAGTCGATGATGGCGAGTGACTGACCCAGGCTGAATCCCTTTTCAACAATGGCCGGAACGCAGGCCGACGGGTTGGTTTCTGCAACGTATTCGGGGACACAGTGTTCGCCCGTACGGATGTTCACGCCGTGATACTCGGTGTCCACACCTTTGAGTGCCAGTGCTATGCGCACACGGTAAGACGTTGAACTGTTGAAGAAGCTGTATAAATCCACTTCAGTACCCTGTAGCTTGAGAAGGAATCAGACGATATCGACGGTTAATTCACCGAGAGACTCCACGCCTACCTTGATTGAATCTCCAGCTACAACGGGGCCAACGCCCTCCGGAGTGCCTGTGAAGATCAGGTCGCCGGGTTCCAGATCAAAGAATTTAGAAAGGTAGGCAACGGTTTCAGCGACGGACCAGATAAGATGGTCCAGACTGCTTTTCTGCTTGGTTTCACCGTTTACTGTGAGCCAGATGGCTGCATCCTCTAGATGGCCCACTGTCTCTGCGGGGTGGATCGGCCCCATGGGTGCGGATTTGTCAAAAGCTTTGCCGACTTCCCACGGACGACCCATTTCCCGCATTTTTACCTGTAGGTCACGACGAGTCATGTCCAGACCTACTGCGTAACCCCAGACATGCTCCAGCGCACTCTCAACCGGGATGTTGGAGCCACCTTTACCCACAACTGCAACCAGCTCGGCTTCGTAGTGGTAATTCTCTGTTTCAGCCGGGTACTCGAGGGTGAGTGGTGATTCATAGTTAACGGAGACGATCGCATTGTTTGGCTTCATAAAGAAAAAGGGCGGTTCCCGATCCGGGTCGAATCCCATCTCTCTGGCGTGGGCGGCATAGTTGCGGCCCACACAGTAGACGCGTCGTATCGCTACGGCGTCATCACTTCCAAAAACAGGGGCTGCCACAGGGGCTTCGGGCTTGAACACAAAGGCCATAAGTTCCTCACTTTCTATCTGGGGTATAGGGAAATTCAGGGTGCGACTTAGTCGCGAGCCTCACGCAGCAGATCAAGGGCTGCGAGCACAGGACGATTGGAATAACTGAACAGTACGGCGTCTTGGTCGGCGCTCAGCGATACCGGCAACCAGGACGGCACTACAAACAGATCTCTCGGTGAAAACCTGAAGCTCTGATCACCAATCTGGGCAGTACCGGTGCCCTCGACCACACTAAAAACCGTGGATTCCGTACTCCGGTAGTTCTTTCCGACGAAGCCTTTGGGCAAGAGCTGCATGAAGGTAGCCATGGTCGGCATCGGATAGCCGCCCGTGGCCGGATTGACGTAGCGCAGTTTGAAACCGTCGAACGGGTCTGCTTCACTATTCCGGCTCAGCTTTTCGAGGGCTTCTCTGCTTCGCGTATACGGGTAGTTGAAGATGGGAGAATTTTTGTTTTTAACCGTGTGATCGACCGGTAACATGTTGTAGCCATAGCGAGCAAAACTGTCCCCTTCGGCGCGACTCAGTGGTTGGGTCTCTTCCGGATAGGGTTCCGCGAAACCAGCGTCTAGTTGCTGGATCAAGGGTATGTCGAGGCCATCGAGCCAGACAACGGATTCGCCGCCCGCTTCTTCCTCCGGGTTACCGTGGTCATGCCAGGTCCAGGAAGGCGTGATAATAAAATCACCTGGCTCCATGGTTGTGCGCTCGCCATCGACGGCGGTCCAAGCGCCCCGGCCCTCAACAACGAATCTGAGTGCGGATTGCGTGTGTCGATGGCTGGGTGCAATTTCGCCCGGAAGGATCAGCTGTAGACCCGCATAAAGATTGGAAGCGATGCTCGACTGTCCGGGGAGGCCTGGATTCTCAAGCACTAGAACACGCCGGATCGCCTCGGCGGCACTAATGAGGGACCCTGCCTCCATGATCAGGTCTTTAAGCTGATCGTACTTCCAGATTGCGGGAACCGCTTTTGGTTGGGGCGATTCCGGGACGAGGGAATGAAGCGATTCCCACAAAGGGGAGAGGTTGTTTTTCTCGATTTCCTTGTAGTAGGCGCGGCGAGATACTGATGGAAGATTTGACATCGGACTCTCCTGAAACGACATGTTTTTATGTTTGTTTTAGGTATGGTCTCGTGACCAAAAGGGCCGAGACGCTATGTCGACAGGTTATTTGGGGGAGGGGAGGCTTTCTTGTGGATTTATGCTGGCCTTTTAGATTCCTGCTAAATGTTGGCCGAGTCGAGGGAATTTTATTCAGGGGAGCGGAACAGGAATCGCTTGGGGCGAGTGCTGTTTTACAAAACTGGGTATAGACGAGAGATTATTTATTCTGCTCTCTAAAACGCTTGGGGGTAGTTCCAGTCAACCGTTTGAAGACGGTTGAGAGGTGGGCCTGGTCCCCGAACCCGAGCTGATTGCTGATGTCTTTGATTGGCATCTGGGTCCGCAGGAGGAGCTCTTTGGCACGAGCTATACGACGTTCAGTGACATACCTGTGAGGTGTGAATCCGGTACTTTTTTTGAACATCCTGCTGAAGTGGAACTCACTGAAACCGGCGAGGTTGGCAAGGTCTTCAAGGCCGAGGTCGGCATCGATGTTTCTTTCGATGAAGTCGATCACTTTCCTCAGTCTCCACGAGGGGAGCCCGAGACCTGTGTCATTTGTGTGAAGGTGGCGAACGGAATAGTTGTTAACCAGTCTGGCAGTTAATGCCATAGCAAGCGATTCGCCATAAAGCCTTCCCGACGGGAAACCTTCCTGACACTCCGTCAAAATTGCATTGCCAATCTGTTGTATGTGAATGTCCTGAATGAAGCTTGCCCTGGTTAATTCCAGTCGCGATGGCGTTTTTGCCATATCCTCGATGACACGCTCAAAAACAGTGTCTGAGGGCATCAGGAACAGAACGTTTGCCGGTTTGGTCCATCGTGCGCCTGTTAATGAGCCGGAGGGATCGATGTGAATGACATTCCTCAATGAGGTTGGCTGAGTATGCCGTTGATCCTCAAGGCGAAAAGCGGGGACGTCATATTTAACTAAGGGTTGAACGATGGTTGTGCGCTCTATGTACCCACCCTTCATTTCTGATGCCGGCAGAAGATCATGTTCAACCGCAAGAAGGTCGTCCCACGGGGCTCCATGGCTAGATGCTTTGATGTCAAAGCTGTCGATGAACGGCAGGACCTCTCCCGTCTGAGAGGTGCGTACCATCACTCTTGTTTTTATAGGTTCGGCATTCAGCATATCGTAACCTGATCAACCGCTATCAGCTTGAGTCTAAATCGATGATTGATAAATGTCACGAGTCACTTACTGTTTGAAAGAGGGTGCTATTAGTTGGTTCTCAATCCTTTGATCTTAAGTCATATAGCCTTTGAATCTGCTAGTCCCCGCCTGCTTGCCCCAAAGTTGTGGCTCCTCAAGCCCCACACCTTGGATCGATATTTTGCCAAGTAGCTGGCTCGTCTGAACAAGTCTGTGCAGGGCTCGCCTCTGCGGAGGTGATAGAGATGATTTTGTGGTACGAAAATCAGCCCATCGCCCTCCATCTGAGTGCAGCCCAATGCACTACACCACGCCTTACTTATCATCCCATAAAGCCCTGTGCTATCGACTCCCAGTCGGCCAAGACCTCGGAAAGTTTGCTTGTTGAAAAACAAAATACAGTGGTAATGCGGGTGACCGCTCTCGCCAAACTCCCGACACCAGAGAAACCGTATACTGGTAGGGTGAAACCTCTTTCCGTTTCGTTTTAACGAGTGGCCGTAGGAATCTATCCTTGCCTTTAGTGAATCAATGAATCTATTAAAAAGTGGGCGACCTTTTGGGTTTTCCCAGTTAAAGTTTTGAGGGAGTCTCAAGTCTACCCGAATTGCAATGGCATGGAGGTGCTCGTTTAGAACATCGTCAATCGTTTCTTCGATTCTTTGAAGGTAGTTAACGATGAATGGATGGTGTCGAGGTATGAGTTGCTTGTCATTAAACTCTGCCTCCTGAGTAAGTATTAGGTTGGAATTTTTCAGGTGTCTGTTGATGTTGTTATCACTCATGGGAGTTTGTGCTCCTTCTAGTGGTATGAGTCTTTTGTATGAGTATTTTTCTTGGGGTTTAATAGTATTTAAAACCTACACATAATTTTAGGAATCTACGCCTTTTGAACCGAGAGGTAATGTTTTTATTGATTACGTCGAGGATTTGTCAGTCTGCAAAAAAAATTAAGGGAGTGAATTTCAGGCTACTTTAAATCTAACTTAGTCATATCTCTTTCTTGAATTTTTCCCAAAATCCAATCATTGATTTCTGAGTCAACCCAGCCAACGGACCTTCCTCCAAGTTCAATCGGTTTTGGGAATGTCCCGGCGTCGACATATTTGTAGATAGTTGAGCGCGCGAGGCCTGTTTTTTTAGTTACCTCTTTGAGTCTTAGAATTCGCATTATTGATCTCCTGCATTTTTCATCTCAGAAGATCTGTGTTGGTACATAAATTTTTATTGCTTTAATTTCTTTTTAGGCAAACTAGATAATGAATAATGAGGCTCGTTCTGGCGCATGAATTCCGCGCCCATAAGGTTCTGGAGAGTTGGTGTGCCATGAAGAGACTTTGATCTTGGACTGTTCTCATCTAGATTAAGCTTACTGATAATGCTATTAAGTGGCTGTTTTTTCGAGTATTCATGGTACAATAGGTTGTCTAGAATAGGGTTAGAAAAAAGCTATATTTAGTCTATTAAAAGGTTAAAAAAATGCTAGTATTGGTCTATTCTTGATCTAGTTCAGTTCAAAGAATCGGTATTTTGGGAACGAATGCAGAGTTATTGAGGTGTGGTTTGGCATTGAAGTTTGGGTTTCAGAAAAAATTACCAAAGGCGTTATCCGACTTTGGCGATCGAGATCTTGTGTGGCTTTGGAACTATATGGTTAATTTGGGGTATCCTTTAAATGAAGCACTGCTTCGTAATAATGAGGCAATAGCAACGGAAGTGTCGAGATTGCTCGTAAATGCTGATGATTTCTTTTTTGAACAAGTAAGAGTTGCTAGGCAATATTCAATGTTGACCAAGGATGAGGTTTCGTTGATCTCCGTTGCAAGTAGTCGACTTATAAGTTGGCTCTATTTTTCTTTTGGTCATCATTTTGATTTTGAGTTTAAGCCTGAATGGCCTATGGGTGGTTTGAATGATCGGCAGGTACTGTTGGCTGCAGTTGACTATGATCCCCGATCACTTAGCGAAAAGAGAGAGATAATGGGGCGTCTTCGCAATCAATGGTCATCGATTTTGGAGTTTGACGTTCATTATGCCTGGATAAAAAATGACGACGAGGATTTGAGTTTTTGGCTGTTAGAGAGGGGAAGGAAAGCTAATTTTCCAACCTCTTTATATGGGAAAGTTAATGATCCGATAGACTCAAAAGAGAGAGTAGTTAAGTTTAAGTGCATGATGGATCAGGTAATGCTGCCATTGGATTTAAAAAAATTATTTATTGACAAATTGAAATCAGATTGGAAGTCGCGAGGTAGGCAAAAAAGCAAAGATAGAGTTCAGTCTAATGTTTTAGTTCTTCCGGAAACTAAATCGGGTATAAAAGTATTAAGAGACCAATACGGACTCAAAAGCGGTGGAGAGGTAGTGGATAAGCTGGTAAGTGATGCGCTACGAAAGTTTTGAGTTTAAAAGTTGGCATATGGTTTCGTGTATAAGGCTACTTGTCAGTTTTGAGGTCGAATAAGTAGTCTGCCCAAGCTTGCATCATTTTTGTTCGTTCCTTGAGTCGAGCAGAGCGATTATAAGTAGCGGCAACTTGGTTGCGCTGCTTGTGGGCAAGCTGAAGTTCAATAACTTCCGGTTGCCATCCTTGTTCATGAAGAAGGGTTGAGGCGGTGGCGCGAAATCCGTGCCCGACCATTGTGGTGCCATCAAACCCCATAGATTTTAACGCGACATTGATCGTGTTTTCTGAAAGTGGTCTTCCAGATCTTACAGATTCAAATACTAGGTGCTGGTGGCCAGTAAGTGCGTAGAGCTCCTTAAGAATCAGGACCGCTTGCTTAGACAATGGAACAATATGGTCTGGTACTTGCCCCGCCCGTTTTGCTTTTAGAGTCCCCTTCATGCGCTTTCCGGGCACGACCCACGTTCTGGATTGGAGATCAATTTCAGTCCATTCGGCGTTACGCAATTCACCGGGGCGCAAGAATAGCAGGGGCGCGAGTTTTAAGGCCGCTCTGGTAGAGGCATGGCCGCCATAGGCATCCATAGCCCTTAGCAGTGTGCCTAGCTTTTCCTCAGACGTAATGGCGGCTCTGTGTCTCGTAGGGACGGTTTTAAGTAGCCCCTTCAACGTCGATGTGGGATCTGTTTCAGCGCGGCCTTCTGCAACAGCATACCGGTAGATTTCTCCAATTCGTTGCCTGATGCGGTGGGCTGTTTCGTGTTTGCCCTGGGCTTCAATCTCGCGAAGCGTTTCAAGAACTTGGGCTGGCTTGATATGGGCGATAGGAAGGTGGCCTAGCTTAGGGTAAGCCCATGTCTCCAGCCTTTTTCGAGCTACTTCCAGTGTGCTGTCTGCAAGCTCCCCCTTTTTCAGTTTGAGCCAATCTTCAGCGACGATCCTGAACGTGTCGCTTCTTTCTTTCTGAGTGGCTTTCGCCTGCCTTTTGCTTTCATTTGGATCCACACCCTCAGCAAGTTGAGCTCGTGCCTCAGCGCGCTTCTGGCGAGCCAGCTTCAAGGAAACGTCCGGGTATACGCCCAAAGCAAGTGTTTTTTCTTTGCCATCGAATCGATACTTCATTCGCCAGTACTTGCCCGATGGTTGAATATCCAGGTACATCCCTCCGCCGTCAGAGAGCTTTTTGCGTTTACCATATTTGGCGAAGTTTGCGGATTTGACCTGCTTGTCAGTCAGCTTGTCCGTAGCCATTGATAGTTTCCTGCTTGGCTTGGGGGTATAAAAGAAACTATAGCGGGCGCGATCTTAGTTTGCACCCCTGAATGTACCCCCAAGAGTTATAGATAAGGGTGGACTTTCGTGGATGCTGATGGACTTGCTGTAAAAGATAATTCCTTTAAAAACGGTTGGTTAAAGCATTCCGTGGAGCTTGGTGGAAGTGAGGCTGGTACCCCCGGCAGGACTCGAACCTGCTACCTGCCCCTTAGGAGGGGGCCGCTCTATCCAGATGAGCTACGGGGGCAAATCTGCGAGAAGGCCGGTATGATAGCGGGCAAGAGCTTGTGGCTCAAGGTGTTGTCCCGCTGACCAGGCGGGACGCGACTATTCCGGGAGTTCGATTTTGTCCGAGCCGTTGTCGTTAAGCGTGATTGTTCCGGTCTGGCAAGAGGCCGGTACCATCGTCAAAACCTTGCAGGCGCTTCAGCCGCTGCGCGACTCCGGCCATGAAGTGATTGTGGTGGATGCCGGCAGCCCGGATGCAACTGCCGAGCTCGCCCACGCCTGGTGTGACCGGGTCGTGGCCTCCGGCAAGGGAAGAGCGGTGCAGATGAATGCCGGTGCCTCGGTGGCGCAGGGAAATGTGCTGCTGTTTCTCCATGCCGATACCCGATTGCCCGGATCGGCGCTCGTCGAGCTTGAGCGGTTTCGCCAGAGCCGGTGTGGCTGGGGGCGTTTCGACGTAACCCTGAGCGGGCGCCGGCCACTCTTTCGCGTCATTGCCTGGTTCATGAACCGCCGGTCCCGCCTGACCGGGATCTGCACGGGCGATCAGGCCATTTTTGTTCGGCAGGATGTGTTCGAGGCCCTTGGCGGGTTCCATGAAATTCCCTTGATGGAAGACGTGGAGCTTTCCCGGCGGCTGCGCCTGGTGTCCCGCCCCTTTTGCATCGCCGATCCGGTGGTAACCGACAGCCGGCGCTGGGAACAGAACGGCCCCTGGCGTACTATCCTGCTGATGTGGCGATTGCGCTGGCGTTACTGGCGGGGCGATTCGCCGGAATCCCTGGCGCAGGCCTATCGAACGGACGTGCGAAATGCCTCAGAGTAATCTTCCCTCCGCTGTCTTTCTCCAGTTTGCCAAGTGGCCCGAGGCGGGCCGGGTCAAGACCCGACTCATGCCGGAACTCGGGCCTGTCGGCGCGCTCGAAGCTCACATCCGGCTGACCCTGAACGTGCTGGACAATCTGTGTGCCACCGGTTATCCGGTCGAGTTCTGGTGGGATCGGGAGGTGGACGAACCAACCGACGAGGCCTTGCCCGTTCTCGAAGAGGTGGAAGGCGCGGGCCTGGTTCAGATGGTGCAGCAGGGCGGCAGTCTCGGTGAACGAATGGAGGCTGCGCTGGGTCAATCCTTGTGTGAGTATGACCGGGCTTTGATCGTTGGCAGCGATTGTCCTTCGGTGGATCCGGATTATGCCCGGCATGCGGTGGCGTGCCTTGCGGATCATGACGTGGTACTGGGCCCCTCAGACGATGGCGGGTATGTCCTGATCGGTGCGTCCCGGGTAGTCGAGGGCATGCTGGATGATATCGAGTGGGGCACGCCGGAAGTGCTGGGTCAGACCTGTGAGCGCCTGAAGCAGGCGGGGCTCCGCTACTTCCTGCTGGAACCCCGCTGGGATGTGGACGAGCCCGAGGACTGGGCCCGCTTCCTCAGTAATTGCTGATGCTGTCAGCCGGCGGGCACCGGCGGCAGTTCCGTGAGCGTACCCAGGGCGCGATCGGCCTCCAGACCGTTGCCGCCTGTCACTACCCGCAGCGTCTGGCCTCGTTCCAGTACGGACTTGCGGAATACGTCCAGGAGGTCCTGCTTCGTGACATTCTTTACCGCCCCGGCAAGTTGCTCTCTTGAGTCAAAGCTTGCCATGCCGCGGTCGATTTCCCGCCAGTAGCGACTGGAGATGTCGCCCAACTGCCGATCCTGTTCCAGCAGCTTGCTGATCACGGCCTGTTTTTCGCGGTCCAGTCGTTCCTCGGTCAGGCCGGACAGCACGTCCTCGAAGCCCTGGGAAAACTCCCGTATCGCGTGATCGATCTCGGTTTGCGATGCCGAGGGTGATTGCACCACAAAGCCCAGCGCCGGGGTTTCCAGCATTTCAAACGGCGTGGCATACACGATGTAGCCCAGTTGCCGGTTGGTGCGAATCTCCTCGTAGAAGGGGCTACTGATGATCTGCCCCAGTAGCCGGTAGCGGGCCCGCTCCTCGAAACTGGTGTTAGCTCCCTGCATGTACAGGGTGTAGCCGGTATCCGGGTGGTCCACGGCCAGGGAAACCTCGGTCTCTTTCTCGGGCAATTGGCGCACCTGGCTGCGGGGTACCTCGGCAAGTCGGCTGTCATCCAGCACGATCGCTTCCACCTGCCTCGCCATATTCAGTGCGTAGGCTTCGGTAACGTTGCCATGGGCCAGCATGACCGGATCAACCTCGGTCAGCAGATTCCGGGCGAAAGAGCGTAGCTCGTCCAGGGTGATCTCCCGGGCGGCGGCCAGTTTCTCATCGGTGCTCCAGACGCCTTCGATCAGGGCCGTCTGGACGAACTCGGAGGTCTGTTCCACCGGGCGATCCTTGGCCTGGTTCATCAGGTTCTCGATCAGGTTCTGACGGGCGATCCGGAACCGCTGCTCGGTCAGCAGCGGATCCCCCACCTGGAGCAGAATCCGGTTAAGCAGGGTGTGGAGTTTGTCGTTGTAGCCACCCACGCGGATTGTGATGCCCCGCAAGTGGGAGTAGACGCTGTAATCCAGGCCCGCAAGGCTGGCGGCATAGGACGAGGCGTTCAGGTTGCTGTTGACGGCATCCACCAGAACTTTGGTCAGGACGGCACTGCGGGCACTGGCGCGGGCGGCTGGCGTACGCAGGCTGACGAACACGTTGGCCTTGGGGGTGCCAAACCGGGTATCCCGGGCAAACCAGATTTCCAAACCGTCTTGGCGGCCAAGCTGCACCGGGTGCGCCATGGTGTCGCCGGAAACCAACCCGAGATTCTCCGGTACAAAGGGGTTCGGCTGGGGCAATGCCAGTTGGGCAGTCAGCTGTTCCGGCGCGTCCGTGGTGATATCCGATGGCGAGAGGCTGGTCATCTGCCAGGCAGCGTCGTACCACCGGGTGGTGTTCGGCTCTTGGAGTTCCGGCTCGGGGGCCAGCACGAAGACCATCAGGTTGTCCGGAGTCAGCCGGTCGAGGATGTCCCGGTATTGCTCGGGGGCGTAACGTTCCATCAGCCAGGGGGCGCTCAGGATATCTTCAGCCGGATAATGCTGGAGCTGGCCGGCGAGGCGCATGGCTTCGTGCAGCGGCTCTCCCTGCTCCCGGAAGCGGAAATCGATGGTGGCCAGTTGCTGCATTTCCCGGAAGCGATCTTCACCGATGCCGGATTGGCGAATCCGCTCGATGTAGTCGAACACCAGTGGCAGGATCTCGTCCTGGCGTTCGAGACCCTCGGGCGTCAGCGCCATGCTGATTTCCAGCGTCGCATTGTCGCCGGTGTCCATGCCCAGCCCTGCGGAGAGACTGTCCGCCAATCCGGCACGCTTGAGTACATCGAACAGACTGCCGGGGCCTTCATGGCCCAGGAGGTTGGCGATATAGCTCGCCGGTTTGGTCCGGTAGTTTTCCTGCTGGGAAGGAATCGGGAAGCTCAGGGTCAGTCTGCGGACATCCTTGATGGCATCGGCGGTAACCCTGGCCGGTAGATCCTCGCTCCGGAACAGCGGTTCCGGGTGCTTTTTCTGCTCAAGGTTGCGGTTCTCGATGACACTGAATCTCGGCCGGATCATGGCCTCGAGCTCATCCAGTGACTGGGGGCCGTAAACCGAGAGCGTCATCAGGTTGGCAGAGTAATGGTTCCTCCAGAACTCGATCAGGTCCGGGCGCAGGGGATTATCGTCAGTATTCTCCAGTGTGTTCAGATTACCCACGGCGAACTGGCTGAATGTATGCTCCGGATTGGCGACAGCCTTCTTCACAGAGTAAAAGCGGCGGCCATCCTCTTTCTGCTTGGCACTGAATTCCGAATGCACAGCGTTGCGCTCGCGCTCCACCAGCTCGGGGGTAAAAAGCGGAGCGGAAAACTGCTGGGCGAACCGGTCCAGGGCGGGCTCCAGGAACTGCGCCTGAACGTCAAAGAAATAATTGGTGTCCTGGAAGGCGGTGAAGGCGTTGTGACTGCCGCCATGGCTCTTGATGAACTGCTGGTATTCGCCTGGTTCCGGGTATTTCTCGGTGCCCAGGAACAGCATGTGTTCCAGGAAGTGGGCGAGGCCCTCGCGTTCTTTCGGATCATCGCCGCTGCCCACGGCAACGTTCAGTGAGGCTGCCGCTTTGTCCGCGTCCGGATCGGAAACCAGAATCGCCCTGAGACCATTCTCCAGTGCCAGGTATCGGTACTGGTTATCGTCGTTCGGGCTCTTGCGGATATCGGCGGCGGCCAGTGCCAGGCTGCTGAACAGGAACAGCGCCAGGCAGGTCAACACATGAACGTATTGGCGGATCAGTTTTCCGTGGGTCATAGGGCCTCTGCGGTCTGCGGGTTCGGTCGATTCAGTGCATCAGGGCGTTGCGGGTGGCCTCTGGCTGCTGGTCCAGGGTTTTACGCGCCAGATCGGCCGCTTTCTCACTGTCCAGCTGGCCCGAGGCAATGCGTTCAAGCACGGTGGCCATGATGGCCACGGACTGGCGGTACTCGGCGAACTCGGCCTGGAAGGCCTGATCGATGGCCTCGTACACCGCCTGTATTTTTTCTTCCCGGGAGCCGGAATTGGCGGCGGTATCGTTAATGGCCTTCAGGCAGGCCCGGGCGATGGCGATATAGCGTTCAGTGTTCGGGTTGTCTTTCTGCATAAGGATGGTTTTCAGGGAACCTTGTTGACTGTGACATGAAATGACGCCGGAAAGCGCAATAAGTTCCTGATTATGGCATTGCCGGCCGAGGGTTTCATGGCTTTCTGTCCGGTGGATTTCAAGGCCGGCAATTCACGCGCCCTGTGCTAGTCTCAGAGACAATGTGTCGGAAAAGTTGCCAGGCAGCTCAAGTGCGCGCCTGGCTGTTTAGAGTAAAGGCTCTATGAAAAACAATAGCTTAAAGAGTAAATGCTCTAAAAAAGTTCGATACATGAACGTTGCAATTAAGTACAATGCCGGCGTTTTCGGGAGACTACGACTTTAGTCGAATGGTTCCCGGCATGGATAGACAAAAACAGAGCAACAGGCAGGGTGGAATTTGATGAACTACTTCCTTACTGGTGGTACCGGTTTTATTGGCCGTTTTCTCGTTGAGAAGCTTCTGGCGCGGGGCGGCACCGTTCACGTACTGGTGCGCGAACAGAGCCAGGACAAGCTCCAGACACTCCGGGAGCGCTGGGGTGCGGATGACACTCAGGTCAAGGCGGTGATCGGTGACCTGACCAGCCCGAATCTTGGTATCGATGCCGACACC
This sequence comes from Marinobacter sp. C7, assembly GCF_022343555.1. Lineage (GTDB taxonomy): Bacteria > Pseudomonadota > Gammaproteobacteria > Pseudomonadales > Oleiphilaceae > Marinobacter. Next base: position 34,385 of record NZ_JAKQZH010000005.1, on the reverse strand, counting down.
ATGGCATCCCTGAAGGGTAATATCGATCATTTCTTCCATCTTGCTGCCGTCTATGACATGGGCGCGGACGAAGAGAGCCAGCAGGCTGCCAACATCGATGGCACGCGAGCGGCCGTGCAGGCGGCAGAGGCGATGGGTGCGAAGCATTTCCACCATGTCTCTTCCATTGCAGCGGCGGGCCTTTTCAAGGGCACCTTCCGGGAAGACATGTTCGAGGAGGCGGAAAAACTTGACCATCCTTACCTGCTGACCAAGCACGAGTCCGAAAAGGTCGTGCGGGAAGAGTGCAAGGTTCCGTTCCGCATCTACCGTCCGGGTATGGTCATCGGCCACTCCGTAACCGGTGAAATGGACAAGGTGGATGGCCCCTATTACTTCTTCAAGATGATCCAGAAGATCCGCCACGCACTGCCTCAATGGGTGCCGACCATCGGCATCGAGGGCGGCCGGCTGAACATTGTGCCGGTGGATTTCGTCGTAGACGCGCTCGACCACATCGCCCATCTCGAGGGTGAAGATGGCAACTGCTTCCATCTGGTGGATTCCGATCCCTACAAGGTCGGGGAGATTCTCAATATCTTCAGCGAGGCTGGCCATGCCCCGAAGATGGGCATGCGCATTGATTCCCGGATGTTCGGGTTCATCCCGCCGTTTATCCGCCAGAGCGTCAAGAACCTGCCCCCGGTGAAGCGAATTACCAGCGCGGTGCTGGATGACATGGGTATTCCGCCCTCGGTGATGTCCTTCATCAACTATCCCACCCGGTTCGATGCCCGGGAGACGGAGCGCGCGTTGAAGGGCACGGGAATCGAAGTCCCGCGTCTGCCGGACTACGCCCCGGTGATCTGGGATTACTGGGAGCGGAACCTGGATCCTGATCTGTTCAAGGATCGCACTCTCCGGGGTACGGTTGAAGGCCGGGTCTGCGTGGTGACGGGTGCGACCTCCGGTATCGGTCTGGCGACCGCCCAGAAGCTGGCGGACGCGGGTGCAATCCTGGTCATCGGCGCACGCAAGCCCGAGCGACTGAAGGAGGTGGCTGCGGAACTTGAGTCCCGGGGAGCCAGCGTCCATGCCTACCAGTGCGATTTTTCGGACATGGATGCCTGTGACGAGTTCATCAAGACCGTCCTGGACAACCACGGCCACGTGGATGTCCTGGTAAATAACGCAGGCCGTTCCATCCGCCGCTCGCTGGACCTGTCTTTCGACCGTTTCCACGATTTCGAGCGAACCATGCAGCTGAACTACTTCGGCTCCGTGCGCCTGATCATGGGCTTCGCCCCGACCATGCTGGAGCGTCGTCGAGGCCATGTGGTGAACATTTCTTCCATCGGGGTGCTCACGAATGCTCCGAGGTTCTCGGCCTACGTGGCGTCCAAATCGGCCCTGGATGCCTTCAGCCGTTGTGCCGCGGCCGAGTGGTCCGATCGGAATGTGACCTTCACCACCATCAACATGCCGCTGGTGAAAACGCCGATGATTGCACCGACCAAGATCTACGATCAGGTGCCGACCCTGACCCCGGACGAGGCCGCGGACATGGTGGCGGATGCCATCGTCTACCGGCCCAAGCGGATCGCCACACGCCTGGGAATCTTCGCCCAGGTGCTGCATGCCCTGGCGCCGAAGATGGGTGAGATCATCATGAACACCGGCTACCGGATGTTCCCGGATTCGCCGGCGGCCGCCGGCAGCAAGTCCGGTGAGAAGCCGAAGGTATCCACCGAGCAGGTGGCCTTTGCGGCGATCATGCGGGGCATCTACTGGTAACAGTCGTTCCCCCTTCCATAAAAAAACCCGCTTCGGCGGGTTTTTTTATGGACAACGTTTGCGGTTACTGCTCGGGAATCTCCACCGGCGGGGGTGGAAAACCGCCCAGCTCCTTCCAGCGATTGACGATGCCACAGAACAGGTCGGCGGTTTTCTCGGCGTCGTAGGCGGCCGAGTGGGCTTCCTTGTTGCTGAAGGGGATACCCGCCAGCTTGCAGGCCTGGGCCAGCACCGTGTGGCCATAGGCCAGGCCGGCGAGTGTCGCGGTGTCAAAGGTCGAAAACGGATGGAACGGGTTGCGTTTGATGTCCGCGCGCATGGCGGCGGCAAACACGAAGTTGTGATCGAAGGTGGCGTTGTGGCCCACCAGAACCGCTCGCTTGCAGTCATGGGCTTTTACCGCCTTGCGGATCGGACTGAAAATCTCGCTCAGGCCTTCGCGCTCGGGCACCGCTTCGCGGCTGGGATCCCAGGGGTCGATGCCGGTAAAGTCCAGGGCAGACTGTTCCAGGTTGGCGCCTTCGAACGGGTCAATCTGCTGAACGTGGGTTTCGCCCCGGCGTAACCAGCCTTCGTCATCCATGGTCAGGAGCACCGCGGCGATCTCCAGCAGGGCATCCCGCTCCGGATTGAAGCCGGCGGTTTCCACATCGACCACCACTGGCAGAAAGCCGCGGAAGCGTTTGGAGAGGGGATGCGGTTCTTTGTTTTCGTCTGTCACTCGAACTCCGGTTGTCGACAGTGTGTGTACTCGGCGTAACAGATTACGCCAGTTGCCAGTTAACAGTTTCACCGGCTTTCAGGGGCACAATGGAGCCGTCCGCCAGGGGCAGTTGCTCGGGCATGGTCCAGGGCTTGCGCACCAAGGTAATGGTGTCCTGGTTGCGGGGCAGGCCATAGAAGTCGGCACCGTTGTGGCTGGCGAAGGCCTCGAGCTTGTCGAGGATGCCCAGCTCCTCGAAGATTTCCGCATACAGGCCAATGGCGCCGAAGGCAGAGTAGCAGCCGGCACAGCCGCACGCGGCTTCTTTCTTGTCTTTGGCGTGAGGGGCGGAATCGGTGCCCAGGAAGAAGCGCTTGTCGCCGCTGGCTACCGCCTCCCGAAGAGCCTGCTGGTGAAGATTGCGCTTCAGGATAGGCAGGCAGTACAGGTGGGGACGGATGCCACCAACCAGCATGTGGTTGCGGTTGTACATCAGGTGTTGGGGCGTCAGGGTCGCGCCGAGGTTGTCACCGTCGTAGTCACGGACAAAATTTGCGGAATCGGCGGTGGTGATGTGTTCAAGCACCACTTTCAGGCCGGGGAAGGCCTCCAGCGTGGGTGCCAGGACCCGTTCCAGAAAGACTTTCTCCCGGTCGAAGATATCGATGTCGGCATCGGTAACTTCGCCGTGTACCAGCAACAGCATGCCACAGTCGGCCATGGCATCGAGCACCGGGTAAATATTGCGGATATCCTTTACGCCGGAGGCGGAATTGGTGGTGGCACCGGCCGGGTACAGCTTGGCGGCGATGACGCCGGCGGCCTTGGCTTCCCGGATCATCTCCGGTGTGGTGGCTTCGGTCAGGTACAGGGTCATCAGGGGTTCGAAATCGGTGCCTTTGGCCGCCGCCAGAATGCGCTCGCGGTAGGCGGTGGCGTCGGCTGCGGTGACTACAGGCGGCACCAGATTGGGCATGATGATGGCGCGGCCGAAGCAGGCGGCGGTGGCCGGGACCACGTCCTTGAGAATATCCCCGTCGCGGACGTGCAGGTGCCAGTCGTCCGGGCGGGTGATGGTCAGCTGTTCTGTCATGAATGTTTTCCGGGAGGCCTGAAAATTTGCCGAATTATATCAGAAGGTGAACAGCCTTGTTGCTCACCCTCCCGGAGAACGGCCTGATCAGTAGACGGAGTCCAGCACTTCGAGGTGGGTTGCCACGCTTTCGGCCAGTGCCCGGAGGTGATAACCCCCTTCGAGGGTGGAGATGATCCGGTCATTGGAATAGTCGTTGGCGACGCTGGTAATCATTTCGGTGAGCCAGCGGAAGTCGTCGGTCTCGAGGTTCAGCTCCGCCATCGGATCCAGTTTGTGGGCATCAAATCCGGCGGAGATCAGGATGACCTGCGGTTTGAAATCCTGCAGCTTCTTGAGCCAGACCGCCTCGACGGTCTTCCGGTATTCGGCCGACGAACAGCCCGCTTCGATCGGCGCGTTCACGATATTCGGGGCCTGCCGGTGAACGTGGGAGTGCGGGTAGAACGGGTGCTGGAAACTGGAGCACATGAGAATGCGCTCGTCACCGCCGACGATGTCCGCGGTGCCATTACCCTGGTGCACATCGAAATCCACGATGGCCACCCGGTCCAGATGATGGAAGTTCAGCGCCCGCATGGCGGCCAGTGCCACGTTGTTGTAGAAGCAGAAGCCCATGGACTTGGCGCGTTCGGCGTGGTGCCCCGGGGGGCGGGCACAGATAAAGGCGTTGGTGACCTGGCTGCTCATGACCATGTCCACCGCCTGAACGTTGGCGCCGGCAGCCAGACGGGCGGCTCGCAGGGTATCAGGCATCATCGCGGTGTCCGGGTCGGTAAACACACGGCCCCGGGTGGGCTCCATCAGCTCGAGCTGTTGCAGGTATTTCTCGGGGTGTACGGCCAACAGCTGGTCACGGGTGATCTCTTCCGGACGAACCCAGTCCAGATCCTGTTCCAGGTGTGTGTCCGCCAGATAGGCGAGGATCGTGGAGATACGTTCCGGGCATTCCGGATGGTCCGGGCCCATGTTGTGCTTCATGCAGTCGTCGTGGGAAAAGAATGCCGTGGTCATACGTCTCTGATTGTCCCGAATATGCTTGTATTTTCATCAATGTTATCAGGGAAAACCGCAGTCCGTCGTATTTCTTTGGTCTTATGGGCCGATAGCCGTTTTACATCAATACCGGAAAGCCTAAGATAGGATATACATTGATAAGTATTCTGTTTTATTGACGTTATCACCCGAACCGGCCCGGCGGGGCCTGTTCTGAGGAGACCGCCTTGAGCACCCGTTATCTGGAAAGTCTTTTCAATCCCAGTTCCATTGTTGTGATTGGTGCCTCCGAGCGCGCCGACAACCTGGGCGGCATGGTGCTGCGGAACCTGCTCGGTGGTGGCTACCCCACGGAAAAGCTGCTGGTGATCAACCAGAGCGGTTACGAGAACGTCCACGGTGTGCCGTGCGTGCCGAAAGTGGCGAAGATGGACTTCACCCCGGATCTGGCCATTATCTGTACCCCGCCCGATACCGTTGCGAAAACCATCAAGCGCCTGGGTGAGGCCGGGGTGAGGACCGCCATTGTGATGACCGGCGGTATGTCCCGGACCCACAGCAAGACCGGTCAGCCCCTGATGTACTCTGTACGGGAGGCCGCCAAGGAGACCGGTATCCGGGTGCTGGGGCCGAACACCATCGGTCTGATGGTGCCGGCCCGAAGCCTGAACGCCACCTATGCCCATATGGGCGCCATTCCCGGGCGCGTGGCCTTTGTGGGCCAGAGCGGCACCATTGCCAGTTCGGTACTGGACTGGGCGTTTGCCCGCGGCGTCGGCTTTTCATACTTCCTGACCCTGGGTGACGGCATGGACATCGATCACGATGACCTGATCGATTACCTGGCCCAGGACACCCAGACCCGGGCGATTCTCCTGCACATCGAGAATGTGCCCAACCCCCGGCGTTTCATGTCGGCGGTGCGGGTGGCGTCGCGCACCAAGCCGGTGATCGCGGTCAAGTCCGGCCGGGTGCCGGAGTCGGAATGGTTCCGTCACGAGTTGCCTGCCGGTATCAAGCGCAGTGATCCCATCTATGACGCCATGCTCCAGCGGGCCGGTGTGTTGCGGGTAGACGGTCTGGGCCAGATGTTTGATGCCCTGGAAACCCTGACCCGCATGCGGCCGTTACGTCGGGAGTCCCTTGCCATCATGGCCAATGGTGTCGGCCCGGGTGTGCTGGCGGTGGACCGGCTGGCAGATCTGGGAGGGGAGCTGGCCGAGCTGTCGGAGCAGACCGTCGAATCCCTGGCTGAGTTACTGCCTCCGTACTGGACCCGAAAAAATCCGATCGACCTGAACTACGACGCCTCTCCGGAGCTCTACGCCCAGGCCATCAAGATCCTGGCCAAGGATCCGGAGGTGGCCAATGTGCTGGTGATGTATGCCCCGAGTCTGACCGAGGACAGCCTTCAGATCGCCGATGCGGTCGTGCAGGCCTCGAAGGGGACACGCCTGAACGTGTTCACCTGCTGGCTCGGCCAGAGCACGGTGATGGAGTCCCGGGAGGAATTCTACCGGGCCGGCATTCCCTCTTTCTTCAATCCGGAGAAGGCGGTGATGGCGTTCATGCAGCATGTCCGGCACCAGCGGGTCCAGCGCCTGCTGACCGAGACACCGGAATCCTTCACCGATCATTTTGCCGACCGCGCCCGGCCGCGCCGACTGGTGGCAAACGCATTGCGTTCCGGACGACGCCATCTGTCCAACCGGGAAGCGCGGGATGTGATCCGGGATTACGGCATCAATACCATCGAGACCATCTACTGCGATGATATCGAGGAAGTGCTGGAGGCGTTCGCGGTGGAGCGCCGGCCGGTGGACATCACCATCGTGCATGAGCAGGCGTGCCACCCGTTTCTGGATCTGAGCCCCACCCAGCGTCGCTACAAGGGCACCGTGAAAAAGCTCAACAGCGAAGCGGCGATCATGGATTCCTGTCGCTTCCTGATGGAGGAGTACCAGGAGCATTTTCCCAACAGCGGCTTCCTCGGCTTTGCCGTCCAGCGCTCCTACCAGCATGTAGGCGGGGTGGAATTCAGTGTCGGTATTACCCGCGATTCCGAATTCGGGCCGCTGGTGGTCTGCGGGGCCTCGGGCGCCCAGATCAATGTGATGACCGACCGGCAGATCGCCCTGCCGCCGCTGAACATGGTGCTGGCCCGGGAGTTGCTGCGCCGGACCTACATGTACAAGCTCCTCAAGGAGCACAGCCTCAAGCCGGAGGAGGACATCCGGGCAGTCTCCGAAACCCTGGTCACCCTGTCGCAGATCGTGATCGACATCCCCGAGATCAAGGGGCTGGAGATCTCGCCGCTGTTGTTCAACGAAAGCGGGGCGGTAGCGGTCAACATTGCCATCAATCTGGATGACACGCCGACCCGGCCGATCATTCAGCCGTATCCCCGTGAACTGGAAGAGTGGATCGTGCTGCCCAAGTCCGGCCGTCGGGTCATTATCCGGCCGGTGCTGGCGGAAGATGAGCCCGCCCACCGGGAGTTTCACGAGCACCAGTCACCGGAATCCATCCGCTACCGGTTCTTCCAGTACCGCAAACACTTTTCCCGGGAAGACGTCGCGCAAATGGTGCAGATCGACTACGACCGGGAGATGGTGTTCATCGCCAACGCCCCGCGCGAGGATGGCGAGGGCGAGGAAACCCTGGGCACTGTCCGCACCTGGACCGACGCCGATAACCTGCGCTGCGAGTTCGCGGTGATGGTGGATGACAAGATGAAAGGCGAGGGCCTGGGTGTGGCGCTGATGCAGAAAATGATCGACTACTGCCGTGCGCGGGGCACCATGGAGATGATCGGCAACGTGCTGCCGGAGAACCGCCCGATGCTGCAGCTGGCCGAGCACCTGGGATTCGAGATCAAGTACAACACCGAGGAAGAGGTGATGGATCTACGGCTGGTGTTGAACGAGCCGGAGAAGGATTGGCAGAAGGAGCGGTTGAAGAAGCGCGGGGCGCATTTGTAGGCGGCAGCGGAGCGGGGCCGCCAAGATGGGGTCAGAAGAACGGGTTCTTCAGACCCCTGTGCCGTGACCCCATTTTCAAGTCCCACCCCGCGGTCACGCCCTAAGACGGGGTCAGATGAATGCCTTCATCTGACCCCAATTTCAGGTGTCACGTTCACTCTTCGACAATCGCCGAGCGATCCTCGCCGCCGAGCGCCTCCAGCAGCCCCGGAATCATCCGCGACAGCTCCAGCGTCATCAGGCTGAAGGCGGCATCAAACTTCGCCACGGCGTCGTCGGCGTCCACATCATCCAGCTGCTCCTGCAGCGTCTCGCCGAATTTCAGGCGGCGGATGCCCAGTTCCTCGTCCAGTACGAAAGAGACGTTGTCGTCCCAGGTTACGGCAAGCTTGGTGACCTGCATGCCGGCTTCCAGGTGGTTCCGGATTTCGTCGGCTTTCAGGTCCAGCCCCTTGCAGCGCACCACGCCGCCATCCTCGGAGGGATCCTTGAGTTCACACTCACTGCCCAGGGCAATACTGGCCGGCAGGTCGATGGTTTCGTTCAGCCAACCGGTAAACGTGAAGGCGGGAGACTGCTCCACCGCAGGCGGACGAACCGGCAGAGATCCCACGCTTTTACGCAAGGTCGAGGCCAGATCCTCGGCCTGCTTGGCAGACCCGGCATCCACCACCAGAACGCCATCCTGGGGCGCCAGGTAGGCATAACAGCGCCGGTTTTTGGAAAAGGCCTGGGGCAGCATTTCCAGCATCACCTGTTCCTTGATTTCGTCCTTTTCCTTGCGGCGCACCTTCCGGCTCTGTTCGATCTCGATAGCCTCGGCCCGCTCTTCCACGGCTTCCTTGACCACCGGGCCAGGCAGGATCTTTTCCTCCTTACGCAGGGAGATCAGGTGGTAGCCGTTGGCGCTGTGCACCAGTTGCTCACCGTGCTTGCCCAGCGGCGGTACCCAACCCTGGCGGCTGGTTTCCTGGGGACCACAGGGTTTGAATGCATCGGCCTGCAGCTTCTCTTCCAGTTCTTCGGCGGAAATGTCGAACGGCTTGGTGAAACGGAATACACGGGCGTTACGAAACCACATCAGGTTCGGTCCTTGCTCTTGATTTGAATCGGTGATGGTTCGAAAAGGGGGGAGGGATGATACGGCCACCGGATGGCGGCCGTAAAGTGACGGGTATCACGCTATATTTGCATGATCTCGACCAGCACCGTCTTGACGATGAAGCCGACCACGCCGGCTCCAAGCACGGTGAACAGGGCGATGGTGCCAAATCGACCGGCGTCGGATTTCTTGGCGAGATCCCACACAATGAAACCCATCCAGACAATAAGGCCGGTCAGAAACACCAGCATGGCGATCTGGGAAAAGACTGCTTCGTTCATTTATGACTCCGATAACAACTGAAATTACTGTTCGTCGCGCAGGAAAACCCAGTTGTTCTTGTCGGACTGGTCTTCGCTGAAATAGTAGCCTTCGAGGTTGAAGCCCTTGAGGTCGTCGGCCTGGGTGATGCGGTTCTGGACCGCATAGCGGCACATCAGCCCCCGGGCTTTCTTGGCGTAAAAACTGATCATCTTGTACTGGCCGTTCTTCCAGTCCTTGAACTGGGGTGTAATAAGCCTTCCATCGAGCTGTTTCTTTTTCACACTCTTGAAATACTCGTTGGAGGCCAGGTTCACCAGGACGCCATCATCCTTGGCCAGCAAACGATTGATCTCATCCGTGATCTTGCTGCCCCAGAAAGCGTAGAGATCCTTGCCCCGAGTGTTCTCGAACTTTGTCCCCATCTCCAGCCGATAGGGCTGCATCAGATCGAGCGGCCGGAGGATACCATAGAGGCCCGAAAGCATGCGCAGGTGCTCTTGGGCGAAGGCAAAGTCCTCTTCGCTGAAGCTCTCGGCGTCCAGCCCGGTATACACATCGCCCTTGAACGCGAGAACGGCCTGGCGGGCATTCTCCGGTGTGAATGGCGTGTGCCAGGTGCGGAACCGCTCGGCGTTAAGCTGGCCCAGCTTGTCGCTGATGCTCATGAGGTTGCTGATCTGGTGTGGCTCCAGTTCCTTGAGCTGGTCGACCAGTTCACAGGCATCGTCCAGGAAGTCCGGCTGGGTGTAGCTTTCCGTTGCCAGCGGGCTCTCGTAGTCCAGCGTCTTGGCAGGGGAGATAACCATCAACATGTCAGGAAATCCTCATTGCAGAAAGGTCAGTAACTGGTCCCTGGTAAACGGCCAGTCCAGCTCCGCACCGGTGTCGTTACGGCGCAGTACCGGAATGCGGGTACCGTAACGTTCGACCAGCTCTTCAGACTGGGCAATGTCCACCACGTCCACCGGGATCGGTTCCGGCATGGGGGTGTTCACCAGCAGGGCTTCTGCCAGTTCGCACAGGTGGCACTGGGATGTTGTGTAGAAATAGAGTTCCATTATTTCTTGGGCTGCGCGTCCAGTTGTTGGCCGTTGACGTCCTGGCTGTCTTTGCCCATCAGGTACAGGTAGACGGGCATCAGGTCTTCCGGCGCCGGGTTCTGCTGGGGGTTTTCAGCCGGGTAGGCCCTGGCCCGCATGTTGGTCCGGGTAGCGCCGGGATTCAGGCTGTTGACGCGAATATTATGGCGCTCGTCATCCAGCTCATCGGCCAGCAGCTGGCTCAACCCCTCCACAGCGAACTTGGAAACGGCGTAAGCACCCCAGTAGGCTTTGGCTTTGCGGCCCACTCCGGAAGACGTGAAAATCACCGAGGCCTGGTCCGACTTGCGGAGCAGGGGGATCATGGCGCGGCTCAGCAGGAACGGTGCCGTCGCGTTCACATGCATGACCTTGTTCCACATCTCCGGATCGTACAGCTCCACCGGGCTTCGGTTGCCCAGAATGGCAGCGTTATGCAACAGACCATCCAGTCGGCCAAAGTTGTCCTCGATGGTCATCGCCAGCTCTTCGTATTCTTTCACCGCCGCACCTTCGAAATTCATCGGCACGATGGCCGGCTTGGGGTGCCCGGCGGCTTCGATTTCGTCGTAGACTTCCTCGAGCTTCGACACCGTGCGGCCCATCAGTATCACAGTGGCTCCGTGGGCGGCGTAAGCCTTGGCCGCTGCTCGGCCGATGCCGCTGCCGGCACCCGTCACCATCACGATGCGGTCCTGCAGAAGATCGGCGGGTGCTTGGTAATCTTGCATAACCTGTCTCCGTTTCAGGTTGTGGCCGGTCGGTTTGCCGGATACGGAATCAATCGCGGCGATATTGTAACAGCTTTGCGAGGTCGCTGACGGTATCGGCTATGAGGTCGGCTTGCCATAAATCAACCGTTTCCGGCTCCTCGATATAGCCATAGCGCACCGCAATGGTCCTCATGCCGGCGTTGCGGCCAGCTTCGATATCCCGTTCGTGGTCACCTACGTAGATGGCGGTCTCCGGCTGTACACCAATTTGTGTACAGGCCAGGAACAGCGCTTCCGGGTGGGGTTTTCGCCGGGCCACATGGTCCGGGCACACCACGGCGGCGCAGCGCTCAGCCAGGCCCAGTGCCTCGACCAGTGGCGCGGCAAAACGCGCGGGTTTGTTGGTGACGATGCCCCAGGGAATGCCGCACTCTTCAAGGCTCTGCAAGATGGCATCCATTCCTTCGAACAGGGAGGTTTCGACGGCGACACCGGCTTCATAAAGGTCCAGGAAAGCCGTGTGTTTTTCGGTGTAATCCGGATGTTCCGGTTCCAGCCCGAAACCCACGCGGATCATGGCCCGCGCGCCGTTGGAAACGGAGCGGCGGATCTGTTCCGGAGGCAGGGGCGCCAGACCGTGTTGGTCCCGCAGCTGGTTCAGGCAACGGATGAAATCCGGTGCGGTGTCGATCAGGGTGCCGTCCAGATCGAACAGCACCACAGAAGGCGTCGGGTCAGTCGTCACGGGAATCCCTGGCATGCATCAGGTAATTCACATCGACATCCCGGCCCAGTTTGTAGACCTTGGTAATCGGGTTGTAGGTCATGCCTGTCAGCTCCTGCACTTCCAGGCCCGCGTGGCGCAGATGGTCTGACATCTCCGAAGGGCGGATAAACTTTTTCCACTCGTGCGTACCTTTGGGCAGCATGTTCAGCACATACTCGGCGCCAACAATCGCGAACAGGAAAGATTTCGGGTTCCGGTTGATGGTGGATACGAACAGGTGGCCGCCAGGCTTGAGCATGGCGGCGCAGGCCTTGATCACCGAGGCCGGATCCGGCACATGCTCGAGCATCTCCAGACAGGTCACCACGTCGTACTGACCGGCCTGCTCCGCGTCCCGCGCGAGGTCTTCGACGGTGGTTTGACGGTAGTCCACTTTGATACCGCTCTCCATACCATGGAGCCTGGCCACGGACAACGGAGCCTCGCCCATGTCGATGCCGGTCACGTGGGCCCCTCGCTGGGCCATACCCTCGGACAGCAAGCCGCCACCGCAACCGACGTCGAGTACTTTCTTGCCGGCGAGAGAAACCCGCTCGTCAATGTAGTTGAGGCGGAGCGGGTTGATGTCGTGCAGTGGCTTGAACTCGCTGGAGGGATCCCACCAGCGGCTGGCCAGAGCCTCGAATTTGGCAATTTCATTCCGGTCTACGTTCTGATTGGTCATGTCGGTCTCTGCCTGGGAAACGTCTGAAATCGGTTATTGGGCCTGATATTGCCGGATACGGTCGCGCCAGTCATTGACCCTTAGCATGAGGTCGGCCACGTCGATCCGGGTCAGTTTGCCATCCTGTAACTGAGGTACGCCGTGAATCCAGCTATGGCTTACCGCCCGGGCATGGTTGCTGTACACCAGGTGGGACGCGGGGTCGTAGACCGGTTGCAGGAATGGGTCGCTCAGGTCGATGGCGATGATGTCAGCCAGTTTGCCGGGTACCAGGGAGCCAAGATCGTGCTCGCGGCCCAATGCCCGGGCACCATTGATCGTGGCCATGGCCAGTGCCTGGTGGGCGGACACTGCGGCGGCGTCTCCGGCGACGGCTTTGGCGACCATGGCGGCACTGCGTAGTTCACCAAAGAGATCGAGATCATTGTTGCTGGCTGCGCCGTCGGTGCCGATGGCGACATTGACGCCGTGGTCGATAAGTTTCTGCACCGGGCAGAAACCGCTGGCCAGCTTGAGGTTGGACTCGGGGCAGTGAATCACGTGTGCGCCGCTGATGGTCAGCCGTTCAATGTCGGAGTCGTCGATCTGGGTCATGTGCACGCACTGGGTATGCGGCCCCAGCAGCCCTTTTTCGTCGATGCGCCCTGTCGGCCGTTGTCCGAACTTCTCGACCGCGTCTGTCACCTCGAAGGCGGTCTCGTGCAGGTGGATCTGGATCCTCGCGCCGGTCGCCTTGGAGAGCGACAGGGCATCGGCCAGTGGTCCGTCAGATACGGTGTAGGGCGCATGGGGTCCGATGGCCGGCGTGATGTATTCGTCATGTTTCCAGGCCTCGATCAGCTCCGCCCCTTTTCTCAGGTATTCCTCGGGCCCTGAACCCCAGGCGGTGGGGAAGTCGATAAGCGGGAAACACACCTGTGCCCGCATGCCGACATCGTGGGCGGCCTGGGCGACCAGCTCCGGGAAGAAATACATGTCCGAGAATGTCGTGGTGCCGGTGCGCAGCATCTCGGCCATGGCCAGCTGGGTGCCGTCGGCAATGAACTGTTCGCCAATGAACTGGTGCTCGGCTGGCCAGATGTGGTCATTCAGCCAGGTCATCAGTGGCAGATCGTCAGCCATGCCCCGGAAGAGGGACATGGCAGCATGGCCGTGCATGTTGATCAGGCCGGGCATGACCACGTGTTCGGTCAGGTCAATGGTTTCACGGGCCCGGTAGTCACGGTCGGCCTCCTCCTGTGGTAACAGGGCAAGAATCCGCGATCCCTGCAGGATGATGGCGTGGTTTTCCAGGATGACTCCGGCGGGTTCGATGGGGATCACCCATCTGGCATTGATTCGGATATCAGCCGCGGTGGTGATGATTTCTGCCGTCATGGACCTGCCTTACAGCGCTGGACGCAGCGTGTGCGCTCCGGAATGAAATGTAGCCCGAAAGTATAACCAGTGGCCGCGACAAGGACTACCCGGGGGCTTGTTTAATGTGCTGGATGGCACCAACGTAATGGGTAAGGGCGAATTTTCAGGGTGCTTCCCTCACCATCGCCGCTATACTGCGGGCTTTTGAAGGACTGACACGGAGCAGCTTTATGGCGAATGAATCCCGTCCGGATGAACGCAACATCGGTACCGTGGCCATGCGTTGGCATGGGCACTCCCTGGAGTTACTGGATCAGCGATTGCTGCCAACGGAAGAGCACTGGATAACCTCGGAGGGGGCTTCCGGTGTCGCCCAGTGCATCCGGGACATGGTGGTGCGGGGCGCACCGGCGATCGGCATCAGCGCGGCCTACGGCGTCGCGTTGGCGGCCCGCCATGCAGGTGGTGGCGACTGGAAGGCAGAAATCCGGCAGGCCATACGCGAGTTGGCAGAGTCCCGTCCGACGGCGGTCAATCTGTTCTGGGCGTTGCAACGCATGGAAAAGGTTTTCCACGAGTGTCATTCCCTGGACGAGGCCGAGAAGCGTCTGGCCGCCGAAGCCAGGATCATTCACCACGAGGATCTGGAAGCCAATTTCGCCATGGCGGATCATGCGCTGGAATTCATGAATCCGGAGAAGCCGATTTCGGTGCTGACTCATTGCAACACCGGGGCCCTGGCCACGGGCGGTTATGGCACTGCACTGGGCGTGATTCGCCGGCTGTACGAGAAAAAACTGTTGCGACGGGTCTACGCCGATGAAACCCGGCCGTGGTTGCAGGGCAGCCGGCTGACCGCCTGGGAGCTGTCCCGGGATGGTATCCCGGTCACGTTGAATGCCGATGGCGCGGCTGCGGCCATTCTGGCGAGCGGCAAGGTGAAATGGATTGTGGTGGGGGCAGACCGCATCACCGCCAACGGCGATGTGGCCAACAAGATCGGAACCTACAGCCTGGCGGTGCTGGCCCGTCACCACAAGGTGGGATTTATGGTGGTGGCACCGTCCAGTACGGTGGATATGTCGCTCGCCTCCGGCCGTGACATACCGATCGAGGAGCGGGAAGGCAATGAAGTGCGTGAAATCCGTGGGATTCCTCTGTCACCGCCGGGCATAAGGGTCTTCAACCCGGTGTTCGATGTGACCCCGGCCAGTCTGATCGACGCCATCGTCACGGAAAAGGGTGTCATCCACAACCCGAACATTACCGGCATGCGTGCACTATTCGGTTGAGGTGTCATCTCCGCCCTCGTAGTGGTCTTTCAGTCTGCGGACCTCCTGCTCCTGTTCCTCCACGAAGTGGAGAGACATCTCGAAGCTCTGGCGGGTGAATTCCAGTACCCGCCGGAACCCCTCATCGGACAGATTTCGGGCGTCATCGTGGCGGCGGAATATGTTGATGAATTCCCGCTCCCGTTCAAACTGCAGGGGCAGCCTTCCAACACCCCAATCGTTCAGTAGCTTCCACACTTCGGGGTTGTAGTTCCGGGTAGTGCGCATTATGAACGGGATTGGATCGTTGCGGGCAATCAGCGCCGCCAGACGCAGGATCAGTTCGAAGGACAGGGTGGCGGTGCCATTTTCGATGGCTTCCAGTACCGATTTGTCCTTCAGATTGAGCGCCTCGCTCATCTCCGTCAGCGTGAGGCCGGCAACCTCACGGCTGTCCTTCAGGGACTGGCCGGCGAGTAGCATGGCCCGGAGCTGGTCCTGGGAGTTGATCAGGGCGCGGCCGAAACGGAGAGACGTGTCGGTGGCGCGGGCGCCGAAGCGAAGGGCGGATCCGGTGAGCTGGTAGATTCGGTCGACGAGGCTCTCAGGCGCTTTTGCCGTGGTGCCGGACTTCTCGATGGCTTCCACTTTTTCCATCGACTTCATGGCGTGGAGCGCATCCAGCAGCATGTCCCGGATCTCTCGGGCATTCTGCTGGCTGCTTTTCGGCGCTTCCTTCCTGGAGGTCATTCTGGAGCACTGACTTACTGGGCAGGTGCCTGCACAGCGAAGTGTCGGAGCTGGAGGATGGAAGCCATCTGCTGATCCAGCTCCAACATGTCGGCCATGATGTGGCCACCCTCACGGATCACGAAGTCCAGCTCCTCATCGGTGGTGTCCAGGTCGGCCGCCTGGGCATCCTGCCATTCTTCGAGAGCCTCCAGAGAATCAAACGGTTCCTCTCCCCGAAGTTCCCTGCGGGCATTGGCAATGGTCAGCCGGGTACGCTCGATCTGCTCATGCTGCGCCTTGCGTTTGTCAAAGTTCAGGCTGACGGTCTCCAGCTGCCGCTGTTTCTCGAGGAATTCGATTTCCCGTTGGAGCAGTTTGAATTCTGGATTGGTGTCAAACCGGGATTCGTGGCGCTTGCGCAGTTCACCGATGATGCCGCTGAAATCGAAGTAGCGGGTGTGGGGTACCGCTTCGATCTGGTCCCAGGGCAGGGCATGGTCGAGGGCATCCTCACCGATGCGGGTCTTGTCGATCCGGGAAGGAATCTCGATGTCGGGAATCACGCCCTTGTGCTGGGTTGAGCCGCCGGAAACCCGATAGAACTTGGACTGGGTGATTTTCAGCTGACCATGGTTCAGAGGCCGGACCGCCTGTACGGTGCCTTTGCCGAAAGTCTGGGAGCCGACCACCAGACCACGGCCATAATCCTGGATTGCGCCGGCAAAGATTTCCGATGCCGAAGCGCTCATGCGATTCACCAGAACCACCAGCGGGCCGTCGTAGGCAACGGACGGGTCGCCGTCATTCAGGACCTGCACATCGTTGTTGGCATTGCGGATTTGTACTGTCGGGCCCTGGTCAATAAACAGGCCGACCAGATCGTTGGCCTCGTGCAGGGCGCCGCCGCCGTTATTGCGCAGGTCAACCACCAGGCCGTCGATGCCGTCCTGCTGTAATTCCCGGATCAGCTCCCGTACATCCCGCGTGGTGCTCTTGTAGTTCGGATCGCCGGCCTGCATGGCCTGGAAATCGGCGTAGAACGTCGGGATGGTAATCACGCCGACCTTGTAGTCTTCACCACCACGTTCCAGCTCGATAACGTCCTTGCTGGCGCTCTGCTCCTCCAGCTTCACTTCATCCCGTTTGATGGCGATGGTCTTGGTAACGGTTTCGTCCGAGGCGTTGGCGGGAATCACTTCCAGGGTCACCACGGAATCCCGCGGGCCGCGGATAAGATCCACCACCTCATCGAGGCGCCAGCCAATCACATTCACGGTTTTTTTGCCCTCCTGGCCGACAGCAACAATCCGGTCGGCTGGCTGCAGCTGTCCCTGCTTGGAAGCCGGACCACCCGGCACGAGCCGAACAACCTTGGTGAACTCGTTATCGGATTGCAGAACCGCACCAATCCCTTCCAGAGAAAGGCTCATGTTGATGTTGAAGTTCTCGGAGGTGCGCGGTGAGAAATAGGAGGTATGAGGATCCCACATGCCGGTGAAGGCATTCATGTAGGCCTGGAACGCGTCTTCGCTGCGAGCCTGGTAGGCACGCTTCAGCTGGCCTTCATAGCGCTGGCGCAGGTTTTCCTCGATCTTTTCGTCGTCGGTGCCGTTCAAACGCTGAGCCAAAACTGCATTCTTGATGCGTCGGGTCCAGAGTTCATTCAGGGCAGCCGTATTCTCCGCCCAGTCAGCCTCCGTGCGGTCGAGCAGGATGGTTTCGTCGGTGGAGAAATCCAGGCTGCCAATGCCCTGGTTGATCGTTTTCAGGGCAAACTGGAGGCGTTCGATGATGCGCTGCTGAACCAGGTTGTAGATGTCGAAGCCGGGCTGGAGCTGGCCGGTCTTCAGGGCCGAGCCAAGCTGGGGTTTTACCCGGTCAAACCGTTGGATGTCCTCGCGGGTCAGGTAGATCCTCTGTCCGTCGAGATACTCCAGGTAGGCATCGAAGACGTCTCCGGAAAGCTCGTCGCTGATCCCCAGGTCGCGGAAATGGGTGAACTGCAACTGGCGGGCGATCAGGATATTGGCCCGGGCCTGATCGATGGTCGGGGCCACCGGCTCGTATACCTGGCTCTCGTCCATCTTCGCCTGCAGTCCCAACGGTGTTGAGACCAGCAATGCGACTGCCAGAGCACGGCACAAGCCCTTTCCTCGACCAGTGAATGAACGGCGACGGGACATGATATTTTCCGCGATGGTCATAAATACTTACCTGACGGTGCTGGGTCATCCGCAGCCAGATCCTGGCGGCGTTGAACCCGTGAGCGATAAATTTATTGTAGGCAAGCGCTACCCCTGTTGCCATAGGCAGGGAGTATCGGTTCGTGACAATCTGTCCATGAAATGGTCAGGTTGGTAACGGGAACGGGCAAACGACGGGATAAGGCGGCCAGCGGATGAACAACACCCGCTGGCCGGTCGGGATCAGGCGAAGTCGGTGCAGGCTTCTGCCTTCTCCAGGAGCAGGCGGGGCGGCGCAAATCGCTCGCCGTACTGCGCTTCCAGTTCCCGGGCGCGTTCGGTGAAGGCGCGCACGCCGTACTGGTTGATGAACTGGATGGCACCGCCGGTCCAGGGTGCATAACCGATGCCAAAGATGCTGCCGATATTGGCGTCTTCGACGGTCCTCAACACGCCTTCCTCGAGGCAGCGCACCGTTTCGATGGCCTGGATGAACAGAATTCGGTCCTTGAGGTCCTGCAGTGCCGTACTGCGGGCCTTGGCCTCGTCCACGAACAGGTTCTCAAGCCCGGGCCAGAGGTATTTCCGCCCCTTGTCCGGATACTCATAGAAACCGGCGCCGGCGGCCTTGCCCTTGCGGTCATGCTCGTTGACCATGGCATCGATGATTGCCTCGGCGGGGTGGGCGTTCCAGGTGCCTCCGGCTGCCTCGGTGTCCTTCCTGCTCTGATCCCGGATGTGTTGCATGAGTGTCATGCTGACTTCGTCGGAAATAGCCAGTGGTCCTACCGGCATGCCCGCCAACAGGCCGGCATTCTCGATGCTTGAGGGATGAATGCCTTCGCCCAGCATGGCAATGCCTTCGTTCACGAAGGTCCCGAACACGCGGGAGGTGAAGAAGCCCCGGCTGTCGTTCACCACGATCGGAATCTTGCCGATCTGCTGGACGTAATCGAACGCCCGGGCCAGGGTGTCATCGGAAGTTTTCGCGCCCACGATGATCTCCACGAGTTGCATCTTGTCCACCGGCGAGAAGAAGTGCAGGCCGATGAAGTTTTCGGGCTTGCCGGATGCCTCGGCCAGCTGGGTAATGGGAATGGTGGAGGTGTTGGAGGCGAAGATACCGTTAGCCACCATTTTTGGCTCTGCTTCGCGGGTTACCTTGCCTTTCAGGTCGCTGTCCTCGAACACGGCCTCGATAATCAGGTCGCAACCGTCCAGATCTTCGGCAGAATCGGTGGCTCGGATACGATCCAGGATGCTGACTTTCTGTTCATCGGTCATACGGCCGCGGCTGACCTTCTTGTCCAGCAACTGCTCGGAGTAGCCTTTGCCTTTCTCCGCATTTGCCACAGACACATCCTTCAGAACCACGTCGATACCGCGGACGGCTGTGGCATAGGCGATGCCGGCACCCATCATGCCAGCACCCAGCACACCGACCTTGCTGAAGGTTGCCTTATCAACGCCTTCCGGCCGGCTGCCCCCCGCCTTGATGGCATTGAGCTGGAACCAGAAAGTGCCGGTCATGTTCTTGGCTACCTGGCCGGTCACGAGTTCGGTGAAGTAACGGGTCTCGATCAGGCTGCCATTGTCGAAATCCACCTGCGCACCCTCGACGGCGGCAGACAGGATGCGCTCGGGCGCCGGATAACAGCCCCTGGTTTTCTGCTTGAGCATGGCTGGAGCAATGGCGAGCTTCTGGGCCATGGCCGGGTGATGTGGTGCGCCGCCGGGAAACTTGAAGCCCTTCTGGTCCCACGGCTGCTGCTTTTCCGAATGTGCCTCGATAAAGGCCCGGGCGGTGCTCAGCAATTCTTCCGGCGCGCTGACCAGTTCATCCACGATGCCGGCTTTCAGAGCCGCCTCGGGGTTCACCTTCTTGCCTTCCATCAGGAAGGGGAAGGCGGCTTCCAGACCAATCATCCGGGGCAGTCGCTGGGTACCGCCGCCTCCGGGTAACAGGCCCAGGGTGACTTCCGGCAGACCCAGTTGAATGCTGTCGTCATCCAGGGCGATACGGTGATGACAGGCGAGGGCAATTTCCAGACCGCCGCCGAGGGCAGTACCGTTGATGGCTGCCACCAGGGGCTTGCCGGTGGTTTCCAGGAAGCGCAGGTCGGCCTTGAGGCCATTGACCATGTCTTCGAATTCTTTGGCCTGGTCCCGGGTGACGCTGTGCAGCTCCTTGAGATCGCCGCCGGCAAAGAAGGTTTTCTTGCCAGAGGTGATGATGATGCCGCGGATGTTGTCGAGGTCTGCCTTTACCCGGCTGACAGTCTCAGACAGCCCGGCGCGGAACTCCGCGTTCATGGTATTGGCAGACTGGCCCTGCATGTCGATGGTGAGGGTCAGGATCTGATCTGAACCCAGTTCATATTTGATGGCACTCATGTTCGGTTCTCCTGTTCTGGAACGTGGGTTCAAACGCGCTCGATGATGGTGGCTATGCCCATGCCGCCGCCGACACAGAGGGTGGCGAGGCCATAGCGCAATTCACGGCGTTCCAGCTCATCCAGCAGGGTGCCGAGGATGATGGCGCCAGTCGCGCCCAGGGGGTGGCCCATCGCAATGGCGCCACCGTTCACGTTCACTTTCTCGTCCGGAACCGAGAGTTCCCTCTGGAAGCGCATCACCACTGAGGCGAAGGCTTCATTCACTTCAAACAGGTCAATCTGATCTGCAGTCATGCCGGCTTTTTCCAGTGCCTTTCGGGCCGCCGGGGCAGGGCCGGTCAGCATGATGGTCGGGTCGGTGCTGGTGACTGCGGTAGCAACAATGCGGGCCCGCGGCGTCAGGCCCAGCGCTTTGCCCTTGGCTTCGCTGCCGATGAGCATGGCGGTCGCGCCGTCCACGATGCCGGAGGAGTTGCCGGCGTGGTGCACATGGTTGATCTTTTCCACGTAGTGGTATTTTTCCCGGGCGACGCCGTCAAAGCCCATTTCCCCCATCATCTGGAAGGAAGGTTTGAGGCCGGCCAGCGATTCCAGGGTGGTGTTGCCACGCACGTGCTCGTCACGGTCGAGTATGACCACGCCGTTCTGGTCGGTGACGGGAATGATGGATTTGCTGAAATAACCCTTTTCCCAGGCGTTGGCGGCTTTCTGCTGGGATCGGACTGCGAAGCCGTCTACATCCTCGCGACTGAAGCCTTCAATGGTTGCGATCAGGTCGGCACCGATGCCCTGGGGCATAAAGCCGGTGTGAAGGTTGGTTTCCGGGTCGGTGGCCCAGGCGCCGCCGTCGGATCCCATGGGGACTCGGGACATGGCTTCCACACCCCCGGCGACCACCAGGTCTTCCCAGCCGGAGCGCACTTTCATGGCGGCGAGGTTCACGGCCTCCAGGCCGGAGGCGCAGAATCGGTTGAGGGTGACCCCGGCGACTTTCTCGTCCCAGTCTGCCGCGAGGGCTGCAGTCTTGGCGATGTCCGCGCCCTGATCGCCGACGGCGGTGACACAGCCCATCACGATGTCGTCCACCTGAGCGGTATCAAGGCTGTTGCGCCCCTGCAGCGATGTGAGCACGGTGGTCAGCAGGGTGATCGGTTTGACGCTGTGCAGCGAACCGTCTTTTTTGCCGCGACCCCGTGGGGTGCGGACTGCGTCAAAGATATACGCCTCGGTGGTCATTACCTTTCCTCTGATGGTTGTGTCGGATTGTCATAATCAGTCGACTAACCATAGCCCCTGCAGGGCAGGGTGGGTAATGACGCGGGCTGCCAATCCCATTGGCGAAATTGCTCAGGGTGCCGTCGGTTGGCAACGCCGCCAGGCGGTTTTACTGGCGGGTGATGCCCGCGAGAGCAAGGTTGAGCCGCTCCGAGAGCGCAGGTTCCGCGGTGCTCTCGGAGGATTGCAGGCACCACTGCGCGACGAGCTTCTCGAGTTCTGCGAGACGGTCATCGGACTGCTCGGTGTTGCCCATGCCCTCGGCCAGCCGCTGCACCTGGATTTCCATTCGGAGTTGCTGGTCTTCCGCCGGCGATTCCGTGCCCGCGAGTATTTCGGCCCGGATGACCAGTTCCCGCTCCGGGAGGTCGGCCTGCTCCGTCGCCAGCGTGCGCCAGTGATCTGGCAGATCGGACGGATCCACGCCACCGTTGCCCCGCACCCTGACCAGTTCCTGCCATCGGGCGACTTTTTCCTGAAGGAGACTGTTGTCGAGTGCTTGCTGGAGTTGCAGCCTGGTGGCCTGGATCCGATCCCTCATATCGGAGGAGAGGGCATTGCCTTTCACCTCCCGAAGCTTTTCCAGAGCGTCCCGGAGGGTCTCTTCAGGGCTTTCCTGTGTGACGCCGGCAAGTTGCCCAAGAAGCTCGGAGGCTTTCCGGTCAGCGGCTTCGGTCGCCTCCTGGCGAGCGTTTCGTTGAGCGTCGCGGCGGGCGAAAATCTGGTCACAGGCTTTGCGGAAGGCTTGCCAGAGCTTGCGATCCTCGCGGTGGCGGGTGATGCCGATGGCTTTCCATTCGGATTGCAGGGCCTTGGCCTCGTTCATCGCCTCCTGCAGGGGTTCATGTTCGATCAGCGTCTCGGCCCTGTTCACGATGGCCTGCTTAAGACCTTCGTTCTTCCGGCGCTCCTCGTCCAGTGGCGATTCAAGACGCTTCAGCAGCTCGTCGAACCGTTTTTGCACCTGCCGGTTGTCACGGAACTCTACCGGCCAGGCCGCTTTCCATTCCTGGCGCGCGGTCTGGTGGATGCGTTCGGCGCCTTTCCAGTCGATGTTGTCCCAGTCAGCCTGCTCAAGGAAGGTCTGTAGCTCGTCACAAATGGCCTGGCGTTTTTCCAGGTTGGCCTGTTTGAGTCCGGATTTCGCCTCGAAATAGGCCTTGCAGGGCTCGAAAGCACGGTCGGAGGCCGACTTGAAGCGGGTCCACAGGGTCCGGTCGGAGGAACCGCCCAACTTTCGCCACTCTGTTTGCAGTTCCTTGATGCGTTCTGCCTTCGCTTCCGGCTCCATGGGCTGCTCGGCGAGGTATTCCATTTGTTCGCAAAGAGTGATCTGCTTGGGCTCTGTGGCAAAGCCCTGCCAGTCGCTGAGCTCCCGGAACTGGCCCATGAGCAGCTGCATGCGGGCCTGGAAGGGTTTGGCGTGGCGCTGGTCCAGTTCCCGGAACTGGTTCTGAGCAGTTTTGAGCAGTTGCCGGGACTCTTTGAACAGCTTGGCTTCCAGTGCGGCCTCAAGTTTGCCCAGGGTGGTTTTCAGCTGCTCGGTACGTGCTTTCTGATCGCCCTTGTCTTCACTCTGCACGGGCTTTTCCGGGCGCTTGCCTGCCAGTTTGCGCAACCGATCAAGCAGTGCGGGCTTCGGGAAGTCCGCGGGCCAGTCGATTTCCCGGATAAGAGCCTTGGCCTGGTCCTGCTGTCCGGTTGTGATAGCCTGATCGGAATCCAGGAGTCCCGTGAGTTCCTGGATTCGGTCGCGTTCCTGGGTCAAACGTCGGAGCGCGGACAGATGGTTTTTCAGGGCTTGCATGGAACTTTCGTAGGCCTTTTGCTCCTGCCGCGACACTTCGGTGTCCCGGGTCGCTTCGAGCCAACGGTTTTCCTGGGTTCTCTGAAGCGCATCCAGGGAGGACAGCGAGGGAAGGGCATCGCTGGAGCCGGCTTTGAGATCTTCCAGAGTGCCTGTGAGTAGCTCAAGGGTTTCTTCGCGCTGGCGGCGCTGCTCGCTGTGGCGTTTTTCTTCCGCACGCGCAGCCTCAATATCCTGCAGACGCTCCCGGCAGCGGTGAATGGCCTCCAGGAATTGCTGGATCTGTTCGGCGGTGGCCTGGCTTTCCAGTTCCTTCCACTGGTTGGTCAGCGCTTCCAACCGCGCCTGGAAAAGCTTGGTGTCTTCGCTGCGGGCCTGCTCCCGGGCATTGCTGATGAGCGTGGCGATGGAGCGGGCAATGCTCTCCTGTCGTTCCAGCTCCTCGCGGTGGGTCTGCAACGCCTGTTTGACGGTCTGGTAGACACCCTTGTCCCGGCCCTTGGCCTGTTTCTGGACCTTTTGCAGTTGTTCGGGGTCGTTCAGGCCCTTGGCGGCTGACAGACGGATATCGGCCGTGACGCCCTCGACGGCGAGTTGGCCCAGTTGTTCCTGGGATGGTGAGCCTTTGAGTAACTGTAGTTGGCTCTCCCTCTGATCGGCACGCAAATCCTCCTGAGGTACCCTGGGCTGTTCGGCGATTTCCTTGCGGGATTTTCCGGCAGTCTCCGGTGACTTGCGGGATTTGAACAGTTTCTGGATAAATGCGGCCATGAAGGTGTCCTTTGGGATTGAAACCAGTCCTCGGTGTCCGGCAAAGTGCGCCGTCACCGTCCATCGGCCCTCTCGGGCCGGGCGCAGGCATAGCGCGGAATCGGTCAGTTTTCCCCTGGCTCCCGCGCCATGCTTTGAAAATCGGTGGCTAGTCTAGCGTCTTGGATGTGTTCGCGGAAAGGGTCTGAATGGCAAAACAGGAAAATCAGGACGATCAGGAATACAAAGCACGGGCGGCCGCCCTCAGATTGCTGGCCCGCCGTGAACATAGCCGTCTGGAATTGTCCATGAAGCTTAGACAGCGCCGCTTCGAGAGTAGTCTCATCGAGACGGTACTGGACGAATACGAGGAACAGGGCTGGCTTGACGACCATCGCTTTGCGGATGTCTATGCCCGCCAGAGGATGGATCTCGGTTACGGGCCGCTGAGAATTCTCGGTGAGCTACAGCAACGGGGTGTTCACCAGACACCGGAGTGCCTTGATGAGATGACCGATGAGGCATGGTGTGCCGTTGCCATCCGGCTGCGGGAGCGGCGGTTCGGCCTGTCTGATCTGGGAGAGGACTGGGATGAGAAAATGCGGCAGGCCAGATTTCTGAACCGTCGCGGCTTCTCGGCGGCTCAGGTCGAGCGGGCTCTGGACGCTCTGGAGCCGCCGGAGGACTGATTCAATGGAGTATTCAGAGGGTGGGGGGAATCAGCCCCAGATCGTTTGGCAGGCTGGCTCTGAGCGCCGACGCTGCCGGCTCTTTCTGGTCTTTGTCCGAATCAGAACCTGTTTCAGGCTCCAGACCTACAATCTGTGGTTCCTCCGGTTTGTCGGGAGTCGCGGGAGTAATCACACGCGCCAGCACGTCGTAGTAGCGACGGATATTCTGCACGTAGATCACGGGTTCCTGCCCGCGCGCAAAACCATACCGTGTCTTGGTGTAGTACTCCTTCTGGGCGAGCAGCGGCAGGAATTCTTTCACATCCATCCACCGGTCCGGGTTCTTGCCTGCGCTTTCGGTGAGTCTGCGGGCATCCTCCAGGTGGCCGAAACCGACGTTATAGGAGGCCAGCGCAAACCAGGTGCGATCCGGTTCCGGAATTCGGTCCGGTATTTTTTCGTGAACCATCTGGAAGTATTTGGCCCCCCCCTGGATGCTTTCCTCTGCATCCAGCCGGTTGTTGATGCCGACATGACTTGCCGTGTTGCGGGTCAGCATCATCAGGCCGCGAACACCGGTCGGCGAGACCGCGTTCGGCCGCCAGTGTGACTCCTGGTACCCGATGGCCGCGAGCAGGCGCCAGTCCATGTTGAAGTCTCTGGCATATTCCCGGAACAGCTTCTCGTATTTCGGCAACCGGTTCTCGACATGGTGCATGAACGTGCGCGCACCCACATAGTTCAGTCGGTCCAGATGCCCGTAAAACCGTTCGGAAAGTTGCGCGAGTACACCTTCATCCTCCAGGCGTTGCAGGTAGTCGCCGGCAGCCTGCGCCAGCGTGCCGTCCTGTTTCTTTGGAAAGAGCCATACCAGTTCCCTGGGTTCGCCAAGGCCGAATGCCTCTTTCACATGGGGGTAGAACACATGGTTGAGCTCAAGTTCATTGGAAGACACGACCGCGAACGGGAATTCGCCGCTTTCCACCCGTGCCAGAACGCCGGGTGCGTCCAGTCCTGCGTGAACCTCCCAGGAAATGCCGGCATCAGCCGCCAACGTTCCCAGCAGGTGCTCGTGATCACTGTCAGCAACCAGGTGGAGGGTTTGTCCATTCAGGGCTTCCAGAGATTCGGGATGCTCCATATCCCGGTGGTACACCACCACCGACTGGGCCTCGATCCCCGTAGAGATGGACTGATACTTATCCTTGAAGTCGGGTTGTTGTGATACGCCCGCTATGCCGATATGGGCATAATTGCGCTCCAGGACCGACAGGATCTCGGTGTTGTCCTCGGCGACGCGGACTTTGAGTTCAACGCCCAGTTCGTCGGCGAAACGCTTCGCGAGTTCGTAGTCGTAGCCGGTTGCTCCCTCTCGACCTTCAAAATAAATGGAGGGCGCAACGCGGGTAATGACGTGGAGAACACCCTCGTTCTGGATCTCCTGCACGGTGCTCGGGCGCGAGCAACCCGTCAGAGCCACAATGGCTCCTAGGAGAAACGCAAAATGCGCCGGGGAGGCGCAGAGGTGATTGAAAAATCTGGACAAATCCCTGAACTCCGTCGCAGCTGTGTAGCCAGATACGCTCAGAAAAAGCGAGCGTATTCCTTTGTCATGCTGTGCGTAGCGTCCATTGCCACACTCACCATGATCCCCGCCTCGCAGCGGATGGTCAATAAAACTGCTCAATTAATGTGCAAAATAATGTCAATTTTACAGGTCCGGAATAACCGCAGCGGCGCTGTATCCTCGTTCCGCTTTCAAGTATCATTGCGGCCTTTCAAATAGCACCCGGATTTCCTCTTTCGCGCGATACAGGTTGATATCATGCTTGAACTTCGCGGCGCACCAGCGCTCTCGCCTTTCCGCTCCCGCAAGCTGCATTCCCGGATTCAGGACATTGTTCCTGAAGTCGAACACGTCTATGCAGAGTTCATGCACTTTGTGGACCTGGAGTTTGACCTCTCGGATTCCGAGCAGGCTATCCTCGACCGCCTTCTGGTCTATGGTCCCAGTGTCCCTGTAGAGGAGCCCGACGGAATTCTGTTTCTGGTGGTTCCGCGGCCCGGCACCCTGTCTCCGTGGTCGAGCAAGGCCACGGATATCGCACGCAATTGCGGACTGCGCCAGATCCACCGCATTGAGCGGGGCATCGCCTATTACATTCGTGCCTCCAGGAAGCTTGGTCTGGATCAGCGCGAAAAGATCGCATCACTTCTGCACGACCGGATGACCCAGAAAGTCTTCCACGAGATGGGCGGCGCAGAACTGCTGTTCAGTCACGAGGAGCCACGGACTCTCGGCCGGGTGCCGGTGCTGGCGGGCGGGCGTGACGCCCTGGTGAAGGCAAACCGTAATCTTGGCCTCGCGCTTGCGGACGATGAAATCGATTACCTGGTGAAGTCTTTTACCGATCTTCAGCGTGATCCGACCGACGTCGAGCTGATGATGTTCGCTCAGGCCAACTCCGAGCATTGTCGCCACAAGATTTTCAACGCGTCGTGGGATATCGACGGTGAAGGCCAGGAAAAATCGCTGTTTGCGATGATCCGCAATACCTACGAAATGAACAGCGAGGGCGTGCTGTCTGCCTACAAGGACAACGCATCCGTTATCCGTGGCAGCCGTGGTGGCCGTTTCTTCCCGGACCCTGAAACCGGTGTCTACGGTTACAACGAGGAAGACATCCACATTCTGATGAAGGTGGAGACCCACAACCATCCGACAGCCATAGCACCGGCCGAGGGTTCTGCCACCGGCTCCGGCGGCGAGATCCGTGACGAGGGCGCCACCGGCCGTGGCTCCAAGCCGAAGGCGGGCCTGACCGGGTTCACCGTCTCCAACCTGAATCTGCCGGATGATCCCCAGCCCTGGGAAATCGGTTACGGTAAACCGGACCGCATCGCCTCGGCTCTGGATATAATGATCGAAGGCCCGATCGGTGGCGCCTCGTTCAACAACGAATTCGGCCGCCCGAACCTGGCGGGCTATTTCCGTACCTTTGAGGAAAAGGTGCCGGGCCCGGCCGGTGAGGAAGTGCGTGGCTATCACAAGCCGATCATGATTGCCGGCGGCCTGGGCAACATTCGTGAACAGCACGTGGAGAAGGGCAACATTCCGGTTGGGGCCAAGCTGATCGTGCTGGGTGGCCCCTCGATGTTGATCGGCCTTGGCGGTGGTGCTGCTTCGTCCATGGATTCCGGTTCCAGTAACGAGAACCTGGATTTTGCCTCTGTCCAGCGGGACAACCCCGAGATGGAGCGCCGGTGCCAGGAGGTGATTGATCGTTGCTGGCAAATGGGTGATCAAAACCCGATCTGCTTTATCCACGATGTCGGCGCAGGCGGTCTTTCCAATGCCATGCCTGAGCTGGTCAAGGACGGTGGCCGGGGGGGCAAATTCGAGCTTCGTGATATTCCCAGCGATGAGCCGGGCATGTCGCCACTGGAAATCTGGTGCAACGAATCCCAGGAACGCTACGTGATGGCGGTTGCGCCGGAGAATCTGGAGCTGTTTGATGCCCTGTGCCGTCGGGAACGTTGCCCGTATGCCGTCATTGGTGAGGCCACCGAAGAGCATCACCTTGAGCTCGGCGACTCCTATTTTGATGACAAACCGGTGGACCTGCCGATGGAAGTGCTGTTCGGCAAGCCTCCTCGCATGCACCGGAGCATCAGCCGTTCATCGTTCACCAAGCCGATTTTCGATTCCACCAAAATCGATGTGAACGATGCGATCCGCCGGGTACTCCGCTTGCCCTCGGTGGGGTCCAAGAGCTTCCTGATCACCATCGGTGACCGCACCATTACCGGCCTTGTCGCGCGCGACCAGATGGTCGGCCCCTGGCAGGTGCCGGTGAGCGACGTGGCGGTTACCGCAAGCTCCTTCGATGTACGCACCGGTGAAGCTATGGCCATGGGCGAGCGCACGCCGGTAGCCGTGATTGACGCGCCGGCATCTGGTCGTATGGCGGTGGGTGAAGTGATCACAAACCTGGCTGCCGCACCGATTGCCAATCTGTCCGATATCCGCCTGTCCGCGAACTGGATGGCCGCAGCCGGCCACCCGGGCGAGGACGAGAATCTCTATGAAACCGTGCGAGCGGTCGGTATGGAGCTGTGTCCGGCCCTCGGTATCACGATTCCGGTGGGTAAGGACTCGATGTCCATGAAGACCACCTGGGAGGAGGAAAGCGGCGAGCAGAAAAGTGTGACGGCGCCGTTGTCCCTGATCATCAGCGGTTTTGCGCCGGTGACAGACGTTGCTCGCACACTGACGCCGCAGCTGGCGACGGATTCCGGTGAAACCGATCTGATCCTGATTGATCTTGCCGCCGGCCAGAACCGCCTGGGCGGCTCTGCGTTGGCTCAGGTGTATCGTCACGTCGGTGCTGTGGCACCGGATCTGGACGACCCGGAAGACGTCAAGGCATTCTTTGCGGTTATTCAGGGCCTGAACGCAGATGGCAAACTGCTTGCGTACCACGATCGTTCTGATGGTGGCTTGTTCGTTACGTTGGCGGAGATGTGTTTTGCCGGCCATACCGGCGTGGATATCAAGCTTGATGGACTCGCTGAGGATGCGTCCCAGTTTGCCCGCGAACTGTTTAACGAGGAACTGGGTGCGGTCATCCAGGTTCGCCGTGAGGACACCGGGTTCGTACTTCAGCAATTCTCCGGTGCCGGGCTGGGGGATCACACCAGTGTGATCGGCACGCTGAATGAGGAAGATCGGCTTCGCCTGAGCTTCGAGGGCGAGACAGTTGTGGACGAGTCCCGTATGGAACTCCAGCGCCTGTGGGCAGAGACCAGCTACAGGATTCAGTCCCTCAGGGACAATGCCGACTGTGCCCGGGAGGAGTTCGATAACCTGCTGGATGCAGAAGATCCGGGCCTGCATGTGGATCTCGGCTTTGACCTTAACGAGGACGTTGCCGCGCCCTACATCAACACCGGAGCGCGCCCGAAAGTGGCGGTGATGCGTGAGCAGGGCGTGAACGGCCAGGTGGAGATGGCAGCGGCATTCGATCGAGCCGGTTTCGAGGCCGTGGACGTGCACATGAGTGATCTGCTGGCGGGCCGTGTGACGCTGGACCGGTTCAACAGCCTGGTGGCCTGTGGTGGTTTCTCCTATGGCGATGTTCTGGGTGCCGGCGAGGGTTGGGCGAAGTCGATCCTGTTCAGTGACCGGGTCCGTGATCAGTTCGCGCACTTCTTCAATCGCCAGGATACCCTGGCGCTTGGTGTCTGCAACGGCTGCCAGATGCTGTCCAACCTCCATGAGCTGATTCCGGGCAGTGAAGGCTGGCCGCGCTTCGTGCGCAATCAGTCCGAGCAGTTCGAGGCCCGTCTGGTGATGGTTGAGGTTGCTCCCTCGCCGTCCGCGTTCCTCGACGGAATGGCCGGCTCCAGGATGCCCATCGCCGTCGCTCATGGCGAGGGGCGGGTCGAGTTCGCGTCGGGCGCCTCTGCCGCGGCGTTGTCCGAGAACGAGCTGGTTGCCTTGCGCTATGTCGATAATCGGGGCCAGGAGACTACCCGGTATCCGTATAATCCCAACGGTTCGGAGGGAGGAATCACCGGTGTTACCTCCCGTGACGGACGTGTCACCATCATGATGCCTCACCCGGAACGGGTCTTCCGTGCGGTTCAGCACTCGTGGCGTCCGGAAGGATGGCAGGAAGATGGTCCGTGGCTGCGGATGTTCCGTAACGCGAGGCGCTGGTTCGGCTAAACTGTCGTGAACCGGAAGCCGGCGTCGGAGATGCTCCTGGAGAGCATTTTCCGGCGCCGGCTTTTTTGTTTCAGTGCTTGCTCCTTTTCGGGGCGATTTTCAAGGGGAAAATACGCCGAATTTTGCAAAAATTTCCTTGACTGAATTATTTTATGCACACTCCCGGTGCTTCGCTGTGCGATCTGTGCACAAAACCCGGGAAATTGGTTCAATAATTAGGCGAACTTCATAACTATTTGAAAATATTGGAGTTGTTGGGTTGGGCCAATTTGTCGCCAATTTGAGGTAAGTGCAGTAATCACGGGGGTTCGGGGCATGTTCCCAAAAACTTTCCCCAGAGTTATCCACAGATTCTGTGGGTAAGTTCCTAAGCCATTAATCTGTACAAAAAATATCCGATATCTCAGGGGGCTTTCATGTACAAGATGTGCTATTTCGTTCCGGAATCTCACCTTGAGCAAACCAAGCAGGCATTGTTCGCTGCCGGAGCGGGCAGGATCGGTGATTACGATAGTTGCGCCTGGCAGTGCAGGGGCCAGGGGCAGTTCCGTCCGCTGGAGGGAAGTGATCCCTACCTGGGCTCCCAGGGAGAAGTCGAGGTGGTGGATGAGTTCAAGGTGGAGCTGGTGTGCGAGGATAATCTCATTGGCGACGCGCTGAAGGCGCTGAAGCAGGCCCATCCTTACGAAGAACCTGCCTACGAGATTTTCCGTATCGAGGATTTCTGATCAGGCCCTGCCCGTGGCGGACATCGGTCGCCGGATGTCTTTGAGGTGGACCTGGTAGTTCTCCGTTTTCATATCCTCGAGGAACAGTTCCAGGGTTTTGCGAACCGTGGGGAAGGAGAGTTCGTCCCAGGGAATCTCCTCGACCGCAAACAGCTTCGACTCCAGGGACTCCTCGCCGGCGCCGAATTGGCCTCCGATGAGGTTGGCGCGGTAAAACATGTGTACCTGGTTGATGTGCGGAACATCGATGATTGAGAACAGGCCCTCGATAGTCACCTCGGCGAGGGCCTCTTCACGGGTTTCACGCGCCGCAGCTTCAATGGTGGTTTCGGCGTTCTCCATGAACCCCGCAGGCAGAGTCCAGTAGCCGTACCGGGGTTCGATGGCGCGCTTGCAGAGCAGGATCTTTCCTTCCCAGACCGGAACGGTGCCGGCGATAATCCGTGGGTTCTGGTAATGTATGGTTTCGCAGCTGACACAGACATAGCGGTGCCGGTTGTCGCCCTCGGGGATGCGTTGCTCCACCGGATGGCCGCATGTGCTGCAGTACTTCATGTTTTGCCCCGTATACTGAAATTGGTTTTGTAGTCAGTTTAACGATACCGACTGCTGCTGTCTCACCTAACATAAAGAAGTTCCCGGGAGACCAGATTTGCGAGATTTCCTCACAGACCGACTGGCTGACTATGCACCGAGGCAGTTGGCCCTTGACTATCCTGAAGCCGGGATCCTGGTGCCGGTTACTGACGATCCCCACAACCCGGAAATGGTGTTCACGCTTCGCTCGTCCAATCTGAGTACCCACAGGGGACAGGTGGCTTACCCCGGCGGAAAGCGTGATCCCGGGGATCCGTCCCTGGTAGCGACGGCGCTGCGGGAAACCCACGAGGAAATCGGCCTGCCACCGGAGCAGGTGGAAGTGATTGCACCGCTGAGCCAGGTCATGTCCCGCTATGGCATCCTGGTTACTCCTTACGTTGGTGTGGTGCCCGCTGATCACTCCCTTGAGCCCAATCCGGCCGAGATCGAGAGTGTGTTCCGGGTTCCCCTGTCATTTTTTCTGGAAGATCGCCGGGAACGCACCGATGCTCTCAGTTTTCTCAATAACACCTTTTACGTTCCGTGCTACCGCTGGGAGCGTTACCAGATCTGGGGCCTGTCCGCCGTGGTTCTGGTTGACTTCCTGAACGCAGTGTACGATGCCCGGATTGATTTACTGGAACCCCCTGTAGGAGGCTGACATGTTTTACGAGCTTGGAGATCGCAGGCCGCAGCTGGACGGCGATAACCAGTTTGTTGCCCACAATGCGACCGTGATCGGTAATGTGAAGCTGATGGAGAAGAGCAGTGTCTGGTACAACGTGGTCATCCGCGGAGATAACGAGCTGATCACCATTGGCCCGGAAACCAACGTCCAGGACGGCTCTGTGCTTCATACCGATCCGGGGATTCCCCTCACTCTTGGCCGGGGAGTGACGGTTGGCCACAAGGTCATGCTGCACGGATGCGAGATCGGGGACTATTCTCTTATCGGAATCAATGCTGTTGTTCTGAACGGTGCCAAAATCGGCAAGCATTGCCTGATCGGTGCCAATACCCTGATTCCTGAAGGGATGGAGATTCCGGATGGATCCATGGTGGTGGGCTCGCCCGGAAAGATCAAACGTGAGCTCAATGACAGCCAGAAGAAGATGCTGGAGATGAGCGCGGCCCATTACGTCGAAAATGGCGCCCGGTATATTGAACAACTGACACCCTGCGAACCCGATAAATGAACGTATCCGATAAAGTCCGCTCACCCTGCGTGAGTGTATGTGCCCTGGACGAGAACGACGTCTGTATAGGATGTCATCGTACCGGAGACGAGATCCTGCGCTGGACCCAGTTGAGTAATGATGAACGACGGGAAGTCTTGCGCAAAGTGGCAAAAAGAGAAGAAAAGGTGGCGCTCTGATATGACAGAAAACAACACCGTTCGCATCGGTACTCCTTTAAAGGGCAACGCCTTCAAGGTGTTGTTCTGCGGCTCCGGTGAACTTGGTAAGGAAGTGGTCATCGAGTTGCAGCGATACGGCGTGGAAGTCATCGCCGTCGATCGCTATGCCAACGCACCGGCGATGCAGGTGGCCCACCGCGCCCACGTGATCGACATGCTTGACGCTTCGGCTCTGCGCTCAGTGATTGAGCAGGAAAAGCCGGACCTGGTTGTTCCGGAAATAGAGGCGATTGCCACCCCGGAGCTGGTGAAGCTGGAGCAAGAGGGTTATCGGGTAATCCCGACAGCCCGGGCGGTGAACCTGACCATGAACCGGGAAGGGATTCGTCGCCTGGCTGCAGAAGAACTCGGCCTGCCCACGTCTCCCTATCGCTTTGCCGGTAGCCGGGAGGAGTACCTGGCCGCTGTAAAGGAGGTTGGTCTGCCACTGGTGGTCAAACCCGTCATGAGTTCCTCTGGCAAGGGGCAGAGCACGGTCAGGACGGAGGATGATATTGAAGCGGCCTGGGAGTATGCCCAGACCGGTGGTCGTGCCGGTAAGGGGCGAGTCATCGTTGAGGGATTCGTAGACTTTGATTATGAAATCACCTTGCTGACTGTGCGGCATCGCGATGGTGTTTCCTTCTGTGACCCCATCGGGCATCGCCAGGAAGATGGTGACTACCGTGAGTCCTGGCAACCCCAGCCCATGTCGGCCAGGGCGCTGGAACGTTCCCGGGAGATTGCTGCTGCGGTGGTTGAAGACCTCGGAGGTTTTGGAATTTACGGCGTCGAGTTGTTTGTTAATGGCGATGATGTCTGGTTCTCCGAAGTGTCGCCCCGCCCCCATGACACCGGCCTGGTAACCCTGGTTTCCCAGGACCTGTCGGAATTCGCGCTCCACGCACGGGCAATCCTCGGCCTGCCGATTCCGGCTATCCGCCAGAATGGCCCAAGCGCATCGGCGGTGATTCTCCCTGAGGGAGATTCGGGTGAGGTGGCGTACTCGAATCTCCAGTCGGCGCTGACCGAGCCGGATACCCAGTTGCGCCTGTTCGGTAAGCCGGAACTGAAAGGAAGGCGCCGCATGGGTGTGGCGTTGGCCCGGGGCGAAACGGTAGAAGAGGCGAGGGCGAAGGCGCGGAACGCAGCCGCTGCTATAACAGTAGAGGTGTGATTGACCGCCCCTGTGTAGGTGATGCTTCGAGTTCCCGGTGGGACAGGGTGTTTCCAGTACGGTTTTTGAACGAACTGATCGGTATTTGACCGGTCGAATAGGTGGAAACCGAAGTCCGGGAAAATAATTGAAAATTGGTCGTTGACAGTTTTCCTGAGGGCTGTAGAATGCGCAC
>NZ_JAKQZH010000057.1 GCF_022343555.1 Marinobacter sp. C7 | reverse complement strand
GTCGTCGTCGTAGAGCGAGAGAAGCAGCCGGCATTCCTCGACCGAAAAGCCGAGGTCGCGGGAGCGGTGGATGAAGTTCAGCCGGTGGACGTGATTGTCCGAATAGTCGCGATAGCCGTTATCGGCCCGATCGGCGATGACGAGGCCGATATCCTCATAATAGCGGATGGTCTTGGCCGGCAGGCCAGAGCGCTTCGCGGCTTCGCCGATGTTCATGGGGCAACTCCAAACATTCCTGTTTCTGGAATGTAGGATCTGCCGCCTTCTGTTTCAATCGACCGCGAGCGCCATCCGCAGCATCGCCGCCAGATCCTCGTCGCCATCGCCTTTTTCGAGGCAGGCCTTGTAGCTTGCAAGCGCGGCGTCGATGGCCGGCGTGTCGACATCGTAGCTGTCGGCGACGCCGGCAAAGAGGGTTGCATCCTTCACTGCGCCCCTGACTGGAAAGCCGACGCTTCTGTCATGGCCGAGAATGCGCGGTGCGCGAGCCTTCAGCGCCGGCGTGCCGCCGGGACTTGTCATCAGGATTTCGAGCATTTTTTCGAGCGTCAGGCCGGCGCGCTTGCCGGTCGTCAGCGCTTCGCGAAGCAC
>NZ_JAKQZH010000056.1 GCF_022343555.1 Marinobacter sp. C7 | reverse complement strand
AGAAAAGTCCTTTTTGTGCAACGAGATTTGCTTGAAGGCGGCTAGGCTTTTGTCAAACACCACGGCAGGCGGCTCATGTCCTACAGCGCTCTTTCCATTCTCAAGAACGGCCTTTTCGGCAATCGGCACTGGAAGCCCGCATGGCGCATGCCGGAGCCGAAACCGCATTATGATGTCATCATTGTCGGCGGCGGCGGCCACGGGCTGGCGACGGCCTACTATCTGGCAAAGGAATTCGGCATCACCAATGTCGCGGTGCTGGAGAAGAGCTATATCGGCTCCGGAAATGTCGGTCGTAACACGACGATCATCCGTTCCAACTATCTCCTGCCGGGCAACAATCCGTTCTACGAGCTGTCGATGAAGCTCTGGGAGGGACTGGAGCAGGATTTCAATTTCAACGCCATGGTTTCCCAGCGCGGCGTCCTCAACCTGTTTCACAGCGATGGCCAGCGCGATGCCTATGTGCGGCGCGGCAATGCCATGCGTCTCCACGGTGTCGATGCGGAACTCCTGGACCGGGAGGCGGTGCGGACGATGCTGCCCTTCCTCGATTTCGACAATGCCCGCTTTCCCATCAAGGGAGCGCTG
>NZ_JAKQZH010000055.1 GCF_022343555.1 Marinobacter sp. C7 | reverse complement strand
CGGCAAGGTCGAGCAGGAGGGCGCGCCGGCCGAGATCTATGCGCGGCCGGAAACCGAATTCGTCTCCGGCTTCATCGGCTCGGCCAATGTGCTGCCGGCGACCATGGAGACCGGACCGGTCGCCGTGCTTGCCGATGGCCAGAAGCTCGCCGTCGCCGATGCATCGGTTACAGGTGATGCCGCCATCGTGCTGCGGCAGGAGGACCTCGCCGTCGCCGATGCCGGGCTGAAGGCGACCGTGAAGACCCGCGTCTTCCTCGGCGCGCGCAACCGCTATGTGCTGAGCCTTGCCGGCGAGACCATCCGGTTGCTCACCGGCAATGAAGTGGTGCTGAAACCCGGCGAGGACGTCTTCCTCGCCATCGATCCCGCCCGCGTGCGCGTGCTCGCGCGCTAGGTCCAGGAGGCGTTTGCGATGGAAAATTTCGAGACACGACTGTTCATCGACGGCCGGTTCGAGGCGGGCGAAGGGGCGGCAGAGATCGCCTATGAACCCGCAACCGGCGAGGCTCTGGCGCATGTCGCATCGGCCTCGGCCGGGCAGCCAACCATACGCGCACCGAGCACCTTCAGGCGTTTGTCGAGGAGATGAAAGCCGC
>NZ_JAKQZH010000054.1:341-600 GCF_022343555.1 Marinobacter sp. C7 | reverse complement strand
GACGCTGCAGTTTCTGCCCAAGCGGGAAGACGTCTACGACATCGACGAATATGAAAACCCGGAAGCCCAGATGCACCGCCAGGTGCTCTACCAGGTCGAAGAGGGCGACGTCGTCGTCGTCGACGCCCGCGGCGACATGCGCAGCGGTATCTTCGGCGAGATGATGGTGACCTACATGGCCGGCCGCGGTGGCGCCGGCATCGTCGTGGACGGCTGCATCCGCGACAGCCGCAAGGCGCTGGCCACCGGCCTTCCGATG
>NZ_JAKQZH010000054.1:0-331 GCF_022343555.1 Marinobacter sp. C7 | reverse complement strand
CCACGCCGAACTACCACACGCAGACGAGCCTGTTTCCGCATGCCGTCAACGTGCCGATCGCCTGTGGCGGCGTGCTTGTCATGCCCGGCGACATCATCGTCGCCGATGCAGACGGCGCCGTGACCGTGCCCGTCGTGCTGGCGGAAAAGGTCCTGGCGGTGGCGAGCGAACACGCCGAATGGGAAGATTTCTCGCGGCTGCGCCTCTCCGAAGGAGGCGACCTCAGGAAATACTATCCGCTGCACGCATCGGCTCGCCCCGAATACGAGGCCTGGCGCGCGTCCCAAGCGCCCAAGCATCGCTGACGCGTACGGGTCGTAACGACCATCAG
>NZ_JAKQZH010000053.1 GCF_022343555.1 Marinobacter sp. C7 | reverse complement strand
GCCCAAGCCGGCGAAGAGCTCTGTAACCTGCTCGCGATAGCGTGCTGCCATTGACGGGTGGGCCGACTACTATAACAATTTCCGGCCACACTCATCGCTTGGATACCAAAACCCGGCAGCCTATGCCGGGACTATCGCCGCAATCGGCGCCAGCGCTGCGCAGGATGGAGGCTATGCGTTTCTGCCGATTGCTACCACCGCGCCATTTGCGTATCACAAGAAAAACCAGACTCTCCGGAGAAATGGAGGGTCGTCGGGTCTCAGGTCAAACAACCTATCGATTACGGCTCACGGTGAACTGATCACCCGGCCTATCGTCTGAGCAGATCTCTCAAAGATAGCTGGCCGCGAACAGACTGGCTGCGTATGGATGATGGGTGATGCCGGCGGCCAGATCCTGCCTGGAAAGGTCATCCACGAAGGCGCCATCCTTCATGACCAGAACACGATCGCACATATGGGCAATCACGGCCAGGTCGTGGCTGACCAGTACATAGGTCAGCCTTTGATCGTCCCGCAGATCAGCCAGCAGGTTCAGGATTTCGGCCTGCACCGAAACATCGAGCGCCGAGGTCGGTTCATCCAGAAGCAATATTTCCGGCTCC
>NZ_JAKQZH010000052.1 GCF_022343555.1 Marinobacter sp. C7 | reverse complement strand
GCCAAGGAGCATGCCCTTAAATCCGCCACGACCATGGGAACCAACGACTAGGAGCTGCGCGTTTTCAGATGCTTCTGCAAGTGCGCGAACTGGGCGGTCACGGGTGATGATCTTCTTGACGGTTACACTTGGGTACTTTTCCACCAGTGGTGCGAGGCGTTCGATCAGCATGTCGGTTTGCTGACGTTCCACTTCATCCCACTGCTGTTGAGCAGCTGCAAGACCTGCAAGTGATGCCTGTACCTGCATGTCCATCCAGGTGTGAACTGCAACGAGTTCGGCGCCACGAGCTTCAGCTTCCGCAAATGCGTATTCGGTTGCCTGTTGGGAGACTTCGGAGCCATCCACACCGACGACGACTGGGCCGTACTTGCTGTCTTCGTTGACTGCGCTGTCTTCACGGACAACAACGACTGGACACTTTGCGTGGCTGACCACTGCACCGGAGACGGAGCCCATGACCATTCCGGAGAGTCCGCCGAGTCCGCGGGAACCCATGACGATCATTGTGGCATCGGGAGACATTTCCAACAGCATGTCGATGGGACTGCCTTCAGCGATGGTGTGCCCGATCTTGATTTCTGGCGCTACCTCATGGGCGATGTC
>NZ_JAKQZH010000051.1 GCF_022343555.1 Marinobacter sp. C7 | reverse complement strand
CGGTGTCTTCGATGCCGGGGAATTTGCCCTTGCGCACGGCATTCAGGAATTCCCGGCCGATCTTCACCTTGTCGCCGATATAGAGGCGGTTCCAACCTTCGCCATAGAGCGTCGGAAAGTGAAATTCGCCAGGCTCGAGCGCCAGCAGTCGGTTTGCGATTTCGTCTTCATTCAGCATGTCAGAAACGCGTCGTCAGCAGCTTGAAGCCGGCAAAGGCGAAGAAGGCGGCCATGACGCCCTCGATGCCGCGGCGGGCCCGGCGATAGCCGCGCACGACGAGGCTTGAGGAGAACAGCACGGCAAGGCCATTGAAGGTCAAGAAGCCGATGACGAGCGCGCCGGCGATGAAGACCGCGATCACCTGCGGATCGGCTCCGGCCGGCAGACCGATGGAAACCAGCGACACCCACGCGAAGATCGCCTTCGGATTGGTGAGATGGATCAGCAGCCCGCGGCGGTAGCTTGTCGCAAGACTGGCCGATGCGGAAACGGCGGTTTCCAGCACCTCCGTCCGCATCGCGCTGCGGAAGCTCTTCCAGGCAAGGAAGAGGAGATAGAGGCCGCCCAGGCATTTGAGCACCACGAGGCCGTAAGCCAGCTTCGTCAC
>NZ_JAKQZH010000050.1 GCF_022343555.1 Marinobacter sp. C7 | reverse complement strand
CATCATCGGGCAGGATATCGGTGCAGCGCACACCGAAATGGGCCAGCGCCTCGCTCGATTCATCCTCGCCTTTGGCCGTCGTGACCGTGACGTCACCGGAAAGCGCCTCCGCAAAGCGCGAGATCGCCTCCTCGTCTTCCTTGCTGATCTCGCCGGCCGGCAGATAGAACTTGATGCCGTTGCGGTCGGCCGGGATATGCGAGCCGGTGATCATCACCGAGGCCGCCTTGCGCTTCAGCCCGTAAAAGGCGAGCGCCGGCGTCGGCAGCGCGCCGCAATCGATCGGGGTCAGCCCCGCCGCCGCAATCGCCCCCATGGCATTGGCGGCAATCGCCGGGCTCGATTCCCGGTAGTCCTGACCGACGAGGACGGCATCGCCCTTCCTGGCATGTCCGGCTTCCTGCAGATGATGGCAGAAGGCCTTGGTGTAACGATAAGATGGTTCTCCGATAAGGTCAGCCGACAGGCCACGCAGCCCGCTGGTGCCGAATTTGATGCTCATGAATACGGTTTGTCCCACTTTTTTGCGCGTCCACCGGCCGCGCCTGACTGCATTTGGGAGCGGCCGATAACAGCGCTCCGTCTCTGACTACAAGGCGCCCGGGGGCACCGAGA
>NZ_JAKQZH010000049.1 GCF_022343555.1 Marinobacter sp. C7 | reverse complement strand
AGCGACCGGCCATAAGGGATTGCAGCGCCGTCATCGGCAAACCAATGCTGGAAATCCTCGGCAAACAGGCGGGCACGCTCGCGATAGCGCGTGGCGTGGTCCGGATAGAGGTCGGCTGCGACTTTGGCCACGACAAGCCCGTAGAAATGGAGCGCCATAGGCGAATAGTAGTCGCGATGGCGCCAGACGCCGTCGCGGTAATAGCCGTCGCCGAGATAGAAGGTCTCGATCCGCTCGAGCGCCTTGGTGACCGCCTCTTCCGACCACTGACGTCCGACATTGCGCAGGCCGAGATTGACCAGCACGCGGAAGAACAGCCAGTTATTGTCCGGCACGTCCAGCTCGTTGATGGTCAACAGGAAACGCTCGGCCTTGTCCTTGGCCGGCTCCGACATCGGACGCCAGAAGACGTCGGGCGCGAGCAGCAGCGTGAGGCCGATGCCCGCCATTTCGACCAGCCGCTGATCGAACGGCCGGGGCTTGCCCCAGTATTCCTCGTGGTTCGGGTCCATGCCATGGGAGAAGCCGTCGACATAGCGCCGGGCATCCTCGAAGCTTGCACCGCCGGCGACCAGCGGCACGATGCCCCACAGCGGACGAACGAAGGCCTCCATTTC
>NZ_JAKQZH010000004.1 GCF_022343555.1 Marinobacter sp. C7 | reverse complement strand
GACGTTGAGCGTGGTCAGGTTCTGGCGGTTCCGGGCTCCATCACTCCGCACACCAAGTTCGAGTGCGAAGTGTACGTACTGAGCAAGGAAGAAGGCGGTCGTCATACTCCGTTCTTCAAGGGCTACCGTCCGCAGTTCTACTTCCGTACCACCGACGTAACCGGTTCCTGTGAACTGCCGGAAGGCGTGGAAATGGTTATGCCGGGTGACAACGTGAAGATGAGCGTTACCCTGATCGCTCCGATCGCCATGGAAGATGGCCTGCGCTTCGCGATCCGCGAAGGCGGCCGTACCGTTGGTGCCGGCGTGGTCTCCAAGATCATCGAGTAATCTGCTCGCTTGATCCTGAAAAAGGGGCTGAACCATCAGCCCCTTTTTCTGTTTCAGTCGCAAAGTCTGCCCGACCTGGTCACACAGCATAGCTGTTGACAGGGTTGGGTATTATGCATACAATGCGGCTCCTTTTTTTGAAGGTCGGCTAAACAGTAGCTGCTACGAGTGGAGTTTGGTGCATCATGCAAAGCCAAAAAATTCGAATTCGGTTGAAGGCGTTTGATTATCGCCTGATCGACCAGTCCACGCAGGAGATCGTCGATACCGCCAAGCGGACCGGCGCTCAGGTGCGTGGCCCGATTCCTCTGCCGACGCGGAAGGAAAAGTACACAGTATTGATCTCTCCGCACGTCAACAAGGACGCGCGCGATCAGTATGAAATTCGTACGCATAAGCGTCTGCTCGACATCGTTGAGCCGACGGAGAAGACAGTGGATGCTCTGATGAAGCTGGACCTGGCAGCAGGTGTAGACGTTCAGATCAGCCTCGGCTAATACCGCCCGGTATTAGTCTGTGTAACTGTCATAAGGCCATAGAGGGTGCGAGCCCCGTACACTTAAGAGGTGAAACATGGCAATTGGTGTTGTCGGTCGCAAGGCCGGTATGACCCGTATTTTTACGGAAGACGGGCAAGCGCTGCCCGTAACGGTAATTGAGGTTGAGCCCAACCGCATTACCCAGCTGAAAACTCTTGAAAGCGATGGTTATCGCGCCGTGCAGGTTACTGTCGGCAGCCGTCGTTCCTCTCGTGTAACCAAGGCGGAAGCAGGTCACTTTGCCAAGGCGGGTGTTGAAGCCGGTCGTGGCGTGTGGGAATTCCGTCTGGCGGATGGTGAAGGTGAAGATCTGGCTGCTGGCAGCGAGATCACTGCCTCTGTCTTTGAAGATGGCCAGATGGTTGATGCCACCGGTCAGTCCAAGGGTAAGGGCTTCCAGGGTGGTGTTAAGCGCTGGAACTTCTCCATGCAAGACGCGACTCACGGTAACTCCCTGTCCCACCGTGCACCGGGTTCCATCGGTCAGAACCAGACCCCGGGCAAGGTATTCAAGGGCAAGAAGATGGCGGGCCAGATGGGTAACGCACAGGTCACCGTGCAGAACCTGAAGATCGTCCGTGTCGACGCCGAGCGCAACCTGCTGCTGGTAAGTGGTGCCGTCCCCGGCGCAACTGGCGGCGACGTTGTCATCAAGCCTGCAGTCAAAGCCTGAGGAGCGGTGCGATGGAATTGACAATTACTGGTAGCGGCAAGGGGATCTCTGTTTCCGACGCTACGTTCGCCAAAGATTTCAACGAGTCCCTGGTTCACCAGGTGGTCACTGCCTACATGGCGGCTGGCCGTCAGGGTACCAAGGCTCAGAAGACACGTTCCGAAGTCAGTGGTGGTGGCAAGAAGCCCTGGCGTCAGAAGGGCACCGGTCGTGCCCGTGCGGGCACCATTCGTAGCCCGATCTGGCGTTCTGGTGGTGTGACTTTTGCTGCCAAGCCCCGCGACTTTGAGCAGAAGGTCAACCGTAAGATGTACCGTGCGGCCATGCGCTCCATTTTCTCGGAGCTGGTGCGCCAGGAGCGTCTGGTGGTGGTTGACGACATGAACGTCGAAAGCCCGAAGACCAAGGCCTTCAATGCCAAGCTGAAGGACATCGGTGTGTCCAACGCGCTGATTCTGTCAGACAACGTCGAGCAGAACCTGCACCTGGCTTCCCGCAATATCCCCCATGTGGATGTTCGTGATGTTGCAGGCCTGGATCCGGTCAGCCTGGTTGCCTTCGAGAAAGTCGTGGTGACTGTTCCCGCTCTGAAGAAGATCGAGGAGATGCTGGGATGAATCAGGAACGTATTTACAAGGTCCTGCTGGGACCTCACGTATCAGAGAAAGCGTCTCTGGCGGCAGAGCGTGGTCAGGTGGTTTTTCGTGTAGCGCCTGATGCAACCAAGCCGGAGATCAAGAAAGCCGTTGAGCAGCTGTTCAACGTCACCGTAGAAGGTGTTCAGGTTCTGAACCGCAAGGGTAAGCTCAAGCGCACTATCCGCGGATTCGGCAAGCGTAATGACATTCGTAAGGCTTACGTAAAGCTGGCAGAAGGTCAGGACATCGATTTTCTGGATGTGGAATAAGGTAAAGGGGTCGTAATATGCCGATCGTCAAAACCAAACCAACATCTGCCGGACGCCGCCACGTTGTAAAGCTTTACAACCCGGATCTGCACAAGGGGCGCCCCTACGAGCCGTTGGTAGAAACTCTGAGCAAATCGGGTGGTCGTAACCATTTCGGTCGCATCACCACCCGCCACATTGGTGGTGGCCACAAGAAGCACTACCGTGTAATCGATTTCAAGCGGACCAAAGATGGTATCCCGGCGGTCATTGAGCGCCTGGAATACGATCCGAACCGCTCTGCGCACATCGCACTGCTGAAGTACGCCGATGGCGAGCGTCGTTACATCATCGCTCCCAAGGGCATGCGGATTGGTGACCCGGTGCGCTCCGGTATCGACGCGCCGATCAAAGTGGGTTCCACTCTGCCGCTCCGGAACATTCCGGTCGGTTCCGTGATCCACTGCGTCGAACTCAAGCCTGGCAAAGGTGCCCAGCTGGCTCGCTCCGCGGGCGCATCCGTACAGCTGGTTGCTCGGGAAGGTGCGTATGCCACCATCCGCCTGCGCTCAGGTGAAATGCGAAAGGTGCTTGTAGACTGCCGTGCCACGCTGGGAGAAGTCTCCAACAGCGAGCACAGCCTCAAGCAACTTGGTAAAGCGGGTGCATCACGTTGGCGCGGCAAACGGCCAACAGTACGTGGTGTTGCTATGAACCCAGTTGACCACCCGCATGGTGGTGGTGAAGGGCGTACCTCTGGCGGACGTCACCCGGTTACTCCGTGGGGTGTTCCGACCAAAGGGCATAAGACTCGTAAGAACAAGCGTACTGACAAGATGATAGTACGTCGTCGTTCGGCCAAGTAAACGACTACATAGAGGTAATTTGCTGTGCCACGTTCTTTGAAGAAAGGTCCTTTTATAGACCTGCATCTGTTGAAGAAGGTCGAGGCAGCTCTGGAAGCTAACGACAAGCGGCCCATTAAAACCTGGTCCCGCCGGTCAACAGTCTTTCCGGAGATGGTAGGCCTGACCATTGCAGTCCACAACGGCAAGCAGCACGTGCCGGTTTATGTCACCGAAGATATGGTGGGTCATAAGCTGGGTGAGTTCGCGGCAACGCGTACTTATCGTGGTCATGCGGCCGACAAGAAAGCTAAACGCTGATTCTGAGGTAATAGAAATGGAAGTAGCAGCCAAGTACAAGGGCGCTCGCCTCTCAGCTCAAAAAGCGCGTCTTGTCGCTGACCAGGTACGCGGCAAGGCTGTTGAGGACGCCCTGAACATTCTGACTTTCAGCCCGAAGAAGGCAGCGGTCGTGATCAAGAAAGCTCTTGAGTCCGCCATTGCCAACGCTGAGCACAACGAAGGTCTGGACGTAGATGATCTGCGGGTTTCCACTGTGATGGTGGATGAGGGCCCGACGCTCAAGCGAATCAAAGCTCGAGCCAAGGGGCGCGCTGACCGTATTTTCAAGCGCACCTGTCATATCACCGTCAAGGTCGCCGACAAGTAGGAGATGCTCAGATGGGTCATAAAGTAAATCCGACCGGCATTCGCCTGGGTGTGATCAAAGAGCACAACTCAGTCTGGTATGCCGACAAGAAGGAATACTCCAAGAACCTCCTGAATGATATTCAGGTTCGCGAGTTCCTGGACAAGCGTCTGGTTAAGGCGTCTGTCAGCAAGATTGTGATCGAGCGCCCGGCTCAGAACGCCCGGATCACGATCCATACAGCCCGCCCCGGTATTGTTATCGGCAAGAAGGGCGAAGATGTTGACCGTCTGCGTCGCGAAGTGAGCGACATGATGGGTGTGCCGGTGCACATCAACATCGAGGAAGTCCGCAAGCCGGACCTGGATGCCCGCCTGGTAGCGCAGAACGTTGCCGGTCAGCTCGAGCGTCGTGTGATGTTCCGTCGCGCCATGAAGCGCGCCGTTCAGAACGCCATGCGTCAGGGCGCCAAGGGTATCAAGATCCAGGTTGGCGGTCGTCTTGGGGGTGCTGAAATCGCACGTTCCGAGTGGTATCGCGAAGGTCGTGTACCTCTGCACACACTGCGTGCAGACATTGATTACGCAACCTACGAAGCGCATACCACCTACGGCGTAATCG
Source organism: Marinobacter sp. C7 (assembly GCF_022343555.1). Taxonomy (GTDB): domain Bacteria; phylum Pseudomonadota; class Gammaproteobacteria; order Pseudomonadales; family Oleiphilaceae; genus Marinobacter. The sequence continues at coordinate 169,542 of NZ_JAKQZH010000004.1, read as the reverse complement.
GCGTCAAGGTATGGATCTTCAAAGGTGAGATTCTTGGTGGTATGGAGCAGGTCCGTGCTGACAAGAAAGCCTCTGGGAAGAAAGGTTCTAAGTAAAGGGGCACTCTTATGCTGCAACCAAAACGCACCAAATTCCGCAAGGTAATGAAAGGCCGTAACACCGGTCTTGCTCACCGCGCCAACAAGGTGAGCTTCGGTGAATACGGATTGAAGGCGACCAGCCGTGGGCGTATAACTGCGCGCCAGATTGAGGCAGCGCGTCGTACCATGACTCGTCGTATCAAGCGGGGCGGTAAGATCTGGATCCGGGTATTCCCGGACAAGCCGATCTCAAGCAAGCCGCTTGAAGTTCGAATGGGTAAAGGTAAGGGTTCTGTCGAGTATTGGGTGGCTGAAATCCAGCCAGGCCGCATGCTCTACGAGATGGAAGGTGTTGCTGAAGACGTAGCACGCGAAGCCTTCACTCTCGCTGCGGCCAAACTGCCGGTACAGACCACCTTTGTAACGAGGACGGTGATGTGATGAAAGCAACAGAGCTGCGTGAAAAGTCAGTCGAGGAGCTGAACCAAGAGCTGATCGACCTCCTGAAGGAGCAGTTCAACCTGCGCATGCGTAAGGCGACAGGTCAGCTGAATCAGTCTCACCTTCTCGGCAAGGTGAAGCGCGACATCGCTCGCGTGAAAACAGTATTGAACGAAAAGGCAGGACAGTGACATGACCGAAGCTACCCAAACTGCCAGAACTCTGAGCGGGAAGGTCGTGAGCAACAAGATGGACAAGTCCATCGTGGTTCTGGTCGAGCGTCAGGTGAAGCACCCGCTGTACGGCAAGTACATGAAGCGCTCTACCAAGATCCACGCTCACGATGAGAGTAATCAGTGCAACATCGGTGACACTGTAACGATCCAGGAAACCCGTCCGGTCTCCAAGACCAAGAGCTGGGCTCTGGTGGAAGTTACCGAACGTGCATCCAAGGTGTAATTCGCCCGGAGAACAACCATGATTCAGACTCAAACAATGCTTGAAGTCGCGGACAACAGTGGTGCACGTCAGGTTCAGTGCATCAAGGTCCTGGGCGGTTCACATCGGCGTTATGCCAGCGTTGGGGATATCATCAAGGTGACCGTCAAGGAAGCCATTCCCCGCGGTAAGGTGAAAAAAGGCCAGGTCCTGAAAGCTGTGGTCGTGCGCACCCGCAAGGGTGTACGTCGTCCAGACGGATCCCTGATCCGCTTCGACGGTAACGCGGCGGTACTTCTGAACAATCAGGACGCACCGATTGGTACCCGTATCTTCGGACCGGTTACCCGTGAACTGCGTAATGAGAAGTTCATGAAAATTATCTCACTGGCACCCGAAGTACTTTAAAGGACCAGAGGCCGGTTATGAAAAAGATTAAACGAGATGACGAAGTAATCGTCACCACGGGCAAAGACAAAGGCAAACGTGGTAAAGTCCTGAAGGTTCAGGATGATGGCCGAGTGCTTGTTTCTGGCATCAACATGATCAAGAAGCACACTAAGCCGAACCCGATGCTGGGCACCCCGGGTGGCATCGTCGAGAAAGAAGCACCTATCCAGGTTTCAAACGTGGCTATCTTTAATCCGCAGACCGGCAAAGCCGATCGTGTCGGCTTTCAGGTGAAGGAAGACGGCAGCAAAGTGCGGATCTTCAAGTCCACGAACGAAGCTGTCGATAACCAGTAAGCGGTGGTGGTTACGATGCTAAACAGTAAAGAGCAATACAGTCAGGAAGTGGTACCCGCCCTGCAGAAAGAGTTCGGCTACAAGAACGTGATGCAGGTCCCGCGTATCGAAAAGATCACCCTGAACATGGGTGTCGGTGAAGCGGTTGGTGACAAGAAGCTGATTGAGAATGCCGTGGCGGATCTTGAGCGCCTGGCAGGTCAGAAGCCGGTTGTCACCAAGGCGCGTAAGTCCGTTGCGGGTTTCAAAATCCGTGAAGGCTGGCCTATCGGCTGCAAGGTTACCCTGCGCGGCGAGCGTATGTGGGACTTCTTTGATCGTCTGGTTCACATTGCGGTTCCCCGCATTCGTGACTTCCGCGGTCTGAACCCCAAGTCCTTCGACGGGCGCGGTAACTACAGCATGGGTGTGCGTGAGCAGATCATTTTCCCTGAGATCGAGTACGACAAGGTCGACAAGATCCGCGGTCTGGATATCACCATCACCACCACTGCCGGTACCGATGATGAAGGTCGCGAACTGCTGAAAGCCTTCGGCTTTCCGTTCAAGAAATAAGGAACGAGAGACATGGCTAAGGTTTCCATGAAACAGCGTGAGCTCAAGCGCGAAAAGACGGTTGCCAAATACGCAGCCAAGCGTGCCGAGCTCAAGGCGATTATCAAGAACCCGAATACCAGCGACGACGAGCGTTGGGATGCGCAGATGAAGCTGCAACAGCTTCCTCGCGATGCGTCTCCTTCGCGTCTTCGTAATCGTTGCCAGGTGACTGGTCGTCCCCACGGCGTTCTGCGCAAGTTCGAGCTTTCACGGATCAAACTCCGTGAATACGGCATGCGCGGTGACGTTCCGGGCCTGACCAAGGCAAGCTGGTAAGATAGGCAGCCTGACTTCGGTCAGGTGCCTGTTGGTAAGCGGTGCGGCAAGCCGCTGCACAACTAAAAAGATCAGGAGCCTCATACCAATGAGTATGCAAGACACGCTTGCGGATATGTTTACCCGTATCCGTAATGCCCAGATGGCATCCAAAGCAGACGTTACGATGCCGTCTTCAAAAATGAAGGTCTCCGTGGCCCAGGTCCTGAAGGACGAAGGCTACGTTGAGGATTTCTCTGTTTCAGCTGACGCGAAGCCCGAGCTGACCATCACTCTGAAGTATTTCGGCGGCAAGCCGGTTATCGAAGAGATCAAGCGGGTCAGCCGTCCGAGTCTGCGCCAGTACAAAGGCGCTGGGGAACTGCCGAAAGTATCCGGTGGTCTGGGAGTCGCGATTGTCTCAACGTCCAAGGGCGTTATGACAGACCGCGCCGCACGTGCTGCAGGCGTGGGTGGCGAAGTCATCTGCACCGTATTCTAGGAGATACACATGTCCAGGGTTGCCAATAATCCTGTCGTGCTGCCTTCCGGTGTTGAGGTTAAGCTGAACGGACAGGAAATTAACGTGAAGGGCTCCAAGGGAGCGCTTCAAATCACCATTCACCAGGCGGTTGAAGTAAAGCAGGAAGAAAACGTTCTTCGCTTTGAAGCCCGCAATGGTGCCAAACAGTCCCGTGCTCTTGCTGGTACGACCCGTGCTCTGGTTAACAACATGGTCACCGGCGTTTCTACAGGTTGGGAGCGCAGGCTTATGCTGACGGGCGTAGGTTACCGTGCCCAGGCGCAAGGTAAGAAGCTCAACCTGACACTGGGTTTTTCTCACCCGGTCGAGTACGAGCTGCCCGAGGGTGTTACCGCCGAGACTCCGTCCAACACGGAAGTCGTGATTCGCGGTATCGACAAGCAACAGGTTGGCCAGGTCGCTGCGGAAATCCGCGCGTTCCGTCCGCCCGAGCCTTATAAGGGCAAGGGTGTTCGTTATGCGGATGAGCAGGTCAGACGCAAAGAAGCCAAGAAGAAATAAGGCGGGACTATGAGCGCGAATAACGAAAGATTGCGTCGCGCACGCAAAGTGCGCATGAAGATCCGTGAACTGGGTACCGATCGTCTGTGCGTTCACCGCACTCCGCGTCATATGTACGCCCAGGTCACTACCGCAGACGGCAGCAAAGTGCTGGCCTCTGCCTCCACGTTGGATAAGGAACTGCGCCAGGGCGCTACCGGTAACGTGGATGCTGCCAAGAAGGTTGGTCAGCTGATCGCTGAGCGTGCCAAGGCAGCTGGCGTTGAGAAGGTAGCGTTTGACCGTTCCGGTTACCGTTATCACGGTCGCGTCCAGGCTCTGGCCGACGCAGCCCGTGAAGCTGGCTTGCAATTCTAAGAGGTGGAGAAGATGAGCGTTAACGAACAGAAGGCGCCTGAGCTCCAGGAGAAGCTGGTTCAGGTCAACCGTGTCGCCAAGGTTGTAAAGGGCGGCCGTATTTTCGCCTTCACCGCACTGACCGTAGTGGGTGATGGTAAAGGTCGCGTTGGCTTCGGCCGTGGTAAGGCCCGGGAAGTTCCGGTAGCCATCCAGAAGGCCATGGAAGCTGCACGTAAAAACATGGTGGATGTGGCGCTTGACGGCACCACTCTTCAGTACCCGGTCCGGGCGCAGCATGGTGGCTCCAAGGTCTACATGCAGCCTGCCTCCGAAGGTACCGGAATCATCGCCGGTGGTGCGATGCGTGCGGTCCTGGAAGTCGCGGGTGTGCAGAACGTACTGTCCAAGTGTTACGGGTCTACCAACCCGGTGAACGTGGTACGTTCCACTATCAAGGGTCTCCAGGCCATGAAGGCGCCTGAGGACGTTGCAGCCAAGCGCGGTAAATCCGTGGAAGATATTCTGGGTTGAAGTCATGGCGAACGCGAAAACAATCAAAGTTACACTGACCCGCAGCCCTATCAGCTGCCAGCCCAAGCACAAGCTGTGCGTGAAGGGCCTGGGTCTTCGTAAAATCGGTCAGACCGTGGAACTGGAGGACACTCCTTCCATCCGCGGCATGATCAACCGGGTGAATTACCTGGTACGGGTTGAGGAGAACTAAGATGCGTCTGAACGAACTTGCTCCAGAACCCGGTTCACGTCCCGACGGCAAACGCGTTGGTCGTGGTATCGGTAGCGGTCTCGGCAAAACCGGCGGCCGTGGTCACAAGGGTCTGAAGTCCCGTTCCGGTGGTTCCGTAGCTCCCGGTTTCGAGGGCGGTCAGCAGCCTCTGGCCCGTCGTCTGCCGAAGTTTGGTTTCACTTCCCGTCAGCAGCGTTATGTTGCCGAAATTCGTCTGAATGAACTGGCGAAGGTTGAAGGCGACGTGGTTGATCTGGAAGCCCTGAAAAAGGCTGATGTGATCCGTGAAGAGATCCGTGAAGCCAAGGTTATCCTGTCTGGCGAGCTGAGCCGGGCGGTAACTGTGAAGGGCCTGCGGGTCACCAAAGGCGCACGCGAGGCAATTGCTGCAGCGGGCGGTAAAGTCGAGGACTAAGGCGAGTCGAGGACTAAATGGCCAAGACAGCATCATTGCCTACGGGCGCGGGTAAAGGACTTGCAGAGCTGCGTTCGCGGCTCTGGTTCGTCTTCCTGGCATTGCTGGTGTACCGGATCGGTGCCCATATTCCGGTGCCGGGTATCAACCCCGACCGTCTGGCGGCACTGTTCGAGCAGAATCAGGGCACGATCCTGAGTATGTTCAACATGTTTTCCGGTGGTGCGCTTGAGCGCATGAGTATCTTCGCACTCGGCATCATGCCGTACATCTCGGCCTCCATTATCATGCAGCTCATGACTGCGGTCAGTCCGCAGCTTGAGCAGCTGAAGAAGGAAGGCGAAGCGGGTCGTCGCAAGATCAGTCAGTACACAAGGTACGGGACTGTGATCCTGGCCCTGGTGCAGGGCGCTGGTATTTCTGTGGGGCTGGCATCCCAGGGTGTCACCTTTAACGATAGCTTCAGCTTCCACTTTGTGGCGGTGGTCTCGTTCGTGAGCGGTGCCGTGTTCATGATGTGGCTGGGTGAGCAGATCACCGAGCGCGGCGTCGGCAACGGCATATCGCTGTTGATCTTTGCCGGTATCGTGGCTGGATTGCCGGGTGCAATCGGTCAGACACTTGAGCAGGCACGTAACGGCGAGATGAGCCTTCTGGTGGTTCTCGGGATCGGCATCCTGGCTGTAGCGGTTATCGGCTTTGTGGTGTTCATGGAGCGTGGCCAGCGTCGTCTGACCATCAACTATGCCAAGCGGCAGCAGGGGCGTCGGGTGTTTGCCCAGCAGTCCAGCCATTTGCCGCTGAAGGTGAATATGGCGGGTGTGATTCCGCCCATCTTTGCCTCTTCCATCCTGCTGTTCCCGGCATCGATCGGGCAGTGGTTTGGCCAGGGTGAAGGCATGGAGTGGTTGAGCGACGTTTCGCAGGCTCTGGCACCGAGTCAGCCTCTGTACATTATCCTGTTCGCAGCAGCAGTGGTATTCTTCTGCTTCTTCTACACAGCGCTGATGTACAACCCGAAAGAAGTCGCGGATAACCTCAAGCGCTCAGGAGCGTTTATTCCGGGCATCCGTCCGGGCGAGCAGACCGCCAAGTATATTGACGGTGTGCTGACCCGTTTGACGCTGTTCGGCGCAATGTACATTGCGGCAGTGTCCCTGTTCCCTCAGTTCCTGATGGTGGCAGGGAATGTACCCTTCTATCTGGGCGGTACGTCACTGCTGATTGTGGTAGTCGTGGTGATGGATTTCATGGCGCAGGTACAGTCGCACCTGATGTCCCATCAGTATGAATCACTGATGAAGAAGTCCAATCTCAAGGGCTATGGACGGAACGGGTAATACCGTTCCCCTTGAAAACTGGAGTCGACAATGAAAGTACGCGCTTCGGTAAAGAAAATTTGCCGTAACTGCAAAGTAATTCGTCGCAATGGCTCGGTCCGAGTCATTTGCACGGAGCCTCGTCACAAGCAGCGCCAGGGCTGATTCCCAAGGGAACCACTCCTGACATTGCAAAAGGGGTTCGGAATGATGGCGCTTGACTCGGAAGCGGGTCAGGCGCTATTATTTCGCGCCCTTTTTGTGGCGGAAAATTCACACAGCAAAGCTTTGAACGCGGAGTAATTTGGATGGCACGTATAGCCGGTGTCAATATACCCGATAACAAACATGCTGTTATCTCGCTGACCTACATCTTCGGTGTTGGCAAGACAACAGCCCAGAAGCTTTGCGACGCAACCGGTGTCAAGCCGGACCTTAAGGTCAAGGACCTGAGCGACGAGCAGCTTGAAGCACTTCGTACTGAAGTGGGCAAGTTCACCGTCGAAGGCGACCTGCGTCGTGAAGTACAGATGAACATCAAGCGTTTGAAGGATCTCGGTTGCTTCCGTGGTCTGCGTCACCGTCATGGCCTTCCGGTCCGTGGCCAGCGCACCAAGACCAACGCCCGCACCCGTAAAGGTCCTCGCAAACCTATTCGCAAGTAACAGGTAGGCAAACATGGCAAAGCCAGGTACACGTACCCGTAAAAAGGTGAAAAAGACGGTTGTTGATGGCGTCGCGCACATTCACGCGTCCTTCAACAACACTATCGTGACCATTTCGGACCGTCAGGGCAACGTCCTGTCCTGGGCCACCTCCGGTGGTTCCGGTTTCCGCGGCTCACGTAAGAGTACACCTTTTGCTGCGCAGGTAGCAGCTGAAAGAGCCGGTAATGCGGCTGCTGAATACGGCCTTAAAAACCTGGACGTAGAGGTTAAGGGTCCTGGGCCCGGACGTGAATCTGCAGTTCGCGCGCTGAACGCGTGTGGCTACAAGATCACCAACATCACTGATGTGACGCCGATTCCCCATAACGGCTGCCGTCCGCCCAAGAAGCGCCGCGTCTAACACAGGAGACAGTGAAATATGGCTCGTTATATAGGCCCGAAGTGCAAGCTGTCTCGTCGTGAAGGGACAGATCTTTTTCTGAAGAGCGGCGTTCGCGCGCTCGATTCCAAGTGCAACATCGAGACTCCGCCGGGTATGCACGGCGCGCGTCGCGGTCGTCTGTCCGAGTACGGCGTACAGCTTCGTGAGAAACAGAAAGTCCGTCGTATCTACGGCGTGCTTGAGAAGCAGTTCCGCAACTACTACAAAGAGGCTGCCCGTCTGAAGGGTGCAACCGGTGAAAACCTGCTGCAACTTCTGGAAGGTCGCCTGGACAACGTTGTATATCGCATGGGCTTTGGTTCTACCCGTGCAGAAGCCCGTCAGCTCGTCTCTCACAAGGCGATCCTGGTCAACGACAAGTCGGTAAACATTCCGTCTTATCAGGTCAAGCCGGGTGACGTTGTGAGCGTGCGTGAAAAGGCCAAGAACCAGCTGCGCGTCAAAGGCGCTCTGGATCTGTCTGCCAGCCGCGCACCGGTAAGCTGGGTAGAGGTTGACGCCAACAAGATGTCCGGCGTTTACAAGTCAGTGCCTGAGCGTACTGAACTGCCGGCCGACATCAACGAGAACCTCATCGTCGAGCTTTACTCCAAGTAAAGCCCAGTAAGCAACGATAGCAGATAGGGGCGTCTATGCAGCGTTCAGTACATGAGTTATTGACACCTCGTACCATTGACGTGAAAGAATCCAGCGCCACGCGCGCCAAGGTGACCCTGGAGCCGCTCGAGCGGGGCTTCGGTCATACCCTGGGTAGCGCATTGCGCCGTATTCTCTTGTCTTCGATGCCGGGCTGCGCCATTACTGAAGCGCAGATCGACGGTGTCCTGCACGAGTACAGCGCCATTGAGGGTGTCCAGGAAGACGTCATCGAGATTCTTCTGAATCTCAAAGGCGTCGCCGTGAAAATGAACGGCCGGGACGAAGCTGAGTTGACCCTCAGCAAGAAAGGCCCGGGCGTTGTGACAGCCGGTGACATCAAGCTGGATCACGATGTCGAGATCGCCAACCCGGACCATGTGATCTGTCACCTGAGTGAAAACGGTGAATTGAACATGCGTCTGCGTGTTGCCCGCGGTCGTGGCTATGAGCCGGCCGACCAGCGTGGTCTGGACGAGGACGAAACTCGCGCCATCGGACGCCTGCAGCTGGATGCAACCTTCAGCCCGGTTCGCCGCGTGGCTTACGCCGTTGAAAGCGCACGGGTTGAGCAGCGTACTGATCTGGACAAGCTGGTAATTGATCTGGAGACCAATGGCACCATCGACCCGGAAGAAGCGATTCGCCGGGCGGCAACCATCCTCCAGCAGCAATTGGCAGTGTTCGTTGATTTCGATCACGAGAAAGAGCCGGAGCGTGTCGAGGAAGAGGAAGAAATCGATCCGATTCTGCTGCGTCCGGTAGATGATCTGGAATTGACAGTGCGTTCAGCTAACTGCTTGAAGGCTGAGAACATTTACTATATCGGCGATCTGATTCAGCGCACCGAAGTTGAGCTGCTGAAGACGCCTAACCTTGGCAAGAAGTCGCTGACCGAGATCAAGGACGTCCTGGCGTCCCGTGGTTTGTCTCTGGGCATGCGTCTTGATAACTGGCCGCCGGCTAGCCTTCGTGGCGACGACCGGGTTCTGGGCGGTTAATCGCCGATTAGTTTAAGGTAAGGAATCAGAGCAATGCGTCATCGTAAGAGTGGTCGTAAGTTCAGCAGGACCAGTGCGCATCGCAAGGCCATGTTCCGTAACATGACTGCGTCACTGGTTGAACACGAGCTGATCAAAACAACGCTGCCGAAAGCCAAAGAGCTTCGTCGGGTAGCCGAGCCTTTGATCACGCTCTCCAAGAATGATTCGGTTGCAAACCGTCGCCTGGCGTTCTCTCGCCTGCGCAACGATGCAGCAGTAGCCAAGCTCTTTGACGAGCTGGGCCCGCGCTACAGCGACCGTCCGGGTGGATACCTTCGTATCCTGAAGTGTGGCTTCCGTGCTGGTGACAATGCCCCGATGGCATTTGTCGAGCTGGTAGGTCGCCCGCTGGATATCGAAGCGGAAGAAGTGGACGACGACGAAGAGTAAGTTCTTCGCAGTGGTTCAGAAAAAACCGGGGGTGGAAACGCTTCCGGTTTTTTTGTGGCCGGAATTAAAGCGGGGGTCAGAAGAAGGCGTTCTTCTGACCCCGGGTTTACCCCTGGCCCCAGAAGGGTGTCCATAAAAAAGGGGTCAGATGAAAGCGTTCATCTGACCCCAGGTTCACGTCGGGCTCCGAAGGATGCCGTCGTCGTCTCAGCTCTTCGCCAGCATCGGTTTCAGATACCGCCCGGTATGAGACACCGGATTTTCTGCTACCTCTTCCGGCGTTCCCTCGGCGATGATTTGCCCACCTCCGGAGCCGCCCTCCGGTCCCAGGTCGACAATCCAGTCGGCGGTCTTGATTACGTCCAGATTGTGCTCGATGACCACAATAGTATTGCCATGGTCGCGCAGCCGCTCGAGAACGTTCAGCAGCTGCTGGATATCGTAGAAATGCAGGCCGGTGGTCGGTTCGTCCAGGATGTACAGCGTCTTGCCGGTATCCCGCTTGGACAGTTCCTTGGCCAGCTTGACCCGCTGGGCTTCCCCGCCGGACAGGGTGACGGCGCTCTGGCCCAGGCGGATGTAGGAGAGTCCTACGTCCATCAGGGTCTGTAGCTTGCGCGCCAGGAACGGAACGGCATCGAAGAATTCGCGGCCCTCCTCCACGGTCATTTCGAGGACTTCGTGGATGTTCCTGCCTTTATACCGGACCTCCAGGGTTTCCCGGTTATAGCGCTTGCCCTTGCATACGTCGCAGGGCACGTAGATGTCGGGGAGAAAGTGCATTTCTACCTTGATGACACCGTCACCCTGGCAGGCCTCGCAGCGACCACCCTTGACGTTGAAGGAGAAGCGGCCTGGTTTGTAGCCCCGCGAACGCGCTTCCTGGGTGCCGGCAAACAACTCCCTGATCGGCGTGAACAGCCCGGTATAGGTGGCCGGATTGGAGCGGGGTGTACGGCCAATCGGGCTCTGGTCGATGTCGATTACCTTGTCCAGATGATCCAGGCCCTTGAGCTTCTGGTAGGGCGAGTGGTTCAGGCTGGTTGCCTTGTTCAGCTTGGCGGCCGCCACCGGGTACAGGGTGCTGTTGATCAGCGTGGACTTGCCGGAGCCGGATACGCCGGTAACGCAAGTCATGACGCCCAGGGGGAGGTTCAGGGTCACATCGCGAAGGTTATTGCCGCTGGCGCCGGTGAGGGTCAGCTGCTTGCCGGAGCCTTTGTTACGCTTGGCAGGTACTGCGATTTCCTTCTGGCCACTGAGATACTGCCCGGTCAGGGAGCGTTCATTGGAAATGATATCCCGGGGCGTGCCTTGGGCAACCACATGCCCTCCGTGAACACCGGCACCGGGCCCGATGTCGATAACGAAATCGGCGGCGCGAATGGCGTCTTCATCGTGTTCCACCACGATCACGGTATTCCCAAGGTCCCGCAGGTGGGTCAGGGTGGCGAGCAGGCGGTCGTTGTCCCGTTGGTGCAGGCCGATGGAGGGTTCGTCCAGAATGTACATGACGCCCACCAGCCCGGCGCCGATCTGGCTGGCCAGCCGGATGCGCTGCGCCTCGCCCCCGGAGAGGGTGTCGGCACTGCGTTCGAGGGTCAGGTATTCGAGCCCGACATTCACCAGGAACTGGAGCCGTTCCCGCACCTCCTTGAGGATCTTTTCCGCGATCTCGCCTTTCCGGCCCGGAAGGGCCAGTTGGTGAAAATAGTTGTGGGCTTCACCCACCGGCAGGTGGGTGACATCCGCCAGATTCCGCTCCTCGATGAACACATGCCGCGCACTACGGCGCAGCCGTGAGCCACCGCACTCCTTACACGGCTGGGTGCTCAGGTTCCGGGCGAGTTCTTCCCGCATGCTCTGGGAATCGGTTTCCCGGTATCGACGCTCCAGGTTCGGCAGGATGCCCTCGAAGGGATGCGCCTTTTCCATGATGTGTCCACGGGAGTTTACATAACGGAACGGGATGTCCTCGGTGCCCGAGCCGTAAAGCAAGACCTGCTGAAAGGAATCGGGAAGGTCAACCCAGGGCGTCTCGAGGTCCATGCCGTAATGCTCGGCAACGCTCGCCAGCATCTGGAAGTAGTAGACTGCCCGTCGGTCCCAACCCTTGATCGCACCCTCTGCCAGGGTGGCTTCGGGGTGCTGGATGATCTTTTCAGGATCAAAGAACTGCTTTACCCCCAGCCCGTCACAGGTAGGGCAGGCGCCGGCGGGGTTATTGAAGGAAAACAGCCGGGGTTCCAGCTCGCTCAGGGAATACCCGCATTGCGTGCAGGCGTAGCGGGCGGAGAAGGTGTGTTCCTCGCCCTGGCCGGTCATGGGTGCGACCAGCGCGATGCCGTCGGCCAGCTCAAGGGCGGTTTCAAAGCTCTCGGCCAGCCGCTGTTCCAGTCCCTCTTTGACCTTGAAGCGGTCGACGACCACGTCGATCTGGTGTTTGCGTTTTTTGTCCAGTGCAGGCACGTCGTCGATGTCGTAGACCGTCCCGTCCACCCGCAGTCGGATAAAGCCCTGGCTGCGCATGTTGTCGATCACATGAAGGTGCTCGCCTTTACGGTCACGGATGACCGGGGCCAGGATCATCAGCTTGCTGCCCTCGGGCATGGCCAGGACCTGATCCACCATCTGGCTGACGGTCTGGGCCTCCAGGGGCTGGCCATGATCCGGACAGCGGGGCTCTCCGGCACGGGCGAACAACAACCGAAGGTAATCGTAGATTTCGGTGATGGTGCCGACCGTAGACCGGGGATTGTGAGAGGTGGACTTCTGTTCGATGGAAATCGCCGGCGACAGGCCCTCGATGTGATCGACATCGGGCTTTTCCATCATGGACAGGAACTGTCGGGCGTAGGTGGAGAGGGATTCCACGTATCGACGCTGCCCCTCTGCGTACAGAGTGTCGAAAGCCAGCGACGATTTCCCGGAACCGGACAGGCCCGTGATCACGATCAGCTTGTCCCTCGGCATATCCAGGTCGATGTTCTTCAGGTTGTGAGTGCGAGCACCCTTGATCTGGATATGGTCCATAACACCTCTCAGTCTGGAAAAACGAGAATTATACCGTGTTGCCGTAAGGACGGTGAAACCGGTGTTGACCGAGACGGTTCCGGGAGTCCCTCGGTCCGGTCGGTTCTGATACAATGCGCCGCCTGCGGGAGGTATCTGGCCTCCCGGTGACATGCTTTCAACCCCCCCGGCTGAGGTGAACACCGCGATGAACGCGCTGGAAAAACGCTCCGTAGCAGCCCTGGCATCGGTCTATGCCATGCGAATGCTGGGGCTGTTCATGGTCATGCCGGTGTTCATGCTGCTCGGCGAAGATCTCAGGGGTGCCACGCCTGCGTTGCTTGGTCTTGCCATTGGTGCCTATGGCCTGAGCCAGGCCCTGCTGCAAATTCCTTTCGGTCTTCTGTCCGACCGGGTCGGCCGCAAGCGAATGATCTATCTCGGGTTGATTCTCTTTGCCTCCGGCAGTCTGCTCGCCGCTGCGACTGACTCCATATACGTTGTAATCGCCGGTCGGATTCTCCAGGGCGCCGGGGCCATCGCCAGCGTGTTGATGGCACTGCTCAGTGATCTGACCCGGGAAGAGGAGCGCACCAAGGCGATGGCAACAGTGGGCATCTCCATCGGGTTGTCGTTTTCCGTGTCCCTGGTGTTGGGGCCCTTGCTGGGCGCCGTCTGGGGGCTCCAGGGTATTTTCTATGCCACCGCGGCCCTGGCGGTAATCGCCCTGGTTGTGGTGAACCGGGTAGTGCCGACCCCGCATCAGCACAAGATCAGCGCCGATACCCATCCGGCAAAAGACATGCTCGGCCGGGTGCTCATGGATGGCCGTCTGGTACGGCTGGACTTTGGCATCTTCGCCCTGCATCTGGTACTGACCGCGCTGTTCCTGGTGTTCCCGTCAGTGCTTGAGGGGCAACTGGGGCTGGCGGCCAGTTCCCACTGGTGGTTCTATCTGACGGTCATGGTGACCTCTTTCTTCGCCATGGTGCCGTTCATCATCATCGGCGAGAAAAAACGCAAGATGAAGCCCGTGCTCTGCGGCGCCATAGCGCTGCTGACGCTGGCGACCGCCGGTCTGGCCGGATTGGGGGCGAGCCTGATGCTGGCGTGGGTCGTGTTGTTCTTCTTTTTTATGGCGTTCAACTTGCTGGAAGCCAGCTTGCCGTCGCTGATCAGCAAGGAGGCGCCGGCAGCAAGCAAGGGCACAGCGATGGGGGTGTATTCCACCTCCCAGTTCCTCGGTGCGTTTCTCGGTGGTGCCCTGGGAGGGGTCCTGTTGGAAGCCGCCGGGGTGGAAGGCGTGGTCTGGCTGATGGTGGCGGTACTGGCGCTCTGGTTGCTGGTCGCGCTCACCATGCCGGCGCCGGGTTACACCACCAGTTTCGTGGTACAGTTGCAGCAGGCGGTCAGCCAGACTTACGACGATATCGATGATCGCCTGCGGCGCCTGCCCGGGGTTCAGGATGTGGTTATCGTCGAAGATGCCGCAACCGCCTATCTCAAGGTGGACAAGCAGAAGTTTGATGAAGGGTTACTTGCGGACCTGGCGTTTGTCCGGCAGGGTAACGGTTATTGAAATCTGGAGAGTCGCAGGGAGTGCGGCCTCCCTTGAAAACATTCTCAGGAGTTAACGATGGCACGAGGCGTAAACAAGGTCATTCTTATTGGCAATCTGGGGCAGGACCCGGATACACGCTACACCCCGAATGGTAACGCGGTGGTGAACCTGAATCTGGCAACAGATGAGAGCTACAAGGATCGTCAGACCGGCCAGCTGGTGCCAAAAACCGAGTGGCACCGCGTGGTGTTGTTTGGCAAGGTGGCCGAGGTTGCCGGCCAGTATCTGCGTAAAGGCTCCAAAGTCTACATCGAAGGCAAGCTGCAGACCCGGAAATGGCAGGGGCAGGATGGCCAGGACCGTTACACCACCGAAGTGGTGGTGGATATCAATGGCCAGATGCAGATGCTCGACAGCCGAGGCGGTGAAGGTGGTATGAGCCAGGGTGCTCCGGCAGGCCGCCCGCAGCAGTCAAACTACAATGCTCCGGCGGGACAGCAGAATGCACCGGCCCAGGGTCAGCAGTCAGGCGGCTACAGCCAGCCCTCTCAGGGGAGTATGCCTGAGCCGGTTGACGATTTTGATGACGATATCCCCTTCTGATCTCCGTATCAGACCTGGCATTAGAGCCAAAAGCCCCGGATTGCAAGCGCGCCCGGGGCTTTTTGTTACGCCAACGCAAAAGAACGTGAAATGGCTCAAAAAAACATGGAAGTGCGCTCACTTTTTGACCTATCATTGCGGGTCAGAAGGAACTTCGTCTGTAATTCAGGCGCATAATGATAAAAGGGCCTTGCGAGTGGCCCTACTTCCAGCGCTGGTTCATGATTCAAACACCCTTATTAGAAAAGATCACCGCACTTTTTAAGCCCGGCGGTTCTACTGTGCGCGTATCCCTGGAGGTACGACCGGACGGCATTGCCTGGGCTGTTGCGGGTTCTTCACTGGCGCAACCTGTGGGATTCGCCGAATGTCGGCCGGCCCACAGGGTTGAGGTGCTCCGTTCTCTGGCCGATCAAAAGGGCTGGGGCAATGCGGTAACGGATCTTGTCTTGCCCATGGAGCAGTACCAGGTCTTCCAGATGGAACGCCCCACGGGCATCGAGGACTCCGAACTGGCCGACGCCCTCAAGTGGAAACTCAGGGATCTGCTCGAATTCAGCCCTTCCGATGCCATATCCGATGTTTTCCCGTTTCCAGCCGATGCTGCCCGAGGTCGGGGGGAGCTGGTGAATGTCGTCGCCGCTCGTAAGTCGCTTCTCAAGGATCTGGTCGAACTGCTGCAGGCGTCCGGGCTCAAGCCCGGTCGTATCGATATTGCGGATCTGGCCCTGCGCAACCTGGTCGCGAGACTGGACCCGGAAAACAAGGGGGCGGCCCTGGTTCACCTTCGGGAGAATTACGGCCAGATGGTCATTTGCCGTGGCCAGACTCTTTATCTTTCCCGACGTCTGGATGTGTCTGCCTCAGGCCTGCGAGATGCCGCCCGGCAAGAGGGCGTCGTGCAGGCGTTGGCACTGGAACTGCAGCGATCCCTGGATTATTACGAAAGCCAGATGGGGCAGGTGCCACCGGCCACGATCCGGCTGGTGGCCAGCGACAGTGTGTTACCCCTGGCCTCGATGTTGTCTTCCTATCTGGCCGTGGGTGTCAGTGACCTGGACTGGACCGCAGTGGGGCTCGAGAGTGCCGTCGATAGCCGCTGCCTGACCGCCTGGAGTGCCGGCTTGCCGCTGGCCGGGGAGGCGGGCAAATGATTCAGCAGGTCAACCTGTACACACATGAATTGCGTCCGCGCGAACAACGTTTGTCGGCGGGTAGGGCCGTCGGAATTACCGTGGTGTTGATGCTGGTGATGGTCGGGTATGGCCTCTGGCTCCAGTATCAGCAGGGACAGCTGACACAGCGAGTGGTTGGTCTGGAGCAGCAGAACGCCCGGCTAGGAGAGGCGGTGGCCGAGTTGTCTGATGCGGTAGAGCGTCGGCAGCCGGATCCCGAGCTGGAAGCGGCCCTCAGACGGATCAGTGACACCCTGGCCCGGCGCCAGCGCCTGCTTGAACGGGTGCAGGGGCTGGTGGTGAAGCCCGGCAGCGGCTTTTCCCCACAGATGGCGGCCCTGGCGAGGCAGATCCCGGAGAATGTCTGGCTCACGGGCATTGTCCTGGAGGCGCAGCCTCAGAGAGTCCAGCTTGAAGGGCGCACCCGGGCCTCGGAACAGGTGCCCGTGTACCTGGAACAGCTGGGTCGGGCACCCGCCTTTACCGGCCGGACTTTCAGTGTGTTTCGGCTTGACCGCCCTGAAGAGGGCGATTGGGTGGAATTCTTTGTGGCCAGTGAATCTGGCGTCGGGGAGGAATCATGAGTGACGCCCGACAGAATGGCCTGGCAAAGCTCGGGCAGTGGTTCAATGATCGTCCCTCCCGAGAGCGACTGTTATTGCTGCTGACCCTGTTGGTGGTCGTCGTCTTTGCCGGGTGGGAGTTCGCACTGGCTCCTCTTGCCCGCGATGTTCGCAGTCTGGAGAGCCGCCAGGCGCTGGCGGAGATGCGTCAGACTGATCTGCTCGCCCGGCAACAGGAACTGGAGCAGGTATTGGCTCAGGATCCCTCGGCGGAGCTCAGGCAGCGCCTGCAGCAGCGCCAGCGCCGGCTGGAGCAGCTGGATCAGCAGGTCACCGAGACGGCTGGTCAGCTGATCGCACCACGGGCGATGGTGGCATTGCTGCGAGAGATTCTGGTGGTCCAGGAAGGTTTGACCCTTCAGGAAATGGAATTGAAAACGCCGGAACCGATCTACGCAGAGTCCGGAACATCCGGCTCCGGAACAGATGGTGCGGCAGAGGCGCAGCCTGAACCGTTGCTGTTTGCGCACACCGTGGAACTGCGGGTTCAGGGCGGGTACCTTGAGGTGCTCGCCTATCTGGAGCGCCTCGAGGCAATGGACGACCGGCTCGGCTGGGTGCGCCTGAAATATGATGCGACTACCTGGCCTGCCGGTGAAGCGGTGATCGAGGTCCGGACATTGAGTCTGGACAAAGCCTGGCTGGGGGTATGACATGAGACTGGCAGGATCGGTAATCGCCATCATCACTCTGCTCGGCAGCATGCCCGTGGTTGCCCTCCAGGATCCCACCAGGCCACCGGGCCTTCATGATGCTGCGGTCAGGAGCCTCCCGTTGAGGTCTTTGTCCCTGGACTCGATTGTCTATGGCGAGGATCGCAAGGTGGCCGTGATCGAAGGGGAAGCTCTGAGGGAAGGTCAGGGCGCCAATGGTATCCGCGTGAGAAAAATTCATCAGGACCGGGTCGAGGTGCTGGACCGGGGCAGGCCCCGGATTCTCTACCTGGACAAGCTTCCGCAAGTGCGGGGAACCCAATGACGGACATTCAGGCAACCATGATTTCCATAAAAAGACTTGCGCTGGTCGTTGCTGCGGGGGTGGCCCTGAGCGCCTGCAGCAACAATCCGCTGATGCGCACGGGGGCGGCAACTTCCACGGATGCAGCGGATGACATCGTCCGGACCCTTGAGCAGGCCGAGGCCGGGGCAGAGTCGAAGAACGAATCCCGCCAGCCGGCCGCTTCTGCCATGCCTGCCGACATTAGCGCCCAGCTTCTGCCGCCTCTGTCAGCTGACAACGATCTGGAAGAGCGCTTTGATGTCAATGCCCGTGGTGTGGCCGCAAACAGCTTTTTCCAGTCGCTGGTGGCGGGCACCCGTTTCAACGCAGTGGTGCACCCGGAAGTGAATACCACCATCGATCTCCGGCTCCGGGACGTTACAGTGCCAGAGGTCATGGACATTGTCGCCGATCTGTACCGCCTGGATATCCAGCGCAAGGGGCGTCTCTTCCAGGTCAATGCCGATCGCATACAGACCCGGATCTTCCCCATCGACTACCTGCATTTCAAACGCAGGGGTGGCTCCGAGACCCGGGTGAGTTCCGGCCAGGTAACCAGTTCCCGTAACAACGCGAGTAATGGCGATGCCAGCAGTGGAGAAACCCGAAGCCTGATCGGCACGGCCATCTCCACAGAGACCGAATCGGATTTCTGGCAGGATCTGCGCACGTCTGTGGAGATGATTGTCAGTTCGGGCGAGAGTGGCCAGGTGATCGTGAATCCCGGCTCCGGCCTGATCATGGTGCGCGGCGGCTCCGAGCAGCTGCGACTGGTGGAGGATTACCTGCGCCGTACCGAACTGATCATGCAGCGCCAGGTGGTGCTGGAGGCCAAGATTCTGGAAGTGGCGCTCAACGAGGGCTACCAGCAGGGCATCAACTGGTCTGATCTGCAGAGCGCTTCGTCTGTGACGGCGTCTGACGGCCTGCCGGCAGACTTCACCGCCCAGAGCCTGGCCGGGCAGACCATTCGTACCTCCGATATCGGTGGCCTGTTCTCCGCCACCTTCCGGGAAGGCAGCTTTACAGCACTGATCGAACTGCTTGGCACCCAGGGTAACGTGCAGATTCTCTCCAGCCCACGGATTTCCACGGTGAATAACCAGAAGGCGGTGATCAAGGTGGGCACGGACGAATTCTTCGTCACCGATATCGACTTTGATGACGAGAACTCCACCGTGACCGGTTCGGACAGTACCTCCACGTCGGTGGAGCTGACACCGTTCTTCTCGGGCATCTCCCTGGACGTGACGCCGCAGATTGGCGAGGACGGTAACATTACTCTGCATGTGCATCCGTCCGTCAGTGAAGTGAATGATCAGGAAAAGGTGATCACCATTGGAGAGCGGGATGTGACCTTGCCTCTGGCGGCCAGTAAGGTGCGGGAGACGGACAGCGTGATCCGGGCCGAAAGCGGTCAGATCGTGGTGATTGGCGGCCTGATTCAGAATACCAGTGAGGATTCCAATTCCTCGGTCCCCTTCTTCAGTGAAATCCCCCTGGTCGGTGAGCTGTTCAAGCAGCGCCGGTTTGAATCCCGCAAGAGCGAGCTTGTCATCCTGTTGCGGCCCGTGGTGGCCCAGCCGTCAACCATGAACGCGGATGTTGCCGCCAGTCGGGAGCGTATGGAAGTACTGCGGGAGCTGCTGCAGTCCTCGCGGTCAGTCACTCCGGAACCGGAGAAAGCGCCACGCTGATATGTACGAGAGCCATTTCGGACTGCAGGAAGCACCCTTTGCATTGACGCCGAATACCCGCTATTTCCTGCGGGCGCCCAGCCATGCCGATGCGCTGGAGCTGCTGCTGGTGGCGCTGCAGGAGCGGGAGGGCTTCATCAAGATCACTGGTGAGGTGGGCACCGGCAAAACGCTGCTGTGCCGGTTGTTGCTCAACAAACTGGAGGGCAGGGCGAGCACGGCCTATATCCCCAACCCGCACCTGCCGCCTGAGACTCTGTACGAGGCCGTGGCAGAGGAGCTCGGGGTGGATGTGACCCGCTGCGCGAATACCCACCAGGTACTCAAGGCCCTGAATCAGAAGCTGATCGATCTGGCGCTGGACGGGCAGCCGGTGGTGCTTGTGATTGATGAGGCCCAGGCCATGCCGGAGCCCACTATCGAGGCACTGCGGCTGCTCACGAATCTGGAGACCGAGAGCACCAAACTGTTGCAGGTGGTGCTGTTCGGTCAGCCGGAACTGGATGCGGTGCTTGGCAAGGAGAGCCTTCGCCAGCTGCGCCAGCGCATTACCTTCCAATACCGGCTGAGGGCGCTCGACCGACAGGCGGTTGGCCAGTACCTGCGCCATCGGCTGACTCAGGCCGGGTATAACGGTGGCGAGCTGTTCGCCCCACCGGCTCTGAAGCTCATCACCCGGGCATCCGGCGGTGTTCCGAGGCTGGTGAATGTCCTGGCGCACAAGTCCATGCTGGCGGCGTGGGGGCAGGGTGCCTGGCAGGTGAATCGGGCCCACGCGCTCAGTGCCATCAGGGATACCGAAAGTGCCAGACAGCCCGGTCTGTTGGCGAGGTGGTTATGAGCCTTCTGAACGACGCACTGCGGGCAGCGGAGAAACGCCAGCAGAAGCCGGAAGCACCTGCTGCCTATACCGGCCAGGGTTACACCGTGCCGACCGGGAAGAACCGGCTGGTGCCGGTGCTGCTGATGCTGGTGGTCGTCTTGGCGGCGGTCTCAGGTTACGCCCTGATGGGCGGCAACCAGGGTGTCCCGGAAACGGCAGAGGCACCGGAATCTCTGCCGCCGGTCTCGGTGCAATCTGCGGACAATGCCACGGAGTCCCCGGTCCATCAGGAGCAAGAGGATCGGGATGCGGAGGTTGCGGCCGAAAAGCCAGCCGCCGAACCGGTAAACGTCAGAGAACCGGAGCCGATCACCGCGAAGGTGGCTGAAGAAGCGCCGGAATCCGCACCCGGAAATGCGCCAGCGCCCGCCCCCGAGCCAAAGAGCGATCCGGCGCCGGCCCCGGAAAAACAGGTCGCTCAGAAAAAACGGTCGGAGCCCGAGAAGGCAGCGGTCAGCCAGGCGCAACCGGTTGAACCGGAAACCGAACCGGCACAGGTTAAAGAGGCGCGGGAAACCCCGGAGAGTATTGATCGTCGTGTGAGTCGAGAGCTGGCTTCCCTGCTCAGGCAAGGCCGCTCCCGGGATGCGGCGGAAAGGTTGCGGTCGTTGCTGGCGGAACAGCCGGCGCCGGTGAGCCGCGCGACCCTGGCCAGGGCCCTGCTGGTGGAGGGCCAGCCGGAAATCGCGCTGGCGTGGTTGCCGGCATCAGAGGTGATGACCGTACCCGAATTGCGCTTGCTCCGGGCCCGGGCCCTGCTGGCCACCGGCGAGCTTGACGGCGCAGTAACCGTCTTGCGCAGTCAGATTCCGCCACTGCAGGGGCACATCGAATACCGGGTAACTCTGGCAACCCTGCTCCAACAGGCCGGCGAGAGTGGGGAGGCGGCTGAACAATGGACTGCACTGCTGACCACAGATGACAGTCGGGCCGCCTGGTGGGTGGGCCTCGGTATCTCGCTGGAATCGCAGGGCAAGGCTGCCAGCGCCCAGCGGGCCTATGCCCAGGCTGCAGCTTTACCCGGTTTGTCCCCCTCGCTGGCGGACTATGTTCGTGAACGTTTGAAACAGTTACAGGCAGGCTGAATGGCAACGGAACCAAAGAAAAAGCTCCGTCTTGGCGACCTGCTGGTGCAGAACGACGTCATTACCGAGGAGCAGCTGAAAACCGCGCTGCGCGAGCAGAAAAACAGCGGGCGCAAGCTGGGCAAGACCCTGGTGGACCTCGGTTATGTCGATGAAGACACCATTCTCAACATGCTCTCGCGACAGCTGGACCTGCCTTTCGTGCAGCTGCGTCATTTCCGTTTTAACGAGCAGTTGGTGCGCCGGCTCCCGGAAGCCATGGCCCGTCGTTTCCGTGCGCTGGTATTGAACGAGCAAAACGGCGAGTTGCTGGTGGGTATGGCTGACCCCCTGGATATCTTTGCCTACGACGAGCTGGTGCGCGTGCTGAAGCAGCCGATCCGTCAGGCCGTGGTGCGGGAAAGTGAGCTGCTCTCCACGCTCGATCTCGTCTATCGTCGCACGGAAGAAATTGCCTCCCTGGCCGAAGAGCTCGAGGATGAGCTTTCGGACGATGCCTTTGACCTGGCCAGCATGTCGGCCGAACCGGAAAGTGAAGACGCGCCGGTGGTCCGACTGCTCAAGACCCTGTTCGAAGATGCGGTTCAGGCCCGCAGCTCCGATATCCATATCGAGCCGGATGAGACCATAGTCCGAATCCGTCAGCGGGTGGATGGTGTGCTGCAAGAGCATGTGATGAAGGAAAAGCGGGTCAACGCCGCGCTGGTCCTGCGCCTGAAACTGATGGCCGGCCTGAATATTTCCGAAAAACGGCTGCCTCAGGATGGGCGGTTCAATGTGCGGGTCAAGGGCCGCAGTATCGATGTCCGGATTTCCACCATGCCGGTGCAGTACGGTGAATCCGTGGTGATGCGTCTGCTGGACCAGAGTCAGGGGCTGCTGGATCTCGACAGCATCGGCATGCCCGAAGAACTCCTCCAGCGTTTCCGGCGCATGATCCGAAAGCCCCATGGCATGATACTGGTGACCGGACCGACCGGTAGCGGGAAAACCACTACGCTGTATGGTGCGCTGAGCGAGCTGAATCGCCCGGAAGTGAAGATCATTACTGCCGAAGACCCGGTGGAATACCGGCTGCCCCGTATTACCCAGGTGCAGGTCCACCCCCGGATCGGCCTGGAGTTTGCCGATGTCCTCCGCGCCGGCCTGCGCCAGGATCCCGACATCATGCTGGTGGGTGAGATGCGGGACCGCGAGACTGTTGAAATCGGTCTGCGCGCGGCCATGACCGGTCACCTGGTGTTATCTACATTGCACACCAACGACTCCATCAGCAGTGCCATGCGGCTGATCGATATGGGGGCAGAGCCCTTCCTGGTGTCCAGTTCCCTGCTCGGCGTCGTCGCTCAACGCCTGGTGCGCCGGGTGTGTGAGAACTGCTCCGTACCCTATGAGCCCACGGAACAGGAGAGCGTGTGGCTGGAGACCTTCGACCTCGATCCGCTCGACCGGGAAGCCGGATTTGTCCACGGGCGCGGCTGCTATCAATGCAGCAACACCGGCTACAAAGGGCGGATCGGCGTTTACGAAATGCTCGAGATGAACGAACCGATGCTCGATGCCCTGCGCCAGAAGGACGTTTCCGCCTTCAGCCGGGCAGCGAGACAGAGTCGCCTGTATCGGCCGCTGGGTCGGTGTGCCATGGACTATGCCTTGCGGGGCGTGACCACCCTGGAAGAAGTAGCCCGTGTGGCGGCCACCTCGGAGGGCGACTTCTCGCCCGAAGACGAATTTCCGGGGCCGGATGAACCTCTGGGTGGAGGTGCCTGATGCAATTCTCCTACCGGGGTAAGGATGCCAATGGCAGCCTCAAGCAAGGTTCCCTGATTGCGGGCAATGCCGATGCGGCCGCCGCAGAGTTGATGCGCCGGGGCATCACGCCACTGACCATCCGGGAGCAGGCCGAGTCCCGATCCTTGTCCGACCGGGTTAACCGGCTCGTGGTATTCCGGGGCAACGTCACCCTGGATGAACTGATCGTCTTCTGTCGGCAGATGCACTCGTTGACCCGGGCTGGCATCCCCCTGATCCGTACCATGCGCGGGCTGGCGGAGACCTCCCGTTCGCCGGTACTGGCGGAAGTGCTGGATGATGTGACGGCGCGGCTTGAAGGCGGCACCGCCATGGCCGTGGCCATGCAGGCCCATCCGGATGTTTTCTCCGACATGTTCGTGGCCATGATCCACGTAGGCGAGAATACAGGCCGGCTGGACGATGCCTTCAAACGGCTTGCCGAGATCCTGGAACTGGAGCGGGACACCAAACGTCGTCTGAAACAGGCCATGCGCTACCCGACGTTCGTGGTGGTGGCACTGCTGGCGGCCCTGATGGTGGTGAACTTCCTGGTGATTCCGAAGTTCGCTGCGGTGTTCAACAAGCTTGGTGCGGATCTGCCGTTCCTGACGCAGGTGCTGGTCGGTACCTCCAATTTCCTGCTCGGGTACTGGTATGTGGTGCTGTTCGCGCTCGCCGCCGGCGGACTCTTGCTGCGGCAGTGGAAGCAGACCGAGCAAGGCAGGCTCACGTGGGACCGGTACAAATTGAGGCTCCCGGTGATAGGCAACCTGCTGGAGCTGATCACCCTGAGCCGGTTCTCCCGGAATCTGGCTTCCATGCTCGCGGCTGGTATGCCGGTCAACCATGCGTTGACCGTGACCGGAGAGGCCACCGATAACGCCTGGATCGCCATGCACATCCGGGATATGCGTGCCGGGATCGAGCGGGGTGAGAGCCTGCTGCGAACGGCACGGCAATCTGACATGTTTACGCCCCTGATCCTGCAGATGATTGCGGTCGGGGAGGAAACCGGTGCGGTGGACGAAATGCTCACCAGCGTGGCGGATTTCTACGACGAGGATATCGATTACGGCCTCAAACGGCTGGCGGAATCCATCGAGCCGATCCTGATTGTTGCCATGGGCATACTGGTGCTGATCCTGGCGCTGGGTGTCTTCCTGCCGATCTGGGATCTCGGCTCGGCAGCCATGGGGCGGGGTTGAATTGGCTGCGGTCAACGCCGTGGGCTATGTGGGGGCGGACAACCACCGCCGGTTTCAGTGCCTGGTGGCAATTTGCCTGCTGGGCGTGGCGGTATGGGTGCTGTTGTTTTCCGTGGAACGGACAGCGACCAGGGCTGAGCAGCAGGGCATGCAGCTGATGCTGAATCAGCTGCGCAGCGCGCTGGTCGTGAAAGGGGCCGAGGTAATGCTGGCGTCCGGAGAAAGCCTCGAGCAGTGGTCTGGCACTAATCCGGTCAGCCTGTTGCGGGAAACACCCCGAAACTGGGGCGGAGCCTGCTCCGAAGGTGGGCCGCAACCGGGCACCTGGTGCTT
Organism: Marinobacter sp. C7; assembly: GCF_022343555.1. Classification (GTDB taxonomy): domain Bacteria; phylum Pseudomonadota; class Gammaproteobacteria; order Pseudomonadales; family Oleiphilaceae; genus Marinobacter. The sequence goes on along the minus strand of NZ_JAKQZH010000004.1, from coordinate 144,973 downwards.
TTCGGAGAGCTCGGGCCTGTTGCTGTACCAGCCGCGTTGGCTGGATTCCGTTGCCGAGGGCGAGTCCCTGCAATGGCGGGTTGTCACGGAGTTTGTGGAATCCGGTGAGAGCGGAGCCCGAAGGGCCGTTGGATTATCGTTAAATCGTGTAAAAAATGGTCAGTAAAGCCACATGAATCATGGGGAAAAGGGCTGACTGTGAGACAATTGTTCGATAAGTCGAAGAGGGGGCGTGCAATGGGCGTGGATAAACAAAACCGGGGTTTCACCCTGATTGAACTGGTGGTGGTCATCGCCATCCTGGCGATTCTGGCGGCTTTTGCCTTGCCGAGGTTTGCCCAGCTTTCTGAGGAGGCGCACCGGTCGAGCGTCAAGGCGACCACCGGTGCCGTTGCCGCAGGCGTGGCGCTTGCCAAGGCCCAGAACGTGACCAATGGCGCAACCGGTGCCACGGTGAACGTTGCTGGCTTTGGTAATGGCCAGGTGGATGTGGGGCCCAACGGGTGGCCGGTCTCTGTTGCCAGTGACAGCGGCAGCGCCGCCATGGATGCAGGCCGCTGCATCGAGGTCTGGAACGGCGTGCTGCAGGCCAATGCGCCCGCGGTTGCCGCTGCGGCCGCAGCCGGTGTGGATTATGTTGTTGCTGCTGTCGCGGATGGTGATGCCGGCGAAGGCGCGGACTGCGAGTTCACATACCAGTTGGATGGCCTGGCCGGGACTGCCGACGAGAAACTTATTGTGTACGATGCCGATACCGGTGAAGTGACCACGAATGTAAACTGAGCGATTAGCCAGTCATAAAAAAACGATTGTAATGCGGAGTAGAGAAATGAAAGACATGATTCCAGGCAGAAAAGAAAAAGGCTTCACCCTCATCGAACTGGTGATGGTGATTGTGATTCTGGGCATCCTGGCGGCGTTTGCTCTGCCGCGGTTTGCGGATTTGAGTGGTGATGCTGAGTTGGCTACCGTTGAAGGTGCCCGCGGAAGCGTCAAATCAGCTATGGGTATCGTTCGCTCTAAGGCTCTCGCAAGTGGTGATAGCACTACTACAGGAGCCGCTTCATTCAATTTAGAGGGCAATCCGGTTACTCTGCAGAACGGTTATTTGGATCAGAGCTCCCTTACCGTGGCTGCTCAGCTTGGCGACTTCACTGTCGAACCTGCTGGTGAAGACGCTTATGTCACAGTGGGCTCTCCTGCAGACAATAGCCCATGTTTTACATTCACTGGCTCAACAGGAGCGGATACTCCTCCCAGCGTCTCCGTTGTAACTAACACTTGGGATAGCACAAATTCGGTTTGTAATTAAGGGTTACAGCTCAGAGGCGGTGACGGTAGTTAGTAGGGCTAAGCGGAGTTTGGTGATATGAGCAAAAGTATCGCCTCACTAGCCCGAGGCTTCACGTTGGTGGAGTTGGTGATGGTGATAATCTTGATTGCTGTCGTGTCCATGCTTGGCATAGGTTTATTCGCCAACCGATCCGCCTTCTCCCCACTGCTGGCCACCCAGCAACTCTCCTCCGCCACGCTGCTTGCCCAGCAGGCAGCGCTGGCGGGGAATCCTTCCAAAAGCGTAGTCATTCGCCAGTTATCCGACGAGCTCCAATTCGATGCCGGCGGTGAAACCTTCACCCTGGCCCGTGAGGGCTCTTCGCTGAGTTACCGGCTCAGTGGCGGCGCTTTTTCGGCCATTCCGGCAACAGGGCTGACCGTATCATTCGACGGAACCGGGCGGGTTGCCGCTCCGGTACCCCGTCAGGATATTGATTTCCGCGTTACCGGTTCCAGCCAGTTTGATCTGTGCCTGAGCTCTCTCGGTGCGGTCTACCAGGGAGCCTGCCAGTGAAACGGCAGTCGGGCGTTACCCTGGTTGAGCTGATCATTACCATCGTGGTGCTCGGCGTTGCCATCGCCGGCGTGGTCGGAGCGTTTGCCGTGATCAGTGGCCGTAGCGCGGATCCGCTGAACGAGACCCGCGCCATATCCCTTTCCCAGCTGTACATGGACGAGATCCTTGCCCGCTACTATGACGAATCCACCCCGGTGGGTGGCGGCAAGGTGGCGTCGGGGGATGTGGATTGCGCCTCGGCCGGCCCGGATGGCGAGACCCGGTCAACCTTTGATGACGCCGATGATTACCATGGGCTCTCGGACTCCCCGCCGAAGGACAGTTCGGGAAATGATCTATCAGGCTATGGTGGCTTTTCGGTTGCTGTCACCGTTGTATGTGCGGGCTCCGAAGTGGCTGTTGCCAACGAGGATGCCAAGCGGGTTGACGTGACCGTCACCGATCCCTCCGGCCAGGATTGGCTGTTCACCGCCTATCGGGCCAACTTCTGATGCGACGGTCGGCTGGTTTTACCCTCGTGGAACTGGTGATGGTGATCGTGCTTCTCGCCATCATTGCCACCATTTCTGTCCAGTTTGTCACCCTATCTACCCGGGGCGCGCTGGATACCGGTTCCCGACAACAGCGGGCCCTTCAGGGTGTGGTGGTCAGCGAACAGGTATCCCGTGAGCTGCGGCAGGCGTTTCCGATTTCAGTCCGCACCTCAGGGTCCTGTATCGAGTGGTTGCCGGTACTCTCGGCCACCAGCTATATTCGGCTGACCCGGGGGCCTGGCTTCGACGAGATTGAGATCGCCCCTTTTGCCAGTGTGCCGTCGCTGGGGGGTGCCCGCGCGCTGATCTATGGCTATGGCTCAACCACGACCAGTGATCTTTACGATACCAGCAATCCGGGACCTGTCAGTCCGCTGATCAGCAGCGTCGACAACGGCGCTTCCCCGGCCGTGATCAATCTGTCCGCGGCCCACCGGTTCAGTCAGCGTTCTCCCGAGCGTCGGTTGTTTGTCGTGGGAGCACCGGTAAGTTATTGCCAGAGTGGCCGTTTTCTCTATCGTTATAGCGATTACGGGGCGAACCCCTCCCAGCCGACACCTCCGGCTGGCGGAACCCGCGAGGTACTGGCTGCCAATCTGACCGGAGCCGTGGATTTCTCCTTCAGTCCGCCAACGCTCCAGCGAGGGGCTCTGGTAAGTTTCTCCTTCAGCCTCGAAGATCCCCGTAGCGGGGAATCAACACCCGTGAGCCAGGAGGTACAGATCCGTAATGTTCCCTGACTTCCGTTCACACGCATCTCTGTCGATCCGCCATCAGCAAGGCATTGGGCTCCCGATCGCTTTGTTCGTGATCACCGTACTGGCGCTTCTGGTAACGGGCATGGCCCAGCTTCAGCAGGCTACCGCTCGCTCCGTAAGCCTGCAGATCCAGTCCCAGCGGGCTTTTCACGCCGCTGAAAGCGGAGCGCAGCTGGCAGTGGCGGAGGTGTTGGATGGTGCGGATTGCGCGACTGTCACGACGTCGGTGGATTTCTCTGCTGGCGGGCTGAAAGAGTGCGGCGCAGAAATCCAGTGCAGTGTAACCGCACCGCTTTCAATCCCCGGAGGCGGGGGGAACCGCGTGTACACGCTGGTAAGTAGCGGAGAGTGTGGTAGTGGAAATGAGCTGGCCCGTCGGGCAGTGGAGGTTCGGCTCAGATGAGGCTATTGCCGGGTTATTCCAGCTTCTTCAAGGGAACATCATGGGCGGTGATCCGTGGTTTCCTGGGCTTCGCATTCGGTCTTTTATTCAGCCATGGAGTATGGGCGGCTTGTTCTGCGCAATACAAAGGCCTGGCAACGATTAACGAAGTTCACCAGCTGTCCCAGGGGAATGAAAATGACCGCCTCGTTGAGGTGAAAATCCTGTCTTCCCTGATAACCCGGGACGATTACGATGATTGGACCGTGCAGGTTTGTCGCCCTGTCCTTGATAAGGACGGTAATGTCGTTGAAAACCTTTGTACCGGTGAAATCCAGCTGTCCTCATTCAATGATCTGACATACCCATGGCTCGTGGCTGATGATTCCCTCATAACGTCAGAGGACTACATCAGTTTCAGCCAGATGGATATTATCCTCAAAGCGGCCAATGGTCAGACGATCGACTACCTGCAGGTCGGGGAATACGACTACCAGCAGGATGCCACCTGTACTCCAGCGTATGACTGGCAAGCCCCTGCCTCAAACACCAAAACGCTGGCTCGTATGCCGGATGGCACTGGCGACTGGGGTTTCAGCTCTGGCAACTCCGGGGATATCACTGAAGGGACGACAAATGATGGTGGCGAGGACGGGCCAGCGGTCAGTATTGATAATGTGACCGTGGCCCAGGGCCAGCCGGCAGTGTTTACGGTGTCGCTCGTGACGCCGGCGGTTACGGATCTGTTGGTGGATTTTGAGACCCGCAGCGATACCGCGATAGCGGGCATTGATTTCACCGGGACGACCGGAACGCTGACGATTCCTGCCGGAGAGAGCAGCGGGACGATTACTGTACCGACATTGGTCTCGGGAAAGACGGTGGAGACCCGCTTCAACGTCAACCTGAGTAATGCCAGGGATTCGACCGGCTCGCCCTATGGGCAGATATCGAGTCAGCTGGGGGTAGGGACCATCCTCCCGGCCCCGCCCCTGGGTGGTTTCGACGTTGATGTGCCGGAGGTCGCGAGCGTCTGCGGCACTGCACTGGTAACTGTGAGAGTGGTTAACAGCGCTGGCGATACTCTGTCAGCCTATGATGGCACCATTTCTTTACGGACCAGCTCAGGAAGGGGTAACTGGAGCCTGGGATCCGGGTCCGGAAATCTGACCCCCAGTGCGGATACCGATAATGACGGTTTTGCCAGCTACCAGTTCGCTCCCGGTGATGAGGGTGTAGTCGAGTTCAGGCTGGCAAATGCGAGCGCTGATGAGCTGAGCGTCAATGTCAGTGACAGCTCCGGGAGTCCCTTCGTCGTTTCGAGCCCGATCCAGTTTCTGGAGAACGCATTTGTCATTGGTATCACTGATTCCGCTGGGGCCGATTTTGTAGCCCAGCGTGACCACAATCTGCAGGTGCAGGCTGTACGCCAGGATTCTGATGGCGGCGAGTGCGGGGTGATCCCTGATTATGAGGGCAGTGTCGCTCTTAAGGCCTGGCTGTCACGAAGTGCTGATGACCCCGCCGGAGAGGCACCTGTAGCGTTGGGCGTTACCTCCCCGGATCTGCCCGATTCCCAACCCGGTACCCCCAACCTGACGTTGTCTTTCTCCAACGGCAGTGCTCCCCTCAGCTGGCGTACGACGGATGTCGGGCAGTACCGTCTGAACCTGGTGGATGATAACTCCGGGTTTGTTGTCGATGTAAATGGCCAGCCGATTCCGGTTGTCGGTGTCAGCGATCTGTGGACGGTGAGGCCAGATCGGTTTGACGTCTCGGTAGCCGGCAACCCGGCAGCTGCAGATGCTGATGGTCCTGTTTTTGAAACCAGCGGCTCCCCGTTCGAGGTTACCGTCACGGCACTGGGGGCGGCGGGCAACCCGACCATCAGTTATGGACAGGAAGGCCTTCCGCAGGGAGCAATCATCACCCACACGCTGGAAGCTCCGTCCGGAGGAAGCGACGGGGCGCTTTCAGGCACGCTGAGTATTCCCGGGGGGAGCTTTGAGGGTGGCATGGCCAGCGTTGCTGATCTGGCATGGAGCGAGGTTGGCATCATCAAACTACAGGCTGAAAATCCGGGTTATCTGGGGGTGGCGCCGGCGGTCAATGGGGAATCGGTGAACGTCGGACGATTTATTCCAGCCTATTTTGGGCTGGCTGTTGACGCAGGCCAACTGGGCGCGGCCTGTAACGCGGGAGCACCGTATTCCTATACCGGCCAGTCAATGGGATGGTCCCTGATTCCCGGTTTGTTTATAACACCTTATAACTCGCAGGATATCGAGACTCGTAACTATACCCTCGGTGGGTTCCGGAAGTTGGTCGCGACCGATGTGGTTCGACTGGTGCCGGTGTCTGATGAGACCGCCCGCACGACTTCCGGTGCGCCTTATCCCGTATCGTCATCTCTTGAACCCGGATCACTCGGGAACGCAGCTGCGGGCTCCGGCGAAATGATCTATCAGTTTTCGAGCGATGACCGGGTGACTTATGAAAAGAGTCTCGCTACGCGGGTAATGCCCTTCGAACCTGACTTGCGAATTGGCCTCGAGAGCGTCGCAGATAGCGATGGTGTGACTGCATCGACATTGCCTGACATCCGGCCAGATGCCCCCTTTCAAATACGTTACGGCCGCCTGCAAATGGAAAACGTCTACGGCCCCGAAACCGTGGATGAGTTATTTATGCCGTTTTCCGCGGAGTATTGGACGGGTTCGGGGTTTGTAACGAACACCGGCGATAGCTGCACGCCCTGGAACACATCGAACATTACGGATCCGGAGACCTATCATTCTTTGGTGGCCGATTCCGCAACGCTGGCGGGCGGGGTTGGCGGACCATTGGTGCTGGAGCCTAATGGTGATCGTGGTACGGATACTCTGACCTGGAGTGTCCCCGTCTGGCTCGAGGGCGACTGGAATCAGGATGGTGCTCTGGAGGACCCGTCGGCGACGGCGACGTTTGGGGTGTTCCGGGGAAATGACCGTATTGTCTACTGGCGGGAGCGGTAAAAGTGGGGTCAGAAGAAGGCTTTCTTCTGACCCCGGGTCAGGTTGTGCTGCAGAGATTGGGGTGAAAGTGGGGTCAGATGAAGGATTTCATCTGACCCCGGCCCGGTGTTCGGGACTGAACCCCGGGCTTGCGCCAGGCTATGACGAGAGCGCTGCCTCAATCCTCTTCGCCCTCCGGATGATCCAGTCCCAGTTCGTTGATCTTCCTCGTCAGTGTATTCCGGCCCCAGCCCAGCAGAATTGAGGCATCCCGGCGCCGGCCGCCGGTGTGTTTCAACGCGGTTTCGATCATGATCTTTTCGAACTCGGGTATGGCGGTGTCGAGGATGCCTTTCTTGCCTCGTTTGAGTTCCTGCTCGGCCCAGTTACGCAAACCTTCCTGCCAGGTCTGGCCGGTGGCGGTGGTTTCGGATTCGGCCTGGTGCAGCAATTCGGGTGGCAGGTCGTCGATATGGATTTCGCGGCCACTGGCCATGACAGTCAGCCAGCGACAGGTGTTCTCGAGCTGGCGGACGTTGCCGGGCCAGGGCAGGGTGGTGAGGTATTCCTCGGCGTCCGGGCGCAGGATCTTCGGCTCGACGGCCAGCTCTTTGGCAGCTCGTTTGAGGAAGTGCTGCATGAGCCGGGGGATGTCTTCCCGTCGCTCCGCGAGTTTGGGCAGGTGCACCCGGATCACGTTCAACCGGTGGAACAGGTCTTCCCGGAAGCTGCCGCCCTGGACCAGCTTTTCCAGGTCCTGATGCGTGGCGGCGATGATGCGCACGTCGACCTTGATCGGCGTGGTGCCGCCAACCCGGTAGAACTCACCGTCTGCCAGAACCCGCAGCAGCCGGGTCTGGGTATCCGCGGGCATGTCCCCGATCTCATCCAGAAACAGGGTGCCGCCGTTGGCCTGTTCAAAACGACCCTGTCGGGCCGCACCGGCACCGGTGAAAGCGCCTTTTTCGTGACCGAACAGCTCGGATTCGATCAGGTCCTTGGGAATAGCTGCCATATTCAGGGCAATAAACGGGTGCTTGGCCCTGGGGCTGTGATTGTGCAGGGCCTGGGCAACCAATTCCTTGCCCGTGCCGCTCTCGCCATTAATCAGTACGGTGATGTTGGAATGGGAAAGCCGGCCGATGGCCCGGAAAACTTCCTGCATCGCCGGCGCCTCGCCGATGATCTCGGTATTACGCTGGACGCTCTCGGTTTGTGGTTCGGCCTTGGCGCGCTGTTCATGGCTATGAGCAACGGCGCGCTTGACCAGTGCCACAGCATCGTCCACATCGAAGGGCTTGGGCAGATATTCGAAGGCGCCTGTCTGATAGCTGGTAACGGCACTTTCCAGGTCCGAGTGAGCGGTCATGATGATAACCGGCACGTCGTGGTGGGCTTCCACGATCTGGGAGAGCAGGGTGATGCCGTCCACGCCCGGCATCCGGATATCACTGATGATGGCGTCAGGGTGTTCGTGTTCCAGGCGGGTCATGATGCTTTCGCCGCTTTCAAAGACCCGGGGGTGCATGCCGGCCTGGTTCAGGGCGCGCTCCAGCACCCAGCGAATACTGCGGTCGTCGTCTATGATCCAGACGTTCGCCGGTTGGCTCATGGGTTTTCCTCCAGGGGCAGGAAGATGATGAAGTCCGTTTTCCCGGGCTCGCTTTCACATTCCACGAGCCCGTGATGCTGACCGATGATGCTCTGGGTTATCGAAAGGCCCAGGCCGGTGCCACTGGCACGGCCACTGATCATCGGATAAAAAATGTTCTGCAACAGATCCGGCGGGATTCCCGGGCCGTTGTCGATGACGTCCACACGGCAGACCAGCCGGTACCGCTTGTGGCCAATGGTGAATTGCCGCAGGGCCCGGGTCCGGAACATGATGGTCGGCGGTTCCTCGTTGCTCGCGCCTGTCTGGTTCTCGAATGCGGCCTCCATGGCATTGCGGGCGATGTTGAGGAACGCCTGGATCAACTGCTCCTTGTCGGCCCATAGTTCTGGCAGGCTCGGATCGTAGTCGCGCCGGAAGGTGACCCGACCTTTGCTTTCAGCCTCAAGCAGGGTGCGTACCCGTTCCAGGACCTCATGGATATTGGCGGGAGCGAACTTGAGTGCCTTGTTCGGTCCCAGCATACGGTCCACAAGGCTGCGCAGGCGATCGGCCTCGTCGATGATAACCCGGGTGTATTCCCGCTGGTCTTCGTCGTTCAACTCCCGATCCAGTAACTGCGCTGCCCCGCGTATGCCTCCCAGAGGGTTCTTTATCTCATGGGCCATGCCGCGCACAAGAATGCGGGTGGTTTCCTGCTGCGAGATCAGGTCCTCTTCCCGGCTGATACGAAGCAGCCGGTCCCGTGGCTGGATCTCGATGAGCAATTCCGTCGGCTCCAGGGAAATGGGGGTGACGGAATAGTCGACTGTCAGCCTCGCCCCGCTGGTCAGCATGAACTCCGCCTCCCGGCGGGTATAGGATTGGCCGTTCCTAAGCGCAGCGTACAGGGTGTTGAGGGCATCCTCGGACGCGGCAAGGATCTCGCGGAACGGATGCCCCAGGCTGCGAGTGAGGCTGGTCTCGAACAGGCTCTCGGCGGCGGGGTTCAGGTAACGGATTTTCAGGTTGTCTTCAAGTACGAGGACGGCCGTGCTCAGGCTGTCCAGAATGCTCTTGTATCCGTCATTTAGGGCCGGGGCGAATGCCATGGGCAATTCCTGTCGTGTCGTTTCAAAGATGACGGGGTAGGAATTGCAAGAACCGAACCAGTTTGACCGCTGTGCCTCTAAAGATGGGCAAAGGCAGGGCCCGTGCCCGAAATGGCACGCCACGAGTGCAGTACGCTGGTGCACTGTGTTTGGTGCTGAGTGATCAGCCGGGCAATTCCGCCCTGTTGCTGATCAGAGTATGGCCTTTTTGTGGTGCGTATGCACCAGTATGGGGCGAAACGATGTAGAGTCAGTTTTGGACGGAAGGGCGGTGGACGGTGAAGCTGACGGGCGAACCGGTTTTCACTTGTACGCCGTTTTCGTCCACGATATGGACGCCGGCCTGATGGGTGCCGCGGTAGATGTTGTTCACGACCACCGAGCCCGAGGAGGTCTGGGCGACGGGCTGGCCATCGAGGGTGACTTCGTATTTGTGGCCGGACTGCAGTCCCGGAGTACTGGTGACCTCAAAGCGGACATCTCCGCTGCCGCTGTGGAAGGCCTGGTCATTTTGCGGGTGAACGAAGGAAACGCTGTCATAGACGGCACCTTCCCGTTTCACTTCCTCCCGCAACTTCTCGGTCTCGCGAACTGTCTGCGGCTTGGGCAGGGTGACGGTGGTAACCGGTTTGACATCAACCGTTTCGCCGCCCTCGATCGGTTCGTCGGAGTAGGTGACGTTTCCCTGGGCGTCGACGTGCCGGTATACCTCGCCGACGGCCGGTGCCGAGAGCAAAATCAGAAAACCTGCCACCAATCCGTACTTCGCGTTCATAACCCTGACCTGCAATGTTGGTTTGGTTTGATTATCAACGGCCTGTGAGGCCTTTTCAACGCCCCGGCCGGTCCTTGTTGGTTACATATCGTTAAGGGCGTGAGAGTGTGAGTCTGCGCACAAAAAAAGCCCCGCACAGGGCGGGGCTTCTTTCAATCCGGGTTGGATCGGATCAGCAGGAGTAGTACAGGTCGAACTCAACCGGGTGAGTGGTCATGTTCAGACGCTCTACCTCACCGCGCTTCAGGTCGATGTAACCCTGGATCATATCCTCGGTGAAGACACCGCCACGGGTCAGGAACTCGTGGTCCTGCTCCAGGCAGTCCAGAGCTTCCTGGAAGGTTTCTGCCACAGTCGGAATGTTCAGTGCTTCTTCCTTCGGCAGGTCGTACAGGTCCTTGTCCATGGCATCGCCCGGGTGGATCTTGTTCTGGATGCCGTCGAGGCCGGCCATCATCAGGGCTGCAAACGCCAGGTACGGGTTGGCAGACGGATCCGGGAAGCGAACTTCGATACGGCGCGCTTTCGGGCTGTTGACGTACGGGATCCGGATGGAAGCGGAACGGTTACGGGCGGAGTAGGCCAGCATAACCGGCGCCTCGAAGCCCGGCACCAGACGCTTGTAGCTGTTGGTGGAGCTGTTGGCGAAGGCGTTGATAGCCTTGGCATGCTTGATAACGCCGCCGATGTAGTACAGGGCCATCTCGCTCAGACCGGCGTAGCCGTCGCCTGCGAACAGGTTCTTGCCGTCCTTGTTCAGGGACATGTGCACGTGCATGCCAGAACCGTTGTCACCAACCACCGGCTTGGGCATGAAAGTGGCGGTCTTGCCATAGGCGTGAGCCACATTGTGGACGCAGTACTTCAGGATCTGAACTTCGTCAGCCTTGCGGGTCAGGGTGTTCGCGCCAACGCCGATTTCGCACTGGCCTGCGGTACCAACCTCGTGGTGGTGAACCTCAATTTCCAGACCCATGGATTCCATGGCCGCACACATGGCGCCACGCAGGTCATGCAGGCTGTCTACCGGCGGAACCGGGAAGTAGCCACCTTTTACGCCCGGACGGTGACCAATGTTGTTGCGATCGAAATCTTCACCGGAAACCCAGGCGGCTTCTTCGGAGTGGATCTCGTACATGGCCCCTTTCATGTCGACGTTCCACTTGACGGAATCGAACACGAAGAACTCCGGCTCCGGGCCGAACAGGGCGCCATCGGCGATGCCGGTGGACTTCAGGTACTCTTCGGCGCGCTTGGCAACGGAGCGGGGATCACGCTCGTAGCCCTGCATGGTGGAAGGCTCGACGATGTCGCAGGTGATGTTGATAGTGGTTTCTTCGGTGAACGGATCCAGGACGGAGGTCTCGTCGTCCGGCATCAGGATCATGTCGGATTCGTTGATGCCCTTCCAGCCAGCGATGGAGGAGCCGTCGAACATCTTGCCGTCGGTGAAGAAATCCTCATCAACTTCAGTGGCCGGCAGAGTAACGTGCTGCTCTTTACCGCGGCTGTCTGTGAAGCGCAGGTCAACCCACTTGACTTCGTGTTCTTTGATCAAATCAATCGTCTTGGACATTGTGCATGCTCCGTAAGTTATCCCGCAGCGCGGGCGTATTTCATGTTCGTGATGCCGGATCGATCAGGGATTCGGAGATCCGATCTGTTCTTCGGGTTCGGGCAGCTTACCAAAAGCGTGCATCCCTTACCTGATAATTTTCGGCTGACTTACCATAAGCAATCGGCTTGCCAGTTTTTCGTGCTTGCGCCAGAAAGGCGCAGCCATGCGGGTCTGGGGCCGTTATGGCGCGACCAGGCAGGCTCTTCCATGGCAAAATGCACCAAATGAGTGCACTAATATGGTGCGCTTGGCGTTTTGGTGCGCCATATGAGTGCGAGATCGCTGGTTAAAGAATAGGCATTAATCTTCATATTAACGACATCGACTTTTCGATATACTGCGCGCCGCTCATTTTTTCCTCAGGAAACCCGTTGTGATTGAAAAGCTCAGAAATGTCGCCATTATTGCCCACGTAGACCACGGTAAGACCACCCTGGTTGACCAGTTGCTGCGCCAGTCCGGCACGCTGGACCGTAAGGAGCTCGAAAACGAGCGCGTTATGGATTCCAACGACCAGGAAAAAGAGCGTGGCATCACCATTCTGGCCAAGAACACCGCGCTGAAATGGAAAGACTACGATATCAACATCGTGGACACTCCGGGGCACGCTGACTTCGGCGGCGAAGTTGAGCGGGTCATGAGCATGGTTGACAGTGTGCTGCTGGTGGTGGATTCCATCGACGGCCCCATGCCGCAAACCCGTTTTGTCACCCAGAAGGCGTTCGCAGCAGGCCTGCGCCCGATTGTGGTGGTGAACAAGATCGACCGTCCCGGCGCCCGTCCGGACTGGGTCGTGGATCAGGTGTTTGACCTGTTCGATAACCTTGGGGCCACCGACGAACAGCTGGACTTCCCGATTGTCTACGCCAGTGCCCTGAATGGCATTGCCGGGATGGAGCACGAAAGCCTCGATGACAATATGGATGCCGTGTTTCAGGCGATTGTCGACCACGTGCCCGCGCCTGCGGTCGATCGGGACGGCCCGTTCCAGATGCAGATCTCCCAGCTGGATTACAACAGCTTCCTGGGTGTCATCGGCATCGGCCGCATCATGCGCGGCTCGGTCAAGACCAACACCCCGGTTACTGCCATTGGGGCCGACGGCAAGAAGCGTAATGGCCGTATCCTCAAGATCATGGGGCACTCCGGCCTGCAGCGTGTCGAAGTTGATGAGGCCCAGGCTGGTGACATCGTGTGCATCAGTGGTCTGGACCCGCTTTACATATCCGACACCCTGTGTGACCAGAACAACGTGGAGGCTCTGCCGCCACTGACCGTAGACGAGCCCACCGTCTCCATGACTTTCCAGGTGAACGATTCCCCGTTCGCCGGTAAGGAAGGCAAGTACGTCACCAGCCGCAACATCAAGGAGCGTCTGGAAAAGGAATTGCTGCACAACGTGGCTCTGCGTGTGGAAGAGGGCGACTCTGCCGACAAGTTCAAGGTGTCTGGCCGGGGTGAACTGCATCTTTCGGTTCTCATCGAGAACATGCGCCGCGAGAACTTCGAACTGGCCGTTGGCCGGCCGGAAGTGGTTATCCGGGAAATCGACGGTGTGAAACAGGAACCGTATGAGAACGTGATCGTGGATATCGAAGAGCAGCACCAGGGACCGGTGATGGAGCAGCTCGGCCTGCGCAAGGGCGAGATGACCAACATGATTCCGGACGGCAAAGGCCGCATGCGGGTGGAATACCTCATCCCGGCCCGTGGCCTGATCGGCTTCCGAAACGCCTTCCTGACCATGACTTCCGGTACCGGTATTCTGACGTCGACATTCAGCCACTACGGACCTTTGAAAGAAGGTGCCATGGCTGGTCGTCAGAACGGGGTACTGATCTCCATGGCGAAAGGTACAGCGATGACTTATTCGCTGGAGACCCTGCAAAGTCGTGGCAAGCTTTTCCTGGCACCGGGTGACGAGATTTACGAGGGCCAGCTGTGTGGTATTCACAGTCGTGAAAACGACATCGTGATCAACCCCACCAAGGCCAAGAAACTGGATAACATGCGTGCCTCCGGTAAAGACGAAGTGATCGGCCTGGTGCCGCCCATCAAGCACACTCTGGAGCAGGCGCTGGAGTTCATCGATGACGATGAACTGGTCGAAGTAACACCCAAGTCCATTCGCCTGCGCAAGAAACTGCTGACCGAGAACGAGCGCAAGCGCGCCGGCAAGAAGTCATAGCTGTCTCGGGCGAGAAAATGGGGTCAGAAGAACGCTTTCTTCTGACCCCGGCTTTGCTCCCCAATCTCGACGCCAGCCCCGGGGTCAGATGAAAGCCTTCATCTGACCCCTTTTTTATTCCTGGGTTAAGCTCTGCTCCCGGGCTCAAAACAATGCTTTCTTCAGACCCCTGTTTCCCTTTCATCTGACCCCATGTTCAGCCAAACTCCGATTAAACGATTACGCCGGAGTTCTGCCGATGCTAACCCTCTACCCTGAAATCCTCCCCAACACCCATCACCGCCTGGCGGTAGACCCTCCCCACGAACTCTATATAGAAGAAAGCGGCAACCCGGACGGCATTCCCGTTCTGGTGGTGCATGGAGGGCCAGGGGGTGGTTGTGAGGATTACCATCGGCGCTTCTTTGATGCCGAGCGCTTCCGGATCATTCTCATGGACCAGCGCGGTGCGGGCCGATCCACACCGTTGGCGGAGCTGGAAGGAAACAGCACCGACAAGCTGGTGGAGGATATGGAAACGGTTCGCAAGTTTCTGGGCATTGATCGCTGGCTGCTGTTTGGCGGCAGCTGGGGTTCAACACTGAGTCTCGTATACGCACAGACACATCCTGACCGGGTGTCGGGGCTGGTCCTGCGAGGTGTCTTCCTGTGCCGGCCGCGGGATATTCACTGGTTCTACCAGGAGGGCGCCAGCCGGGTGTTTCCGGATTACTGGGAGGACTTTGAGGCGCAGATCCCCGAGTCAGAGCGTGCTGATATGGTTTCTGCCTATTACCGGCGGCTGACCAGCTCCAACGAGCTGGAGCAGATCCAGGCCGCCAAGGCCTGGTCGATCTGGGAAGGACGGTGCGCCACTCTGAACCCCAATCCCCGGGTGGTCGAGCATTTCGCCCATCCCCATGTGGCGATTGCTCTGGCAAGGATCGAGTGCCACTACTTCATGAACAATGCCTTCCTGGAACCTGATCAGATTGTCCGCGACGCCTACAAGCTTGCGGACATTCCCGGGATCATCGTTCACGGCCGCTATGACATGGTCTGCCCGCTGGATAACGCATTGGCGCTGAGCAATGCGTGGCCGGAAGCCGACCTGCGGATCATTCGGGATGCCGGTCATTCTGCTTCCGAGCCTGCCATTGTCGATGCCCTGATACGAGGCGTGGAGGAAGTGGTGGCGAAAACCGAGAAGCCTGTCGGATAAAAACCCTTTGGCCGGGTTGCGGTCTTCGGGGAGCAGGGATACACTCTTGCCGATTCGTAATTTCGCCGTCTGTCAGGAAGCGAATGAAAGGGCTTATCCAGAGAGTATCGGAAGCCAGTGTCACGGTTGATGGCCAGTCAGTTGGCGCGATCGGCCGTGGAGTTTTACTCCTGCTCGGGATTGAGCGGGATGACGGGCCAGCAGAGGCAAAGGAACTGTGCCGAAAGATTCTTTCCTATCGTATCTTCCCTGACGAGCAGGGCCGTATGAACCGAAGTCTGCAGGACATCGGTGGCGGCTTGCTTGTCGTGCCCCAGTTTACCCTTGCAGCCGATACCCGCTCGGGAACCCGTCCGGGCTTTTCGCTGGCCGCAAAGCCGGAAGCCGCCAATGAGCTATACCGCGAGTTTGTGCAGGAGGCAACCGGGTGCCTGGGGGCTGAGCTCGTCGCGGAGGGGCGTTTTGGGGCGAATATGCAAGTACAGCTGGTTAATGATGGCCCGGTAACGTTCATGTTGGAAGTGAACGGGGTGTCATAAAAGAATGTGTGCACCACCAGGGGGCGCTGCATGCCTCCGTGTTTGCAGCTGGTGCACCGTGGGAAGGGATTGAGTGTCTGTTCAGTTCGGCTCCAGGATTGATGTTCTTTAGGTCGCTGAATTGGAAGAGAAAAAAAGTGGTTGGCCTCGTATTTGTAGTGTATTGGACACAAAACTGAACAGAGCGCCTGGCTATAAAGGGTTGCCTTTCTGGTGCCAAACAAGCTAAAAATGCGCTGTTTAAAATTTGCAAATGCAGGTTCTTTGTATTAAAACAGATTCATTACTTGCCGCTTTAAGAAAGTGCTGTAAGTAACTGAGCTATAAAGACCTGTAGTTCTGCAGGTTTTCAAAAGAAGAAGAAAAGTTATCTCGATGTAATAAAAATGACATGGAGATAATCGAGAATCCGGCACATCCAGCCTGACTGGTGATGCCTTAAAAAAATCGGGATCAGTACCCGTCGCTAAAACCTGAGTTAACTCAAAAAGGAAGACGCAACATGAAAAAAACGCTCATCGCATCTGCTATTGCAGCAGCTACTTTCTCTGGCGCTGTCGCTGCCCAGGAAAGCAACATGCCGACCGTTTACGGTAACATCCAGTACGTGGTTTACCACGCTGACGTGAAGGGCGGCGAGAATGGCCTGGAGCACGCAGACAACGGTTCCACTCTGGGTGTCAAACACGACCACGAGATCGCTCCGGGCATCACCGGGTTCTTCAAGCTGGAGCTTGAAGGGCTGGCAGCTGACGACAAGGACCGTGAGACCGGTCTGGAAGACGTTGATGAAGCTTACATCGGTGTGAAGGGCGACAGCTTCGGCCAGGTATGGGTCGGCTCTGATGACTCCACCTATGAGAGCGCCATCGACAAGATCGCCAACTTCTACGAGTTCGCTGCCTACAACTTCGGCGGTGGCTACGAGACTGGCGAAGGTGATCTTGTTCAGTACATGACTCCGTCCTTCGGCGGCCTGACCCTGGGCGCCGCTGTACAGATCAACGGTGACCTTGACGACGCCACTCTCCCGGACAAGAGCGGTGAGAAGTCCTACCCGTACCAGTTGGCCGCCACCTACGCGGTTGACAACCTGGAGCTGGCCGTGGCCATGGACTCCAACGACGGTGCTGGCGGTCCGAACAACGAAAACACCTACGGTGTGCGTGCCACTTTTGACATGGACGCTCTGAGCCTGACCGGTCAGTACCAGACCCGTAAGGACGTCGGTGACCGTTACGGTGTACACGCTGTTTACGCCATGGGCGCTAACCAGTTCGCCGCTTCCTACGAGCTGGACGTTGCTGACGACGCAAACGATACCGAGCGTGACACTCTGACTCTGCAGGCCCTGCATAACCTGTCTGACCACATGTACGTGTATGTTGAAGGCTACCTGGGCAATGGTGACGACGGTGTATACGGCGTTGCCAACGAAAGCGAGCGTTCTGCTGTAGCCGTTGGTGGTGTCTACTACTTCTGATCAGCTAAACAGCTAATCAAGTAGTCCAAAACCGGTGACCTTCGGGTCGCCGGTTTTTTTGTATGCTCAGTCAAAACACCGACAGGAGGCCGGAAATGGCGGAAGAGCTCGAGATCAAACTGACAATTGCAGAGCCTGAACTGGAAAAGGTCCGGGAGTGGTTATCGCGAGATGCATCCGCGGACTATGCCGGAGAAAAGACTCTGATCAACCGCTATTTCGACACGCCAGCGGCTGATCTGAATCGTCAGAAAGCGGCACTGAGAGTCCGTCAGGCCGGTGACAGGTACATCCAGACCCTCAAGACACGAGGGGAGTTTATAAACGGTGCCCACCGCCGGCAGGAGTGGGAATGGCCGTTGCCGGGGCCCGAGTTGAGGCTGGGGCTGCTTGCGGATACGCCATTGGGTGAAAACGTCAATCTCGCCGAATTGGAAGTGGTGTTTGAAACCAACTTTCGGCGCCAGGTCTGGATGATCAGGCGGGATGACGCCGTGGTGGAGGTTGCGCTGGATTCCGGAACCGTCGCCAGCGGCGATCGCACGGAGCCGTTGAATGAAGTGGAGTTTGAGCTCAAGTCCGGCGAGCCTGCCATTCTGATGTCGCTGGCCCGTGAGCTGGCACAGGAGGTGTCTGTGTTCCTGAACCTGGTCAGCAAGGCGGAGCAGGGGTATTACCTGGCGGGGCTATACAAGCCGAGGGTGGACCCTGAGGCCGGTGCGTTGTCGGTAACGGCATTCCTGTATCAGTTGAGCTTGGCATGGCTGCAGGAACGAGGCTGGCAGGCCGGAGGTAGCGATCTGTCCGAGGTTGAAGAAGCTGCCCACACGGCCGGCGCCGGGGCGGTCTTCAAGCAGGTGATTGAGGCACTTGAGCGAGGAGCGGGCGTTCGGGAATTGGCTGGCGACCTGAAACTGGGGCAATTACAGCTCCAGCTCGCCTCGGCCTGACGAGTCGCGTCAGGCCGGCCTGGAGTTTTCTCCGGCTTTGTCGTCATGCTTCTCATGCCAGCTGGCCAGGAATTTCCGGTACCGGTCCAGCGCTTCTTCCACCACCTCCACGCCCGGTGTGTCCGTGGATTTCACCAGGACGATCAGCCCCTTGCCTTCGACTTCTTCATTGGTTGGTGGGTGGCAGATTACTTCGTTGTCGTGGTCAATATAAGCCAGCGCAGTGCCAATGCCATGGCGCACCAGTGCGCTGACGATGTCCGCCCAGGACAGATCGTCCAGTTCGAGTTCGTAACGGTGGGGGTGATCCCGCTCGTAGTTGAACAGATCTTCCAGCACCTTTTCGGAGCCGGGGGCAACCACCGCCCGTACCATGATTTCGGGGTAGGTCCGAACCGGACGGATAATGGTCCGGATTCCGAGGGCCTTGAACCGTTCCCGGTTGCGGTCACTCACGCACTCCAGCGTTGTTCGTCCGGCAAGGTTGGCTTCCGTCAGCCGATGAGCGATATCGAAGGTGAGGCTGTCGGAGCTGGGATCGGCCTCATCCGCCGCGAGGACAATGATGTGTCGAGCGCTCCCCGTGTGCACGGCCTTGAGGGCTTCAGGATCGCTGCCCGAACCATGGAAGTGCACGACCCCGCAATCAGACAGTTCTGTCGGCAGACCCTCGGGAAATTGGCGCGTGAGCAGCATGATCGGGATGGTTTCATAACCCGGTACGGCACGCACCTGTGAGGCAAAGCGCATGAAATACTGGGCGCCGCCACTGCGAGGAGTGTTTATGATGACGATGTGGTCTTTCATTTTGTAGATCCAGCGTCCGGTGATAATGCGTTCCCGGCGGTAGAACCGGTATTCGATAAAGTCACTGACGATCAACGTCAGCAGGGTGATCGCTCCCACGAACATGATCAGTATGGTGCTGATCCGCCCGATGTAGGTCTTGGGTGCGAAGTCTCCATAACCGACGGTTGAGACAGTGGTCATGGTGATCCAGATCGATTCAAAGAAACTGAGGTCTTCCACCGCCCAGATCACCAGGACCTGAGCGGACATCAGGATGACCAGAATCAGGAACAGGCGTTTCATCCTGTGCCGGATCAGTCCCCCCATTGGCAGGTGGGTTTGTGCGTGTTCCGGGTTCAGGGGACGGCGATTTCGCTGCATCCGGGTGTGAGGCCTGTTCAGTCATGGGTGAGTAGGGTATACAGTACCGAAAATATAACAGAGAGACAGGGGTTTGCATTATGTCCGCGCCATGGAGTGCCTTGCCGTCACTGATCGCCGAGGACGTTGCCGAATGCTGGGAGTCGGTTTTTCCGGAGGGGCTCCCTGACTGGCTGGCTGAGGATCAGGCCGTCTCGGCGTCGTTGGTTGCCGACGCCATTGGTCGCAGTCTGTTCCTTCGTCAGACTCTGGAGCGGCACCCGGACCAGGTCAGGCAGGCGGTTGGGTCCCGTCTTCTCTCTGAGCCGACAACGCCGGACTATCTGGTAAAACGCTGGCAGGAGTATCTTGGAGAGGTGGATGGCGAACCGGCTCTCCACTCAGCCTTGCGTCGGTTCCGGCGGGAAATCCAGTTTCGCATCATCTGGCGTGATCTGCTTCGGTGGGCCGATCTGGCCGAAACCATTGCCGCGGCCAGCGCATTCGCGGACACCTGTATCGACGGCGCCCTGGGCTGGCTTTATGACGATGCTTGTGAGCAGTTCGGAACGCCCTACGGCCCGGATCCCGTGACCGGTGAGGAGGTTGCTCAGCCCCTGGTGGTGATTGGCATGGGCAAGCTTGGAGGGCGGGAGCTCAATGTCTCTTCGGACATTGACCTGATCTTTGCGTTTCCAGGCAAGGGTGAGACCCGTGGCGGCCGGCGCTCACTGGATAACCAGCAATTCTTCACTCGGCTGGGGCAGCGGCTGATCCAGGCCCTTGACCAGATAACGGCCGACGGCTTTGTCTTTCGCGTCGATATGCGGTTGCGGCCCTATGGGCAGAGCGGGGCCCTCGCGCTGAGCTTTGCCGCCCTGGAAACCTACTACCAGGACCAGGGTCGGGATTGGGAACGCTATGCCATGGTCAAGTCCCGTGTTGTCGCCGGCGATCAGGGGGCGGGGCAGGTGTTGATGGACAGTCTGCGCCCATTCGTCTATCGCAAGTACATCGACTTCAGTGCCTTTGAATCCCTGCGCAGTATGAAGGCGATGATCAGCCGGGAAGTGCGTCGCAAGGGCTTGGAAAACAATATAAAACTGGGTAGTGGCGGTATCCGGGAAATCGAGTTCGTGGTCCAGGCGTTCCAGTTGATACGGGGCGGCCGTGACCGGGAGTTGCAGCAGAGGGAGCTGCTGGTCATCCTCAAAGAGCTGGAGGCCCTGGAGCTGTTACCACCGGACGTAGTCGACGAGTTGCGCGAGGCCTACGTATTTCTCAGGAATCTCGAGCATGCCTTGCAGGGCATCGAGGACAAACAGACACAAACCTTGCCGGACGACGACCTGAACCGTGCGCGCGTTGCCCGGATTATGGGATTCGATGCCTGGGAGGAATGCCAGAGGGTTCTGGACGAGCACCGTGAACGGGTTGCCACCCATTTTGCCAATATCATTGCCACGGAAGAGGAAGAAGAGGCCGGGGAATCCGAGCTGGCGGAGGAGTGGCAGGAAATCTGGCTGGCTGAAATGGATGATGAAAGTGCCCGGAACTGGCTTCAGGAACAGGGCTTTGAGAATCCGGAGGAGAGTTGCCGTGAGCTCACAGAGCTTCGGGATAGCCGGACCGTCCAGACCCTCCAGACTCAGGGCCGGAAACGGCTCAATCAGTTCATGCCGGTGCTGCTCGATGCCCTGACCGAAGTGGAGAATCCGTCTGAGACTCTGTCCCGGGTCTTGCAGCTGGTCAGTGCGATCCTGAGGCGAACCGCGTACATGGTCCTGCTGCTGGAAAACCCCGGGGCTCGGACCCAGCTGGTGCGCTTGTGCAGCGAAAGTCCCTGGGTGGCACAGCAGCTGGCTGAGACGCCATTGCTGCTGGACGAGTTGCTCAACGCCGAGAGTCTGTATACCCCGCCGGCCAAGGAAGAGCTTCAGGATGACCTGCGCCAGCAGATGCTGCGGATCCCCTTTGAGGATCTGGAAGAGCAGATGGAGTCCCTGCGCCATTTCAAGAAGGCGCATATCCTCCGGGTGGCTGCTTCAGAGCTCAAGGGTACCCTGCCGCTGATGAAGGTGAGCGATTACCTGACCTGGATCGCCGAGGTGGTTCTGGACCACGTGGTGGATGTGGCCTTCGCCAACCTGGTCAGCCGCCATGGGTATCCGCGGCGGTCAGACGGTTCCAGCTGTGAGACCGATTTCGCGATCATCGGCTACGGCAAGCTGGGGGGAATCGAACTTGGCTACACGTCAGACCTGGACCTGGTGTTCGTGCACAAAGCGGATCCGGAGCTGTCCACCGATGGCGATAAACCCATCGATAACGCAGTGTTCTTTACCCGCCTTGGCCAGAGAATAGTGCACATCCTCAGTACCCAGACCCCCTCAGGCCAGCTCTACGAGGTGGATATGCGGCTTCGGCCCTCCGGCAACTCCGGGCTTCTGGTGACGACCTTGAGCGCCTTCGAGAAGTACCAGCGCAACGATGCCTGGACCTGGGAGCATCAGGCCCTGGCCCGGGCCCGGGGGGTGGCCGGCTGTGCCGAGACCCTCGAGGGCTTCGAGGCAATCCGGCACGAGATACTCTGCCAGCCGCGTGACCGGTCAAAGCTCCGGGATGAGGTGGTGGAGATGCGGGAGAAAATGCGCGCGAGCCTCGGAACACCGGAAAACAGGCGCTCCGAAGTCTTTCATATCAAACACGACACCGGCGGCATTGTCGATATCGAATTCATGGTGCAGTTCCTGATGCTGGCCTGGTGTTCAGACCACCCGGAGCTGACCCGGTGGTCTGATAATATCCGCCAGATGGAAGAGCTGGGTCGAGCAGGAGTGCTGCCGGTGGAAGATACCGAGAAGCTGAGGGAAGCTTTTATTACCCTGCGCTCAACCATCCACCGGAGGGCGTTGCAGAACCTGAACAGCCAGGTTGAGGGAGATGCGTTCACGGAGGAGCGCGACTACATCAAAAGTATGTGGAAAAAAGTGATGCTTGATTAGTAAGCTAAATTTATTTTCCCTGAGTTTTCCTGCTAGAATGCCGACTCCCCGAAAACGGCTTTTTTAGGAGCAGAATACAATGTCGATGGCTGATCGCGATGGCCTTATCTGGCTCGACGGTGAAATGGTTCCCTGGCGGGAAGCCAAAACCCACGTCCTGACTCACACCCTGCATTACGGCCTTGGCTGTTTTGAAGGTGTGCGAGCCTACAACACCGCGAACGGTCCGGCGATTTTCCGCCTGAAAGAGCACACCGACCGCCTGTTCCGCTCAGCCCACATCCTGAACATGAAAATGCCGTTCACCAAGGATGAGGTCAATGAGGCCCAGCGCGCGGCGGTGCGTGAGAACAACCTGGACGAAGCCTATCTGCGCCCGATGGTGTTCCTGGGGTCCGAGGGCATGGGGCTGCGTGCTGACAACCTGAAAGTCCATATCATGGTTGCTGCCTGGAGCTGGCCGTCCTACATGTCTCCGGAAGCCAAGGAGATCGGCATCAAGGTGCGCACCTCCTCCTATACCCGGCACCACGTTAACATCACCATGTGTAAGGCCAAGGCAAACGGTAACTACATCAACTCCATGCTGGCACTGAATGAGGCCATCTCCGGCGGTGCCGAGGAAGCCCTGTTGCTGGACAATGAGGGGTATGTGGCGGAAGGCTCCGGGGAGAATATCTTCATCGTTCGTGATGGCGTCCTGCACACCCCCGAGCTGACTTCCTGCCTGGAAGGTATCACGCGTGCGACCATCATGGATTTCGCGAGGGACATGGGGCTGCAGGTGAAGGAGCGTCGTATCACCCGGGACGAAGTGTATGTGGCCGAGGAGGCGTTCTTCACAGGCACCGCCGCCGAGGTTCTGCCCATCCGTGAACTGGACGGTCGCACCATCGGTGAAGGCAAGCGCGGCCCGGTGACCGAGAAGCTGCAGACACGCTACTTTGATGCGGTGAAGGGCAAGCTGCCCGAGCACAGCGACTGGCTGACTCTGGTTAAAGGCTGATCTACCAGAAGAACCGACAGCCGCCGGGACTGTGAATCAGCCGGCGGCTTTCTTGTATATTCAGAATCACTTTCTTTCAGGACGAGCAAATGGCAGATGTAATCAAGGTACCCGTATCCTTCGGTGAGGTGCTGGACAAAATCACCATCCTCGAAATCAAGTCCGAGCGGATCAAGGATGAGGCGAAACTGAAAAATGTGCGTCTCGAGCTGGACGAGCTGACCGAGACCTGGAACGAGGCAGTGAAGGACCAAAGCGTTATCGAAGAGCTTCGCAAGCAGCTCAAAGCCGTTAACGAGGAGCTTTGGGTGATCGAGGACGATATCCGGGACCAGGAAGCCGCCCAGGATTTTGGCCCCCGCTTTATCGAGCTTGCCCGCGCCGTTTACGTAACCAACGACAAGCGCGCGGCGATCAAGAAAGAGGTCAACCTGGCATTGGGTTCCCGTTTTGTGGAAGAGAAGTCCTACCAGGACTACACCGCTCGGAAGTGAAGTGAACCCCGGGGTCAGAAGAACGCTTTCTTCTGACCCCATGTTCAGATTCGGGGCCAGGTCAGGAAGACGGGGTCAGTTGAACGCTTTCATCTGACCCCCTGTTCAATCCCGAATTCTCTCTGACCCACCGGTCCAGCATTTCGACAACATCCTCGACAGTCACCAGCTCCATGGCCCCCTCAAACTCTGCCTTGGTGCCCCACCGGGCCTCTTCGACCGTCTTGCCGGTGAATTTTTCCAGTGCTTCCGGGTACCGGTTCACACACCATTGCAGCGAGTTGTAGGGCCCTGACCGGTTGGGGTTGCTGGCCGCAAACAGCCCGATGACGTCGGTGCCGACGGCGCTGGCGATGTGGGCCGGGCCGGTGTCCGGCGCGATGACCAGGTCGGCCTCGGCCATAAGCGCCGTCAGTTGTTTCAGGGTGTCCTTGCCGCAGATGTTATGGGCTGTCTCTTGCATGGCCGACTCGATGGCGGCGCAATATTCGAGTTCGAACGGAGCTGGACTGCCCACCAGGATTACCTTCATCCCGTGCTGCCGGATCGCATAGTCCGCAATCTGTGCGTAACGCTCGGTGGGCCAGTTCCTCAGTCGATGGCTGGCACACGGACTGATGACCAGGTTCCGCCGGTCTCCGGCCAGATGCGTTCTGGCAAACTCCCGGTCCGATTCGCTCCGGGGAATGGTCCAGCGGGGAGGTGCTGCCTGGAGTCCCAAGGGCTCCAGGAAGCTCGCCAGGCAGTCCCGGACGTGTTGCTGTGCCGCGGGTGCGATGCGCCGGTTGATGAAGAGACTATGGAGATCCTTGCTCCGGGCCCTGTCGTAACCGACCCGGATTTTCGCCGGGATACAAGCAGAGGCCAGGTTGGCCCGGAACGCGACCTGCATGTGCAGCAAGGCATCGAACCTGCGCCCCTTCATTTGTCTGCGCAGATCCGCGTAGCCTGCCCGTCCCGCTTTCTTGTCAAAGATGATGAACTCAACCCCGGGCAGATCCCCGATCAGCTTGGCTTCGATCTTTCCGATCACCCAGGTGATTTTTACGTCCGGCAGTTGTTCCTGGAGGCTGAGCACCACTGGAATTACATGGGTGACATCGCCAATAGCAGACAGTCGGAGAATGCAGATAGACTTCATCAGATAACAATCCGTTAAGGGTTCAGGCAGCGGGTTTGTGGAGCTTTGCCGGCAATCATTGGTAAACTGGCCGCCATTCTATCGTACTCGCCGGCGAAGGTCCCGAAAGGCGCCCGGGCCGGGTATTGTCGTGTCTGTTCTTGTGTCCGGGTGACCATGGTTGAATCCGAAATCTGTTTGCGGGAAGAAGGCTCCGTGCTGCTGGTCCATCCCGACTATGAGGGCCAGGTAACTGTTGACTGGTTCCGTCCTGAGTTCTGGGGGGCAAAGGCGCAGCCGGTTAGCAGTGGAGGGCGCGGCGGAGCCTGGTTCATCGATACCGGGGCGGGGCGCGTCGTGCTTCGGGAATACCGCCGTGGCGGTCTCGTCGCCCGGATTTCCGAGCAGAATTACGTCTTCTCCCGCGAACAGGATGTCCGTTCTGTGGCCGAGTTTCGTCTGCTGAATCAGCTCGTCAACATGGGGCTGCCGGTCCCGAGACCGGTTGCTGCATGGTACCGCAAGGTCCCGACGTTCCAGTACCGGGCCGCAATCATTATTGAACGCCTGGACGGTACAACGCCATTGGCCGAGTTGATTCCGATCCTTGATCCCTCTGACTGGCAAGTGATTGGGAGAACCGTCCGTCGCTTTCATGATGCCGGCGTGCGCCACGCGGACCTGAACTGTTTCAATGTTCTGGTGAGAGACGGTACCTGCTTCCTGATTGATTTTGACAAGGGGCGTATCATGCCGCGCCAGGCGCCAGAAAAGTGGAAGGCGAGCAACCTCGAACGCTTTGCCCGTTCGATCCGGAAGGTGGCGGGCGAGTCGGCCCTGGCGAGGGTATGGGATTCATTTTTGAACGGATATAACGGGAGCCAGAACTCTTGAGCGATCAGCAGCAAAAACGTGCTCTGCCAGCCATTCTTTGTCTGACAGATGCCTGTGACCGCCCTGAAACCGAGTTGTTTATCGGTTTGAGAAACGCCGGGTTTGATGTGGATGTCATGTGTAACCCCAAGGGGCGAAACTATCAGCGGCTGGTGGATGAGGGGCTGGTTGCCCGGCCCATGGCGTTGCAAAACCGCTTTGACAAAGAGGGTACGGCGGCTATCCGGGAGCAGTTGGCTCTGAAGCACTACGAGGTTATTCATGCCTTCAACCCCAGGTCGCTTGCCTGTGGGCTGCGGGCTTCCAAGGGTACCGATATCCGGATTGTGGCCTATCGGGGGGTGATCGGGAATATCAGTTTCCTTAACCCCGAGTCCTGGATAACCTTCCTGCATCCAAGGGTCAGCAAGATCGTGTGCGTGGCAGATGCCATCAAGGACCACCTTGCTGATGAGGTCCGTTTTCTCTGGATGCGCATTCCGGAAAGGAAGCTTCAGCGAATCTACAAAGGCCATGATCTGCAATGGTATCAGGACCCGCCCACCGACCTGAGCCAGTTCGGGGTGCCAGAGAACGCCTTCGTAGTCTGCTGCACCGGGCGGGACCGGCCCCGGAAAGGCTTTGATGTGCTTGTCCGTGCGATTGATGAGTTGCCTGATGATGTCGAGGTGCACCTGCTTCTGGTTGGTGACGTGATCAACAATGAAGAGCTCAAATCCCAGATCGCCGGAACCAGGCACCCGGAGCGGATCCATTTCACCGGTTATCGACAGGATGCGCCGGGCATCGCAGCAGCAAGTAATGTTTTTGTGTTGCCATCCATTGAACGGGAGGGTTTGCCCAGGGCGGTCATAGAAGCCATGGCATACGCTGTTCCACCTGTGGTCACCCGGGTAGGCGGAATGCCCGAGTTGGTCGAAAACGGTGTCAGCGGCCTGGTAGTGCCGCAAAAAGACGCCTCTGCACTGTCGGCGGCCATTGAGAGGCTGTATCGGGATCGTGACCTGCAGGAACGGATGGGGGCAGCCGCAAAAGAGCGGATCGCAACTCGGTTCCACACCTCACAAACCGTTCGCGAGACCGGTGAGCTTTATAAATCCTTGACCGGCAGAGACTGAATGCGTCGATTTCTTTTTTTCGTCAATCAGCCCTATTCCTACTCGATTCTCCGACCACTGCAGGAGGAGATTCGACGTCGTGGGCATGAAGCGGCCTGGTTTGTCGCAGGGTGTACTACCGATCCCCTCAGGCCCGATGAGCGCCGCCTGAAAACGGTGCGGGAGGTGATGGAGTACAAGGCGGATGCCACCTTCGTGCCCGGTGACTGGGTGCCGTACTTTTTTCCCGGAATCAAGGTTGAGGTCTTCCATGGAATGGCGAGGAACAAACGGGGACACAGCAGTGAGGACGAGAGCGATCATTACCGGATACGTGGCTGGTTTGACCTTTACTGCACCCATGCGGAAAAGGATACCGCTAAGTTCCGGGAGCTGGCGGGAGAGTATGGGCACTTTGCGGTAGCACACACTGGCTGGCCAAAACTCGACCCCCTGCTGTCCCGGTCGGTCCAGGGGGCCCGGGAGCGACAACCGGGTGAGCTGCCGGTTGTTTTTTACGCGTCAACCTTCAGCCGCTCCGTGACTTCAGCGCCCGATCTGGTCGAAAAGATCGGCGAGCTGTCGCGCAGTGGCCGCTGGCGGTTTATTGTGACTCTGCACCCGAAAATGGATCCGGCAGTGGTGGAGCGTTATCGGCAGCTGGCAGGCGAAAACCTGAGATTTGTGGAAAGTGATGAAGATCTGCTGCCGATATTGCCGGAGGCGGACGTCATGCTTTGCGATACTTCTTCCATCATGTTCGAGTTCATGTTCCTCGACCGCCCGGTCGTTACCTTCAGGACGAAAATGCCCGGTCCCTACCTGATCGACGTGGATCGGATTGACGACGTTGAGCCTGCACTGGCAAGGGCGTTGGAGTATCCCGAAGACCTGATGGCAGCCACCCGGTCGCTCTGCGAGGACCTGCACAGTTACCGAGATGGTAAATCCAGCGTTCGTGTGCTGGATGCCGTCGAGAACTTTCTGGTAAACCAGCAGGCAGACTTGCGACCCAAGCCAATGAACCTGTTGCGAAAGCTCAAAGTCAGGCGTCGGTTGCGCAAAGAACTTACGAAAATGCGTAGTTCGAGATGACTCTGAACGTCTTTGTAGCCAGTACGCCCCTGCAGCTGATCAGCTGCGCTGAAGCCCGTGGCCATTATAGGTGCCCCGATGAGTCCTGCCTGCTGGTTATTGCCCGGCCGGATAACAGGGTAACCGAAACACAGGTAGCATTCCTGCTTGAGCAGCTGGGGTTGCAGGGGGTGCAAACCATCTATCTGCGCAAGAGCACTTTCTATTTGCGCCTGAGTTCCGTATTTCGGCAGTTGTCAGGTCGTCAGATCGACCGTCTTTTTATTGGCAACCAGTCCAGCTGGATTCATGAGGTATTCTATCTCGGGTTGTCCTGGAAACAGTTGGTGTTCGTTGATGATGGGCTCGCAACCGTCAAATATTACCACGCAATCCACAGCGAAGGTCTTGCCTCCAGGGTTACCGCCGATAAACGGAGGCTGTTGGGCAGGCTGGGTATCCATTTGCACCGGGTTGTTCCGGATCGCGTCAGCTTCTTTACCTGCTTTCCCCTGGAGAGCTCTGACAAGGTGGATGTTGCGACTCATGACTTTCCGGTGTTTCGTCAGACGTTTCAGCCCGAACACGAAGGAAGGCAGGGGGCTCCCCTTGTGGGTTTTATTGGCCAGCCGTTTGGTGGTGAAGACCGCCTGACGCAGATGCAATCCCAGGTGCGTCATGTAGTTGAACGGCATCCGGGAGCGAAGATTGTCTACTTCATGCACCGCAAAGAACGGCGTCGCGAGCTGAAGCAGGCTTTGCTGGGCCTCCCCATTGAGCTGCGCTCTTCACCCCGCTGGCCCATTGAAGTTGAAGTGGCGCTTTCCCGTGAACCCTATGTGGCGTTCTACAGTTTTACCTCAACGGCGCTGTTTACCCTGAAGAAGATTTTTCCGGAACTTCCCGTCTACCAGATTGATGACGCCATCCTTGCCGCAAAACTCCCGTTTTATGACGAGATCCAAAGTATGTTCCGGGGCATCGGCGTGGAGACAACCCGGCTCTGACGAGGGGGCTCACACGCCAGCGCTGAGCTAGCTTCCGGTTCCCTTGTCTTGCGACGGGCGACCGAGGGTCCACAAGCCGGCGTATTTGTTGAAGGTCACCTGGGCGTAGGTGACAGCCGTGAGATACCCCACCGCCCCGTCG
The DNA here is from genome assembly GCF_022343555.1 of Marinobacter sp. C7. Classification (GTDB taxonomy): domain Bacteria; phylum Pseudomonadota; class Gammaproteobacteria; order Pseudomonadales; family Oleiphilaceae; genus Marinobacter. The sequence continues at coordinate 116,010 of NZ_JAKQZH010000004.1, read as the reverse complement.
AGAAAACCGAACCGGATGAAATAGACCTGGATAAAGGTCATCAATCCCCGCAGGGTTGGATAGATCATGGTGCGGGTTTTCTTTCCTCTTCGATGCTTTTCCAGCGAGCCGAGCCAGGCATATTTCGCGCTCTTCTCGAGTGAATGGCCAAAGTCCCTGTGGGTGTAGTGGGTAAGCCGCCCCCTCAGGGTTCTGATCTTGCGCCCCTCTGGAATCAGGATTCGCTCGTGCACCAGGGCATCGGAGAAGCGCACGCCCTCGCGACGGAACAGGCGCAACGGGGCTCGCCCGCTGCGGCCGAAATCCAGGCGTTTGCCGTAAATGGTGACCGCCCAGGGAAGCTTGTAGGCGTCGGCGTCGGGATCCGCCAGATGATGGTTGATCTCCCGGGCAAGCTCTGGCGTGATGCGCTCGTCAGCATCCAGGGAAAGGACCCAGTCTCCTGTCGCTTTGTCCAGCGCCCGCTGTTTCTGGATGCCGAAACCGGGCCAGTCGGTGACTTCGACAACGTCGGCATACTGCCTTGCGATTTCAACAGTCCGGTCAGAACTGCCGCTGTCCAGGACAATGATCTCATCGGCGACCAGTCGGGCGGACCGCAGGCAATCGGCAATATGGTCTTCCTCGTTCATGGTGATGATGGTGGCAGACACCTTGGCGGTGCGTTGCCGGTAACAGGAGGCGCGCAGCTCGGTAAACAGGGCCGAGGCGAGGCCGGCGGTTGCCAGCAGGTAGAACGTCAGGAACAGGCTTCGGTCGAATGTGGCCTCCGTAAGCCCGAACATCAGATACCCGGTCGACACCATGGTTCCTGCAACGGCAATGTGGGCTGTCGGGGCATGCTGATTGAACAGATTGCGGGCAAAGACGGCCATGGGTATGAAGATCAGGAAAGCCCAGCTCAATATTCCCGGCAAACCGCTCATGGCGGCGTTGTTCAGCAGGTCATTGTGGGCATGACCGGTGCAACACTCTCCCACTCTTTGGCTCAATTCACCCGATGCCACGGCCGCTTCGGCTCCCCGGGTAAAGCCCCCCATTCCGGCACCGGTGAAAGGATCCTCGAGGAACATGTCCCAGGCCAGTCCCCAGAGCTCGAGTCGAATTTCCAGGGATTTGTCCAGTTGCTCACTGCCCATGAGCTGATCGAACGAGCGCGATAGCCTGTCACTGCTGACGGTCGTCGTGATTACAAGGACGGCAACGACGACAGCACCGGCGATGCGCCACTTTTTGGCCAGCAGTGGCAGCAGCAAGAGCAGGAGGAAGGGCAACGCCACGAGGTTGCTACGGGTTTCCGAAAGCATGGAGACGATCACCGCGCCCAGGCCGAGCAAGAACGCCAGTATGGCCGGAGCATATCGTTTTGTGCGCGCGAAGAAAAAACCGCCCGTCAGGGTGAGCATGCCACCGAGCAAGGCAATATTGCCGAAACTGATCGGATTGATGCCTGCGCCAAATCGGATACTCAGCAGTTTCTCCAGGGCACCGTTGCGGTCGGCCAGGGCAAGAAGGAACATGGCGATCACCGAGAGCGACACCAGCGCCAGGGCAAGAAAGGTGCTCCGGGCCCTGACGCCCGCATAGGTGAGCGCAACGACCAATGGCCAGAACAGGATAAGGCGGGCATGGGTGCCGAGATTTTTGCCGCCTTCGTAACTGAAACCTTCCAGGGCCCAGGAACAGAAGCTCACCAGCGCAAAGAACCAGAAGGCAAAGTGAAGCAGTCTCAGCTCCTTTGGGACTTCCCAGCCTGATCGATACAGGGACTTCCGCACTGTCAGCGCGATCCCTGCAATCGCCAGCAGCGCTGTGGCGCCGGCGAGGATGCTGGAGGAAACCAGGGCTCCACCGAGGCCTGTCATGAGCAGCGCGGGCAAGACGATTTGTGGTAGGCGTGTCATCTGGGCTTCCATCGGTCCTGGTTAAAACTGGTGAGCTTTTAAAGTATCTTGATCATCCGCGAAGCAAGGCTCATGTATTGATGAGTGCCCTGACGGTCATGAATGCGGTTCAGCACACCCGGTTCGGGTTGTAGGGATTGATCTCTCCCGGCGGACGGTGTCGCATCCGTTTGTATTCCCACTGGTATTGCTCGGGAGACAGGCGCACGACTTTTTCGACCGATTGATTCAGTGCCGTGGCTGCGACAACCGGGTCGGCATCGCTCATACGAGGCTCGGCTTCGGTCACCACGATGCGGAAGCCCTGTCCCTGCGGGAGGCGTTCGGCATAGGTCACAAGTGCCTGTGCGCCGGTTTTCTGGATGAGCTTTCCTACCAGGGTCATGGTTTTTACTTCCATGCCGAAAAACGGAGCAAATGCATTGGTTTTGCCCCGCGGGGACTGGTCGGGAAGAATACCGGCTACGCCACCCTGTTTGAGAATCACCATCAGGCGCGTGAGGCCGCGCCGGTCGCCGCGTACCAGCTCAGAGCCCAGCCGTCCACGTACCCGAATCATGTAATCCTCGAATTCCGGCAGGTGAGGTGGGCTGTAAAGGGCGGCCATTCTGTAGCGTGAGGAGAAATACAGCCCTGCCAGCTCCCAGTTGCCCAGGTGAGGTGCGAGCAAAACGAGGCCCCTGCCGGAAGCCAGCGCCTGATCCACGAGCTCCAGGCCTCGGGTTTCCCTGACCAGTCCCAGACACTTGTCCACCGGCCACTCCCACATCAATGGGATCTCCATCAGTGTCATGCCGGTATGGGCCATCGAGTCTTTTGACAGCCGACGCTGCTCGGCGGCAGAGAGCCCGGGCAGGCAAATGGCAATGTTGGTATCGGTCACCTTCCGGGACTTGGTCGGAAGAATCCAGGCGATCAGGCCAACGACCTTGCCAAGCCTTTGCGCCATGCCCAGCGGCATGGCGCCAATGATGCGGAGCAGGCCGGCAATCAGAAAGTACTTCAGCTTACTCATGTTCTGCCGTACAGGTCCTCTAGTCGAACAATATCGTCCTCGCCCAGATAGGAGCCGGACTGGACCTCGATCAGTTCAAGGTCAATGACGCCTGGGTTCTCCAGTGAGTGAACCTGGCCGACAGGAATGTAGGTGGACTGGTTTTCGGTGACCAGATAGGTTTTATCACCGTTGGTTACCTGGGCCGTGCCGCTTACCACAATCCAGTGTTCTGCGCGGTGGTGGTGCATCTGTACCGACAGTTTGGCGCCTGGCTTCACGGTAATCCGCTTGACCTGGTAACGCTTGCCATTATCGATGGAATCGTAGACACCCCAGGGGCGATATACTTCCCGGTGATTCATGTGTTCGTGCCGGCCATCGTTGCGAATTGCCTCTACCACCTTCTTGACGTCCTGTACCCGGTCCTTGTGAGCAACCAGCAACGCATCCTTGGTTTCGATGATGACCAGGTCTTCCACACCAACGGTGGCTACCAGACGGCTGTCTGCGCGCACGAGAGTGTTGCTGGTTTCATGGGCGATAACATCCCCGCTGAAACTGTTGCCGCGCTCATCTTTGTCGCTGACTTCCCACAAGGCCGACCAGGAACCGATATCGCTCCACCCGGCATCCAGCGACACCACGGCCGCATCCCGGGTTTTCTCCATCACCGCATAGTCAATGGAATCTTCGGGGCAGTCGGCGAAGACACCTGCATTGATCCGGGTGAAGTGGAGGTCCTGGCTGGCATCTTCGATGGCTGACCGGCAGATGGCGAGGATGTCAGGACGGTGTTTTTCCAGCTCCCGGAGGTAGCGGCGGGCGCCAAACAGGAACATGCCGCTGTTCCAGAGGTAGTCCCCGGACGCCAGGTAGGATCTGGCGGTATCCAGATCTGGCTTTTCCACGAAGCGATCGACCGCAAAACAGTCGGGGGCCAGTTCCGAGCTGCGATGGATATAGCCGTATCCGGTTTCCGGGTGCCCGGGTACAATGCCGAATGTTACCAATCGGCCTTGCTCCGCCAGGGGCGTGGCCTTGGAAATGCCTGCCTGGAATGCAGCAACATCCTGGATCAGGTGATCTGCGGCCAGCACCAGCATGAGGGGATCGTCCGCATCGTCCCCGGCATCCTTGACCATCTGCAGTGCCGCCAGGGCAATGGCAGGAGCGGTGTTGCGACCGCAGGGCTCCAGAATGATCCGGGCATCTTCAAAGCCGGACTGGCGCATTTGTTCCGCTGCGAGAAACCGATGTTCCTCGTTGCAGATAAGCAACGGATCCGCCGCTGCCATGCCGTCCAGTCTGGCCACCGTCATTTGCAGCATGGACAGCCGCTCATCCGTCAGCTTCAGGAACTGTTTGGGATTCAGCTGTCTTGAAAGAGGCCAGAGGCGGGAGCCGGTGCCTCCGGCCATAATGACGGGGTGTATCATGGGTTTGCTCCGGGGATTGGGTTGGTCCAGCATCAGTCTAGTCAGTGGCCACGGATTCTATCACAGGCACTGTGCTTCGGCAGGCCAGGTGTTGCTCTCTTGTTAAGCGTATGGCTGTTTTGAACTATGAAATTACCGTTATCTGTCTACTACATCACCCAAAACGAGGAAAAACGGCTTCCCGAGTCCCTTGAACGGGTCTGTGACTGGGTGGATGAAGTTATTGTTGTGGACTCGGGCAGTACCGACAACACGCTAGCGATAGCGGAATCGTTCGGTGCGAGAGTTGTTCACCGGCCCTGGGAAGGTTTTGCGTGTCAGAAGGCCTACGCAGCCAGCCTGTGTCGAAATGAATGGGTTCTCGACCTTGACGCCGATGAAGTCCTGTCGGAGCAGCTTGTGGCCAATATCAAGGCGCTTTTTTCTGCACCGCTTCCTGAAGACGTCGCAGGCTATCGGATGCGCTGGGTATTGTGCCCACCCAATCCCGGGCATCCGTTCCGTCACGATAAGACCAAGAAAATTCTGCGCCTCTACAATCGCTCAAAAGCCGCTATCCAGCCGGAAAAAGGCAGCAATGACGACCGTCCAAAGGTAGTTTCGGGCAGGGTTCTTGATTTGAAAGGAGACGTGCTGCACCGCACGCTTGTCTCTCTGGAGCAGATGGAGCGGAAATACTGCCAGTTGTCTTCAGAGCAGGCGAGGTATCTGGCCGCCAAGGGGCGGAAGATCTCTTCGCCCCGGTTATTCGTGGAATTTCCGCTCAAGTTCCTGAAGTACTATCTGATTCACCGGCAGATTCTTAACGGCTGGTTCGGGCTGAGTGTGTCGATTACAGCTGCCAATCGCAATTTCATGCGTCTGGCCAAGGCCAGAGAAATACAGATGCTGGCAGAGCTGGAGACACCGAAGGCTTCCGGTGCTCAGGTGCGGGGTACGCCATCCCGATAGACCTCAAGGGTGGCTTTCGCCATGGCCGTCAGGGTCAGGTGTTCCCGGGCATAGTCGAAGGCCGGCTGTTCCAGCTGTCGCAATTCCTCAATCGCGCTCAAGGCCTTGATAAGGAGTGCCGATATGGCCGCGCGGCTGTGATCCGCGGCAATGGCCTCTTTGGGCAGGATTTCGGTGCAGCCCGCCACCGGGGTTGATACAACCGGACAGCCTGACATCAGTGCCTCCACCAGGATGTAGGGAAAACCCTCCCGATCGGAGCTGATTACCAGCAGATCCGCCTGCTCGAGAGGCGGCATCAGATTGGTCAGATAACCCGGAAGAGAAATGTACTCGCCGCAATCCAGTTGGTGGATCTGCTCAATAAGCGAAGCTCTCTGGCTGCCATCACCGAAAATGGTGAGGTGAGCAGACGGGAAGCGCTCCACCACCTCTGGCCAGCTCGAGACAAGGCGGTGGAATCCTTTTACAGACTCGAGTCGACCAGCTGCTACCACGTTGATGGCGGATGGAAGCCGGTACGCGTCAGCCCGTGATGACGTGTTATCGCGTGGCTTCACGTCGATCCCGTTATAGACAAGGAATTTCCGGGGGTGGGTGAGGCTCTGATAGACCGGTGTACTTACGGCTATGACCTTGTCCAGTGGCAGGAACGGCTTTTCGGTCGATTTGCTGCCGTGAACGGTTCCTGCTTTCTGGCAGCCGGGCGGCAATTTCAAACGGCTCACCAGGGTGGCAGCCTTGCTCCCCTGGGCGTGGACGACTTCCGGATGTAGCGTGCCGACTATCCGGCGTATCCGGTACCTGAGCCAGGGGTTTCGCCTGCCCATGTGCATAGGGCAGGGGTGGAAGGACGATCGTCCACTGAAATGTGTCTGGTACGACGGGTGGGCCAGAACATGGACGTCGTGGCCGAGCGCCGTGAGGGCGCCGGCGAGATCGGCCGTGTGTTTTTCCATGCCGCCCCATCCGGTGCCCGGCGTGGCCAGAACCATCGCGATAATCATGGGCGATGGTGCTGCTCGAGAACTTGTCGGTAGATCTTGAGCGTCCTCTCCGTTTGCGCCTCCAGTCGGAACCGGTCCGGAATCACAATGTCATGCTCCGGGATCTCAAGAACCTTCTGAACCGTGTTGGCGAAGGCTTTGGTATCGTCCGGAGCGACCAGGCCCTCCCGGAAGCAGGCCTGAAGTGTTTCGGCCGCACCGCCCCGGTTGTAGGCGACGACCGGGGTGCCCGAAGCAAGGGCCTCGGTGACGGTCCGGCCGAAGGGCTCGGGTTTGGTGGACATATGGCAGACGACGTCAGCGAAGAGGTACAGGCTGTTCATGTCATTGCGCTGGCCCAGGAAGGTCACCTTGTCGGTGAGGCTCAGGCGACTGCGCTCCCGTTCCAGTTCCTCCAGAAAACGCTCCTTACCCGGTTCGGCGCCCCCGACGATGATGCCATGACAGTCCGAGCGCTGGCGGACCAGCTGGTTCATCATGGCGAGGAAGTCCAGCTGGCCCTTCCAGCGGGAAATACGGCCGGGCATCATGACTATTTTCTTGCCGGCCAGCTGGGGGTAACGCGATAAAAAGTGATCCAGCCACTGTTGGCTCAGAGCGCGGTTATGAAATGCACCCACATTCACTCCCCGCTGGATCACCGTCAGCTTGTCTGCAGGTACGTGGAAGTTTTTTATCACGTAATCCTGCACACAGTGGGAAACCGCGATGACATGATCCGCCCTGGTCATGATGGCGCTGTAAGGGTTCACTGAGTACATGCCGTGAAAGGTGGAGATCACGGCCGGGCGCTCCTCCTCGGGCAGGCTTTTCAGGGCCAGGTGGATAATCCAGGCGGGCATGCGGGAGCGAACGTGAATGATGTCCGGTTTCAGATCCTGAATCAGCTTGCGCATGGGCAGAATCTGCCCGAGCGAAGCCAGCGATTTCCGGTGGATCGGCATGTGTATATGGATGGAACCCTGCCCGCGCACCTGTTCCGCCATCGGGCCACCATTGGAAACAACGTAGGACTCGTGCCCACGCCGAACCAACTCGGCCGCCAGATCGACAGTGCCTCGTTCAACGCCACCGCTGTATAGTGCTGGCAGTGCCTGGAGAATTCTCACGCTGACTTTCCTTTGTCCGATGTTGGTTTGCCGGTCAGGAACCGTTCCAGAACCCATCTGGCCGCCCTGTCGGCCTCCCAGAGTTGACGAGCCGAAACCGTGTGTCTCGCCATGACGCTGCGGTGGTCGCTCCAGTGGGCGACAAGCCCTGACCGGGCAAGTCGGTTGACGCCTTTGGCAACCCGACTGTCTGGTCGTGCAGGCAGGTCCAGAAGGCCGGTGGGAACACCGGAGGTGGCCGCCTCGCACACCATGGACATGCTGTCCGGGGTTGTCCATACCGCCCGTGACGCGGACAACTGATGGCGGAGCCAGTTTTCGTGGGTGGATTCAGAGCTCAGGACTGTGACCCTGGGCGCCGCCAGCTGCTGCAGTCGCTGTCGGGTCGCCTCCGGTGTGCGCCGGGAATCGCTGATGGTCCATCGCCAATCCGCGTAGCGGGCGATCAGGTCACCTATCTGGGCCAGAATGGCGTCGTCGTCCCAGTCAAAATGCGGTGAAGGTCCGCCAACAAGGATCAGGGCCTCTCGGTTGGCGGTCAGTCTGGCCAATGGAGTGATGGTATTCATCACGCCCTCTGTGACCAGAACTCTGGAAGACGGTTTGATGTCATCGTGTGCCGGAACAATTGCGCCGTCCACCCAGGAGAGCGGGAAACCGGGTTTCATGATGACCAGGGTTCTGGCGTTGCCCAGGCGTCTGAGTGAGAGTAATAGTGGGTGGGTGCCGGTGCCGGCAGCTACGATCAGGTCCGGTTCCGGCAGGTCGGAGGGCAGGGCCGGTGCCATTCCGAACAAGGCACGCCAAAGCGGTACCCGGAAACCGGTTGCTTCCAGCCAATACAAGCCTGCGCCGGTGTGCGCGCGCAATCGGTTGCCCAGGCCTTTCAGCTGGTTTCTGTGGCCTGGCTTGCCATCGGTTACCAGCCAGATGACCGGGGTGGCTTTTTCAGAATCGATGCTCAAAGGCCGCACCTAGTTCCGTTTCCGGCCATAGAAGCCCGGATCAGCCGGGTCCGGGCGGGTCTTGAAGCGCCGGTGCATCCAGAGGTACTGGTCCGGCGCCTTGCGGATTTCCTGTTCGATGATCCGGTTGATCCGGGTGGCATCCTCGAGATCATCCGCGCCGGGGAAGTCCTCCAGTGCCGGGTGGAAATAGATGTCATAACCGGGCTTGTCTTCACGTCGGAAGTGACTGAATGGCACGATCCTGCATTGGCTGCGCTCGGCAATCCGTGAGGTGGCCGTGATTGTCCCGGCGGGAATGCCGAAGAACGGGGCAAAAACGATATCCTTGCGACCGTAGTCCTGGTCGGTCGCGTACCACACCGCCCGGTTTTTCTTCAGGCTACGGAACAGGCCGCGAAGATCCTTGGCGCCCAGAACGGTCCCGTAACGCCGGCCACGGGCGCGGGTCATGACCGCATTCATCAGCGGATTGTTGTGATCCCGCTGCATGACATCGGCCTCGATGTACTCGGTCACGAGGCTGCCACCGAGGTCCAGAGTGCTGTAATGGCCACCCAGCAGCAATACTCCATGGCCGGCTTCCAGCGCTTCTTCGAAATGTTCAATGCCATGGATGCGGGTAATGCCGGTAAGTTTTGCCGGATCCCGGAACCAGGCAATGCCCAGTTCCAGCAGACCAATGCCATTGGCGATGAACGCTTTGCGTACCAAAGCTGCCTGCTGTTGTGCCGTCAGTTCGGGAAAACAGAGCCGGATATTCACCTCGGTTATGTGACGACGGCTTCGGGCGAGCTTCCACGCTGCCAACCCGGCCAGTTTTCCCAGCCACCACTGAAACCGGATCGGTAGCTGGGCGACCAGCCACATCAAGCCGATAGCCAACCAGGTGGGCCACCAGCGTGGATGCCGGTAGGCGGAGTAGTCCGTGTTGCGTGGCAGTTTGCGGTACTTCTTCTTCAAAACAGGGAACCTTGCATCGACAATGGGTGTATCCGGGGGCAGTATGCGGCCCCTTGACGATTTTTGCGCTATGATAACGCACTGTTTTGCCGGGAGTCCTGCGTGTTTCAATTTCTCTATTCCCAGCTCATTCGTCTGATCCTGCCGTTTGTCCTGCTGCGACTCTGGTGGCAGGGGAGGAAAGCGCCAGCCCTGCGTCAGGATCTTGGTCATCGTATCGGACTGGTTCCCAGAATTCCCGGGACCGTGGTCTGGGTCCATGCGGTCTCCGTGGGTGAGACCATAGCCGCGGCTCCGATGGTTCGGCGCCTGCTGGTGCGGGACCCGGACATCACTATCCTGATGACAGCCATGACCGACACCGGCCTTGCCCAGGCTCGCAAGATGTTCGGCGACCGGGTTCGTTATGCCTACGCCCCCTACGACACCCCCGGTTCTATCCGTCGGTTTCTCAACCGTTCCCGGCCCCGGATTCTGGTAATCATGGAAACCGAGATCTGGCCCAACATGATCCGTCAGACCCGGGCACGGGGCGTTCCGGTTTTCCTGATCAATGCCCGGTTGTCAGAACGTTCGGCACGTGGCTATGAACGGATTCGGAGCCTGGCGCTGCCGATTATGCAAAGCATCAGCTGGGTGGCTGCACAGGCCGAAAAAGACGCCGAGCGTTTCCGGCGTATCGGCGTCGTGCCGGATAAGGTGGAGGTGACCGGCAGCGTCAAGTTTGACGTGGATATTCCCCCGGATGTCCGGCAGGCAGCCAGGGATCTTCGGGGCCGCCTGGCAGGGCGGCCGATCTGGATCGCAGGCAGTACCCACGGTGGAGAGGATGTCCAGTTGCTGACCGCTCACCAGGAGTTGCTGGTTGCTCATCCGGATGCGCTTCTGATTCTGGTGCCGAGGCATCCCGAAAGGTTTGATTCGGTGGCCAACAAGGCGGTTTCCCGCGGACTGACGGTCGCCAGGCGATCCCGGGGTGAGGATCCGGCAAGCGCTCAGGTTTATCTGGGGGATACCATGGGCGAGCTGATGATGCTGTATGGCGTCAGCGACATTGCGTTTGTGGGCGGCTCCCTGATTGAGCGGGGCGGCCACAATCCTCTGGAACCTGCCGCATGGGGAATTCCAGTCTTTTCCGGCCCCCACGTGTTCAATTTCGAAACCATCTATCAACGCTTGCTGGACGACACGGGCGTCCGAATCGTGGCCAATGCCGAGGAGTTGGCAAGCTTCCTGATTTCCCTGTTCAGTCACTCCGCCGAGCGAGAGGCCATCGGCCGGCGCGCATTGTCAGTAGTGAACAAGAATCGGGGGGCGTTGGAAAAAGTGGTCGAGGGAATTATTGAGAGGGTCTGAGGAACGCGGCGGGCAGCGTGGCTGCCCACCATCACCGGACGAACCCCTTACCGGGTAGGATCGTCCAGGGTCTGTTCCTCGTTGGCCAGGGCTTCGATGCCCGGAGCTGTCTCGCTCAGCCAGTTGTTCAGGTCTGCCAGATCCTGTGGGCTGAGGGTGCCGGCGGCCTGCTTCAGTTGCAGCGTATTGATTACGTAGTCATACCGCGCATTGGCGTAGTCACGCAGCGCCACGTAGTAAGCACGTTCCGCATCCAGCACCTCCACGATATTCCGCGTACCGACTTCATAGCCGGCCCGCGTGGCGTCCAGTGCGCTGCGGCGGGAAATGATGGTCTGGGACAGGGCCGAGGCAGTTTCAACATTGTTGTTCACGGTCAGGAACAGGCTGCGGGTGCTGACCCGGACGTCCCGGCGAACGGTGTTGAGCTGTTCCTCGGCTACGGTAACCAGCGAACGCTGCTGGCGCACGCCCGCCTGGGTGCCGCCACCGGTATACAGCGGTATGTTCAGCTCCAGGCCGATCACCCCCTGTGTTCCTTCGAACTGGTTGGGGCTGCCACCGTCAATTTCGTTATCGCCGTAGGAGGCCGTCAGGTCCAGGGTCGGATAGTGCCCTGACTTGGCCACTTTCAGATTGGCCTCGCTGGCATTCAGATCGTACAGCGCCGACTGGATTGACCAGTTCTGCTCCAACGCCGTGGTTTCCCAGGCCGAGGGGTCCATCGGCTCGGGACGACCGAGCGGGAAGTTCCGGCGCAGGTTCTCCAGATCCTCCGGGTACTCCCCGGTCAACCGTGCCAATTGTTCCTTGGCGACATTGAGCTGATTCTCCGCAGCAATTCGCTGGCTTTTGGCGTCATCGTAGCTGGCGCGAGCCTCATACACTTCGGTGATCGCAATCAGGCCAACGTCAAACCGCTCCTGCGCCTGCTCGTACTGGCGCTGGATCGCAGCCTCGGTGGCCAGTGCCGTTGTCACGGTATCCTGTGCCCGGAGCACGTTGAAGTAGGCTGTCGCCACATCCAGGATCAGCTGTTGCTGTGCCAGATTGTACTGTGCTCGCGCGGATTCGGTCTGGAACTGGCTGGCGTCGTACCGGAACCAGGAGTCGGCGCGGAAAAGGGGCTGCGTCAGCTGGACGCCGTAGCTGGTGGCCTTGTAGCTCTCGTCCTGGATCTCGCCATCCAGGTCGGTATGGTTGGCCTCGCCGAACGCGCCCGCCTGTGGCAGAAGTGCACTCTTGCTGACATCGCTTGCGGCCTGTTGGGCCTCGAAACTCGCTTGGGCAGCAGCGATACCGGAATCGTAGGAGAGGGCTTTTTCATAAGTGTCGATCAGGTCGATGGCGAATCCCGGTTGGGCTGCCATAACGCCAATCAGTCCGGAAAGCAGTCGTTTTTTCATTCGTTCTCCTGAATACCTGTGCACGTGGGCGTCAGTCCGGGACGCCCGGTAACCGGTCGCACAGCGCTGTCAAACCCCAGTTTGTGCATCCGGCGGGCTTATGGTCGGCCATTATGGACAATAAATCCCTTGGCCTCTACACTTGCAAACGTCACACATTTTGTGTGCTGAACCGAATTTCAATCGCGTCTTGACGGGGTGCTGGCTTGCTCGACTATCGGGTGGCCGGCTGAGATTGCAACGCAGAACCCGCGACCTGATCCGGATAATACCGGCGTAGGGATTAAGACCAGATGACCCGAAAGCAGTCCTGTCCACGTGGCCACGACTGCCCATGCAGGCTCCGTCATACGCGACCCGAAACCCAGTCCATCTACCGGGAGCGAATGATGACCGACCTGCCATCCTACCTCAGCGACTCCGCCAGAGTTGATTCCGCTGCGATCAAACCGTTACCAAGCTCACGAAAAATCTACGTGAAGGGTAGTCGATCCGATCTTCGGGTGCCTATGCGGGAAATTACTGTGCAGGACACACCGACCGAAATGGGCGGTGAAAAAAACCCTCCGGTGGTCGTTTACGACACCTCCGGTCCCTACACCGACCCGGACGCCAACATTGACCTGCGCAAGGGCCTCGAGCCGATCCGCGCCGGCTGGATCGCCGAACGGGGCGACGTCGAGCAGTTGGACGACTACACCTCCGAATTTACCCGCCGGCGCATGAAAGACCCGCAGCTGGACCCGCTCCGTTTCATGGATGAGCGCAAACCCCTGCGGGCCAAGCCGGGCCGGAACGTTTCCCAGATGCACTATGCCCGCCAGGGCATCATCACTCCGGAAATGGAATACATCGCAATCCGGGAGAACATGAAGCTCCAGGAAGCTCGTGACCAGGGCCTGCTGGACCAGCAACACCCGGGCCAGTCCTTTGGCGCCAACCTGCCGGCGGAAATCACCCCGGAATTCGTCCGCAACGAAGTCGCCCGCGGTCGCGCCATCATCCCTGCCAACATCAACCACCCGGAAATCGAGCCGATGATCATCGGTCGCAACTTCCTGGTGAAGATCAACGGCAATATCGGCAACTCGGCCGTGACCTCGTCCATCGAAGAGGAGGTGGAAAAGCTCACCTGGGGCATCCGCTGGGGCGCCGACACCATCATGGACCTGTCCACCGGCAAAAACATCCACGAAACCCGGGAATGGATCATCCGCAACTCCCCGGTCCCCATCGGCACCGTGCCGATTTACCAGGCTCTGGAAAAAGTCGGTGGCGTGGCCGAAGACCTGACCTGGGAAATCTTCCGGGACACTCTGATCGAGCAGGCCGAGCAGGGCGTGGACTACTTCACCATCCACGCTGGCGTGCGCCTGCATCACGTCCCGCTCACTGCCAACCGGGTTACGGGCATCGTCTCCCGTGGTGGTTCCATCATGGCCAAGTGGTGCCTGGCCCACCACAAGGAAAGTTTCCTGTACGAGCACTTCGAAGATATCTGCGAAATCATGAAGGCCTATGACGTCTCCTTCAGCCTCGGCGACGGTCTGCGCCCCGGTTCCATCGCCGATGCCAACGATGCCGCCCAGTTCGGCGAGCTTGAAACCCTGGGCGAACTCACCAAGATCGCCTGGAAGCACGATGTCCAGTGCATGATCGAAGGCCCCGGCCATGTGCCCATGCATCTGGTGAAGGAAAACATGGACAAGCAGCTGGAGTGCTGCGACGAAGCACCGTTCTACACCCTCGGCCCGCTGATCACCGATATCGCCCCGGGCTATGACCACATCACCTCCGGCATCGGCGCGGCGATGATCGGCTGGTACGGTTGTGCCATGCTCTGCTATGTGACCCCCAAGGAGCATCTGGGGCTGCCCAACAAGGACGATGTGAAGACCGGCATCATCACGTACAAGATCGCCGCCCACGCTGCTGACCTGGCCAAGGGGCACCCGGGCGCCCAGATTCGCGATAACGCCCTCTCCAAGGCCCGTTTCGAGTTCCGCTGGGAAGACCAGTTCAACCTCGGCCTCGATCCGGACACCGCCCGGGCCTACCACGACGAAACCCTGCCCAAGGACTCAGCCAAGGTAGCGCACTTCTGTTCCATGTGTGGTCCCAAGTTCTGCTCCATGAAAATCTCCCAGGAGGTCCGGGATTACGCGGCAGAAAACGGGCTGGACGAGGTTTCGGCAATCGATGCCGGGATGCAGGAGAAGTCCCGGGAGTTCGTGGAGTCTGGTGGGAAAATCTATGACAAGGTCTAACAGTAGTGATTTTTATCTCCCAAACTGGTAGTTCCGGAGTGTGAACCGGGGACGAGGTCCCGTTCAGAAAACGACTGGAGACGTCCCTGTGCGTCTCGGGCTCCGCCATCCATGGCGGAGCTCAAGCGCCACAGGGACGTGCCGCCAGGAGCGTGTTTTGGAGAACCTGCCGCAATGGCTGCCTTCCCCCGGAACTTGAAGGCTTGGGGCGGAACAAGAGGACCCGAGTCGAAGCAATAGACTTGCACTGAAGTAAACCCAGAGGCTATCGTTCAAAGTCGATTACCAACCGGGGTGAACGATGACCGAACCGTTCCAGTTCAAAGACAGCGACGTCAGAATCGAAAAACGCGAAACCGTCTTCCAGGGCTTCTTCCGCATGGACAAACTGTGGTTGACCCACCCGCGTTTTGACGGCCGTGACATGCCGGTCTTTACCCGGGAACTCTTCATCCGTGGTGACGCCACATGCGTGCTGCCCTACGACTGCGAACGGGACGAAGTTGTCCTGCTCGAACAGTTTCGCCTGGGCGCCCTCGGGCGTAGCCAGTCACCGTGGTTGCTGGAGCTTGTCGCCGGCATGAACGAAGAGGGGGAGTCCCCGGAAGATGTTGCCCAACGCGAAGGTCAGGAAGAGGCCGGGCTGACCTTCAGCCGGCTCGACAAGATCTGTGACTATCTGGTGTCCCCGGGCGGCAGCACCGAAATGATTCACCTGTACTGTGGACACATCAGCACCCGGGATGCTGGCGGCCTGTATGGCATGGAGCACGAACACGAAGATATTCAGGCCCACGTGTTTCCTGCGGAGGAGGCCATAGCCATGATCCACGATGGCAGTATCAACAACGCCGCCGCTATCATCGCGCTGCAATGGCTTGAACTGAACCGTTCAAGGCTCCGTGAAGGAAAGCAGTGATGACCGAGTGGACCATGAAACCCAAGCGCTACGTGCCGGATCTCCGGCAGCTGGGTGCCCTGTGCGACGGCAACTACCAGCGCCTGCACAAATTGCGTCGGCTGGAGGCTGATGGCAAACCTGTTTGCGAGTTTGAGTTGCACCGGGAGAACCAGTACCTGGGCCGGGTCCGGATCAAGGTCTTGCAGACCGCCAGGTTTACCGAAACCCTGCTGCTGGAACAGGTCCATAATTCAGGTCGTTGGCTGAACAATCCCCAGATGACCGTGCGGGTCTATCATGACGCCGCCATGGCCGAGGTGATCAGCTGTTACCGGGACCGGCAGATTGCCGCGGTCAACGACTATCCCAACCGTTTTATGCATCACCCGGACGAGAAGGTCCAGGTGAATGGCTTCCTTGCTGACTGGCTGGATTACTGCTTGCGTTTCGGCCATCTGCCTATGGAGCACGCCGCCTGGCCGGCCGGTGAGGGCGTGGACTGACGCTCTGGTGCGGATGTGTCATAGTTGTCAAAAATAGCAATATGTTGACGACGACTGGCGGGAATGTGACTCCGGTTGCAAATGCCGGTGCCCTTTTTTGAAGCGTTCGTCGTACACTTGTCCCTGTTTCAAGTGGTTGCATCAGGCTAAACAGGTTCGCCATGACCAGACCGGAAGAGGCCCGTCCCTTGCGGGTACTCCAGATAACAGACCCCCATCTGATGGCCCGCGAAGACGGCGCCTTGCTGGGCGTGAACACGCGGGACAGTCTCTCGGCCGTGGTCCAAGAGGTGTTGCGGACGCATGGGCAACCGGACCTGATCCTGGCCACCGGTGATCTGGCTCAGGACGCATCCGAACGGGCCTACCGCGTCTTTGGCGACAGCCTTTCCTCCTTTCACTGTGGGTCAGCCTGGCTGGCCGGCAATCACGACGACTCAGGCACGCTCAGCCGCATTGCCAGGGAGTACCAGGCCGACCGCCGACAGGTGCTTCAGGGCGGCTGGCATTTTGTTCTGCTGGATTCCTCTGTGCATGGCAAGGTTTACGGCGAGCTGGCGGACAGTGAGCTGGAATTTCTTGAGGGGGCTCTCACTGAATATCCCGACACTCCGACCCTGGTGGCCCTGCATCATCACCCGGTGGATATCGGTGCTGACTGGATGGAGAAGATCGGGCTGCGCAACCGGGAGGCTCTCTGGGCGGTTTTGGAGCGTCATCCCCAGGTTCGGATCGTCCTGTGGGGCCATGTCCACCAGGAGCATGAGGAAATCCGCAACGGGGTGCAGCTGCTCGCCACACCCTCCACCTGCATCCAGTTCACCTCCGGTGCCAGGGATTTTTCCGTGGAGCCACTGGCACCGGGTTACCGCTGGTTGGAGCTCGAATCTGATGGGCATTTCAGGACCGAGGTCCACCGTGCAGTGGCCTTCGAATTCGAGCTTGATCAGAAAAGCGCCGGCTACTGAGTTGCCCGTTCGCCACGCTCTGCCGGCAACTGCAGGCTGCTCCTGAGTTCCCGGGCTGCTGAGACCATGGCCTCCAGAGCCGGTCGTACCTCTTCCCATTGTCGGGTTTTCAGGCCGCAGTCAGGATTGACCCACAACCGTTCAGCCGGAATCCTTTCTGCCGCCTTTTCCATCAGCGCAATGATCCCGGCCTGATCCGGTACGTTGGGTGAGTGAATGTCATACACACCGGGACCGATCTCGTTGGGATACTCAAAGTTCCGGAAGGCATCGAGAAGCTCCATGTCGGAACGGGATGTCTCGATGGTGATGACATCGGCGTCCATCCGCGCAATGGATTCGATAATGTCTTTGAACTCCGAATAGCACATATGGGTGTGGATCTGGGTTTCATCATTGACGCCGTTCGCAGCCAGGCGGAAGGCGTCTATGGCCCAGTCCAGGTAGTCCTGCCAGTCTGACCTGCGCAGGGGCAGGCCTTCCCGCAGGGCAGCTTCGTCAATCTGGATGATCCGGATGCCGGCACGCTCCAGATCCTGCACCTCCTCACGGATGGCCAGAGCCAGTTGCCAGCAGGTTTCCGCCCGGGGCTGGTCGTCCCGGACAAAGGACCAGTTGAGCATGGTAACCGGCCCGGTCAGCATGCCCTTCACGGGCTTGTCCGTCAGCGACTGGGCGTAGCGGATCCAGTCCACGGTCATTGCCCTGGGACGGGTGATGTCGCCAAACAGGATCGGCGGTTTCACGCACCTCGAACCGTAGGACTGTACCCAGCCGAATCGGCTGAAGGCATAGCCGTCGAGCTGTTCCCCGAAATATTCCACCATGTCGTTCCGCTCGGCTTCACCATGGACCAGGACATCCAGGCCCAGTCCTTCCTGTTCACGAATACAGTCGGCAATTTCCTGCCTGATGCGGGCCAGGTAGTCTCCCGTGCCCAGTTTTCCGGTCCGGTACTGTTGTCGTACCTGTCGGATGTCTCCGGTTTGTGGAAAAGAGCCGATGGTGGTGGTCGGGAACAGGGGCAGCTTCAGGGCTTTGCTTTGGCACTGCCGACGTGCCTCGAAAGCACTGTTTCTCCGACCCAGCTGGGGGGTAACTCGAGATATGGCCTCCCGGACTGCCGGATTGCGGGTTCTTGGTGACTGCCTGCGAGAGTCAACCGCAATGCGGTTGTCCCTCAGCTCTTCGTAAACGCTGTTCCGACCCTCGTTCAGGGCTTTGGCCAGTGTGGTCAATTCCCGGAGCTTCTGCCGCGCGAACGAAAGCCATTGCTGGATTTCCGGGTCAAGTGCGTCTTCACGCTCCAGGTCGACCGGAACGTGCAGCAGTGAACACGAGGGAGCCAGCCAGAGCCGGTTGCCGAGTCGCGCGTGCAGGGGTTCCAGCCAGTCCAGCGTGGCGCTGAGGTCGGTTTTCCAGATGTTCCGGCCGTTGATGACACCGAGCGACAGCACCTTGTGGGGCGCCAGCCAGTCTGCCAGCCGGTCGGCTTCCGGATGGGCGGAAACCGCGTCCAGGTGCAGACCGGCCACCGGCAGTTCGCAGGCGAGCTGGAGGTTTTCCCGAAGCTGTCCGAAATAGGTGGTCAGCAACAGCTTGGGGCGGGCCGCCTTGAGTTGATGGTAGGCAAAGGCGAACGCGTGGCACCAGCGATCGTCCAGTTCGGTGACCAGGGCGGGTTCATCCACCTGGACCCAGTCCGCGCCAGCCTCGGCGAGTTGATCGAGCAAGTCGCCATACACGGGCAGGAGTCGCTCGAGCAGTGCCAGGGAATCGCTGCCGTCCTTGGACTTGCCGAGCCGGAGATAGGTGACCGGGCCGAGAATCACCGGCTTGGCACGGTGTCCCAGTTTATGCGCCTCATTGAGTTGAGCCAGTATCCGGCTGCTGTCGAGCCGGAATTCCGTATCCCGGTAAAACTCCGGGACAATGTAGTGGTAGTTGGTGTCGAACCACTTGGTCATTTCGCCGGCCTGGGTTCCGCAGCAGGGATCGTCATTGGCCCCGCGACCCCGGGCCGCCCGAAAATACCGGTCGAGTCTGTGCCCGCCTGGCTGGCCTGTTCGTTCAGGCAGGTTTCCGAGGGTTTCGCTCATGTCCAGCACCTGGTCGTACAGGGAAAAATCGCCTGCCGGGACAAGATCAAGCTCTTGCTGGTCCTGCCAATGGCGCCGTCGCAGGTCGCGGGCGGTAATCTCCAGTTCCTCTGCGGTCAGTCGGCCTTGCCAGTGGGCCTCCAGCGCGAATTTCAGTTCCCGTTGGGCGCCGATGCGCGGGTAGCCCAGTGAGTGAGTGGTAACCATCGTGTTCTCCTGACGTCTGTCTGATTGGTGCTTCGAGTAAGAGTCGGTCAGGGTAGGTGGGCGACTGCATGAATAAAAATGGTATTATTTCACTATTCAATGAATTTAATTCACGAATAGGGGCGGCCCATGATTGACCGAAATCATCTTGAGATTCTGCGTGCCGTCGATCGCGACGGTTCCCTGACGGCGGCGGCAGAATCCCTGCATCTCACGCAGTCGGCACTGAGTCACTCCATTCGCAAGCTGGAGCGTTATCTGGGCACGCCTCTTTGGCTGCGGGACGGTCGTCAGTTACGCCTGACTCAGGCGGGAGTGTATTTGCTGTCACTGGCCAATCGGCTGTTACCCCAACTCGAGCACGCGGAAGAGGTTGTCGGCCAGTTCGCCAGGGGCCAGCGCGGGACGCTCCGGATCGGAATGGAGTGCCACCCCTGTTACCAGTGGTTGTTGAAGGTGGTAGGCCCCTATCTGGAGCGCTGGCCCGATGTTGATGTTGATGTAAAGCAGAAGTTCCAGTTTGGCGGGATTGGAGCCCTGTTTGGCCACGACATCGATATGCTGGTGACACCGGATCCGCTGCACCGCCCCGGCCTGGTGTTCGAGCCGGTATTCGATTACGAGCAGGTGCTGGTGGTCGGCCGGGACCATCACCTGGCCAGCCGGGATTGGGTTTGCCCCGGGGATCTTGAGCGGGAAACCCTGATCACCTATCCGGTTGAGGTGGAGCGCCTGGATATCTATACCCGGTTTTTCCTGCCGGCTCATGCCAGTCCGGCCAGGCACAAGACCATCGAGACCACGGACATCATGCTGCAGATGGTCGCCGCCGGGCGGGGCGTGTCGGCACTGCCGAAATGGCTGGTTGCCGAGTACAGTGACAAACTGCCAGTGACTCCGGTTCGTCTGGGGAAGGAAGGGCTGCCGAAGCAGATCTTTCTGGGCCTTCGTGAACGGGACTGTGAGGTTGATTACCTGAATTCGTTCATGAACCTGGCCCGGGAGGTTCGCTGGGGCTAGGCTCTTGCGGTAAACTGCGCGAAAAATTCAACAGGAAGCACAACCATGAGTGAGATCCCCGCAGACCTGAAATACATTGAGACCCACCAGTGG
This sequence comes from Marinobacter sp. C7, assembly GCF_022343555.1. Classification (GTDB taxonomy): domain Bacteria; phylum Pseudomonadota; class Gammaproteobacteria; order Pseudomonadales; family Oleiphilaceae; genus Marinobacter. The sequence continues at coordinate 95,858 of NZ_JAKQZH010000004.1, read as the reverse complement.
GTGCGGGTGGCGGATGACGGCACCGCTACCGTAGGTATTACCGATTTTGCCCAGGAACAACTCGGCGATGTGGTATACATCGGTGTGCCGGACGTCGGCGTGACGGTCAATGGTGGTGAAGAGGCCGGTGTGGCCGAATCGGTGAAGTCGGCCTCGGATGTCTTCAGTCCGGTGACCGGTGAGGTGATTGCGGTCAATGAGAACCTTGAAGATGAGCCGGAGCTGGTCAACGAGGATCCGTATGGTGACGGCTGGATGTTCAAGGTGAAGCTGGAGGATGCCGGCGAGCTGGACGGGCTGATGGATGCCACCGCTTACGCAGAGCATGTGGCTGCCGAGGAGTAACCGACTCAGGAGCATGCGCGTTTCAGGGTGGGCCTGCCGAAACACGCTCAAGCCCAGCTCTGGGACGCTTGGCGCCATACTCCGTGCAAGAGCAGTCGGGCAGGGCTTCCGAAAACACGCTCCTTGCGGCACCCCTGCGGGGTCCAGCCTGCAATCGCAGATTGCAGTCGTTCGGCTGGCGTATGAAGCTTCGCTTCATCAACACTTGGCCTCACCCATGTGACGCTTGAGCTCCGCCATCCATGGCTCCGCACAGTTTTCGAAAGCCCTGCCCGACTGCTCCCATGTCTGGTTGCAGTGGCTAATTGGCTATAATCTCGCATCCTTTGATTCCTTGTTTGGCTGGTGTATCTGATGAATTTCCCGATTTTGTATCTCCGAAAAGGCGCCGAGCGCCGCCTTCGTGCTGGTCATTTGTGGGTTTACAGCAATGAGGTCGATACCCGCCGTACGCCGCTAACGGAATTTCAGCCGGGCGACCAGGCCGAGCTGCGGGCATCCAATGACAAACCGTTGGGCACGGTGTTTGTGAATCCCCATGCGTTGATTTGTGGCCGGTTGATCAGCCGGAATCCGTCCCAGGGTATGACGCCCCAGCGACTGACCGAGCGGATGGAGCTTGCGCTGTCGGTGCGGGAGCGGTTGTTCGACAAGCCTTTCTACCGCTGGGTGTTTGGTGACAGTGACGGGCTGTCCGGGCTGGTGGTTGACCGTTTTGATGACACCGTGGTGGTGCAGATTTCCACGGCGGGCATGGAGCTGATGAAGGAGGCGATTGTTCGTGCCATCCAGCGTCTGGTACATGCCAAAGCGATCATCCTGAAAAACGACGGCAAGATGCGGAAGGTTGAAGGCCTCGAGGCCTATGTCGAGCAGGCCCATGGGCCGGAGGCGGATCTTCTGCAGGTTGAGGAAAATGGCGTTCGCTTCGAGGTGCCGTTGGCTGGTGGTCAGAAAACCGGGTGGTTCTATGACCACCGTATGAACCGTCAGCGTCTGCAGGCCTACGCACCGGGCAAGCGGGTGCTGGATGTGTTCAGTTACGTTGGTGGCTGGGGGCTGCAGGCGGCCTGTGCCGGCGCCACCGAGGTTACCTGTATCGATGCTTCTGCGACGGCAATTGATGCCGTGCATCATAATGCGAGGGTCAACGGGCTCGACAATGTCGAGACCATCGAGAGCGATGCATTCGACGCGCTCAAGGCACTGGCGGACGAGAAAGAGAAATACGACATCGTGGTGTTGGATCCGCCGGCCCTGATTCCCCGGCGGCGGGACCAGAAGGCCGGTGAGCAGGCCTATGCCCGCCTGAACCAACTGGGACTGCGGCTGTTGGAGCGGGATGGGGTGCTGGTTTCGGCGTCCTGCTCCATGCATCTGTCCCAGGAAAAGCTGATCGACATCATCCGCAGTAGCGGCCGGAAGATTGACCGGTTCGTGCAGTTGCTGGAGCAGGGTCATCAGGCCCCGGATCACCCGGTGATTCCAGGGATTCCGGAGACGGATTACATCAAATCCTGCTTTGTGCGGTCGTTGACTGGCTTCATGTGAGGTCTTGAATCTGGGGTCAGATGAAAGCGTTCATCTGACCCCTGCTTTTGATGCCGGCTCCACGCCTCCGGTCGAACCCGGGGTCGGATGAAGGCTTTCATCCGACCCCTGCTGTGGATCCAGGCTCCAAAACTCCGCTCAAACTCGGGGTCAGAAGAAAGCCTTCTTCTGACCCCACTTTTACCCTCATCCCCGCAACGAAATCACCGGCCACCCGGCTTCCTTCGCCAGCGCTTCCAGTTTCGGATCCGGATCCACCGCCACCGGGTTCGCTACCTGCTTCAGAAGTGGCACATCATTATGGGAGTCACTATAGAACCAGGCGCCTTCGAGGGTCCGGCCGTGGTGTTCCAGCCAGTCGTTCAGCCGGGTGACCTTGCCGTCCTGGAAGCTTGGTGTTCCCGCGACTTCCCCGGTGTAGCGGCCATTGACCAGCTCTGGTTCGGTGGCGATCAGATGCTCCACGCCCAGCAGATCCGCAATGGGTTCGGTCACAAAACGGTTGGTGGCCGTGATGATCATCAGTGTGTGGCCCTGCTGACGATGCCGGTCCAGCAGTTCCGCGGCCTTGCCCTGCATCATCGGGCGCACTTTCTTTTCCAGAAAGGCGTCCCGCCAGGCCAGGAGTTCCTCCATGTCATGCCGGGCCAATGGCTGCAGGGCGAAGCGGAGGTAATGGAAGATGTCCAGCTCGCCGTTCAGATATTCCTGGTAGAAGCGGTCGTTGGCCTTGCGGTATTCCTCGGCATCGACCAGGCCTTCCTCGACCAGAAATTCGCCCCAGGCATGGTCGCTGTCGCCAGCCAGCAGGGTGTTGTCCAGATCAAAAAGTGCGAGCGTCAAAGGGTGTCCTCCGCTGTTACAAGGGCTTTCAGGAAGGCCCACAGTCTACCACGACCTGTCGGCATCGGCTCCGTTTGCCGAACCCTTGGGATTCTGTAAGAATGAGAGCAACTTGGACAATTCTCGCCGGTCAGAATTTAACCGGCGGCCGACTTTTGCGAGGACTGTGCCGTGATCGATTCAGACGGTTTCAGACCCAATGTCGGAATCATTCTGGCCAACCACAGGGGCGAGGTTCTCTGGGCAAGGCGAATAGGTCAGGACTCCTGGCAGTTTCCCCAGGGTGGTATCAAGCACGACGAATCACCGGAGGATGCGCTGTACCGGGAGCTTGGAGAGGAAATCGGCCTCACAGCCAGCGATGTGGAAATCATCAGCTGTACCCGGGGCTGGCTGAGGTACCGTCTTCCAAGGAGGATGGTGCGCCATAACTCACACCCGGTGTGTGTGGGCCAAAAACAGAAATGGTTCCTGCTGAGGATGTTATCGCCGGACGCGCAAGTGCGTGTGGACGGCACGGATTCACCGGAATTCGACGGGTGGCAGTGGGTTAGCTACTGGTATCCGCTGGGCCAGGTGGTTTCATTCAAACGAGAAGTATACAGGCGTGCGCTGCGGGAGCTGGCTCCGCGACTGTTTTACAACATGGAACAGTGGCGGAAAGCCGAGCAGAACCGGCGCCTGAAGGATCACTCAAGATGATGGACTGACCCTGCCATGCTGAGCATACTGCGAAGTCTTGTACAAGAGGTAAACAGCGCCCGCGATCTGCAGGAGGCGCTGGATATCATTGTATCGCGGGTGCAAAAGGCCATGAACACCGAGGTCTGCTCCGTTTATCTGCTCGATCCCGCCACCAATCGTTATATCCTGATGGCCACCGAGGGTCTCTACCGCAAGGCGGTGGGTCAGGTGAGCCTGGGCTATTCGGAGGGCCTGGTTGGCCTGGTGGGCTCCCGGGAAGAGCCCATCAATCTGGAAGACGCCCCTTCCCATCCCCGTTACCGCTATTTCCCCGAAACCGGTGAGGAACGTTTCCGATCCTTCCTCGGCGTTCCGATCATCCACCATCGCCGGGTGCTTGGAGTGCTCGTGGTTCAGCAGCGGGAGAGCTCCCGCTGCTTCGACGAAGGTGAAGAAGCCTTCCTGGTGACGGTTTCTGCACAGCTGGCCGGGGTGATTGCCCACAGTGAGGCCACAGGCGCGATCAGCGGCCTCTCCCTGACTGGCGAGGAGGCCCGGGACGTCAGCTTCAACGGTGTGCCGGGTGCGCCCGGTGTTGCCATTGGCGACGGTGTTGTGGTGTATCCGGCGGCGGACCTTGATGTCGTCCCCGAGAAGCCGACCGACGATGTCGAGGGTGAGCTGAAGCTGTTCAAGGCTGCGGTCAAGGCGGTGAGGGAAGATATTGAGCGAGTGGCGAAACGTCTGGCCAGCCAGCTTCGGCCGGAAGAGCAGGCGTTGTTTGACGTCTACCTGCGTATGCTGGGGGATGATGCACTGCCCGGTGAGGTTGCCAACAAGATAGCGGATGGCATCTGGGCTCAGGGGGCGCTGAAGCAGGTGGTCCAGCAGTATGTCCGTCACTTCGAGATGATGGACGATCACTACCTGCAGGAGCGGGCCGTGGACATCCGCGATCTCGGCCGGCGGCTGTTGTCCCATCTTCAGGAAGGCGAGCAGAAGCACCTGGTCTACCCGGAGAGGACGGTGCTGGTCAGCGAGGAACTGACGCCCGCCATGCTCGGGGAGGTGCCCAAGGGCCAGCTGGTGGGCCTGGTGTCCGTCAAGGGCTCCAGCAACTCCCACGTGGCGATCCTGGCCCGGGCCATGGGCGTGCCCACAGTCATGGGCCTCGTGGATATTCCGGTCAATCAGCTGGACGGCAAGGAGCTGATTGTTGACGGTTTTGAGGGGCAGATTTTCGCGTCCCCGTCTCAGGACCTCCGTGCCTTCTATCAGGCCATCTGTGACGAAGAGGATGAGCTCATCCGGGGCCTCGAGGCGCTCCGGGACAAACCCTGCGAAACCACCGACGGCCACCGTGTGTCGTTGCTGGTCAATACAGGGCTTATGACCGACGTGGTGCGTTCTCTCTCCCACGGTGCCGAGGGTATTGGTCTGTACCGCACGGAAGTGCCGTTCATGATCAAGGACCGCTTCCCGTCGGAACAGGAGCAAAGAGAATACTACCGGGAACAGTTGGAAGCGTTCGCCCCCAACCCCGTCACCATGCGCACCCTGGATATCGGTGGGGACAAGGCGCTGACCTATTTCCCCATCAACGAGGAAAACCCGTTCCTGGGCTGGCGCGGCATCCGCGTAACCCTGGACCATCCGGAAATCTTCCTGGTCCAGGTCCGGGCTATGCTGAAGGCCAGTGAGGGGCTCAACAATCTGCAGATCATGCTGCCGATGATCAGCAATATCTCGGAAGTCGAGGAATCGCTGCACCTGATCTACCGTGTCTACCACGAGGTGAGGGAAGAGGGTTACGACATCCATATGCCGAAAGTCGGCGTTATGGTGGAGATTCCGGCGGCTGTCTATCAGATCCGTGAACTGGCCGACCGGGTGGATTTCCTGTCCGTAGGCTCCAATGACCTGACCCAGTATCTGTTGGCTGTGGACCGGAACAACCCCCGGGTTGCACAGCTATATCACTCCTATCATCCGGCGGTGCTTCAGGCCCTGGTTCGGATCGCCCATGATGCCCACTCTGTCGGTAAACCGGTGGGGATTTGCGGTGAACTGGCCGGCGATCCCGGAGGGGCGTTGTTGCTGATGGCCATGGGCTACGATTCCCTGTCCATGAACGCGGCCAGCCTGCCGAAGGTGAAATCGGTCATTCGCAGCATCAACCGGGAGTGGGCCATGCAGCTGCTGGAAGATATTCTGCTGCTCGATTCTCCCCATGTGATCAAGAGTTGCGTGGATCTGGCATTGCGGAACGCCGGCTTTGGCCGTTACCTGCGTCCCGGAAGAACCTCCTCCATGGCTCTGTCTGAACAGGCCGTTTCCTGACAACCTGCTCCTTCCCGGCATTATAGGGTGTGTTTTCTAAATTCGACTGTTATGTTGTTGCCAAAGGATACCGACAACGACACAGTCCGGAGACTGACTGACTATGAGCGCCTCAACAGAACTCGAACGGAAACCCCGGATCGGCCTCGCCCTTGGCGGCGGCGGCCCGCTGGGCGGTATCTACGAGATCGGCGCGCTGAGGGCGCTGGACGAGGCACTCGACGGTCTGGACTTCAACAACATCGACGTCTATGTGGGCGTCAATGCCGGTTCCTTCGTTGCCGCCAATCTGGCGAACCAGATGACCACAGCACAGTTGTGCCGGATTTTTGTACGGAACGAGGCGGAGGTGCACCCGTTTCATCCGGAGGTATTCTATCGCCCCGCTTTCCGGGAGATAGGCAGCCGTTTGCTGGCGGTTCCGGGTCTTATGTCCACGGCCGTCAGCCGGTTCGTCAATAACCCCTACGATCAGAGTTTGCTCGAGGCACTGACGATCCTCGCCCAGGCGGCTCCGGCCGGTCTGTTCGATAACGAGGGTCTGCACGACTACCTCAAACGTGCCTTCACCATGCTCGGACGTACCAATGATTTCCGCGAACTGAAGCGCAGCCTCTATGTGGTGGCTGCGGATGTGGAAAGTACCGAAGCGGTCTGCTTCGGGGCGCCGGGGTTTGACCATGTACCGATTTCCAGGGCCATCCAGGCCAGTACGTCATCTCCCGGACTTTATGTGCCGGTGGAAATCGACGGTCGTTACTATGTTGACGGGACCTTGCGCAAGGGGTTGCACGCCTCGGTTGCCTTCGAGGACGGTGCCGACCTCGTGTTTGCCGTGAATCCCCAGGTCCCCATCGATGCCAGCGCCGCCGTGCGCGCGGGTTCCATGAAACCGGGCGAACTCACCCGCTCCGGCATGCCCAATCTGTTGTCCCAGACCTTCCGGACCATGGTTTATTCCCGCATGCAATCCGGTATTGCCCAGTATGCCCGGGATTATCCGGACCGGGAGATTCTTCTGTTTGAGCCGACACGGGACGATGCCAAGCTGTTCTTCTCGAACGTGTTCAGCTTCCAGAGTCGCCGGATGGTGTGTGAGCACGCCTACCAGATGACTCGCCGCGACCTGCTCAATCGGGCAGATGAACTGGAGCCAAGACTGGCCCGGTACGGTATCAAACTGCGTCGGGATCGCCTCGAGGACGAACAGAGGACCATCAGTACCAGTCTGTATGGGGAAATGTTGCCGTTGTATGTGGCGAAAGGTCGGAAGAAGCAGGCTGAGAAGGGTCGTCTGGCAGCGGGCCTGGAGAACGTCACGCACCTGTTTTCCAAGGCCCAGTGACTGAAAAGAAGGGGTCAGATGAACGCTTTCATCTGACCCCGCGGTTTCGATCTGACTCGGTGTTGGAGTCTTAAGTCGGGGTCAGAAGAAAGCTTTCTTCTGACCCCACCTTCACCTCAGAGAATATACCGGCTCAGATCCTCATCTTCCGACAATTCCCCAAGCTTCTCGTCTACATACTCTGCCGTGACCTCAAAGCTCTCGGTCACCTGATCGCCGGCATCGTACGAAAGGCTCTCCAGCAGTCGCTCCAGCACCGTATGCAGACGGCGGGCGCCAATGTTCTCGGTGGTTTCGTTGACCTTCCAGGCCACCTCGGCAATCCGGGCGATAGCATCTTCGCTAAAGGTCAGTTGTACTCCTTCCGTAGCCATCAGCGCTTCATACTGCTGAACCAGTGACGCATCCGGCTCGGTCAGGATCCGCTTGAAGTCATCGGGCGTTAGTGCCTGCAGCTCAACCCGGATGGGCAGGCGACCCTGAAGCTCCGGAATCAGGTCCGACGGCTTGGACAGGTGGAAGGCGCCGGAGGCGATGAACAGGATGTGATCGGTGCGCACCGAGCCGTACTTGGTGCTCACGGTGCTGCCTTCGATCAAAGGCAACAGGTCCCGCTGCACACCCTCGCGGGAAACGTCGGAGGAGGTGTTTTCCGATCGCTTGGCCACCTTGTCGATCTCATCCAGAAACACGATGCCGTTCTGTTCGACTGCCTGAATCGCTTTCTGCTTGATCTCCTCCTCGTTGACCAGCTTGGCGGCTTCCTCGTCCTTGACCTGTTTCAGAGCATCGGCGACCTTCATCTTCCGGGTCTTGCGCTTGTCCGAGGACAGGTTGGAGAACATGCTCTGCAGCTGGTTCGTCATTTCCTCCATGCCCGGCGGCGCCATGATCTCCACACCGGCACCGGTGCTGCTAAGATCGACTTCGATTTCCTTGTCATCAAGTTCACCCTCGCGCAGTTTCTTGCGGAACAGCTGGCGGGTGGATGAGTCATTGCCGGCCCGCTGGCTTTCCTCATTGAAATCCCGGGGCGGCGGCAGCAGGGCGTCCAGAATCCGCTCTTCAGCGGCATCGAGGGCGCGGCTTTCGTGGCGCTTCATTTCCTTCTCGCGCAGCAACTTCACTGCCATGTCTGCCAGATCGCGGATGATGGATTCGACATCCCGTCCGACATAACCCACTTCGGTGAACTTGGTGGCCTCGACCTTGAGGAAGGGCGCATCGGCCAGTTTGGCCAGCCGACGGGCAATTTCCGTTTTGCCGACACCGGTCGGGCCGATCATCAGGATGTTCTTCGGACTAATCTCGTCCCGCAGGCTGCTGTCCAACTGCATCCGGCGCCAGCGATTACGTAGTGCGATGGCGACTGCGCGTTTGGCCTCTTGCTGGCCCACGATGTGTTTATTGAGTTCGTGGACAATCTCTCTGGGAGTCATTGCTGACATGGTCGCTCCGGATCAATCTTTGGTGGGTAGCACTTCAACGGTGCGATTGTGGTTGGTGTAAATACAGATGTCGGCCGCAATATCCAGGCCTTTTTCCACAATCTCATGGGCGGAAAGTTCGGTGTTTTCCAGTAGGGCACGGGCCGAAGCCTGTGCGAAGGGGCCGCCTGAACCGATAGCGATCAGGCCCTGCTCGGGCTCGATGACATCGCCATTACCGGTAATGATCAGCGAGGCAGTCTTGTCTGCCACGGCCAGCAGGGCTTCGAGTCTCCTGAGTGCCCGGTCCGTTCGCCAGTCTTTCGCCAGTTCGACCGCGGCCCGGGTCAGGTTGCCCTGATGTTTCTCCAGCTGTGCCTCGAATCGCTCGAACAGGGTGAAGGCGTCTGCGGTGCCTCCGGCAAAGCCGGCCACGACCTTGCCGTTATACAGACGGCGTACCTTGCGGGCGTTGCCTTTCATCACGGTGTTGCCGAGGGAAACCTGGCCGTCGCCGCCCATGGCGACTTCGTCGTCTCGCCGGACAGAGAGAATGGTAGTCATTGGGGCTCCAATTGCCTGTTTGAAATTGGTATTCAGCAGTTATGGAGGCTTATGGTGGGAATTCAAGAGGTTTGGCTTTGGCAGTAGACCGGGTTTGGAGATCGTTCTCCAAAACACGCTCCTTGCGGCACGTCCCTGTGACGCTTGGGCTCCGCCATCCATGGCGCAGCGGAGCGTACAGGGATGTATTCACAGCGTGTTTCGGAACAACATCCCCGAAAGGTGCTTCCACCACTAGACGACGTCAGCTCTCTTTGGGAATCTTCCGAATCAAAGGCTGGATGTTCAGTGAAACCAGCTTGTCGATGGCTGAGTTCATCTGGCTGCGCGAGGTAAACGGCCCGACATTTACCCGGTACCAGACCGAGCCGTTGTCCAGGTCGATGCGCTGTACGCTGGCCCGTAGTCCCTGGAAGGCAATCTGGGCCCGCTGGCGCTCGGCGTCTTCACGGCTGCGAAAGGAGCCGGACTGGACCAGGTAATCGAAGTTCTGTTTGTTCGGGGAGGGGCTGTATTCCTCCACCTTGGGAGGCACCACCTCGGACTCAGGCAGCATTTCGTAGAAGCGGAAGTTCTGCTTTTTTTCTTCCCTGGTGGCAGTTTCCGGTGCCTTCTGGACTGGTTTTGGGTCTTGCGCCGCAGCTTTCGGTGGTTGTCCGGTGGTGGGCAGGGAGTTGAGGTACACGATAAACCCGATAAAGCCACCCACTGCCGCCAGAGACAGAATCCATTTCAATGACAGGCCTCCTTGTTGCCGGTGCGCAGGTGCTGCGGGCCGGGCACGCTGTTTCGAGCGTGCAGGCTTTGCAGGCGCCTTCTTTGGCGTGGCGGAAGACCGGCTGGGCCGGTCTTTGCGGGCGTAGTCTCGGGCCATTGTGTTGTCTTACATCTCTTCCGGTGCACTCACGCCCAGCAGGTTCAGGCCGTTTTCAATCACCTGGCGCACCGCCAGGTACAGGCTGACGCGGGCATCGCGCAGGGCGGTGTCTTCAATCAATACCTTGTGGGCGTTGTAGTAGGTGTGGAACAGGCCGGCCAGTTCGCGCAGGTAATGGGCCACGTGGTGTGGTTCCCGCTGCGCGGCGGCGTTGGCAACCAGCTCGGGGTACTTGGCCAGCTGGTTGGCGATTTCCTTTTCCTCGTCCAGTTTCAGGATCGACAAGTCGCCTTTGCAATCGTGGAAGCCGCGAGTCGTGCCTTCTTCGGCCAATTTGCGCACCACACTGCAGATGCGGGCGTGGGCGTACTGAATGTAGTACACCGGGTTTTCGTTGGTTTGTGAACGGGCCAGGTCGATGTCGAAGGTCAGCTGGCTGTCCACCCGGCGGGCGGCCAGGAAGTAGCGGGTGGCGTCGCGGCCTACCTCGTCAATCAGATCGCGCACGGTGACGTAGCTGCCGGCCCGTTTGGAGATTTTCACTTCCTCGCCGGAGCGGGTCACCATCACCATCTGGTGCAGTACGTAGTCGGGCCAGCCTTGGGGAATATCGGCTTTCAGGGCCTGCAAGCCGGCGCGCACGCGGGTGACGGTGGAGTGATGGTCGGCACCCTGTTCGTTGATAACGGTGGTGAAGCCGCGCTGCCATTTGTCGAGGTGGTAGGCCACATCCGGCAGGAAGTAGGTATAGCCGCCGTCTTTCTTGCGCATCACCCGGTCTTTATCGTCGCCGAATTCGGTGGTTTTCAGCCACATGGCGCCGTCTTGCTCGTAGGTGTAGCCGTTTTCCTGGAGGCGTTTGACGGTGGCTTCCACTTTGCCGTCTTCATAGAGCGACGATTCCAGGAAGTAGACGTCGAACTTCACGCCAAAGGCCTGCAGGTCCAGATCCTGCTCGCGGCGCAGGTAGGCGACGGCGAACTGGCGAATGGCGTCCAGGTCCCCGGGATCACCCTTCGCGGCAACAGCCCGATCGTCGGCGATTACGGTGTCGCCGGCCAGGTAGGCCTTGGCCACATCGGTAATGTAATCGCCACGGTAACCATCTGCCGGCCAGCTCTCATCTTCGGGGGTCAAACCCTTCACCCGGGCCTGGACAGACAGGGCCAAGTTGTTGATCTGGGCGCCGGCATCGTTGTAATAGAACTCGCGGGTAACGTTGTAGCCATTGGCTTCCAGCAGTCGGCACAGGCTGTCACCGATGGCTGCACCACGACCATGTCCTACGTGCAGGGGGCCGGTGGGGTTGGCAGAGACAAACTCCACCTGGACCTTCTCTCCTTTACCACTGTCGTTGCGACCAAACTGGTCTGCCTGGTTCAGGATTGTCTCGACAATCTCGAAGGCGCTGGCCGTGCTCATGAAGAAGTTGATGAAACCGGGCCCGGCAATCTCCACCTTGGCCACCGCGTTGCTCTCCGGCAAACGGTCGACCAGCGCCTCCGCCAGCTGGCGCGGCGGGCAGCCTGCAGCCTTGGATGCAACCAGGGCAATGTTGCAGGCGTAATCGCCGTGGGCCTTGTCCTTGGTGTTACCTACTTGCGGGGTAAACGTCTGATCCGCGGGCAGGGTACCTTCAGATTGCAGCGCCGCCAGTGCAGACTGGAGCAGCTCGGAAACGGTCTCTTTCATGCTGTCAGATGACTCGGTTTTCAGGAGAATGGGTGTCAGGGCAGGGAGCCCGATGGAAATAGAAGGCGGGTATTATCGCGGAAAGTTTGGATGTAAGCAAAAAGCCCGGCACAGAGGCCGGGCGTTCAGGTTCAAAGCAATGAAATGAACTCTTCCACTGGGTCGCCATCGGGTGGAGTGATGACAACATTAAGACGGGGTGGCTCAGTATAAGTCGCGTCGGCCGCAGCATTCACGCAGGTCGTGTACTGCGGCTCTGGCACCAGGTCTGGATCGTCATTGATTGTCTTGGATGCCTGGGTCTCGTTCAGGATGGAGCCTGCAGTCGCGGTGAACTCGATGGTTGTTCCTGCTGGCGGGGCGACTGAAACTCCGCCGCCGACGAAGACGAAGGTAGAAACACAGTATTCGTTACCTGCGGGGTTGGTCAAAAGCGCTTCGACTCCATCCGAACTCGACTGAACGATCGCCCCCAATTCGTCGATCGTCGCGGGCTCGTAGGTGCAGTTGCTCGTCGGGAGATAACAGTCCGTTCCGGACACCAGGCGCTCGCCTTGTGTGTAGGCATAGATTTTCGGCCTTGCTTCCCTGGTTGCCAGGCTGGACCAGATGACAGTGCATTTTCCCGTATCATCAAGCACGCAGTCCGGAGTGATCGAACCGTTGGAAGTCGTGAAGTTGACGATGGTGTTGCCGCGAATGGCATCTCCATAGCGGTCTGCTGCAGAGATCATGACTTCGGTTTCCACACCGTCGATGCCCATGGCGTTGAGGATATGCCTGCTGAAGCTCATGGAAAAATTGGCATCGGTAGGGATATAAGAGTTGACTGCAATCGGTGCCGAGGTGGTGGAGATCGCCGCTCCCGATGCGCTTGTGGTGCTCGCCACCACTCTGACAATTTCGTTGGTTGTTCCGGCCTCGACAGTCGCCACGACCTGCCCGGCATCGTTTGTGGTTGCGCTGGTTTCAATCAGAGAGACATTGGTTGTGGAAGGGAATAGTGTGAAAGTGACCTGGCTTCCGGGTACGCCATTCTCATCCGCGTCTTCAAGGGTGAACGTCACCTTGGACAGGCTCTTTCTGCTCTCAGTTGCCCGCCCCTTCGGCGCAATGGAGTTCGGCGTTGGCGCGGACGCTATCAGGTCGACGGCTTCTGCCGCTGCAATATTCAGAAGAACACTGGCTTCAGCCGCAGCCCCGTTGACCGTTGCGGTAACCACGTCCTGAGTACACCCCTTGGCAGTGTATGTGGTTCTGGCTATGCCTGAGCTGATCGTTACGGGGTTCGCAGAGAGTGATGCTTTTTGTGTGTCCAGGCAGCCGGAGCTAAAGCTCACGTCCATGCTTTCGCCGGTCACAGGGCTGTTGCCATCGGACGCATTAACTACCGTGACTTCAAGGTAAGCGTCACCGCCTGACCCCAATGAGGTGGTGGATGCAGAAATTTCCCCTTCAATGAAGGAGCTGCCTGAGCTTGATCCAAGGGCAAGGGATCGAGTCGTTTCACCGCTGGGCGCCCCGGAATCGCCAGTGCTGTTGTCGGTTGTATCTGTCGAGGTCTGCGGGGTGTCAGTGTTTACATTGACGATAGGGGTGGAGGCTTCGTCACCTCCGCAAGCCGTAAGCATGATAGCGAAAGACAGTGCTGACGCACGCGCAAGGAATTTCCCTGACATACCAATCTCCATAGGTTCCATTTGGTTTTAGGCTGTCCATACAGCGAATTCCCTGCCGGAATATCGCGTATATGATTTTTGCAATTAAAATTCTTTTAATAGAACGCCGGGATATTAGCACAGGGGTGCGTTGGCCAAATTCCATTTGCCGTCAGGTTTGCAAAAGATCGTTAAATTTCAGTGATGTGTGACGTTGGCCTACCCAATCTCCAGCGGATCGACATCCACCATCCATTTCACCTTGGGGGGCAGCCTTTGCTGGTCCAGGTGTTGGCAAATGCCGGAAAGAACCGCATTGAGCCGGCCTCGATGACTGCTGAGCAGCACCAACTGGGCGCGGTGGCGATCGGCGCGCCGGGCAATCAGGGCGGGCAGAGGGCCCCAGGTTTCGATGCCGGGGCCAGTTGCCGAGGGTTTGATGGCATCCAGCAGTTCCAGGCTGTTCTGCATGGTGTCAGCTTCGGCCCGGAAGATGGCCATGTGCCGGAACGGCGGGAACTGGCCCTGTTCCCGCTCTGACATCAGCTGGTCGGCGATGCTCAGGTAATCCTCGCTGCACAGGGATTTCAGCAATGGATGGTCGCTGTGGCAGGTCTGGATCAGCACTTTGCCCGCCTTGTTGCCGCGGCCGGCTCGCCCGCTGACCTGGAGCAGGGTCTGGATAAGTTGCTCGGGCGCGCGGAAATCCACGCTGAACAGCCCACCGTCAGCATTCACAACCACTACGAGAGTCACATTCGGGAAGTCGTGGCCCTTGGCGAGCATCTGGGTTCCCACCAATACGCAGGGAGCGCCGCTGTTGACCTTGTCGAGAATGGCCTGGATGCTGCCTTTTCTTTGGGTGCTGTCCCGGTCGACCCGCACCACCGGTACCGACGGGAAAGCTTCGGATAGCGTGTCCTCGGTTCGTTCGGTGCCCTGGCCAACCGGTTTGAAGGCCTCGCTCTGGCACTTCGGGCAGTGGCTGGTCGCTGCCGCCTGGTAGTCGCAGTGGTGGCAGCGCATGGCGCGATCCCGGCGATGATACGTCAGCCGGGTATCGCAGCGGGGACATTCGACCATGTGGCCGCAGTCAAAGCACATCATGACCGGGGCGTAACCGCGGCGGTTAACGAACACCAGTGCCTGTTCACCCCTGCCGAGTGTTTCCCGGATGGCATTCAACGCAGGGCGGGAAAGGCCCCCTTCCAGCGGACGGCTGCGGATATCGAGCAGGCTCAGGGTAGGCGGTACCGCTTTCTTCGCCCGCTCTTCCAGTCGCACCAGTCGGTACTTGCCCTGGCGGGCATTGTGGTAGGACTCCAGGGATGGGGTGGCGGAGCCCAGTATGATCGGACATTGGTTCAGGTGGGCCCGGTAAACCGCCAGGTCCCGGCCGGAATAACGGAAACCTTCACCCTGCTTGTAGGAGCTGTCATGTTCCTCATCGACGATGAGTGTTTCGAGGCTGGTGAAAGGCAGGAGGACCGCAGAGCGGGTGCCGATCAGGATGACTGGTTGGCCGCGTCGTACTTTGAGCCAGGTGTTGAGTCGGTCGCTGTCATTCAGTGCCGAATGCCAGACTACGATACGTTCGCCAAAGTAATGCCGGAAACGGGCAACGGTTTGAGGTGTCAGGTTGATTTCTGGTACCAGAACCAGTGCCTGGCCCTTGTCGGTCAGGCATTCCTTGAGATAGTGCAGATAGATTTCAGTTTTTCCACTGCCGGTGATCCCATACAGCAGGGTGGCATCGAAACCTTTCGGGCCGGTGGGAAGCTCGCTTGCGGCACACTCTTGCGCCGGTGTCAGGGACGGTCGAAGGCCTTGGGCTTGGGGGGCGGTTACCGGGTTATCGTCTTGCTCTGTTCTCTCAATCAGCCGCTTTTCCGCCAGGCCATTGATCTGGGCGCGGGTAAATCCGGCCTTGATAATGCTGCTGGCACTGGCGGGCGCCGGTTGTTGGCAAAGCCACTGGAGCAGGGCTTTCTGGCGATGGGCGTTGGCCGGTAATTCGCTACCCGAGCTTGTTGCTGTCCAGCTATCGTCCTCTTTTTCCCGGGCGGGACGGCCCCGCCGAAGGGCGGGCGGTAGCGCAGTGAACAGGCATTCTCCGAGCGGGTGCTGATAGTAGGTGCTGGCCCAGCTCAGAAGTTCGAAGGTTTCCGCTGGCAGTGCCGGCCAGTCTTCAAGAGCATGACTGATGGTTTTCAGGCTGATCCCGCTGGGTGGCTCGACATCCGTTTCCACCACCAATCCTGTCAGCTGTTGGCGCCCGAAAGGTATCTGGACCCTTTGTCCGCGGGTAACCTGCATGCCTTCAGGCACAAGGTAGTCAAAGAGTCTCCGTAATGGCCGGTTCAGAGCGATTCGTGCGGTTCTGGGCACTCGGGACTCCATTTGTGGTGGCGTTGTGATTTTCACTTAGGGGCCGGACCCGGCAATGTGGCCGGGTCGCGACTGTATGGAAAGGGTGGGGCGCCCGTAAGGCTTGCCTGTCACAGGGATTGCAAGTATGATTCGCGGTCTGTTTTCGGCTGGGCATGATTGTGCCTCGCCTTTCACTTTGATTCAAACATGCGGTGCCAGGCGCCAGGGATGCATTCCCCGTGACCGGGTAGCGGCATGACCGAAAGAGGTTCGCCATGAAAGAAGGTATTCACCCGAAGTACGAAGAGATCACCGCCACCTGTTCCTGCGGTAACGTGATCAAGACCCGCTCCACCGTGGCCCAGGATCTGCAGCTGGACGTATGTTCACAGTGCCACCCGTTCTACACCGGTAAGCAGAAGGTTATGGACACCGGTGGTCGTATCGATCGCTTCAACAAGCGTTTCGGTGGCCGTATCGGCGGCAAGAAAGCCTGATATCGACCTCTGCACGCAAAAAAGCGCCTACGGGCGCTTTTTTTGTGGCCGATTTAACACATGTCGCGTTCAGCGATATACGCAATTAGCCCTATTGACTGATCACAAAATGCGCTGTTGCCACTTGTCGTTTCGGGACGGGCGGGCCATAATGGCGCGCTCCGCTGGGGCAGACCCGGTGGATTATTACCTTTAAACGTGACAAACGGAACAGTGGCAATGTCTCAAGATCTGAAAGAAGCAGCCCTTGAATATCACGCCAAGCCGCGGCCTGGTAAGCTGAGTGTTGAAATCACCAAGCCGACCCAGACCTCCCGCGACCTTTCGCTGGCGTATAGCCCCGGGGTTGCCGAACCGGTCCGCGAGATCGCAAAGGACCCGGAGAATGCATACAAATACACCGCCAAGGGCAACCTGGTGGCTGTAATCTCTGATGGTTCCGCGATTCTTGGTCTGGGTAACCTGGGTCCGCTGGCAAGCAAGCCGGTAATGGAAGGCAAGGGCGTACTGTTCAAGCGCTTTGCCGGAATTGATGTGTTCGACATCGAGGTCAATTCCGAAAGCCCGCAGGCGTTTATTGAGACGGTCGAGCGTATCGCCGATACCTTTGGCGGTATCAACCTCGAAGACATCAAGGCACCGGAATGCTTCGAAGTCGAGCGTGCGCTGATCGAGAAATGTAACGTGCCTATCTTCCACGATGACCAGCACGGTACGGCAATCGTGACTGCAGCCGGCATGATCAATGCCCTTGAGCTGCAGGGCAAGAAGATTGAGGAGGCCAAGGTGGTGTGCCTGGGTGCCGGTGCGGCCGCCATTGCCTGCATGAAGCTGTTGATCAGCTGCGGTATTCGCTCTGAAAACATCTTCATGCTCGATCGAAAGGGTGTGATCCACTCTGGTCGTGACGATCTGAACCAGTACAAGGCGATGTTCGCCAACGAGACCGACAAGCGTACTCTCGACGATGCCATTGATGGCGCGGACGTGTTCCTGGGTCTGTCAGGCCCGGATCTGCTGTCGGCAGACCAGCTCGAGAAAATGGCTCCGAACCCCATCGTGTTTGCGTGCTCCAACCCGGATCCGGAAATCAGCCCGGAAGTGGCGCTGGCTACCCGTGATGACCTGATCATGGCGACCGGCCGCTCCGACTATCCGAACCAGGTGAACAACGTGCTGGGCTTCCCGTTCATCTTCCGGGGCGCACTGGACGTTCGTGCCACTGCCATCAACGAGGAGATGAAGGTAGCGGCTGTCAACGCCATCCGTGAACTGGCTAAGGAGCCGGTGCCGCAGGAGATCTGCGAAGCCTATGGCGTAGACAAGTTCGAGTTTGGCAAGGAATACATCATTCCGAAGCCGATGGATGTTCGTTTGCTGGAAGTGGTTCCGGCTGCGGTGGCTCGTGCAGCAGTGGATTCCGGTGTTGCCCGGAACCCGTACCCGGCTCACTATCCGCTCAAGTCCATGGACGATATTATCTGATTGTCCTCGGCGTATAAAAAAACCGGCGGTGATCCCGCCGGTTTTTTTGTGCGTGAAGGGGAGGGGCGTTTTCCGGTGCCTCCCTTTGCTGTCAGAAGAGTTGGCGCGAGAGGTCGTTGCCTCCGCCGTCACCACTGCCTCCATTATCGTCTTCAGCTGTCATCAAGGGTGGAGCTTCTTCCTCCTTGAACAGCTCGAATATTCCTTCTTCACCGGGTCTCGCCCGCTCACCGGTTTCCGGGTTGATGCGGACGTTCACGATGCCGTTCGGGCGGGGCATGACGGCTGGCGGTGCATCCTTGAGCGCAACTTGCATGTAATCGATCCAGACCGGCAGGGCGGTGCTGGCGCCATACTCTCCGCGGCCCAGTGGCGCCGGCTGATCGAAGCCGACCCACACGGTCGTCGCGATCTTGTGGTTGAAGCCGGCAAACCATGTGTCCCGCTGCTCGTTGGTGGTGCCGGTTTTTCCTGCAATATCACTTCGGCCCAGTGCCTGGGCGCGGCGGCCGGTGCCCCGACGGATCACGTCCTGCATCATCGAATGCAGAATATAGACCGAGCGCTCGTCGGCAAGCCGTTTCATGATGCGTACCGACGTCTCATCGCGGGTGTCAGTCAGGCCCTCGCTGGTCAGATCCTGCGGGTTGGTGCCGCTGTCGATTTCGGCTTCTTCGCTGAGCTCTTCCTCTGCAATCAGTTCGTCGCAATTGTTGTCGCAAAGGATGGTCTCCGGAGCCTCGTAGATGACCTCACCGTTCATGTCGCGAATTTCCTCGATGAGGTAGGGCTCTACATCAAAGCCACCGTTGGCGATGACGGCCTGGGCGCGGGCCAGTTGCATAGGGGTGATCAGGCCGCTGCCGAGAGCCAGGGACAGGTTGTCCGGCATGTTGTCGATAGGAATGCGGAGTTGCTTCAGGTTGTCGAGCGTGGTCCGGATGCCGACATCGCGCAGCAGACGAACCGAAACGAGGTTCTTGGAGCGGTAAAGGGCCTCACGCAGCCGCGTCGGGCCACCGAACCGGCCGGAAGAGTTCTCCGGGCGCCAGGCGGTTTCGAGTTCCGAGTCCTCGAAGACAATGGGGGCGTCGTTATAGATGGTCGCGGGGGTCATCCCGTTCTCAAGTGCGGTCAGATACAGGAATGGCTTGAAGGTTGAGCCGGGTTGACGACCAGCCTGAGTGGCCCGGTTGTATTTGCTCTGGTTGAAGCTGTAGCCGCCGGCGAGGGCGTCGATGGCGCCGGTGTCGGCCTCCAGGGAGATCAACGCGCCTTCCACTTTGGGTACCTGGCTCAGGGCGACTTTGACCGGCGTATTCCGGGGCTCGTCGTCCTCGCCGCTTTCCGGATTGATCGCGGCTGCGGCTTGCGGTTTGGCGTAGACCACGTCACCGACAGCAAGCACATCCGACGGTTTTTTCGGCGCGGGCCCGGTCAGGTCCTCGGTTTTGTAGCGTTTGGCCCAGGTCATGGTTTCAAAGGGCATGATGGCTTCGCCGATACCTCTGGCGTGGACGAGGACCTGCTGACCGTCGTCGTTGACGGAGGTGACGATCGCGGGCAGAAGGGACTCGACGCGGGGATAGTTCCTGGCCAGGTCGGAAAGTTTCTGGTCTTCAAGCTCCGACGGGTCCAGCTGGCCGATGGGGCCGCGGAAGCCGTGGCGCTTGTCATAAGCCTCCAGGCCGGCGCGCAGGGCATCGGTTGCCGCCTGCTGTTTATCGCTTTCTACGGTCAGGGTGACCGAGTAACCGTCGGTATAGGCGTCCTCCCCGAACCGGCGCACCATCTCGGCCCGCGCCATTTCCGCGACATAATCCGCGTCGACTTCTGCTTCTGTAGCATTGTAGCTGGCGGTCAGCGGGGCATTCACTGCCAGATCGTAAGCGTCGGCGGTGATGTAGCCCAGCTCCTGCATGCGTCCGAGGATCCAGTTCCGGCGGATCAGGGCCCGTTCCGCGTTGGCAAGCGGGTTATACGCGGATGGGGCTTTGGGTAAGCCTGCCAGCATGGCCATTTGCGCCAGTGTCAGCTCATTCACCGGCTTGTCATAGTAAACCTGTGCGGCAGCGGCTATACCGTAGGCCCGATTGCCCAGATAGATCTTGTTCAGGTACAGCTCGAATATACGATTCTTGTCGAGCTCACGTTCGATCTGAAGAGCCAGAAGTATCTCGTTGAACTTTCGTATAAAGGTGCGGTCCCGTGACAAAAAGTAATTTTTTGCAACCTGCATCGTTATGGTGCTGCCGCCGGACTGGATTTCGCCGGTGGAAACCAATTGCACTGCAGCCCGCATGAGGCCTTTGATGTCGACCCCGAAATGCTCGTAGAAGCGGGCATCTTCAGCCGCCATGAAGGCTTGTAACTGAATTGTAGGGATCTGTTCGATTGTGATTGGTGCCCTTCTCTTTTCACCGAATTCTGCTATTAATCTGTTGTCCTTGCTGTAGACCCTCAGTGGTGTCTGAAGCTGGATGTCCAGCAGCTGCTCGACCGGTGGCAGCCCGGGGCGAAGGTAAAGGTAGAAGCCTGATGCTGTAATAACGGCGACACTCAGGCCAGTTAGAAACAACCAGGCAAAAAGACGAGATGTACGCAACAAATGGGACATTTTTTTCTGACAACTGTTGGATATAGGTCTATCATTTGAGAAATTGCTTTAGGAAGAGTAACTCACTTCGCTGTTAAGCAATGCATCTCAAGAAGAAGAACAGGCATTGTAGACGGAAAACTGAAGAAATTCTCTTACATAAAAAACACATAAGTTATTTAACCGGGTGCATGTAACCAGGTATAGGGTGAGCGCGTGTTCGGATTGTTTGGAAAGAAATCCAGTGCAGTGCTGGGCGTGGATGTAAGTTCCAGCTCGGTCAAACTTCTGGAGCTGTCGAAGCAGGGCGGCCGATACAAGGTAGAAAGCTACGCTGTGGAGCCGTTGCCAGCGAATGCCGTGGTTGAAAAGAACATCACGGATGTGGAAGCAGTCGGCGAAGTTCTCAAGCGGGTAGCGTCCAAGTCACGTACCAGTCTGAAGCAGGTTGCGGTAGCCGTTTCAGGCTCTGCCGTGATAACCAAGCTGATCCAGATGGATGGCGGTCTCAATGAGTTCGAGATGGAAGATCAGATCGCTCTGGAGGCTGACCAGTACATTCCCTATCCCCTGGATGAAGTTGCCATCGACTTTGAAGTCCAGGGTCCGTCCGAGACCAATCCCGACCAGGTTGACGTGCTGCTGGCAGCCTGCCGCAAGGAAAACGTCGATATCCGGGAAGATGCGCTGGAGATTGCGGGCCTCACCACAAAGATCGTGGACGTGGAAGCCTATGCGCTTGAGCGTGCATACGCCCTGATCGAGCCGCAGCTGGATTCCCAGGGTGAGGAGCTGGTGGTCGCCATCGTCGATATCGGCGCGACCATGACCACGCTCAGCGTGCTTGCAGGCGGCGTCACCGTATACACCCGCGAACAGATCTTTGGCGGCAAACAGCTGACAGAAGAAATCCAGCGCCGCTACGGGTTGTCGCTGGAAGAGGCGGGTCTGGCCAAGAAACAGGGCGGCCTGCCTGATGATTATGAATCCGAGGTGCTGACGCCTTTCCGTGAAGCGGTGGTTCAGCAGGTTGCCCGGGCGCTCCAGTTCTTCTTCGGAGCCAGCCAGTATAACGCTGTGGATTACGTGGTTCTTGCCGGTGGTACTGCGTCGATTCAGGGTCTGATTGAAATGGTGGAGGAAAAGACCGGCACACCAGCATTGGTGGCGAACCCGTTTGCTGATATGGCCGTGGGGTCCCGGGTGAACGCATCTGCACTCAGTAATGATGCACCTTCACTGATGATTGCATGTGGCCTGGCAATGAGGAGCTTCGACTGATGGCAAAGATTAACCTCAGACCCTGGCGGGAAGAACTGCGCGCCGAGAAGCAAAAGCAGTTTGTGGCCATGATCCTGTTGGCTGCCATTATTGGCGCAGGTAGTGTGTTTCTCTGGAAAACCGATATGGACAACCGGATTGCCTACCAGCAGTCCCGCAACGCATACATAGAGACAGCCTCGAAAAAGCTCGATGCCCAGATCAAGGAGATCGAGAACCTGAAGCGCAAGCGTGACGAGTTGCTGGCGCGGATGCAGGTCATCCAGGACCTGCAGGGCAAGCGTCCGGTGATTGTCCGCGTATTCGATGAGCTGGTAAAAACCCTGCCGGACGGCCTGTTCTACACCGACCTGAAGAAAACCGGGGACAATATCCAGATCGTGGGGATGGCCGAGTCCAACAGCCGCATTTCCACCCTGATGCGTGACTTCGAGAAGTCTGACTGGTTCGCCGATCCCAACCTCTCCAATGTCGCAGCCGCCGACCAGCGCCGCGCCGGATACAGCCAGTTCAACCTGTCTGTGAAACAGAAAACCCCCGAGCCCGAAGGGGAGGATAAGTAATGAGCCTCGCGGACTCTCTCAAAAGCCTCAATGAATTTGATGTCAATGATCTGGACCTCAACAATGCCGGCATCTGGCCGACACCCGTCAAGGTCATTGTTGCCCTGATTGTATTCGGACTGATCGTCGGTGGCGGTTACTGGTTTTTCGTCAAGGATCAGTATGCCCAGCTCGAGCGGGTTCAGAAAACCGAGCAGGAGCTGCGCAAGAAATACGAGGAAAAGGCCTATCAGGTGGCCAACCTCGATGTGTTCAAGGCACAGATGGCGGAAATGGAGGAAACCTTTGGTGCGCTGGTACGTCAGTTGCCCAGTGAAACCGAGGTGCCCGGTCTGCTCGAGGATATTACCAATACCGCGCTTGGCAGCGGACTGGCGTTGCAGGAAATCAAACTGCAGCCGGAACAACAGCGTGATTTCTATGCCGAGTTGCCTATCAATATCCGGGTATCCGGCACCTATCACGAGTTGGCGTCATTTGTGAGCAGTGTCGCGAGTCTTCCGCGGATCGTGACCCTGCACGATCTAACCATCAAACCAACAGGCGGAGATGGAGAACAGCTTGATATGCAGGTTGTCGCTCGTACTTACCGCTACCGGGCTGGAGAGTGAGCATGGCAGCAAAGCATGCAGGTAAGGCCTGGCTGGGAGTGTGTCTGGTGTCCTTGTTGACAGCCTGCACCCAGGACAGCGGTTTTTCGGATCTGGATCAGTTCATGGCAGAAACCCGGGCCAAGCCCCGGGGGCACGTGGAGCCTCTGCCCGAATTCAAAGCGTATGAGGCGTTTACCTATTCGGCGGCAGATCGCCGTGCGCCTTTTGAGCCGCCGGTGGATGTCCAGCTGACCATGGTGGACGACCAGCCTGTCAGTGATGTCGAGCCGGATCTGGATCGGCCGCGCGAGGTTCTGGAGAACTTTGATCTGAAAGAGCTCAGTATGGTGGGTACCCTCCAGGGCCCGACCGGAAACCTGTTCGCGCTGATCCGGGATAGCTCCGGCGGTATTCACCGTGTTCGCGCTGGCAATTACATGGGTCGGAACTACGGCCGGATTGTGGGGGTCAGCGAAACACGCCTGGAACTGATCGAAATCGTTCCGAATGGCTCGGGCGGATGGGTCGAGCGTCCTCGTTCCCTGTCTCTGGATGAGGAACAAGGCTGAGGGGCGGCACAATGAAATTTGAAAGAAACATGCACGAACAAAAAGGTTTGGGGTCGAGGCTAGCGATGTTCAAAAAACTCAATGTATACGTTGGCGTGATTGCTTTGGGGTTGTTATCCGGCCTGGCCAATGCGGTCACGCTGGAAGACGTGTCGTTTTCCTCGCTGCCGGGAGAACGCCTGGAAGTTACTCTCCAGTTTGACGGGCAGCCGCCCGAGCCCTCCGGCTACACCATTGAGCGCCCGGCTCGTATTGCGGTGGATCTGCGGGGTACCACCAGCGGTCTGGACAGTCGCAGCATCCCTCTGGGAGGAGGCAATGCCCAGAGCATGACGGTCGTGGAGACGCCCGACCGCACGCGCCTGATTTTCAACCTGGTTGAGCTGGTGCCTTACGACACGGTTCGCCGCGATAATGCCCTGGTCATGACGATTGGGGGCGAGGGTTCGGTTCAGGCATCTGCGGGCAGCAGTACTGCCGCTCAGGCCACTTCCTCGCGCACCGCTCCCAATACCCTGGCAGGTGTGGACTTCCGCCGGGGCAAAGACGGTGAAGGCCGTGTCATTATCGATCTTGGTTCCAGCAGCACTCCGGTGGATCTGTCCGAACTCGGCGGCCGAATCCGTCTCACCATGCCAGAGCTGTCGGTTCCGGAGAACCTGCGCCGTCGACTGGACGTTACCGATTTCGCGACCCCGGTAACCCGCATCGACACCTACACCGAAGACGGCAACGCCGTGGTCGAGATCCGCCCCGAGGGTAATTACGACTACATCGCTTACCAGTCCGGCAGCGAGTTCACCGTAAGTGTGGAGAAACTGACCGAGCAGGAAGCGGAAGCGCGCCGGGAAGAGAAATTCCCGTACACCGGCGAAAAACTGTCCCTGAACTTCCAGGACATTGAAGTTCGTTCGGTGCTGCAGCTGATCGCCGACTTCACCGGCCTGAACCTGGTTGCCAGTGATACCGTGAGCGGCAGCATTACCCTGCGCCTGCAGAATGTTCCCTGGGACCAGGCCCTGGATCTGATTCTCAAGACCAAGGGGCTGGACAAGCGTCAGATCGGTAACGTGCTGCTGGTTGCTCCTGCCGACGAAATTGCGGCCCGGGAGAAGCTGGAGCTTGAAACCACCAAACAGATCGCCGAGCTGGCGCCGGTTCGCCTCGACATCATCCAGGTCAACTACGCCAAGGCGGGTGACATCGTCGAGCTGATCAAGGCCGACGAAGAGCTGATCTCGGATCGCGGCTTCGTGTCCTCGGATGTGCGCACCAATACCATCAGCGTGCGTGAGACCTCCGAGAAGCTCGAGGAGATCCGCCGGTTGGTGTCTACGTGGGATGTGCCGGTGCGTCAGGTGTCCATTGAAGCGCGCATCGTCCGTGCCCAGACCAACGTCGCGGAGAACCTCGGCATTCGCTGGGGTGGTGCAGCCTACGATGTGAGTGGCGACAATGTGTTCACCATCGGTGGTTCCCAGGGAACCCTGCAGGAGGCCCGGGATGCTGCATCCGGCACCGACAGCACGATCACGTTCCCGGGAGCGCTGGCCGTGGACCTGGGCGTGACTGGCGAGGGCGCTTCCTCGTTCGCTATAGGCTGGGGCAGTGACGACTTCCTGGTAGATTTGGAGCTGTCCGCCCTGGAAAGCGATGGTCAGGCCGAGGTGGTTTCCCAGCCGCGCGTTGTGACGGCAGACCGTCAGACCGCGTCCATCAAATCCGGTGAGGAAATCCCTTACCAGGAGGCCTCCTCCAGTGGCGCCACCTCGGTATCTTTCAAGGAGGCGGTGCTGTCCCTGGAGGTAACGCCGCAGATCACTCCGGATGACAAGATCATAATGGATCTGGTGGTGAATCAGGATTCCCGTGGCGAGGTCACTGCCGGTATTCCGTCCATCAACACCAATGAGGTAACGACTCAGGTGCTGGTAGGCAACGGTGAAACGGTTGTTCTCGGCGGCATCTTCCAGTCCGAGGTTGCCACCCAGGTCACCAAGACGCCGTTCCTTGGAGATATTCCCTACCTGGGCCGGCTGTTCAAGCGGACCGAGCACATCGACGAGCGCAGTGAATTGCTGATTTTCATCACACCGAAAATCATCAAGAGCGATCTGCTCCGGTAACCGTCCTGCCGAAGTCAAAAGCCGCCGCGTAAAACCGGCGGCTTTTTTTGTGATATTCTCACCCGCCTGAAACCTGTTGAGCGGAAGTTATGTCTTTGCCCAAACGCATTGTTCTGGTTGGCCCGATGGGCGCCGGGAAAAGTACCATCGGTCGCATGCTGGCCCGGGAGCTGGGCTACCGTTTTCTTGATACCGACCGGATTATCGAAGAGCGGTGCGGCGCCAATATCCCGTGGATTTTTGATGTTGAGGGCGAAGATGGGTTCCGGCAGCGGGAGACCGCCATGCTCCGGGAACTTTCTGCTGAGCCTCAAACCGTACTTGCTACCGGTGGTGGCGCAGTAATGCGCCCCGAAAACCATCCGTTGCTGAAGCGGGACTCGATCGTGATTTACCTCAAGACCTCGATCGACCAGCAGGTTGAGCGTACCCGCAAAGACAGGAACCGGCCGCTTCTGCAGAATGACGATCCCGAAGGGGTTTTGCGTCGACTGTTTGAAATCCGGGACCCGATTTACCGGCAGCTGGCAGACGTTGTGATGCATACGGACCGTAAGAGTCCACGGCTTGTTGTCCGGCAGCTGATCAATCGCATTAACCCCAGAACGCCACGGCATCGGCGCCAGGTGCGTAAGGAAGGTCGCAACCATGTCTGAGATATTCCGGGAGCTCACCGTTGATCTTGGTGAGCGCAGCTATCCGATCCGTATCGGTTCAGGGTTGTTGGGTGAGGCTGATCTTTCCCCTTACGTGGTTGGTTCCCAGGTCATGATCGTGACCAACGATACGGTCGCTCCCCTGTACCTGGATAAAGTCCGGGGCTGTTTTCCGGGCAAGCAGGTCGATACGGTCGTGCTTCCCGACGGGGAAAAGTTCAAGGACTGGCAGACACTCAACCGGATTTTCGATGCATTGCTGGAGCATCGGCACAGTCGCAAGACGACGCTGGTGGCTCTCGGTGGTGGCGTAGTGGGTGATATGGCCGGGTTTGCCGCAGCCTGCTACCAGAGAGGGGTTCCGTTTATCCAGGTGCCGACGACACTGCTGTCCCAGGTTGACTCCTCTGTCGGCGGCAAGACCGGGATCAATCACCCGCTTGGCAAGAACATGATCGGGGCATTTCACCAGCCTCAGATTGTTCTGATTGATACGGATACGCTGCAAACCCTGCCGCCACGGGAAGTGTCCGCGGGGCTGGCAGAGGTGATCAAATACGGACTGATCCGGGATAAAGAGTTTCTGGGCTGGCTCGAAGGAAATATGGAGGCTCTTGTCGGGCTGGAGGCGGGTGCGCTCGCGGAGGCGATCTACCGCTCCTGTGCCTGCAAGGCGGAAGTTGTGGCACTTGATGAAAGAGAGGGTGGGCTGCGAGCCATTCTCAACCTTGGTCATACCTTTGGCCACGCGATTGAAACCTTCTCTGGCTACGGAAACTGGCTCCATGGCGAGGCCGTGGGAACTGGCATGATCATGGCGGCTGATCTCTCGGCGCGGGAGGGGATGATATCCAGTGAAGACTATCGTCGGACGCTTGGTATTATCCTGAGTGCCGGGCTTCCCGAAATGCCTCCGGAAGGAATGACGCCCGAGGATTTCATGCGTCTGATGGCGGTCGACAAGAAAAACGTGGATGGCAATCTCCGTCTGGTCTTGCTGCGCAGTATCGGAGACGCCTTTGTGACCGCCGATACCCGAAAAGATAACCTCTTAGCGACCCTCGACGCATTCTGCCAGTGATCCTGTTTCGCCAGGGTCCGCTTATACTGGAGCTTTAAATCGGGCATTTTACATAAATCTATCTGCGCTATTGCAATGCCCTTGCTCTCCCCTAAACTTTAGGCTGGTTTGAATACGTAGTTCTACGTGTGTAAAATAGCCGGCCCCTTTTTTCAGTGTCAGTACGTTTATGCACCAAATCGGTGCGCATGTTTCTGATTGAAAAGCATTTCTACGCGAGAGAACGCTTATGATGACAGGTTTGTATCATCCCGATGAATTCAGGGACAACTGTGGATTCGGTCTCATTGCCCACATGAAGGGCGAGGCCAGTCACAAGTTGTTGCAAACTGCCATCGAGTCGCTGACCTGCATGACCCACCGCGGTGGTATCGCTGCAGACGGAAAGACAGGCGATGGTTGTGGCCTCCTGATCCAGAGCCCGGATGCATTTCTCAAGAAAGCCGCCAAGGCTGCCTTCGGCAAGGAGCCAGGGGACTTGTTTGCGGTAGGGCAGGTGTTCCTGAACCCGGATGAAAACAAGGCTGCTGCCGGTCGTGCAGCGCTTGAAAAGCGTCTCACAGAGCAAGGCCTTGAGGTTATGGGCTGGCGTGAAGTGCCGGTCGATGACAGCTGCCTGGGGCCAATGGCATTGGATTGTCTGCCCAGAATCGAGCAGGTTTTTGTGGTGCCGGCCGGAAAAGCCGAGAAAGAATTCTCGATCAGCCTGTTCATTGGCCGCCGTCACGCCGAACGAGACATGGCAGATGATTCCGAGTTCTACATCTGCAGTCTGTCCCACCGCACGCTGGCCTACAAAGGCCTGATGATGCCGGCGGATCTGGCTAACTTCTACAAGGATCTGGGTGATCCGGACCTGCAAACCGCTATTTGCGTTTTCCACCAGCGGTTCTCCACCAACACGATGCCCAAGTGGCCGCTGGCCCAGCCGTTCCGTTACCTGGCCCACAATGGTGAGATAAACACCATTGACGGCAACCGGAACTGGGCCATTGCCCGCGCTGCGAAGTTCAGCTCACCGGACCTGCCGGATCTCCAGACCCTGCAGCCATTGGTCAACCTGACCGGTTCAGACTCGTCCAGCATGGACAACATGCTCGAGGTGCTGTTGGCCGGTGGCGTCGACCTGTTCCGCGCCGTGCGTATGATGATTCCGCCCGCCTGGCAGAACGTTGATACCATGGACTCCGAGCTGCGTGCCTTCTACGAGTACAACTCCATGCACATGGAGCCGTGGGACGGACCGGCCGGGCTGGTAATGTCGGATGGCCGCTATGCCTTGTGCATGCTCGATCGCAACGGCCTTCGTCCGGCCCGTTGGGTCATTACCAAGGATGATTTCATCACTCTGGCTTCCGAGATTGGCACCTACGGCTATGAGCCGGATGATGTCGTCGCTAAAGGGCGTGTCGGCCCGGGGCAGATGCTGGCGATCGATACCGAATCCGGTGAGGTCCTGCATACCAGTGACATTGACCAGCGCCTGAAAACCGCACAGCCGTACAAGCGCTGGCTGCGTGAAAATGCCCTGCGCGTGGAAACCACCCTGAACCAGGACACCCCGGAATTCAAACTGATGGATTCCGACGAGCTCCTGGTGCACCAGAAGATGTTCAACATCTCCTTCGAAGAGCGTGATCAGGTGCTCCGTCCGCTGGCTGAAAACGGTCAGGAGGCCGTGGGCTCCATGGGTGACGACACGCCCATGGCCGTGCTGTCCAGCAAGGTGCGTCATGTGGCGGACTATTTCCGCCAGAAGTTCGCCCAGGTGACCAACCCGCCGATTGACCCGCTGCGTGAGGCCATCGTTATGTCCCTCGAGACCTGTCTCGGGGCGGAGCGAAATGTTTTCGAGGAAACGGCTGACCATGCTGACCGGATCATCCTGACCACACCGGTGCTTTCACCGGCCAAGTTCCTCCGTATCAGCAATAATGACCGGCCGGGTTTCGAGGTGGCACGGATTCCCATGAGCTACCGTCCGGAGCTGGGGCTGGAGCAGGCCGTTCGCGACGTGTGCGATCGTGCCGAGCAGGCGGTACGTGACGGTAAAGTGCTGCTGATCCTGACCGACAAGGACCTGAAAGAGGGTGAGCTTCCGGTGAATGCCCTGATGGCAACCGGTGCTGTTCATCACCACCTGGTCAACAAGGGCTTGCGCTGTGACTCCAACATCATCGTTGAAACCGGCTGGGCGCGGGATCCGCACCACTTTGCTGTGCTCTTTGGTTTTGGCGCCACGGCAGTCTATCCGTACCTGTCCTACCAGGTTCTGAATGACCTGATCCGCACCGGGGAAGTGCTGATTGACCCGATCGACGCCAAGAACAACTATCGCAAAGGCATCAACAAGGGGCTGTTGAAGATCCTGTCCAAGATGGGCATCTCCACCATCACCTCCTACCGTGGCGCCCAGCTGTTCGAGGCTATCGGTCTGGCCGATGAGGTCGTGGATCTTTGCTTCAAGGGTGTACCGAGCCGAATTCAGGGGGCGGGCTTCATCGACTTCCAGGAAGACCAGGAAAAACTGGCATCTGTTGCCTGGAAGGCGCGAAAGCCACTGTCCCAGGGTGGTCTGCTCAAGTACGTTCACGGCCAGGAATACCATGCCTTTAACCCGGACGTCGTGGGTAAGTTGCAGGAGGCCGTGACCAGTGGCGAATACGGTCACTACAAGGAGTACGCCGGCCTGGTCAACGAGCGCCCGGTGGCAACCCTCCGGGACCTGCTCACGTTCCGTAGCGACCTCGAGCCGGTCGATATTTCCGAGGTCGAGCCGGTCGAGAACATCTTCCCCCGCTTCGACTCCGCGGCGATGTCCCTCGGGGCCCTTTCTCCGGAGGCCCATGAAGCCCTGGCGGTGGCCATGAACACCCTTGGCGGGCGTTCTAACTCCGGTGAGGGTGGTGAGGACCCGGTCCGGTACGGCACTGAAAAGCGTTCGAAGATCAAGCAGGTGGCGTCCGGTCGTTTTGGCGTAACTGCCGAGTACCTGCGTAGCGCCGATGTCATGCAGATCAAGGTGGCTCAGGGTGCCAAGCCGGGTGAGGGTGGCCAGCTGCCGGGTGGCAAGGTCAACGACCTGATTGCGCGCCTGCGGTATTCCGTGCCCGGCGTCACGCTGATTTCTCCGCCGCCGCACCACGATATTTACTCCATCGAGGATCTGGCACAGCTGATTTTCGACCTCAAGCAGGTCAACCCGGAAGCGCTGGTTTCCGTTAAGCTGGTCTCCGAGCCTGGTGTCGGTACCATTGCGGCCGGTGTTGCCAAGGCCTATGCCGATCTGATCACGGTGTCCGGCTACGACGGCGGCACCGCGGCCAGTCCGCTGACTTCCATCCGTTACGCCGGCTCCCCCTGGGAGCTGGGCCTGACGGAAACCCAGCAGGCGCTGCGCGCCAACGACCTGCGCGGCAAGATCCGGCTGCAGACCGACGGCGGCATCAAGACCGGCCTGGATGTGGTCAAGGGTGCCATCCTCGGTGCCGAGAGCTTCGGCTTCGGTACCACACCGATGGTGGCACTGGGCTGTAAGTACCTGCGGATCTGCCATCTGAACAACTGCGCCACCGGTGTCGCAACCCAGAATGATCACCTCCGGGAAGAGCACTTCAAGGGCACGGTGGAAATGGCCATGAACTTCTTCCGCTTCGTGGCGGAGGAAACCCGCGAGTGGATGGCCCGGCTGGGTGTGCGTAGCCTGGAAGAGCTGGTCGGTCGTGTCGATCTGCTGGAGCGTCTGCCGGGTGACACGGAACGGCAGAAGAAGCTGGATCTAACCCGCCTGCTGGAGAATGACAGCATCCCTGCGGACAAGCCCCAGACTTGCCAGGTGGACCGGAACCATCCGTTTGACCGTGGCGTGCTGGCTGAACAGATGGTGAAGGACACCGCCGCCGCCATCGAGAACAAGTCCGGTGGCGCCTGGTCCTACCGGGTGACCAACTGCGACCGGTCGATCGGTGCCCGACTGTCCGGCGAGATTGCCGAGCGGCATGGCAACCAGGGTATGGTTGATGCCCCGATCACGCTGGACCTGACCGGTACCGCCGGCCAGAGCTTCGGTGTCTGGAACGTGGGCGGTCTTAACCTGATCCTCGAAGGCGATGCCAACGATTACGTGGGCAAGGGCATGACCGGTGGCAAGCTGGTGATCAAGCCGCCCCGTAACAGTGGGTTCAAGAGCCAGGAAACCTCCATCATGGGCAATACCTGCCTGTACGGTGCAACCGGAGGCAAGCTGTTTGCCGCTGGTACCGCCGGTGAGCGTTTCGCGGTCCGTAACTCCGGTGCCCATGCCGTGGTAGAGGGTGCGGGTGATCACTGCTGTGAATACATGACCGGCGGGCTGGTAACCGTGTTGGGTAACACCGGGCACAACTTCGGTGCCGGTATGACCGGCGGATTTGCCTACGTACTGGATCAGCACAATACCTTCGTGGACAAATACAACCACGAGCTGGTAGAGATTCAGCGTATTTCCAGCGAGGACATGGAGTCCTACCGCAACCACCTGCGTGGTGTCATCCGTGAACATATCTCGGAAACCGGCAGTGAGTGGGCGGAGCACATTCTTGAGAATTTTGACGACTACATCGGCCGTTTCTGGCTGGTAAAGCCCAAGGCGGCGAACCTGCGCAGCCTGCTGGCCAGTACCCGGGCGCGCCCGGAGTAACCGCCCGGTTCGAAGAGGTTTAGGGGTGCGCGGCGGGTCCGGCGCCCCGGTCGAAATTGAGCTGATGAGAGCATCATGATGAAAGAACGACTGAGTAACGACTTCCAGTTTGTCGAAGTTGGGCGGATCGACCCCAAGAAGGTTCCGGCCAAGAAACGGAAGAAAGAGTTTGGTGAAATCTACCACCCGTTCACGGCGGACAATGCCGCAACCCAGGCCCATCGATGCCTTGAGTGCGGCAACCCGTACTGCGAGTGGAAGTGCCCGGTACACAACTATATCCCCAACTGGCTGAAGCTGGTCTCTGAGGGCAACATCATGAAGGCGGTGGAGCTGTGTCATCAGACCAACTCCCTGCCGGAAGTCTGTGGCCGGGTGTGCCCGCAGGACCGTCTGTGCGAGGGGGCCTGTACCCTGAATGACGGTTTCGGAGCGGTCACCATCGGTTCCGTTGAGAAGTACATTACCGATACCGCCTTTGCCCTGGGCTGGAAGCCCGATATGTCCCGGGTGAAGTGGACCGACAGGAAGGTTGCAGTGATCGGGGCGGGCCCCGCCGGCCTGGGGTGTGCCGATATTCTCGTGCGTAACGGCGTCAAGCCGGTGGTATTCGATCGGTACCCGGAGATCGGCGGCCTGCTGACCTTCGGTATCCCCGAGTTCAAGCTGGAAAAGTCCGTGATGTCCCGTCGCCGGGAAGTCTTCGAGGAGATGGGCGTGGAATTCCGTCTGTCCACCGAAGTCGGTAAGGATGTCCAGCTCAAGGACATCATCGATGAATACGATGCGGTCTTCATGGGTATGGGCACCTATACCTACATGAAGGGCGGATTCCCGGGTGAGAACCTGCCGGGCGTTTATGATGCCCTGCCGTTCCTGGTGTCCAACGTCAACCGTCGCCTGGGTTTCGAGAAGGATCCGGCAGATTTTATCGACATGAAGGGCAAGCGGGTCGTGGTACTTGGTGGTGGTGACACCGCCATGGACTGTAACCGCACCTCCATCCGTCAGCAGGCTGAGAGCGTGACCTGTGCCTATCGCCGGGACGAGGCCAACATGCCGGGTTCCCGCCGTGAGGTGGCCAATGCCAAGGAAGAAGGGGTGAAGTTCCTGTTCAACCGTCAGCCGATCGCGATCATTGGTGAAGACCGTGTCGAAGGCGTGAAAGTGGTCCAGACCCAGCTTGGTGAACCCGACGAGAATGGCCGCCGGCGCCCGGAAGTGGTGCCCGGTAGTGAGGAAGTGATTCCGGCCGACGCCGTTCTGGTCGCCTTTGGTTTCCGCCCGAGTCCGGCGGACTGGTTCGATGAGCAGAAGATTGATACCGACGATTCCGGCCGTGTGACCGCGCCGGAGGAAGCGGATTTTGCCTTCCAGACCAGCAACCCGAAGATCTTCGCCGGCGGCGACATGGTCCGGGGTTCCGACCTGGTGGTCACTGCCATCTGGGAAGGTCGCCAGGCCGCCGAAGGTATCCTCGACTACCTGGATGTCTGAGGCGCTTGCTCGGGGTGGCAAACACGGGGTCATATGAAGGATTTCATCTGCCCCCGCCTTCACCCCTCAGGGGTCTGAAGAAAACCTTCTTCTGACCCCAAGTTAGCGACATTCTCCAAGAGGGGGCGGAAGAACGCGTTCTTCCGCCCCTTTTTCATGCCTTCCCAATTCCCCCAAACCGCGTATCATTGCACCCCAGAAAATTCGATACCCAGGCCAGGAGTTCCCATGACCGAGCTGAAAAATGACCGTTTCCTGCGTGCCCTGATGCGCCAGCCCGTAGACCGTACCCCGGTATGGATGATGCGCCAGGCCGGCCGTTATCTGCCGGAGTACCGTGCCACCCGGGCCAAGGCCGGTGATTTTCTCAGTCTGTGCAAGAATACCGAGCTGGCCTGCGAGGTGACACTGCAGCCCCTGGAGCGTTACCCCCTGGACGCCGCAATCCTGTTCTCCGATATCCTGACCATTCCGGATGCGCTCGGACTGGGGCTGTATTTCGAGACCGGGGAAGGGCCCAAGTTCAAGCACACCATCCGTTCGGCGGCGGATGTCGATGCGCTGCCGGCGATGAACCCGGAAGTGGACCTCGACTACGTCATGAACGCCGTGTCCACAATCCGCTCCGCGCTGGGCGGCCGTGTTCCGCTGATTGGTTTCTCTGGTAGCCCCTGGACCCTGGCGACTTACATGATCGAGGGGGGTTCCTCCAAGGATTTCCGCGAGGCGAAAAAGCTGATGTATGGCCAGCCGGAGGTGATGCATCGCCTGCTGGATCATCTGGCGAACGCGGTGATTGACTACCTGAACGGCCAGATCAAGGCCGGCGCCCAGGCCGTGCAGATCTTCGATACCTGGGGTGGTGTGCTGAGCAGCTGGGCCTACGAGGAATTCTCGCTCCGTTACATGAAGAAGATTGTCGACGGTTTGATTCGCGAGAGTGACGGCCGGCGGGTTCCGGTGATCCTGTTTACCAAGAACGGTGGCCAATGGCTCGAGACCATTGCCGATTCCGGTTGTGATGCCGTCGGTCTGGACTGGACTACCGATATTGGCAACGCCAGGGCCCGGATTGGTGACCGCGTTGCTCTGCAGGGCAATATGGACCCGGCCATGCTGTATGCCCCCAAAGAACGGATCCGTCAGGAAGTCGCGGACATTCTGCGCCGCTATGGTTCCGGAGCCGGCCATATCTTCAACCTCGGCCATGGCATCACCCCGGATGTGGATCCGGAGCATGCCGGAGCCTTTATCGAGGCGGTTGTCGAGCTGAGCCCTCAATACCACCAGTAACGTGTTTGCATGCCGGCTCTCGCGGTTAGCCGGTGAACATGGGGTCAGATGAAAGCTTTCATCTGACCCCATGTTCGTCTTTCACGGCTGGCGGGATCACCGTGTCGGGACTATGGTCATATAAAAAACCGATAACAGGAGTAACCGCTTGTCCGCGCACGCCCCCGACAAACGCCGATTCCAGCGAATAGAATTCGACGCCCCCTGCGAACTGCACTGGCAGGACAACGTCTGGCGCACCGAGGTACTTGATATCTCCATGAAGGGTGTGCTGGTCAGGCGGCCAGGGGACTGGTCAGCGCCGCTCAGGCAGCCTTGTGAAGTGGTGATCCACCTGGACGATCACTCGACAGCGATTGTCATGGCGGTGGAATTGCGGCACGTGGATGAGCAGCGGCTGGGGTTCAGTTGCCAGTACATTGACCTGGAGAGTGCTACCCATCTCAAGCGACTGGTGGAATTGAATCTGGGGGACCCGACTCTGTTGCAACGGGAGTTTGCAAGATTGGTCGGTAATTGAAAACGAGGTCGGACGTAATTCAGGCGGCCTGACGTAACTCAGGGGTCTGATGTAAACCTTCATCTGACCCCATGCTCCAACCACCCCAGGCTCTGAAAGTTAGCTCCGGGGTCAGATGAAAGCTTTCATCTGACCCCTCCTTCAGACCTAAAACTCCTCCAACGCCGCCAGCGCATCACTCAGCTTCGCCACCGGCACCACCTTCATCCCCTCAACCGGCTTTCGCGGCACATTGGCCTTGGGCACCAGGGCCCGGGTAAAGCCATGCTTGGCCGCCTCGTAGATCCGTTCCTGCCCGCTGGGCACCGGGCGAATTTCGCCGGACAGGCCCACCTCCCCGAAGATCACCAGATCCTGGGGCAGGGCACGGTCACGGAAAGAAGACACAATGGCGGCCAGCAGAGCCAGATCGGCACTGGTCTCGTTGACCTTGACGCCGCCCACCACGTTGACGAAAACATCCTGATCCGACACATGCATGCCGCCATGACGATGCAGCACGGCCAGCAGCATGGCCAGCCGGTTCTGGTCCAGACCGACGGCAACACGCCTCGGATAACCACCCTGGGCCATGTCGACCAGGGCCTGGATTTCAACCAGCATCGGCCGGGTGCCTTCCCAGACCACCATGACAACACTCCCGGGCGCAGCCTCCTCTCCCCGGTTCAGGAAGATGGCGCTGGGGTTCTTCACCTCTTTAAGGCCTTGCTCCAACATGGCGAACACGCCCAGCTCGTTGACAGCACCAAAGCGGTTCTTGATGCCTCGCAGGGTGCGGTAACGACTGTCGCTGGAACCCTCCAGCAGGATCGAGCAGTCGATCATGTGCTCCAGTACCTTCGGCCCCGCCAGGCTGCCGTCCTTGGTGACGTGACCGACCAGGAACAGGATGGTGCCGGTCTGTTTGGCAAAGCGGGTGAGGAACGCGGCACTCTCCCGGACCTGTGATACCGAGCCCGGAGCGGATTCGATATCCGCCACATGCATCACCTGGATACTGTCTACCACCAGGATTTTCGGCTTCTCGGCCTCGGCGACCTGCATGACCCGCTCCACGCTGGTTTCAGACAGCATCTTCAGATCCCGGGTAGGCAGGCCAAGGCGTTTTGCGCGCATGGCCACCTGCTGCAGCGATTCCTCACCGGTGACATAGAGTGCCGGAACGCTTTCGGCCAGATGGCAGACCGCCTGAAGCAGCAGGGTACTCTTGCCCGCCCCCGGGTGGCCGCCCATCAACACCGCTGAGCCCTCCACCAGGCCACCGCCGAGTACCCGGTCGAACTCCTGCATGCCGGAGCTGATACGCGGCTGCTCGGCCAGACTGACATCGTCCAGGCTCTGGACTGCGGACAGACTGCCGGCAAAGCCCTCGAAGCGAGCGCCGCGGGCACCTTTGGCATTGTTGCTGATGCCGCGCACCTCGCTGACGGTGTTCCAGGCCTGGCAGGCAGTGCACTGGCCTTGCCACTTGGAGTAATCGGCGCCGCACTCGGTGCAGACAAAGGCGGTTTTTGCTTTGGCCATGGGGGATTCCTGGAAGAAAGGGAGGGTGATCGGTAAAGACGGGGTCAGATGAAAGCTTTCATCTGACCCCATTTTCACGCTGGCCTTCGATATCTCCGGGGTCTGAAGAAAGCCTTCTTCAGACCCCACCTTCACTCACCCTCAGGCCAGCTTCTTATACTTCATCCGCTTCGGCTGCATCGCAGAATCGCCCTTGCGCTTCTTGAAGTCCTCGTCGTACTCGGTGAAGTTACCGTCGAAGTAGACCACTTCACCATCATCCTCGAACGCCAGGATGTGCGTGGCCACCCGGTCCAGGAACCAGCGGTCGTGCGAGATGACCAGCGCGGAGCCCGGGAAATTCAGCAGGGCTTCTTCCAGGGCGCGGAGGGTTTCCACGTCCAGGTCGTTGGTGGGTTCGTCCAGAAGCAGAACGTTGCCGCCCTGTTTCAGCAGCTTGGCCAGGTGCAGGCGGTTACGCTCACCGCCGGACAGATCGCCAACCCGCTTCTGCTGGTCGCTGCCCTTGAAGTTGAAGCGGCCCACGTAGGCCCGTGACGGCGTCTCGTAGTTGCCGACCTTGATAATGTCCTGGCCATCGGAGAGTTCTTCCCACACGGTCTTGCTGCCGTCCAGATCACGCATCTGGTCGACATAGGCGATATCCACCGTCTCACCGATGGTGATGTTGCCGGAATCGGGCTGGTCGTAGCCGGCCAGCATTTTGAACAGGGTGGATTTACCGGCACCGTTACCACCGATGATGCCCACGATGGCGCCCGGCGGTACGCTGAAGGAGACGTCTTCGTACAGCAGACGGTCATCGAAGGACTTGCTGATGCCGTCCACTTCAATGACCTTGTTACCCAGCCGCGGTCCGGGCGGGATATACAGCTCGTTGGTCTCGTTGCGCTTCTGGAACTCCTGGGAGCTCATCTCCTCGAAGCGGGCCAGACGGGCCTTGCTCTTGGACTGGCGGCCCTTGGCGTTACTGCGAACCCACTCCAGTTCCTGCTTGATGGCCTTCTGGTGGGACGCCTCCTGCTTGGCCTCCATCTCCAGGCGCTTCTCCTTGTTCTCCAGCCACTGGCTGTAGTTGCCTTCGAACGGGATGCCGTGGCCACGGTCCAGTTCGAGGATCCAGCCGGC
Organism: Marinobacter sp. C7; assembly: GCF_022343555.1. GTDB lineage: Bacteria > Pseudomonadota > Gammaproteobacteria > Pseudomonadales > Oleiphilaceae > Marinobacter. The sequence goes on along the minus strand of NZ_JAKQZH010000004.1, from coordinate 58,075 downwards.
GACGTTGTCCAGGAAGTAGCGGTCGTGGGTAATGGCAACCACGGTGCCTTCGTAGTCGTGCAGGAAGCGCTCGAGCCAGGCTACGGATTCGGCATCCAGGTGGTTGGTGGGCTCGTCGAGCAGCAGCATATCCGGGCCGGACAGCAGCAGGCGGCACAGCGCGACGCGGCGGCGTTCACCACCGGACAGCACGTTCACTTTCTGGTCCCAGGGCGGGAGGCGCAACGCATCGGCGGCGACTTCCATCTTGCGTTCGATGTCGTGGCCATCGGTGGCCTGGATGTAGGCTTCCAGTTCACCCTGTTTCTTGGCCAGGGCGTCGAAGTCGGCGTCCGGCTCGGCGTAGGCGGCGTAGACCTGGTCCAGTTCTGCCAGGGCGTCATGGACGCCGGCGACCGCCTCATCGACGATTTCCTTGACAGTCTTGTCTTCGTCCAGCTCCGGTTCCTGTGGCAGGTAACCGACGTTGATGCCCGGCTGAGGGCGGGCTTCGCCGATGTAATCCTGGTCCACGCCCGCCATAATACGCAGCAGGGTGGATTTACCGGCACCGTTCAGACCCAGTACGCCGATCTTGGCGCCCGGGAAGAAGCTCAGGGAAATGTCCTTGAGAATTTCACGCTTGGGCGGAACCACCTTGCCCACGCGGTTCATGGTGTATACGTACTGGGCCATAACTGGCTGTGTCCTCTGTTAAATTCGGAGGTAATAAAAGGTTACTTGCAGATTAGCCACGTAAGGTAGCGAAACAGGCTCGCTATAGCAATTGAGGAGAAACCGAAGATTGCGATGTGACGGTATCTGCGGACGGTTTAAAGGATGATTTTTCACCCGATTTCAAGATAGAATAGCGGCCCAATTTTTCCGGGCCACCGGCATCTTGTCCTCGCGGGCAGGACGCCGGGCCAGCAAAGCACACAGAGGCAGCACATCCATGTTTAATCGTGATATGAAAATCGCCGGCTACGACGACGAACTCTGGACCGCGATGGAAGAGGAGCGCAAGCGTCAGGAAGCGCACATCGAGCTGATCGCATCCGAGAACTATACCAGCCCGCGGGTGATGGAAGCCCAGGGCAGTGTGCTGACCAACAAGTATGCCGAAGGCTATCCCGGCAAGCGCTACTACGGTGGCTGCGAGTTTGTCGACAAGGCCGAGGTGCTGGCCATCGAGCGCGCCAAAGAGCTGTTCGGCGCCGCCTACGCCAACGTGCAGCCGCACTCTGGTTCCCAGGCCAATTCCGCGGTGTTCATGGCTCTGCTCAAGCCGGGCGACACCGTGCTGGGCATGAGCCTGGCCCACGGTGGTCACCTGACCCATGGTGCCAGTGTCAACTTCTCCGGCAAGATCTATAACGCGGTGCAGTATGGCATCAACAACGAAACCGGCCTGATCGATTACGACGAGATCGAGCAACTTGCGGTCGAGCACAAGCCGAAGATGATCATTGCCGGCTTCTCTGCCTACTCACAGGAACTGGACTTTGCCCGCTTCCGCGCGATCGCCGACAAGGTTGGTGCGTACCTGTTCGTGGACATGGCTCACGTGGCTGGCCTGGTCGCCGCTGGCGTCTACCCGGATCCGGTCCCCCATGCCCACGTGGTGGCAACCACAACCCACAAGACCCTGCGTGGTCCCCGTGGCGGCCTGATCCTGGCCTGTGACGACGAAGACCTGCAGAAGAAGCTGAACTCCGCCGTCTTCCCGGGTGGTCAGGGCGGTCCGCTGATGCACGTGATTGCCGCCAAGGCTGTGTGCTTCAAGGAAGCCATGAGCGACGAGTTCAAGGCCTACCAGCAGCAGGTGGTGAAGAATGCCTCCGCCATGGCTGAGGTGTTTGTCGAGCGTGGTTACGACGTGGTTTCCGGCGGCACCAAAAACCATCTGTTCCTGGTCAGCCTGATCAAGCAGGACATCACTGGTAAGGATGCCGATGCAGCGCTGGGCCGTGCCCACATCACCGTTAACAAGAACGCAGTTCCCAACGACCCGCGTTCCCCGTTCGTTACTTCCGGTCTGCGGATCGGCACCCCGGCCGTGACCACCCGTGGTTTCGGTGAGTCCGAGTGCCGTGATCTGGCTGGCTGGATGTGCGACATCCTCGACAACCTGGAAGACGATGCCGTCAATGCCCGTGTGCGCGAGCAGGTCGAAGCCCTGTGCGCCCGCTTCCCGGTCTACGGCTAAACTTCAGGCAAGACCCTGCCGGGCCGGCAGACTGATAACCGGCCCGGCTCCTCTCCGGAGTTCCCGATTATGCATTGTCCTTTCTGTGGTGAAGCAGATACCAAGGTGATTGATTCTCGGCTCGTGGCCGAGGGGGATCAGGTGCGCCGCCGCAGGGAGTGTCTGTCCTGTCACGAGCGTTTCACGACCTTTGAAACCGCCGAGCTGGTGATGCCTCGCGTGGTCAAGCAGGATGGAACCCGTCAGCCTTTTGATGAGGACAAGCTGCGTGCCGGTCTCATGAAGGCGCTGGAGAAACGGCCTGTCTCCATCGAGGAGATCGATGCGGCGCTGAATCGGATTAAATACCGCCTGCGGGCTACCGGCGAGCGGGAAGTCAAGTCCATGCAACTGGGTGAAGAAGTGATGACCGAGCTCCGGCAGCTGGACAAGGTCGCCTATGTTCGGTTTGCGTCGGTCTATCGCAGCTTCCAGGACATCAATGAATTCAAGGAAGAGATTGAGCGGCTCTCCGCCAACAACGGTGAGAACGCCGTGGATGTGGCCAAGGCACTGGCGGACAATCACTCCCGGAAAGGCAAGTCATGACCGACGTCCGTGACCGGGCAATGATGGCCCGCGCCGTTCAGTTGGCTTGGAGGGGGCGTTACTCGACCCATCCGAATCCGCGCGTTGGCTGTGTTATCGCCCAGGGCGATCGTATCGTGGGCGAGGGCTGGCATGAGCGTGCCGGTGAGGCCCATGCGGAAATCCGGGCATTGAGCCAGGCTGGTGCAGAGGCAAGGGATGCAACCGCCTATGTGACCCTGGAGCCCTGTAGTCACTTCGGTCGGACGCCGCCTTGTGCGAGGGCGCTCATCGAGGCCGGGGTGGCCCGTGTTTTTGCCGCTACCAAGGACCCCAATCCGTCGGTTTCCGGGCGCGGCCTGGATATGCTTCGGGAAGCGGGAATCCGGGTAACCGAGGGCCTGCTGGCGGATGAAGCTGCCCGGTTGAACCCTGGCTTCATGAAACGCATGAATACCGGGCGTCCCTGGGTGCGCCTGAAAATGGCGGCAAGCCTGGATGGCCGGACCGCGATGGCCTCCGGCGAAAGCCAGTGGATCACCGGCCCCGCAGCGCGACGGGATGTCCAGCGCCTCAGGGCAATGAGTGATGCCATCCTGACCGGTGTTGGCACCGTGTTGGCGGACGATCCGTCCATGACCGTCCGCCGGGAGGAATTGGGCGACATTGGTGATGCCACCGAGCCGTCCCGTCAGCCACTTCGGGTGATTGCCGACCGGGATGCGCGCACACCGCCGTCTGCCACCATCCTCCGGGGCGGCAACGTCCAGCTGTTCTGTGCATCGTCGGCCTTGCCCTCAGCGCCTGCCCAGGATCTGGCGGCCCTGGGAATCAGTCTCACCGGTGTGGCGTGGAAAGATAACGGCGTGGACGTGGCTGAATTGCTGGAATCGCTGGGTGAACTGGGTATTAACGAGCTGCTGGTTGAGGCAGGCCCAACCCTCGCCGGAACTTTCATCAGCGAGAACCTGGTAGATGAATTGTGGCTCTATCAGGCCCCGGTATTTCTCGGCAGTACCGGACGACCCACGGCAAACCTGCCACTGGAAACCATGGCGGACAAGGTACAATGGAACGTACTGGACCGGCGTCAGGTGGGCGAGGATCAGCGCCTGATCCTTACCCCGCGCTAATTCACTAAATTCATGGCCCGGGCAGGGTGGATGTCTGCCGGGAAGCCAAAAGGGTGCGACACCGTATGGCACTGAACAGCATTGAAGAAATCATCGACGATATCCGTCAGGGCAAGATGGTCATCCTGATGGATGATGAGGACCGGGAAAACGAGGGTGACCTGGTGATGGCGGCCGAACACTGTACCGCCGAAGCCATCAACTTCATGGCACGGTTTGGCCGTGGTCTGATCTGCATGCCGATGACCCGGGACCGCTGCGAACAGCTGGGCCTGCCGCTCATGGTGCAACAGAATGCCTCCGGGTTCGGAACCAAGTTCACCCTGTCCATCGAGGCCCGAGAAGGTGTAACCACCGGCATCTCAGCTGCCGATCGTGCCCGCACCGTACAGGCAGCGGTGGCGAAGAATGCCAAGGCGTCCGATCTGGTCCAGCCCGGCCACATCTTCCCGCTCATGGCGGATCCGGGTGGCGTACTCAGTCGTGCCGGCCACACCGAGGCTTCTTGCGATCTGGCCGCCCTGGCCGGTAGCGAGCCGGCCGGCGTGATCTGCGAGATCATGAACGATGACGGCTCCATGGCCCGCCGGGAGGATCTGGAGCGGTTTGCCGAGGAGCACGACCTCAAGATCGGCACCATTGCCGACCTGATCCATTACCGCACCATGAACGAACGGACCATCGAGTGCGTTGAGGAAAACGAACTCGACACTGAGTACGGTGTGTTCAAGCTGCGTACCTACCGGGACAACATCCAGGGTGCCACCCACCTGGCCATGGTTATGGGAGAGATCAGCCCGGAAGAGCCGGCTTTTGTGCGTGTCCATATCACCGATACGCTGCGGGACCTGCTCGGTGCGAGACGCAAGGATTCCCGGAGTTGGCCGCTGCACCATGCCCTTGAAAAAGTGGCCAACGAGGGGCGGGGCGTTGTGGTCCTGCTCAACAGTGCTGAAGACAGCTATAACCTCGAGGACAGGATTCACGAGTTCTTCGACGAAGGCCAGAAATCTGCCGGCAAAGGCAGCTCTGGCGTCTATTTCACCGTGGGGACCGGATCTCAGATCCTGCGGGACATCGGCGTCGGCAAGATGCGCCTGCTGAGTCCGCCCATCAAGTTCTCCGCTATTTCCGGCTTTGATCTGGAAGTGGTGGAGTACGTTCCCTACACCCCCGAATGAGAAACCCGGTCGTCCTGAAGGCTGGACGGCCAGTGAAGGAGCCATCGATGGCAGATATCAAGGTAATTGAAGGTGATTTTACCCAGTGCAGCGGCCGTTATGCCCTGGTCGTGGGTCGTTTTAACGGTTTTGTTGTGGAAAGCCTGGTGGAGGGCGCAGTGGACACTCTGCGCCGGCACGGAATTTCCGACGACGACATCGCCATTATCCGGGTGCCAGGCGCCTATGAAATGCCACTGGCGGTCAAGCGTGTGGCCGAGACCAGCGAGTATGACGCCATCATCGCGCTTGGCGCGGTCATTCGTGGTGGCACGCCGCATTTCGAATACGTGGCCGGTGAGGCCTCCAGCGGACTGGGGGCAGTCAGCCTGGACACTGACGTGCCGGTAACCTTCGGCGTTCTGACGGTCGATTCCATCGAGCAGGCCATCGAGCGCTCTGGCACCAAGGCTGGCAACAAGGGCGCCGAAGCAGCCATTACCGCGCTGGAAATGGTCAGCCTGTTCAAGAAGCTGGGTGAGTAATGAGCGAAACTGACGGCACCACACCTCAGCAGCCCGCCTCCGGGCAACCCAAGGCCGGTGACCGCCGCCGCGCCCGGGTGCTGGCGATGCAGGGTTTGTATCAGCGCCATTTCAGCAAGAGCTCGATCTCCGACATCGAGGCCGAGTTCATGGTCGATAACGACATGAGCAAGGTGGACCTGCTGTATTTCCGGGACCTGCTGCGTGGCGTGCACCGTGACCAGGGGGAACTCGATGGCTTGCTGGAACCCTACCTCGATCGCCCTCTGGACGAAGTGGATCCTATTGAGTTGGCCATCGTCCGCCTGGGTGCGTACGAGCTCAAGAACCGGCTGGACGTTCCCTATCGGGTTGTCATCAACGAGGGGATTGAGCTGGCCAAGCGGTTCGGAGGTACTGAAGGCCACAAGTTCGTCAACAGCATCCTCGACAAGCTCAGCCGTCGTCTCCGCCTGGCCGAGACGCGTCCTCGCTGAGTAATGGGTGAATTTGACCTGATCCGTCGTTATTTCCTGCCGGTGGCTGAGAAGGGGCACCACCCAGACCTCGTGTTGGCCCTGGGGGATGACTGCGCGATCCAGAGCGTTCCGCCGGATCAGGACCTGGTGTTTTCAATCGACACCCTGGTTGAAGGCGTTCACTTCCCGGCACACTACTACCCTGACTACACTGCCTGGCGGGCGCTGGCGGCCGCCGCCAGTGATCTGGCGGCGATGGGGGCAGCTCCGGTCTGCTTCACGCTGGCGTTGAGCCTGCCAGAGGCCGACGAAGCCTGGCTCGAGGGGTTTGGCCGAGGGCTGGCGCAGGCCGCTTCCCGGTTCGGGTTGGCCCTGGCCGGGGGCGATACCACCCGGGGGCCTCTGACCATCTCCATACAGGTTCACGGCACCGTTGCGAAAGGGCAGGGGCTGACGCGCTCCGGAGCCCGGACCAATGATCTGGTCGCGGTGTCCGGCACCCTGGGCGATGCCGGCGCAGCCCTGGATTTTCTTGATGTTCCCGAACCCGGCGAGGATGGGTGTGCGCTACTGGAGCGTTATCACCACCCCCAGCCCCGATTGGAATTGGGGCAGGCCCTGCGCGGGTTCGCATCCGCCTGCATTGATATCTCGGATGGCCTGCTCGCCGATCTTGGCCACATCCTCGAGCGTTCTGCGGTAGGCGCAACCATCAATCCGGAACTGCTTCCGTTGTCTGTGCCGTTGCAGCATTATGCCGGGGACCGTGCTCAGGACCTGGCGCTTTCGTCCGGCGATGACTACGAGTTGTGTATTACCATCAGCGAGGCCCTCTGGGAAAGGCTGCCAGCGGCAATAAAAAAACAGTTGACGGTAATCGGCTATATCGACCGGGGAGAGGGGATTCGGTTCACCGATGGCAAGGTAGCGGATTCAGGTGCGCAGGGCTTCGATCATTTCGGGAGTACTTCATGAGTCGTGAGCAAGATCTCGGTGAACCGGAACTGACGCAGGCGATTCTGCCGCCGGGTTTCCTCAAGCATCCCGTGCATCTGCTGGCGTTCGGGTTCGGCAGTGGCGCCGCGGCCCGGGCTCCCGGAACCTGGGGCAGCCTGGCTGCTATTCCGCTCTGGTATGGGATTGCCTGGCTTCCCGCAATGGCTTACTGGGCTGTGGTGGCGCTGGCCTTTCTTGTGGGCATCTGGTTGTGCGGAAAAACGGCGCAAGACCTGAAGGTTCACGATCATGGCGGCATTGTCTGGGATGAGTTTGTCGGCATGTGGATCGCACTGGGCTTGTTTCCCGACCAGATCTACGGGGTGCTCATGACCTTCGCGCTGTTCCGGTTATTCGACGTGGTCAAGCCATGGCCTATCGGCTGGCTCGACGAGCGCCTGCCGGGTGGTTTGGGCATCATGGTGGATGACGTCGTCGCCGGCTTTATGGCACTGGGCTGCCTTTATGCCATCGACCGCTGGTTGATGCCCATCATTATCTGACCGGGTCGGTCAGTGCAGTCTCTGCTCTTCCGGCAGCATCCGCACAACGTGCAGAAAACGCTTCAGACCGATTTCAGCCCGCTCCCGAGAGCTGAAAGGACCACTGTCAAAGCCTTCTCGGGTGGTAAAGTACCATTTGCTCCCGACGCAGAAGAATCGACTGCTGCGAAAGGGGACGGGCCCCGCTTCCCCGGACCTGGATTGAGTGTCCATGATATCTCCTGAGCCCGTTTCTGATTTTTTTCTGCCGGGCGCCATATAATTTCAGCCGATTGTTTAAAATTAATCCAATCGGGAACAAATTCAACATTTTTTTACATTTGTGGGTTTCCGCCCGCAGAAGCTGTTTCCGAAGCCCGGCCACTGACCTTATGGCTGTCTTGCGCTTGCAATGGCAGGGGGGCAGAATGCAGGACACCGAGTTCGGAGCCCAAACCCTTTTCTTTTCCCGCGATATCAAGGAGATTACATGAGAGTCGGTCGTTTATCTGCTGTCTTCAAGTCACTGCTGGCCAGTGTGCTTGTCCTTGCCCTTGCGGGCTGCGCGTCGAGCATCAGCCGGGTGGAAACCTGGGAAGGGGAGCCGAACAACGCCGGTGATGCCGCGACCCTGAAGGCACCAGGGGAAATCAAGGTCAGCCGCGTAAACGGGCGGTCGGTAACCAATTTCCTGATGGATGACCTCGCTCTTGATTTTGCCCTTCTGCCGGGTCAGAACGAGGTAGTGTTTACCTACAAGACCATCTGGGCAAAATCCGGTGTGGTCGAGAATGGTGAATCGAAAGTCCACGTTATTGAGAGCGAGCCACAGGTCGTCCGCTTTGAAGCCGCCCCCGGCTCGGTCTATCGGTTTGATTATGCCAAGCCGTCCAGCCTTGCAGAGGCCGAACGGATGATCGAGACATTCTCGGCAGCGGTTGTCACTGACAGTGGGCAGGAAATTGCCGTATCCACTGGCTGGGATCCCGGGCAAAGTGTGGCGGACCGCACTCCACTTCCGGATTCAGGGGCAGAGGGGGCTGCGGAGCCTGCTGCCACCGGCACGGCCCTGGAGCAGCTCAAGTCGATCTGGGCAACCGCCAGTGAGGAGGAGAAGCGCGCTTTCCTGCGCTGGGCGTTCGAGTAAACCCTCCCGCGCAAGACCCTCTCAGGCCCGGAACCGCTTCAGGGTCTTGCGCAGCACGCCCTCCAGAAAGGTCAGCGCCTCATCCGTCAGGCTTTGCCCTGTCACCTCTCCTGGTACCTCTCCATTTTCGGCGGGCTCAACTTGCGGCGCATTGGACTCGATGCTTGCCAGACTTCCTTCGACCAGGTCCGGAAGTGACACCCCGTCTGCCACCACATCAGGGCACAGCGTGAAGTTGAGGGTCAGCTTGCCCTGATAACTCACGGCCACAATCACCAGCCCCATACTGTCAAACAGCGGCGCTGTATTGTATTGACGTACCAGTCTTGCGCCCTGCAGGTACAGTGGTACCTGGGGCCCGGGCACATTGGTGATGGGCAGGTTGAAGACAGGTTGATAACGCTGGGCTATCTGCAATTCCGAGTACAGTCGGGCCGAAAGGGCCAGCATGGTAGACGGAAGCATCTCGGTCAGCCGGTCGGCCGCGATGGCTTCACGGTACGGCTCGGAGGCGACGGCATTCCAGTGAATCTGCCGGATACGCCGGGCCGGATCGGGTTCGTTCGTGGCCAGATCCAGCAGCATGGCAGACATCTGGTTGCCGGTTGCCCTGCGCAGGCTGCTGGAGCGGACTGAAATGGGCGTCATGGCTACCAGTGAAAGTCCGGTATCCGCGCGCTGGGTCACCAGATAGCGTCGCAGTGTCTCGGCGCACAAACCCAGAACAACGTCGTTCAGAGTAACGTCCCCGAGGGTAGCCTTGATTGCTTTCAGCCGGGAGAGCTCGACCGTTGCAGCCACAATCTGCCTGTTTGCGGTGATCTGGCGATTGAATGGACTGTGAGGCGCGGAGAACAGTGGCAGCGGTAAAGGCAGTTTGCGCAATTGCTTCTGGATCACCCCTCTGGCCGTTGCTTCGGCCGCCGTCATCGCCAGGGAGGTAACCTGCAACGGGGTGCGCAGCAGGTTCACACCTGCCTGAAGCATCACGCGTTCCTCCGATGGCTCGGGGCATGGCTGCCAGGGCTGAGGCGGCGTGATGGGGCGAGGCTCCGGTGTGTATTCAAGCAGCTTACCGATGATTTCTTCACCGCTGAAGGCATCGATGGCGGCATGGTGCAGCTTGACGATCAGGGCGAAGCCTTTTTTTCCCCTGGAGCCCTGCTCCTGGCGGTCCAGGTCGGGGTCAGAAGAAACCGTTCTTCTGACTCCATCCTCGTTACCTAGCGTAAAACCATCCACAAACGTGATGTGCCAGAGCGGCCGATCCCGTTTCAGCGGCTCTTCCAGTATCTTCGAAGCCAGCGCCATCAAATCCGACTGATGGCTGTGTTCCGCTAGATTCACATACGCCAGGTGGCGCTCGATGCTGAAATCGGGGTCATCGATCCAGTAGGGTCGCCCGAGCCGGAGCGGGATTTCCTTCAGGCGCTGGCGGAACACGGGAACGACATGCAGGCGGCTGCGCAGGTAGGAAACAAAGGTGCTGAACGGGAGCGGTTCGTCCCGGTTGCTGGCATCGAACAGGTACACCCCGCCAATGTGCATGGGTGCAGTTTCCGATTCCAGATACAGGAACGAGGCATCGAGCTCGGACAGCTGCCGCATTATGAGACTCCCTTCGGCATGTTTTCTCCGCAGTATAAACGAATGGCCGGTCTATCCGGTTGACCATGGTGGCTGCCGCCCGCCGGTTCCGCGGCCCTAACAACGGGGTCAGAAGAAAGCTTTCTTCTGACCCCTTGTTCACCTCCCCCCCAGTTCCGCGACCCGGCACTCGGTCGGCATGCCAGTCTCAGTCCCTGAGCCAGGAGCGGATGTCGGTGTCGTCCTGCAGTCGGTCCCAGAACCACATCAGCGCCTTACCCTGATCTTCAGCATGGCGGGCAAGGTGCAACATGATCGGCTGGCGAGGTTCGTGGACCTCCTTTTCGATCAGGGTGCCGGTTTCCAACTGGCTGCGGATGCGGGCCTTTGGCAACCAGCCCACCCCCAGCCCGGACTCCTGGATCGCGATTTTCTGATCGATGTTGGCCACCGTCAGGGTGCGTTGCCGTCGGAATATACCGGCATGGCCCGGCGGTAAGGCCCGGGAGGTATCGGCGGCGACAGCAGCCGGGAAGCCGGAAATGTCCTCCTCCGAAAGTGGTTCGTCGGCACCCGCGAGAGGGTGGCCCGCGGCTACCGCGAATACGAACTCCATTTCGCCCAGGCTTCTGGTAGTGAAGTTGCCTGCCGGCTTGCTGAAGTGATCGGCGCCCACGACCAGGTCCACCCGCCGGCTTTGCAGTGCATCCCAGGCGCCGGCAAAAACCTCTTCGACAACCTGGACGTCGACGGGCACCCCGAGGTTGTAGAAGTCACGAATGGCGGAGAACAGGCACTGCGCCGGCAGCAACGAATTGAAGCCGATCTTCAGCCGGGTTTCCCAGCCCTGGGCCACCTGTTTCGTGGTGTGGGCCAGGTTCTCCGCGGCTTCCAGCAGCGCCCGGCCTTCCTCCAGCAGGTAGCGACCGGCGGGTGTCAGAATGGCCCGATGGCCGCTGCGATCGTAGACATCCACGTCCAGATCTTCCTCCAGTTTCTGGACGGTATAGCTGATGGCGGATGGAACCCGGAACAGTTCCGCCGCTGCACCGGCGAAGCTGCCCCTTCGGTCAATGGCATCAAGGACTTTCAGGGCGTCTATGGTGATGGCTGTATGCATGTTCGAAATATCTGAGGTAGTTGGCCAGAAATGCTTGTTTGAGAGGGTAGCAGCCGGGGCTTTATTCTTCCTTACAAATTATTGTGAAGGAGTTGATGATGGGGCTTCTGGTTGACGGCAAATGGCAGGACAAGTGGTACGACACCGACAAGACCGGCGGTAAATTCGAACGTGAAGCGGCCCGGTTCCGGAACTGGGTGACGGCAGACGGATCGCCGGGTCCGAGCGGCGAGGGTGGATTCAAGGCAGAAAGCGGCCGGTACCACCTGTACGTGTCCATGGCCTGCCCCTGGGCGCATCGGACGCTGATCTTCCGCAAGCTCAAGGGGCTGGAGAAACACATTTCCGTTTCCGTGGTCCACCCGGACATGGTGGAAAACGGCTGGGAATTCCGGCCCGGAAACGAGCAACATCGGGATCACCTGCACGATTTCCGGTTTATGTACGAGGTCTATACCAAGGCGGCTCCAGACTATACTGGCCGCGTGACCGTGCCGACACTATGGGATAAGAAGCGGGAAACCATTGCCAGCAACGAATCCGCCGAGATCATCCGGATGTTTAACTCGGCCTTCAATGAGCTGGACGGGGTCAATGCCGAGCTGGACTTCTACCCGGAGGCGCTGCGCCCGGAGATCGATGAGGTCAACGAGCGGGTTTACCACACCGTTAACAATGGCGTGTACAAGGCCGGTTTCGCCACCGCCCAGGACAAATATGAGGAAGCCTACCGTGCCTTGTTCGAGTCCCTTGATTGGCTTGAAGAGAGGCTGTCACGGCAGCGTTATCTGGCGGGGGCACAGCTGACCGAAGCTGACTGGCGCCTGTTCACCACCCTGATCCGGTTCGATGCGGTGTACTACAGTCACTTCAAATGCAACCGTCATCCGATCCGGGAATTCCCGAACCTGTCCGCGTACCTGCGGGACCTGTATCAGGTGCCGGGCGTGGCGGAGACAGTGGATATCGGCCAGATCAAGCGCCACTACTACGTGAGCCAGCGCACCATCAACCCGACCCAGATTGTGCCGGTCGGCCCGGAGCTGGATTTCGACGCGCCCCACGGGCGGGATAAATTCGGGGGCTAAGGTCCAGGAAGGGGTCAGATGAAAGCCTTCATCTGACCCCAATTTAAAGTCTAACCACAGGGGTCTGATGAAAACTTTCATCTGACCCCATGTTTACTCTCACTCAAAACCCGGGGTCAGAAGAGCGCGTTCTTCTGCCCCCTTCTTCCGATCAATTCACCCGAGCTACGGCAACCTCGGTCAACAATTCCAGGGCGTCCCTGTGCCCGGAATCCTCGACGCCGTCCAGGCAGCTTCGGGCCAGCTCCGCCTGCTCACGCGCCTTCGCCATGGTGTACTCGATCGCGCCGGAATCCCGCACGATCTGCAGGATGGCCGGCAGATCATCGAGTCCACCCTTACGAATCGCCTGGCGAATCAACTGCCGTTCCTCATCACCGCCATTGGCCATGGCATAAATCAGCGGCAGGGTAGTTTTGCCTTCGGCCAGGTCATCACCCACATTCTTGCCCATGGCTTCGGCATCGCCCTGGTAATCCAGCACGTCATCCACCAGCTGGAACGCCAGTCCCAGGTGCTTGCCATAATCCCGCAGGGCCTTTTCCCGGTTTTCATCCGCGCCGGCCAGCAGAGCACCGGTGTGGGATGCGGCCTCGAACAGCATCGCGGTTTTGTTGTGGATGACCTTCATGTACTGCTCTTCGGTCAGATCCGGGTTCTTCACGTTCATCAGCTGCATCACCTCGCCCTCGGCAATCACTGCCGTGGCGTGGGACAGCACATCCATGATCGCCAGGCTTTTCAGCTCCACCATCATCTCGAACGCGCGGGCGTAGAGGAAATCACCCACCAGAACGCTCGGTGCGTTGCCCCACTTGGCATTGGCGGTGCTTCGGCCCCGGCGCAGGTCAGAAGTGTCCACCACATCGTCATGGAGCAGGGTGGCGGTGTGCAGGAACTCGATCACGGCGGCGAGCTTGAGGTGATTGTCTTCGCCGTAGCCCAGGGCGCGGCTGGAAAGTAACACCAGAAGCGGCCGAAGTCGTTTGCCGCCGCTTTCAATGATGTATTGGGCGATTTTCTCCACCAGGGGGACGTCCGAGGCAAGCCGCTGGATGATCAGGTCATTGACGCGGCTGAAGTCATCCGCCACGGTGTCGTAGATACGCTGGGCTGTCATGGGGCTTGAGGGTCCCTTGCTGGTGTTTCTGTTGATATTTCGGGCAGGTCGCCGCAATGCTAGGTATTGGCGGGTATGGTGTCAACGTTAACGCGGCGAAGACGGGGTCAGAAGAAGGCTTTCTTCTGACCCCAGGTCCAATCTGGCCTCAGGGGCCTGAGGCAAACTCTCGGGGCTGATGCAGGCTCAGGGGTCTGATGAAAGCCGTCATCAGACCCCATCTTATGCCTCACTCCGGACTTGCCTGGTTCCACATCTTCCCGTACAATCACGCGCCCAACTCATCCCAACCTGCGCTCCCTGCTATAGGGTTGCCAGAGCGCTTCCCTTAGAACCAGGTGGATAAGAGCAGGGATGGGTCAATCGCGGAGACTAGTGAATGTACGCAGTTATTGTTAGCGGTGGTAAGCAGCACCGTGTAAAAGAAGGCGAAACTCTGAAGCTGGAAAAGCTGGAAGTTGAAACCGGTGGCACCGTCGATTTCGACCGTGTTCTGCTGGTAGCTGACGGCGATGACGTCAAGGTTGGCGCTCCGGTTGTTGAGGGTGCCAAGGTCACTGGCGAAGTCGTCAGCCACGGCCGTCACGACAAGGTTCAGATCATCAAGTTCCGTCGTCGTAAGCATCACATGAAGCGTCAGGGCCACCGTCAGTGGTTTACTGAAGTCAAGATCACGGGTATCAAGGGCTAAGCCCTGGAATTACCCCCTAGAGAAGGAGGCTGGTAATGGCTCATAAAAAGGCAGCAGGTAGTACCCGTAACGGTCGCGATTCCGAGTCGAAACGACTTGGTGTGAAGCGCTTCGGCGGTCAGACCGTATCTGCAGGCAGCATCATCGTTCGTCAGCGTGGCACCCGTTTCCACGCTGGTTCCAACGTAGGCATTGGCAAGGACCACACCCTGTTTGCGAAAGCAGACGGCCAGGTGAAGTTCGAAACCAAAGGCCCGCAGAGCCGTAAGTTCGTGAGCATCGTTCCGGCTGCGTAAGCAGCGGCGATCCGGTTCTGCAGAACCTTGGGTGGTCCTGATTTCCTGATATAGTCAGAAGTCAGAGCCATCCGGAGCCCCGCAAAGCTTCCTTGAGGCTGCGGGGCTTTTTAGTTTATGCGCAACGCGCAAAGGGTTGATAATGAAATTTGTAGATGAAGCCACCATCATTGTGGAAGCCGGCAAGGGCGGGCACGGTTGCCTGAGTTTCCGGCGCGAGAAATACGTTCCCAAGGGTGGCCCCGACGGCGGTGACGGCGGGGACGGTGGCTCCGTCTATCTGGAGGCGGACGGATCACTGAACACCCTGATCGATTACCGTTTCCAGCGTAAATACAAGGCCCAGAATGGCGAGCCGGGAGCCGGTCGAAACTGCACCGGTACCAAGGGTGAGGATCTGGTGTTGCCGGTACCGGTCGGTACTACCGTTGTCGACATGGATACCCATGAGGTTCTGGGGGATCTGACCCGTGAAGGTCAGCGCCTGAAGGTGGCCCAGGGCGGCTTTCACGGCCTCGGCAATACCCGTTTCAAGTCCTCGGTCAACCGGGCTCCGCGCCAGACCACCAAGGGTTCGGAAGGCGAAGCTCGTAACCTGCGCCTGGAGCTCAAGGTATTGGCCGATGTCGGGTTGCTCGGGATGCCCAATGCCGGCAAGTCCACGTTCATTCGTTCGGTCTCCGCCGCAAAGCCGAAGGTGGCGGATTATCCCTTTACCACGCTTGTGCCGAACCTCGGGGTGGTCAGCGTTCAGGCCCATCAAAGCTTCGTCATAGCCGATATTCCGGGGCTGATCGAAGGGGCCGCAGAAGGTGCTGGCCTGGGCATCCGCTTCCTGAAACACCTGGTGCGCACTCGCCTGTTGTTGCACCTGGTGGATGTGGCGCCGTATGACGGATCATCGCCCGCCGAAGCGGTCCGTGCCATCGCCCACGAACTGGAGAAGTTCAGTGAAACCCTGGCCAACCGCCCGCGCTGGCTGGTGCTGAACAAGGTCGATATGGTTGCGGAAGAGGATCGGGATGCCCATTGCCAGGCGATCATCGATGAGCTTGGCTGGGATGGGCCGGTTTTCCGGGTTTCCGCGATCACGGGTGAGGGCACCAGGCCCCTGGTTCAGGCAGTCATGCGCTGGATCGAGGATCAGGCCCAGGAAGAAGCCGAGAATCCGGAATTCGCCGAAGAAGAGGCGGCCCGCCGTCAGCGGATGGATGAAGAGGCCCGGGCCAAGATCGAGGCAGACCGGAAGGCCCGCCGTGCCGCGAGGCAGGATGAAGACGACGACGATGATTTTGACGACGACGATTATGACGTTGAAATCGTGTACGCACCGGAATAAACCGACAGCACAATCAAGAGACTGATTCACACATCATGAGCGAACGTGCCCAGTTGCGCCAGGCCCGCCGCCTGGTCATCAAGATCGGAAGTGCCCTGCTGACCAATGACGGCAAGGGGCTCGATGAGGTGGCCCTGGAGCGCTGGGTGGACCAGATTGCCGGTCTGATTAGCGATGGCGTTGAAGTGGTCATTGTCTCGTCCGGGGCGGTCGCGGTCGGTATGAGCCGGTTGGGCTGGCTGAAGCGCCCCGATCAGCTTCATGAGTTGCAGGCCGCGGCGGCGGTGGGGCAGATGGGCCTGGTGCAGTCCTGGGAAGCTCAGTTCAAGCGGCATGATATCCATACCGCCCAGATCCTGCTGACCCACGACGATCTCTCCGACCGCAAGCGTTACCTGAACGGCCGCAGCACGCTCCGGGCCTTGCTGGATGTTGGTGTCATTCCCATCGTCAACGAGAACGACACCGTGGTCACCGATGAGATCCGCTTTGGTGACAACGACACTCTCGGAGCCCTGGTGGCGAACCTGATCGAGGCGGACGGGCTGATCATTCTTACCGATCAGCTTGGTCTTTTTGACAAGGACCCCCGCAAGCACGCGGACGCCTGCCTGGTCACCGAGCGCAGGGCCAGTGATCATGAGCTCGATGCCATGGCTGGTGGCGGTGCCGGCGCCCTTGGGCGGGGCGGCATGCAGACCAAGCTTCGGGCAGCACGACTGGCGGCTCGCTCCGGTGCTTTCACGGTCATTGTCGGCGGCCGGATCGAGGGCGTGATGACCCGCCTGCGTCAGGGGGATGTCATCGGCACCCTGTTGTTGCCGGAGCAGGGCAGGGTAGCCGCTCGCAAGCAGTGGATTGCCGGTCACCTGCAGACCCGAGGCAAGCTCACCCTGGATGAGGGGGCGGTGCGGGTGCTGTGTCTGGGTGGTCGAAGCCTTTTGCCGGTGGGAGTAAAGGGCGTGAGCGGCCAGTTTCGGCGCGGCGAGATGGTGTCCTGCGTGGATGAAAAGGGTCGGGAGATTGCCCGGGGCCTGGTGAACTACGATGCTGATGAGGCTCGTGCCATTGCTGGCCGGCCCAGTCACCGGATAACCGAGGTGCTCGGCTACATCTCCGACGAGGAGATGATCCACCGGGATAACCTGGTGATTATCTGACTGATACAGCTGCTGGCGATGATCCAGGCACAAAAAAACCGGCTTGAAAGCCGGTTTTTTCAACTCCGGAGAACGCTTACGCGCTCTTCAGGGCCTTGATCTTGGCATTCAGGCGGGCCTTATGACGGGCTACCTTGCTCTTGGCGAAGATGCCTTTGTTGACCATGCTGTCCATAACAGGCTGCGCCTGCTGGAAAGCGGCCTGGGCTTCTTCGTAGTTGCCAGCTTCAATCTTGGACTGGACCTTCTTCATGTAGGTGCGCGCCATGGAACGCAGGCTGGCGTTGTGCTTGCGGTTCTTCTCGTTCTGACGAGCGCGCTTTTTGGCTTGCGGGGAATTTGCCACCGTAAAACTCCTGAAAATCTGAAATTCGTTACTGAATGAACTCGAGTGAATTCAAGATGAATTCGTACATCGCAGGCGCGCCAACTACCAGCGCGTCGAAATAAATGACGCGGAACTATGCCGCTGTACTCCTGAAATGTCAAGACTAAAACCCATTTCATGCGCTGTTGCCGCGGCCCTGTGCTAAACTCGCCGCTCGCTGACCGGAGCTATACGGGCCTTCCGCCTGTATGCGTAATTTCCGGTATGAATCGGCCCACTTACTGATCAGAGCCAGAATGTCGTCGGAACCGGATTCCCCTGCACCGAAAACCCCTGAATCCACTGCCCCCGGGTTGCTCCGCTCCTCCGGTGTTGTCGGGGTGATGACCATGCTGTCCCGGGTGCTGGGCCTTGTTCGCGATATGGTGATTGCCCGGTACTTCGGGGCAGGCGCCGGCGCGGACGCTTTCTTCGTCGCGTTCAAGATCCCCAATTTTCTTCGGCGTCTGTTTGCCGAGGGCGCCTTCTCTCAGGCGTTTGTGCCCGTATTGTCCTCGTATCGCGAGAACCGTGATATCTCCGAGGTGAAGCGGCTGGTGAATGCCGTGGCCGGCTCCCTCGGGCTGGTGCTACTGGGCGTTACCTTGGTGGCCATGCTCGGTTCGCCGGTGCTGACGGCGGTATTTGCGCCGGGCTTTTTTGACGACGACGTGAAGTTTGCGCTGACCAGTGACATGCTTCGCATCACTTTTCCTTATTTGTTGATGATTTCGTTGACGGCCTTTGCCGGCGGAATCCTTAACAGCTACGACCGTTTTGCGGTGCCGGCCTTCACGCCTGTGCTCTTGAATCTGGCGATGATCGGCGCGGCGATCTGGCTGTCGCCGGTGATGTCCGAACCGGTGATGGCTCTGGCCTGGGGGGTGTTCATTGCCGGTGCACTCCAGTTGTTCTTCCAGTTGCCGTTTCTGATGCAGCTCGGATTGACGCCCCGCCCGAAAGTGGATTACCGACACGAAGGTGTGCGGCGCATCCTCAAGCTGATGGCGCCGGCGCTGTTCGGTGTTTCGGTCAGTCAGATCAACCTGCTACTGGATACTGTGCTGGCGTCGTTCCTGCAGACCGGCAGTGTCTCCTGGCTCTATTACTCGGACCGGCTGTCCGAGTTGCCGCTCGGTGTTTTTGGTATTGCGATTGCCACCGTCATTCTGCCCAGTCTGTCACGCAAGCATGCGGCGGCTTCTGCCGACCAGTTCGCCGCGACCCTGGACTGGGCGGTGCGGGCGGTCCTGCTGATCGGCCTGCCGGCGGCCCTGGCGCTGGCGCTTCTGGCTGAACCGCTGATCGCCACCCTGTTCCACTACGGGGAGGTGACGGATCGGGACGTTACCATGGCTGCGCATAGTCTCCGTGCCTATTCGGCGGGTCTGCTGGCCTTCATGCTGATCAAGGTGCTGGCGCCGGGCTTCTTCGCCCGGGAAGATACCGCCACGCCGGTGAAGATCGGGGTCATCGCCATGGTGGCGAACATGGCCTTCAATCTTGCGCTGATCGTCCCTCTGGCCCACGCGGGGCTGGCGCTGGCGACTTCGCTCTCCGCCTGGCTCAATGGCTTCCTGCTCTGGCGTGGCCTGCGCAAGGAAGGGGCCTGGAAGAGTCAGCCGGGGTGGCCGGTGTTCCTGGTGCGTCTTCTGTTTGCCAACGCTGCGCTGGCCGCTGTGATCCTCTGGCTCAAGGCGCCGGTGGCAGACTGGCTGGCCGCCGGAGGCCTGGCTCGGGCGCGGGACATGGCTATTCTTGTGGCGGCTGGTGTCGGGGTGTATTTCGTCGCGCTGGCGGTGGCGGGTGTGCGGGTAAGACATTTCCGCCAGAGGTAAGGTATAATCGCGCGTTTTCTCACCAGTGCTCCTGTCGCGCAGGGGCGTTGAAAGCCAGCTGGCAACTGAAGGTTCGCATTACATGCGTCTGATTCGAGGCCTGACCAACCTGAAGCTGCTCTCGCGCCGGGCGGATTCGCCGTTGGCGCAGGGGTGCGTGGCAACCATTGGCAATTTTGATGGTGTTCACCTCGGCCACAAGACCATTATTGATCAGGTCCGGAGCAAGGCCCGGGAGCTCGGCGTGCCTTCATTGGTGGTGGTGTTCGAGCCGCAGCCCCGTGAGTTCTTCCAGGGAGATAAGGCGCCTCCCCGGCTGATGGGGTTCCGCCAGAAGTTCGAGGCCCTGCTGGCGGAAGGTGTCGACATCGTCCTGTGCCTTCGTTTCAACCAGGCCTTTCGCAGTTATTCCGCCATGGGCTTCATTGAAGACATCCTGATCCAGGGGCTTGGTGTCCGCCACCTGGTGGTTGGCGACGACTTCCGATTCGGCTGTGATCGTGCCGGCGATTTTGAGTTGTTGCAGAAGGTCGGCCGGGACGCGGGATTCACCGTCGAGAATACCCGGACCGTGACCCTGGATGGCGCACGGGTGAGCAGTACCCGTGTCCGTGACCAGCTTACCGTCAATGGCCTGGAAAAAGCGGAAGTATTGCTGGGCCATCCCTACCGTATCCGGGGGCGGGTGGTCTATGGGCGCCAACTGGGGCGCCAGATCGGTGCTCCGACTGCCAACATCCTGCTGCACAGAATGCCCGCCCTGCGGGGCGTATATGTGGTAAGCGGCAGGCTCGACGATGGCAGCGTCTACGACGGTGTGGCCAACATCGGCGTGCGGCCGACGGTCGACGGCAGGCGGCCATCACTGGAAGTGCACCTGTTTGACTTTGCTGGCACACTTTATGGCCAGCACCTTGAAGTCGTCTTCCGCCACGGCTTGCGGGACGAAGAAAAGTTTGATTCCGTCGAGGCCCTGAAAGATCAGATCGCGCGGGACATGGACAGCGCCCGGGCGTGGATCCGGGCCAACGGTTCGGCTCGCAGCACGCATTGAAAGCGCGGGCCCGAACCCCAAAAGTTTACTGACCAACACTGACCAAAGAGTGCGCACAGAAACCATGAGCGACTACAAGCATACCCTGAATCTGCCGGAAACCGCCTTTCCCATGCGCGGTAACCTGGCCAAGCGTGAGCCGGACATGCTCAAGCGCTGGCAGGACCTCGATGTCTACGGCACCCTGCGCAAGCAGCGCGAAGGCCGGGACAAGTTCATCCTGCACGACGGCCCTCCCTATGCCAACGGCAGCATTCACATTGGTCATGCGGTCAACAAGATTCTCAAGGACATGATCGTCAAGTCCCACAGTTTCAAGGGCTACGACGCTCCCTACGTGCCGGGCTGGGACTGCCACGGCCTGCCCATCGAGCATAAGGTCGAGCAGGAAATCGGCAAGGCCGGTGTCAAGGTGGACTACAAGACCTTTCGTCAGGCCTGCCGGGACTATGCCGCCAAGCAGATCGAAGGCCAGAAGGCCGACTTCATTCGCCTGGGCGTAATGGGTGAGTGGGACAAGCCCTATCTCACCATGGATCCCAAGGTGGAGGCAGGGATCGTCCGTGCCCTGGGCAAGATCGTGGCCAAGGGTCACCTGGTGCGTGGCTACAAGCCCGTCTACTGGAGTGTGGTAGGTCAGTCCGCACTGGCAGAGGCGGAGGTCGAATACCAGGACAAGGTCTCCACCCAGATTGATGTGCGTTTCACTGCGGTTGACCAGGCCCGGGCGCTGGAGTTATTCGGCACCGACAAGGGCGAAGGCGATGTGTCCGTGGTGATCTGGACCACCACCCCCTGGACCATCCCGGCCAACCAGGCGGTTTCTCTCGGCGCTGATCTGGAGTACGCACTGGTGCAGGTGGACGTCGGTCAGGGCCCTGAGCGCCTGATCCTCGCTACCGAAATGGTCGAGGGCATCATGGCACGCTGGGGTGTGGAAGATTACGAGGTTCTGGCGACGGTTGCCGGTTCCGCGCTGGAAAAACTTCAGCTGCACCACCCGATCTACGACAAGCAGGTACCTGTACTCCTTGGCGATCACGTGTCCACCGATGCCGGTACCGGCGCGGTTCATACCGCTCCGGATCACGGTATGGAAGACTTCGAGGTGGGCAAGGAATACGGCATCGACACCCTGAACCTGGTCAAGGCTGACGGCACCTATACCGAGGCTGCTGGTGAGTTTGCCGGGGTGCACGTCTACAAGGCCGACGAGCCGGTGTGTGCCGCCCTGGAACGGGAGGGCAAGCTGGTGCGTTCCGAGAAGTTCAGCCACAGCTATCCCCATTGCTGGCGGACCAAGACTCCGCTGATCTACCGGGCCACCCCGCAGTGGTTCATCAGCATGGACAAGCACAACCTGCGCGCCGACGCCCTGGAAGCGATCAAGGGCGTGCGCTGGGTGCCGGCGTGGGGGCAGAACCGCATTGAAGCCATGTTCGAGCAGAGCCCGGACTGGTGTATCTCCCGTCAGCGCACCTGGGGTGTGCCCATCACGCTGTTCATTCATAAAGAGACGCAGGAGCTGCACCCGGATTCCCAGAATCTGATCGAGAAGGTGGCTCAGGCTGTTGAGACCGGTGGTATTGACGCCTGGTATGAGCTCGACCAGAACGAACTGCTGGGCAGCGATGCTGATCAGTACGAGAAGGTACTGGATACCCTCGATGTCTGGTTCGACTCCGGTGTGACCCACGATTCGGTCCTCCGCGTGCGTGAGGAGCTGGGCCAGTTCCCGGCGGACATGTATCTGGAGGGCTCCGACCAACATCGTGGCTGGTTCCAGTCGTCCCTGAAGACCTCCATCGCCATGAACGGCGTGGCACCCTACAGGCAGGTGCTGACCCACGGCTTCACCGTCGATGGCAAGGGTCGCAAGATGTCCAAGTCCCTGGGCAATGTGATTGCGCCCCAGGAAGTCATGAACGAGCTGGGTGCGGACATCCTTCGCCTGTGGGTCGCCGCCACCGATTACAGCGGCGAGATGACCGTCTCCAAGGACATCCTGCGCCAGACCGCGGACGGCTACCGCCGCATCCGCAACACCGCGCGCTTCCTGCTCAGCAACCTGAACGGTTTCGATCCGGCACAGCACATGGTGGCGCCGGAAGAGATGATTGCTCTCGACCGCTGGATGGTGGACAAGGCCCTGCAGCTGCAGAAGGAGCTGGACGAGGATTATGGCAACTACGCCTTCCTGCGCATCTACCAGAAGGTCTACAACTTCTGTGAGGCGACCCTGGGTGGTTTCTATCTGGACATCATCAAGGATCGCCAGTACACCACCCAGGCCGACAGCCTGGCGCGGCGTTCCTGCCAGACGGCTCTGTATCACGTGGCCGAAGCCCTGGTGCGCTGGATCGCGCCGATCCTGAGCTTCACCGCGGACGAAATCTGGCAGCATCTGCCCGGCGAGCGCGGCGAAACCGTGTTCTATGAAACCTGGTACGACGGACTGACGGAACTGCCGGAGGACTCTGAGCTGGGCCGCGACTACTGGCGCGAGATCTACAGCGTGAAGGAAGCGGTCAATAAGTGCCTGGAAGAAGCCCGTGGCCGTGGCGAGATCAAAGGCTCACTCAGTGCCGAAGTGACCCTGTACTGCGAGGGTGAGCTGGCCGAGCGCCTGAAGCACCTGGGCGAGGAGCTGCGGTTTGTACTGATCACCTCCGAGGCGACCGTCAAGCCGGTGGCCGAGGCCGAGGGTGCGGAACAGACCGGCCATGAGGGCCTGCTGGTGCAAGTCAATCCGGCAACCCACGCCAAGTGCGAGCGCTGCTGGCATCACCGTGAGGACGTGGGCCGCAACGCCAAATACGACGACCTGTGTGGCCGCTGCGTGAGCAACGTGGAAGGCCCCGGCGAAAGCCGATCCTTCGCCTGATGGACGCTGCCATGACAGACAAGGCCGTCGGCTCGAAACTGAAGTGGCTCTGGCTGGCGGCGCTGGTCATTGCCATCGACCTGGGCACCAAGGCCATGGCCAGCGCCATGCTCACCTACGGTGACCCGGTGCCGGTGATGCCCATGTTCAACCTGACACTGCTGCACAACACCGGCGCAGCATTCAGCTTCCTGGCCCAGGCCGATGGCTGGCAGCGCTGGTTCTTTGTGGCCCTGGCGCTGGTAGTGAGTGTGGTGCTGGTGAGCTGGCTGCGAAAACTGCAGGCCCATGAAACCTGGACCGCCGTCGCCATCGTACTCATTCTCGGCGGCGCCCTTGGCAACGTCTATGACCGGGTGGTGCACGGCTATGTGGTGGATTTCCTGCATTTCTACTGGCAGGACTGGCACTTCCCCGCATTCAACCTGGCCGACACCGCCATCACCATCGGCGCCGGCATGATGATCCTGGATATATTCCGCAAACCCGCCGACGGCGGGGATGCCGAAAAGGAGTGAACGACACTCATGAAAGATTTGCCCGTAGACAAGGGAACCCGCGTAAAACTCCACTTCGCGCTCAAGATCAAGGGTGGCGACGTGGTGGATTCCACCTTCGAGAAAGCCCCTGCAACACTCGAAATCGGTGACGAGAACCTGCCGGAGAACTTCGAGGCCCTGATGATGGGCATGAAAGCCGGTGATCGTAAGACCTTTGAGGTCTCCCCCGAGAAGGGCTTCGGCCAGCACAACCCCAGCAACCTGCAGACCTTCAAGCGCCACGAATTCAGCGCCGACATGGTACTGGAGCCGGGCGTGGTGGTGTCCTTCGCGGACGCGCGCCAGCAGGAGCTGCCGGGCGTGATCAGCCGGGTGGAAGGAGATGAAGTGGAAGTGGACTTCAACCATCCGCTGGCAGGGCGTACACTGGAATTCGAAGTTGAAATCCTCGATGTGGAACCGGCTGGACAGACGCACTGACTATGCAAATCCGACTCGCTAACCCCCGTGGCTTCTGCGCCGGCGTCGACCGCGCCATCGAAATCGTCAACCGGGCACTAGATGTGTTCGGTGCGCCTATCTACGTGCGCCACGAAGTGGTCCACAACAAGTTCGTAGTGGACAACCTCCGCAACCGCGGCGCGGTATTCGTGGACGAGTTGGACGAGGTGCCCGACGACACCCTGGTGATCTTCAGCGCCCATGGCGTCTCCCAGGCCGTGCAGAACGAAGCTGCCCGCCGGGGCTTGAAGGTGTTCGACGCTACCTGTCCGCTGGTGACCAAGGTGCACATGGAAGTCATGCGCTACAGCCGCGACGGCCGCGAGTGCATCCTGATCGGCCACCATGGCCATCCGGAGGTGGAAGGCACCATGGGGCAGTACGACCACAGCAACGGTGGCGAAATCTATCTGGTGGAAAACGAGGAAGACGTGGCCAGGCTGGAAGTGAAAGACCCGTCCCGCCTGTCCTACGTCACCCAGACCACCCTCTCCATGGACGACACCGCCCGGGTGATCGACGCCCTGCGCGCCAAATTCCCCAAGATCCAGGGCCCCCGCAAGGACGACATCTGCTACGCCACCCAGAACCGCCAGGACGCCGTCAAACAACTGGCCGGTGACTGCGACCTGATGCTGGTGGTGGGTTCCCCCAACAGCTCCAACTCCAACCGTCTGCGCGAGCTGGCCGAGCGCATGGGCACGCCTGCGTACCTGATCGATGAAGCATCCCAGATTGATCCGCAATGGTTGGAAGGCAAGACCGACATTGGCGTGACCGCCGGTGCTTCCGCCCCGGAAGTGCTGGTGAATGACGTCATCGCCCGCCTGAGAGAGCTGGGTGGGGAAGAGCCTCAGGAAGTTGCCGGGCGGGAGGAGAACATCGTGTTCTCCATGCCCAGAGAGCTCCGGATTGATGCGGTCGAGGTTGAGTGACCTCGGCCTCGTTTGATCTCCGTCACATTTTGCTCGTCCTCCTCGCCGCTCATCTCCCGTAAAAGTCCGCTTGTCGCCAGAGCGTGGAAGCTCTGGTGAACGTTGTTTAATGTGCAGATACGTCATAATGGAAGTGGACTATGCCTGTGCGATCCAGTCGAGGCTTTACCCTCATAGAGCTCATTATCACCCTTGCATTGATTGCGATCATTGCAACCTTTGCCGTTCCATCATTTTCCCAACTGATAGCCAACAACCGGATTACATCTACAACCAATAACTTTATTGGCGTGCTCAATTATGCGCGAGCTGAATCGGTCAAACGGGGGCGATCCGTTGACGTGACGGCTTTGGCGTCTGCAGGAAATGGCGATGAATGGGGTGGCGGATGGAGAGTCTGGGTGGACGTCGGAACGGCCGGTTATCAAGCCGGAGAGGAAATCCGTGTGTTCAGTGACGTTCCTGACTCAGTCACGATTAACGGGCCTGATGGTGTGACCAATTTCCGGTTCCGCGCAAACGGATTTGTCGATCCATCTCCCGCGTCGGGCGCAGAGTATGGATTCCAGGTCTGTGATGACCGAACCGGTGAAACCGGGCGAATGGTTCAGATACATACCTCCGGGCGAATTCGCCATGAAACAGTTACCTGCGGATAGGAGTCGCTCGTGATCAGGTCACCGCACCGAGAAACCGGTTTTACGATGATAGAAGTGCTGGTAGCACTGATAGTTCTCGCTATCGGATTGCTGGGGGTTGCCGGGGTTCAGACTCTGGCGATGAAGCAGACTACCAATTCTCATGTTCGGTCACAGGTCAGCATTCTCGCCTACGACATGGTGGAGAGGATTCGTGCAAACCTCCCGGGGGCCGAGGGTGGTGAGTACAGCAATATTACAGCTGCGCCAACAGCTCCGAGTTGCACGACGTGTACGCCGGCGCAGGTGGCGGACATTGATGCGAGTCAGTGGTATGCCAGCCTCAACGGTTCAATCCCGGGGTTTACAGGAGCCTCGGTGACAGTTGCCAACGGCGTGGCGACTGTGACGATCAATTGGACCGAGCGCGATTTGGGAAACAACTCGGTCGCGCAAACCTATGAACTTGATGCCAGGGTTCTCCAATGAAACGGGTTTTCTCAAATCAAAGTAATCAACTCGGTCTCTCGTTAATTGAGGTGATGATTGCTCTGACTCTCGGGCTGATACTGACCGCGGGGCTAGTGCAGATATTCGTCAGTAATCAGCGCAGCTTTTCTCTGACCGCTGCAAGCGCAAGGGTTCTGGAAAGCGGGAGAATGTCAGCAGAGCTGCTGAACAGGGCTATCAGAAACGCGGACTATTGGGGATGTTCCGGGGGATTGGCTAACGCGGTGAACAACCTCGATCCATCCGGCTCCGGATTCGATACGGCGACCCTGGGTTTTGGTGAGGGGTTGGAAGGTACTGATAACCACAGCGGCTCTCCGACTACCGGAGAACCACCCGCGCTGGCAGGCACCGACAGCTTTATAGTGAGAGGTGTGGGCGGTGCAGCAGATATCAAGATCACCCAGGTTATGGTTCAGCCTTCTGCCGTCCTTCACGTCAATGACTCATCATCCATTGATCCTGGAGATGTCATCTTCATAACCGACTGCACGGGAGGGGATATATTCCAGGCTACAAACGTGAACAACAACGGCACTGTAGTCCACAACACCGGTAGCAATTCACCCGGCAATTACAATCCCGGTAACTGCACTAATAGCAGCGCCAATGCGCACTGTCTGTCCCAGGTCTACGACGAGGGTGCGGCCATCTATGTGCCCTATTATGAACAGTACTATGTGGGTAATGGTGCGAGCGGCGAGCCGGCCCTGTTCTTGAGAACAGGTCTGATGTCTGGTGCCAATGTTGGTCAGGTCTCCGATATTGAGTTGATCGAGGGCATAGAGAATATGCAGATTCTTTATGGGGAGGATTCGGATGGAGACGAGACTGCGGATCAATGGGGCGATGCATCGTCAGTCACGATGGAAGACGTCGTTGCCATGCGAGTGAGCCTACTCAGTCGATCGGTTGATGACAACGTTGCGCCAGATCAGTCCGATATAACGTTTGGTGGTGTCACCTACGGTGGCGATGGGCGTTTACGCCGGGTTTATACATTCACCTCGGCGATACGCAACAGGGTTGGAGGCTAACTGTCGTGACACCAAATATGCGACATCAAAGTGGAGCAGTGCTCCTGACCAGTCTGCTGATCCTGCTTGTCCTCACGCTCCTGGCGCTTTCGGGCATGCAAGGTGCGCAGTTGCAGGAGCGGATGACTTCTGCTGTGCGGGAAGGGCAGGTGGCCCTAGAGGCAGCCGAGTTTGCTGTTCGCGAAGGTGAGCAGTATCTGGAGGATCAAACGGTCACCCTGGGTAATTTCGGCACCAGTGGGGGGCTGTATACCCGCTCCGATGCACCGGATCCCATGGATGATTCGACCTGGGACAGCAATGCCAGCAACAGTATTGCTGTATCCGGTTTTCCGGGAACACTTGCTGAACAGCCTCGATTCTTCGTCGAATATATCGGGATTACGAGTTCCCAGGAGTCTCCAGGCGATCTTCAGATAACCAATTACGACGATTTTACCGGTGGTTCAAAGCCTCTGGGCTTCAGGATTGTAGGTTGGAGTTCCGGCAGAAGCGGTGAAACGCGCCGGATCGTGGAAGCTTACTATGGCACCGCAAAGTAATGCATAAGGAACAGACCATGCGTTTAAAGCTCAAAACTCTCGTCGGCTCGCTTGTTCTGGTGTTACCAACTGCGGGATACACCGCGCCTGTGGTGCCAGCCTCTCAGCCGCTATTTCTGACAGAAGCGGTCAAACACAACATTATGTTGGGCATTGACGACTCCTCCAGCATGGACTCTGAGGTCTTGTTCCCCAGCAACGATGGTGCGTTGTGGCTGAACGCTGATGGATCGTTTTCAAATCTTGACGGCACCTTTGTTAAAGGGCCAGATTTGCCCAAGTATACCTATCTCTTCCCCAATGGCGCTTCGTCGGATTACGTAAATGGTGCTGCTATAGTCGCGAATGATGGTCATTATGCGATTCCGCCGATACGGTCATACGCCTTTGCTCGTAGCTCGAGTTATAACCGCGCGTACTACGATCCGAATGAAACCTACAGGCCATGGCCCTCGTTTGGCAGCATCTCCTATCCAGAGTACCCCGGAACCCAGGCGCCTTTTGATCCAAACGAGTATGATGAAACCAACGCCGACACATACCTGAATTTGGTCGCGTCTGTTGATACCAGTCAGGAAGACACCCAATGGGATTTTGATATTCGCGACGAGGATATGGTTTGTGACAGCGCGGGTAATAGCAATTGCAGCGTTGGCGACAAGGACTACACCTATTGGCCGGCAACATACTGGGTTCTCGATGAAACTTCGGAATTCAGTTTTTCTCCCAGCCTTGTGAACGGCGAGTCCTTTCATGAGGACAACTCACGGCTGTTTGAAGCTGAGAATGCGACTTTCAAATCCAGTGGTAACGATTACTCCAAGGCGAGCACCAACAGTTCGGTAGCCCGGGGAGTCCTGGTTAACTCGGCATCGGCTGAGGATTACATCGCGACCAACGAGGGGGCGGCAAACGATGATCCAAGTCTGAGCTTGAGCTATGGTCAGGCCAGCTTCTCTTTCACCGTTCCCAGCAGCGGTGACTACCACATCTGGATCCGAAAGTTTTCCAAAGACGGCAACTCCGACTCCCTGTGGGTCAATCTGCAGGGGTATGGACCTTCCGATGATGTTGCGGTTAACCCCCTCACGATTTATGACGGGAATTCATTTGTCGAGTCTTCGGGAGAGTACTGGGTAAAGTGGTGGCAAGGTTTAACCCAGACGAATGATTGGTCCTGGGATAGGGTTGCCACAGGTAACCTCAGTGTTTCCACAACCTATACTTTGCGGATCAGGCCCCGAGAGTCCTATGTGCCCGTTGATCAGGTAATGATCACCAAGGTCGCTGACAAGTCGCCATCCGGCGCTTTGGCTCTTTTGCCAGCACCGCAGCCGGTTACACTCTCATGTTCTGGAAGTGCGCCAGGATACTACGACATTTTCAGGCGGTCTCCGGGAGCCTTCGACTTCCCGGGCGATTCTGAATCAGATTTTGCCCTCACTCCAGACGGAAAATGCCTCAAAAAGGTTGAGATAAGGAGCACAGTCACTTCTTATCCCTCTGGAAGAACCTATGCTGAGGAACTGCAGAACTTTTCGAACTGGTTCACCTATTACCGGCGCCGTCATCAGGCGATGCGTGGTGGCCTCGCGAGCGCGTTCCAGGGAATTGGGGGGATTCAAACCGGTGTTTTCTGGATTAATAACCAGAGAACGGTCGATATGTATGATCTTGATACAGTATCGGATCAGCAAGCGTTTCTCGGAGACATCTACAACCACGTGGGGAGCGGAGGCACCGCTCTGCGTTCTACCCTGAACCACGCGCGCACTCAGTTCCAGCGAACTGGCGAGAGCGCGCCAATCCAATACGAGTGCCAGAAGAATTTCACGTTACTCTTCACCGATGGGTATGCGACCGATACCGACTTCACCGGCGTGGCAAACGCCGACGGAAGTGCAGGTGCGCCATACCAGGATGCCTACTCGAATACCCTGGCCGACATTGCGTTCAGCATGTACACCGAAAATCCCAGGACAGATATTACGCCAACAGGGGCAGTTGCTGTCCCAGCCATTTGTGCCGATGAGACCCAAACTCCGCCGGCATCTGTCGACTGTAATGCCGATCTACACATTAACACTTACACTGTCGGTCTGGGCGCAAAAGGTACGATTTTTGGGCAAGACTACAATGTCGATGGGGAGTCGAAGACCTACGACAAGGTATCAGATGCGTATTCTGCAGCACCCTCCTGGCCAGATGTCGGTTTGCCCGCAGATGCTGTTCAGATCGACGATCTTTACCACGCTGCGGTGAATGGCAGGGGTGATATATACAACGCCAATACACCAGCCCAGCTGCAATCAGAGTTGTCTGCGACAATTCGGGATATCGTCTCATCTCTCGGTAGCGCATCAGGTGTTACCTTCAACAGTGCGACTCTGGAATCAGACAGCCTGATATTCAGTGCGCTATTCAACTCCACATCCTGGAGTGGCGATGTCGAGGCCCGCGCTCTTAACCCGTCCACGGGTGCGATTTCTTCGTCTCGGTCCTGGAGTGCTGCTGAGCAGCTTAGCGGCCAACAACCGTCCCAACGCACCATTCTGACTTACAGCAACACGGCCGCTGATGGCGTGCCCTTCCAATGGGCGAGTCTGGATACAGGTCAACAAGCTGATCTTGGTACCGATCCGAATGGTGATTCTGACTCCTTCGGCGAGGAGCGATTGGCCTATCTGCGCGGAGATACCAGTTACGACGGACAACAATTACGCAATCGCGACGGCTTGCTCGGAGACATCGTAAACTCCACGCCTCTGTTTGTCGGCGCACCTCGAATGAATTGGCCGGATGCTGCCCCCTTTGGTACTGAAGCTTTCCGCTACTCCGCGTTCAGGGGAAATGCGACGAATGTTGAGCGGACTCCCATGGTTTATGTGGGGTCGAATGATGGAATGCTGCACGGCTTTAAAGCGGTTGAGAGCTCTAGCAACGGTGGTGGAGATGAACTGTTGGCATATGTACCGCGGTCTATCTTCTCCACATCACAGAACGAGGGCCTTCACTACCTGACAGACCCGGCTTATCGTCACAGGTACTATGTTGACCTCTCACCTCAGGCTGTTGATGTTTATATGCCAGGAACCTCTGGTGGCACTCCCGCCTGGAGAACTGTTCTCATTGGCGGGTTGCGAGGTGGTGGTGCCGGGCTCTTCGCGCTGGACGTGACCAACCCTTCGAATTTCTCAGAGGCGAACGCAAGTGATCTGGTGTTGTGGGAGTTCGATGATACGGATCTCCCCCAGATGAACTACCAGCTTGAGCAGCCTGTTGTTGTTATGATGAATAACAATCGCTGGGCGTTGGTTCTGGGTAACGGATTCAATAACGGTGACGGAAGTAATGCGGCTGATGACGAGACCGGCCTTTTGATCCTGTATATGGACGGTGGGCTGGACGGTGAGTGGACCAGTGGAGCCAACGGAACTCCGAATGATTATGAGTTTCTCAAAGTGGGTGACACCGGCGGGCTAGGGGCTGTTAATGCCATCGATACCAATGGTGATCGAGTCGTCGATCGGATTTATGGGGGCGATCTGCAAGGGAACCTTTGGGTGTTTGATGTGACCGGATCCAATCCCGGCAATTGGGGGTCGGCGTATACCGGAAGCGGTAATCAGGGTAGTGCCGCCCTCCCGCTGTTCCAGACGCTGTCTGCAGATACGGATAGCGACGGGATCGATGACCGTTTCCAGCCGATCTCTCAGCGCCCGCTGGTGTTGAGGAACACTCTGTCGCCCGAAGGGACAGAGGGCGGATCGGGTGAAGACTACCTGGTCTATTTTGGCACCGGTAAATATTTTGAAAACGGGGATTTGACGGATACAAGCGACCAATCGATGTATGCTGTCTGGGACCGCGGCGATTCCCAGTTAACCCGTGATGATCTGCAAGAGCAGCTGATAGCCGAAACTGGTGGTTCTCTGAGAAACATCACTGGGGGTACCATCGACTGGGCCGGGGAAGTGGCGCGGGAGTATGGTTGGTTCATGGACCTTCCCGAGTCCGGGGAGCGGGTGTTGAACCCACCGAAGTTCCGGGGAGAAATCCTGTTCTTCGAAACCTATACTCCGAACAGTGCTGCCTGTGCCTCTGGCGGAACCAGCTGGTTCATGTCCGTTACGATGGATGGTGTTGATCCTCCTTTTGCAGTTTTCGATGCCAATAATGACGGTGTGATCTCCTCGGATGAGGGTATATATGCGGGGCAGAAAATCTCCAATAGCTCAACGGGTGCAACCGGTATCCTCGGAAATAGCCAGTACTATCAAAACCTGAACGGACAACCGGATCAGCGTGAGGTGGATTACGGTGAGGACACCAATCGAGCTGGTCGTCTCGGCTGGCGTGAGTTAATCGACTTTTAAGGGGATGTAGATGTACCGCATGAAGGCCAAGGGTTTTACGTTGATCGAACTGATGATTGTCGTGGCAATTATCGGGATCATTGCGGCGATTGCGTATCCCAGTTATCAGGAACAGGTGAAAAGCACCAGGAGAGGGGATGCTCAGGGTGCATTGATGTCCTTTGGGAGTGCCATGGAGCGCTACTACACACAGAACGGCAGTTACCTGGGTGCAGACGGCGGAACAAACCCAATCACTACGACGGCTACCTCGCCGCCCGCCAGTTTGTTTCCGGACGAGGCGCCTCTCGATGGCAATACCAAGTACTATGATCTGTACATATACGACCTGAAGGCCAATTCATACGTCTTGCGTGCAGTTCCGAAAGGGGCGCAGGCGGGAGATGGATTCCTCCAGTTGTCCTCAACCGGAGCGCGAGCCTGGGACAAGAACAATGCCAGTGGAATAGAGTCAGGTGAGGACACCTGGTCCAAGTAGCCCGGCGTTGATACAAAAGGGGCGCCCGAAGGCGCCCCTTTTTAGTTACATGTAATGGGATGTCCTTTATTGTCCTCCGGAACCCCGTCACCATCATTATCCTCTGACACTCGCACCCTCCCGCCCCGATTAACCACAAGCTGAGCTGCCGAGTTCATTTCCCGGCTCGAAGGGCACCAGACCATATTGCCGATCGCATAATTTGCAATCCCGGTTGGCATGAACCGGAAGTAGGGACGCGAAGCTGTATTCGCGATCCAATCACCGCCCTTGTGGGATTGAGCAACCCGAATCACTTCGGTCGCATCATTGAGTATCTTGTCGGACTCCGGATCCCGGAATACGGTGATTGTGCCGGACCAATCGTGGCCGCACTCACCGTTTTCATCGAGTGGGCATAAGGTGACGGTTTGTTGCTCCATAATCGCCGTATTTCGGGCGAGATTAATCAAGCCGATCATGTCACTGACCGCCGCATGCCGGTTGGATTGGCGGATGAAGTTGTCCATGGAGGGCACCGTAATACTGGCGATTACAGCAACAATGGTGAGCGTGACCAGCAACTCCACAAGCGTGAAGCCGCTGCACGAGATGTTTTGTCGCATCAGACGATTCCTTGTCCAGTTCTATCGATCTACTGGGCTTCCTGCCCACGGCAATCTTAAACCGGTTTCTTACTAATATGAAAGTGGGCTGTATTATTACCTGCTTAGATTCAGTAGTTATAGCAATGTAAAAGTTTAAAAAAATGGCCTTTTAAAAGGTTTAAGGGCACTGCTTTACCTAGCAAACTCATGACAAGGTGGGCTTTATAAAAGGGCATGTGGCTGTCCGCCAGAGTCTTGAGGGTTTTGCATGGCTTACTCACGTTCAGATGGCTTTACTTTGATAGAACTGGTCATCACGCTGGCGGTCCTCGCCATCGTGGTCACCTGGGCCATCCCCTCTTTCCTGACCCTGATCCAGCAAAACCGCCTGACGGCCACGACCAACCAGGTGCTTGGCGTGGTTAGCCAGGCTCGAAGCGAGGCGTTACGGCGATCCGATCGGGTCTGGGTCTCCCCTCTGGAGGGTACTTCCTGGACCTCCGGGGTCGCTATCTGGCGCGACGAAAATAACGATGGGACTCGAGCGGACTCGGAAGTCATTCGGCTGATTCCCGGGCCCGGAAATTCCGTATCGATAGCTGGTGCCTCTACCACGCTTGCGACTGCCCCCTTCGGTTTTGACGGCGGCGGTTTTGCTATCGACGAGCAGGCCTACAGCCTCACGTTTTGCGCAGATGATCTTCCGGAAGGGCAAATCCTCGAAATCAACGGCGGTGGCCAGATCCGGACTGAAAGTGTTGCCTGCGGAGGTGGCGGATGATCAGGCAACAACGTGGTGCCGGGATGATCGAGATCCTGGTCGCGGTACTGATCTTTGCGATCGGCCTGCTTGGGGTGGGGGGCATGCAGATTTTCGCGTTGAAAATGAATACCAATGCGGACATCCGTACCCGGGCTAACCTGTTGGCGGCGGATATGGTGGAGCGGATGCGAGCCAATCCGAGCCAATGGGATGAGTATCCCATGACGTCGGCCCAATGCAGCAGTGCGGTCTCGGCTTCACCCAGCTCGACGGATATTGCGGCCATGGATCGCAGTCTCTGGTGCCAGAAACTGGAACGAGAGCTGCCGGAGGGAAAGGGCGCCGTCGAGATGTCCAGCGGTGTTGTCACCATTACTCTCAATTGGCAGGAGCGAGAAGGTCGAGAGCTAACAGACGCCGATGGCAATGGCACAGGCAGTGAATTGGCTGAGCACGAATTTATATTGAGAGCGAGGCTGACCAATGCCTGACGTGCGGTTGCCTATGTCACCTGATCAGCGCGGCCTGTCGCTGATCGAGCTGATGATCTCCATGACCCTTGGTCTCATCCTCATGGCTGGTCTGACCCAGATATTTGTGACTAACAAGCAGTCGTTTGCCCTCAGTCGCGCCGTTGCCAATGTGCAGGAGTCGGGTCGCGAAGGCGCGATGATTCTCGGGCGGGAGATACGCAACGCCGATTACTGGGGGTGCGTGTCGGCGGCCACGTCGGTACAGAACAACCTCAATGCAGCCTCGGCAGGAGACCTGCTGGATTTCAGCCGTGGGCTGGAAATCTATCCTGATGCGGATACCAACAATGCCATCGTGGATGGCTCCCATGTGGTTCTTCTACGAGGGATTTCCGGAGCGCCTGAAGTCGGGGTGGACAAGGTCCCGGCAGCGGATTCGGCATCGCTGCATGTGACCGATGCCTCATCCTTCGCGGAGGGCGATATTCTGCTGGTTACCGATTGCGAAAATGCCAATATTTTTCAGGCCACCAATGTTAACGATAGTGGCAACGACCTGATCGTGCACAACACCGGAGGCAAGTTTGATCCTGGTAATGCGATCAAGACGATGCCCAAAAAATACACCGAGAATGCGAAGATTTATCGCCCCTCGGTAACGCGCTATTCGATCCAGGCGGACGATCAGGGTCGCCGGTCGCTGGTGGTCGAGAGGGCATTGCTAGCGAATAACAGTGGCAATGCCGATGGCTATGGCAATCCGGTCGAACTGGTCGCCGAGATCCGCGATATGAGAACGCTCATCGGTGTAGACACCAACGACGATCTGGCTGTCGATGAATGGCGTGATCCACCCGCGCCCAGTGATGCCGATGCCGAGGATGTCCTGGCGCAGACCCTCGCTGTTCGCGTCAGCCTGCTGGTTCGCTCGACGGACGACAGTGTGAGCGATGACCCGGTCGATGTCTGTTTCCCGGGCTGGCTGGCCTGCACAAATGCTGCCACCGGTCTTCAGACGCCCGCGGACAGTGCCCTGTATCGCGAGTATTCCTTCACCGCCAGCGTTCGTAACCGAATCTTCGGAGGTAATTGATGGCGCCGTATCCGAAGCAGCGGGGTGTTGCCCTGGTCATGACCCTCCTGATTCTGCTGGTGCTCACCCTGCTGGCTTCCAGCAATCTGGATCGGGTCACCATGCAGGAGCTTATGGTGAACGCCCAGCGGGAAGGCGATGTAAGTCTTGAGCTTACCGAGGAGGTTATCCGGGAAGCCGAACGCCGGATTGATGACGGTCTGGTGGTGTTATCCGATTTTGATACCAACGGCCCACTGTATGAGCCAGGCGCGGCGCCTGATTTTGATGATCCGGATGCCTGGGGAGAGAACAACAGTTTTGCCGCTACGACCACCTACAACGACTGGCTTGAATCGTTTGAGGGCCGGAGTATGCCGGTTCCCCGGTATTTTATTGAGCTTGTGGGTGATGTGGCCGGAGTCAGTCAGGTGACCGATGTGGTGATGGCCGGACGGCAGGATATGGTGACAGGCGCTGCCCGCCCGCTTGGATTCCGGATCGTCGCCATGTCCAGGGGATTCAGCGGAAATGCCCGCCGGATAGTTGAAGTCTATTACGCAGGTGAGCTATGAGCACGCGTTACGCAAGGACCATCCGCAATCTGCTGGTCGCCTTTGGTCTGGTATTGCCGGCCGCTGGGTACAGTGCTGACCTGAATCCGTCTCAAACCCCCTTGTTCATCAGCCAGGGCGTAAAGCACAACGTCGTGTTTTTGATGGACGACTCCCGGTATATGGATATGGAGGTGCTTTTCGGTGGTGCGGCCTATGGGCGCGCCGACGATGAAACGTTGACCACGTGGCTGGGAAACCTTATCCAGGAGACCGCACCGACCTTCGGTAATGAGGAGCTCGCGAGCTTCAAGGATACCGTCACCAACAGCCTCATTGGCAACGCCAATTATGGTTACCTCTTTGAGACCTTTCTTGCACCGGAGTCTGGCGGAACCCGGGAGTACAACGGTCAGCGGCTAAATGACGATTATCTGGTTGTACCGCCGATCAGTGCCTACGGATTCATGAGATCCAGCGCTTACAACCCCCAGTATTACGACCCATCGGTGAATTACGAGCCATGGTCAGGCGTGGGCTATACCGAGGCAGAGCTGGGCAACCCCCTGCTTGACCCCAACTACGAACTGACGTTCGAAGAGGCATCCACCACCGCGGGTGCGGCGTTTCTCGATGGCTTCACCAGTTTCTTCGAAGACAGTTGGTGTGAGTTCGCCGAGTGGTGGGCAAGCCTGGGTCTGGGGGAAGTTCCGGATTACTGCAATGAGAGCTACCCACTGGCAGAAACAAAGATTCTGCCGTTTGCTTTCTCCGGTGCTCTGGGTGAACAGCTTCGTATAGGCAACCAGACCCTGGAGAATGCCAGTACCATCCTGGGTGAAACCGTGAGCGGGAGTATGAGTCTGTCGGAACTGACTCGTGAGGGACTCGGGTGTACCGCTGAACAAATCTCGAGCAACCTGCGGGACCTATTAGGTGATCTGGTTCAGGACGTATTTTATCAGTGCGTGACGTTTACCCCCGCTACGTACTATGTCCCTGTTGAGACGGGTAGCTACAGCCTCTGGTTCGATCCGTTGAATCAAACCGTGGATGGCAGTTGTTCCAATCCGAACCCGGAAAACTTCGCGTCGTTGGTTGAGCAGTGGTCGCTGGAAAACTCACTGGTTTTCGAAGACTCCGACGGCAACTCTTTCCCCGGAGCACTAGCCCCGGATGGCCGATGCCTGAAAAAGGTAACCGTCAACGAAGAGAAAACCTACAACGCGGGAACCGACTACGAGAGAAGTTTCGCCGAAGAGATGCAGAACTTCTCCAACTGGTTCCAGTACCATCGTCGCAGACACCAGTCTGCACGTTTTGCCCTGGCTGAATCCCTGCAGTCCATCAGTGGGGTTCGTGCCGATCTGACCGTGGTGAATGACCAGGCAACCCCTGTTGCCATGCTGGATACCGATGACCGTAGTGCCAACGGTGATTTTGACACCCTGCTGGAGAAAGTCTTCCATGCCTATGACGACGTCCCTGCGACCAATGAATCTCCTCTGAGAGGCGCACTGGACTATGTTGGCACCCAGTATAAGCGCCAGAACACGGGTGCCCCGATACAGTACGAATGCCAGCGCAACTATGCGCTGATGTATACCGACGGGTTCGCCTCGGATTACGGTGCTGGTCAGGAAACCCTGGGAGATATCGCGTCTAACTATTACAGCGGGAACCTCAGGTTGGATCTGCCTGCAGGCCAGGTGAACGTCCCCGGTGCCTGTATAGATGGTGGCGACGATTCATCCCTCGACTGCAACTCGAACCTCCACATGAATACCTTTGGCGTGTTGCTGGGGGCTAAAGGATCGATTTACGGCAGGGAGGTTGATGGCACGCTCTATGATTCCGTTGCCGACGCCTATCAGGCACCCCCCACATGGCCCGATGCCAACGACACCACCGATCCGAACATCTTCAGTTATCAGTTGGATGATGTTTACCGGGCCACGGTGGCAGGCAAGGGTGAGATCTACAATGCCCGCCTACCGGGCGAGATCACGGATGGTCTGAACAAGGCGTTGGAAGATATAGACGATCAGTCCGGTGCGGCCGCGGCGGTGACCTTCAGCAGCGCAACGGTTGAGTCGGACTCACTGATCTTTAGTGCCATCTTCAACAGCCGCCGCTGGAGCGGCCAGCTGGCGGCCCGGGGCCTGAACAGCAGCAACGGTCGCCTGGTGCAGGACGCCAACGGCTCCTACATCGGCGGTGTGGTATGGGAAGCCGGTGCCGGGCTGGACCAGCGAAGTCTGGATCTGAGCCCCCGGCAAATCATTACCTATGACCCGGTCAATGCACAGGGAGAGGGCTTTGCATGGGCCAACCTGACATCGGCACAGCGCGCCGATCTGTTGGCCGGAACCGAAGCCATGGATTCCAGCGCCGCTGAGACGTTGGCCAAACAGAGATTGGCCTACTTACGGGGAGATCGGCGACGCGAAGTGCCCTCGGGAGAGTTCCGCCCCCGGGACAGCCGCCTCGGGGATATCGTTCACAGCGCTCCGGTGTTTGTGGATCGTCCGTCCATGGGCTGGCCCGACCGGGCTCCTTACGGTCTTGAAGGGGATCGCTATTCGGATTTCCGCAACTCCAGTGCCATCAGCAACCGCACACCCGTAGTGTATGTCGGTGCCAACGATGGCATGTTGCATGCCTTTGAAGGCACCCGTGCAGCCAGTGGCGGGAAGGAGTTGTTTGCCTACGTGCCCAATCTGGTTTTCAGCAGTCAACAGGGCGAGGGATTGCACTATCTGACCGAGCCGGGGTATCTGCACCGGTATTACGTCGATTTGACGCCCACTGTTGCCGATGCCTACATCGATGTCGGTGATGGTACCGGGGACTCGTGGCGTACGGTTCTGATTGGTGGCCTGCGTGCTGGCGGGCGGGGCCTGTTTGCCCTCGATATTACTGATCCCGATGGAGTTGCCGAATCGACAGCGGAAGACCTTGCCATGTGGGAGTTCGTGGATGATGACCTGGGGTATATCACCGAGCCGGTCAACATCATGCTTACCGACCTGGGGACCGGCTACGAGTGGGTCGCCGTTTTCGGCAATGGCCTGGACGCCCCGAGTGGCAGGACGGGGCTTTTTATTCTGCGCCTGGAGGGCGGCCTCGATGGTAACTGGACAGAGAATGCTGATTACTGGTTCCTGGAAATGGACCCGGGGCCGTCCGGCGGCATGAACGCCGATGTGAGACTGATTGACCTTGATGCGGATAACCTGGTCGATCGCATCTACGGTAGCGATCTGGACGGCCGGATCTGGGCCTTTGCCTACGACGCAGACAACGACGAGTGGAATAGCGCCTACGGTGGCAACAGCGGTCCATCGCCGTTGTTTGCCACGCCGGCTGGCCAGCCGGTTACCTCGGCACCGATGGTCGTCAGGAATGCGGATGTCGGCACTTCCGTGCAGAACTATCCGAATCTGCTGGTTCTGTTCGGAACGGGGCGGTATCTGACCCAAAGCGATATTACCAGCGAGCAGGCCACCCAATCGTTCTACGCGATATGGGATTCCGGTGTGGCGCAAGCCAACTGGAAGGGAGCATTGCTGGAGCGTGATATCACGGAAACCTCCACGGAGGACGGTATTGTTCGAAACCTCAGCGATGACGCTATTGTCTGGAATGACAAGAATAATGAGCATCTTGGCTGGTATATCGACTTCGATACCCGCGCCGGAGAGCGAGTGGTGATGATGCCGCAGGTCCGCGGCTCTACCATTCTCTTCAACACCACCATCCCACCCACCAACGACTGCGCATCGAACGGCGCCAGTTTCCGGATGCTGGTCGACCTGGACGGCACCGATCCGGATCGTCAGGTCTTTGATACCAATGGTGATGGTGTCGTGAACAACCAGGACCAGCTGGCGTCGGGCTTCTATTACACCGGAGGGATTCTGTCCATGTCCCGCATACTGGGCAACGTGATGTTCGACAACACGGCGGGCGGAACCGGGCAGCTGGACGACTTCACCAACGAGAATGTTGTCGATTTCGGTGACCAGACACTGAGGGGCAGGCTGGGCTGGCGCGAGTTGATCAGCCGATAGGGTATCGCCCCTGTCCGCTGTTCACTCCATCCCCAACTTCTTCAACCGGTACCGCAACGCCCGGAAACTGATCCCCAACCGCTTGGCCGCCGCTGTCTTGTTCCAGCGCGTGGCCTCAAGCGCCTTCTCAATGGCCTGGCGCTCAATGGTTTCCAGGAATCCTTCAAGGTCAATCTCCCCCTCCGGCACGTTGGGCGCATCGGTGGCCGCGTTGGCCGAACCAGAGGCTGAGCTTCCGGGCTGCACGCCGTTGCCCAAATGCAGGTCGTCGGCGCTGATCCGATCCTCATCGCACAGGGTAAAGGCCCGCTCCAGGATGTTCTCCAGCTCCCGCACGTTGCCGGGGAAACTGTAGGCCTTGAGCCGTTCGATCGCATCGGGGGTGAGGGCGGCCGGGTCGCACTCGTATTCCCGGGCGATACGCCCGAGGATGTGGTTGGCGAGCAGGGGGATGTCGTCGGCCCGCTCCCTGAGTGGAGGGACCGCCAGTTCGATCACATTGATCCGGTAGAACAGGTCCTGGCGGAAGTCTCCCTCCTGCACCAGATCCGGGAGGTTCTTGTGGGTGGCACTGAGTACCCGGACGTCCACGGGGATCTCTTTGGTGTCGCCGACCGGGCGCACGGCCTTTTCCTGGATGGCTCGCAGCAGCTTCACCTGCATCGCCAGGGGCAGGTCCGCCACCTCGTCCAGAAACAGCGTGCCACCACTGGCAGAACGGAACAGACCTTCCTTGTTTTCCGCGGCGCCGGTGAAGCTGCCCTTCTTGTGCCCGAAGAACTCGCTTTCCATCAGCTCGGAAGGAATCGCGCCGCAGTTGACGGCCACGAAGGGGCCTTCCCGCCGCGGTCCCTGCAGGTGGATCATCCGGGCCACCAGTTCCTTACCACTGCCGGACTCGCCGCTGATGAAGACCGGCGCCTGGCTGCGGGCGAGCTTGCGGGTCTGGTTGCGCAGCTTGCGAATCTGGGGGGAGTTGCCCAGCAACAGGCCGGGTTCGTCGGTTTCCGCCTCGGTCTCCGGTCTGGCTTCGGACAGTTTCAGGGCGCTGCTCACCAATTCCCTCAGTCTCGGCAGCTCGACCGGTTTGGAGACAAAGTCAAAGGCGCCGGCCTTCAGGGATTCTATGGCGGTATCCATGTTGCCGTAGGCAGTGATCACCGCGACCGGTGTTGCCGGTGAATGCTGCTGGATCCATTGGACCAGATCGATACCGTTGCCGTCCGGAAGGTTCATATCGGTCAGGCACAGTTGAGGCTGGTGTTGTTCCAGCAACTGACGCGCCGTGGTCAGGTCCGGGGCAGTCAGGGTTTCAATGCCCATCCGGGTCAGGGTGATCTCCAGCAGGTCCCGGATATCCGGCTCGTCATCAACGATCAGTGCGGTATGCGTCGTCATTGTCTCTTGTTGGTTCCATCTCGTTGTGCGCGCCCGGGTGTAAAAAGAGCCTGATCAGATCAGGCGCCCGGGTGGGGCAAAGGTAATGCGGAAACAGCAGCCGGGCTGGTCGTCTTCCACCAGGGACAGGTGGGCCTGGTTAGACTCGCACAGTTCCCTGGCCAGATAAAGGCCCAGGCCGGTGCCACTTTTATCGGTTGTGAAGAACGGCTCAAAGACGGAACTGCGGTGCTCCTTTGCGATGCCGGGGCCGTAGTCCCGGACATCGAGATACGCCCGTTCTCCATCCTCCGTTGTGCCCGCGCTGAGTTTAATATGCTTCTCCCCACACTGTTGCAGGCTGTAGCGAAGCCCGTTGTCACACAGGTTGACCAGCACCTGCTCGATCTGACTCTTGTCGAAGCGGGCGGCAGGCGTTTCCGGATCAATCACAAGGTCGACCCGGACGGGGGCGGACTGGTCATCCTGGGTTTGCAGGAAGTCCTGCCGGAATTCCTGTAACCATGCGGGAATATCCACTAATTCGGCGTTTGCCGCCTTGCGCCGGGACAAATCCAGAACATTTTCGATAATGCCGTTTACCCGCCTGGAATGACGCCGGATGATATCCAGCATGCGCTTGTCGCCATCGTCGAGGGATGGGGACTCCTCCATCAATTGTGCCGCATGGCTGATCGCGCCCAGGGGGTTGCGTATCTCGTGGGCAATACCGGCAGTAAGTCGACCGAGAGAGGCCAGTTTCATCTGCTGGGCTTGCTGGGTGACCTTGCTCATGTCGTCAACGAACACCAGAATCAGGTCGCCCTGTTCCTGGTCCAGTTGGGTGAAATTGGCCTGGAGCAGGGGCGAAGTGGGTGCGGACTGGAAAGGCGCTATCCGTTTGCGCGGGTCCTTGAGCCAGTCTTCCAGGCCCAGCTTGAGCGGCTGGGGTAAGGCGCGGTTGTGATCGACCGATCCGTTCTGCCTACCCGAGGCGCCAAATAACAGCTCTTCCGCCGCTGCGTTGGCCAGGCGGATCTGTCCGAGGCGGTCGAGCACCAGGATTCCGGTCCGCATGCGCTGGATGATCTGTTGATTGATCTGTTCCAGTTCCGCAATACTGCGGGCCCGGCTCGAGGCCAGGGCCTCACTGCGCATCATGCGACGGGAAATGTTCTGCAGGATGAAGGCGGCAGCGAAATACAGGATGCCCAGGGAGCCGGCCCGGACGATGTCATCTCCACTTTCGCCGAGCACCAGAACAGCCCAGCCGGAAATGCCCAGTGAACAGAGAGCCGCCAGAGCAGCATAAAAGGTACCCATCCGGCTCGGGGTCAGGATGTTACCGGCGGCGACGGAAACAATGACCAGGTTGGCCAGGCCGTTGGTGATGCCGGTGCTTGCCACCAGCAGTCCGTGCATGATCAGAATGTCCAGAAGGATGGACAGGGTGATATGCCGCCGGCTGGGCTGAAAGCCGGCCAGCAGAGTCATGCCGATGAAGGCATTCAGGGCCAGATAGGAAATCACGCCCGCCTGGTAGTAATCCTGCCAGCGGAATCGGGTTTCGAAGGCCACCGGATCGACAAACAGCAACCCTACCAGCATCAGACTGACCACCAGCCGGTAATGGTTGTAGATTCGGAACAGCTTCACTTGCTGCCAGTTTCCCGGCTGGTACAGTGCTTGCGCCCTGCCGATGGGTGACGTGCTGTCTGACATGCTTGCCTTTGGTCGGTTGTTGGTCGGAAGAAATTCTTGCCGTTGCGGGGTTATAATAGCCTTTTCATGGCAATGAGTTACAGGAGCCGATTTATGTCCGAGTCCGGGAATGCCCCGTCCTCTCAATCGCCTGCCCGGAAGTTGAGGGTGGTTATGGCCCAGCTGGATTTTCTGGTCGGTGATATTCCCGGCAATGCCCGCTTGGTCATTGAGGCTACTCGTAAGGCGGCCAGAGAGCACCAGGCGGATATTGTGGTCTTCCCGGAACTCTGCCTGACCGGCTATCCGCCAGAGGACCTCCTGCTAAGGCCGAGTCTGGACCTGCGCGTGAATGAGGCGCTCGAACAATTGCAGAGCGCCGATCTGGAGCCCGCCATCGTGATCGGGGCACCGCTGCGCCAGAAAGGGCTTCTATACAACGGGGCCGTGGTGATCGAGAACGGCCAGATCACCGGCCGCTATTTCAAGCGGTTCCCGCCCAACTATCAGGTGTTTGATGAGAAACGCTATTTCGCCGAGGGCAGGGATGTCTTCACCATGGAGATACGTGGCGTTCCGGTTGGCATTACCGTCTGCGAGGATATCTGGAAGGATGGTCCGGTAGAGGATTGTGCCGCAGCGGGTGCCCGGCTGATCCTGAATCTGAACGCCTCGCCCTACGACATCGACAAGCAGGCACGCCGAAAGGCCCTGCTGGAGCGCAAGGCGCGGGAAAATGCAGTCACGATCGTCTACGTGAATCTTATCGGAGGGCAGGACGAGCTGGTGTTCGACGGCGGCTCTGTCGTCTATGACCACTCCGGAGAGCTGATGGCCGAAGCACCGCAGTTCAGCGAGGGTCTATACCCGGTCGACTTTATCTGTGACCACCATTGCCAGCCGGTATCCCAGCCGTTGCCCGAGGAACCTTCTCTGGAAGCCAACGTTTACAGCGCATTGGTCACCGGAGTCAGGGATTACGTGAACAAGAACGGCTTCAAGACCGTGGTGCTGGGCCTGTCCGGCGGTATTGATTCCGCGGTGACCCTCGCCGTCGCCGTGGATGCTCTGGGCAGGGACCGGGTGCGCGCCGTGATGATGCCGTTCCGATATACCTCCAGCATGAGTCTGGAGGATGCCGAGGCAGAAGCCAACGCGCTGGGTGTGCAGTACGACGTGTTCTCCATCGAGCCCATGTACGACGCTTTCATGGCTACCCTGGAAAAGCCGTTCGAGGGGACAAAACCGGACACCACCGAGGAAAACCTCCAGGCGCGACTGCGGGGAGTGTTGCTGATGTCACTGTCCAATAAGTTC
The DNA here is from genome assembly GCF_022343555.1 of Marinobacter sp. C7. Lineage (GTDB taxonomy): Bacteria > Pseudomonadota > Gammaproteobacteria > Pseudomonadales > Oleiphilaceae > Marinobacter. The sequence continues at coordinate 13,421 of NZ_JAKQZH010000004.1, read as the reverse complement.
GGCTCGCTGGTCCTGACCACCGGCAACAAAAGCGAGATGGCGGTGGGCTATTCCACACTATACGGTGACATGGCCGGTGGTTTTGATGTGCTGAAAGATGTGCCCAAGACCCTGGTGTTCCGCCTGGCACGCTACCGCAACACCCTTTCGCCGGTTATCCCCGAGCGGGTCATCACCCGCCCGCCCTCAGCGGAACTGGCACCGGACCAGAAAGATGAAGACAGCCTGCCTGGATACGACGTGCTGGACCAGATTCTCAATCTATATGTCGAGCGGGACTTCAGTGCCGAAGCCATCGTGGCGGAAGGCTTTGATGCCACCGACGTGGCGCGGGTGGTCCGGCTGGTGGATATCAACGAGTATAAACGCCGTCAGGCGCCGATCGGGGTGCGGATTACCGAGCGTGGATTCGGGAAGGATCGGCGGTACCCGATTACCAATGGCTGGAAGAGCGGGAAGTAGCGGGGATGAGTGAAGATGGGGTCAGGCTCAGGAGTCGGGCTTCCAAGCAGGGGTCAGATGAAAGCTTTCATCTGACCCCAATTTCAGTCCAAGCCTTCATCTGACCCCATCTTCACACCAATCTCACTCGTCGCCCATCAACCCGAACGTCACGGCATTCATCAGTGACCGGTTTTCCCCCTTCAACCGGTCCGCCACAAACTCGCCCTCCTCATTGAAGGCTTCGCTCTTCGGGAAGTTCTCCCGGAGCATGGCTATACTGTCCCGCGCGCCTTTCTTTAGGTCCAGAAACTGGAAGGTCTCGGCCATGATGATCAGCGCCTCTTCCACGGCAGGCGAGGAGGGGTAGTTCTCGACCACGTAACGCGCCCGGTTGTTGGCAGCCAGGTAGGCTTCACGTTTGATGTAATAGCGGGCGGCATGCAGCTCCAGCTCGGCCATGCGGTTACGGATGGCGATCATGCGCTGGCGGGCGTCACTGGCGTAGGCACTGTCCGGGTAGCGGTTCAGCAGTTGCGAGAAATCCCGGAACGCCTGGGTCTGTTCACCCGGGTTGCGGGCGGCCACGTCGATGGGGAAGTAACGGGCCGCCAGGCCGATATCGAGGTTGTAGGAGGCCAGTCCACGCATGTACAGGGCGTAGTCGGCGTGGTCGCTTTGGGGGTTCAGGCGCAGGAAGCGGTCCGCCGCCGCCCGCGCACCTTCCAGGTCCAGGTTCTGGTAGCGGGCGTAGATCAGGTCCAGCTGGGCCTGTTCGGCATAGCGCCCGAACGGGTAATAGGTCTCCAGGGCGTCGAGATTCTGTTCCGCTTCGTTGAAATTGCCGGAGTCCATCGCCTCGCGGGCATTCTCGTAATAGGTCTGCTCCGGCAGGACCTCTTCCTGCTTGTTACTGGCGCAGGCGCTGATCATCACCACCAGGGTGGACAGCAACAGCAAACGAACAACTGATCTCATGCCGGAATCCCGTATAATGTCGAAAAGTTTTTGAGCAGCGGCCATTGTAGCGGGGAAGACGCCCTATGTGCAGAGGTTCCCTTGTCCGATTGCCAGAATCTGATCAAAACGTAACACACCGGCCCCGGGGGCTTGATGTCATCTGAAAACCGAATTACCGCCCGATTTGTTGTTCCACCCGACCTGAGTGACCGAAGGCTCGACCAGGCTGCGGCCGCCCTGATGCCCGAACATTCCCGTTCCCGCCTGCAAGGCTGGATCAAGGATGGCACCCTGACCGTCAACGGCGACGCCAGAAAACCCCGGGACAAGGTCATGCTCGATGACGTCATCGAACTGGACGCCGAGCCGGAAGTCCAGGTGAGCTGGGAGGCTGAAGACATTGAACTGGACATCGTCTACGAGGACGAACACCTGCTGGTGATCAACAAGCCGGCGGGCCTGGTGGTGCATCCTGCGGCGGGCCATGCGGCTGGCACTCTGGTCAACGCCGTCCTCAGTTATGCCCCGGAAGTTGAAAACCTGCCCCGCGCTGGCATCGTGCACCGTCTCGACAAGGACACCTCCGGCATCATGGTGGTGGCCCGCAGCCTGATTGCACACACCTCGCTGGTCGATCAGCTCCAGACCAGAACCATGGGCCGCGAATACGACGCCGTCGTGGTGGGCACGCTCACCGGCGGTGCCACGGTCGATGCTCCCATTGGCCGGCACCCCCGCGAGCGCAAGAAAATGGCTGTGGTCGCCAGTGGCAAGCCGGCGGTGACCCACTACCGTCTGGTGGAACGCTTCGCCGCCCACACCCACATCCGTTGCAAACTGGAGAGCGGCCGTACCCACCAGATCCGGGTCCACATGGCCCACGTGAAGCACCCGCTGGTGGGCGATCAGCTCTACGGCGGCCGTATGCGACTGCCCAAGGGCTCCACTGAAGAGCTGCGGGAAGTACTGTCCGGCTTCAATCGCCAGGCGCTCCACGCCCGGCAATTGACGCTCGAACATCCGGAAACCGGTGAAATCCTCACGTGGGAAGTGCCATTGCCGGAGGACATGGTTCACCTGATTGAAGCCCTGCGCAAACACGTCCGGGAGCTTGAGAGCCATGATTTCTGAACAGGCCGTTCTCCGCCCCGACTGGTCAGTGCCCGGAAATGTCCGGGCGCTGTGCACCACCCGCCAGGGTGGTGTCAGCCAACCTCCCTGGAACAGTCTCAATCTCGGGGGGCATGTCGGCGACAACCCCGACCATGTCCAGACCAACCGACAGCGCCTGGCGGAGTTCGCCGGTCTGGATGACACCCGTATCGCCTGGCTGAATCAGGTCCACGGCACCAACGTGGTCGAGATCACCGCCGACAACGTCGCGACGGTCCCGGAGGCCGATGCCAGCTTTACCCGAGAAAACGGGATTGCCTGCGCCATCCTCACTGCTGACTGCCTGCCGGTGGTCCTGTGCGACCGGAAAGGACGCGTAGTCGGTGCCGCCCACGCCGGTTGGCGTAGCCTGTGCGGCGGCGTACTGGAAAACCTGATCGGCGCCATGGCCGTGCCCGGCGATGAACTGATGGCCTGGCTGGGGCCGGCCATCGGCCCGAAACAGTTCGAGGTCGGCCCGGAAGTTCGCGAGGCGTTTCTGTCCCGCGATCCTGACGCGGCCCAAGCGTTCTCGGAAGAGGGCGCACGGCCGGGGCATTACCTGGCCGACATCTACCAATTGGCCAGTCAACGCCTGGCCAGTGCGGGTGTAAGCTCCGTCTCCGGCGGCAGCCTCTGCACCGTTCGCGACCGGGACTGGTTTTTCTCCTACCGGCGAGATGGCCGGACCGGACGTATGGCGACCCTGATCTGGCTGAGTTAAGCCGGAATTGTATTTCCCGCAAATGCCCGGGCGATGGGCTGGCTTGTCCTCCCATCGCGTGCCCCCAAAATACAACTGACCGTGGTCAATTTAGCGCCAAAATCAAATCATCGCAGCTTGAAGTCCCTCCACCCGCCCCTACATTTAAAACCAAAGCAATTTGGATATAACCGAACCGCCAAAAGGTTCGCCAGATATCCGCTAACTGATTTGGGGAAACGGAACCATGAGAATCGACAAGCTCACGAGCAAGCTGCAGACCGCGCTGGCAGACGCGCAGTCGCTGGCGGTTGGCAAGGACCACAACTTCATTGAGCCGCTGCACCTGATGCAGGCGCTGCTCGACCAGGACGGCAGCTCCATCAAGCCGCTGCTGAAGCAGGCCGGCGCGGACCCTGCGCGCATTCGCCAGGCCATCGCCCAGGAAATCGAGAATCTGCCGGAGGTCAAAGGTTCCGCCGGCGACGTGTCCATGTCCAACGATATGGGCCGTCTGCTTAATATGGCGGACAAGCTGTCCCAGAAGCGCAAGGATCAGTTTATCTCGAGCGAACTCATGCTGCTGGCGGCCCTCGAAGACCGGGGCACACTCGGTCGGGTATTGCGGGAGCAGGGCGTGGACAAGGCTGCCCTTGAAAAGGCCATCGACGAAGTTCGCGGTGGTGAAGCCGTGACCGATCCCGGTGCCGAGGAAAACCGTCAGGCCCTGTCCAAGTACACCATCGACCTGACCGAGCGTGCCGCTGAAGGCAAACTCGACCCGGTCATCGGCCGTGACGACGAAATCCGCCGCACCATCCAGGTCCTGCAGCGCCGGCGCAAGAACAACCCGGTGCTGATTGGTGAGCCCGGCGTGGGCAAAACCGCCATCGTCGAAGGCCTGGCCCAGCGCATCGTCAACGGCGAAGTGCCCGACGGCCTGAAAGACAAGAAAGTGCTGTCTCTGGACATGGGTTCCCTGATCGCCGGGGCGAAGTTCCGGGGCGAATTCGAGGAGCGCCTGAAGGCTCTGCTGAACGAACTGTCCAAGCAGGAAGGGCAGATCATCCTGTTCATCGACGAGATCCACACCATGGTAGGCGCCGGCAAGGCCGAGGGCTCCATGGACGCCGGCAACATGCTCAAGCCGGCCCTGGCCCGGGGTGAGCTGCACTGCGTGGGTGCTACCACCCTGGACGAATACCGCGAGAACATCGAGAAGGATGCTGCCCTTGAGCGACGGTTCCAGAAGGTGCTGGTCAGCGAGCCAACCGAGGAAGACACCATCGCCATCCTGCGCGGCCTGAAAGAGCGTTACGAGGTGCATCACGGCGTCGAGGTCACCGACGGTGCCATCATCGCGGCCGCAAAGCTTTCCCATCGGTATATCACCGACCGGCAACTGCCGGATAAGGCCATCGACCTGGTGGACGAAGCGGCCAGTCAGATCCGCATGGAAATGGATTCCAAGCCGGAGGCACTGGATCGTCTGGAGCGTCGACTGATTCAGCTGAAGATTGAACGGGAGGCGCTCAAAAAAGAGAAGGACGAGGCGTCCAAGAAGCGGCTTTCAGAGCTTTCCGAGGTAATTACCGGTGTCGAGCGGGAATACGCCGACCTGGAAGAGGTCTGGAACTCCGAGAAAGCGGCGCTGCACGGCTCCCAGAAGATCAAGAGCGACCTTGAGCAGGCGCGCATCGATCTGGAAAACGCCCGGCGTGCAGGGGATCTTGGCCGGATGTCCGAGCTGCAGTATGGCAAGATTCCGGAGCTGGAGCGCCAGCTTGAAATGGCCGGCCAGGCCGAGATGAAAAAGATGGAGCTGCTGCGTAATCGCGTCACCGATGAGGAGATCGCTGAAGTCGTCTCCAAGTGGACCGGCATCCCGGTATCGAAGATGCTGGAGGGTGAGCGCGACAAACTGATGCGTATGGAAGAGGCCCTTCATGACCGGGTGATCGGTCAGGATGAAGCGGTGGAAGCGGTTTCCAACGCGGTGCGCCGTTCCCGCGCCGGTCTTTCCGATCCCCATCGACCCAACGGCTCGTTCCTGTTCCTTGGCCCGACCGGGGTGGGTAAGACCGAGCTGTGCAAGTCGCTGGCTTCCTTCCTGTTCGATACCGAGGAGGCCATGGTTCGCATCGACATGTCCGAGTTCATGGAGAAACATTCGGTAGCCCGCCTGATTGGTGCGCCTCCCGGCTATGTTGGCTATGAGGAGGGGGGGTACCTCACCGAAGCGGTGCGCCGCCGCCCGTATTCCGTGCTATTGCTCGACGAGGTCGAGAAAGCGCACCCGGATGTGTTCAACATCCTCCTGCAGGTGCTCGAGGACGGCCGCCTCACTGACGGCCAGGGGCGCACGGTGGATTTTCGCAACACCGTTATCGTGATGACCTCGAACCTGGGCTCCGACATCATCCAGCAGAAAGCGGGAGAGGAGAACTACGAGTCCATGAAGAGCGCGGTCATGGAAGTGGTCGGTACTCACTTCCGTCCGGAATTCATCAACCGCGTGGACGAAGTGGTGGTGTTCCATCCGCTGGCGGAAGATCAGATCCGAGGCATCGCGAAGATCCAGATCGCTGGCCTCAGCAAGCGCCTGAAGGAACAGGATATGAAGCTGGAGCTGGACGACGGAGCGATGGACCTGCTGGCGGAAGTGGGTTATGACCCGGTGTATGGTGCCCGGCCGCTGAAGCGGGCGATCCAGCGGAACATCGAGAACCCGCTGGCACAGAAGTTGTTGCAGGGAGAGTTTGTGCCGGGCGATACCATCCTTGGCACGGTGAAGGATCACCAGCTGGTGTTCGAGAAGGCCTGATCGGTATCAGGCAGAGCCGGGGTTTAAAGTCGGGGTCAGAAGAACGCTTTCTTCTGACCCCATTTTACGTCAAGCCCGGCGGTCAGCCCTCCAGGCCGGGGTCAGATGAAAGCGTTCATCTGACCCCACTTTCACACCCAATCCGAGCCGTTAACCCGGGGTCAGATGAAGGCCTTCATCTGACCCCAACTTCACTTCCTACTCTTCCATCGGCCCGCAATTCTCTTCGGCGATTTTCTCAAACCGCAACCGCTGCTCGGCAATCTCCTCCGGTGACAGATACCGCCGCTCACCGTCTTCCTCCACCTGGATCCGCGCATTGCTGTCGATAATCTTCAGGTTGGCCTCGGCGGTGGCGCAGTTGGCCTCGCGTTGCTTGCGAATGGCTTCCATCTCGGCCCGTTCGCGCTCGGTGAGCTCGCGTTTTTCGGTTTCCTCCTCCATGGCCTGCACCTGCTCCTGGGGGCTGGTGCGGCTGGATGCGTTGCTCGATCCCTTGCCGGAACGGACGCTGACCTGTTCGGCCTTACTGCCGGTGGGCTGGCGGTCGCCAAAGTGGGTGACACCATTCTCGTCCGTCCATTTGTAGACAGAGCCGCTGTGGGCAATGCCCGGTACTAAAGCCATTAACAGGGCCAACATCAGGATTTTTCTGCTCATGGATCTACTCGCCGTGGTTTGCTCCCGGTCAGATTCCGCTGCCGGTTGGAGTTATTGGTGAAGTCTATCATGCCATCCGGGACGCCGATTTTCTTTCGTCTGGTTCAAATCTCGGGGACCGGATTCGTCAAGTATGGCAGACCTTCGGCCAGATTGGGCGGATTAACTGTCAGCGCCTATTGACAGGGAGTTTCGCGCTGTCAGAATTGGCGATTGCCTGAAACTGGGGTTAATTCGGCAGGCAATCCCGAGCGAGTATCCCCCGTTAATCACCACACTGAACACGTCGGGTCCCGATGTGTGCTGGTTGTTGCTTACGTGCAACCCGTTGATTGGTCGTTCTCCGCAACCCTCAGGAGAGCGACTGGCCAGGAGACAACCTCTTATTTTGCAGGTGTGGAGGAGCAAGCCGGTTCCGCTTTCACAAGAAGCAGGGAGACCGTGAATCCAGGCAACCGGGGCGAAACCCGGCTCATTCACTCGTAGAAGAGGGTAGAAAATCGTGGAGTTATTGTCTGGCGCCGATATGCTGATCCGGTCCCTTCAGGACGAAGGCATCGAGTACATATACGGCTATCCGGGTGGTGCAGCCCTTCATATTTATGATGCGCTGTTCAGGCAGGACAAAGTCAAGCATATTCTGGTACGGCACGAGCAGGCGGCGGTCCATATGGCCGACGGCTATGCCCGCGCGACCGGAAAACCAGGTACCGTACTGGTGACCTCGGGTCCTGGAGCCACCAACACCATTACCGGCATTGCCACCGCTTTCATGGATTCCATCCCCATGGTGGTTCTGTGCGGTCAGGTTGCCTCCCATCTCATTGGTGAGGATGCCTTCCAGGAAACCGACATGATCGGTGTCTCCCGTCCCGTGGTGAAGCACAACCTGAGTGTGCGGCACCCCGAGGAAATTCCTGAAGTCATTCGCAAGGCGTACTACATCGCCGCAACCGGTCGTCCCGGTCCGGTCGTCGTGGACATCCCCAAGGATATGACCACGCCGAACGAGCGCTATGAGTATTCCTATCCCAAGAAGGTCAAGCTGCGGTCCTATAACCCGGCCATTCGTGGCCACGCCGGCCAGATCAAGAAAGCGGTCGATATGCTGCTGGCAGCCAAGCGACCGGTGATTTATGCCGGCGGGGGCGTCATCCTCGGCAAGGCCTCCAATCAGCTGACCGAGCTGACCCGTATGCTGGGTTACCCGCTCACCAATACCCTGATGGGTATCGGCTGTTACCCGGCTTCCGATAAGCAGCACCTGGGCTGGCTGGGCATGCATGGCACCTACGAAGCCAACATGGCCATGCACCACTCGGATCTGATCCTGGCCGTGGGCGCCCGTTTCGACGACCGGGTAACCAACGCCACCGAGAAGTTCTGTCCGGGTGCGCGGATCATCCACATCGATATTGATCCGGCCTCCATCTCCAAGACCGTGGAAGCGGATGTGCCCATCGTGGGTCCCGTGGATGCGGTGCTGAAGGAGATGCTTGCCCTGGTCAAGGAAAGCAAGGACAAGCCGGATGCCAGCGCCCTTGCCTCCTGGTGGAAGCAGATCGAGGAGTGGCGGGCGTTCCACGGCATGCGCTACGAGACCAGCCCGGACGTGATCAAGCCGCAGGAAGTGATCGAGCTGCTGTGCAAGCTGACCAACGGCGAGGCGTTTGTCACCTCGGATGTTGGCCAGCACCAGATGTTTGCTGCCCAGTACTACAAGTTCGACAAGCCCAATCGCTGGATCAACTCCGGTGGCCTGGGCACCATGGGCTTCGGCCTGCCGGCCGCGATGGGGGTAAAGCTCACCCATCCGGACGACGAGGTGCTGTGCATCACCGGTGAGGGTAGTATCCAGATGAACATCCAGGAGCTGTCCACCTGCAAGCAGTACAATCTGCCGGTCAAGATCATCAACCTGAACAACCAGGCCCTGGGCATGGTGAAGCAGTGGCAGGACATGAACTACGAGTCCCGCCATTCCCAGTCCTACATGGAGTCCCTGCCGGACTTCATCGCGCTGGCGGAAGCCTATGGTCACGTGGGCGTGCGTATCGAAAAGAAGGAAGATCTGGAGACGAAGCTCAAGGAAGTGTTGGCGATGAAGGACAAACTGGTCTTTGTCGACATCTATGTTGATCGCTTCGAGCATGTCTACCCGATGCAGGTGGCCCGCGGTTCCATGAAAGACATGTGGCTCAGCAAGACGGAGAGGGTGTGATCATGCGTCGAATCATTTCTGTTTTGCTGGAAAACGAGCCGGGTGCGCTGTCACGGGTGGTTGGCCTGTTCTCGCAGCGTAACTACAACATCGAAACACTGACCGTGGCCCCGACCGAGGACGAGACCCTGTCGCGTCTGACCGTCACCACCACGGGTTCCGACAAGGTCATCGAGCAGATCACCAAACAGCTGAACAAGCTGATTGAAGTGGTGAAACTGGTAGATCTGACTGAGGGCTCCCACATCGAGCGCGAGCTGATGTTGGTGAAGCTCAAGGCAACCGGGTCCCAGCGCGCTGAGATCAAACGCACTGTGGATATCTTCCGGGGCCAGATCGTGGACGTCACCAGTTCGGTGTACACGGTTCAGCTGGCGGGTGACAGTGAAAAGCTTGATGGCTTCATTCAGGCAGTAGGTACTGCCGGTGTCCTGGAAGTGGTTCGTACCGGTGTGTCGGGTATCGCCCGCGGTGAAAAGGTACTGAGCCTGTAACGGCCAGGGTTAACGAGTTCGAACATCGTGGCCCTGAGGGGCCACCACAAACAACAGAGGTTTCTCATGCAGGTTTATTACGATAAGGATTGCGATCTTTCCATCATCCAGGGCAAGAAAGTTGCCATCATCGGTTTCGGTTCCCAGGGCCACGCCCACGCGTGCAACCTGAAAGAGTCCGGTGTTGACGTGACTGTCGGTCTGCGTCCGGGTTCTTCTTCCATTGCCAAGGCCGAAGCCTATGGCCTGAAAACCAGCGACGTGCCGTCCGCCGTTGCTGCCTCTGATGTGGTCATGATCCTGACCCCGGACGAGTATCAGGCCCAGCTGTACAAGGCCGAAATCGAGCCGAACCTGAAAGAGGGAGCAACCCTGGCCTTCGCCCACGGCTTTGCCATCCACTACAACCAGATCGTTCCGCGCAAGGATCTGGATGTGATCATGGTCGCTCCGAAGGCTCCGGGCCACACCGTTCGCACCGAATTTGCCAACGGCGGTGGTATCCCTGATCTGATCGCCATCTTCCAGGATGCGTCCGGCAACGCCAAGAACCTGGCGCTGTCCTACGCCAGCGGTATCGGCGGCGGCCGTACCGGCATCATCGAAACCAGCTTCAAGGACGAGACCGAAACCGACCTGTTCGGTGAACAGGCTGTTCTGTGTGGCGGTACCGTTGAGCTGGTCAAAGCCGGTTTCGAGACCCTGGTTGAAGCGGGTTACGCGCCGGAAATGGCTTACTTCGAGTGTCTGCACGAGCTGAAGCTGATCGTCGATCTGATGTACGAGGGTGGTATCGCCAACATGAACTACTCCATCTCCAACAACGCGGAGTATGGTGAGTACGTGACGGGTCCGGAAATCATCAACGAGCAGTCCCGCGAAGCCATGCGCAACGCACTGAAGCGCATCCAGAGCGGTGAGTACGCCAAGATGTTCATCTCCGAAGGTAGCCTGAACTATCCCTCCATGACGGCACGCCGTCGTGACAACGCGGCTCACCAGATTGAAGTGGTCGGTGAGAAGCTGCGTTCCATGATGCCGTGGATCACAGCGAACAAGATTGTGGACAAGGACAAGAACTGATCCGGATTTCCGGCACAGTTTTCGAAAACGCGGCCCGGGTGGCCGCGTTTTTCGTATATACTCCGCCCAAATGCTTTCCGGAGTTCCAGGAATGACTGACGAGAAAAAATCTGCCGACCCAGAAGCTACCTTCAAGAATGAGCAGCCAGAAGCCCCGGATCCGGAGATCGACTCCGGTGAGGTTGTGGAAGAGGAGCTGGTCGAAGGGGCTCCTGTCCGTCGCAAGGGCATTTACCTGCTGCCCAATGCCCTGACAACCGCCTCCCTGTTTTCAGGCTTTTACGCCATCGTGTCCGCAGCCAACGGCGTCTTTGACAATGCCGCGATCGCGGTCTTTGTTTCCATGATCCTCGATGGGCTGGATGGTCGCGTGGCCCGGATGACCAACACCCAGAGCAAGTTCGGTGAGGAATACGACAGTCTTGCGGATATGGTGGCATTCGGCGTGGCTCCGGGACTGGTTGCGTTCTTCTGGTCCCTGAACGGCCTCGGCAAATTTGGCTGGGCCATTACCTTCATCTATGTTGCCGGCGCGGCCTTGCGGCTGGCCCGGTTCAATACCCAGATCGGCTCGGTGGACAAGAAGTTCTTTGTCGGTCTCGCAAGTCCGTCTGCAGCGGCCTGTGTTGCCGGCCTGGTCTGGTGTTTTCACCAGTTCGAACCGTCCACCTGGCTGACGATGCTGACGGTTATCGTGGTTGGTGGTACTGGTGTGTTGATGGTGAGCAACATTCTGTATCGCAGTTTCAAGGATCTTGATCTTCGCGGCCGTGTGCCGTTTGCCGCCATACTGCTGGTGGTTCTGATCCTGGTTGTGATCGCTCTGGATCCTGCCACCGTACTGTTCACAGTGTTCCTGCTTTATGCGTTGTCCGGACCTGCCCGTGCTCTGTTTCGTGGCAAACCCCGCCGTCAGTAGGGTGTTGCGGTAATTGCCCCGGGCGCCAGCGCCCGGGGAATTCCTACGGGATCCTCCGGTCAACCAGTCAGGCTTCTGGTTAACGGAGATTACCGATGCTTATCAAGAAACGCCCGTCCTGGGCTCTTTCCCACTCAGACGTCACGCCCGAATCCGTTTATCTTGATCGCCGCCGTTTCATGGGTGGGGTGGTTGCGGCCGCCCTGGCAGGCACCGGCTTGCCCCGCCTTGTGGATGCCGCAGCCGTACCGGTGCAGGGAGAGTCCCTCAGCTATACCGCCATGCCGGGGTTTTCGACCGACGAGGAGAAAACGCCCTATGAAGATGTCACCCGGTATAACAACTTCTATGAGTTCGGAACCGGAAAGGACGACCCCGCGCGGTATGCGGAGGAAATGTCGGTCGACCCCTGGTCGGTGACGGTCGAAGGGGAGTGTGGCAGGCCGGGCACCTATTCATTTGAGGATCTGGTTAAACCGCACGAGTACCAGGAGCGCATCTACCGGTTGCGTTGTGTTGAGGCGTGGTCGATGGTGATTCCCTGGATCGGGATTCCTTTGGCAGACATGCTCAAGCGTTTTGAACCTAACTCCCGGGCGAAATACGTCTATTTCGAAACGCTCTACGATCCTGATCAGATGAGAGGGCAGCGCTCGCTGTTCAGCACCATCGATTGGCCCTATCAGGAGGGGTTGAGAATGGACGAGGCCATGAACGAGCTCAGTTTCATGGCGGTCGGACTCTACGGGAAAACCGTTCCGAAACAGAATGGGGCACCCATGCGACTGGTTGTACCCTGGAAGTACGGCTTCAAGAGTATCAAGTCCATCGTCAAGATCCGTTTCCAGGAGGAGCGGCCGAAGAGCACCTGGGAAATGATTGCTCCCCAGGAATATGGTTTCTATGCCAACGTGAATCCCGAGGTGGATCATCCCCGCTGGAGCCAGAAGCGCGAACGACGTCTACCCTCCGGACTGCTCTCGCCCAACTGGATTGAAACCCGAAAGTTCAATGGGTATGGCGAGCAGGTTGCGCACCTCTACAAGGGCATGGATCTGACCAAATATTACTGACGGGAGCGGGAAGGAGTTCCTATGGCATTACCCATGCCTGCATTCAAGGGGCTGGTTTTCCTGCTGGCGTTGATTCCTCTGCTTTGGTTGGTTGTCCGCATTGTGACCGGTAGCCTGGGACCGGATCCGGGTCAGGAAGTGACTGAGGCGTTGGGCCTTGCTGCGTTCCAGTTGCTGATTGTCACCCTGGGAATGACGCCACTTTCCCGATTGTTCAAATGGCAGGGGTGGATCCGGGTGCGTCGGATGCTGGGCCTGTTTGCCTTCTTCTACGCCTGCCTGCACCTGATGGCATTTCTCCAGTTCATACTGGGCTGGACCGATTTGTGGGCTACGTTCACCAGGCGCCCCTATATTATCTTGGGAAGTCTGGCGTTCCTTTTGCTGTTGCCTATGGCGATTACTTCCACCCGAGGAATGATGCAGCGCCTCGGAAAGCGATGGAAGCCTCTGCATAGGCTGGTGTATCCGGCCGTTCTTCTCGCATGGCTGCATTTCCTCTGGCAGTCGAGAAGTGACATCACCGAAATGCTGGTTTACGGACTTGTGATTGCGTTCCTGCTGGCGCTGCGGGTGAGATGGTTTGGGTGGCGCTCTCTGATTCCTCTCCGAAAGCCCGGGGCATAGCGAAAAGTGCTCGTTTTTCGACCTGTTTGGTTGTATTCTGATCGGCCGCGTAGGTGGAAACCGAAGTCCGGGAAAATAATTGAAAATTGGTCGTTGACAGTTTTCCTGAGGGCTGTAGAATGCGCACCACTTCTGAGGGACAAGCCACTGAGACAGAGGCAGCCGGAGGAAGTAACTGCTTGAAAGCTTTGAAGAAAAACGATTTCAAATTTCTTCAGAAAGCGGTTGACAAGGTGGCGGTTCAGTGTAGAATGCGCGCCTCGT
>NZ_JAKQZH010000048.1 GCF_022343555.1 Marinobacter sp. C7 | reverse complement strand
AATCCGCAAGGGCCTGCCGCTTGCCAACAGCGTCCCGCGCGTGCGCGGATACTAGGCATTCGTCATTTTTATTTCGGCACTGCGAGACAGAGATTTTATAAAAAGATCAATCAATCCAATTCTTTGAATGACTGAATTGGCAAAATCTTCGCAGCGCGTCGAGAAATGCGATTTCTGTTTCCTGCGCAAGGTCGGCAAATTGAGAATTGCTAATTGCCAAGCGGATTTCATAGCGGATCACTCCCGTCCCTATGATGCAAAACAGCCGCATTAACGACAGGCCGCGCTGCGAAAAAATGCACGGCTCTTCTCAGACCAACAGGATATTCAGACATGAAACGACTGCTTCTTACCGCTACCGCCCTCGCCCTGATGGCCCAGGTAGCCTCCGCCGAAACGCTGGTGGTATCCAGCTGGGGCGGCAGCTTTCGCGACCTGATCCAGGACACGATCGCCAAGAAATTCACCGAGGAAACCGGCGTCGACGTCGAGTTCATCACCGGCGGCACGATCGACCGTCTGAACCAGGCCAAGCTCAACAAGGACACGCCCGAAAGCGACGTCACCTTCACCACCTCGCATATCGGCTGGCTCTATCGCAATGACGGGCTGTTCGAGG
>NZ_JAKQZH010000047.1 GCF_022343555.1 Marinobacter sp. C7 | reverse complement strand
ACCGACCAGTCAACCCGCGAAAGCCCGCCGCTTGTCGTATCCCCGGAGACACCGGCATTGGCAATCGTCACGTCATGGCCGGCCGCCTTCAGCGCCGTCTCCAGCTTCGCCGGATAATCCTCTCCGGGGCCGAGCTCGTAGCCAGCAACCAGGCTGTCGCCGAGAACGACGAGCTGCACCGGTTCGGCAGCGCGGGCGAGCCCGGTCGCGGAAATAAGGGCGAGTGCGGCAAAAACTATTCGTGATGACGCTTTTAATCGCATGATGGGGCTCCTAAATCTTTTCCATTCACAGCTTTCGCCGGTCCACACGCATGACCAGCACGTATTGCCTATATGTGTTCAGCCAATCACGAATTTCAAAGCGGGAACGAATTTGTCGGAAAACCTGATTACGCTTCACGAGGCCCAGCTGACGCTCGGCAAGGGCTCGGCCGCCGTCCATGTGCTGAAGGGCATGTCGCTTGAGATCGGCCGCGGCGAGTCCGTCGGTATTCTCGGGCCTTCCGGTTCCGGCAAATCGACGCTGGTGCGCACGCTGAACGGCCTCATTCCGCCGACCTCCGGCGAAATCATGATCGACGAGGTTGATGTCGCCTCTTGCAGCAAGGACGTGCTGCGCGATGTCCGTCG
>NZ_JAKQZH010000046.1 GCF_022343555.1 Marinobacter sp. C7 | reverse complement strand
TTATATCGGTAACAAGAACTACTCCTCCTGGTCGTTCCGGCCCTGGCTGGCGATGGAGGCGACCGGCATTCCCTTCAAGGAAGTGCTGATTCCCTTCGATATGCCGGCCGGCAATCCGCGCTTTCGCGAACTCTCGCCTGCCGGCATGGTGCCGGTGCTGCATCACGGCCTGTTCCGGGTGTGGGAATCACTTGCAATCATCGAGTATGTCGCCGAGCTGTATCCGGAAGCAGGCCTGTGGCCGGCGGATCGCGCCGAGCGGGCGAGCGCCCGGGTGGCCGCCGCCGAGATGCATGCCGGCTTCACCGCGCTGCGCGGCGCCTGCCCGATGAATTTTCGCCGCGAACCGGCCCCGCTTGCGGTCAGCGATGCAGTGAAGGCCAATGTCCGGCGGATCGAATCGCTCTGGCGGGACGCGCTGGAAGCCTCCGGAGGCCCTTTCCTGTTCGGCTCTTTCACGGCTGCCGATGCGATGTACGCGCCGGTCGTCAACCGGTTCGAGATCTACGAACTGGTGGACAATCCGGTGACCCTTGCCTACATGAAGGCGATGAAGGGTCTACCGGCCTTCCAGCGCTGGCGGGATGGCGCCCTTGCAGAAAGCTGGGTGGTGCCCGAAGACGAGGTCTGAGC
>NZ_JAKQZH010000045.1 GCF_022343555.1 Marinobacter sp. C7 | reverse complement strand
CCGGCACGCTGCAGAGCCGCCGCGATGGCGACCGCGCCGAGTTCATGCGCCGGGACGGCCGCAAAGGCGCCATTCAGACTGCCGACGGCCGTGCGTGCTGCACTTGCGATGACGATTGCCTTTTTCGCCATGTGGCTGCTCTCCTCCTCAGCTTCGCGTCAGCGGAATGTGCAGAACAGCGCCTTCGAAGTCAAACTGCCTTGTGCTCCCGCCGCGATCCGTGGCGCTTGCGAACAACGACGCTGCATTGCGACAAAACGATTGTCACCTCAACCGTTTTAAGGTTAGATCGGGGCGGGAAGAGGAATACATCAAGCAGATCGCGGGGAGGAGGCAATTATGCCCGTAAGCGACGGCAAGACAATCATCAAGAAATACGCCAACAGGCGGCTTTATAACACCGGGACCAGCAGTTACGTCACGCTGGAGGACCTGGCCGACATGGTGAAGCAGGGAGAGGACTTCGCCGTTCACGACGCCAAGACCGGAAGCGACATCACCCACACGGTGCTGACTCAGATCATCTTCGAACAGGAAGCGAAATCCGGCCAGGGCATCCTGCCCGTGTCGTTCCTGCGCGAGCTGATCGGCTATTACGGCGACCAGATGCAGGCCATGCTGCCGGGCTTTCTCGACCATGCG
>NZ_JAKQZH010000044.1 GCF_022343555.1 Marinobacter sp. C7 | reverse complement strand
GGCGGCAATCATTCGCCGATCACCCAGGCACCGAAACTGAAGCAGATCCTGAAGGAAACGGAAGGGCCGGTGCTCGCCTTCTGCGCATCGGGGGGACGCTGCGCCAACCTCTACCAGCTCGCCCTCCAGGCCGGATGACCGATCAGCCCAGCCTGCTCACAAAGCCGAAGACGCTTGGGCTATGCCGCTTAAGCCGTTGATAAGGCATAATCTTGTTCACACGCACGTCACGGCAGCCTGGATCCTCGGGTCAAGCCCGAGGATGACACCGGTGGGGGCCGGGTTTTCCAGCAAGCCGAGGCTCAGCCCTTGCGGGCGTAGGCGATTGTGTCGAAGCGGGCTCCAAGCCCGTCATAGAGCAACAGGCGGCCGATGAGCGGCGCGCCGGCGCCGGTGACGAGTTTTACCGCCTCCATTGCCATCAGCGTGCCGATGACACCGGTGACGGGGCCGATGACCCCGGCCTCGGCGCAGGAGGGCACGAGGCCTGCCGGCGGCGCCTTGGGATAAAGATCGCGGTAGCGTGGATTGGGTTTGCCGCTGTCATCCATGGCATAGGGTTTCAGCACCGTCAGCGAACCATCGAAGCGGCCGACCGCACCGGTAACCAGCGGGATTTCGGCATGTTCGGCCGCATCGGCGGCCAGA
>NZ_JAKQZH010000043.1 GCF_022343555.1 Marinobacter sp. C7 | reverse complement strand
GAAGCCATGGCGCTCGGCGAGAAAATGGACTTCGTGCCGGTGGCCATGAGCGACGAACGCTCGCACGCCATCATCGCCGAATCGCTGAAGCGCGGAAGGCCGGTCTCGGGCCACGTCTATGGCCGCGATTTCGTTGCCGCCTATGCCGCTGCCGGCGTTACCGACACCCACGAGGCGATCGACCGCGAGATCGCCAACGACCTTCTGGAAGCCGGCGTCTGGATCTTCCTGCGCGGCGGCCCGCCGACGACGCCGTGGCACTCGCTGCCGGAAGCGATCAAGGCGATCACCGAACTCGGCGCCTCGCACAAGCGCGTCGCCGTGTGCACCGACGACCGCGATGCCGACGACCTGTTGCTCTTCGGCCAGGACTGGGTAACGCGCCAAGCCGTGAAGGCCGGCATGACGCGCGAACAGGCCTGGGCGATGGGCTCGCTCCACGGTGCCACCCGCTTCGGCATCGGCGACGAAGTCGGCGGGCTCGGCGGCGGCAGGCGCGCCGATATCGTGCTGCTCGACGATGAACTGAAACCGGTCAACACCTGGTATGGCGGCGAGCTGGTGGTCGAGGACCGCAAGGTAACGCCGCTGCTCGACGATGCGCTGTCATCGCCCTACCGCTATCCCGAGGCCGCCTATCACACCGTGAAGCTACCCGA
>NZ_JAKQZH010000042.1 GCF_022343555.1 Marinobacter sp. C7 | reverse complement strand
GATGCCGGCGAGGATCATCAGTCCTCCCATGGTGGGCGTACCGGCTTTCTTGAAGTGAGTCTGCGGCCCGTCGGCCCGGATCGGCTGGCCCTTGCCCTGCCGGATCTTGAGCGCCGAAATGATCGCCGGACCGAACAGGAAGACGATCAGCGCAGACGTGAAGACCGCCGCGCCGGAGCGGAAGGTGATGTAGCGGAACAGATTGAAGAACTGGAACCTGTCGGAAAACTCCACAAGCCAAATCAGCATAAACGCCCCTTTCCAGCGACGGCCGGATGCGCCGGACGTCCCGCCTCGGGATATTGCCGGCGCATCAATTTCTGGTTTTTCGCCGACCCTCAATCGAATCGCGGGCCGCGCATGCACTTGAGCGCGATTTACCCCTCGGCGGGATAGGTATCGAGCAGTTTCTTGACGATTGCGCCGAATCCGATGCCCAGTGACGATTTTACCATTACCGTATCGCCCGCGGCGACCGCACCGGCGGCGAAATCCGCGAGTTCGTCCGCATTCGGCCGATATTCCACAACTATGCTCTCCGGCAGCGCCTCTTTCAGCGCCACCATCTCCTCGCCGGCGAGCCAGACATCGGTGACGCCGGCCGAGACCAGCGGCACGGCGAGCCCCTCATGCGCATCCCGGGCAAAGCTGCCGAGTTCCA
>NZ_JAKQZH010000041.1 GCF_022343555.1 Marinobacter sp. C7 | reverse complement strand
GTTCGTCAAGCTCATCGACGCGACCCTGCGCACCAACTATTTCCAGCGCGACGAGGCCGGTGCACCGCGGCCGAACCTTGCCTTCAAGTTCGCCTCGCGCTCGCTCGCCATCCTGCCGCAACCGCGGCCGTTCCGGGAGATTTTCCTTTACGGGCCGGAGGTCGAGGGCGTGCATCTGCGTTTCGGCAAGGTTGCGCGTGGCGGATTGCGCTGGTCGGATCGCGGCCAGGATTACCGCACCGAGGTGCTGGGCCTGGTGAAGGCGCAGCAGGTGAAGAACGCCGTCATCGTTCCGGTCGGCGCCAAGGGCGGCTTTTATCCGAAGCGGCTTCCCGCCGGTGGCAATCGCGAGGAGGTCTTCAACGCCGGCCGCGAGGCCTACAAGAGCTATATTCGCACGCTGCTTTCGATCACAGACAACATCATCGATGGCGAGGTGGTGCCGCCGGCAGATACGCTGCGCGCCGATGACGACGATCCCTATTTCGTTGTCGCCGCCGACAAGGGCACGGCCACCTTCTCCGATACGGCCAATGCGCTGGCGCAGGAGGCGGATTTCTGGCTGGACGATGCCTTTGCCTCCGGCGGCTCGGCCGGCTACGACCACAAGAAGATGGGCATCACCGCCCGCGGCGCCTGGGAGGCGGTAAAGCGGCATTTCCG
>NZ_JAKQZH010000040.1 GCF_022343555.1 Marinobacter sp. C7 | reverse complement strand
GCCTTCTCGTGTCGCTTCTGCCGCGCATGATCCATATCCGCGGCGTTTCGCGGCTTGCGCAGCTCGTCCGCCTCGTGGGGGAGGAGGCGGCGCAGGAGAATGCCGGCCGAGACCTCATTCTCGAACGCGATGTCGAGATCCTGCTGATCGAGGCGCTCCGGGCCGTGCCGGCGGAACGAACGCTGCCCGGTCTGCTCAGGGGGCTTGCCGATCCGCGGATTGCGGCAGCACTTCGGGCCATGCATGGCGCGGTGGATCAGGCCTGGACCGTGCCAGACCTTGCCCGTGTCGCCGGCATGTCGCGTTCGGCCTTCTTCGACCGTTTTGCCCGCACGCTCGGCACCCGGCCGATGGAATATCTCGCTGCGTGGCGCATGAGCCTCGCCAAGGATCTGCTCAGGGGCGGCGGCCACTCGCTGGATGAGGTTGCGGAGAAAATCGGCTACAGCTCCGCAAGCACCTTCAGCACCGCCTTCAGCCGCCACGTCGGCGGCCCACCCGGCCGTTTTCGGACCTCATCATGACATCATGCTCGCCTCATAAATCGGCTGCTGCTAACATCGCCCCATGTTAGATTTTGACACATGCGAGAAGGCACGGCAGGCGCGTGATCCGGCGTATGACGGCAGGTTCTTTACTGCGGTCAGGACGACGATGATCTATTGCCG
>NZ_JAKQZH010000003.1 GCF_022343555.1 Marinobacter sp. C7 | reverse complement strand
GCCCGGACCCGTTCCTGGTATTTGAAACGAAAAACACAGGGGACTCGCGTGTTACCGCCGGCACGGGCGTTGTAGGGAGCCGGCTCGAGCTTCGGGGCATTGCCGTGGTGATCGGCGAAGACCAGGGCCGGCGGTTCTGCTCCATCCACGCTGGCGTGCTGGTAACGGTAGTGCCAGCCCTCCTCGGCGGCCAGGCGCTCGATCAAGGCCAGGTCGCTTTCCCGGTGCTGGACGCAGTATTCCCGTTCTTCCGGTACCCGTTTGAGGTCGAAGCGCGTATTCACGATGCCCCGCTCTTCCAGCAGGGTGCGGACGATAGTCCCGGTGTCCTGGCCCTGGAAGATCCGGCTGTTGTGCATCAGGCCCAGGCGCCACAGGGGTGGCTGGAAGACCAGCTCATACCGGGTGCGACGGTGGCCGGTCTCCCCTCGGGCACATTCGTTCACCACACCGGTGAAGCGGCGCAAGGGCTGGCCGTCCTGCCAGACCACCAGGTCCACACGCTGTTCCAGCAGGGAGTCGGCGGAGACATCGGGATCGGTACTGGCCAGGTCCAGTCGGCCCTGGAATAGCTCGGAGAGGTGCTCGGTCAGCGCGAAGGCGACCACGGCGAAATGATCAGAGGGGAAGTCACCGACACGGGCGGTGAACTGCAATCCGCTTGCCTGGGGCATGTCTTCAGTCCTTGAAGGGTTGATTCGGTCCGTTGAATCGGTGCGGGGGGTCAAGCCATCGGATCCTTGATGGGGTGCCCGCAGAGTTGGAGAAGGTACCAGTGGCTTTGGAGAAAATCCAGAGTTTGGGGGTGGGTGTAAAGATGGGGTCAGATGAACACGTTCATCAGACCCCTGGGGGTGGGGGTGAAGGTGGGGTCAGAAGAAAGCCTTCTTCTGACCCCGGGTTTGGCCGCGAACTCGGAGTGGGGAATTGAAGGTGGGGTCAGAAGAAAGCTTTCTTCTGACCCCGGGTTCAAACAGTCCCCGACACCCCTTCAGCTCACTCCGGCTTGTACAAGCGCTGGATGCTGGAGAAATCCAGCTCGCCATTGCCCTGTCCGGCGTGCAGCTGGAACAGGTTGCGTGCCAGTGCGCCCATGGGGATGGAGGCCTGGTTCTTGACGGCGTTGTCGAAGGCGAGGCCCAGGTCCTTGGTCATAAGGTTGACCAGGAAGCCACCCTGATAGTCACGCGAGGCGGGCACGCCCTCCATCACGCCTGGCCATGGGTTGTAGACGTTCAGCGCCCAGTTGCCACCGGAGCTCTGCTTCATGATCTCGGAGAGCACGGCAGGGTCCAGGCCATTCTGAACACCCAGGGCCAGGGCTTCGCTGGTACCAGCCATCAGGATCGCCAGCAGCATGTTGTTGCAGATTTTGGCGACTTGACCGGAGCCGTGGGGGCCGGCGTGGAAGATGTTTTTGCCCATGGCATCAAGGATTGGCTCGGCGCGTTTGAAGGTACTTTCCTCACCGCCGCAGATAAAGGTCAGGGTGCCGGCCTTTGCACCGCCGACGCCACCGGAAACCGGGGCATCAATGAAATCCAGGTTCTTGTCGGAAGCTGCTTCGGCTACACCACGGGCCGTCTCCGGCGCAATGGTGGAGGAATCGATGACCAGGGTTCCGGCAGGCAGCTTGGCCAGCAGACCGTCTTCTCCCAGGTAAACAGCTTCCACGTGCTTACCGGCCGGCAGCATGGTGATCACACACTCCGCACCTTGCGCAGCTGCTTCAGCAGTATCCGCAGTTTTGGCGCCCTCGCCCACCAGTGCCTCAACGGCCGCTTTGGACAAGTCGAAAACCGTGACTTCATGCCCCGCCTTGACCAGGTTCGAAGCCATGGGACCACCCATGTTGCCCAGACCGATGAATGTAATCTTTGCCATATCTCTTCCCCTTGTTGTTGTATTCCGATGAGTGGGCCGCTGCAAAGCGCGCACCCCGGCAATCAGTTGAAAAAGTCGTCGATCCAGTCGCCGTCCATCTCTTCCAGCGACGCGAACCGCCAACGGGGCTGCAAATCCTTGTCGATCAGCAGTGCCCGGATACCTTCGGCAAACTCGCCCTTCTTCAGGCAGTTGCAGGACAGCACCAGCTCCTTGTCCAGAACTTCCTTCAGACCATCGAGTCGGCAGCCATGCAGGTGCCGCCAAACCAGAGCCAGGGATGTAGGCGAAGCGTTACCAAGCCCCTTGGTAACTTTCCCCAACCAGTCCTCACGACCGCCCAGTTCAGTGAGCTGATTGACCACCTGCTCCAGCGAATCGGCATCGGTTACCCGGTTGATCTCGTCAAAGTGCTGTCGGACCGGAGACTCAGGCAGGTCCTCCTGACTGTGCTGTTCGTACTGGCGGAGCACCCGGCCGACCACGGCATGGGGGTCTTCATCACGCCAGTCGCTACCGGTAAGCGTCTCAATCACACGTTCCTTGAGGCTGTGTTTCACAAACCGGTCTGCCATGCCCACAAACAGTGCATCGGAAGCGTTGATTCTGGCCCCGGTCAGACCCAGGAACAGGCCGGTACGCCCCGGCATGCGGTTGAGGAACCAGCCGCCCGCAACATCGGGGTAGAGCCCTATGTTCACTTCCGGCATGGCCATTTTCGAGTTCTCGGTCACCACCCGGTGGGAGGCACCGACCATAAGCCCGATACCGCCCCCCATCACGATGCCGTTACCCCAGCAAATCAGGGGCTTCGGGAAGGTATGGATCTGGTAGTCGAGCTCATACTCCTCGGTGAAGAATCGTTCGCCCTCACTGGCACTGCCCGGTTCGGTCATGCTGCGGTACAGGGAGACGATATCGCCGCCGGCGCAGAACGCCTTGTCGCCCTCGGCCTCTAGCCAGACCGCACACACCTGCGGATCCTTCGCCCAGCGATGCAGCTGGGGCTTGAGCAGGTGAATCATGTCCATGGACAGTGAGTTCAGGTTTTTCGGAGTATTCAGGCGGGCCACGGCGATCATCGCGCCGTCCGCGGTTTTCCACTCCTCAAAGACAATCGGTTGATCGCTCATAACAGTCCTCGCGCCGGCGTTTACCGGTTCTTCCACTGAGGTTTGCGCTTCTCGAGGAACGCGTTCACGCCTTCCCGCTGGTCTTCGGTGTAGAAAAGCTCCACGAACAGCTCCCGCTCCATGCGCCAGCCATCACTGTGGCTGCGGCCATCCCGGGCGCTCATGATCAGATTCTTGCAGCGGGCAACGGCCGACGGACTCTGCTTGCAGGCACCCTCAGCCAGCTCCAGGGCCTTCTCCAGACCCTTGCCTGTGGGCACCACGTCCTCGACCAGGCCAATTTTCAGGGCCTTGTCGGCATCAACACGCTCACCACACAGGATCATGCGCTTGGCCCAGCCCTCACCCACCAGCCAGGGCAGGTTCTGGGTGCCGCCGGCGCAGGGCAGCAGGCCGACGCTGGCCTCGGGCAACGCCATCTGGGCATGCTCCTCGGCGATTCGGATGTCACAGGCCATGGCGCATTCCAGGCCACCACCCATGGCATAGCCGTTCACCGCGGCGATGGACACACCGCGGAAGGCGGTCAGTGCCGAAAAGGCCTGCCCGAACAGCTGGCCCATGTAGTTGGCGTTGGCCTTGTCCCCATCGGCAAACGACTTCAGATCGGCACCGGCGGAGAAGAATTTTTCACCCTGCCCGGTAACGACGAGGGCGAAGATGTGCTTGTCCTCGTTAAGCTCCTCGACGGTTTTGGTCAGGGCCTGCAGGGATTCCGCGGTCCAGGTGTTGGCCGGCGGGTTGTCGATGGTCAGGATTGCGATGTGTCCGCGTTTTTCGAGCTGGATGAGATCGCTCATGTTGTTTTTCCTTCCTGTAAACATGGGGTCAGATGAAAGCGTTCATCTGACCCCGGTTTTGACTTTGGGGGTCGGCTTGAACATGGGGTCAGATGAAGGCTTTCATCAGACCCCTTTTGGGCCCCGACTCTGGGGTCTGAAGAACACTTTCTTCTGACCCCGTTTTTTATCTCGTACTCACTGCAACTCTGGGGTCTGAAGAAAGCTTTCTTCTGACCCCACGTTCGCATTGAACTACTGAATCGCCTCAGCCACGCCGTCTTCCAACAACCGGCGGGCCACGATCAGGCGCATGATCTCGTTGGTCCCTTCCAGGATCTGGTGCACCCTCAAATCCCGGACGTAACGCTCCAGCGGGTACTCCCGGATATAACCATAGCCACCATGCAGCTGCAGCGCCTCGTTGACCACATCAAAACAGGCGTCAGTGGCGAAGCGTTTTGCCATGGCGCAGTGCAGGGTTGCTTCCGGATCGCCGCTGTCCAGTTTGAACGCGCCCAGGCGTACCATCTGCCGGGCCGCCACCAGGTTGGTGGCCATATCCGCCAGCTTGAACTGCAGCGCCTGGAAGGCCGCCAATGGTTTACCGAACTGCTCGCGCTCATGCATGTAGTTACGGGCCCGGAGCAGTGCGGCCTGGGCACCGCCCAGTGAACAGGTGGCGATATTGAGACGGCCACCGTCCAGGCCTTTCATGGCGATTGCGAAGCCGTCACCTTCCTCACCCACCCGGTTACTGGCAGGTATCCGCACATTTTCCAGGCTGACCAGACGGGTCGGCTGGCTGTGCCACCCCATCTTGTCCTCGTTCTTGCCGTAGGAGACGCCGTCGGCGTCGGCGGGAATCACAAAGGTGGAAATGCCTTTGGAACCACTGTCGGCATCGCCGGTCCGGGCCATCAGTACCAGGATGTCGGTGCTGCCGGCGCCGGAGATGAACATCTTGCTGCCGTTGATCACATAGCTGTCGCCGTCGCGCACGGCCTTGGTGCGCAGACTGGCCGCGTCGGAACCGGCACCGGGTTCGGTCAGGCAGTAGGAAGCCAGCCACTCGCCACTGGCGAGCTTGGGCACGATCTCCTGCTTCAGATCATCGGAGGCAAAGCTGGCCACCATCCAGGTTGCCATGTTGTGGATCGTGATGAAGGCCGCGGTCGACGGGCAGGCGGCCGCCAGTTCTTCCACAATGACCGACGTGTCCAGTCGGGACAGTCCCATGCCTCCCAGGGATTCCGGGGTATAGAGCCCCATAAAACCCATCTCGCCGGCTTCTTTCATGACGTCTACCGGGAAGATGTGCTCTTCGTCCCATTTGGCGGCATGGGGTGCCATGGATTTTTCAGCGAAGGCCCGGGCCGCATCCCGGAAGGCCAGCTGGTCTTCGGTCAGGTTAAAGTCCATTACCAGGCTCCTGTCATGTCAAAAGGGTAAAAAGAAGGGGCCGGAACTGATTCCGGCCCAAGACCTCACCCTCAACGCTTTAACGAAGCTGAATGGAGAAATTGGTGTCAGAGGAGGCCGCTTCGCTGGAGAACCAACGGGACGTTACCGTCTTGGTTTCAGTATAGAAGCGAACCGCCTGCTTGCCGTAGGCATGCTGGTCACCGTAGAAGGAGCCCTTCCAGCCGGTGAAGGAGAAGAACGGCAGGGGCACCGGAATGGGGATGTTCACACCCACCTGACCCACGTCGATATCGTGCTGGAAGCGACGTGCAGCACCACCGTGGTTGGTGAAGATGGAGGTACCGTTGCCGTAGGGGCTCTGGTTGATCAAATCGATAGCCTCACCCAGATTGTCCACGTTCACGCAGGACAATACCGGCCCGAAGATTTCTTCCTTGTAGATATCCATTTCCGGCGTAACCTCACTGAACAGGGTCGGCCCTACCCAGTTGCCGTCCGGCAGTCCGTCAACGGTGCATCCGCGACCGTCAAGCAGAAGCTTGGCACCCTGGGCCTCGCCAGTGGCAATCAGGGACTCGATGCGGTCCTTGGCCTTGGCGCTGATGATCGGGCCATAGCTGGCACCGGAATCGTTCCAGGCGCCCGGACGGGCCTTGGCCATGGCTTCTTTCAGCTCCGGAATCCATTGCTGGGCCTCGCCCACGAATACCGCGACAGAGATCGCCATGCAGCGCTGGCCGGCAGCACCCACGGAGGCACCTACCAGGGCGTTGATAACCTGCTGCTTGTCAGCATCCGGCATGATCACCATGTGGTTCTTGGCGCCGGCAAAGCTCTGGACACGCTTCATGTGGCGGGTGCCGGTTTCATAGATATAGCGGCCAACCGGAACAGAACCTACAAAGGAAATGGCCTTGATGGCCGGATCGGTCAGCAATGTATCGACCTGTTCCTTGGCGCCATGGACCACCTGCAGGACGCCCTTGGGTGCGCCGGCTTCCTCGAACAGTTCGGCCAGACGCATCGGGGTCAGAGGATCCTGTTCGGACGGCTTCAGGATGAAGGTGTTACCGCAGGCGATGGCCATCGGGAACATCCACAGGGGGATCATCGCCGGGAAGTTGAACGGGGTAATGCCCGCACAAACGCCCAGCGGCTGGATCCAGGAGTGGGTATCCACTTCCCGGGCCACGTTCTCGACCGTCTCCCCCATCATCATGGAGGCCACGTTGGCAGCGTGCTCAACCACTTCAATGCCGCGCCAGACATCGCCCTTGGCGTCGTCGAAGGTCTTGCCGGTTTCCTGAGCCAGGATCTCGGCAATTTCATCGTGATGCTCTTTCAGCAGCGCCTGGTAACGGAGCATGACCCGGGCCCGCTCGGAAACCGGGGTTTCTTTCCAGCTTTTGAACACCTCGCCGGCGTTATCGATGGCCTTGCGCATTTCGTCTTCGGTGGCGCACGGCACCTTGGCGATCACTTCGTTGGTAGCAGGATTGGTGACATCGATCCAGTTGCTGGTCTGGCTCTGGACAAATTCACCGGCAATATACTGGGGAACATTCTTCATGTTGGAATCCCTGGTTTGTTGTTATGTGGGAACGGCTTCACCCCCTCGGGGTTCGGCCACGATTGGAAAAATCCTAGCACGGGGATTGCCGGCGGGTGATTGACTAAATTTCGCCCATGATGGATTATTTTTCGATGACCAGACTTTCAAAGAACGAATCTACAGCGCAAACCTCACAATGGCCGGTACCAGCGGACAGTGTTCGTTATGTAGTTCCGGACCCCATTGTTCGGCTTCTGTCCAGCCATCCACTGACCCGGGAGCTCTACCCGCTGGCTTTCGGGCACTACCGAAAGGCCGCCGGTCACCACATGCATCGCGAACATCATCGCGACAATCTTTTGATCTACTGCACAGATGGCAAGGCCTTTCTGAACGTGGCCGGAGAGCCCTACACCGTGCAGGCAGGAGACCTGCTATTGCTACCATCCGGGGCCAGCCACCGCTATACCGCCGACCCGGATAACCCCTGGACGATCCATTGGGTGCACTACACCGGTCCGCTGGCCGAGGATTTCCGGAACTACATGGGGTTTGATGGCCCCACCCGCATCCGGCACCTTGGCCGCCAGCCCCGGTTACTGGTGGATTTCAACGGCCTGCTCTCGGTCCGGCAGACCGGCTTCCGTACCCGGGGCCTGATCCATGCAGCAAACCGACTGCGTCAGTTGCTGGCTGCGGTACCTCTGAATGTGGACGAAACCAGCCAGGAACGCCGGGCCGAACTGGATACCATTCACAACTATATGCGGGAGCACCTCGAAGAGCGCCTCACCCTTGAGCAACTGGCGGAACTGGCCGGCCTGTCCCCGGCGCACTTTGCCACCCGTTATCGGGAACAGACCGGCAGCTCACCCATCCAGCATTTCCTGCACCTGAAAGTGGAACGCGCGTGCCAGATGCTGGACACCACCGGCCTCAGCTTTGCCGATATCAGCCGACGGCTGGGATACGACGATGCCTACTATTTTTCCCGCCTGTTCAAGAAGGTCATGGGCCAATCGCCAAGGGATTACCGCCACACGGCCCGTCACTGAAGGCCAGAGTGGCCAGGGGGCGCGCCTACGACTTTCGTTGAAGATACTGAACCGTTACTCTGGAGCCATAGCCAAAAACAAGAGATTGAGTCATGGCACAGTACACGATCGAGATAAATGAAACCTTCGATATACCGCGACGACGAGTCTTTGCCCTGTTTGCGGACCACCAGCGCTTTGGCAAGCTTCTCGGCGCTCCGATCAAACGCATCCGGGACAGCGACCAGGCCGATCCCAACGGCATCGGCTCGGTCCGCAAGATTGGCATCGGGCCCCTCGGTCTGGAGGAGACCGTTCTCAGCTTCGAGCCCGAGGCTCTGATCGAGTACACAGTTACGAGCATGAGCCCGATACGCAATCACCTGGGCCGGATTCGGTTTGAGGATACCGAGGACGGCCAGACAAGGGTGCATTACACCATCAGCTTCGAAGACATTGTGCCGTTCACCGGAAAGGTGGTTTCCACCGCCCTGGAGCAGGGAATTCGCCGGGGAATCAAACGAGTGCCGGAACTCGCCTGATACCCGACGGACAACAAATCGTTACTTGATGAATGTCACAGAATTGACCTGCGGCAAAAGTTTGCATTTATCAATTCTGTAACCTTCCGCCAGGTTTGCAATATCCGGCTAATCGGCCGAAAACAAAATCCTGGCGGGAGACAGTAATGGCAGCAGAGCCCATTGTCCTGTTCGATAACGGACACCACAAATGCCTGATGTTCGATTCCCTGGTAACCGGTGAGGGCGTCCAGTCCAACCAGTTCCTCATCGTCGACGGCAAGCACGAAGCCCTGATCGATCCGGGCGGAGACCTGACCTACACCCCACTCTCGGTGGCAGCTTCGCGCTACATGAACATCAAGGACATGGACTACGTCTTTGCCTCTCACCAGGATCCGGACATCATCGGCGCCATCGACCGCTGGATCGTCCACACCCGCGCCAAGATTGTCACATCACGACTGTGGGCCCGATTCCTGCCGCACCTGGTTTCCACCTATGTGACCAACCAACTGTCCGGCAGTGTTTACGATCGTATCGTGAGCATCCCGGACGCCGGTGCCAAGGTGCCCTTCGGGGACTCTTACCTCAGCTGCATGCCGGCGCATTTCATGCACTCAGTCGGCAACCTCCAGTTTTACGATCCGGTGTCGAAGATCCTGTTTTCCGGCGATCTGGGCGCTTCTCTGGGCGGCGAGGACGATCATCTGCCTGTCCAGGATTTCGAGCGCCACATTCCCAGCATGATCGGCTTCCACCGCCGATACATTGCCTCAAAAAAGGTCTGCCGGCTCTGGGCCAGCATGGTGAAGGAACTTGAGGTCGATATGATCGTGCCGCAGCACGGCAAGCGCTTCGAGGGGCCTGCCATGGTTCAACGCTTTCTGGACTGGGTCAGCGATATGGACTGCGGAATCGACCTGATGACGCAGGAAAACTACCGGCATCCAGTCGACTACATCTGATCAGCAAGGAACGGCCCCGCACAGCCGTTCCCCGCTTCGGCACCTATGGCCCACAAGGAGCCTCACACTATTGAGAAGGCGGGCTTAATAGGTGCTTTCAATCTCCCCTCTGTGCCCTCTTCTCCGGTCTTTCATGCCGGCCCCGTCATCCATATCCCTTGCATCAGGGCGTCCGGCCGCCGTAGACGGCAGGTTCTCGATATCCTCGATGCTCTGCACCCCTCCACGGGGTAGGACCTCTCCCCGCTCCAGCTGCATCCTGCGGTTCTGGTGTATTTCATAATTACTGCGTTGGCTTACCATGCCGGAATTCATATGGGCCGAGCGCTCCATCATCATTTCCTGTTGCCGCAATTGACGCTCCCAGTTGTCCCCGTACGACGGTGAAACAACCAGCACCAAGGCCAGCGCTCCCAAGCCAGACATTACCTGTTTCATTGCGATACCCTCCATAGAAAGCCCGATATCCCCGGACTCAGGAACAGCATCAACGGCTCAGCCCTGACGGCCTCACCATCAAAATCGGGATAGTCTCCGGACCACGCTCAATAATGCTTAGAGGGCCACTTGGGCAATTCGTTTCAGCAACCACACAAGAAATTTGTCTTGCAGACCTCTTCCAGGCCTTCAGGACCGTTGTGCCTGAAGCGCGAACGCCCGCTCCAAAGCCCACGCCCGGCCAAATAAGCCTGTTCCGGGGGAGCATAGTTCAGTAAAATCCGGCCTTTTCCCCGGAATACAAAGAGGCAGCGTAGATGGGCAGAGCCTACCAGAACCGCAAAGAATCCATGGCCAAGACGGCCGCTGCGAAAACCAAGGTCTACAGCAAATATGGCCGCGAGATCTACATGTGCGCAAAGTCTGGCGGCATTGATCCCCAGGCCAACCTGACACTGCGAGGCCTCATCGACCGGGCCAAGAAAGACCAGGTTCCCAGCCACGTCATTGAAAAGGCCATCGACAAGGCCAAAGGCGGTGGTGGCGAGGATTACTCCCCAGCCCGATACGAAGGCTATGGCCCCGGCAATTGCATGGTGATCGTGGACTGCCTGACCGACAACCCCAACCGCACCTTTGGTGACGTGAGGCTCGCTTTCACCAAGACCAAGTGCAAGATCGGTACGCCCGGGGCCGTCGCCCACATGTTCGATCACTGCGCGATTTTCGCGTTCAGCGGACAGGACGAGGAAGCGGTACTCGAGGCCCTGATGGAAGCCGATGTGGATGTAACGGATATCGAACACGAGGACGGCCGCATCACCGTGTTCACACCGAACACCGAATATGCCAAGGCCAAACAGGCGCTGGAAGCGGCCTTCGAGGGTATCGAGTTCGACGTGGATGAAATCCAGTTTCTGCCGAAGACCACCACCCCGGTGGAAGGTGACGACATCCCGATGTTCGAGAAATTCCTGGACATGCTGAACGAGCTGGACGACGTCCAGAACGTTTATCACAACGCCGAAGTCAACGAATAACCTGTCAGGGCAATTGCCCGACGTTGATCACCGCGGCCGGACATTGCCGCGGTGATCAACGTTTTAACGGGGTTTTGCAAATACCTGGGTCCAGTAATTCGGATAGTCCGCCGTCCGGGTATCCACTCTGACGACAGACACGCCGGTAAACCTGGCGTCCATGATGTTCCGGCAATGTCCCGGGCTGTCCAGCCATCCGTTCATCACTGACTGGACATCGTCGAAGCCGGCCGCAATGTTTTCGCCCACCACGGACCACTCGAAGCCGGTTTCGGTTACGCGACCGCCAACGCGGAGGCCGTCGGAACCGATGTGGCTGAAGAAATTGTTGTCTGCCATATCGTTACTGTGTTTCGTCGCTGCCGCCTCGATCGGGCAGTTGTACTGCAGAGGTTCTACCGCAGGAAAGAACTCGGACCCGCACTGGCGGCCCCGGGTGCGCGCCGCGTTGACATACTCCAGCATCGCTGCCTGATACTCCTCCACCTCACAGCCATTCACCTGTATCGTGACCGGCTGCGCCGCTGCCGACCGGTTCAATTCGCTGTTATCGGACACGGCCGCCGTCGACGAAGCACCTCCGCCGGATCCGCCACAGCCTGCAAGGGAAAAGGTCAAAAGTACGAAAAAAGACCACTTCGGAGATAATTTCATTGAATACAGGGCCACCGTTTCGGTTAAATTGTGAAAAAGTACGCAATTTAACGGGTGATTCCCGCGATTGGATCCACGAAGCTACATTTCCTTACGAATCTCACCCAGACCGAAACAAACAACATTCATGCTGCCAAACCGGTGAACTGATCAATGGCAAAGAAACGAGTTCTGATACTGAAAACAGGTACCACCTACGCCGACATACGCTCGCGCTTCGGTGATTTCGAGGACTGGTTCATCAGGGGACTTTCCCCGGAGCTGGACCCCGAGGTGCTGGATCTGCCGCACGGCGACACGCCCGGAAACCCGGCCGATTGGGACGGAATAGTCGTAACAGGATCCCCCGCCATGGTCAGTGACCGGGAAACCTGGAGCGAGGAGGCCGCCGGATGGCTGGTCAGGGCAGTCAAGGCCGGTATTCCGGTGCTTGGTGTCTGCTATGGTCACCAGCTGCTGGCCCACGCTCTTGGCGGCGCCGTGGGCTACCATCCCGAAGGGCGCGAAACCGGAACCAAAGTCGTGGAGCTGTTTGCCGAGGCTGAACGTGATGTCCTGTTCAGTGCCTTGCCTCGGCATTTCAAAGCCCAGCTGACCCACAAGCAGTCCGTCCTGAGTCTGCCGCCCGGAGCGGTCTGCCTTGGCCGGTCCGATTTCGAGCCACATCAGGCATTCCGGGTGGGCGACTGCGCCTGGGGAGTGCAATTCCACCCGGAATTTTCCGCTGCCATCATGAGGGCGTATCTTGAAGTCCAGATGCCGGAACTCGTCCGTGAAGGCCTGGATCCGGAGGCTTTGCTGACTGACGTCTCGCCGGCGCCAGAGGCAAGCAGTCTGCTGCAGCGTTTCTCGGAACTGGTTCTGGAGAGGCAAGCCTGACGACTGCAAGCCACCGGTCAGTCGAGGATGTAGGCGGTCTTTTCCAGGACGTTTTCATCCTCATCAACAAAACGGAACTCATTCCAGCCGACCCGGATCATGTCGTTGCTGTTGAGTCGTTGGCGCCCATCGACCCTGAGATCGTTCACAAAGGTGCCATTGGTGCTGTTGCTGTCCACGATATAGAAGTCCACCGTGCCCTCGAGGTAGGCATTCGGTGACGCTTCGATCACGGCGTGTTGTCCACTCACGGAAATCTCGTCAATGCAGATATCATTGTCGGTGCGCCGGCCGATTCGGGTCAGCGGTTGCGCCAGTTCAAAGGTGTTGACCACCACGCTGTCCACCAGTTGTGAAAGTGATGCCATTTTCTATTCCTCAATCCTTAACCATCATGAGTACAACAGAGACGTTGTCTCCGGCGCCATTTTCAAGGCTCTGTTCGATAAGTGCCTGGACGGCATCGCCGGCATCCGGGCCTGACCCGATAAGTTCCGGCCAATGGGATTCGGGTAACGCTCCGGTGAGCCCGTCGGAACACAGAAGCAACCCCTCGCCCGGCGCCAGCTCCTGAATCCGGAAACTCGGCATGGAGTCGTCGGATGCTCCCACGGCCCGGGTCAGCACATTCCGGAAAGGCACCCTCGGCGCCTCCGCTTCCGTAATGCTGCCATCTTCAATCATGTTCTGGACCACGGTGTCGTCCCGGGTCAGGCACCGTGGCCCTGCTTGCGATATCAGGTAACAACGGGAATCGCCGATGTGGCCGATAAAAGCGGTACTATCGATGATCCAGGCCACCAACAGGGTCGTGCCCATTTTCTCCAGCCGGGCATCGTTACCCTGTTCCTCGCGTATTCTCATCGAAGCCAGGTCAAATGCGGCGTCAAGCCTTTCGCGGACAGTGGCGGCCTCCGGAACCTCGTAGGAGGACAGAGAGGGCAATAGCGAATCCAGCACCGACGCCACCGCCAGCTGACTGGCGATTTCGCCGCCCTGATGGCCTCCCATGCCATCTGCCAACACCAACAATGCCTGTCGGCCATCCTCACTGCGCCGCCACTCCACCCTGTCCTGATTGCTCTGGCGAACGCTTCCCACATGGGAGTCGCCGGCAATGTCGTAATCCATCACGAGGCCACCTCCCTTGCCTCACGCTGTGCCTGGCGCCGGAGTGCGTCTGCCATGTCGGCCGCGCTTGAGAAACGTTTGTCCGGCTCACGCTGGATGGCCTTGTTGATCAGCCTGACCACACCGTTGGGCAGGTCCGGATTGAGCGACCGGGGGCTCCTCGGCCGCTTGTTCAGAATCTGATAGGTCAGGTTGGCCAGGGTGTCACCCTGATAGGGGGTCTCCCCGGTCACCAGCTTGTACAGCGTGACGCCCAGGCTGTATGTATCCGATGCGCCCGTCACCTTTTGCCCCTTCAACTGCTCCGGAGACATGTAGAGGGGACTGCCCATCACGCTGCCAGTCCTGGTCACGGAATCATCAGAAATCCTTGCAATGCCGAAATCGGTGACCTTGATATCGCCATTGTCCGGATCATAGATGATGTTTGCGGGTTTGATATCCCGGTGAATGATCTTCTGTTCGTGGGCGTAAGCCAACGCATCCGCCACACGCGCCACCACATCCAGCACCGTCGCCAGCGGTAACAGCCGCCCGGCCCGGCCAAACTCACTCAAGGGCCGGCCCCGGGCGTAATCCATCGCGATATAGGCCAGGTCGGCCTCTTCACCCACGTCGTAAACGGTGACAATAGACGGGTGACTGAGCCTGCCCGCTGCCTCCGCCTCACGGAAGAACCGGTTCTTCAGAGCCCGCAGCTCCTCCCCTTCAAAAGCCTGGTAGCTCAGGGTCTTGATGGCCACCGTGCGGGCAATGGCAGGGTCCCTGCCCAGGTACACCACTCCCATGGCGCCCCGCCCGAGTTCACGCTCGATTTCATAGCGACCCAACGTTGGCCGGCTGACCGACTGGTCCGGCATCACCAGGGTCTGCGTGGCATCAAAGCTTCCCGGATTGCTCCCTGCCGCACCCGATGCCAGCTTCTCCATCGCGGCCAGACGTTCCGATGCATCCCGGAATTTTTTCTCACGCCCGACGATGCTCTGATAGGTCCGCATGGCCTTTTCGTACTGACGTTTCCGCTCCTGCTGCAGAGCGATCCGGTAACGCAGGTCCAGGCTTTCCTCACCTTCAGGACAGCGCGCCACAGCGGCAAGCGCTTCATCGGTCTGACCCTGGTCCAGCAATATCTCGCCAAGCTTCAGGCGAGCCTCCCGGGCGTTCTCCGTAAGCGCCCGGATCTGCCGGTACGGTTGCAGCCAGAACAGCATCACGACAAACCCGACCACCAGTAAGGTATTGATCTCGCCCAGGGGCAGCCAGAGGTTATGGTAGAACATCAGTGCAGACTGAAGCACCAGCAGGCCACCGCCCAGGAGCAGCGTCACCGGCAACGAGACCGCCGCACCCATCCCGGGGATCGCGAACACCAGGTAACCCGCTGTCACCAGCAGGCCGGCATCAACCGCAAGCCGTCCCCAGACTGGCTGGTTCAGGGCACCGACATCTTCCGACCCCAGAAATGCGAGGAGCTCCCTGTCCAGCCATGCCAGCCAGGGAATCTGGTCACCGGCCACGATGAACACAGCCGCGAGGGCGACTACCAGGGAACGAAGGCTGAACAGGCTCGACAACGGATTCGGTAACGGATTCACAGGCAACATCGTTGTAAATGATTGATCCGGTTAGTTTAGAAACCCGACCAACAATCGGACAGTTGCAGGCAGGTGTTTTTTGTAAGGGTTTGTTTACCTGAGAGCGAGGTCACGTATAGTAAAACCTGAATCCGCGCGAGCGCCCTGGCCCCAGATAATCAACACACCGACACAGGCGCCGGCAATCGATTGGAACCCGGGCCCCGGAACGCGCGTGCTATTCACAGTCGGACTTCCCCGGGAAGCGACAATGACAATTTTGTATGTTGAATGAATACATATCCGAATCTACTGTGATAAAGAACATCACAAGAAGGAGCCTGAAATGTCCGAGATACGTAATTATCTGAAACAGGTTTCACTGGTGATGGCCGTGTTGATGGCCATGGCCACGACGTTCTCCACCGCCGCCCACGCCGGCATGGTCGGAACCGGAGAAATCATCCAGCAACAACAGACCGAGCTGGACCGCCAACAGCTCCTGAGCATGCTTGAAAAACAGGAAGTCCAGGCAAAGCTCGCGGAAATGGGCGTGAGCAAGGACCAGGTGGCGGATCGTATCCAGAACCTGACCCCGGCCGAGCTGGCCGATTTTGAACAACAGCTGGCTGAAGCACCCGCGGGCCAGGATGTCGTCGGCATCATTGTGCTGTTCCTGTTGGTGTTCATCATCACCGACATGCTTTGTGCCACGAATATCTATCCGTTCATCAACTGTATCCGCTGATAAGAAAGCGTGATCTATCGACTGAGGATTGCCGGCAGGTTTGCGGCCCTGATGGGCCTGCTCCTGCTGGCAGGCTGTGCCTCCACCCCACCGTGGCCGGAGCCTGAATCTGTAGCCGGCGAGGTCGTCCTGCCCAACCGTGTGTTGCTGGAAGATGTGCCGTTCTACGCCCAGGAAAAGTACCAGTGCGGCCCGGCCTCACTTGCCATGATGCTGAACAGTCAGGGATTGGAGACCGATCCCGACGTGCTGAAGGAACTGGTATACATCCCTGGCCGTCAGGGCTCCCTGCAGGTTGAAATGGTGGCGGGTGCGCGGTCACACAACATGGTCGTCTACCCGCTGAAACCAAGACTGGCGGACGTCCTCGAAGAGGTCAGTGCCGGCAATCCGGTGCTGGTCATGCAGAACCTGCTCATTGACTGGTGGCCTCAGTGGCATTTTGCGGTTGTGGTTGGCTACGACAGCGACAACGAGACTGTCATCCTCAACACCGACACCCGCAAGCACTACGCCATGCCTTACAAGACGTTCCATGCCACCTGGAGCCGGGCCGAACGCTGGGCCGTTGTGGTCCTGCCTCCGGAGCAGGTCCCAGCCACGGCAGAGCCACTGGCGTTCTTGCGGGCCGCCCATGACCTGGAGTCCACCGGGCACACCCAGGCGGCGCTCAGCGCCTATCAGACCGCTGAGCAGGCGTGGCCCCGGCAGCCTGCTCCCATAATGGCCCAGGGAAACCTGGCCTATGGGCAGCAGCAATGGTCTGGCGCGCTCGTCCACTTCAAGCGGGTCGTAGAGCAATTCCCGAAATATGCCGAGGGCTGGAACAACCTGGCCTATGCGCTGGACCGCGCAGGCTGCCCGGCGCAGGCGACATCCGCACTTTCCTGCGCCCGGGCCCTGGGTCCCGACAGGTTTGGCGAGGAAGAAGCATCCTTCGGCAAGGAGGAAGCGGACGGGAGCCAGAGCTGTTCAGCACTACCGTCCTGCCCCGCATCTCCCCAGTGACAGGGCCGGTGATTACCGGCCTTTTCTCAACAGGACAACGTCCTTTACCGGAACCTCCAGCGCCCAGCCATGCTTCCTTGCCAGCCATTGGAAGGTTGCCTGCCGGTAAAACACCACATGCGTCGGATCCCGACGGTAATGCCAGTTATCGAAACGGGCATCGTCCGTCTGGAAGCAGGTCATGATTCCCAACCAGCCGCCAGGCCTGAGCAACTGGTCCAGGAGCCCGAAAACCTCGGCCGGCTCATGGAGATGCTCTACCACCTCGGTACAGGTAATGAAGTCATAGGTCCGGGTCAGGGCCGCATTGTCTGGATGAAAGAAGGGGTCATAGAGTGCCACGGTAAAACCGCCCTCCTCCAGCATTCCGGCGAGCGCGGGGCCTGGCCCGCAACCGAAATCCAGACCTTCTGCGCCGGGAGGCAGGTGTGCCATCAGCGGATCGGCCAGTTTCGACAAAAAGCGCCGATAGCCTGCATCTTCAGGATTGTTTTCATGCAATTCGTAGATGCGCCTTTCTTCCACCGCCGACAGTCGGGATGGCGGCGCCATGATCGTGGCCTCGCAGGTGTGGCATCGCAGGTAGCTCTGCTTGCCGATCGTCCGGAAATGCGCAGGCTGCCCCTCATGGCAGACAGGGCAATGGCGAAGCCCGGCACCGGCCATGGTCAATCCAGCCCCGCAGCAGCGCGGACCGCCTGATCGAATTCGCTGCTGTCCGGCTCTTCCGCACGGATCAGCTCGATCCGGCTCATTTCCCTCGGTTCCGCAGGCGAGACCGACAAGGCGTCATCCACCATATTGATTGCACGCCAGCCCTCCAGGGTGTGGACCACAGCCTTGAATCGTACGACGTGCTCATCCATGGCCAGTGCCATCAGAAGGTTTTCGTCGAATACCAGTGCCGGATGAATGCGCCAGCCAAGGCTGAAATGTCCCTGCCCCTGGTTCGCCACCGTCTGCCAGGGTTCCTCTTCAATGTCCGCCACCGGTGTTTCTGCCCTGGCATGGTGGTGATGGTGGGCACCGGGATCGCTGACGTCCCTGGGCTCCGCCCGGCCATCCAGCCAGGCGGGTGACAACCGGCCATGGCGGGTATGGAAAACCTGCCGTTTGCCGGGCTCCAGAGCGGCGGCCCACTGGTCGAAGTGGGCAAGCTGGGCATCGGCGCACAGGTCGGTCTTGTTGGCAACGAGGATATCTGCGGCCGCAACCTGATCCCGGAACTGCACGTTATCGAGCACCCGGGGATCCTCCAGTTTGCGGGGATCAACCAGGGTGATAACCGGGCCGAGTGCCAGAACATCCCGGTAATGCTCGCTGGTCAGTGTATCCAGAATCTGGGAAGGATGCCCGAGCCCTGTCGGCTCGATCAGCAGTCGGTCCGGCCGGGCCTTGTGGATGAGCTGATTCAGCCCGATCTGCATGGGCAGGCCGGCAACGCAGCACATGCACCCCCCCGGAATTTCCCTGACAAACGCACCTTCGGTCTCCAGCAGGGCACCGTCGATCCCCACTTCACCGAATTCGTTGACCAGAACGGCCCAGGTTTCGTGCTCGGGCTTGTGTTTGAGCAGATCGAGAATGGCGGTGGTTTTACCAACACCGAGAAAACCCAGGATCAGATTGGTTGGAATGGGGCGGGAAATATCCGGCATCGGTCGGGCCTCGAAATTGTTATAAGATAACAATTTCAGTGCTGCATTGACCAGTCCGCGTTCATTTCCCGGCCTTCGTCAGCCGGTCCAGCCGGAGCCGCTCGCGGTCGTCAAACAGTCTGCGACTGCCCCAGGACACCGCCATCAGGGCGCCAAAACCGGTGCCCACAGTGATAAGCAGCATCACCAGGATCTGGTATTTGACGGCCACCGCGGGCGGACTGCCCGCCAGGATCTGACCGGTCATCATGCCCGGCAGACTGACAATGCCCGCAGCCGCCATGGCGTTGATGGACGGCATCATGCCGCCACGCATGGCGTCCTTTCGGATATCCTCCACCGCCTCGCGCCAGGTCTGCCCGAGCATCAACCGGTTTTCGATAACGGCACGCTGACGCCAGACCGACTCGTTAAGGCGATCCAGGCTCAAGGCAACCCCGGTCATGGTATTGCCCAGCATCATACCCAACAGAGGAATGGCATATTGAGGCGCATACCAGGGCGCAGGGCCGATGATGACCGTCAGAGCCAGAATTGTGACGGCAAAGGACGACACAAACATCGCGCCCGTTCCGATACCAAATGCCCAGAAGCCCCGCAGCCGTCGCTGCTGACGAGCCATCACCTCCCTGCCGGCCACCAGCAGCATGACGGCGGCCATCAGGGCGATCCAGTACAACCTCGCCGAGGCAAACAGGGCTTCCAGAACCAGGCCAATCAGGGCCAGTTGTATGCCGGTGCGGGCGCCGGCAACCAACAAACTGCGCGTGATCCCCAGCCTGGCCGCAAAACTTACCCCGGCCAGGCCAAGAATCAACAGAGCCGCCAGCCCCAGTTTCCACCAGGCAAGATCAATGACTTCCATGCGCAAGCTCCAGCCGGGATCCGTTAATCCGGTAGTGGGCATTCGCTACCCGCTGGATCTGTCCGTGGTCGTGGGCAACCCAGAGGACGGCCAGTTGTCGCCGCCGGATTTCTTCGAGCAACCACCCCTCCACAGCGGCAGTCATCTCTTCATCCAGGTTTGCCGTCGGCTCATCGAGTAACAGCGCTTCCGGAGCCATCGCGAGTGCCCGCCACAAAGCGAGCCGCTGACGCTCACCCGATGATAACCGGCTTACCGGCCAATCCATGACCTTCCTGGAAAAGCCGAGGACTGCCGGCATGGTTTGACGGGCACTCCCGGTGAAATGGGCGCCCACCTCGTCAAACCACCACTGGCTGTCTGCCGGGACCATAGTCACCCTTTTACGCCACTCATGGGCCGGGACCGAGAATTGCTCGGCCTCACCCAGATACACCCTGCCCTCGTGGGGTTCCAGATCGGCTACCGCCCGGAGCAACCGACTCTTGCCGCTACCCGACGCTCCCGACAGACAGACCACCTCGCCCCTCGACACCGCGAGGGAAACCTCCCGCAGCGTACCAACCGAAACCTTCTCCAGGCGCAAATCAGTCAATTGGCGTGCTCCGGGTTATCATCAGGGTTGACGTTTGTTACCGAGAAAGCGCCGCATCATCCCCTCGGAGAGGAAAACATGGGCCAGCGCCGGGTAAGGCAGGTAGTGCAGGAAGACGGTTGCCAGCACCACAGCGTCGAAACCCTCCCCGAGAAACAGCCAGGCTGTGAAAGCAGCGAACAATGCCCCCAGGAAGCCACCGTAAATCCACAGCAGCCGGGATCTCTCCTCGGCCATGGGCAGGCGTTCCAGCGCTTTCGCCACGGAAAATCCCATGTAAGCGGCAATCGCAGCGGCAATAATCAGCGAGGCCAGCAGCCCGCTGAATCCGAGCAGAAACCGGCACAGGTAATTGGCAAGAAAGAACAGGACTATGCCTGTGATCGCGATAATGGTAATCCGGGTTTTTTCCATGGAGCCCCTGAACTTGTTGTTTTAAAAGCCGATTGGCCAGCAGCCATAGTCGGCCAACAATATGGCAGAGACTGTCGCCAAGTACCAGCCAGAACCGACGCGGGACGCTACTCGCCGCGCCAGTTCACGCTGTACAGGTCGTGTCGGCGGTCCTGCAGGTTTTTCACGGTTCCGCTGTTCCGGGCCGTGATCAGCGTCTCCGGGCGCAGATCGGCAAAAGCCACCGTTTCGACATTGGGTTCGGTGTCCGCCGCTATGCCATCCCTTGCGAAGGGAAAATCGCAGGGGGTGAGGATGCAGCTCTGACCGTACTGGATCTCCATGTTCGGCACGTTGGGCAGGTTGCCAACGTTGCCCGACAGCACCACGTACACCTGATTCTCCACGGCCCGGGCCTGGCAGCAGTACCGGACCCGCAGATAACTCTGACGTTCGTCCGTGCAGAACGGCACGAAAATGATGCTCACCCCCTGATCCACCAGATGCCGGGCAAGCTCGGGAAATTCCGCGTCGTAACAGATCAGCACCCCGATGGTGCCGCAGTCGGTTTCAATGGCATTTACCCGGTTTCCGCCTCGCACATTCCACCAATAGGACTCATTGGGGGTGGGATGGATCTTGGGCTGGGTATAAACCTGCCCGTCCCGCAGGAACACATGGGCCATGTTGCGTATGGTGCCGTCCTCTTCCCGGACCGGGGTCGAGCCCGCCACGATGTTGATGTTGTAGCGCAACGCAAGATCACGCATCAGTTCCCGGTAACGCTCGGCATAGTAGGTGACCGCGGAGAATGAATCCGCCGGGCTGCCGCTGCGGGCCTCGATAGACAGCAGCTGAAGGGTGAAAAGCTCGGGGAACACCACGAAATCGCCCTTGTAGGTCGAGACAACATCCACGAAGTAACGGACGATTTCGCTGAACTCGTCGAATGACGCCACTGGCCGCTGCTGGTATTGAACCGTCCCGATACGTACGGTATCGGGCATCCGGTGTCCATAGCGTTTCCGTTTCTCGTCGCGGCCATTCTGGGGGACCTTGGGATTACGCCAGACCAGGTGGATGCCGTAGCCCATGGAGTCATGGTCGGCGTCCAGGTAATGGGGAATGATGCCGTGGATTTCGAAACCCTGGTGCATCTGGAACGAGAGCACGGGGTCCTTCTGCTCCTTGCTCCTGATGGCATCGACATAGGCCTCCACCGTGCCGTACTTCTTCAGTTTCTGGCGCAGGGTCGGCAGGCGACCGGCAAACACCACGCCCTGAAGATTGAGTGTCTGGCACAGGCTTTTTCGCTCATTGTAGAGGCGCTCGCCGATCCGATAGCCACGGCATTCCGGGTCGACACACACCTCCATGCCGTAGAGCCAGTCGCCCTCCGGATCGTGACGTGATGCGTACCCGTTGCCGGTGATCGATGTCCAGTCATGTCGCGCCAGGGCGACCTCCCCGGCAATCCGGAAGGTGGCACAGTAGCCCACCACCTGGTCCCCGAGCATGGCAACAAACTGGCCCTCAGGGAAGGTATTGATCTGCCCGGTCAAGGGCCCCTTGGTGTAGCCGTACATTCCGGTGCCCTCGTAGACCCGGCGGCTCAGATCGATGATGGCGGGTATATCAGCGAGGGTGGCGTTGCGGACAAAAAGACGCTGGTCGGGATCGGAAAACGGTGGGCACATACATACCTCGAAGCAAGCGCGAAAAGGCGCGTGGGCATGCCCTCATATTTGGTCGGTCGGCTCCGTTTCGTCAAGCGGCGGCTTCAGGGGGAAGCGCTGGATCACGGTATATACCGACCCGCCTGCTCCGGGGGTGCTCTCGAACAGGACAAACTCCGTTACCGGCAAAACTCCGAATCGCTCCTCCTTGTGGTCTTCCAGCAGGTTCACAATCGACGCGGCCTGCTTGCGAAACCGGGCCACCGTGATGTGAGGCTTGAACCCGCGGTGCTCGGTCTCGAAACCGGCGGCCGCAACCTCGGTCGACAGCTGACGATACAACTCCGCCACCGGCGTCTCCGGAGAGACACCGGCCCAGAGGTTCCGGGGGTGTTCCGGGCGACCGAACGCTCCCAGCCCCGCCACCACCACCTCGAAAGCCGGCGCGGAAACCAGGGACGCTGCGTAGCCCAACGTCGCCAGATCCTCATCGTTGACGCTCCCGATAAAGACCAGCGTCATATGCAGCTGATTACGACTCTGCCATCGGGCCCCGTTGACCGGGCTCTTGAGCTTCAGCAAGCGTTTCTTGACCTCTGACGGGACTTCCACCCCGAAAAACACCCGAGGCACGGTTCAGTCCTCGTAAATCATCTTGCGGGTCATGCCACCGTCAACCAGATAGTTCTGGCCGGTGATAAAGCCCGCTTCTCCGGAAATCAGGAAAGCCGCCAGGCTGGCAATGTCCCGAGGCTCCCCCACCCGACCGGCAGGGTGCTGACGGTGATCGCTCTCCGAAAGCGGCGGGGCTTTTCCTTCCTTATCCTGCCACGCACGGGTGTCGATCCAGCCCGGACTGATGCAGTTGACCCGGATCTCCGGCCCCAGGCTCATCGCCAATGCGTGGGTCAGGGCAACGATGCCGCCCTTGGTGGCGGCATAGGCCTCGGTGTCGGGCTCGGACTGCAAGGCCCGGGTGGAGGCGATGTTGACGATGGCACCGCCATTCTTTCGCAGGTGAGGCACCGCATGCTTGGTAACCAGGAACGGACCGGTCAGGTTCACATCCAGACGACGCTGCCAGACCGCCAGGTCCAGCTCGTCAACAGGCCCGTTTTCCGGGCCGGCGAGCCCGGCGTTGTTGATCACGGCATCGAGCCGAGCGTGCCAGCCGGTTGCGTCACAGACCATTCCGGCAACTTCCTCTTCACTGGACACATCGGCCCGGAAATAACGCGCCTGCTCGCCCAGCTGTTGCTGCAACCACTCTCCCTGCTCCCGATCAACATCGCAGAACGCCACCTGCCAGCCCCGATCGGCCAGGAACTCCACCAGACCACGGCCGATACCCCGGGCTCCACCGGTTACCAGAACAACTCGGGCTTCGCTTGTCACATTGACCTCCGTTTACCAGGGCAGCTCATCGCCGTTGCTGTGCCAGAACGATCCGGTATTCTCCAGGTTCAGGTTGGCGATCCGCTCCGCCAGGCCTCGGGCCGACTCCTCGGGCGTGATCATCCCCCCGAAGTTCACCATGCGGGTCTTCACATAGCCCGGATGCAACTGGGCAACCGCAATGCCCTTGGGTTTCAGGTCCACTGCCAGGGACTTTCCGAAAGCGTTCAGGGCCGCCTTGGAGGCGCGGTAACCATAACGCCCGCCCGAATCGTTGTCTGCAATTGACCCCATGCGGCTGGTGATGTTGGCGATCTTGCCCCCCTCTTCAATCTGCGGAACCAGTGCCTCCGCTACCCGCAGCGGCGCGTAGGCATTGATCTCCATCTGCTTGCGAATGGAATCGAAATCGATGCTGCCGAGCTGTTCGTCCTGCAGCAGGCCGGCATTGTTGATGAGCAGCCCGATCTTCTTGCCCGCCAGGGCCGATTTCAGTTTGTCGATGCCGTCGACGGTGGCGACATCGACCCCGTCGATGACTTCGTAGGCTACCTCTGCCAGGTCATCGGAAGACTGCCGGCATACGCCGATTACATCGCAGCCCTCGCGGGCATAGTGCCGCGCCAGCTCCAGGCCGATTCCCCGGTTGGCACCAGTAATAACGACTACTCCGGATGCAGACATATTTCCTCCGCTTTGCTAATGGATTCAAATGGTTGGATCAGTAAATCTGGACGAGCAGCCACACTGTAACGATCAGTGCCAGCAGAAACCAGCGGGCATACTGGTCGGGCTTGTCATGATCCGGGGATGTTGCGGTTGCTGTGGAGTGGCCCTCCTCGTATTCGCGAATCAGCTCGCGGGCCCGGTAGAGGTCTTCATCATCCACATGGACATTGCTGAAACCCGCCGCACCGATCTCCCCCAGCGCACCCTGCAGGTAATGGCCGCCAACGTAGGACTCGATACCGTGGACTTCCAGAAACCCGGCTACAATGTGTGCTTCGGTAATGTCCCGGGCCCGATAGGCTATTTGCAAAGGCCTACTCCTTCTGTGACATTCAAGGGCAGCACCCGCCCGTTAATGCGGTTATGATTTCAGCATAGACCCACCCGCTCCAGGGAGCCATCAAGGATACGCAGTGGATATTATCTGGATTGTTCTGGCCATCGTCCTGCTCATCGTGGCCGCCACCCTGTTCCTGTTCAGGATTGAAGACCTGTCCCATCTGGACGAAAGGACCTATCCCGTGCGGGAAAACACCCCAAGCGAAGGGCATCGACAGGTGCTGGGACAGCTGAGGGAACTGAGGGAAGCCGCCAAAGACCTCAAGGGCAAGGCCAGGCTGATTGCCCTGCGCCAGCACATGGACACACTCAGCGAGGGCGCGGAACTGGTATCGGAGTTCCGGCATAATGCGGAGCCGCGCGGCGAATGGGTCATCGCACCGGGTGTCGACACCCGCAGGCGTGTGCTCTACATCCACGGCGGTGCCTGGGCAGCCGGCAGTCCCAGGAGCCACCGGACCATTACCGACCGTTTCTCAACCCTCGCCAATGCTGCGGTTTTCGCCGTGGATTACCGTCTGATGCCGGAACACCGCTTCATGGATGGGGTACGGGACTGTCAGAGAGCGTACAGTTGGCTGTTGGACCACGGCCCGAATGGCCGGGAGCGCGCCAGCTTTATCGTGGTGGCGGGAGACTCCGCCGGAGGCAGCCATACACTCAGCCTCCTCGCCTGGGCGCGGGATAATGGCCTCCGGCAGGCGGATGCGGCTGTTGCCCTGGCCCCCTCAACGGACCTGACCCTGACCGCCCCCAGCAACCGCAACAACATTTCCACCGATCCATTGCTGGGCCCGGTATTCGGCGGCCTGGCCAAGATTCCGTTACCCATCATCTGGTGGGGAACCCTGGCGGCCTTCCGGGTATCGCCGACCAATCCCGTCGCCTCGCCGCTGCGTGGCAGTCTCGCCAACCTGCCGCCGACCCTGATCCACGCCAGTGATACCGAAATGTTGCTGGATAACGCCCGGCGCTACGCGGCCAAGGCCCAGTCCGAAGGGTCCTCCGTGGAGCTCCATACCTGGCCGGGCATGGTGCACGTGTGGCACATTTTTGGCGACATGCTCCCGGAGGCTGGTGAAGCCTTTGAAGACATCCGGGAATTCCTGGCCGATGTCGAGGCCGGCAAGCGCGAATAGGATGCCCCCATGTGCGGACGCTTCACCTTTTATACACCGCCCGAGACCCTGATCCTCGAGTACTTTCCGGAAGGTCTGGAGGTGGATGGCCAGTTTGAGCCCAGCTACAACATCACGCCCGGGGTGGGCATTCCCATGATCCGCATGACCATGAACGGCACCCTGATCATGGCTCATTCCCACTGGGGATT
Source organism: Marinobacter sp. C7 (assembly GCF_022343555.1). Classification (GTDB taxonomy): domain Bacteria; phylum Pseudomonadota; class Gammaproteobacteria; order Pseudomonadales; family Oleiphilaceae; genus Marinobacter. The sequence goes on along the minus strand of NZ_JAKQZH010000003.1, from coordinate 328,997 downwards.
CCGTCCGGTCTGGGCCGGTGAGAAAGCGCCCGCGCCCATCAATGCCCGGGCCGAAACGGTGGCCACCTCAAAATACTTCCGGGAAGCGTTTGCCCACCACCGCTGCCTCATCCCGGCCAACGGCTGGTATGAATGGATGGCCACGGAGCACGGCAAGGAACCGCACTATGTAACGCCAAAGGCGCCGGACAAGGACCCCGCCATCTTCTTTGCCGGCCTGTGGACACCGATGGAAGGTGATGAGACCACCGCCTGCGCCATCATTACCGAACCGGCGCACAAGAGCCTGGCACATATCCATGACCGCCAGCCGGTGGTGCTCGATCCCGGCTGCCTGCGGGACTGGCTGAACCCGGAGCTGAGCGAACGCTCTGCAATCCGCTCGGCGACACACCGGCTGCCTCCGGAGCACCTGGGCGAATACGAAGTATCACAGGCGGTAAACAATCCCCGCCACAACACTCCGGATCTGTTGGAGCGGGTCAGGTAGGACAGCCCAACCGGCTATTTCCGGACCCACCGGTCGCCCACTCTGACAAACTGACCGGCCGGGGTTTTCTCCACGGCTTTTTTACCGGCGACCGCCTCTACCTCCGCAACCGGGATGTTGTGTTTCTCGGCGATGCGACCGTACTCCTGACGCCGGGCCTGGTTAATTGCCTCAACGATCTCCCGGGCATTACCTTCAGCCTTTACGACGGCCAGATAGCCTGCCGGAGTTTCTCCCACCAGCCCCTGCTGTTTGGCCGTGTCGAGCTGCCGCTTGGCGTCGTCCAGGCTCATCGCCAGCACCGGAAGGCTCAGGCACAGGGTCAGAAGAAGCGCACCGAATCTACTGAACAATTTCATAATCCTCTCCCCGTCGAAGTGTCCGCAATCATCAGAACAGGCCCTGTTCATCGAACAACTCGTCCACTTCCTTATCAACCTTTACATAGATCTCATGCTGGATCTTGACGTTCAGGTTGACGGTAATGGGCTCCTTTGGCGCCGCCATCTGCACCGTAGGCGTGCAGGCTGCCGACAGCAGGGCAATCGTGAATATCACCGCCCCCTCTCGAAACCGGGCGGTGCCGGCGGATGTCCGGCTCTGCGCTTTCATAGATTTCCCCCATAGATTGTGGCCGGTACAGGAGGATCAGTTTTCCCCGTTACCGGCCTCGCGCTGTTCCATCAGTTTCCTGACTTTCTCCGTGACCGCTTCGTTGACCCGACCGCTGAGCTGCAGGCTGGTCAACAGTGCCGGAATATCCTCCTGCAGGTTGATGTTCACGACAATCGGGTGACCATCCCGCACCTGCGGATTGCTGCCCTCAAGCCTTAGGCCGAGGTTCAGCGTTCCTTCCTGATCATAGTCTATCGTGCTGTTGAGCACGGAATAGTTAAAGTTCTGAAGGGCCCGGACCACGAGATCCATGGTCTCGTTGTTTCGGGCCAGTGCCTGCAATCGGTCCGCCGGCAGTCTCAGGGTGCCTCCCGGTGCCACTGCCCTGATGTGGCCGTCGGCAACCTGCACCCCGTCCCTGCCAATCAACAGAGGCACTTCGCCTTCAAGCGTGCCACTACCGGCTAATCCCTCGGCGGGATATACGGTCATCAGGCGTTCGACCTGTATATCGTTCAGCCACACAGGCACGGTCACTGGCAGGTTGGCCAGATTCCAGTCCCCGGGTCTGGCCCGGAGCTCACCGCCCAGAAATCCGGCATGCCCCCGAATCAGTGAAACAGTGCCTTCCGTCAGGGCCTGCAACGAAGCGCGGTAGCTGCCGGTAATGGATACAGGCCCTAACGGCACACCGGGATTGATCTGGGCCAACTGCAGCTCCGATGTGCGGGCAACCAGAGTGTCTCCCACTGACAGCTCCAGGATACCGTTCAGATCGGTCCAGGCGATTCGGCCCGCAATTCCCGACATGCCGCTGGCGATTATCTTGCCCTCAAGAGCCGGCCCCGTCCCCGGGAGGCGAACATCTGCCTGTGCAGAGAGGCGCCCATCGCTGATCTCGATGCCGGCAGGCCAGGGTTCAAGGGTCGCGGCCAGTGTCCGGCTTGCGTCGCTGCCCTCCAGTACCGTGCTGGCAGCTACCTGTGCCGTTCCCTGGAAGGGCCAGCGGGCATCGATATCCAACACCAACCCTGCAGCGCCCTCTGCCAGGCCACGGACATCCAGGCGATTCAGGTTCGCATCCAACTGGCCCTCAAGGCTCCAGAACTGCGGCTTCAGGTTGGGCTGTTTCAACGTCCCGACATCAACCACCAGCGGACCGGCCAATCGCAATTTCTCCAGGTTCAGGCCGTTCAGGTTGTAGCCGACGTCCAGAGTGCTGCCGCCCGGCCGCGCTTCCACCTGTTCCAGAGCGAGGACCCCGCCGCCTTCCGGGCTGATCACTCCATCCACCTGCACACGCGAACCATCCAGAACGTCCAGCCTGGCTGATTCCACACCCGCGGTCCCGGCCAGGCCGATTCGTCCCCCGATGCTACTAAAGCGCCAGCCGCCGCTCTCAAACTCCGGAAACAAGCCACTGACCCAGAGTTCCGTCGTCTTTATCCGCCACTGGTTCGGATCTGGCGCCAACTCCACATAGAGGTTTCCGCGGATCCCGGTTCCTTCCGGCAGATCGATTTGTAAATTGCCCACGGAAATGGATTCCGGAAGCCACACCGGGAACTGCTCGGGCAATCGTGGCTGGCTCGTCCCTGATCCATCCGGCGCAGGCTCTGGCCAGGCGGGTATTTCAACCGCCAGCTGTTCGACCCGAACGCTGGCCAGGGAGAGGCTCTGCCAGTTCCAGCCCAACAGAAAGTCCGAACCCCGCACCGTGAACCGACGCGCCGGGTCGGAGCTGACCAGCGAAAAGCTGTCGGCACGAATACCCCCGAGCGAGAGATGGATTCCCTGCCAGTCAAACTTCTGGATTGACTGATTCGCCATCCACTGCTGCCAGGCATCCCGGGCATAAACACCAGCGCCGATCACCACGAGCAGCAAAACAACAACGATCACGGCCAGCCATCGACCGATTCTGCTTGTCATCGTGCGCTTTCCTGCTCCCACAAATCGCTTCCTGTCCACGTCTAACAAGTCGTAACCTGACATCCGGCCCAATCAGTAATAAGGTTTATACAGATTCAATGTTGCGGAGTAACGGCATGACGTCAATGCTGCGACAAATCCTGGCTCTGGCATTGCTGGGTCTTGTACTGGGCGGTTGTGCCAGTAATCAGCATCTGCAAACCCGCGAAACCATGCGGCCCGCGCCGGTTGAAACGCCCGATTCGCCGGAGAAGGTCGACCGGTTGTGGCAGGTCTTCGAGCGTTACCGGGGAACGCCCTATGAATATGGCGGCACGTCGGCTCAGGGGTTCGATTGTTCCGGTTTTATCATCACGGCCTATCGGGAGGGCCTCGGCCAGCAGCTGCCCCGCACCACCGCCCAGATGCTTCGCCACGGCCGGGAGGTGCCGCCGGACCAGGTAAAACCCGGGGACCTGGTGTTCTTCAGGATCGGTGGCAAGGAGCGGCATGCCGGAATTTACATGGGCGACAACCGTTTCATTCACGCCTCCACATCCATCGGAGTGACCCTCTCGGAACTGAACGGCTACTACTGGGCGGACCGTTTCACCGAAGCACGGCGTTTTGAAGGAAACTGACCGGATATGACGCCAGCCTGGCGTCAGGCTCACAGACCGCCGAAGGCCAGCTGCAAAGCAATCGCTGCCATCATCAGCCCGATCACGCCATCAATAACCCGCCAGGCAGCTGGCCGTGAGAGAATCGGCGCCAGTGCCGAGCCGCACCAGGCAAGGCCGCCAAACCACAGAATTGAGGCGCTGCTGGCGCCCGCCACGAAACTCTTGGCGTCGTCTTGCTGGGCACCCACAGCCGGGATCAGAAGCAAGGTATCAAGGTAGACCTGAGGATTGAGCAGGGTAACGGCAAGCGTGGTGAACAGAACACCCTTGAGGCTGCGTCTGGCGACTTCGCCTGTCTCCAGGGCGGCCCTGCCCCGACTGGCCCGCACCAACGCCTGCAGGGCCAGCCAACCGAGAAACGCAACACCAAGCCAGCGCAGCAACTCGAGTGCCTGGGGCATGGCCATCAAGGCCGCACTCACACCGAACATGCCCAGGGTAAACAGGATCACATCCGAGGCCATACAGAGCCCGGCTGACCACCAGTGATGTTCCCGGCGAATCGCCTGGCTCAGGACGTAGGCATTCTGGGCACCGATGGCCACAATGATCCCGCCACAGACCACCAGTCCGGTCAGATAACTCTCAAGCACGCTCACTCTCCCTGAAAAAACTGACGCAAGGATACCGCGGCGGCTATATACTGGAAATTCATACTCTTAATAATGCATCAGTTTTCCTTATGATTGACTACAAACTGCTGGAAGCGCTGGCGACCGTCGTGGAATGCGGAGGCTTTGAACGCGCCGGGGACGCTCTCGGGCTCAGTCAGTCGGCGGTATCCCAGCGAATCCGGACGCTGGAAATTCGCCTCGGGCAACCCGTTCTCGTTCGCAGTCCTGTGTTGAAAGCCACACCAGCCGGTCAGAGGTTGCTCAATCACGTCCAGCAGGTGCAGTTGCTGGAGCGCGATCTGGCCAAATCCCTGCCCACTCTCAACGAACCCTCTGCTCGGCTCCGTATCGCCCTGAACGCCGACAGCCTTGCCACCTGGTGGGCCGAGGCCATTGGCGAGTTCTGTCGTGACGAGGAGCTGCTGCTTGACCTTGTTATCGAAGATCAGGATATTGGCCTCCGCCGAATGCGCGAAGGCGACGTTGCAGCCTGTCTGTGCAGCAGCCCACAACCGGTCGCGGGTGCGCGGTGCGTGCCCATGGGTTCAATGGTCTACCTGCCGCTGGCAACCCCCGGTTACATCAGCCGCTATTTTCCCGGGGGACTGACCGAGACAGCCTTGCGAGAGGCACCGGCGATCGTGTTCGGACCGAACGACCAGTTACAGCATCGCTTCCTGGCACAGTGCGGCTTCCACGGGTCTTTCCCTCATCACCTCTGCCCATCATCGGAGGGATTTGTAAAACTGGCAGCCGCTGGCATGGGCTATGGCATGATTCCGGAAATCCAGGCGCGAAAAGAGCTGGCAGCACATACGTTGACCAGCATTGCCTCCGGGCAGCAACTGGAAGTCGAGCTATACTGGCATTTCTGGCGCCACAGCGGAGGTGCCATGGATCGCCTCACGCAGGCTTTGAAGAATGCCCGTGTGCTTACCGCGGAAAGGAACAAACCAGGGAGTTGCAGTAAATGACCACTTTGATTGTCGGCCTGATCCTGTTTCTGGGAATCCACTCGCTATCTATCGTCAATGAACCACTTCGCAACAGGCTACACAGTCAACTTGGCGAAGGAGCATTCAAGGGCCTCTACTCGGTCGTTTCGCTTATCGGCCTTGTCCTGATTGTCTGGGGATATGGGGCCGCCCGGATGGATCCGACCGTGCTATACACACCTGCAGGCTGGCTCCGTCACCTGGCCATGCTGTTACTGATTCCGGTTTTTCCGCTTCTGTTCGCCACATATTTCCCGGGGAAGATAAAAGCAAAGCTCAAACACCCGATGCTGGTCGCCGTAAAACTCTGGGCCCTGGCTCACCTGCTGGCTAACGGCATGCTGCATGATGTTCTGCTTTTTGGCGCCTTCCTGACCTGGGCGGTAGTGGATCGGATTTCCATGAAGAGACGCACCGAGCGGTCCATTCCGACCCTGCCGGCTTCGAAGGCAAACGATGCCATTGCCGTCGTCGGGGGCCTGGCGGTCTACGTCATTACCGTGTTCTGGGCCCATCAGTGGCTCATTGGTGTATCACCTGTCTGAGCAGAGACCGGGCTTCATGAAACACAAGGTTGCGGTGTACGGCACTCTGAAACGTGGCCACAACAACAGCCACCTCCTGAGCCGGGCGACGTATCTCGGGACAGACCGCCTGACCGCCCTGACTCTTTATAATCTGGGCCCTTATCCGGGGGCCCTTCTGAAACCCTCCGACGGTGTCTCGGTGGAAATCTATGCCGTAAACGATCCCATGCTCGAGGAGCTGGACGTTCTTGAGGATTACATCCCTTCGGCGCCGGCGAAGAGCCTCTACCTGCGCAAGCGGCTCGACACCCGCTTCGGGCTATGCTGGGTTTACATCTACAATCAGCCGGTTACCAGCAAACAGATCATTGCTTCCGGAAACTGGTGAACAAGTCACTGGAACCTCAAAGGATTCGCCCTTGGACCTGACCACCCCTGCCCTGCTTTTCCCTGCCATCTCGCTGCTGTTGCTTGCTTACACCAACCGTTTTCTGGTGCTGGCCCAGCTGATTCGCCAACTCAAGCAGATGGACACCGAGGAGGACCATGCCCTCATTGCCCGGCAGATCGGCATGCTGCGTAAGCGCATTGTCCTGACCAAGCGCATGCAGGCTTTCGGCGTTCTCAGTTTTTTCCTGTGCACCGTGTCCATGTTCCTGCTGTTTCTGGATTTCGAGATGCCCGGCATCCTCGCATTCGGCGTCAGCCTGGTGCTGCTGTCGCTCTCGCTGCTGTATTCACTGTACGAAATCCAGATCTCCACGAATGCGATCAACGTGGAGCTGTCCAGCTTCGAGGCCCGGAAAAGCGGAAACCCGGGTTGAACGGTCAGGGCCGGTCCGGAGGGTTGATCCCGAACCAGCGGGGGAAGCGTAGGAGGCAGTAGAGTGCAAGAACGTCATACAGCGCATGCCAGAACATGACGAGCCCCATACTGCCTGACAGATGGTAGGCCGATCCCAGCACCAGCCCGAGCCCGGTGGCCACCAGAAAATAGGTAAACGAAACATAGTGCACCAGGCCGAACAGCACCGAGGATGCCAACACCGCGGTCCACGGCCCGGTGTGCTGCATCAGCCAGCCCTGGGCCGCACCACGGAACAGCAGTTCCTCACCAACACCCGCCAACACTGACAAAACCACCAGCATCGGCCAGGTATAACTGCGGGCAAAGTTATACAGCCCCCGCATCTGGCGGGACAGGTTATCCGGGAATAGACTCGGAATCTGGGTCAGCAGCAACAGTGACACATAGGTGCCAGCCGCGCCGAGCGCGCCGTAAAGCAGCACTTCAATGCCACTCAACCCACCCCACTGGACGGGAATGTCGAGCAACCAGATGGCGACCAGGCCGATAACGCCGATACCACCCTGGAAGACCAGGGCGGCCCGGTTGGAGATGGATGAACCTCCCTGCCCCGGCATCAATTACTGGCTGAACAGGTCGTTGACCGGGAACAGGTCGTCATAGTCCGGCGACTGTTTCTGGGCTTTCGCCTGGAAGCTTTTCATCATGTCCGTGGGCCTGAACATGCCCGCCTGCCAGGTCGCCATATATTTGAGGCTGTCCTCTACCGAGTGATCGCGGCTGTAATTGATCATTTCCTTACAGCCGGTGACCGCCAGTGGCGAATTGGCCGCGATCCGGGCCGCGATTTCCATGACGCCTTCGACCATGGCTTCGTGGCTTTCAAATACGGTGTTCACGAAACCGAGCCGGTGCGCCTCCTGTGCGTCGAACTTCCGTCCGGTGTAGGCCAGTTCACGGACCACACCTTCGGGTATCAGTTTTGGCAGGCGCTGGAGGGTACCTACGTCCGCCGTCATCCCAAGCTCGGTTTCCTTGATCGTGAAGTAGGCATCTTCCGTGCAATAACGGCTGTCGGCGGCACAGACCAGATCCAGCGCGCCACCGATACAGCCGCCATGAACGGCCGCCAGCACAGGCAAGCGGACTTTTTCGAGGGACGTCAGGGTATCTTGCAGCTGCATGACCACCCGGCGCAGGTTCTCCGCCATGCGCCCTGGATCGCCGCTCATGGGGACAGACTTGGGATCGCTGAACACGCCCAGATCCATGCCGGCAGAGAAGTGCTTGCCGGTAGAGGAAATCACGATGACCCGTGCATCGCTGTTGGCTTCAATCTCCCGCATGCATTGCGGCAGCTCAAGCCAGAATGCCTTGTTCATGGTGTTGAGCTCATCCGGGCGCTTGAACTGGACGTGGGCGATGTAATGGGACACATCAACCGAGAAACTCTGATAGGAAAAAGGTTCGGTCACGTTTGGTCTCCGTCGTGTCATCAAAAAACGATAAAAATCGAAATTTGGTAGTATTTTCAACTATTTTAAAAGAATTTTCCGTGATTCTTCCCGAATATACCGCTCAATAGCCATCGACGAAAGCGGATCATCGACACTCGCACCGCATTCCCTCCGACGCACTTGCCGACAGAAAAACTTGTGCCAAGCTTGCAGATGAACAAATTCCTTTCGGGAGATCTCACAGGAGGAGGAAACCGGAATGCACACCGCAAGAGCATTCAGAACAACCGTGTTAGCGACTGTATTGGGCCTGGGACTCTCAGGCGTCGCCGCAGCCCAGGGCTACATGGGCCCGGGCATGGGTCCCGGAATGGGCTATGGTATGGGACCGGGTATGGGCTACGGCCCCGGCATGCACGGCATGGGCCCCGGTATGGGCTACGGCCCGGGCATGCACGGCATGGGACCGGGTATGGGATACGGTCCGGGCATGCATGGCATGGGACCGGGTATGGGCTATGGCCACGGCATGGGTTATGGTCCCGGCCCCGGGATGATGGGAGGCTATCCCGGCATGGGGCCTGGCGCAGGACTGGATCTGACCGATGAACAACGCAAACGCATGGAGGAGATCCAGAATCGGCACTGGGAGGAGCAGCAGGAACGAATGCAGGAAATGTACGAGCGGCGTCAGAAATTCCAGCAGGAAATGAACGAGGTGCTGACTGACGAACAACGTCAGCGGCTCCGGGACCGCCAGCGCCAATACTATCGGGGCTGGTAAGCGCCCCAGGCTCGACAGGAAACCTGCCCCGACCAGGGCGGGTTTCCTGTTTCAGGTATCCGGCAGGAGGACATCCGGCAACCGTCCGAAATAGACCACCCGGGTCAACTGTACGGAGGTAAGCTCCAGCCCATAACAGACCTGCAAACGCCGCAAGGTTTCCTCGGCGTTTCGGGGAGCAGGCGCCATTTCCCGGACAAACTGTGCGATATCTTCCACCATGGCCCAGGGATAAAGGATCCAGCGCCACTTTCGCACCTCACCGGCACTGAAATCCGCCGGGCAGGTGGTCACCAGCTTCTCATGCAGCACAGCGGTGCGTAGCTCCGCCGGCCCCAGCGGCTCGAGGTAGGAGCGCGCCGCCCGAAGGGTATCGCCGCTGTCATTCACATCGTCAACCACCAGTACCCTTGCCCCGCGGATGTCCGCCGCCAGCGGGATGGTCACGCGTGCCTCCCTGCCTTTGCTGGCGCCGGCTGCGTAATGCTGGACACGGATTGAACACAACGTGCCCAAATCGAGAAAGTCACAGAGAAAGCGGGCGGGCATGAAGCCACCGCGGGCGACGGCAACAACCATCTCCGGCCGGAAGCGGCTTGCCAGGATACGCTTCGCCAATGCATCGCAGGCGTCGACTACCTCATCCGGGCTGAGCAGCTGGACCTTCATGATCGTCGGTTCTGCCATCGGGCGCTCCTGGCTTGTGATCCTGTCTTTCAATTTTATACTCTCTGAAGGGTCACCACAGGAAAACACATGGATTTCACCTTCCTCGGAACATCTGCCGGCACACCGACCAAGGCCAGGAATGTCACCGGACTCGCCCTGATGCACGGCAAGCCGAAACACTGGTATCTGATCGATTGTGGAGAGGGTACCCAGCATCAGTTGCTGCATACCCACCACTCCGTGATGCAGCTACAGGCGATCTTTATCACCCATGTGCACGGCGACCACACCTTCGGCCTGCCGGGCCTGCTCACGAGTGCTTCGATGCTCGGCCGCACCGAGCCGCTCTTCCTGATCGCCCCCAGGCCCGTCAAAGCCTTCGTGGAAGCCGCCCTGAGCAACAGCGACTCCAGCCTGAGCTATGAGCTCAAATACATCGACTCCGAAGCTGATGAGTTCTATTGGGAAGACGATGCACTGGAAGTCATGGCAACGCCCCTTTCGCACCGGGTCTCAAGTCGGGCCTTTACCTTCACGGAAAAGAATCTGGAACGTCAGCTGCTGAAAGACCGGCTCGAGGCCGACGGTATTGAACCGGGCCCCGCCTGGGGGGAACTGCAACAGGGGCGGGATACGGTACTGGAGAACGGGACCGTACTCCGCTGCGCGCAGTACACTGCCATCACCCGACAACCCAGGAAAATGGTCGTCGGCGGCGACAACGACAACCCGGAACTGCTCGAAGCCGCCTGCCAGGATGCCCATGTGCTTATTCACGAGGCCACCTATACCCAGGAGGTCGCTGACCGGGTCGGCTCCTGGCCCCAGCACAGCTCGGCTGCCCAGGTCGCCCGGTTCGCAGAAGCGGCAGGCGTGCCAAACCTGGTGCTGACGCATTTCAGCTCCCGCTACCAGCTCAGCAGGGATGCCTACCCGCACATCGGCGAAATTGAAGCCGAGGCGACTGGCCTGTATCGGGGCACCCTTTATCTGGCCCGGGATTTTGCCAGCTACCGGCTCAACAAGGACCTGACGCTCCAGCCACTCGACGCCCCGGCACACTAGCTCAATACCGGGACGCCAGATTCAACCGGCAGAACCGCACTACTTCATTGAAATGGTGGTATTCACCTCGTCAGACAAATGATCCGGCTCAAACCAGCGTGCGGTAACGGTCTTGGTCTGCGTCCAGAACTGGATCGCCTGCTTGCCGTTGGGTCCAAGGTCGCCAAGTTTGGAGCCCCGGGATCCGGTGAAGCTGAAGAATGCCACCGGGACCGGGATGGGCACGTTGATACCCACCTGCCCCACGTCGATGTCGTTCTCGAACCGCCGTGCGGCCCAGCCCGAGCCGGTGAAAAGGGAGGTACCATTACCATTCGGATTCCGGTTGATGAATTCGATAGCCTCATCCAGGGTATCGACCTCCACGACACAGAGCACCGGACCAAAGATTTCCTCACGGTAGATGGTCATTTCCGGCTTCACGTTGGTGAAAATCGTGGGTCCCACGAAGTTGCCCTCGGGGTATCCCTCCACCGTGCAGCCACGGCCATCGAGCGCCAGGGTGGCGCCCTCCTTCTCGCCCTTGTCGATCAGACCAACGACCCGTTTGAGGGCCTGGGGAGAGACCAGCGGTCCGAGGTCCGCGTCCCGTTGGATGCCCGGGCCGACCTTCAGGTTCTTTGATTTCTCGATAATTTCCGGCATCCATTCCCGGGCCTTGCCCACAAGGACCAGCACCGAATTGGCCATACAGCGCTGGCCGGCGGCGCCGAATGCCGAACCGATCATGTTGTTGATGGCCTGACTGCGGTTGGCATCCGGCAGGATCACACAGTGGTTCTTCGCGCCCATCATCGATTGCACCCGCTTGCCCGCGGCACCGGCACGATCGTAGATGTGAGTGCCTACGTGAGTGGAACCGATAAAGGACAGCGCCTTGATGTCGGGATGGTCGCAGATCATGTTGGCCACATCCGGGCCACCATGAACCACGTTCAGCACGCCCGCGGGAATACCCGCCTCATGGGCAAGCTCCACCAGCCGCATGGTGGAGCTGGGATCCTGCTCGGAAGGTTTGAGAATGAAGGTATTGCCGGTGGCAATGGCGAGGGGAAACATGAAGCAGGGCAGCATCACCGGGAAATTGAACGCTGTAATACCTGCGCCCACGCCCAGTGGCTGGTTCAGAGAATAGACATTCACACCACCCGCCGCATTCTCGGCAATCTCGCCCAGCTGCAGGGACGTGATGGAACAGGCATGCTCGATCACTTCCAGGCCACGGCCCACTTCACCCTCTGCGTCGGGCAGAGTCTTGCCATGTTCCTCGGTAATCAGGGCCGCCAGCTCCTCGGTGTGCGCCCGCACCAGGGCCTGGAATTTCAGCATGATGCGCATGCGCTGAACCAGTGGCACCTTCCGCCAATCGCGGAACGCCTGTTTGGCCGAGGCAATCGCCCGCTCCACTTCCGCCTCGGTGGCGAATGGCACACGGGAAACCACTTCCTGGGTGGCCGGATTAACAACGTCACGCCACTCCGAACTCTCCGAACGGACTGGCTTACCATCAATGAAAAGGGGGATCTCACGAACCGACATGACTGACCTCCGGGAAACGATACAGGGCGTCGGATAAATATAGACCACCGCACCGTTTCCCGCTGGGTCAGCCGTCGCTCACATCCCCCACTCCTGGCCGGAGTCAGGGGGCATCACCACCCATTCGGGCTCCTCGAATTCCCCGAGTGGAGTGATCTCCACAAAAGGCGCTGCACTGCGGATAATCTCGGTGATGCGGGGGTCCTTGCCGGACTCCATTGAATCCCGCGCTTCCTTGCTGTCCCAGGAGGCGATGGCAATCAGCGTATTTGGTTCGCCAATTTTCCGGTGCAGCATGGTTCCGCGGGCACCCGGTGCCTGCTGGATCAGCTCGCTGGCGCGAACCCAGGCATCCGCGTACTCCTCGGCCGTATGCCCCTCCTGCACCCGGACCTCAAAAATATACTTCATCGCTCTCTCCCTGTTCCCAGTTGCTTCATCGCCATGGTCCAAGTGAATTTGCTTCGAATCAAACCCGCCAACTAAAGAATTGGCAGCATCCGCTTTTGAGTGCCACTCTTTGAGTATGTAGCACAAGACGCATTTGCCAAGCGACACAGGAGAAACACGCCATGTACAGTAAAATCCTGGTTCCGGTGGATTTGTCACACCTGGATAAAATGCCCAAGACGCTGGAAACAGCGATCGACATTGCCAAGCATTACCACTCCACCCTCTGCTACGTGACTGTCACCAACACCACGCCCGGTGCAGCCGCGCACAATCCCAAGGAACTTGCTGAAAAGCTTAAGGAGTTCGCCGAGGAGCAGGGAAAGTCCCACGGTATCAAGACCCAGTCAGAAGTGATTGAGACGCCGGACACTGCGGTGGAACTTGATGACCGGCTTCTGGATGTCATCGAGGAAACCGGCGCGGATCTTGTGGTGATGGCGTCCCATCCGCCGGGCACTGGTGACCGGCTGCATATTCTGCACTCCAATGCCGCGAGGCTGGTGAAGCACAGTGATGTGTCAATCTTCGTCGTTCGCTGAGTAAGGGCCCTCAGGTCGGCAAGGTTCGTTTTTGCCACGCCATAACAACCAGTGCGGCGAGAATGACGTTACCGGTGAGCATGAAAGGGTACATCTCCGGCGAGATGCGCAGCCACTCGCCGGTGAAGTTCATCATCGCGTGAAAGATCAGCACCGCCAGGATACTTCGCCCGGTGCGGTTATAGACGTGCATGATCATCAAGGTATGGCAGACAATCATGGGCAACCACCAGTACAGCTCCGGATTAAAGGTGGTATTGGCATAGTAGCCCGGAAACCAGACGAAGGGCGCATGCCAGGCGGCCCAGACCATGCCGTTGATGATACCTGCCTGCACAGGACTCAGGTGTTGCTGCAAAATCTCCAGGTAATAGCCCCTCAGGCCAACTTCCTCAATCGCCGGAAAGACAAACGACAACAGCAGAAGAAACAGCAGCGGACCGGGGTTGGAGAACAATCCCCAGTCCGGATCGAGGGGGGTATCCGTGATACCCAGCACAACCGCAACAACGGCCTTGGCCAGATCGAACACGAGCCAGAACGACAGGATCAACAGCCACCAGCGACCGGGAATGCGGCGCCAGTCCACCAGCCTCCAGCCCAGATCGCGCAATGCGCGCATGCCGCCTGACATCGACGCGAGTAACAGCCCTGCCACCAGCGGACTGGCACCTCCCAACAGGAACCAGATCAGGTTGGGGAACGCCCATACCGAGGAGTTCGACAGCAACACGGGAATCCAGAAAAGGTAGGCCCAGCCAAGATACACCACGGGAAATGCCATCACCGGATGATCGAGAATCCACGATCTCAGCCCGACGATGGGGCCTCTGCGCTCAGTCATGGGGAAACACAATCTCCGTTACATCCACCACAAAAAACGGGAAATAACGCTCCGTCCCGAAATAGTTACCCGCCTCCACATGCGTGGGCAACCGGAAGCCATCCACGTCACGAAACTCGGAGAGGTAGCCTCCGAAAGGTTGCCAGCGGTGTTCCTTCTCCGGGTTGGCATTGCTCCAGCGGTCGAAGCGGACCTGAATCGGCCGGCCATCGCCTGCAACCGTCACATCCACCGCCTGGGATAAGCCGCCATGGCGCACCGTCACTCGGGCGGTGTGTACATCGACCAGCTCCCAGTGCACATTGGGACCCGGCAGCACGACCGCAGGTGTCCAGAAAACCGCCTCGGCGATATAACGGCCAAATGCCGACAGCGTGTGATCTGCATCGCCGCCCATGCGGGCCACCGGTAACAGCCCCATTAACCAGAACCGGGTCCATTGCCCGGTATCTGAACCCGAGATCCGCATAGAACCCCGCCGGGCGTGCATACGCCAGATAAAACCGGTGGGCGCGGCCAGGGTTTGCCGGGCGGACATCGCCATGTAATCGGGCTTCGCCCGGTCGCCCATGCCGAACTTTCCTTCCATGGTGAGCGTTGCCACCGTATAAAGGGGTGTTCCGGGAGCGATGGTATACAGAAAGAAGCGTCGGGCCGGTTCAGGCAGAGGGGCGACCATAACCGGATCGAAACGGGCGGGCGCAGCTGGCTGGCTGAGGATCAGAGCTTCCGTAGCCTGCCGATCGGCCCGGAAATCGGCAAACCGTCGCGCAGATAGTGCTGCCAGCACAGCAAGAATCAGTGCAATGATCAGGTAAATCACCATGGATGAATGACGTTCCGTGTCTGGTTGTTCCCGGCCATGAAATTAGCTCTTTTGAGTAATACAAGAACCGCCGCTGATTCCCAATACTTTCAATGTGACGCCCTTCACGGTTTCACGCAAGGGACCCAAGCCTTTTTCAGGCCCGGGGTACGGCTCGTCAGGAGCCTGAACAGGGAATAGTGGAGATTGACATGAAAACCTTACCCTTATTGCTGGCACTCGCCGCAATAACCGGCTGTGCAAGCACGGATACCCAACGCTATGCAGCGCTTGATCCAGCCTCTTCCGGGGTGCCGGAACCCCTTCTGGTCATACTCTCTTCCGAGCAGAAAGCCGCGGCTACAGAATCTGTCGCCGAGATGGTGGCCGATGCCCGGTCAGCTGAATTCTTCAACGTTTACGGCGTTGCTGTTGAAGGCCCGAGCGGCCAGATGGTGGTCTGTGGCAACATCAGATCCAGAGACCCCCGGGGTGGCACTGCCCGAACCCAGCCATTTGCTTTATCGGGAGAACGGGCCATGCTTCTGGATGAGGCAACAAACTGGGGATTTTCCAACACTGGTCGCGAAGTGGCGCATCCGCACCGACAAAGGCCTTTCGTCGGATCCTGGTGGGTTCAGTGCCGTCCACAAACCTTCTCGGTTCTCGTGGAACGACACCAGGAAAACCAGAGGACCATACAGGCGCTAAGGTAAACGGAGACGCATGAATGCCACGGAGATCGAACAGCGCATCACGTTCGAGGCACTGGCCCCTCACTTCAGCAAAATGCGTGAAGGGGCCGCCGTTACCATCCTGGTTCCGCTGACCGTCGTACTGGTCCTGTGGAACCAGGCGGACCGGGCACTGCTATCGGGATGGTTCGTCCTCGTACTTGTCGGCATCGGAAGCCGCTACCTGCTTACCTCAGCCTACCAGAAACACGCTGTCACCCCCGCCAACGCTGCGCCGTGGCATCGCAGGCTCCTGTTGTTACAGGTCTACCTCGGCGCTCTCTGGGCGAGCGCGGTTTTTCTGTTTGCCGACACCGTGTCCGTGCCACACCAGGTATTCATGATCACCCTGGCTCTGATACTGGGCATTGGCTCCATCTCCGCCGGGGCCCACTGGCTGCCGCTCTATTACAGCTACGGCATGCCCATCAAGGGTGCTCTGGTTGCCCACTTCATCAGCCTCGGAGAGGTGGCCTGGTTCGCCCTGGCAATGATGGTTGCGTTTGCGATTCTGGCCGCGTACAGCTTTGCGAACAAACTGAACTCGATCGTACGCTCGGAAATGCATCTGCGCCTCGAAACCGCCGACCTCGCAGATCAGCTCAAACAACGGTCCAGGGAACTGCAGACCGCCATCCGGGCAAAATCGCGTACCCTGGCAACGGCCAGCCACGACTTCCGGCAACCGCTGCATGCACTCTCCCTGTTCTTCGATGCGCTAAAGCATGCGGACAGTCCGAAAGAAGAACAGCGCATCCTCGGCCGGATCGAAGCCTCCCTCGATGCCATGCGCAGGATGTTTGATGCCCTGTTCGACATATCGCGACTCGATGCCAATATTGTCCAGCCTGAAGCAGAGGATTTTGATATCGAGTTTTTTCTCGTTCAGCTGAAAGAAGAGTTCCAGGAAAAAGCCGAACAAAAGAACCTGACTCTCAGGCTCCATGCCCGACCCGCCGTTGTAAGGGCGGATCGTACGTTGCTGGAGCGCGTCATGCGCAATCTGATCGCCAACGCCATCCGGTATACCCGGTCAGGCGGGGTTCTCATCAGCGCCCGTCCCAGACAGGATTCGGTACTTGTTCAGGTCTGGGACACCGGTGTCGGCATCCCCCGCGAGGCCCGGAGACGGATTTTCGTGGAATTCGAGCAGGCACACCCGTCGCCCCATGATGACGAACGGGATAAGGGGCTGGGATTTGGCCTGGCTATCGTAAAAAAACTCTGTGAGCTGATGGAACTGCCATTGGACATGAGGTCCAACGATGGCAGAGGTTCTGTTTTCAGCCTGACAATGCCACTTGGCGATCAGGCCAGGGTCAGGCATCAGGACGAGCCCCCTGCGGAGGGGACGTGGCAGGCCTCGGGTCATCACATTCTGGTCATCGACGACGACAGATACGTCCTCAATGCGATGCACACGTTGCTGAACCGCTGGAATTTCAAGGTCACTTCGGTGTCGTCCCTGGCGGATGCCCTCCAACAAACGAAGGAACGACCAGACCTCGTGCTGTCGGACTTCAGCCTGAAGGGGGGCCAGAATGGTGTTGAGGCAATCCGAACCCTCAGGGAACGTTACGGTTCAACGCTCCCCGGCATCATCATAACCGGCGCATCCACATCCCAGCAGTTACAGGAAGTGGAAAACAGTGGGCTCAGGATGGTTCACAAACCGGTCAGCCCCGCCAGACTCAGGAGCCTCATTCAGCGCCACCTTATCAGCACTGCCAGTGCAGATTAATCCAGCAACCCCAGGCTCCTGGCCTTGTGCACGCATTCGGTCCGGTTGCGGGCATTGAGCGCCTTCAGGATGGCAGCAATGTGAACCTTGACCGTATGTTCGGCCACGAACAGCGCGGTGGCGATCTGCTTGTTGGAATAGCCCTTGGCGACGAGTCCCAGCACATCCATCTGGCGGCGGGTCAGAGTGCCGTGCTCAGGATGACGACGGGACTGGTAATGGCTGAGGCGCTCGCGGACGGAGTCAGGGATATAGAGGTCGCCCGATAACACCTGCTCCAGGGCACGGAGCATGTCGATGCCGCTCTGCGACTTGGGAATGTAACCCAGGGCGCCGAGTTCGAGGGCACTTTCGATACGGGAAATGTCTTCTTCGGCGGAGACCACAACAACCGGTGTGACGGAGCCCGCTTCCCTGAGCCTCTGGAGAATGGCCAACCCATCCATGCCCGGCATCGCAAGGTCGATCAGAACCAGGTCGAAATTGTCCTCTTTCTCGAGCTTCTCGATTGCTTCTTCCGCCCGATTGGTCTCTTCAATAACACTGACACCAGCCAGATGAGTGAGCAGGTGTCGCATACCATCAATGAAGAGTTGATGGTCGTCCACAATGAACAGTTTCATTGACGCATCCTGCGCTTGGCCGGTTTCCATCCCGGATACCGGACCTTCTCAAAATTCTAGAAGGTTTAGCCGGAAACGCCAGATGACTGCGCCATGATCCTCCGCTCCTGCTCGCCGGGCAGCACACCCGTCAGCCAGGCCTCAATCACGGTCTCACCGTGCTGGTTCGACAATACAGCTTCGGCCCTTGCCCGGCTCCTTTCATCCACCTCCGTGATCGTGAAGACACACGCGATGGTGTCGCCGAAATACACCGGCCGACGGAACCGGAAATTCATCCCGGACGCCAGCCAGCCTATCTGGCCGCCCACTTCGGTAATCATTCCGCCCACCAACAGCCCGTGGCAGATGCGGCCCCGCAGGTTCTTTTCCCCGGCAAAGTGGTCATCGTAGTGCACGGGATTATGGTCCCGGCTGATCTCACCAAACGCCCGGGTTTCTTCTTCGGTAAAGGTACGGGTGATGGTAAAGGAATCACCGGCCTTCAGACCGGCAATCGCCTTCTCGCGAATATGAGACATTGCCCCTGATCTCCGATTGATGTCAGCCTGGCTCAGAGATACCGTCCACCAGCCCCGATCGCCACTACGATCAGTCCCAGTATCAGGTTGGTGCCCACCAGCTTTCGGATCTGCCCTACCTGGCGCCCGCCTTCCTGGGGATCGTTGTTGGCCACGGCCTTCCTGAGCCTTCTGAAAGGCGCGAAGTACACGTGAAAGTACAGCAACATCATCACGATCCCCAGCCCCTGCATGGCGTGGATATGCCAGCCGGCGCCCGCCATGCCGCCAAACACGCTGAACACCATCCAGTAGCCGGTCACCAGCAACAGAACCACCGCCAACCAGACCCACCTGAAGAACCGGGACAGCGTATGGCACCACAGCACGCCACGCTGTGAAGCATCAATGACCTCCACCACCGCCGGCCGCATGGCCATATAGGCGAAGAACATGCCGCCGACCCAGACCACGGCGGAGAGAACATGCAGGGCAATAGCCAGACTCATAAAGCGACTCCCGGACGAGATTTATGTGTGATGAGCATAAGCGCCAGCCGCCTTAAAGCCAACCATCCTCTCCGGTGCCGCAGAGTCGGGGACCCGCAGTACAGAGGGAAGATTCGGTGGCTGGCAACATCTCCGGTATGATTTGCCTTGAGACAGGCCCAACAGGCAGGAGCTGTATGTCATCACCCCTGGTATTTGCGATCTTCGCGGTCACCCTGATTTCAGTCTCGGTGTTCTACCTGTTTTTCTACCAGACCTGGCGGCGCAAGCGGGAGCTCAGCCAACCTTTTCCCGGCCATTGGCGGTCAGTGCTTGAGGAGCAGGTCCCCTTCTACCGTCGATTGCCGGAAACGCAAAGAGAGCTACTGGAAGCGTATGTTCAGCTTTTCCTGTCGGAAAAGGACTTCTACGGATGCGATGGTTTTGAGGTGGATGATCGTGTTCGGTTGACCATAGCCGGCCACGCCTGCCTGCTGATCCTCGGCCGCTCGTTTTCCCACTACGACGACATTCGCAGCATCCTGGTGTACCCGGATGTCTACCGCGTACAGCATGCCTGGGAACACGGCATGATCGTCCATGAAGGTGAGGAAGTGCGGGCCGGCGAGGCCTCAAGCCACGGCCAGGTGGTACTGGCCTGGAGCGAATGCGAACACGCCGCCAACCATTCCCACAGTCCGCACAATGTGATCCTCCATGAGTTTGCCCACCAGCTGGATTACCTGGACGGCTCTGCAGACGGCGCCCCTCCGCTCGGCGGTGAACAGGCAAGCCACTGGCAGCAGACCATGACCGAAGCCTACGAGCACCTGAAAAACACCATCGAGCACCGTCACAAACCCTGGCTCGATCCATACGGCGCTACCGAACCGGCAGAATTCTTTGCGGTACTGACTGAAGCGTTCTTTCAACAACCGGAGCACTTGCGGCACGAGCAGCCCAAGGTTTTTGACGCCCTCAGAGACTACTACCAATTCAACCCGATCAATCCGGGCTAGAAGCCATCCCCTTTTACGCCCAACCGGTCCAGATACAGGTGAAGCTCCTGCTCGCTGATGTTCACATACTCCAGAACACGTCCGTAGAGCATGACTGTAGGCACGTTACGGCCGTTAAGTTCCCGCTGGGTTTCATTCAGCACATACAGGATGATCCGCTCGGTGCGGGTGAGACCATCGCGCACGTCGGGAATCGTTTCCAGAAGCGTCTCCAGCTCGTCACTTCCCATACGTCGATTGGAACCTCATCAAACAGGTCAGTACGTCCACTTGCACTAGTGCGCGCTGGACTCGGAGAGCAGGCTGATCACCAGAACGCCGGCTACTATCAGTGTCATGCCGATCACCGCGGGTAGATCCAGCCGCTGACCAAACGCCAGCCACCCAATCAGCGCCACCAACAGAACGCCCAGCCCGGCCCATACAGCATAGGCAATGCCAACCGGGATTGCCTTGAGTGTGAGTGCCAGGAAGTAGAACGCAATGGCATAGCCACCGACGACCAGAACGCTCGGCGCCAGTTTGGTAAATCCGGCGCTGGCTTTCAGTGCCGAGGTCGCAAGCACTTCGGCAACGATTGCAATGCCCAGGAAAATCCAGCTTTTCATCAGCAACCACCCAATCCCGGAAAAGAGCCGAACTCTATCGGAGACAATCGGCGTTGCCTAGCCCGTCGGTATAAGGAGATTTCCTCAGCCGTCCTTCTTCCTGATGTCAGGATCACACACTGCCCTCACCGGGTGTAATCCTCTATTTCTTCAAAAACTTCCGCGTCAATGCGCGTTCCCAGTGCTCTCATGGCCCGCATTTGCCCGGGATCCCGGTTGCCCCAGAACCGTTTCCACGACTCGCGCGATTCCCAGCGGGCAACGGTCAGCACATCCGATGGGTCCTCCTCCCCTCTCAGCATGAAACTGCCCAGTGCCCCGGGCACGGTTTCATGGATATGGTTGGTAGCCCGTTGCCAGGCCTGCCTGAATGCCTCAAAACTTTCCGGCTCCACCCGCCAACGGTAAATTACTCTGATCATCTCATGGTCCTTCGTATGCCTGGGGTAATGGGCGTGCCAGGCCAGATTACATCCGGATCACCATCTCCCGGTCTTCAAAACGCACTTTGGGCAGCCGGGCATGCTCATCCGCCGGGCTGCGATGGCCAAGGGCGACAATGGCGGAAGCCTCCAACCTCATCCCGGTTAAACCCAGAACCTCGTCATAGGCTTTTCGGTCGAACCCGGTCATGGGGCAACTGTCGATCCTCATCGCAGCAGCAGCCGTCAACAGCGTTCCCAGGGCTATGTAGGCCTGCTGGTGGGCCCATTCGCGCCGCTCCGGGTCTGTCTTGGCCGCCAGTGCCTCTTTCATGTGGCGGGCGTACCCCGCGATATCCTCGTAGGGCACGCCCCGGACCTTCATGTACCGGTCGGTGTAACGGTCAACCGTGTGATCCCCGATGTCCGTTTGAGCGGCCAGCACCACCAGGTGGGAACAGTCGAGCACCTTCCGCTGGCCAAAAGAATGGGGCAGAAGGATCCGCCGAACGGATTCCGACTGGATGACTATCAGCTGGTAAGGCTGTAACCCGTAGGAGGATGCGCTCTTTCGGGTGGCCTCGATGAGCGCTTCAACGTCCTGGTTATCCAGCTTTTCTGGTGAAAATTCGCGGACGGCATAACGCCATTCCAGGGCCTCGTGTATGTTCATGAACCGCCTCCATCCTGCTGTATGAGTGCTTGCAGACAAGGAACCGGGTTAAACGCGGCGTTGCTGAACACGTCGCGGTCAGGTTCCTGTCCTTGGAGCGGTCACAATAGAGAAGCCCATTAGCATGATAAATCGACAGAAAAGAAGAATACTGTTTCCTGTACAGAAACAATAAGCAGGAAAACCCGGGCGGCACCATCCCGGCCGGTGCTATTCCCAGTACGGCCTGTCACCAAGGTACTGCTCGAGATGTTCCACCAGCATCTGCACCTTGGTGGGCTGCATGCGACCCGGCGGAAAAACAGCGAATATGGTGTAACTCTCTGGCGGGTAGTCCTGGAGCAGCGGGATCAAGGTTCCGTTGTCGAGATCCTGCTGGACCAAAAACCGGGGCAACAGGCCCACGCCCAGACCCCGCAGCAAGCTATGACGGATGGCCAGGCTGCTGTCGGTTCGATAGTTACCGTGGACGTTGACTTCCTCGCCACCCAGCGCCCAGATGCCGGGCCGGTCGTGAAGGGTGTACATCAGGCAATTATGGCTTGCCAGATCGGTGGGTGATCGGATCGCCGGCGCACCGGCCAGATACTCCGGCGATGCACACACAATATTTCTGGACTTTCTCAGTGGCCTCGCTCGCAGGCTGGAATCGGAGAGCTCGCTGCGCACCCGAATGGCGATATCAACGCCCTGCTCTACCAGGTCAATCATTCGGTCATTGAGCTGGAGATCGATATCGATCAACGGGTAGCGATCCAGAAAACTGTCGATGGCTCCGGTAATGTGGGTCAGGCCAAATGACATGGGTACATTCAGGCGGATTGTTCCCCGGGGCTCCGCCTGGAATCCCCTGGCCTCGAGCTCGGCATCTTCCAGATCATCCAGCAAGGCCTGGGTCCGCTTCAAGAATGCCAGCCCGGCGTCGGTGAGGTTCATGCGCCGTGTGGTCCGGTTAATCAACCGGGTGCCAAGGTCCTGCTCCAGGAATGCGATGTGCTTGCTGATCGTAGCAGCGGTAACGCCGAAATCATCCGCCGCCCTTGTGAAGCTCCCCAGTTCCGACACGCGCCGAAAAACCTTCAGGGCAGCCAGTTTGTCAGTGGCCACTTTACACTCCAATACCGTTTCCAGTTTGGAACAAGTATTGTTCGATCCCTTCCGATTATCAATTCAATGGATTCAGGCACACTCCAAATCATCACCCATTCATTCACACTTCGGAGCACACGGGCGATGACGGCCTTAATCCAACGTTTCACCCCCTCCCCCCGGGGCGTAGTCTGGGGCTTGCTGATAGCGAACGGGTTCCTGATCGCCCTGATGCTGGCGCTGTCGAAAACCGCCACGACGCAGGGAATGCCTCCCGCAACCTATGCCTTCTGGCAGACACTCATTGCCGGCTCGATCCTTTTGCTGCGTTCAACTCCGGTCAGGAGTCTGCTCAACCTGCGCCTGATCACCTACTTCTTCATCAGCGGCCTCTCGGGTATCGCAATACCCAACGTGACGGCCTTCTTCCTGGTCTCAAAACTGGGGACCGGCTTCACCAGCATCATGTATGCACTTCCACCGATTTTCACCTTCCTGATCGCCGCGTCCATGGGGCTGGAAAAACGCAGCTGGAGCCGGTTTTCAGGCCTGTCTGTTGCCGTACTGGCATGCGTCTGGATCATTCTTCAACGCCACTCGGAAGTGCCTCATTCGAGCCTGCAATGGTATCTCCTCGGGCTACTTATTCCTGTCGCCCTGTCCATCGGCAATATCTACCGCGCGGTGGCCTGGCCCCGGCATAGCACGCCGATGACACTGGCGGCGGGAACGCTACTCGCCTGCGCCGTTTCGCTCGCCCTGTTTACCCGGGTTACTGACACGCCACTGGTCTCGGTCAATTTTGGCCCCGGCCTGCAGAAGGTCATTGTTCTCCAGGGTGTGCTCACGGCATTGGCCTACCTGTGTGCCTTCGAGATCCAGAAACGCGCAACGCCGGTGTTCTTCAGCCAACTCGGTGCAGTGGCTGCTGTGTTCGGGCTGGTTATCGGTGTCGTCTGGTTCCGGGAACAATACACTCTGACGATCTGGCTCGGCGTGATGATGGTGATCCTCGGGCTACGCCTGAGCAACCGCTCGGGCCCGGTGACGCGCACTATCATTCAGCCGCATCAGAGAGATCAGAGCCACCGCCGCACCTGAGACATATAACGCTCATAGACATCCCCGAACAACACCCGCATGTGCCGCTCCTCCGGCAGGATCTGGAAGCGGTTCATGTAAATGACAAACAGGGGCAGAAGCAGCCAGGAAAACACACTGCCGAGGAAAATCCCCCAGGCAACCAGCAGCAGGAAAAACCCCAGGTACATGGGATTCCGGCTGTAGCGATAGATTCCGTTTACCACGAGGTTTTCGCTTTGATCCGGCGTGCGCGGGTCCACCGTGGTACCTGCTGCCCTGAACTCGAGTACCCCCAGAATGGCGACGCATGCGCCAACACCGAAAACTGCGGCGGAAAGCCAGAGCCTGCCGGGCAACACGAAATGCCCTGCCGGCAGAAGACGAGAGACCGCCCACATCCCTGCCCCGAAGATCACGGCCAGAATGAGGGGGGGAACCTTGAGTTCGAGTCCTTTCACTATGTTTTTCCCGGAAAAAGAAGGTTTCGTGGATGGTGGTCTGTCCTGAGATGCTAGCATGGGATTGCCGTATCAACCGCCATCCGGGTCACAACACCCTATGCCCTGCTGAACAGGAGGGCAGGCAACCGTACCGAACGAGCAGAAAACACAGCAGTCGCCCTGTTTCGGCTTCAATAAGGCCTTGCACGCCTCACATTCATAGAAATACTGGCACGCATTGGTCGGCATCACCTCCGTTTTCTGATGACCACACTCGGGACATGTGATGGTGGATTCCAGAATGACCTCTGCCATATTTGCCTCCTTATGCCCGGGTATCTCCGTAGGTGGTGAGTCATGGAAAGGCAAAGGGAGTCAGTCTCCGAAAAAGACAGTGCAACCACCACCTTTCTGCTTTGCCTGGTACATGGCGGCATCGGCGTCCCCGATGACCACCTCGGCATCCTGCTCTTCAAATCCGATGAGGCGAACCCCGACGCTCGCGCCAACATGCAAGCTCTCGCCCTCGAAGTAAACTTTAGCACCTACAAAGCTGATGAGTTTTTCGGCCACACTCATCGCCTTGATCCTCGCCGCTGCTTCATCAGCTCCGAGACGGTGAAGCACAACGACAAACTCATCACCCCCCAGCCGCCCGACGATGTCGTCGGTGCGGACGACGGATTGAAGGCGTGCTGCAACTTCGACCAACACCGCATCCCCCGCCAGGTGCCCATGGCCGTCGTTGATCGCCTTGAAACCATCGAGATCCAGAAGCAGTGCTGCCCCATGATCCTTGTGTCTGGCGCTGCCGGCCATAGCCTTCTCCAGATGTTGCACCAGGAGCCGCCGGTTCGCCAGCTGCGTTAACGGATCAACACTGGCCAGGTGCCGGATCCGGGTCAGCGCTGCATCCCGGGCATTAACAAACGGCCTGATGACCCATATATAGATCGCCGGAGTCGAGAGAAGCGCCAATGCCCCGGCATCGAGAACAGCTTCTGTGAATGTGCTTGCCTGGTGGGGAATGTTCCGTAAAACCAGCATGACCAGGAATTCCGCCACGACAATGATGGCGACAATCCGGAGGATGACATCTTTTATGGTGAGCAGTTTCATGGAATTTCTCGGCACTACGGCCAGCGACGATCAGGGTGCGCCTGGTCACTGTGGCCGTATACGGGATTCCCATCCGGAATGAAACTTCTGGCCGGGCGTGACGGGTTGGGCGACTCCGCGAGTGGAATCACTCCGAACCGGTAATGCTAACGGCTTCACCCGAGGGTGACAAATGTCAATCAGGGTCAGAATGTGGTGAGTCGATCGTGATAGGGGCCGCTCCCCATCAGATCAAGACTGCGGGCTATACGTTGGCGATCCGCATTTCGCGGCAGATGCTCCAGTGCGTCAAGAACACGCTCGACCTGCTTCTCGCTGATGCGCCCGGTTAGCGGGTGCCCAAGCCCCATGATGAACTTGGCCCGCTGAAGGTCGGCAAAATGCCCGGGGTCGTCCTGCATTGAACAAAACAGGGCATCGGTGGCTCGCTGGGCCTCCGCAACCTCACGCCAGTCTTCACGGGCGGCCGCGTCCAGCAGATGCACGTATTGGTGCACCGCCAGCGACATCAGGCCCGATGTAATTCCGGCCCGTTGGCGACCCTTTACATCGAAACGCGGACCATCACGCAGGGCACGACTCAGGTGCGGATCCCATCCCTGAACGATCTTGAGGCGACGGAGGGCCGGGTGAGCCAGGAACCGTGCCGTGCTCTTGTCGTAATCGGTCTCGGTCACTTTGACGGCGACGATATGCCCGCCACCCTCACACCCGAGCAGTTGCGCTGCAGATTCGGCACTGAGCGGCAGACCACTGACATCGGAAATCGAATACAGCCCGATGGCGAGCCCCCGCTCTGCCGCCGCTGCGATGACCGGGGCCAGGCTGTCGCTCACCTGATTGTCGCTTGCCTGCGCGGACAGATCGGTCCCCGGCCGCAAAAAAACCACGGGATACCCGAGGTCCGCCAGCAGGTCCAACAGCCGTTGATTGGCTGCAATCCCATCCTCCGGTCTCAGCAGCCCCATCAGCAGCATGTTCCGGGTGTTCGCGTCCGCCGCGCAACGAAACCACGTGGCCAGTTCATCCACTGTGCGCAGATGCCCCTGGCCGGTGGACGATGCAATGAGTGCAGCAGGCGCCCCGGCAGCAGCCAGGCGTTCAAGAAACGTTCGGGTCTGCGTTTCATCCAGTTGCCGCCGGGGCAGCGCACCACGGGTCGGATCAAAGCAGGCCACCGTTGCCGGCGGGTAACAACCGATGGGATCGTCGATGAGTTCGGCGCTACTCAATGGCATGAGGGCCTCCTGATTAAACCCTTTTCCGTATCGTGTGCTAATAGTGAAGGATAGCTCAAACCACTGAGGCCAAGAGGCAATGATGGATAATCTGGAACAGGTGCTGGCAGAACTCGGTCTCCCGGCCCATGACAACAATCAGCTGCCATCATCCGACCTACGATTCCCCGATGGCGGTCACTATCGCATCGAAATATCCGGGGTCGAGCGGGTCTGTGCACTGGAGGCAATGATCAGGGAGGCGGAGCACCAGAAGGTACCGATTCATCGCATCATCGCTACCGTCGGTGGCGCGACGTATCTCACGCAGCCAGAATTACGGGATTTTGCACAGCTGGCCCGTGAACAGAAGATCGAAGTAGTGATGACACCCGGTCCACGCCGAAGCTGGGACGCCGGCCGCCAGATGTCCACACCCGAGGGCCTGGTCTCCGGCATGCGCCTGCGTGGCATGGATGCCGTGCGGCACTGGCTGAAAGACATCGAGCGCTGCATGAATGCCGGATTCCGGGGTTTTCTGATCACCGGTGAAGGCG
This sequence comes from Marinobacter sp. C7, assembly GCF_022343555.1. Lineage (GTDB taxonomy): Bacteria > Pseudomonadota > Gammaproteobacteria > Pseudomonadales > Oleiphilaceae > Marinobacter. Next base: position 301,886 of record NZ_JAKQZH010000003.1, on the reverse strand, counting down.
TGTTGTGGCTGGCCGACCAGCTACGCCAGAAAGAGGTCATTCCCGCGGATGTCATCTTCAAGCTCTCAGTCTTTGCCGGCCAGGCCAACCCGCCCGGCGCCCTGGTTGCCCAGCAACTGGGGGCCAACACCTTCAACCCCCTCGCCGACCTGAGCCTGCCGATGCTTTCGGCCATCCGCAGCAGCATCCAGATTCCCATGGACGTATATCTCTTCCTGGTTCAATCCATGGGAGGCTTCGTGCGTTTCTACGAGGCGGCAGAGATCGCCCGAATCGCCGCTCCCTGCTATTTCAAGATTGAACCCGGCCCATCCGAGGAAACCTTGTACGCGCCGTGGAACCCGGACAGCTACCACAAGGAGATGATGCGCGACCGGGTACGCAATGCCGCCGTGGCACTGGAGTTGATCGACCGTGAGAATCCGGAACTCAAGTGCTCACCGACCGGTGGTGCTGACCTGGCCATACCGCGTTAGCACCAGCCGCGCAGGTGCATCGCTTCTTCAATGCGTTTGAGGGCATTGATCCACGCCCCCAGCCGGACTGATTTCACCTGGTGTTCAGCTGCTGCATTCACGGCTTCACGGTAACTCCTGGCCAGGCGCTCCTGTCTCAGGCGGTTAATCGTATCGATATCCCAGTAATTATCCGAAAGCCCCTGACTGCGTTCCATCTGACACAACTGCACGCTACCGGCATTGGCCAACACATCCGGAACGATGATTACGCCTCGTTCCAGCAGCATCGCATCGGCTTTTATGGTGGTTGGCGCGTTGGCGGCTTCCACCACCATCCGGGCCTGGATCCGTTCCGCATTGCTCGCGGTAATCACCCCCTGAACCGACGCAGGCACCAGCACGTCGCAGTCACATTCGAGCATCTTTTCGCTGGTAATCGGCTCGGTGCCGGCAAAATCCGAAACTTTCCCGGTGGACTTCTTGTGCGCCAACAGGTCAGGAATATCGAGCCCGTCGTTCGAATAAATGCCGCCACGGCTATCACTCACCGCCACCACCTTACAGCCGGCTTCGTGGAACATGCTCGCCGCCACCGAGCCGACCTGGCCGAACCCCTGGATGGCGACACGGGCATTTTCGATGGCAAACTCGGCCTGCTCCGCGGCCTCACGGAACACATCGAAAACCCCGCTTCCGGTCGCCTCATAGCCCCCCAGCGACCCGCCAAGGATGGGCGGTTTGTCGTTGACCGCGGCCGGCTCATGGTAGCCGGTCACCGACTCGTATTCGTCCAGCATCCAGCTCATGGTTTGCAGATCCGTGCCGATATCCGCACCGGGGACATCGTAGGCCTGCCCTCTCGGGCGCAGGTTGCGGATATAGGCGCGGCAAAGTGACTCGAACTCCCGATCACTCAATTCACGGGGATCGGCCACGATGCCACCCTTGCCACCGCCGGCGGGAATTCGCCCGGCTGCATGTTTGATCGACATGATCAGGGCGAGGGATTTCACCTCATCAAGGTCGAGTTCGGGGGAAATGCGGGTTCCATCACGGCTCGGCCCGAGAGCATCGTTATAACGAACACGATGGGCATCAAACACACGAAAACTGCCATCGTCCATTTTCATTGGAATACGGAACGACACCACGCGCCCGGGCGCAGCCAGATATTCGATCACGTTGGGGTCTATCTTGCCGAGATGCCCCGCCTCCCGAAGAATCTGCCCGCTTTCGTCCAGAAAATCGTAATTCATGGCATTCCCCATTCATCCTGTGCTTGATCGCGCTCCCTGTTTGGCAGAGAGACTCCTTGACCCTCAACATAGCAGTCGCCGGGGATGAAGTGGAATCGACGCAACGGAGCAGCGGGCGCTCCCTGCTTCAATTTATACAAGCCATTACCTGTTTCGAACCGGTCCCGGATCATGAACTGTCTGCGTTCCTCTTCAGACAGTTGGAGAAATTCTGGTTTCATTTTGGCAAAGAACTGCCGGACGATCGGGCGTTCATTATTCATGGGGGCACCTCCATGCCAGGGGCTTCCCCAACTATAGGAGGTATCTACTGTTTGTGGGTAACTCGGTGGAACACTGACAAAGCACAGCGGAATTATACGTCCTCTTTCGCATAACTCCGCTTGAAAACCCCTGGAGGGTAGAAGGGCAACCGTCAGAACCGCCGAATCAGCCCAAGGTGAATCGAGGTGCCATAGTACCGCCCGGTCTCCTGCAGCCGGTCGGCGTAGGCAATACGGCCGTGGAACTGCCAGTCGCGGTAGCGGCCGATGAGGGCTTCGAGTTCCACGTCGGAGCCGAACTCGTAGCTGGAGAACGTATCGTCCTTGTGCCAGCCGAGGCTGGTGCGCAGGCCGACCCAGTCATCCACGTTCGGGCTCCAGTAGAAGAGCGCGGTGCCGGCAAAGCGGTTGAAGTAGTCCGGATCGTAGTAACCGTTGTCCAGGTCCTTGTCGAAGGTGAAACGCTGGGCGGAAAGACCGAGGTTCACGCCCCAGGGCCCGTTCTGGTAGACGCGGCGGCTGGGAGCCAGGTAGAACTCCAGGCGGCTGTTGTCGTCCGAGAAGTCCGAGGCGCTGATCCATCCCTCCACCTGGTACAGCATACCCGGGTGCCACAGGGCGCGAAGGCGGTTCTCGGTTTCAACGATCTCCCGTGATACGGACAGCGGTGACAACGCGTACAGGGCCCGTTCGCGGGAAAGCTGCAGCGACCAGTCATCGTGGGGGTGCCAGTCGCCCTCCAGCAGGTAGTAGCCGTAATCGCCGCCGCCCTCGATGTTGCCCCGGCCCACACGGCCTTCCACTGCCACACGCGGGTGCAGCTGGTGGCGCATACCGACCCAGCCGTAGTAATCCATGGTGGAACGGTCGCCATCCTCGGCTATGAACTCCGAGCCCTGACGGGTACTGACGCGGCGGGCGCTGTAGCCCATCAGCGCCCGGGTTTCGGGGCTGAGTGCGAGCTCACCGAATACTTTGCCTGTGGTGATGCGGATGTCATCGGCATCAAACTGATGGTCGCCGGTGATGCCCACCAGGGAACGCAAGGGAGCACGGGTGACCCGGGCCAGCTCGCGGGTTTCCGGCTCGCCCGGCTTCCGGGCTTCCAGGACCGCCAGGCTGTCCAGCGCCTCGGAAGGCTGGCCGGATGCGCGGGTGGCCAGCACCCGGGCAAAGTGGATATCGTAATCCTCCGGGTGTCGCTCGGCCAAAGGCGTGAGCAGGTCCGAGGCCGAATAGTACCGTCCCTGTTGCAGCAACACCTGAGCCCTGGCCCGTTGATAGGCGTCCGTGTCTCCAAAGCGTTGGCGGTAATCCGCCAGGGCCTTTTCGGCCCCCTCATGGTCCCCGGCCCAGCCCAGCACCTGGATGCGGGCTACGGTCGCGTCGTGGTCCTCCGGGTAATGGCGCAGGTACTCGTCATAGGCGGTGGCGGCCTGTTCATACTCACCCATCCAGCTGTGCCAGAGGGCCCGACTCAGCAGGGCATCTCGGTCCCGGGGGGAAATCGCCAGCAGCGACTCGATGGTGCGCTCCGCGGCTGCGCGATTGCGGGCCCAGTTAGCCTGTTGCAGGCAGGTGTGCAGGTAATCGACGTTGCTCGGCTCCAGCTCCACGGCCTGCTGACATTGCTGCAGGGCGTCCGCCGGGCGGTCGGCCATGGCGTAGGCGCGGGACAACCGGAAGGCGATTTCAGCGTTGTCCGGCGCGAGTTCGCGGGCCTGCTCCAGGGCATTGATGGTTTCTTGCGGGCGTTCCAGACGGTGGTAGATATCCGCCATCCTCAACCAGAGATCCACTCGCTGAGGCTGGCTTTCCAGCACGGAACGGTAGACCGTCAGTGCGCTCTCCCACTCTCCGGCCATTTCGGCCTTCAGGCCCGCTTCCGGCACGGCAGGGGCAGCGTGCAGCGCCCCCGCGCACAGGGACAGAATCAGTCCGGCAAACAGGTGTCTCATTTGCGCCACCTCCGGTTGCGTGTAATCCAGAGATCGGTCGCGAACCGCCCGATGTTTACCGCATCGAACAGCAGGCTGCCGTAACGGAGCGGTGTCACCGCGATGGCTTCCCAGAAGGCCCGGAACCGGTGGCCCGGGGCATTGAACATGAGGATCAGGATCACCAGTGTCATCTCGGCCAGGAAGGTAATCAGCAACGGTTCCCACAGTTGCAGGATCAGCATGATCAGCAGGGCTGTGGGGAACGCAATCTTTTCCAGCGCTGCCATGAACACCGCCCAGCCCATGGGCCGGCCGTATTTTCTGGTGTAGCCCTGCCCCCAGGGCTGCCGGTACGGTTCGCCGCGCCGGTGGATGTGGTCACGGGTATCCGGATGGTCTTCCTCGTAGTGCTTCGCCTCATGCTTCTGGCGATAGCGGCGGAAGCCCTTGAAGGGGCTGCGTAGCAGGCCGTCAAAGTAGTAGCAGCTCTGCAGGAAGCTGGAAGACCAGAAGTACAGCTGGTGGGCGAGCCGGGGAAACTCCGGTTCCAGTGAGCGTACCGTCACATCCTGCAGCTGTACGTTGCGGTACCCCTCGTTCAGCAACGCAAATCCGATGAAGATGTCCTCGGAGTTGGTGAGGTCGTCCCCCAGGATTGGCTCGTAGTAATCGAACAGCTCCTTGAGGTATTCGCGGCGATAGGCCACGGCACAGCCGACGGGATTGATGATGCTGCCGAACACGGTCATCTGGCCCCGGTATACGAAGCGCTGGAGGAAGGTATAGAGAATTCCGCGATAGAAGTTGGTGATGGCGCGGTTGAAACGTTGCCAGGCACCGGGACGCGGGGTAACGTAGTTTGCGTGTTTCTCCAGGAAGCCTTTGAGGGGCGCCTCATCGCTGATCGCGCGGCGGTCCGTTTCCCGCATCGGCTGCACCACGCCGCAGACCGAAGCCACGCCGGGGGCCTTGTAGATTTCCTGGACCAGCCGCTCGATGTAGTTCTCCGATTCCAGGAAGGTGTCGCCATCGAGGACGACCTCCACATCGGCGTCCAGATCCCTGGCCTCGCGCTTGACGGTCGGGGTCTTGCCGATCGACTCCTCACGCCGGATCACTTCCAGAGCCAGGCCAAGATCTTCACCGAAGGCACGGGCAACCTCGGCCGTCCTGTCGGTGCTGCCGTCATCCACCAGCACCACCTTGCGGGGCTTGAGACTCTGGCGGGCGATGGAACTGAGGGCAAGCAGAATGTTCTGCTCCTCGTTGAGCGCCGGAATCACCACATCCACGGTGGCGTCACGCCAGTCTTCCGCGCTCTCGGGCGGGGTTTTGTCCGGCCCGCGCATCAGGCCGATGAAGGCAACCAGGGTGCTGGGACCAATGACGAACCAGGGCGCGGTTGCCATACTACTTCTCTCCTTCCGTGATCTGTTTACGGGCCCGGTCGATCAGATCCTTGAGGGTTTCCTCGAGGGTCCAGGCGTGTTCAAAACCGGTGAGCCGGCGGAGCTTGTCCAGCGAGGGTCGACGGTGGCGGATATCCTCAAACTCCGCGCCATAGGCTTCCCGGTAGGGAATATGGTCGATGGTCGAGCGGCTCCCGGCGCACTCGATCACCAGCCGGGCAAGCTCATTGATGCTGATCTCCCGGTCACTGCCGACGTTGACGATCTCGCCGTTGGGCAGATCGGGCATCGACGCCAGACGGTCGAGCGCCACGACCGTATCGCGCACATCGCAGAAGGAGCGCGACTGCTCACCATCCCCGAATACGGTAATCGGCTCATTGGCCACGGCTTTCCGGACAAAGCGGGGCACCACCATGCCGTAGCGGCCGGTCTGCCGTGGTCCTACGGTATTGAAGAAACGGGCGATGATCACGCGGATGTTGTGTTCCCGGGCATAGGCCAGGCCAAAGCCCTCGTCCGCCAGTTTGCTGATGGCATAGTTCCAGCGCAGGGGGGCGCCGGACTGAATGATCAGGGAGTCGTCCTCGGTCAACCGCGGTTCGGTGTGCGGACCATAAACCTCCGAACTGGAGGCGAGGATCACCTGCGGCGCCCAGCTGTCACGGTTCACCGACCGCAGCAGACGCTCGGTGCCGGCGATGTTGGTGGCCATGGTTCCCACCGGCTCACTGAGCACCCGGTACACGCCCACAACCGCCGCCATGTGGTAGATACGGTCTGCCCAGGCAACGGCCGTGTCCAGGCCATCCCAGGTGACGATGTCGGCCTGGTCAAACCGGAAATCGGGATTCTCGATGAATGCGGCGATATTGGCTTCCGAGCCGGTACTGAGGTTATCCACCACATGTACCTTGTCGCCCCGTTTGAGATGGTATTCAGCAATGTTGGAGCCAATAAAACCGGCGCCACCGGTGACGAGTATGTGCAAGGGACACTCCGTTATCAAAACCCAGCTATAGCGGGAATGCTGTCACTGTTTTCCGTCAGTTCGGACCTCAGGATAGCTCAAGAGTGATTCTTGCACAGGTTGATCTGTCTATTTTTGCTTCAAGGCAAGAAAATGATCAGTGGCAAAAACACCGGTGACGGTCCCTTCCTGAGCGTCTACTTCCCAGGGGGGCTGGTGCCGGGCGGATCTTCCACTAATATCAAGGTAAGTCAGTGCTAGAGACGACTTACCGTGGGACTGTCGATCAAAACAACAGAATTTGCGCCGGAAGAGTTTGAGCGTTTTGCAGCCAAGGTCCGGACGGACCTTACAGCACTCTCTCGTCTTCTGGACCGACCCGGCTTCGGTGAGGGAGAAAGTTCAATCGGAGCCGAGGTCGAGTTCTACATCGTAAACCGTGATCTGCACGTTCAACCCATCAACACAGAAATCGCCGCCAGCGTTCAGGACCCCCAACTGACCGTTGAGCTCAACCGCTTCAATCTCGAATACAACCTCAGCCCCCAGGCTTTCAGGGGAGATCCGTTTGCCCGAACAGAGCAGGAGCTGCTCGCTGCCATCCGGCGAATCAACCAGCACGCCGCACCGATGGACGGAGAGCTGGTACCGATCGGCATTCTGCCCACCCTTCGCCAGTCCGACATGGGCGCACACGTGATGACCGACGTGCCCCGCTACCATGCCCTGTCCAACGCACTGCTCAAGCAACGGGGCGAGCCATTCAGCATCCATATCGGTGGCAACGATGTCATCGATCTGGAAGCGGACGACGTCTACATGGAAGGGGCCAATACCTCGTTCCAGCTGCACTGGCGTGTGCCTGCCCAGCGCTTTGCCGATTATTTCAATGCGATCCAGCTGGTCACGCCGATTGTCCTGGCCCTGGCCAGCAATTCGCCCAGCCTGTTTGGCCATCACCTCTGGGACGAAACCCGTATTGCCCTGTTCAAGCAATCCATCGACAGCCGGTCCCCCAACCACAAAACCTGGCGCCACCCGCCACGGGTCTATTACGGCAACGGCTGGGCGCGCAGCGCCTGGGAGCTGTTCGCAGCTTCGGCATCGCTGTATCCGCCCATCATTCCCGTGATGTCGGATGAGGACCCCATGGCTGTGATTGATCGTGGCGAGGTGCCCAGACTTTCCGAACTGCGCCTGCACCAGGGCACCACCTGGCCCTGGAACCGGGCCATCTACGACCATGCCGAAGGGGGGCATCTGCGCATCGAAATCCGTTCCATGCCGGCAGGCCCGACGGCCGTTGATATGTGTGCGAACGGGCTGTTCGTGATCGGGGCTGCGTTGGCCGTGCTTGATGACATCCGTCATCTGACGTCGATACTCCCCTTCCATTACACCGAACACAATTTCTACCGCGCAGCCAAAGACGGCATCGGCGCGGAAATCATCTGGCCGCACAAGGACCAGGTCCAGTTGCAGGATACGCCCCTGCTAACCGTGGCCCGTGAGCTGCTGCCACGCGCCTGGGAAGCATTGAAACAGACAGCCGTGGACGAGAGGGAAATTGACCGCCTGCTGGGCATCATCGAGGGCCGCATCGAAACCGGCATGTCGGGTGCCCGGTGGCAGCGCCGCATCACCGAGTCTTTATCCAGTTCCCTGGGCCCCGATGAGGCGTTCCGGAGTATGCTGTCTCTCTATATGGCCAACCAGAAGAAGAACGTACCGCTCCATGAATGGACACTGTCAACGTGAGTAATTCGACCGTACTTGAGTACCTCAATGACCCCTCACCCCAAACGCTGGGCCGCTCTCCGCTGGAGTGGCTCGACCGTTTGCACAAGCCCACCGTGGTTCGGGTGGCCGGCCGGGATCGCTCCCGTACCCGGGCCATGGCAACACTGATCCACGGCAACGAGCCTTCGGGTCTGTTTGCGCTTCACCGGTGGCTGATCGAGCAGCACACGCCCGCGGTCAACATGCTGTTCCTGCTAGGAGGCGTCTATCCCGCCAAGATTCCGCCTGCGTTTTCCTTTCGACAGCTGCCCGAAGGACGCGACCTCAACCGGTGTTTCAAAGAACCCTTCGAGGGGGAAGAAGGCGCCATCGCACAAGCCATGCTGGAAGAGCTTCGTGATGCGAACCCCGAATGCCTGCTGGACGTGCACAACACCTCAGGCACAGGCCCGGCCTTCGCCGTGACCATCACCAACGACGCCGCCCACCAGGCGCTGACCTCGCTCTTCACCGACCGCCTCATCATGACAGACCTGCGTCTGGGTGCGCTGATGGAGTACTCGGAACAGGAGGTGCCCACGGTGACCATCGAGTGTGGCGGGGCCGAGGACGATCAGGCCCATCAACTGGCATACGAGGGACTCGTTCGGTACACCTCGAGACCCGACGTGTTGTCGCTGGAAAAAGCAGAGTGGGACGTCACCGTACTGCGAAACCCGATCCGGGTGGAGCTGGCACCCGAAGCGACCATCGAATACCGCCTTGAGCCGAGCGGACAGGCTGACCTCACGTTTCCGCCAGACATCGAACACCGCAATTTCGGGATTGTTTCCCCGGATGAGCCTCTGGGGTGGATCGGAAAAAAGGGCCTCGGCATACTCACAGCAATCAGCCACAACCGGACCGAGAACATGGAGCAGGTTCTTCGGGTCAGGGACGGGCAGATCTACCCCGCCCAGGCCCTCAAAGCCTTCATGATTACCACCAACCCGGTGATTGCGAAGAGTGACTGCCTGTTCTATGCGGTCAAAGCGACGGGCGAGCCCATTTTCTAGCGGTATATTGCCCGCTCTCTGGCATCTCTTTCTCTGTCGGGATCTTCCCGGCTTTTTGTGGCCAGCACGGCATCCAGATAGTCACCTGGAACGCCGATCTCCCTCGCGCCGTAGATGACGTGATGCACATACCAGGAGTATGGCAGCAGGGATGGATCGGTATCCGTTGCATAGTAGGTAAACGCTTGGAGGGAGTTCCCTTGGGCATCCGTTACCGTGACCCGCTTTTCCTCATAGCCGAAGCCCACTCCCTCAGCCCGGTCCAGCGCGCCTTTCTCGTGCTCCGGTATCTCGAAAAGGGCACCAATGACAACGTCTTCGGGGTTTCCGGTGAACAGCGCATCGCACTTGGCCGATCCGTCTTTTCGGCTCCACTTGTGAAACCGGAGAGAATGCTCAACGAGCTCGAACCTGCCTACTCGCTCAGCACCCGGCACCCTCTGCCTCAATCTCGGGAGCGACATGTTTGATCCGTAAGCAAAGTACCTCAAGCTGACTCCGCATGGCTTAACGACTTGCTAAGCGGTTGGGGGGTGACTTGGCGGCCTGTGTGCGGCTCTTTGCAAACAAGTGACAATTTACCTCCAGCCGACTTGAGCAACTTACCAGACATTAGAACCGAGCCTTCAAGCGACACACGATTTATGTGAACTATTCACATATCTTTCACGTAATATCTTCAATATAGCATCACCCACTGCAGCGGAATTGAGATGAAAAAGTTTACAGGCATCCTTTTGGTGGTTTGCTTACACGCACTCTTCTCTCAAACAGCGTTAGCACAGGACAGAAATACAGCTCTGGTGCCCTTACCCTCAGTCGACGACTTCACCCGGGGTGATGATGGCTGGGCCCTTGGGCTAGGCCTGAGTATTGAATACGAATCTGCCTACGAAGGGTCGGATGAATTCGGTGCGGAGGTCGATCCCGCCGGTGCGTTGCAATGGCGTAAAGGTAATAATATTTTCTTCTGGGCCGGTGAGGCCCTGGGGTGGCGTGGTCTTGGTTCTGACACGTGGCTATTCGAGGCGGCCGTCGGCTTTGAGGAGGGTCGTGAAGAAAGCGATTCCGATGACGGTCGCTTGGATGGTCTCGGTGATGGAGATGAGGGTGCTGAACTCGTGCTGCAAGCACGTCGTGCTTTCGATGCCGATTGGCGTTACTGGCTGGATGGCCGGATCATAACCGGTGAGAATGGAAGTCTTGGTCTTTTGGGAATTGGGCGCCGCTTCGGCCATCAGATCGACGGAACCGGTCATGAAATTGCTATCGCCGTGGTATTTCACGACAGCGATTATGCCAACAAAGATTTTGGTATAGACGCAGAGCAGTCAGCTGCATCGGGACTGAGTGAGACTGACCTGAGCGGGGGATTTCGCTCGGTTGGGTTCAATTACAATTATCGTCATTCTTTTAACGAGAATTGGCAGATTTTCGGCGAGGCTGTATATGAGCGTTACAGTAGCGACATTGAGGACAGCCCAATCGCACGCAACAATTATGAAGCCGAAGTAGGCGTCGGATTTATTTATGTGTTCTAGAACACCTTACGCCATTGTTCAGCGGCAGCCTTGGCAGAGCGAAGCGGCGACAAGGCTGTCCGGTGAAGGCCCGCTAGGGCCGGAACGAAATGCAACTACTTGTTAGAATTGAGTTTTTCTATCTTCTGGCCAACCCCGTCAATTTTGGAGGTCATTTTCTCAATGGCGTCAGAGTAGTTATTTAGGTTCCTAAATTTCTTGATGTTTTGTATAGCAATTAAAATTGAAACAGCCCATATCGGCACGGACATTGGAAGCAGTAGTTTGACCACTGGGTCAAACAAAGGATTGAGGTTAGCGGCAACTGGACCGACGACTGGGAGTCCTAAACCTAAACTCAGGAACAGGAGCAAAAAGAAAATATCGGCATAAACAGCTCTGCTCAGGGCCACACTGGATTTTTTTACTTTTTCAAGATGCTCTTTTTCCCACTTGAGCATGTTCAGTTTCTGCTCTAGCTTCTTTAATTTCCTTCGATTCCGATAATCGACTATTCGATTTTTAAGAGGAGTCAGCAGGGCGACGACAGCACCGCCAACCAGTGTGGCAGCTACACCCTGAAAAAACGATTGGTCAAAAAACTCCATGTAATTCCTCTACTTCTAACAGCCGATTAGAATCATACTACTTTCCAATAGTATGTTGTGTAATAATATTTTTGTTGCTCTCCATTATACTGAAAGTAATCGCTTTGCCACATATCGACATTCACATCATTGCCAAAAAAATCTTTTTCAACACAATATTTTACTCTATCTTGCAGATTGCTATACACGTAAGTGGAAATTCCAATTCTATTATGCATGTTATCGCCAATTTTTACTGATTTATTTACCGCATTTCCTATCCAAACAAGGTCCCTGTTGTTAACCCCGGCGACACCAACTTTTGAACATAGAACTTTCCCATCGTCTATTCCTATACCAAAGTCGACTGACGAGTACTTTTCCATTTTCTTTTTTACTTTTGACTCGTCTGAAGACAACATCCATTTCATTTTCATGGCAGCTTCTACTGCATTGCTAAGTGTTTCCTTTGACGTGCCGGGAAAGAAAACAAGCATTCCATCGCCATTAAAGCTTCTAACTTCGCCACCTAAACTTCTGGCAATTGTAACGATTGTATGAAAATAGGCTTTGTGCAATTTCGCGACGGATACTCGGTTGTGTCTGTTCAAAACTGACGTTGACCCCCTCATGTCGATAAAAAGGGTGGTCGCTTCGAACCGTAAGCCTTTGTTGTTAAATGTTAGGCTTGTATTGTCGATATCTGGCACATAGGCTATGTCCGTGAATTTGAAGTTGTTATCAATTATCTCTGTCACTTTTGAGTCAATTCCTGACTTCACATTATCTCCTCCCTATCAAATACAGAACTATACCGACCACCGGTGAAACCAACGCGAATAGGCTCAACCAAACAGCAATCTTGAAACAATTATATTTCTTTCTCGCAATTACAGAATTTACTATTATCTGACTCGCAAGATCTTTCTGGTATCCAGTGAAGTCTGAATTCTCTAAGTTTATATTTTATCCCATTCTATTAAGGTAGGACGCGGGCGTATACTTTGATATGTCATCGAAAAAGAGCAAATTGTCAGATTTATCACAACCTCTGGGCTTGGATTCCCAAGGCATTCCTAATGATGGTGTAATCGATATCAAGCAGACTACCATAGACATCAAGCAAAAAAATATCGATACGTTAAAGTGAAGAGCTAACAGCTCAGGGACCTCAGCCGAATGTCTCAGCCTGAAAATGGCAAAAATTAATGCGCCATTCCCTGCAATCAAGGTTGCAGACTTTGCCTCTGCAAATCTCAGCCAGTCATTTATATTAGAGAAAATTTTCTCTAGTTTTTCATCCATACCAAAATCTCGATAAAATTCTAACGCTGGCGTAACGGGCCGATTTGTGGAGCGCAGCGGAACAAAGCGGTCCCGTTGACGCATTGGTTACGTGTTTCAGATTAAAGGTTCGATCTTGGCTAGGAACTCGTCTTGGAATTCCTCGGTTAGCTCAGTATCTTTCGTCATTTTATCTACCACAAGATCTGCGAGCTTGTTTTTGTTATGCTCAATGCCATTTAACCTTACTATGTCACCATCAATTTCAATTTCTCCAGAAGAACCATATATAGACCTTATTATTTTCTCTGGATAATAGTATTCGATTCCATTTTTATTCCATGTCACGATATTTTCACTAGGTAGACCCATTGCCTCAAGCGAAGCTTTCAATCCTGGACCATGCACACTATCTAGAACAACAAAAACTCTGTCTTTATAAGGGCTCTTTTGGATGTCGCCAAATATACTTTTAGTCAAATTGAAAATTTCCTTTATTCTTGAATCTCCATTTGCCTGTATAACGCTAACGTTTGAATTATCATACCTGACATTCAACAACCTATTGATAAACTTATAATCGCTTTTCCCCTCTACTATGATTATGCTCGAAGGCATATACAGAGTTTCCAGTCGGTTCCCCAGCAGGAAGAAATGCATTCTATTTATGTCAGAAACGTTATCCACTCTTGTGATGTCAATTATGTCACCGTCTTTCTCGACAAAATAGTTGTTGGTGATCTGATTTCTATCGAGAAATATCGTCGAATGAGTTGCTAATACTAGGGTTTTGATATGCCCAAAATAACGATCTCTAATTTCTTTATTGAACAGGAAATCAGAGAAAAGTCCTTGAGCTTCAGGACTAATCCCGAGCTCTGGCTCGTCAATAAAAAATGTATCAAATTCTTCGTCAAGAAGAGAAGTAATTAGAGATGTTATTAATCGATAACCTGAGCTTGTAAAAGAAATGTTGTGCCCATCAACTGATATATATTGCTGGGACATAGAGTTGTTTTCAACAGTATGTCTTAGCTCCATTTTTGATCCGAGCAAAGATTGCATTATTTCAATCAATTGCTCTCTTTTTTCATTTGTGAGCTCGGCTATGGCTTGCTGTAGATTAAACGGCGAGTTATCTAAATTCTGCTGTTGGTTACGCCATTGGTTCATGAATTCCTGGTGTTTTCGAGTTCTCCTTCTCTGATTCCGGTTAGGAGCGAAACTACCAATGACATTAAAATTTTGATACCGAGCAGGCCCAAGATATGACGCACGCTCGCCAAGTTGTTGAGTTAGAGTCTTAAGTAGATAGGATTTTCCACAGTTGTTTCGACCACATAGCACCACATACTCAGAGGACTGAATGTCTCTCATGAAGCTCTGCGCCGCCTCGCTGAACTGAGTTCCTGGTCTTTGGTCATAGTGGTACATAAACTCTATCCCTTTGTTTTACTGCACACGTAACGCTTGGGCTAAGCCGCCGGTTGGAGCGCCAGCGCAAACCGGTCGGCTTGAGCCCTTGGTTAAACCTTTTTTCGCGGCCCTAGCTTTGTAGACTTAGCTATCCCGCTGCTCCATCTCTGGCCAAGGCTGATAATTTGCCTGTTCACAACCATTTGTGCCGCCCGTGTTCCAAGTATTATCAGGCTCTAACATTATTTGCTGTGTTTTGACGCCCGTGTACCCACCATAACTATTTTTTGCGTTGGCCTTAAAACAAACGATATACCCAATATCATCGAATATTCGATAGGGGATCGGCTGAGATATAGATACAGATTTTAGAGATCCGGGGTCTTTGTAAGCCTGATCGATGTAGCCCGCCACTCGCTCTTTATAATTTTCCGGGTAAGGCCCCGCTTCCTTGGCAGGAATCACTCCCATCATCGAGCATCCACTGATTGCTATGGTGACCAAAGGAACTGAAAGTGCCCTCATAGATGAAACTCTCCTTTTTTATTTTTGGTTTAACGCCAGTGGTAATGGGCGCCAACGGAGCGCAGCGTAGTTGGCGTCCCGTTGACCACATTGTTAGGAACTTCTACCCGAATTACCTCCCGATTGGCTCACTACCTTGCCATGCTCCCGGTAGGCCTCTGCCACCTTGTCGGGTAGAAATACGTACTTCAAAACTTCATCCAGTATTTCTGGATGTAGGTACAGTGGCGCATTTACCGCATGGAAGGCGGTGGGCATGCGTACCTGCCTCCGGACAACCTTTCCGAAAAACAGATTTTGCCAAACCAAAGCACTGCGTGAAGGATGTTTCTGTTGGTCAATGATTTTCTCTAAAAGCCCACCTGCAATTCTGAACTTCTGAGGGGGCCGCTGTTTACTTTTTTCAATTGCATCAAGCTCATGCTGGAACATGTTCTCGACATTTCCACATTGAAGAGCCAGATCGTAATCCAAAACTTTACAGTAACGCCTTATTTCCCAAACAGCTTTATCCAGTTCAGCTAACTTTGGCCCTTTAATAAAATATGAGGATTCCAAGTATCTGAAACGACCGAAATTGGAAAGATGCTTAATAAAATCGTCAGTAATGGAACTCCTGCTCAGCTGGAATGGCAATTTTCGGGTGAGTTTGAGAGCTTTATCTAGGTCATGATTGATGCTCTTAGCTTTCACCCTGTTATAGAGCAATATCGCCTTTAGATACTTTTCTAGAGCTTGGAGAGACTGCCAATGAAACTGAGGATATAGCCCATGGCGATAGGAGAGCCTAGCCGCGATGTAATCTTGATCCGCTACATCCCTAAAACTACGAGTAGCGAAATCGTTTATCAGGATCTCCCGCTCCATAAATCTAGACCCTCATTCCTAACAGCTAGTTATACGAACGCGTTCGTATAACTCCGGGCGCCTATCCCGCATTCGTATAATTCCATCCGCCTTGTCACGAACCCGACAAAAAACCACTATAGTTCATAACCTTAAAAACCGCACCCTACATACCACTAAAGAAGTTATACGAACGCCAGCAGCCCAGCGCCGGAACATTGCGGGCATATAACTCCACTCTTTGAACAGGAAAATGGCAGAAAATCAGGACGCTGGAGCAGAGGCGGCGGAGTTATGCGCCCTCGTTCGCATAACTCCGAGTTGACGGGTTCAGTAGGAAGGGATAAGAGCCCGGGGAGGAAGCGCAATCAATTGCTCATCTTGTGCCCGGAATGATCCATCTCCTGCTTTTCCATGGCCATGCCACCGTCCAGCGGTTCGACGGTAAGCTCGATGTTCATGTCCTCGGCACCGTCAAACTCCAGTTGCACAGGAATACTCTCGCCCTGGGCCAGCGGCTGGTTGAGCTTCTCCAGCATCAGGTGATAGCTGTGGGGTTTAAGTTCGACGGTTTTACCGGCCGGGATCAGCAGGCCGCTCTTGACCGGCTGCATCCGCATTACGCCGTCTTTCATGCTGCTTTCATGGATGGAGATCCGGGCTGCGCGGGGGGTTTCGGCGCCGGTCAGGGTGATGTCGCGCTCACCGGTGTTGGTGATGCTCAGATAGCCCACACCCATGGGGGTGCCCGGGGGTGTCGGACGGCTCCAGGGGTGGTCGATGGCCACGTTGCCGTTCTGGTAGTCGTGGGCAAAAACGTTCGGGGCCAGTACTGCCATGCTCAGAAGCAGGATGCTCAGGCATTTGTTCATGGAAAAACGTCCTTTCTGGGGAAAACGGAATGCCGCCAGCATAGAAAGGTCTGGCACCGGTGCCAAGCCGTACGGTGCGGCGAATGGTCGCGGCCGCCTGCCGGCTCAGGGTCTGGAGAGGGCCTCGACCATGGCCCCGAGGAAGCGGGAGGCCTCGCCGCCGGTGGCGGCACGGTGATCGAAGGTCAGCGACAGCGGCAATACCGGACGAACCGCCGGTTTGCCATCGACGGGCACCACTTTGTCCCGGATGCAGCCCGAACCGATGATGGCCACCTGCGGCGGGATGATGACCGGGTTGGCGTACTGGCCGGTCATGGTGCCGAAGTTGGAGAGGGTGATGGTGGCGCCCTGCATTTCCTGCGGCGGGATCTTGCGGGTGGCGACCGCTTCCCGCAGGTTTTCCAGGCCTTTTCTCAGGTCCTTGAGGCTGCGGTGGGTAATGTCCCGGAGCACCGGCACGAACAGGCCATCGGGGGTGTCCACGGCAATGCCCACGTGGACTTCGTCCAGTAACCGGCGGGTGAGGTTGTCGCCATCGAACCAGCAGTTCAGTTCCGGGGACGCCTCACAGGCTGTCCCGATGGCCTGTACCAGGCGCATGGTGATGTCCGTGCCCTTTTTCCAGGCGCCAATGTCCACATCCTCGAAGACCGATGCCGGCACCACCTGGGCGTGGGAGAGCGCCATATTCTTGGCCATGGTGCGGCGGGTGCCACGGATGGGTTCGCCGTCGCCCAGTTTTTTCTGGTGGCTGGCCTGGCGGTGAACGTCGTCATTGGTGATCAGGCCGCCGGGGCCGCTGCCCCTGATCTGTTCCGGGCTCACGCCCAGCCGTTCCGCCAGAGCCCGCACGCCCGGCGTGGCCCGGTTGGCGCGGGCGCGTTTGCTGGAGGCGGCGGCTCCGATGATGAACTGGTCCTGGCCGGCTTTGCCTTTGGTGTCCTTGCCGGAGGTCTTGAGTTCGCCGACTACGGTGCCGCTGTCGCCGCCCTCGCCTTCAAAGGCCAGCAACGGTTCGCCGGTGTGGATGATGTCGCCGGGTTCGCCGTAGAGTTTGGCGATGGTGCCGGCGTCGGGGGATGGGATGTCCACGATGGCCTTGGCGGTTTCGACGCTGACCACGACCTGATCAGCCTCGACGGTGTCGCCGACTTTGACGTGCCATTCGACGATTTCGGCTTCGGGGAGGCCTTCGCCTAAATCTGGAAGTTTGAAGTTTTTCATTTGCTACTCCCCTGGTTTCTGGTTTGAAGGTGGGGTCTGACCCCTCGGGGTCAGACCCCGGTGCCTGGCCGGGGCTTTTGCTGACTTCTGGTTTGAAGGTTGGGTCTGACCCCTTTGGGGTCAGACCCCGGGGGTGCGGCAATCCCCGGAGTCAGTCGTTCACAGGGCGATGACTTGTTCTACGGCTTCGACGATATCCTCCACTTGTGGCAGGTAGGCGGCTTCGTTGCGGTAATAGGGCATAACAGTGTCGTAGCCGGTCACCCGCACCACCGGGGCCTGAAGGTCGAGGAAGGCGCTTTCGGCGATGGAGGCGGCGATCTCCGCGCCGACGCCGCCGTTGCGGCAGGCTTCGTGGACGATGACCGCGCGGCCGGTCTTGGCGACGGAGCACAGCAGGGTTTCCCGGTCGAGGGGGCTGATGGTGGCTACATCGATGACCTCGCAGGTTACGCCCTGATGCGAGAGCTTGTCGGCGGCCTGGAGGGTTTCCGTGACGGAGGCGCCCCAGGTGATGAGGGTTACGTCATCGCCCTCGCGCAAGGTGAAGCAGGTATCCAGTGGAAGTGCCTCGCCGTTGTTTTCCACGCTCTGGGTCACCGCCCGGTAGATACGTTTGGGCTCCAGGAAGATCACCGGATCGGGGTTGCGGATGGCCGCCAGCAGCAGTCCGTAGGCCCGCTGGGGCGAACTGGGAATCACCACCCTCAGGCCCGGGATGTGGGCAAACAGCGCCTCGGTGCTTTCGGAATGGTGCTCGGGGGCGTGGATACCCCCACCAAAGGGCGCCCGATAGACGATGGGGCAATGCAGCCGGCCCCGGGTGCGGTTACGCATGCGGGCGGCATGGCTGACAATCTGCTCGATGCCGGCGTAGATAAACCCCATGAACTGGAACTCGGCCACCGGCTTCAGGCCCTGGGTCGCCATGCCCACGGAGGTGCCGGCAATCAGGGTTTCCGCCAGTGGAGTGTCCATCACCCGCTTGAAGCCGAACTTTTCCTTCAGGCCCACCGTGGCCCGGAAGACACCGCCGTTGGTGGCGATGTCCTCGCCCAGCACCACCACGTTTTCGTCGTGCTGCATTTCCCAGTGCAGGGCCATGTTGACCGCTTCCACCAGGGTCACGTCACGCAGCTCGCCCTTGCTCATGACTCACCTCCCCGGTACTTGCTGACAATCCGCTCTCGCTGGGTCTGAAGAGCCGGAGGGAGGGTTTCGAACAGGTAGTCCACCATGGCGGTGGGCGGCTCGGCTTCAATGGCCAGGTAGTCCTCGACCGCCTGCTCCACCGTTGCCTTGCTGTCTGCCTGCAGCGCCTTTTCCTTCGCGGCATCCCACAGGTCGTTGTCATGTAGCCAGTTCTGCAGGCGCTTGATGCCATCCTTCCCCCAGGCCCGCTTGAGGTCCTCGGCGGTGCGATAACGGGTGGCGTCGTCAGCGGTGGTGTGATCCCCGAGCCGGTAGGTCACCGCCTCGATCAGGGTCGCGCCCTTGCCGCCGCGGGCCCGCTCAAGGGCCGTGTCCAGGGCTTCCGAGATGGCAAAATAATCGTTGCCGTCCACCATGTGGCCCGGCAAACCCGCGCTGATGGCCTTCTGGGCGATGGTCTCGGCCCCGGTCTGCAGGCTGCGGGGCGTGGAAATCGCCCAATGGTTGTTGATGGCGACAAACACCACGGGCAAGTGCCAGGCGCCGGCCAGGTTTATGCTCTCCAGAAAATCACCTTTCGAGGTTCCGCCGTCGCCCACGCAGCAGACCACCGCCCGCTCCTCACCCCGGATCCGCATGGCCGAGGCCACCCCCACGGCATGACAACACTGGGTGGCAATGGGTACCGAGATGGGCAGGTCTTCCGGGCAGTTCTTCCAGTTGGCGCTGCCGCGCTCGTCCCCGCCCCAGTAGAGCAACATCTCCCTCAGCCCCACACCACGCAACATGTGCGCCGCCTGATCCCGGTAGTAGGGTACGAACACATCGGTTTTTGCCATGCTCTGGCCGATGGCGGTACCAATCACCTCGTGCCCGAGCACAGAGGGATAGGTGCCGCACTTACCGGTACGCTGAAGGGCAATGACTTTGGCATCGAAGGTGCGGGTCAGCACCATATTGCGGTAGGCGGCCAGGACACGCCCGGTGTCCCCGGCCAGGGCCGGCAAGTCATCCATGGGCTTGCCGTGATCATCCAGATAGCGGGCACTATCCACATGAAATTCGTGGCGTTCTCTCATCCCGTCCTCCTTGACCTCCGGCCCTGACCACAAAGAGGCCCGCTTGTGGCGGGCACACTGGCAGTGTTGAGGCAATAACCGTTTTGTTCGCGTGGATTACGCGTATCCGGGGGATACAGCGAGTGCCCGAAGGCACTCATATACTTATTTAGACGACGGGGAGAGAATGATCAATTCAGGCTTTCTTCACGAACTCTGACTTCAGCTTCATCGCGCCGATGCCGTCAATCTTGCAGTCGATGTCGTGGTCGCCTTCCACCAGGCGAATGTTCTTCACCTTGGTGCCCACCTTCACCACCGAACTGGACCCCTTCACTTTCAGATCCTTGATGACGGTCACCGTATCGCCATCCTGCAGTTCATTGCCATTGGCATCACGAACCACCTTGCCGGCCTCGGCATCGGCCTGCTCAGCCTCCGACCACTCATGCCCGCACTCGGGACAAACCAACTGAACACCATCCTCATAGGTGAACTCGGAACCACACTGCGGGCAAGGGGGAAGCTGGGACATTATCATTTCCTGTTAATTGAATGAGAACCGGATTATACCAGAAACCCCGGCCCCCGGTTTCGCTAACGCCCCGGCGCCACCCGCGCCAGCACCGTCGGATCCTCCGACAACGGCAACGCCAGAATCACACCCTCATTCGAAGCCGGGAAAATACCCGCCAGCGCCGTAATGTTCACCTGGTGCGACACCAACACCACCGGCAGCCCCGGCTCCAAACCGTTCACCCCCTCAATCGTCTCCCGAGTCTGTGCCGGCCCGTCTCCCCGGTTCCGGAAAAACGAATTCAGCGACGGCATGTCCGCCACCTCTCCGACATTCATCTCACTGGCCGTATCCCGACACCGGCACCACTGACTGGTAAACACCCGGGCCTCCTCAATCGCGTGTCTCGCCAGGAACGGCTTCCACGACCGCGCCTGTTCCCGACCGGCCTCGTTCAGGTTCCGCTGGGTGCTGCAGTCGTTCAGTTTGAAGTTGGCGGGGTCGCCGGTTCCGGGAGCGAGGGCGTGGCGGAGAATCAAGATTGCCCGTCCCTCCTGCAGGGCTTGCCAGGCTTCCGCGTTGCCGTCGTTGGCAGAGGCATTCAAGGAAAAAGCGAAGGTGATAACGCCCAGAGTGAGGCCAAGAACTAGTTTCCTGATCATGGCAGTTCGCCCTCCTTCCGCAGTCGCGGAGTTATCGTGAGGTTTGGGGTGGCTTTGGGGCGAGCCTCCCAAAAATGTTGAAGGCCAGGGATGGCCTGAAACAAGCGCACATGGACGTGCTCGTAGCGGTTTTTGGGAGGCTCGCCCCAAAGCCGCCCTGCTCCAACCATCGCAGGCCATGAGAAATACGCGGCCAACCACTAACAAGCTCAATCCCAGAACAGTTAAACTCTAGCCTTGAAACCAACACCAAAGGAAAACCGAAATGCCAATCTGGGTCGACGCCGACGCCTGCCCCGTCCCCATCCGGGAAATCCTCTGCCGCGCCGCCACCCGCTGGCAAATCCAGACCACCTTCATCGCCAACCACGCCATCAACCTGCCGCCAAGCCCCTACATCAGCCGGCGCCAGGTTGCCCACGGCTTCGACGTCGCCGACAACGAAATCATGGACCAGATGACCAAAGGCGACCTCGTGATCACCCAGGACATCCCCCTGGCCGCCGAAGCCATCGAAAAAGGCGCCGACGTCTTCAATCCCCGGGGCCAGGCCTTCACCAAAGACAATATCCGCCAGCGCCTGGCCATGCGCAACTTCATGGAAGAAATGCGCAGCGCCGGCCAGGTCACCGGTGGCCCCGCGCCGTTCAGCCAGACCGACCGCAAGGAATTCGCCGACCAGCTCGACCGCTGGCTACAGCGCAACGCCAGAAGATGATAATGATTCTATTTTAATTGCCGGACATTTCCGCTAACCTCCGTGCCCAATCAAAACCGGGCCAAATATCTGGGAGAACGCGGAAATGTCCAGCAGCAGTCACACCAACACCAGCAGCGTTGCCGCCCTGGGCCGCCTGCTCCGCTATGCCCGCGGGTACCGCCGCCAGATTATCGCCGCCACCACCTGCTCCATCATCAACAAGCTTTTCGACATTGCCCCGGAGATCCTGATCGGTGTCGCCATCGACGTGGTGGTCAACCAGGAACAGAGCTTCGTCGCCGGGCTCGGCTTCGAAACCGCCCGGGAGCAGATCACCATCCTGGCGGTTCTGACGTTCTTCATCTGGGCCGGGGAATCCCTGTTCGAGTACCTGTTCCAGATCCTCTGGCGCAACCTGGCCCAGCGCCTGCAATCCGACCTCCGCCAGGACGCCTACGAACATGCCCAGCGGCTGGACATGAGCTTCTTCGAGGCCCGCAGCTCCGGCCAGCTGGTGGCCACCATGAACGATGACGTGAACCAGCTCGAACGTTTCCTCGATGGCGGTGCCAACGCCATGATCCAGGTTCTGGTCACGGTGGTGGCGGTTGGCGCTGTATTTTTCGTTCTCTCTCCCACCGTCGCCCTGCTGGCTTTCACGCCGATCCCCCTGATCATCTGGGGTGCCTTCTACTTCCAGCGCAAGGCCGGCCCGCTCTACGCCGATGTCCGTGAAAAGGTCGGGGATCTCTCCAGCCGGCTGGCCAACAACCTCGGCGGCATCGCCACCATCAAGAGCTTCACCGCCGAGCAGCGGGAGGCGGAGCGGCTCAAGGCCAGCAGCGAGGCCTATGTGGAAGCCAACCGCAGGGCCATCCGCATCAGTTCCGCGTTCATTCCGGTCATCCGCATGGCCATCCTCGCCGGCTTCCTGGCCACCTTTACCGTAGGCGGCATGATGGCGCTGGAAGGCACCCTCAATGTTGGCGCCTATGGCGTGCTGGTCTTCCTCACCCAGCGCCTGCTCTGGCCATTGACCGGCCTGGCGGAAGTCATCGACCTGTTCGAACGGGCCATGGCCAGCACCCGCCGGATTCTCAACCTGCTGGCCGAACCCGTGCATGTGCGGGATGAAGGCGGCAGGGACCTGGCGCAGCCGGTCAAGGGTGAGGTGGAGCTCCGAAACCTGAGCTTCCACTATGCCTCCAGCGGCGCCGGTATCCGGGACATCAGCCTGCAGGTACCGGCCGGCAATACCCTGGCCCTGGTCGGTGCCACCGGCTCCGGCAAGTCCACGCTGATCAAGCTGCTTCTGCGCTTCTACGATCCGAGCCACGGCGATATCCGCATTGATGGCCAGCCCATCCGGGACATCAATCTCAAGTCCCTGCGCGGGGCCATCGGCCTGGTCAGCCAGGACGTGTACCTGTTCGAGGGCTCCATCCGCGAGAACCTGGCCTATGGCAGGCCCGGTGCCACCGATGACGAGATCATTGAAGCGGCCAGGACCGCCGAGGCCTGGAGCTTCATCGAGGCCCTGCCCGAGGGCCTGGATACAGCGGTCGGTGAGCGTGGTGTGCGGTTGTCCGGAGGCCAGCGCCAGCGACTGTCCCTGGCCCGCGCCCTGTTGAAGAACCCACCGATCCTGGTGCTGGACGAGGCCACCAGCGCGGTGGACAACGAGACCGAAGCCGCCATCCAGCGCTCCCTGCGCCGTATCGGCCACAACCGGACGGTGATCATGATCGCCCACCGCCTCTCCACCATCGTGGATGCGGACACCATTGCCGTGATCGAGCATGGCCGCGTGGTCGAGCAAGGCACCCACGAAGCCCTGCTCTCGAAGGACGGCGCCTACCGGGCCCAATGGCGTGTCCAGACCGGGCAGGCCTGACGTCTAACGGCACTATTATTATTGATAGTAATTCGTATTTAGATTAACCTGCAGACTCTCAGAACAAGGGAGTCTGCATGTCGGCGTTCTTCGAAGTATCCAACCTGGGTGTCCGTATCGGTGACACCCCCATTCTTCGCAATATCAACATCGGTTTTCAGGAAGGGGAAGTGACCGCCCTGCTCGGCCACAACGGCTCGGGCAAATCGACACTGCTCAAGGTACTGGCCCGACATCAGGCGCCCTCGGAGGGCCAAGTCAGTTTGCTTGGCCGGTCCTTTCTCAGTACCGGCGCCCGGGAATTCGCCCGTACCGTCGGTTACCTGCCCCAGCATCCACCCGGCACGGACGGGCTGACTGTGCGCGAACTGGTCGCCCTCGGTCGTTACCCCTGGCGCGGGCCGCTCGGCCGATATAATCGGGAAGATCAGCGGCTGATCGACCAGGCCATTGCCGACACCGGCCTGGAGTCGTTTACCCACCGGTCCGTGGACACCCTCTCCGGCGGCGAGCGCCAGCGGGCGTGGATCGCGATGCTGCTGGCCCAGCAGACCCGGTGCCTGCTCCTGGACGAACCCATCTCCGCGCTGGATGTAAAACACCAGGTTGAGACCCTGCGCCTGGTGCACCGCCTGGCGGAGCGGCGGGAGCTGACCGTGATTGTGGTCTTGCACGACGTGGATCTGGCCGCCCGTTTCTGTGACCGGCTCGTGGCCATCAAGGGCGGCCGGCTGGTGGCGGACGGCCGCCCCGCAGAGATCATGGACTCCGGTATCCTGGAGACCATCTACGGTGTACCCATGGGCGTCATGGAGCGGGCTCCGGGTCAGTGGGTGTCCTATGTGCACTAGAGTTCTCCGGCTGGTCGGCCTGTCGCTGTTGGTCATCCTGATGTCCGCGTCTGCCACTGCAGGTACCTGGCAGCACGAAAATGGCTCCCTCACCCTCGACGAGGTTCCCGAACGGGTTGTGGCGCTCAACTGGGCAGCCACCGAAGCCCTGTTATTGCTGGGCATCACCCCGGTGGGCGTGGCTGATCTGGCAGGCTACAGCTACTGGGTCAAGGAACCGGCGTTACCGGAAACCGGGGTCCGGAATGTGGGCACCCGGGTCGCGCCCAGCCTCGAGGCCATCGCTGAACTCGAGCCGGATTTGATCGTGACCAGTGCCGAGATGGCACCGGCCGCCGACCTGCTCGAGCGGCTGGCCCCCACCTACGTGGTGAGTGTGTACCAGGAGGATTCGAACCCCTTCGCCAAAGCCCGCGAGATGCTGCTCACCCTCGGCCAGATGCTCGACCGGGAAGCGCAGGCAAAGGCGGTGGTGGCGGATGTCGAGCACACCCTCGCCCAACAGCGGGCCCGGCTCGAACGCGCCGGGGTCGACGAGCGGCCGGTGGCGCTGGTGAACTTTCTCGATGCCCGCCATGTTCGGGTTTACGCGCCGAACGGGCTCTACCAGACTGCGCTTGAAGCGCTCGGGCTGACCAACGCCTGGCCGCACCCGGGGAATTTCTGGGGATTCTCCGTGGTGGGTCTGGAGGCCATTGCACCGTTCCCCGACGCGCGCCTTGTGGTCATTTCCCCCACGCCACCCGGGCTCGCCGACACCCTTTCCGAGAGTCCGTTCTGGACCTACCTGCCGCCGGTGCAACAGGACCGGGTGTATCAGGTGGAGGCTACCTGGCCCTTCGGCGGCATCTACCCGGTCAAGCGACTGGCCATCCAGATTGCAGACAGCCTGCTGGCAGGAGGTTCGGACCATGTACAGTAATACCGCCACCCTGCCGTCGCAGCGCCCACTGCTTCCCGCGCGCTTGCCCGTGGCCGCAGCGCTCCTGTGGCTGAGTGCCATTATCGCCAGTGCCCTGCCCTGGCTGGAACAACTGGATCCGGCCACGCTGTTAAGCGCCTTCTGGACCTTCGAGCCCGAGATCTATGCCTCGGTACTGGCCCATTTCAGCTGGGCACCCAGGGTAGCCATGGCCGTCCTGGTCGGCGCAGCGCTGGGACTGGCCGGTGCCGTGACCCAGCAGATCCTGGGCAATCCGCTGGCCTCGCCCACCACACTCGGCGTTGCAGCCGGTAGCCAGTTCGGCGTGACCGTCGCCTCCCTGTTCTTCCCGGGTCTGCTGGCCTTCAGCCCGGACCTGCCCGCCATTGCCGGCGGCCTGCTGGCCATCGTCATGGTGATCGCCCTCACCTGGCGACTGGGCTTTTCCCCGGTGACGGTCATTCTCGCCGGCCTGGTGATCACCTTTTTCCTGGGCGCCACCAATATGGCGTTTCTGCTGCTCAAGGGCGAATGGCTGGGCAACCTGTTTATCTGGGGCGCGGGCTCCCTGGTCCAGAACAACTGGCAACCGTTCGCGGATCTGTGGCCAAGAGTCCTGCTACTGGCAGCCCTGATGCTGCTCCTGATGCGGCCATTGCAACTTCTGCAGCTGGGGGAGACGTCGGCCGGCTCTCTTGGAGCCAAAGTGGCGTGGGTACGGGCCCTGGCATTGTTCCTCGTGGTCCTGCTGAGCGCCGTGGTCGTGAGCCGGGTTGGCGTGATCGCCTTTGTGGGTCTGGCGGCCCCGGTGCTGGCCCGGCTGCTGGGCGCCAGAACCCTCGGCGGGCGCATGCTGTGGAGCACCCTGCTCGGCGGTGGCCTGCTGTTGCTGGCAGACACTTTCGCACACTGGGCATCCACCTGGGGAGACGGCTCGCTGATTCCCACCGGTACCACCACCGCCCTGATTGGCGGGCCGATCATCCTGCTGGCCCTGCAGGGCTTCCGGAATACCCACCACATGCCGGGGCAGACCTCCAGCCCGGCTGGCTTCCTGCCCGGACGCCGGCCGATCACGGTGGTTTCGGCTGTGCTTGCTGCGCTGCTGCTTCTGACGGTGGTGATCTCGCTGAGCTGGTCCCCGGGGCTGAATGGCTGGAGCTGGACCTCCATTGGCCAATGGGGCGACGCCTGGGTCTGGCGAGGCCCAAGGATGCTCGCCGCCGTCCTGGCCGGGGTGGCTCTCGGCCTGGCCGGCACCCTGATTCAGCGCATGACCGGCAACCCCATGGGTAGCCCGGAAATGCTGGGCATCAGCGGCGGCGCCGCCCTGGTGATGGTGGTGATTGTGCTGTCCGGCATTGAGGCAGGACGCGCCGGGCAGCTGATGGCCGCCACCGGCGGCGCGGCCGGTGCATTGGGCCTGCTGATCCTGCTGGCCCGACGGCACCGCTTCGCCGGCAACCAGTTGTTGCTGGGCGGACTGGCGCTGTATGTGTTCATGGATGCCGGGCTGCGACTGGTGATGGCATCGGGCGGCACCGAAGCCTCCAAACTGCTGAACTGGATGTACGGTTCCACCTGGCTGGTCTCCGAAGGGGAAGCCATCGGGCTGCTGGTGTTCATCCTGATGCTTTCCGGCCTGCTGGCCACAATCATCCGCCCCCTGACCATTCTGCCGCTGGGCGACATGCCCGCCTCCTCGCTGGGCATCCGGGTGGCCCGCACACGCCTGCTGTTGCTGCTTCTTTCCGCTCTGCTGACGGCGGCGGCCACGGTGGTGATAGGCCCGCTCAGTTTTGTCGGCCTGATCGCCCCGCATCTGGCCCGGGTGCTGGGCCAACAGACCGTTGGCCGGCAGCTCATTGCGGCCGCACTGGTCGGTGGCGTGCTGCTGGGTGTGGCGGA
This sequence comes from Marinobacter sp. C7, assembly GCF_022343555.1. Classification (GTDB taxonomy): domain Bacteria; phylum Pseudomonadota; class Gammaproteobacteria; order Pseudomonadales; family Oleiphilaceae; genus Marinobacter. The sequence goes on along the minus strand of NZ_JAKQZH010000003.1, from coordinate 274,854 downwards.
TTACCTGTCCCGCATCATCGTGTATCCCAACCAGTTGCCTGCCGGCCTGCTGGCGGCGCTGGTGGGCGGTATCTACTTCCTCTGGGGGCTCAGCCGCCATGGCCGGGCCTGATTCCGCAACCGGTGGCGAACGCTGGGTCGATCGTTACGATCGGCTCCTGCAGGCCTCCGGTCTCGACCGCGACACAATCCTCTCGCAGTCTCTGAATGCCCCGGCACAGGAACGTCGGGGCCTGTTTTCCCTGGCCCAGAGTCTTGAGCAGCCGGAACTGCTTGTGCACCAGATCCGCCAGGATTATCCGGACGCCTCGGATCGTAAAGCCATCCGGGTCTATGCATCAGTACTGCAGCAGGATCTGGCACTCAGCGTGCTGGCGCCCCTGACGCTGCGCCTGTTCCGGCATGGCCAGGCGCCCGTGGCCGATCCGACCCGCATTTTCCTGGCGCCGGCAGAGGAGCCAGGTCAGACCGTCTCACGGTGGTTCCAGGTTCCGGGCCAGCCACTGGCAAGCGAACAGCCCTTCAAGCACGGCATGGCCGCACAAACCGAAGCCTGGTATCCGGTGTTCCGGCAAAAGCTGGGTGTGAGTCCTGGCGCCTACTGGAGCAGCATCGGCCTGGGCCTGGGCGCGCCTTTCTCGGCGGTGTGGAACCTGGCCAGCCCAACAGCGGTCTGTGATCTGGCGCAGCAATGGCTGGACGCATTCCGGAATGACGCCAATCGGTTCATCGACTGGATTCCGGCGGTGTTCGGAGAGCAGAGAACGGCAATCCCCCAACGTAAGGGCTGTTGTCTGAAATACCTGTTGCCGGGAGGCGGTTACTGCGGCACTTGCGGGGTCTATCGGAAGGAACGGATGGCCGCGCTCAGCCAGTCAGACCATTCCCCAGCGCCAGGCCAATGGCAACCAGGCCGATAAAGAGGCCGGCCCCGGCGGCCAGTTTGAGTCCTTCCAGCATTTCCTGCTCGGGTGTCATTGCATCTTCTCCTGTGGCTGAGTACTGAAGGGCGGGGATAACCCCCGCCCTTCATTCCGGATCAGTAGACCCAGGAAACGGTCAGGCTGGCGTTAGCCGGCTCGCCGTAGAAGCCCTGGGCCGAGGTGCCGAATTTCTTCAGGCTCTCGATGTACTTCTCGTCGGTGACGTTATTGACGTTCAGGGTGGCGTTCCAGTTGCGGGCAAAGTCGTAACTGGCCATCAGATCCAGCACGGCATAGGCATCCTGCTCGGTCACGATGGTCGCACCAGCGTTCGGACCGGTGGTGGCCACGCCCTGCTCCTGGCTGATCTCGGACTGCCAGCGGACCTGACTGCCCAGTTCCAGGCCCTCAACACCCGGCACCTTCCAGGTACCGCGCAGCTGCGCCAGGTGCTCGGGCACGAAGGACTTGGCCTCGTTACCGTCGGCGTCCTCGATGTCCACGAAGGTGTAGCCGGCGAAGAGCTGGATACGGTCGGTCACGTCACCGACGATCTCCAGTTCGATACCCTGACTCTCCAGGCCGTCCACAGCGCGGTAGTAGACGTCCTGTGTACCGGCATAGGTGCCGGCGGCCTCGGCGACGTTTTTCTGCTCCACCTGGAACAACGCCACCGTGGTGTTGATCCGGTCTTCACGGAATTCACTCTTCAGGCCCAGCTCGTAGTTGACGCCATCGATCGGATCGAGCCGGTCGCGATTGATGTCCAGCTCGGTCTGCGGGGAGAAGATCTCGGTATAGCTCGCATAGACCGAGTGGTCCTCGTTGATGTCGTAGATCAGGCCGGCGTAGGGTGTTTCCACCGCATCGTAGCTGGTCTCCTTGGAGTTCCCGTAGCTGGTACCCTCACTCTCCAGCCAGGTCAGGCGGAGGCCCGTGATGGCGGTCAGGCTGTCGGTCAGGGTCCAGCGGGCGGCAGCATAGGTGGCGGTTTCCCGGTCGGTCCAATCGGAGCCTGCCACGCCGTTGTCGAACGTCGGGCGTGGATAATTACCGTCCCATTCGTTCAGGGGTGGCAGCGGCGTGCCGATGCCCTGGCCATAACGGGACTCGTCCTCGGTCTCGGAGCGGGACCAGCTGGCGCCGATCACCAGCTCATGGGTTCGGTTGGCCAGGCTGAACGGGCCGGTGGCGTAGGCGTCCACCACCCACTGCTGGGTATTCAGATCGTACTGGCTCGGGTAGGCGAACAGGCCCTCACCGGTGTCCGGGTCCGGTGTGCCGTACTGGTAGAAGAGCTCGGAGCTGCTGTCGTTCTCCAGACGGAACACGGTGCCCTTCGCCCGCCAGCCTCCGGCCAGCTCCTGCTGCAGTTCCACGAAGCTGTTGTGCTGGGTGTTGTCCCAGTAGGACCAGTCGGAGGCGGTGCTGGTGGAGCGGGCAAAGTCGGTGGCGGTGCCGTCGGTGTAGAACAGTGGCAGCGCGCCCCACAGCGGGCTGTCGGTATCGGAGGTCTGGATCGCGTGGCCGGCGGTAAGCAGTGTGGTGTCGGTCAGGTCCGCTTCCAGCACGCCGTAGAACATCTGTTTCTCGTTGCTGTAACGGTCGAGGTAGGAATCCTTGTCTTCGTAGCCCGCCACCACCCGGCCACGAACCTTGCCGGATTCGGAAACCGAGCCGGAGACATCACCGACAATCCGCTTCTGGTCCCAGGAGCCGGCGGTCACGGCCACCGAGGCATTGGTGTCAGCCGTCGGGCGCTTGCGGATGAAGTTTACAGTCGCTGCCGGGTTGCCGGAGCCGGTCATCAGGCCGTTGGCGCCCCGCAACACCTCGACCCGATCAAAGAACGCGGTGTCCAACTCGCCCTGGACGTTGTCATACACCGCCGGAAGGCCGACGCCGTCATACTGGAAGTTGTTGATGTCGAAGCCGCGGGAGGTGTAGTAGGTCCGGTCCGTTTCGACGGACTCAACGGTCACGCCGGTGGTCCCTTCCAGCACGTCATTGATGTCATTCTGGGCAAAGTCGTCCATCTGCTCCCGGGTCACTACGGTGACCGCCTGAGGCGTCTCCCGATGGGACAGTTCCATCTTCAGGGAGGTGGTGGTTGCCTCGGGCACATAACTTCCGGTGAATTCCGAGGGGGTCTGCCCCCGTTCTGCGGATACCTCGAGTACTTGCAGGGTGGCGGGATCATTCTCCTGGGCCAATGCTGTGACGGGAAGGGTGGCGCACATCATGGCGGAAACCAGGGCCTTGCGGCGGAATGCCGGCTCGGGAAGTCGGAACATCATTTTCTCCGTGAGTGAGTTCTTGCGGGTTGGTAATTATTCGACGATTATCTTAATGCGAATCATTCTAATTTAAAACACCAATTTTGAATAATCCAACCCGGAACACCTTCCCTATATCCGGTATAGCAATGTTAACGGCGGGAGTTCTGGTCAGCTGCTATGCTGAGTGGGCGGCTCTCGCCACGGACTCGCCGAGCAGCTGCGAAGACCGGAGGTTCCCATGATCACCAGCAGATACCTGGCGCTGGCCAGCGGGCTAATCATGCTATCGATGCCCGCCTGGGCAGCGCTGACCTTTTCATCGGACGAGGCAGATTTCCAGCTTGAGGTTGTGGCCGAGGGACTGGAGCACCCCTGGAGCCTGGCCTTTCTTCCGGACGGAACCCAGCTTGTAACGGAGCGAGCCGGTCGGCTGAGGATGATCCGGGACGGCAAACTGGTATCCGCTCCCCTGGCGGGTGTTCCCGAACTTGTGGTTGCCGGCCAGGGCGGTTTATTGGACGTGCTTTTACATCCGGATTATGAGTCCAACCAGATCCTGTTCCTCAGCTATGCCCACCGCTCCCGGGAGGGCATGACCACACGCGTGGCCCGGGCAAGGCTGGACGGCATGGCGCTGACAGATGTGAACGTCATCTTTGAAGCCCTCCCCCGCTCTAATACAACCCGCCATTTTGCCGGCCGAATGGAGTTTGATCGTGAGGGCAACCTGTACGTAGCGGTGGGTGACCGGGGCGAAATGGACCGGGCCCAGGATCTCGGCGATGACGCCGGCGGTGTGCACCGGATCACGATTGACGGTAAGCCTGTGCCGAATAACCCCTTCATGGACCAGGCGGGGGCGCGGGACACCTTTTTCACCTACGGTAACCGGAACATCCAGGGCATGACCATTCATCCGGAAACCGGCGACATCTGGACCCACGAACACGGCCCCCGGGGTGGTGACGAGATCAACATTCTCTCGGCGGGCACCAATTACGGCTGGCCCGAGATCACCTATGGCATCGATTACTCCGGGCTGCCGATCACCATGCACACGGAAAAGGAAGGCATGGCCCAGCCCCTGCACTACTGGGATCCCTCGATCGCGCCCTCAGGCATGGCGTTCTACACCGGTGAACGATTCCCGGAATGGCAGGGTGACCTGTTTGTGGGGGCACTGAAGATGCGCAAACTGGTACGACTGGAAATCGGTGACGGCGATGTCACCGAGGAAGAAGACCTGCTGACCGACCTGGGCGATCGCATCCGGGACGTGCGCATGGGTCCGGATGGCGTGCTCTGGCTGCTCACGGACTCGCCGGAAGGCAAGGTTTACCGGATCGTGCCGGTGAATTGATCCTCAATGGGGATCGTTGGTCCTGTCGGTTTTCTCGTACTGGGGGATGTCGTCGGTAATCCCGAACCAGTCCGATTTGGAGCCGACGTATACGTGCTGGGCCGGCCCCTTGTCCAGGGGTTCGTTGATGACGCCGACCCGCAGCCTGAGGATGCCCGGGATGGCGTCCACCCGACTGTAGAGCTGGCTGCCGCAACGACTGCAGAAGGCGCGATATTTTCCGGGACTGGACTCGAATTCAGTCACCCGCTGCTCTCCGGACAGGAAACGGAAGCGGACCGCCTGGACCGGAGCGCTGGCAGAAAATGCACTGCCATGGCTCCGTCGACACTGACTGCAATGGCACAGGGAAATCGGACCAAGCGGTCCGTCGTATTCAAAGCTGATATCGCCGCACAGACAGTGGCCGGTATACATGGATAAATCTCGCGCTTCGGAGCTGGTTGCTGTTTCTGGCGGGATGATACCGGCGAGCCACTTGAAGAACCACCCTGGCGACATCATCTGATTTAGTACAGAACTGGAACAGGAGGACAAACACCATGTCGTTTACCACCCTTCCGAAGATCGGTATGGGCACCTTCCGCCTCAAGGGCAATGATGCCCGGGAGGCAGTAAAGAGCGCCCTGTCGCTGGGCTACCGCCACATCGACACCGCACAGATGTACGAAAACGAGGCGGAAGTGGGGGACGGCATCACCTCGAGCGGGATTCCCCGCCGAGACATCTTCCTGACCACCAAGATTTGGCACGACAAGCTGCATGCCAGCGACCTGATCAACAGCCTGCACGACAGCCTGGCCCGGCTGAAAACGGATCATGTGGATCTGACCCTGATCCACTGGCCCTCCCCCGACGACGAAGTGCCGATGGAAGAATACCTGGGCGCGCTCCGGGATGCCCAGCGCGAAGGCCTGACCGAGCATATCGGGATTTCCAACTTTACCTGCGCCCAGATGGACCGGGCGAAGGAGATTCTCGGCGATAGCCCGATACTCACCAACCAGGTGGAAGTCCATCCGTTCCTGGCCAACCGGAAAGTGGTGGAGCACGCACAAGAACTCGGCATTACGGTGACCGGCTACATGCCCCTGGCGGTGGGCAAGGTCATGGAGGACGAAACCTTGCAGCGCATTGCCAGTGAACGGAACGTTACCCCGGCGCAGATTGCGATTGCCTGGGTGGCCTCACGGGGCGTGGTGCCTATTCCCTCCTCTACCCGGCCATCCCACCAGAAGGCCAACCTGGATGCCCTGAACATTGAGCTTACCCCGGAGGAGATCCGCTCGATCGATGCCCTCGACCGGGGCGAGCGGATCGCAAATCCGGGATTCGCGCCGGCCTGGGATTAGTCCGCAGGGCCAACACCGAAAGCACGAGTGCCGCACCCGGATAGGCCAGCAGCCAGAAGGTTCCGAGGGCCCAGTAGGTGGCGGCGCTGAACAGGCTCCACGCCAGTGGCAGTAACAGCAGTAACCAGCGCAACGGTGCAGGCTGGCCGGCGAACAGGAGAACAGACGCGGCAACGGTGATGCCCGGGGCCACCCCGAACAGCGCCAATGCCCGCATTTCTCCAGCCTGGAGCACAGCGAACCAGGGCAACACGAGAACCACCAGCCACCAGGCCACCACGGTTGGCCAGGCCAGCGGAGCGGGAAGCGCCTTCCCTTTGAGCATCAGCAGGAATAGCCCCTGCACGACAAACACCCACCCGAACCCGGTGGCGGGCCAGTTGATCGGCCCGTAATAGCGAACCAGGAACAGGTATCCGCACCCGATCCAGGCAAGGCCCGCCAGGGCCATGGCCAGCCGCCGGGGCCATTCGCTGTTCTGGCGGCCAAGCCACGGGAGAAGCAGGGCTGCGGCCGGCCATAGCAATAACCAGGGCCAAAGCGCCTGATTGATCCGGACAAACAGCCGAAGAAACACCTCCGGCCCGAACATGACCAGATCCTGCAGGGAATAACTCAGCCAGACTGCCCCGCTCACAGCTTCCTCACATACTCTGCCATCATCCGGCGCTGACCGGTGTCAGGAAGCCGCCCGTACATTGCCCCCATGTTCTCCTGCATGTGCTCCACGCGGGTCGTGGCCGGAATGGCGCAGGTGACCGCCGGATGGGAAAGGATGAACTTGAGGAAAAACTCCGCCCAGTTGCCCACTCCTGCTTCACCTGCCCAGGGCGGCAGCGGCTCGGACTGGAACCGACGGAACAGGGAACCGCCCTGGAACGGACGATTGACGATCACCGCAATGCCCCGCTCCCGGGCCAGTGGCAGCAGTCGCTCCTCCGCCTCCCGGTCCAGCACGTTGTAGGTCAGTTGAACGAAATCCAGAGGTTCCGTTTCCATAATGCGCGCCAGCTCACGATGCCGCCGGCCGTGGGATGTGGTAATGCCGACATAGCGAACCCTGCCTTCGGACTTCATTTCCCTCAGGGTTGCCAGATGTTCCTGCCAGGCGAGCAGGTTGTGGACCTGCAGCAGATCAAAACGATCGATGCCCCATCGCCGCTCGGATGTCGCTGCCTGTTCGCGGGTTTCGGAGCCGTCACTGGTCCAGATCTTGGTCGCGGCAAAAATACGGTCATGGGCACCCAGCCTGTCCAGCCCGGCGCCTATGACGTCGGCGGAGCTGCCATACATCGGGGAACAGTCGATCACAGTCCCGTTACGTTCCAGGAAGGCTTCAAGCACCCGGGTACGCTGATCGATCAGGTACTGGTCGGCACCGACGTTGAAAGTAATCCAGGTACCCATGCCGATGGCAGGGACAGGCTCCCCGGTGGACGGGATCGGACGGGTCAGGAAGGCCTCCGGACCTGATGCGGTGTCAGCGGCAAAGAGGCGGGGAGAAGCCATAGCCAGGCCGCCGAGACCAGCTCCGATGAGGAATCGTCGCCGCGAAAGCTCAAGCATAATGGCCCTCCCTCAGGAATCCGCCTTTAGTGACAGCATCAGCCGCCGTATTGTTCCTCCAGATACTTCAATATACGTGCGGATTCAAACATGGACGCCCCGGTGTTGGGGTCTTCCAGGTACGGAACCTGGACCCGGCCGTGCTGCTGGAAAAAGGCATCCCGCTTGCCTCCCGGCAAGGGCCGGTATTCGCCGGGTTTGATCCGCTGCTTCGCCGGCCCGACTTCAGTCCAGTGCTCCTTCCCCAGATTATGGAGGGTGTACGGGATTTCCAGCTCGCAGAGTTTTTCCCGCACCAGCCGGGAGAACGGACTCCCCTCGAAGCTCCACAGGTGCAAACCCTGTTCGGGGCGTCTCGCCGGGGTTGCCCGAAGCCCCCGCATTTCACTGGCAACCGAGCCCAATGAACCAAACACCGGCTGCCAGACTTTGGCTCGGTAATAGCCGGGCACCGGGCGGCCGGCATACTGCCGGAACAGATATTCGACAATCTCTTCGGATTCGTACATCACCTGGCCGGTATTCTCGTCCACCAGCAGGGGGAACAGCTGTTTGCCGCCCACTGCTTCCGCTTCAGGCCGGAAAATACGACCGCCCTTGGGGCATGGACGGATCTCGGCATCCAGATGCAGGGCCGTCAGGGCCTCGCGCACCCGGCGGCAATAGGGGCAACCTTCCATGTCGTACAGGATAATTGGCTTTTCCGGCTGTTCCACCGGCTTCACCACCAGGCACCCCCGCCAGGCCGTGAAGGATGAGGTCGCTACCGATTCGAGTACGTTTACGTTGTGCCTGACCGCTCTGAGCATGTTTTTTCTCTGTTTCGGGTGCATTCAATATTCATGGGTGTCCGAGTGTAGGGAACACGAATATGACAGAAAACTCCATGACTGAAATGCCGCGAAACCAACGGTAAAAATCGCACACAAAGTCATTGACAGCAGTAAGATTAATTTTTGTACACCTAACCCACTGATTACAAAGGGGCACTTACGTAACGTCACAAAATTTCAATATAAACAACGCATCTACTGGCAGTTTTTAACGTCATGTAGAGGCTTTCTGCATAGTACAACCGGCCAGGATCGGCTATTGTTCATTTTATAAGAACTCAACGGATGGAAATCATGAGGAACAGGGTCATGCGACGCAACGCCAGCCAGGCGGGGCTCAGGAAGTCCGGCCGTCGATTCATGCTGGCCGCGGGAACTGCCGCGGTCATGGCCGTTGGTGCTTCGGTGTCGGTGGCCGCTCCACCTGCCAGCGAAGACTCCCCCACCCGCCTCTGGAGCACAGAGGTCCGTGATTACGCGCTGAAAGCCCTCAATAATGAGGAGGGCCTGGGTGTTGCGGCCGTTCCCCTGAACGGTCCGGGTATCGAGCAGTATGTGAACGCTGACGAACTGATGAGCCCCGGTTCCATCATGAAACTGGTCACCACGTACGCTGCCCTGGAAATCCTCGGCCCCACCCATCACTGGCGTACCGATTTCCTGACGGATGGACAGATGGTCGGCGACACCCTCAAGGGCAACCTCTATGTCCGGTTCGAGGGTGACCCGAAACTGACGCTTGAGCGCCTGTGGTCGACCCTGCGCGAGCTGCGGCAGATGGGGGTGACCAACATCGATGGTCACCTGGTTCTGGATGGCAGCTATTTCCGGGTGGATGAAGGCTTTCCGAGCTTCGAGGACAACGGGGACAATCCGTACAGGCCTTTCCTCGTGGAACCCTCCGCCTACCTGACCAACCTGAACCTGTTGCACTTCCAGGTACGGGCCGACGAACGGGGCACCCAGGCCTGGACGACCCCGAACCTTGCCGAAGTCCGAATCGACAACCGGGTCACGGCCGTGCCCGAGGGCCCCTGCCCGAGCCGCCGCAGCTTCGACTGGGAGCCGGTATTCGATGACAACATGCAGGTGACGGTCCGGGTGTCCGGCGAACTGCCGCAGGGATGTCGCACCACCACTTACATGTCCCTGCTGCCCCATGAGCAGTACACCGCTTCCCTGATCCGTTCGGTACTCGAGGAAACCGGCGTCACCCTCGGTGGCGCCAGCATGACCGGTAAGACGCCCGACGACGCCCGGCTGGTAATGAGGACCACATCACCGGACCTGGTTACCATGGTTCGGGACATCAACAAGTGGAGCAGTAACGTCATGGCCCGCCAGATGCTGCTCGCGATCGGTGCCGAAAACCGGAAAGAGGATGAACAGGACGATCGCGTTGCCGGTATCCGGGTGATCTACGACTGGCTGGAGGACAAGGGCATCAACACTGCCGGCATGGTGATCGACAACGGAGCCGGCCTGACCCGCCACGGCCGAATTTCCGCTCGCCAGGGTGTACAGATCCTCCAGCACGCCTGGAACAGCCCGTTCGCCTCCGACCTCATGGCCTCCATGCCGATAATCGCCATGGACGGGACCATGGCCCGTCGGCTCAGGAAGGAAGGCATGCAGGGCGAAGGCCGTATCAAAACCGGCTATCTCGAGAACGTTCGTTCCATCGCCGGCTTCACGCGGGACGAGAACAATACCACCTGGGCGGTCGTAGGGATCGTGAACAACGACCCGGCCTGGAATGGTCAATCCGTGCTGGACCGGGTGCTGTATTCGCTGCATTACCGGCCTCCGACGGGAACCGCATTCTCCAGAGCCAATTCAAATAATTCCAACGTCTCGGTCCAGTAACGAAAAAGCCCCGGCGGTGCCGGGGCCTTACTCTGACGGGTCAGTGCGCGATTCACTGCGGCACGGCGACAAAATCATCCAGCAGGGTGACACCCGCCACAGGATCGCTGCCACTCAGGGCACGCCGGGCAACGGCACTGTAAATTCCGCTGGCTGACAAAGTCAGACTCGGCGATTTGTACAACACATTCGCCGGGTTACCTGCCTCCGTAATAAACGCCACATAGCTGCCAGCCGCCACTTGTACATACCCGGTGCTGGTTCCGTACTCAAAACCCGGTACGGTCGGCGAGCCGGCCAGGTTACCAATCACCGTTGCATCTGCACCGCCCTCGGCTGTCGGCACCAGGTAGACATCTACCGTCGACGCCTCAACGGCACCGTGGATCAGGCGCAGTTTAGCCGCGGTGGCGATCCGGCGGTTGTCATCGGCAAAGACCAGGGCATCGAAGCCTGCCTCGACACTGCCGGCGGCAACAATCGTTTTAAGGTCACCCGCAGCGAGTGTCAGGGTTGCCTCGATCGCGGGTGTGGTGTCACCGGACGCGGTTACTGTCAGGTCGTAATCTCCGGCAGCGCCGCCGGGAGAACCAAGCAGATAATTTCCGGTAAAGGCCGCATCAGGAAGCGTGTCACCGAAAGAGAAGGTCAGCGGTGTACCTGATCCGAGGGTTGAGTTGAGATAGACATCGACGGCGGTGTCCGCCCTTCCGAAGCCTATATCAGAAACACTGTGCACCGCCCGAAGGTCGGCACCGGTCTCGGCGGACAGGATTTCACTCGTTTCACTGCCGTTGATCACCAGCAGAGTGATCGGAGACTCGCCGTAAACCGTGTTGTCGATCGCTCCTACCAGCAGATCGGCTCCTGCGGGCAACGCAACCGATCCGCTGTCATATACCACGGTACCTGCGCCCGCCGGGGTTACCCGAATCTGGTAGTCACCCGCGGGTATCTCGAGCGGCCCGACACTGTCCTTGAAGGCAAAGCTGAAAGTCGCCTCTGCAGGGAGCTCCGCTCCCGCTGCCGTAACATAGACATCAACGGGGCCACCAGCAGCCTGCTGAGCCGCGGGGGACAAATGCGCAACACGGAGACGGACCGAGTCCGCGCTGTCTCGCTCACCATCATCGGCAAGAATCAGAGGAGCGATGGTTTCGTCCCCTACCTTGCCGACTGCAATCACGTCATAACTGGTATCAAACCGGAGGGAGGCGTCCGCATCGATCACGGTCGCGGTATCGCCGCCCGGGAGAATGCCATCTACTGCGATGGAAGCCATACCGGCATTCGGCGTCAGGACGGCTGCCTGTTTGTAGTCAGCACCCGAGACAACCGTTTCATTATTCACGCGAACATTCACCGCTGGCGCGTCCGAAGACGCATGAATGACCCGGACACTGGTTTTCGCCGGATCACTGTCACCATCGAAACACCCGGCCAACAACACACTACTGGCCGCCACCAAAGGCAAAGCAAATTTTGTATTCATTGTCACTCATCCTCAATTGCAGAGGTTGCAGATCAGGGTTTGATGGTTCGAACCTGCACAAATTCATTCCATGAACTGTACGCAAAACAATCTACGGATGGGTGTGACGAACAGATTTACAGAATTTGACAATTCGGGCTTCCGGAATGGCCGTTACCGCTCCCTGGCCAGGAAGTTCAGGGTACGCGCCGTCAGGCGACCGGCAAGCGGTGCTACGAAGATCACCAGCGGGAGGGCCGAACCCCAGGCAACCAGGAACGCCGATCCCCAGCGTTGCAGGAAACCCTCGGTCAGACCGGTATTGAGGAACGTGATGATCCCGGACATCATCAGGGACATGATGCCTGACATGTAAAACGCAAAGATCAACTGGCGAGCGTGGGCAAACTTTTGCTTGGACATTCAGTCTCCATGAGCCAGAACGTGGGAGGCCGTGGACCGCTCCATCCGATCCGCGCCCTGTTTCGTATTCACCGGAACAGAAACAGTATGATAATGAGCATGCAATGTTTTTCCATAGGGCTTTTCGCTGAGGCACCGTGATGACTATTCCCGCCCACCTACCGAGCCCCCTCGTACGAGCAGCCATGGCGCTCTTCGTTCTCCTGCTGCTCTCTGCCTGTAGCTCGACGCGTACGGCCTACCGGTATGCCGACTGGGGCGTAAGCTGGTGGGTCGACGACTACGTAACCCTGACTGCCGAACAGGAACAGCGGCTGGCTCGGGACTTCGACAACCTCCGCCAGTGGCACTGCACTGCAGAACTGCCCCGTTACCGGCAATGGCTGACCGAACTGGCCAGGGACACCCGCGCGGGTGATCTGGACCGGGCAAGGGTCAGCTACCACCAGCAGCGCCTGTTCGAGTTTATTCCCGGGTTGCTTGAACAGGCCGCACCAACGGCCGCCAATCTGCTCGCGTCTCTGAGCGACGAGCAGGTGGCCGAACTGGCCAGAAACATGGCCCGAAACCATCAGGAGATGGAGGAAAAATTTCTCCTGGGTTCGCCGCAGGCGCGGGCAGACGCCCGGGCAGAGCGGACGATAGAACGCATCGAAAACTGGCTCGGGACGTTGAACACCCGGCAGCAGAGAATCGCCCGTGAGTGGTCCGAGAACCGGGGCCGGCAGACCGAAATCTGGCTGGAAGGCCGCCGTAACTGGCAGCTGGCCCTGTTGGAAGCGCTGGAAGAACGGGACTCGCCGGCGTTCGGCGAGCGGGTCCGCTACTTGCTTCTGAACTCCGCCGAGGTCCGTGGAGACGCCTACAAGGAAATGATGACCGAGAGCCGGGCGGCGATGGCGGAACTGATGTATGAGCTGATTGAGGCTGGTGCGCCTTCGCATCTGGCGCATCTGGAAGAGCGGGCGGTGGAGCTTCGCGGGGATTTCCGGGCGCTGACCTGTGAGCCGGCCTGAGGGGGGAGTGGGGGGTCGGCGTGAAGTCGGGGTCAGATGAAAGCGTTCATCTGACCCCAATTTCACAGCCCAGGCTTGAGGTTAAACCTGAACCTGGGGTCAGAAGAAAGCGTTCTTCTGACCCCGATTTCAGGCCACAGCCTTGGGGTCGAACTTGAATCCGGGGTCAGAAGAAGGCTTTCTTCTGACCCCAGCTTCGCTCCGGTTAAATGGTCAGGTAACCACCATCGGCGTTAATGCACGCACCGGTCGTGTAGCTGGATGCCCCGGAGACCAGATACAGCACGGTACCCGCCATCTCATCGGGATCGGCCACACGCTTCATGGGGATGTGCGCCATCGCCTGTTTCTTGATGGCGTCATTGGTCGTCAGCGCGCTGGCGAACTTGGTGTCGGTCAGACCCGGCAACAGTGCGTTGACGCGGATGTTCTGTTGGCCAAGCTCCATGGCGAAGGATTTGGTCATGGAGATCACCGCGGCCTTGGTGACCGAGTAGATGCCCTGGAAGTGCCCGGGATTCACGCCATTCACGGATGCCACGTTAACGATCGCCCCACCGTCATGTTTCTTCATCAGCTGGGCGCCGCGGGCGCACATGAAGAAGTAGCCGCGGATGTTCACGTCCACGGTCTTCTGGAACGCGCCCAGGTCGGTGTCTTCCACCGGCCCGAAATACGGGTTGGCCGCAGCGTTGTTGACCAGGATATCCAGCTTGCCGTGTTCCTTGTCGATATGGTCCCAGATAGCCTCGATCTGATCCATTTCCCCGATATGGCAGGCAACCGCTTCGGCGCTTCCGCCCTCCTCACGGATGCTACTGGCTACTTTCTCGCAGCCGTCGATCTTGCGGCTGCTGACGATGACATGAGCCCCGTAGTGGGCCAGGGTCCGGGCGATGCTCTCGCCAATACCCCGGCTGGCGCCGGTGACCAGGGCCACCTTGCCGGACAGATCAAACAGGTTCTTGTTGCTCATCGATTTCCCCTAATGCGTTATCGGAATGTCACCAGTGCGGGATCTTCCGCCTCGAGGTGGCTGTAGTTATTGAAAACGGCCAGGCTGCGACGCGGGCCGGAATACAGGATGCGGGAGACACTGGTGTTGGCGATGACGTTATTCACTGCCAGCGTTTTCTCATCCGAGAGCTCCAGCAAGTGCTGGGCAATCACGGCGATTGGTCCGCCGGAAGTGGAGACCAGGACGTCACCACCATCGGCATAGCTGATCAGGTCATCGAGGGCCGCAATGACCCGTGCCCTGAATGCTCCCCAGCTTTCCGCATATTCGCTGTCATACTCACCGCTGATCCAGCGTGCCATTGCTTCCTCAAACACCTGCTGGAAAAGCCTCGCAGGCTTGGGAAAGGCGGCCATATCCCGGGCCATCACCGCCCGGTCTGCCCACTCGGGCCTCAACCGCTCAACCACCTGCATGTGATCGAATTCGTTCAGCCCTTCAACGGCCTGCATATCCGGCAGGGTCTGGCCGAAACCGGAGGCGATGGCTTCGACGGTCTCCCGGTGGCGCTCCATGTTGCCACCGAATACGGCGTCCGGTGTCACCTTACCGGCCAGCCACCGCCCCAGCACCTGCCCCTGCTCCCACCCCCGGGGTGACAGCTGGTCGTAGTTGTCCTTGCCAAAGCTGGCCTGGCCGTGTCGGATCAGGTAGATGGTCGCCATTACAGAGTGCTCTCGCTGATCAGCCGCTGGCAGCGCTTTTCCAGGTAATTGGCGGCGTGGCCGAAGGCGGCAAAGCGTTTGTCTTTGGTCTGGCCATGGTAAAAGCGGTAGTAGATTTGCTGGATAATCACCGCCAGCCGGAACAGGCCATAGATTTCATAGAAGTCGAAGTTATCGACACGAAAACCGGACTTTTCCATGTAATAGTCCACCACTTCCTTGCGCGTCAGCATGCCAGGCCGGTGCGTTGGCTGGCGACGAAGAATCTGGAACGGCCCCTCGTCATCGGCCTGGATCCAGTAGGCCAGGCTGTTGCCCAGGTCCATCAGCGGATCGCCAATGGTCGCCATTTCCCAGTCCAGCACACCGATCACTTCGAAGGGGTTGTCCGGATTCAGCACCACGTTGTCAAAGCGGTAGTCGTTATGAATGACTACCTGGGCGATGTCCTCCGGCATCTTGTCATTGAGCCAGCCCATCACCGCCTCGAAATCACCCACATCTTCCGTGCGGGCCTTGCGGAACCGATCGCTCCAGCCACCGATCTGACGCTGGACGTAACCCGCGCCCTTGCCCAGCTTGTCCAGGCCAGCCGCTTTGGCGTCCACCCGGTGCAGGTCCACGAGCTTGTCGATCACGTTGAGACACAGCTTGCGGGTATCCGGCTCACTCAGCTCGAAACCCTTCGGGAAATCCTGCCGCAGGATGATCCCCTTCAGGCGCTCCATAACGTAGAAATCGCAGCCCAGAACATCATGATCGTCACAGATGGCCACGATGTTCGGCACGTAGGGATATACCGGCTTCAACGCCCGCATGACCCGTGCCTCCCGGAGCATGTCATGGGCGGATTTGGCGATCTTGCCGAACGGCGGGCGGCGCAGTACGTAGGACTGGTCACCGTAGTCCACCTGGTAGGTCAGGTTGGAGGCGCCACCGGGGTATTGCTTGATCGCAGGCTGGCCCTCCAGCCCGGGAATCGCCTGTTTCATGAACCGGTCAACAGCGGCTACATCCAGCTCCTCACCTTCCCGGATATCCACCGCCTCGTCGATCTGTGTCATTCAGGTTCTCCTGTGGTCTGTTCCTGCCAGTCAGGCGTTCGCCTTGCCGCCCATCTTGTTCATCCAGCGCTTGCTTTCCTGATGCATGAGCCAGTCAAAGGCCCAGGGCGCGTGGCGTTTCAATACCCACATCCGGCGTTCTTTGGCATGCGGCAGCACCCAGAAGCTCTTGTCCTTCACACTCCGGAAAATGTCCTCGGCAACGTCCTCGGCGGTAATACTGGAGCGCTTCATCAACTTGTTCACGTTCTGCTGGATGCCGGGGATGTCCGACCGCATGGTGCTGGCCAGATTGGTCTGGAAAAACGCCGGGCATACACAACTGACGTGGATACCCGCATCCCGCAGCTCCTGGCTCAGGGTTTCAGACAGGGCAATCACGCCGGCCTTGGACACATTGTAGCTATCCATCAACGGCGCCAGCATCAACCCGGCCATGGAGGCAATGTTTACAAACGCCCCGGAGCCCTGCTGTTTGAACAGCGGCGTAAAGGCCTTGCAGCCGCGCACCACGCCCAGCACGTTGATATCGAGGATCCACTCCCAGTCGGCCATGGTGGTGTCTTCAATAGAGCCGGCCGAGGCTACCCCGGCGTTGTTCACAACAACGTCGACACCGCCCCATTTCTTCTCAAGGTCATCCCGGACTTTCTCGAAGTCCGTCAGCCGGCGCACATCGCATTGGACAAAGTAGCCTTCGCCGCCGTCCCTGTTAATCTCTTTCTCCACGGCCAGGCCCTGCTCCGGGTTGATATCCCCGATGCAAACTTTGGCGCCCTCTTTGGCGTAACGCAGTGCGATTGCCCGACCGAGGCCCGAGGCTCCCCCTGTAATGAATACTCTCTGTGTCATCGTTTTTATCCGTTGGTTTCTCTTGTTTTCAACAAAGGTGGAAGAGCCGTCAATGGGTCTTCCTTTCTGAAACACGCTGTGAATACATCCCTGTACGCTCTGCTCCGCCATCCATGGCTCCGCAAGGTTTCAGAAAGGAAGACCCATCGCCGACTCCCGAGCTCTTATATCAGCCTGCAAGATTTTCGGAATTCTGCTCGATACCTCTGCTCTGAATTCTGACTAAATGCATACTCCCCAACTTTAAGGGAGCGGGTGGGAGACGGTTTCTGAAACTGTGCGGAGCCATGGATGGCGGAGCTCAAGCGTCACATGGACGTGCCGAAGAAGCGGGTTTCAGAAACCGTCTCCCACCCGCTCCCCACCCCCAGGTCGGGGGCCCGGCGATCCAGGCTCCCAGACCCGACTTCAGGACTTATACTTCCGAAGCTCAAGCCGAGCCACCATAGCCCGATGGACTTCATCAGGCCCGTCCGCCAGCCGCAATACCCGAGCATAGGCAAACAACTGGGTCAGCGGGAAGTCATCATCGCTGACACCGGCACCACCATGGATCTGAATGGCCTGATCGACAATGGTCTGCAACATCGACGGCACCACAGCCTTGATCATCGATACCTCCTGCAGCGCCCCCATGATGCCCTTGGTATCCAGCGCCCAGGCACACTTCAGGGTCAGCAGACGGGCCTGCTCGATGGACATACGGGCATTGGCAATGATGTCCGGGTTGCCACCCAGCTTGGCAATCGGCCGGCCAAAGGCCTCCCGGGTGGTAGCCCGTTTGATCAGCAGTTCCAGCGTACGCTCGGCGGCACCGATTGCCCGCATGCAATGGTGGACGCGGCCCGGCCCCAGACGGCCCTGGGCAATCTCGAATCCGCGACCCGGGCCGGCAATGATGGCGCTCTTGGGCAGCCGCACGTTATCAAACAATACTTCACCGTGACCGTAGGGCTCATCATAGGCCCCAAACACAGGCAACATACGCTCGACCTTTACTCCCGGAGTATCCAGAGGTACCAGCACCATGGAATGCTGGCGATGTTTGTGGGCGTCAGGATCCGTGAGCCCCATGAAGATCCCCACCTTGCAGTCCGGATGACCGATACCGGTGCTCCACCACTTACGGCCGTTCAGCACCACTTCATCGCCCTCGACAATGGCGGTGGCTTCCATGTTGGTGGCATCGGATGAGGCAACCGCCGGCTCGGTCATACAGAAGGCCGAGCGAATCTCGCCGCTGAGCAGCCTGGGCAGCCATTCGGCCTTCTGTTCCTCGGAGCCATAGTGGATCAGCACTTCCATGTTGCCGGTATCCGGTGCGTTACAGTTGAAGATTTCCGGCGCAATAAAGCTCCGGCCGGTCTCTTCCGCAATCAGCGCATAATCCGAGTTCAGCAGGCCACATCCGTACTTGTCGTCCGGGAAGAACATATTCCAGAGCCCCTGGGCCTTGGCCTTTTCCTTGAGCTCCCGAATGATCGGCAGCACAACCCAGCGGTTTTCCTGTGACGCGAGTTCCCTGTGGTACTGCTCTTCGATGGGGTAAATCTCATCCTTCATGAATTGCTTCACGCGGTTGAGATAATCCTGGCCCTTTTCGGAGATGTTGAAGTCCATTGCCTGTCCTCACTGATTCTTAAAAGCCGGCGAAATTTTGCGCTTGTTGGGACCAGTCTAGGCAGGACCAAGGTATTAGACGACTGAATTATTCTTATCATTTATCATTACCCCTACTTATTCGAAACACGGATCCAAGACATGGCCCTCAATCGCCTGGACCTGAACCTGCTGCACGTATTCGACACCATCTACCGGGAAGGAAGCCTGACCCGGGCTGCGAAGGCTCTGCACCTGACCCAGCCGGCGGTCAGCCATTCCCTGTCCAGATTGCGGGACCATTTCGATGATCCGCTTTTCACCCGACAGGGTAACCAGATGATTCCCACACCGCTGGCGCGGCGGTTCCTGGAATCCATGCGCCCCGGGCTCACACAGATCCAGAGCGCGGTGAACCAGTTTCATGCGTTTGATCCGGCCAATCAGCGCAAGACCTACTCGCTGGGATTAAGGGACGTGCTTGAATCCACGTTTCTCCCCCGGTTGATGCAGCGACTGGATGCCTACCCGGAGCTGGAGATCGTTTCCCGCCGCATTGCCCGGCGAGAGATGGAAACGCAACTGGCAGCCGGCAAACTGGATTTTGCGGTGGATGTTCTCTTGCCGGTGAGCAGTCAGACCGGCCATGAACTGCTGCGCAGGGACCGTCTCGTGGTTCTCGCCCGCGAGGACCACCCCCTGGCCGGCGATCAACTGACCATGGAAGGCTACCTCTCGGCACAGCATGTGCTCGTCTCATCCCGTACGGAGGGACCGGGCATCGAGGATTTCGAGCTTTCACGCCTGGGCGTGCACCGGAATATCCGGCTGCGATGCCAGCATTACTTTGCCGCCTGTCGGGTAGTCGAAGGCACGGACCTGCTGCTGACCATGCCGGAAACCTATGCCCGCATCATCGCAGAGAGCTCGTCCCTCGCACTCATGGATCCGCCGGCTGATCTACCCTCTCTGGATGTGCACCTGTATTGGTACAAGGCCTACGAGAAGGAGCCGGCGTTGGTGTGGTTCCGGGAACAGCTTCGGGGAGTCAGTTAAGACGGGGTCAGAAGAACGCCTTCTTCTGACCCCCGAGTCGCAGGCAGCGACTGGAGTGGAGTGAAGTTGGGGTCAGATGAAGACTTTCATCTGACCCCTGAGTTTGAGTCGAAGCTCGCGGGGAAAGCGGGGTCTGATGAACGCTTTCATCTGACCCCATGTTCAGTACGCCCCCACCGCCGCCAGGAACCCGAAGAAGCCGGCTGCGGTAATTCCCAGCGACGCCACAACAATCCCCAGCCCCCACCAGACTGCGGCTGCATCGGATATATTCACGCCATGGCCGCGGAGGGTACGGTAGAAGGCCCACGGGCCGAGTACGAAGGCACCTGCCACCGCAAATATCAATCCCACGCTGATGCCGGCAAAAGTCCAGGTGGCCAGCACAGTAGCACGGTCCGAAACCTGGTCAGTCACGCCGTGGTGTTCCAGGAACTTTTTGCAGAAAAACCAGATAAGCCCGAACAACGCGGCAACAAAGACCAGCGCGCCAATGATGGTGATGATGCGATAGAGCAATTTCGTATCCTTTCAGGTTCGGTGGAGGCCCGGATCAGGCAGGATACTCGGGTTCCGGCAGGCACTCAAAACCCGGTCTGGCGAACAGGAATCCCTGGAACAGACTGATGCCCTGGTCCCGAAGCCAGAAATATTCCTCCCGCGTTTCTACACCTTCGGCGATGATGCGACCACCCAGGCGCTCCATCATCGCAATGATGCCAGCTATCACAGCCTGCTTGTTGGGCTCGGCGTTGATATTGCGCACCAGCCCCATATCCAGCTTCAGCAGGTCCGGAGGGCTTGCCATCATGATGTTGTAGCGGGAATAACCGGCACCGAAATCATCGATCGCGGTACTGAATCCCATCTCCCGATAGGCCTCGATGATCGACACCAGATGCTCAACGGAGGACAGGTTTTCATTCTCGGTCAGCTCGAAAATGATCTTACTGGTATCAAAGTTGTAGGTTCGTGCCGCCGCCAGGGTTGTCCGGATGCAGTATTCTGCCTGGTATACGGCATTGGGCATGAAATTGATGCTGAGCATCGACTCCATTCCGAGTCGGGAGGCAAGCTTGACGGCCTTGACCCGGCAAACCTGATCGAAGGCATAGCGGTTCTGGTCGGTGACCCTGGAGAGTACATGTTGTGCGCCCTCCCCGCCCGTTCCCCGGACCAGGGCTTCGTGAGCGAACACCGAACGGTTGACCACATCCACAATGGGCTGAAAGGCAAAGCTGAACGAAAACCCCAACCCTTCACCGCAGGCGCATTGACCGCAATGGGACGCGTCAAAGAGAACTTCAGGTCGCTCCACGACTACTCCTGGCTTCTCAGTACAGGCGACGGCCGCATGTCTGTTGAACATACTTCTCCAAACTATAGTTGCTGACTTTCCGTTGGTAAAACCACGTACGCAATCCGTCCGGACAAGCGGTGGCATCCCCGGGGCGTGTGACTACACTGACTTTTGTAGTTATACGCGTCTTTTATGAAAAGGAGTCTCCAGAATGGTCCAATCTACACGTATTGCCGTTACACCGGGCGACGGCATCGGTCCGGAAGTGGTAGCGGAGGCAGTACGTTGCCTTGAAACATTGCGCGCCAAGCACGGCCTGGCACTGGAATGGACCCGCTTTCCCTGGCCTTCGCACGCCTGGCATGAGGAAAACGGCGAATCATGGCCGGCAGATGCCCTGGAGCAACTGAAACAGTATGACGCCATCCTTCTGGGCGCTTTGGGTGACCCGGGCCCGATGGATGATCCCGGCCGCTACCTTTTGCCGGACAGCATTTCCCTGGCGCCGCTTCTGGAGATGCGCAAGGGCTTCGATCAGTGGGTGTGTGAGCGCCCTGCCCGCCTCCTGGAAGGTGCCCGGCAGTACCTGGCTGATGAGCGCGCCAGGGATATCGACATGCTCGTTATTCGCGAAAACAGTGAGGGAGAGTATGTCAGTCAGGGTGGTCGCCTGCGTCAGGGCACACCTGACGAAGTAGCCACCCAGATGGAGGTATTCACGCGAAAGGCCACCGACCGGATCATTCGTTACGGTTTCGAGCAGGCCCGTAGACGGGCGGAGGAACGCGTCCGGGATGGCCGTACCCGCAGTTTCCGTACCCTGGATGGCCGGACCTGCGAGAGCCAGGTGTGTCTGGTGACCAAGCGCAATGCGCTTAGGTACTGGGGTGACATGTACACCGAGGCCTTCGAAGAGATCAGCAGGGAATACCCCGATGTCGCAACCCATCATGAGTTGGTGGACGCTGCCTGCATGAAGTTCGTCCAGAGCCCCTGGGCGTTCGACGTGGTCGTCGCCAGTAACCTCCAGGGTGACATTCTCACAGACCTGGCTGCGGTGCTTTCAGGGGGCATGGGGGTTGCGCCCTCCTGCAACCTGAACCCCACTGAACCGAACATGCCGTCCATGTTTGAACCCACCCATGGCAGCGCGCCGGACATTGCCGGTCAGGGCCTGGCCGATCCTACCGCGATGCTTTTCACTACGGCCCGCATGCTGGAATGGCTGGGCCGCAAGGACCCGACCCTGGCCGCAGCCGGCAAGGAACTGTTCGATGCGGTGGCCGCCGACCTGGCCCAGAACGCAGGGAAGCCGCGGGGTACCCACGAAATTGGCCAGGCTATTTGTAAACGCCTGGAGGCCTGACTAGGCTGCCAAAGAGACATTTCATTCACTTCTGGAGGTGCAATGTGACCGAGCACAAAGGCAAGTTATCCCCACTGCTCAAGCAAGCCACCGGCATCACTGCCGCCAAGGGCGAAGGCGCCTACATCATTGATCCGGAGGGCAAGCGCTACCTGGATTTCACCTCGGGGATCGGCGTAACCAGTACCGGTCACTGCCATCCGAAAGTAGTTGAGGCAGCCCAGAAACAAGTGGCTACCATGATTCACGCCCAGGCCACCACGGTCATGAATCCAAGGCTTCCGGAACTGGCGGAAAAGCTCGGCGAACTGACGCCGGATCCCCTGAATGCGTTCTTCTTCTCGAATGCGGGGACGGAAGTGGCTGAGGGAGCCATCCGACTGGTGCGCCAGGTCACCGGTCGGCCGAACATCATCGTCTTCCATGGCGGCTTCCATGGTCGGACCATGGGGTCGTTGTCCCTGACCACCTCCAGTGTCGGGCTGCGTGCGGGGGTGAGTCCGATGATGGGTGGCGTGGTGGTCGCGCCGTTTCCACACGCGTTCCACTATGGCTGGAGCGTCGAGGAGGCCACGGATTTTTGCCTGAAGGAGCTGGACCGGATCTTTGTAACCTATTCGGCCCCGAAGGAAACCGCCGCCATGCTCATTGAGCCGGTCCAGGGGGAAGGCGGGTACGTGCCCGCCAATACCCGCTTCATGCAGGGCCTGCGGGAACGCTGTGACAAGCATGGCATCATGCTGGTGTTTGATGAAGTTCAGGCCGGCTTTGGCCGCAGCGGCAAATTCTGGGCCCATGAACACTTCGGTGTCACGCCGGACGCCATCATGATCGCCAAGGGGCTGGCCAGCGGCTTCCCGATCTCGGCCCTCGCCGCTTCCGAGGAAACCATGGCCAAGGGCTGGCCCGGATCCCAGGGGGGCACCTATGGCGGCAATGCCGTGTCCGCGGCGGCGGCCATCGCCACCATTGACGTCATCAGGGAAGAAGGCCTGGTCGAGAATGCCGCCAACATGGGGCAGCGCCTCTGGGACAACCTGCAAGCCCTGAAGAAGGATTATCCAGAAATGGCGGACATCCGTGGCAAGGGCCTGATGCTGGGCGTGGAAATGCGCCGGGGCGACTGCCCGGATGGCGAACGCGCTGGCAACATCCTCAAGGAGTGCGAGAAGCGCGGGCTACTGATGCTCCGGTGCGGCCCCTATCACGAGATCGTGCGCTGGCTGCCTCCGCTGATCGTCAATCAGCAGCAGATTGATGAGGCGACCGGAATCTTTGAGGAGGCGTTGAAAGCAACTGCCTGAAATTTGAAGCCGGGCCTGAGACGGGGTCAGAAGAACGCTTTCTTCGGACCCCTTTTTCAACTTTGTAGATAGACCCAAGACGGGGTCAGATGAAAGCTTTCATCAGACCCCATGGTGATTCCATCTTTCATTCGCTATCCATCACGAATTCCAGCCGCCCGGGCGCCACCCGCACATCCATCGGCACCATCCCGAACATCCGCTGGGCAAAGTCAGCCTCGTCCAGGCGGTACACCGGCATGGTTTCCAGCATCTGCGCCACCACGCGCATGACCGAGTCGGTCACCGGTGCCAGGTCGCCCTTGAAGAAGGGAGAATCGACACTGCTCTCCAACAACTGCAGACGACGGATATAAACGGCCTTTTCCTGGCTGTCGTAATACGGCGCGCCCTCCACTTTCAGGGCGATGTCCACGGGCAGCTTTGTCATCAGGGCATTCAGGGCCACCTGCCCGCGCACGTCAATCACAGCAACATCGCGGCCATCGGGGCCCAGCGTGATGTCAGCGTCATCCAGGCTGAGGCTGAGGGGGGAGCCGCTCTGCAGTTGCTTGCGATCATACTCTGCCACGACATCTTTCAGGTGACTCTCCAGTTCTCCCTCGGAGATGGCGTAGGGCGAAATACTGGCGCAGCCGCTTGAAAGCAGCGCCACAATCGCGAAAAGTGCCCCCAGGGCGCGTTTGGGTAATAGTCTCATTGGTCATTCCTCAGCAAGATGTCCCTATCGTGCGGCACCGAGCCGGATCGGGCAACCGCAGGATGTTAAAGATTGGTCAGGAAGGACCCGGGCCTACTCGTTCTCGGCCCGGGCTTCAACGTGCGGTGTGAGGTGCTCGTCAATGGTCACATGCAGCAGGATCGGCTGGCAGCAGACCTGGCAGTCCTCCACGTACTCCTGCTCCGCTACTGACGGGTCGACGCTGATATCGAGCGCCTCCCAGCAGTAGGGGCATTGGATGAGCACGGAGTCCAGGGCTGACACTTCGCCTCCTTAAAGCTGCTGCTTGGCCATCCAGGGGATGATCCGGTCAAACGCTTCCTCCAGCCGCTCACAGGTGGTGGAGAAACTGATGCGCAGGGCGTTGGTGCATTCCTCCCCGAAGGCATCGCCCGGCACCACGCAGACGCCGGTCTCCTTGAGCATCCGCAGGGCCAGATCGGACCCGTCCACGTGTGGCGGCAGGTCCGGGAAGGCAAAGAACGCACCCCCGGGCTTGTAGCCGGTCATATAGGGAGTCTGATCGATCAGCTCCACCACCTTGTCCCGGCGCTCCCGGTATATATCCACCATGTCCCTGACGCACTGCTGGTCGCCGGTCAGGGCAGCCACACCGGCAAACTGCGCAGGCGTGTTGGCCACCGAGGTGGTGAACATGTGATACCGGCGCAGTGACTTGATTGCGGCCTGGCTGGAAATGACCCAGCCCACCCGCAGACCGGCCATGCTGTAGGTTTTGGAGAAACTGCTGATACACATGATGTTGTCCAGGTCCATGGAACAGTTCAGGACACTGGCAAAATCATCGTCGTCAAAGATCAGGTGGTCGTATACCTCGTCGGCATAGACCTGGATACCCCGGTAGGCGCACTCCTCCAGGATGGTTTCCACGGTGCTGCGCGGATAGACCGCCCCCGTCGGATTGTTGGGGTTGTTCAGAACCAGCGCGAAGGTCCGGGACCCCATGGCCTTGATGACGTCGTCCGGATCCAGTTGATGGTTGTTCTCGGCCCGGGTCGGCACGTACTTGACCTCCCCCCCGTTCATGCGAATCAGCGGTGCGTACAACAGGAACGAGGGGTCGGTGACGATGAACTGCCGGCCCGGTGCGGAGGTGGCGGACAGAGCCAGGTACATGGCCTCGGTAGCGCCACTGGTAATCAGGATGTTGTCCCGTGTCAGCTTCCGGTTGTACCGGCGACCGTAATAGTCACGCAGGGCCACCAACAGTTCCGGTAAGCCGGCATCCATGGTGTAGCCGGTCTGGCCGGCATTGAGGGCGTCCACATAGGCGTCGATGATGTGCTTGGGCGTTGGCAGATCCGGTTGACCAATGGACAGATGAATAACGTCCTTCATGCTCGAGGCCATATTCACCAGACGGCGAATACCGGAAACCGGAATCGCCTGCATGGCAGGGTTCCAACTGGCCTTCGCCTTCCGATACTTGACCTTGCGCGGCTTGGCCTGGCCGGTTTCACGGTTTGGAGCTTCTGCCATAAATACCTCCTCGGAACGGGACGGGGAAAGACCTACCTCTGCAGGTTAGCCAGTAAAAACAGGCGGTACAAGACAAAAACCGACAAAGATTGGATAAGTAAAAATACGGCCCCGGGGTAAGATGAAAGCATTCATCTGACCCCATCTTGGCGACTTACACCAGGTAAGGAATCCCGGGGTCAGATGAACGCTTTCATCTGACCCCATCCTATTGACGACCAGCGCCGGGTTGGCCGTATTCTCCGGGAGTCAGAAGAAAGTTTTCTTCAGGCCCCACTCCTCCCAGGTTGACCGGGCTGCAGGGGCAAACCAGACTGTAGGAAGCGGTATGTCCCAACCCACCGCATCACTTTACATTGTTCACCCATAACGAGGCGGAGGCCCAATGACTCAGCAAAGCAAACCGGTTGTAACCGTTTTGACAGCCCCTGGCGAACAGCAGCCACCGGGAATGGATGCGTTAAAGGCAAGGGCCGAAGTCCGGTTCGCCTGCGACGAGCAGACGCTGAGAGATACCCTGCCCGGTACCGATGTGATGATGGTGACGGATTTCAGGACCGAGGCGCTGGAAGCCGCCTGGCCCTGTGCCGACAAACTCCAGTGGATCCACGCCACCAGTGCCGGTGTGGACGCCCTCATGTTCCCGGGCCTGATCGAAAGCGATGTGGTCGTGACCAATGCCCGAGGTATTTTCGACCGCACCATTGCCGAGTACGTGCTCTGCACCATCCTGATGTTCACGAAGGATTTTCCGAATTCGATTCGCCTCCAGAAACACCATGAGTGGAAACACCGGGATACCGAGCGTGCCGAAGGCAAGCAGGTGCTGGTGGTCGGCGCCGGGTCCATTGGCCGCCAGATCGGCCGACTGGTCCGGGCTGCCGGTCTCCAGCCCCACGGCATCGCCCGCACCCCGCGCCACGATGACCCGGATTTTGTCGCGGTTCACGGCAACGACGACCTCTATAACCAGTTGCCCCACTATGATTTTGTCGTGATTGCCGCTCCCCTCACCCCCCAGACCGAGGGTCTGTTCGACCACAAGGCGTTCAGGGCCATGCGCAACAGCGCCCGGCTCATCAATATCGGGCGCGGCCCCATCGTGAAGACCGATGACCTGATTGTGGCGCTCGAAGACGGCGAAATTGCCGGTGCCGGCCTGGACGTGTTCGAAGAGGAACCCTTGCCCAAGGGGCACCCGCTCTGGGATATGGAAAACGTCATCATGACCGCCCACATGGCCGGCGATTTCATTGGCTGGAAGCGGGCGCTGACCGACCAGTTCCTGGAGAACTTCGATCTGTGGCACAAAGGCCGTGAGCGGTTCAACCTGGTCGACAAGAGACTCGGTTACGCCGGCAGCAAATAACGCTGGCAACAAATAACGCTGGCAGCTTCGGAATTACCGGCCATAGAAACAAAAACGGGAGCCCGAGGGCTCCCGTTTTCAGTTCAAACCCGGGGTCAGATGAAAGCTTTCGTCTGACCCCAACTTCAATCAACCACCCGAGAGCGACTGATCCGAGGGATCGATTTCCATCTGCTGGATCGCGATCACTGCCTGGGTCCGGTTACGAACGCCCAGCTTCCGGAACACCGCGGTGATGTGGGCCTTGATGGTCGCCTCCGACACATCCAGGTCATAGGCGATCTGCTTGTTCAGCAGGCCCTCGGCCAGCATACCCAGCACCCGGAACTGCTGCGGCGTGAGGGACGCCAGTCGCTCGGAGAAGTCGGTCGATTCGGACTGCATCCGCTCGATCTTCTCCGCCACACCGTCCGGCAGCCAGACGTCCCCTTCCAGGACAGCCTGAATCGCCTCGGTAATGGTCGGCAGCGGCGCCGACTTCGGAATGAAGCCGGACGCCCCGTAGTCGATCGAACGGCGCATCACCTGCAGCTCCTCCGATCCTGACACAACCACCACCGGCAACCCCGGATACTGCCCGCGCATGAACACGAGCCCGGAGAAGCCGTGGGCACCCGGCATGTTCAGGTCCAGCAGAACCAGATCCGCGTCCGGGTGCGACTCTACCGCCGCCTGCAGTGACTTGATGCTGTCGACTTCCACCGTCTTGGCATCCGGCACCGCCTGACTGACCGCCTGCTTCAATGCTGCTCGGAACAGCGGGTGATCATCAGCGACGATAATTGTTTGTGTCATTCAAGAGATTCCTCACAGGTTATTGGCTGACAGCCGGCGTTACTTGAACGCCCGGCTGTTGATCAGCTCGTCCACTACCCCCGGGTCTGCCAGGGTAGAGGTATCACCCAGCTGATCATGCTCGTTAGCGGCAATCTTACGCAAAATCCGACGCATAATCTTGCCAGAACGAGTCTTCGGCAGTCCAGGCGCCCACTGGATTACGTCCGGAGAGGCGATCGGACCGATCTCCTTACGTACCCACTGGACCAGTTCCTTCTTCAGCTCGTCGCTGGGCTCCTCGCCCTGCACCAGAGTAACGTAGACATAGATGCCCTGGCCCTTGATGTCGTGCGGGTAGCCGACCACGGCAGCTTCTGCCACCTTGTCGTGGGCAACCAGCGCACTCTCGACCTCGGCAGTACCCAGACGGTGACCGGACACGTTCAATACGTCGTCCACACGGCCGGTGATCCAGTAGTAACCGTCCTCATCACGACGGGCACCGTCACCAGTGAAGTACATACCCTTGTAGGTGCTGAAGTAGGTCTGCACGAAGCGCTCGTGGTCACCGTAGATGGTGCGCATCTGGCCTGGCCAGCTGTCCAGGATAACCAGGTTACCCTCGGTCTTGCCTTCCAGAATATTGCCATCGTTATCCACCAGCGCCGGCTGAACACCGAAGAACGGCTTGGTGGCGGAACCCGGCTTCAGGTCCACGGCACCGGGCAACGGCGAAATCAGGATGCCGCCGGTCTCGGTCTGCCACCAGGTGTCCACAATCGGGCACTTGCTGTTGCCGATCACCCGGTGGTACCACTCCCAGGCTTCCGGGTTGATCGGCTCGCCCACGGAGCCGAGAACGCGCAGGCTTTCGCGGGTAGTGCCGTCCATGACATCGTCACCCTGGGCCATCAGGGCACGGATCGCGGTCGGTGCAGTATACAGGATGTTGACCTTGTGCTTGTCGACCACCTGACCCATACGAGAGGAATCCGGGTAGTTGGGCACGCCCTCGAACAGCAGGGTCTTGGCACCATTGGCGAGCGGACCGTACAGGATGTAGCTGTGACCGGTTACCCAGCCGAAGTCGGCAGTACACCAGTAGACATCGCCATCTTGATAGTCGAACACGTACTGGTGGGTCATGGAGGTGTAGACCATGTAACCGCCAGTGGTGTGCAGAACGCCTTTGGGAGTACCGGTAGAGCCGGAGGTGTACAGCATGAAGAGCGGATCTTCCGCGTTCATCGGCTCAGGCTCGCACTCTGCAGACGCGTTCTTCATCAGATCTTCGTAACGAAGATCGATGTCGTCGTTCCAGGGAACCTGGTCATTACCAGTGCGGGTGACCACGATCACCTTGTCCACGTTGGCGCTTTCTTCGTGCTTCAGAGCCGCGTCCACATTCTTCTTCAGAGGAATGGCGCGGCCTCCACGCAGACCTTCATCAGCGGTCACGACAAAACGGGACTTGCCGTTGACAATCCGGGCTGCCAGGGCTTCCGGGGAGAAACCACCGAAGACCACGGAGTGGATGGCACCGATACGGGCACAGGCCAGCATGGCCACCGCGGTTTCCACAATCATCGGCATGTAGATCGTGACCACGTCGCCTTTCTTGACGCCCTGATCTTTCAGCACGTTGGCGAACTTACAGGTCTCTTCATAGAGTTCACGGTAGGTCACGTCGCGGGAAACGGAGGGATCATCACCCTCGAAGATGATCGCTGTCTGGTCGCCCCGGTCTTTGAGGTGACGGTCCAGGCAGTTGGCAGAGGCGTTCAGCTGACCATCTTCAAACCACTTGATGGACAGGTTGTTGTAGTCGTAAGTAGTGTTCTTGACCTTGGTAAACGGCTTGATCCAGTCAATCCGCTTACCGTGTTCGGCCCAGAAGGTATCCGGGTCTTCGACTGACTGACGATACATCTCGTCATACTGCTCCCGGGTTACCAGGGCCCGTTCAGCCACTTCCGGGCTTACCGGATATAGGTGTTTACCAGTCATTGTGCTCCCCCTTTGAGTTAGAGTCTGTTGTCATTGTCGGTTTTTTTAAAAACAGAGCGCTCGGGCCTCTCCGGCCCAGAAGACGGATAGTGGTAGTTCAACATGTGTGCCACCACACAATGAATTAGACTAACGTCCTAATGTGCCTGCACTTTTAGCCCAGAACTGACGGCAAACTGCAAGAAACGGTTGAGAAAAACACCAACTGAGAAGCTATCTTGAGGATAGTCCGGGACGGGGAAATCGCCAGTAAAAATGACCGGGGCCGGTCATTGCGACCGGGCCCGGGGCGCTGTTGATTACGCAGCTTTCTTTTTGCGGTCCCTGGCCGAGCGCAGACTGTAAAGCTTCCGCTCCTTGAGGGCATAGCGGTTGAGTCCGGCAAGGTGGATCTTGCGCAGGTACATCGACCAGTCAATCTGACGGGCATCGACCGGGAACAGTGCCTGGTCCAGGCCGCCCATCCGGGCCGAGAGCGCCATCAGCTCATCGTTCCTGAAGATGTAGTCCGGGGCGGTATAGAATCCGAAGATGGTCGCCAGCGAACGGGTGGTATCGAGGTTACGGAGCATTTTGAGCTCCCGGGTATTGCCCAGCAGCTTCAGCACCCGGTCGGTGAGTCTCAGCGGGATGCGGACACCCCCGACAACCGCATCGAACAGCCTGCGATTCACCGCCACAAACGGTTTGGTCGGTTGGCGATAGAACAGCTGATCGTATTCCGCGTAATGACTCTTCGACTCCGCCATCAGATGGTCGATGAACTCGCCCAGGGTGATCGGGTTCGAGCTTCCGCTGCAGCACTGGTAAATCCTGTGGGCGGCCTGCTCAGACAGGGCCTCGGCCAGACTCAGGATGATGCCATTGGCAACCAGGTCCACCGGAATGACGTCGATGACACCGGATCGTTTGCCCGGGAACAGGGTCACTTTCTCACGGGCATACGCGAGGATGATGGCATCCGCCACTTTCACGCCCTCGATCCAGCCCGGCGCTGGCTCCTCCAGTGCGCTTTCAATGATGGAGGGGCGGACGATTGTCAGGGAGCGACCGGACAGCGCCTTCATCAGGCGCTGCTCGCCAAGCCATTTGGTAAAGGTGTAGGTGTCGCTCCAGCCATACCGGTTGGCCTCCTGGATACCCAGCTCCACCAGTTTTTTCTCGAGAGCCCGGCCGGAATAACGTGAGCGCACGTCTGCGATCTTGTCCTCAAGCAGGTTTATCAGTTCGTCGGTCTCGAAATAACCGCTTTCACTGCGGGGAATGGCTTCGCCGGCAGGCTTGATGACGGATTCGGTCACCTGCCCTGCGTTCATGCCGTTCACATAGCAGGTTGAAACCTGGATCACTGCCAGATCCCGGTTACTCGCTGCCAGTTCGGCGATGTTATCGAGGCACAGCGTATTGATGGTCAGCGCCTTGTCGAGCTCTTCCCGGAAATTCACGCTCGCAGCGGAATTGATCACGGCGTCCAGACCGGCGGCGATAGAACTGAAATCCCTGGCAGGCAAGCCGAAGCAGGGCTCGGTCACTTCTCCGGTTATGCAGTGGATCTTGTCATCCACAAAGTTCTCGAAAGCTTCGGAATCCTCGGCTCGCAGACGCTCGAACACGGATGATGTGGCGATCTCATTCAGGAACCGGCTCCGGGCATCCGGATGACGCTTGTTACCGCGGATAAGAAGGTGAATGCCGCCGATGTCCGGCACCGCACGGATCAGTTTCTCGAGGACGACCTTACCCAGGAAACCTGTAGTACCAGTGACCAGAACCTGCTTGCCACGAAGTGCATCGAGTACCTTCGATGATGAGTTTCCGGGGGTGACTTGCTGTGTTGCCATGAACGAACTCCTTCTCTGACTGAGCTGGTTAGCCGGACTGATACGTGCCGGGGAAACGGCCCCGACGCACATCCAACCTTTCAGGGGATGTACTGCATATAACGGGCCACAACTCCCTTCTCGACGGTCAATGTTTGCACAATCCCTGTGACAACAAGGTGACAAACCGCAAAATTACGACACAAAAAACACAAATAAAATGACAAGAAAACCGGCACACCGGAAGCGTACTTCAGGTGCGGGCTTTACTGTGACTGGCGAGCGCGCGGAGCAACCGGTCCAGGGAAATATCGGTCGGCTGCTCCCGCAGCGCCTGAACCAGCCGCTCCTGCTCGCCAGGGCTGATACGGCCAAACAGAGGCTCGGGCGATTGAGAGGGAACAACAGCGGTTTCGTGGTGGTCACTTACCGTGGGCATGATCTGGTCGGCAAGATGTCGCAAATGCGTCGCCATGTGCCGGCGATCACCAGCCGGCATCTGCTCCCAGGGTATGGCGGCCAGACCGGTCTGGATAAATTCAATGGCATCGGCATCCAGGTTGCGCCCCAGCAGTGCAAAAAAGCGGTTGAATGCCTCATAACGCAGCATGGCATCGAGGTGTGACCCGAGCACGACATCCAGTTCATCCATGGCGGCCGACAGACGCTCCTCCTCGCTTCGGGGGTATTCAACCGTCTCGCCCGGACTTCGGTTCCCCACCCTGTGCCTCCGGAGGATCTTCGACTGCCAATAGCCCGCCACTCCCGTTTTTCCCGGTGGCAGCCGGCAAAGCCGCAGGTCCAGCATGTCAGCCAGGGTATGGAACTGGCGGCAAGACGGATCGGATACCGGCAGTGATGCCACCGGGACCCGGGTCACCACAGACTGGCGCAGGGTTTCATCCCGCCAGACAGCGCCAACATAATGCAGGGGATCCTCCATATGGCGCCCGACGACAGCGTTCAGCCTCTGGAATACCGACTGGGCCTGGCTGGCCCCCGCCGCCATATTCACCACAACTCCGGGAATGCGCCGGTAGCCCTTTTTCCTGAGACGCCGGATCAATGAAAGCCCCTGTTTCAGGGACTCGGGATCCGGTGTCACCACGAGACAGGCCTGAGCGGCGCTGGCCACCATGTGCAGCCCCGGGAGGTCCATATTGCTGCCAGCATCGACGAGCACATAATCATAGCGGCGCTCCAGGGTGGCGAGTGCTCCCAGCCCGCCCAGGACATTACCCGGATCCTCCTCCAGGCACCGACGCAGCGCCGCCACACCGGGCAGGATATTGAGGCCGTAATCCGCTGTCAGCAGGGTCTCGTCCAGACGGTACTGCCGTTCAAGGACTCCTCCGAAATCCTTGTCGGGTTCAAGTCCCAGCATTGCGCTGAGGCTCGAAAGGCCGCCAGTATCGCCGTCCAGTAGCAGCACCCGTTTACCTTGCCTGGCCAGGGTAAACCCGAGATTCAATACCAGGGAAGTTGTTCCCACCCCGCGACCGCCACCGGCAATGGCTACCGTGTGGGGCTGGTGCAAATTGTGCTTGTCATTATCCGGAGCAAGGGCCATCAGAATGTGTTCTCGTCCCTGGGAAAACGGCTAATATCAAACTAACCTGTAAAAAGTCTACACATATCACAGTTGAGATAATATATTGCTCATTAAAACATCAACGTCCGTTTAATAACCGGAAACGATTGATCAGGCTTTTCAGGATAACAAGAATGAACACGGCGACAGGAAACGACGCCAGATCAGGGTTCGGCAAGGCATGCCTATGGAACTAGCGCCAGATCTGCAGCTACCGAGTCTCCCGGAGTTGACGTTACGGGCACTCGAGGCTTGCCACCGGGACGCCAGTTTCCAGACCATCAGTGAAATCATCTCTGCCGATACCGCCCTCGTCGGCCGTGTTCTCTCCCTCGCCAATTCAACGGCAGATACACACGAAGGCCGGTTCCGATCCATCGAACAAGCCCTGGTCGGTCTTGGCCCCCAGCGATTGCGAAGCCTGGTACTGACGGCCGCCCTCAATCAGCTGCAATTCGGACTTGGCAACGACGACTGGCAGCAGATTCGGGATTTCTGGCGGCACTCCCTCACCACGGCATTGACGGCCCGGGCCCTGGCCACGCTCACCAGCTACCCTTCGCCGGAAGAGGCGTTCATGTTGGGGATGCTCCATAACATCGGCGAACTGGTCGCGATAAAAGCCAGGCTTCCGGACGCCCGCCAGTACTATCTGAACAACCATTCCGACGTGGCCGCCGACCTGGTCAGTGCATGGGGGCTGGGCTCGATGGCCGCCGATGCCATGCGCTACCAGCAGGCGGCGCCGGAAGAATCGCGGGACGCAGGCCATTTGGTCAAACTGGTCAGCCTGGCCACCCGGCTTGCCCTCTCGGATGCGGAGGGCATTGCCGCAGCCGGCACGGTATTCGGTCTCAGCGAGGATCTGACGCGTGAGATCAATCGGCGCATCACCCACGAAGTTGCCGGCATTGCCCAATCCCTGGGGATTTCCCTGGACGAAAACTACGATGGCTCGCGCGCAGTGCGCGAACTTCAAGAGGTGCTTCTCCAGCAAGCCATTGTCAACCAGGCCCTGGACTTCGCCGAACCGGGCCAGACAACTGACAGTTTGCTGGCCGAGGCAGCAAAAAGCCTCGGCATGATCACCGGATCACCCACCCTGGGCTTCAGGCCCAAAGAACAGTTCCTCACCCTGATCGCAGGGACAGGCGGGGACGTCCCGGACCTTACGGTTTCAGCAAAACCGGGGGGCAGCACTCTGACCGAGGCGTTCAATACCGGCAGCCCGGTCAAGCTCGCAGGCCGCAGTCGCACAATCCTGGACCGCCAGTTACTCAATCTGCTGCGAACCCCCTCGCTGGTTGCCGTGCCGGTCAACGGTGGCAGCCAGTGCGTCGGCGTTTTTGCATTGGGTACCGATGAGACGAGGCAAGACAGCAATCTGGAGCTTGCCGGCCTTTTCTGCCGACAACTCGGGCACATCATTGCCAACCGTGAATCCACTGGCCAGATTCCGGGTGCCGCCGAGGCCCTTCAGCAGGAACTGAACCGCCAGCAGCTGCGCAAACAGGTACATGAGGTCAATAACCCGCTGACCATCATCCGCCAGTACATCTACCAGTTACGTAACCGGCTGGATGATCCCGATGTCCATCAGGAACTGGACATCATCCGTGAAGAACTGGACCGGGCAGGCAACCTGCTTCAGCGGATGAGCCAGAAGGAGCCGGACCCGGAGCATGCCGGCGGAATCTCACTCAATGACGAGCTCGACAGCCTCAGCCGCATTGTCGAAGACAGCCTGTTTGATGATGGCAATCGCCGGCTGAAACTCGATCTGACCGGTAATCCTGCCCTTGTTGAAGGTCCCGCTTCGGCCCTGCGCCAGGTCATTATCAACCTGTTGCGCAACGCCGCTGAAGCGTTGCCCGAAAAGGGCGGCACAGTCACGGTAAGAACCTCGGCCCCCGTCTGGCAGAACCAGCGCACCTGGGTAGAGCTTGAAATATCCGATACCGGAGCAGGTATCCCTGAAGTCGTGAGGGAAAAACTGTTTGCGCCGGTGAAAACCACAAAGGGAGAGGGCCACAGTGGCCTGGGCCTGAGCATTGTAAAACAGCTCGTTGATGACATGGACGGCATCATCGCTTGCCGGACGGGGCAGGACGGCACCACTTTCCGCATCCTTCTGCCGGCAACGTTCCACAAAAAGAAAACGACTGATGACAAAACGACGGGTACCGACCAATGAAACCTGAACACGCTGATCAGACCCCCGATCAGGGTTTACCGGCACGGCTCCTGGTAGTAGACGACGAGCCCCGACTGCTGAGTTCGCTCGCCTCCCTGCTTCGAGGCGAGGGCTATGAGGTCGTCGAGGCCGAGGGCGGCGAGCGGGCCTGTGAGCTGATCGATCAACATTCGTTTGACCTCGCACTCCTGGATCTTCGAATGCCGGGTGTGGATGGTTTCGACGTCATGGCAGTACTGACTGACAAACAACCGGACTGTGGCACGATCGTGGTCAGTGGTGAGAGTTCGTTTGCGGCAGTGAGCCGGGCTCTTCGACGGGGAGCCCTGGATTATATCCGCAAACCCTTCGATCCTGAGGAACTGCTTGCCACCGTGGAAAGTGTCATCAGCAAGCAGTCCCTCATGCGGGCGCACGAGCATATCCAGGGACGGCTGGAAAAATCCGAAGCCCTGCACCGTTACATCGTCAACACCTCCCCCGATATCGTGTTCATGCTCGATGAGGAGGGATATATCTGTTTCATCAACAGCAAGGTTGAGTCACTCCTTGGCTATCAACCGGAAGAACTCTGCGGTCAGCACTTCCGTCAGATTCTCGATGACCGTGATGTGTCGAAGGGGACCTATGCCCTGAAAGGAACCAACATCACCGCAGACAACCCCCGTACCCTGGAGGTGCGGCTCAAGACCCGCGGCAGCCAGCAGGCTACCCGTCACTTTGAAATCACTGCCTTTCCGATCGACCCCCAGACCTGGCCCCATACCGGCCAGAGTCAGGTGGGTGCGGCACCCAAATCCGCCCGGTACTACGGCACGGCCCGGGATGTGACGGAACGCAAGGAGGCCGAGGCGTTCATCAATTTCCAGGCGTACCACGACCTGCTGACCCGCCTGCCCAATCGCGCCCTGTTCAAGGATCGGCTGGAACTGGCCATCGCCCACGCCCGGCGGGAAAACCAGAAGCTCGCCGTTATGTTCCTCGACCTTGACCGGTTCAAGGTGATCAACGACACCCTCGGCCATGCCATGGGCGATCGCCTGCTCCAGGCGGTCACCCAGCGGCTGGAAAAGTGCCTGCGCAAGGGGGATACGCTGTCCCGGTTTGGCGGGGACGAATTCACCCTGTTACTGCCCGCCATCCACGACAATGACGATGCCCGGCAAATCGCCAGAAAGCTGATCCGGGCACTCCAGGCTCCGTTCCAGTTGGGTGAGCACGAGGTGTTCGTCGGGGTCAGTATCGGAATCGCGGTCTATCCCGAGGCCGGAGAAAATCTCGATCAGTTGATCCAGAGCGCCGACATCGCCATGTATCACGTCAAAGGACGAGGCAAGGATGGCTACCGGTTCTACTCCCGGAGCATGAGCGTGGATACGGCCAACCGGTTGAACCTGGAACGGGATCTGCGCCTGGCCCTGGAACGGGATGAACTCCGGGTGTTCTACCAGTCCCAGGTCTGCGCTAACAGCAACCGAATTGTCGGCCTCGAAGCGCTGGTGCGATGGCAGCATCCGGAACGCGGGCTGCTGTATCCGGGTGATTTCCTGCCTCTGGCCGAAGAGACGAAGCTCATCGTACAGCTCAGCGAATGGGTTATGGACCAGGCTTTGAAGGATGTCGGTGACTGGATCCGCAACGGCCATCCTGACCTGCGTCTGGCAGTGAACCTATCACCCATTCAGGTAGAGCATCCCCGCTTTGTGGACAACCTGGTCAGGCGTTTGACCAAACACCAATTCCCGCCCGACAACCTGGAGATCGAGATTACCGAAAATGTGATCATGAGTGATCTCGACCAGATCAGCCACAAGCTTCGTGAGCTGGCCACCGTCGGTGTGCGCATCGCTATCGACGATTTCGGCACCGGCTATTCGTCCCTGAATTACCTCCATCGACTGCCCATCCATACCCTCAAGGTCGACCAGTCCTTTGTCCGGGCCATACGTGGCGGCGAGGAAGGCGCCTGCATCGTCAATGCCATCGTCGCCATGGCTCACGGCCTGAAACTGGAAATCGTGGCCGAGGGTGTCGAGACCGACGAGCAGCTCACCTATTTACGCAAATTGGGATGCCAACAGGTTCAGGGATTCTTCTACGGCCCCGCCCGTCCGGCTGAGGAGGTTTTCAAGGCGCTGGAACAGAACCCCGTCAGAGCGGCTTCCTTCTAACCCAACAGGATTGTCTGACACTCTTATTAGAAATCTTGACCGGGTTTGCAAAGTGTTGCGTTGCGTTACTTTGTGTATCCGGAAATGTGCAGTACTGCGCATAATTCCCCCCACCTGTTCTCTAATCTCGAAGCTCAAGGCGCTGAAACGGAACTCCCTGTTACGAAATCAGGGTCAACAAAGACAATAACGCTTCAGCATCCCCCGAACAGGTACAGGCAGCAGTGATCATGCGCGACAAGTACAAGTATATTGGCCCCGTCTACGATTTCCTCAGCAACCTATACAGCGGCAAGAACATTCATCGCTGCAAGACCGCCATGCTGGATGTGGAAACCGTCCGCCCCGGAGACCGCATCCTGTTTGCCGGTGTCGGGCATGGCCGGGACGCCATCCGGGCCGCCGAGCTCGGCGCCGACGTCACGGTGGTGGACCTGTCTGAAACCATGTTGCGCAAGTTCGCGGAGGCCCAGCGGGCAGAAGCACCACACCTGAACATTCGCCGGATTCACAGCGACATCATGAAGGTCGATGAATTCGAACAATACGACATGGTCGTCGCCAATTTCTTCCTCAACGTGTTCGATGAGGACATGATGGTGAAAGTACTGGAACACCTGATCCATCTGGGCAAGCCTGATGCACGGGTGGTGGTCGGCGACTTCTGCTATCCGACCGGCAACGTGTTCTCCCGCCTGTTCAAGAAGCTGTACTGGTACATGGCCGTATTCGTGTTCTGGTTATTTGCCAACAATGCCTTCCACAAGATCTACAACTACCCGGAGCACATGCAGCGGCTCGGCCTCGAAGTCACCGACAAGAAACACTTCAAGCTCCTGAATATGGACTGCTACTGGTCCATCCTCGGGCGCAAACAAGCCTGACTCCCAAACATTGCCCAAGAACAATAATCCCGGAGCAGAGACATGACGGATCAGATTCTCGCACTGGACAGTGCCAGCGAACTGGACAGTGGCAGCTTCAGCTTTGCCGAACGGGTGGGTTACCTGAAAAAATACGGCACTCACTCCCAGTCCTTTTCAACCCTGCAGCCCGGGATGCGTTTCTTTGACCTGCCCGGAGTTGGCTACATTGCCTTCATGCGCAAATGGGGTGGCACCTTTGTGCTGTCCGACCCGGTCTGTGCCCCCGAGCACTTTCCGGTGATGCTGGAGCAATTTCACCGGCGTTATCCGAAAGCCTGCTACATCCAGGTATCCCAACCGGTGGTTGACTTCCTGCACCAACGTTTTGGCTTGTTCGGAACCCAGTTCGGCAGCGAATCCCGGATAGATCTGTCCCGCTGGAGTCTCAGTGGCAAGAAGAAGCAGATTCTTCGCACCGCAC
Source organism: Marinobacter sp. C7 (assembly GCF_022343555.1). Lineage (GTDB taxonomy): Bacteria > Pseudomonadota > Gammaproteobacteria > Pseudomonadales > Oleiphilaceae > Marinobacter. Next base: position 236,044 of record NZ_JAKQZH010000003.1, on the reverse strand, counting down.
TGAACCAGGCGGAGAAGAACGGGATCAGTGTTCGCGAGCGGTTCAGCGACGACCATACCCGCGAGATTTCCGAGGCCTGGATCCGAACCCGGAAATGCAAAAGTAACGAAATCCGGTTCCTGATCCGGCCGATGGAAATGGAATACAGGGAGAATGAACGGCACTTCTACGCTTACCAGGACGGCAAGGCCGTCGGCTTCATATACTTCGACCCGATCTACCGGAACAACGAGATTATCAGCTACGTGCCCAACATTTCCCGGGCCAACGCCGATTTCCGACAGGGCATTTTCTACACGCTGATGGCCCATGCCATGGAGGTTTTCAGGGCTGAGGGAGTGCCCTACCTGGATCTGGGACTGATTCCACTGTCCCTCGACACCGCCACGGAACAACAGGAAAGTCGGCTCCTGAAACGGTTGCTGCACCTGGTCTACGACAAAGGCAACTTCCTGTATAACTTCAAGGGGCTGGAATTCACCAAGTCACGATTCCGGGGCGAGGTCTTCAAGACCTACTGCTGTCACCGCCGCGCAATTCCCGCCATGGAGTTCCTGGCCATCTTCAAGTTGACCCGGTTGCTCTGACCGGGTCGGCCAACCCGCCCCAGCGCTCATGAATCCGCTGAACGCCCAGGCCCAACGACGCCATGAACCCCGTCAAGCCAATCGGTACCGCTCCTGACAGCAACACGGCCCGGACAGGTTCCGGGCGATGACTTTCGGCCAGAGCTTCCCGGTCCCGACCGGCTTCACCCAGCAGGAACAGAACCCTCCTGGCAATGGCATCACCGGAGTCGACCCAGTGCCGGACATCCGGCAATACGGCTTTCAGCGCCTCCCGCAGCAGAGGGTAATGGGTGCATCCAAGCACCACGGTATCCACACCTGAACTTTGCAGAGGCGCCAACACCTCTTTCAAATCGGATTCTGGCACAGGCACCCCGCGTACGAGTTGTTCGGCCCAGGACACCAGGGCCGGGTGCCCGACCCGTACCACCTGGCAGTCGCCGGCAAACTCGTCGACCAGCCGGTCCAGGTAGGGTCGGCGGACGGTGGCCGGCGTGGCCAGGACACCGATCCGGCCATTGAGCGTTCTGCCGGCCGCAGGTTTGATTGCAGGAACCACACCTACCACCGGAACATCGATCATCGCCCGCAACCGCGGCAACACCACCGTGCTGGCTGTGTTACACGCAACCACAACCACATCGCAGGGCACCTCCTCAAGAGCCCGACGTATCAGGCCGGTACAGCGCTCGATCACGACCGGCTCCGACTGATCGCCATAGGGGAAGCCGGCATTGTCCGCCAGGTAGACCAGCTCGGCGCCCGGCAAGGTTTCGTGGATGCACCGGGCAACACTCAGCCCCCCTACTCCGGAATCGAACACGAGGATGCAAGGAGCGGCAGCGTCACTCACGGGTCTCTCCTGCCTTGCCGATCTCCTGCTCCATAAGCCGGATCAGCCGGCCGGCAATGGTAGTTTTCGGGGGCACCGGCGGCGTGTCACCGGGGCGGTACCACCCCGCATCGGATAGCTCATCCTCCTGCAGCACCAGCTCGCCCCCGGCATAGTCCGCAAAAAAGCCGACCATGAGCTGGTGCGGAAACGGCCAGGGCTGGGACTCGCAATAGCGCACATTTGTCACTGCCAGACCGGTTTCTTCCATGACTTCCCTGGCTACCGCTTCCTCCAGACTCTCCCCGGGTTCCACAAAGCCGGCGATGAGACTGTAGAAATGGCGTTTGACCCGGGCATTCTTAGCCAGCAGAAACCGGTCACCCTGGCGAATGACCACGATGACACAGGGGGCAAGGCGCGGATACCAGGGGATGTTGCAGGTCGGGCACCATTTCGCCCGTTCCCGGGGGTGAAACCCGGTCTCGCCACCGCAGCGACCACAGAAACGGTGATCCCGCCACCATTGCCACACCTGGAACCCGGTGCTCACCAGGGCGGCCGGCACCCCCTCCCGAATCAGAATCGCCTCACGCAGGTTCACCGGCTCAAACCCGGGGGTATCCTCCGGCAACTCGGTGACATAGACCGCCCGTTCACCGATAGTGCCGAGGGCAACCGCATCGATATCAACACCGGCAAGCCGGGGGTCGTCCCGGGTCACAAGCCAACCTTCCCCGGGTTTCAGGATATCGGCCCGGGAAAAGAGCAGTAACAGGTCTTCGGGCTCCGGCGTGGCGGTGTTCCAGCCGGGTTTCCAGTCAGTGCCTGAATAGGTCATCAAATACTTCGCTGTCCAACAAAAGGTGATGGAGAAATGTACCACATTGCGGCAAATGCCAAGAATGACAGGCCGACTTTCCGCACCGTACTCAACCAAGTAAACTTAGCGCCTGTTTTCAGTGACCGGAGCGACCATTTATGCGACTTTACCAGGGCATTCGCAGCCTGATTCTGACCATTCTCCGCAAGATTCTGTTCTTGTGGGTGCGGACAGACGTCAGCGGCAACAGCGCCGAGTCCCTGGGCCTGGATCCGGACAAGCCGGTCTGTTATGTGCTCCAGTACAGCTCTTTGTCCAGCCGACTGGTGCTGGAACAAGAGGTCATCCGCGCCGGTCTGCCTGGTGCTACGGAGGCCTTGCCCGTGAAAAACGGGCCCTCCCATTCGTTTTTCTTTCTCTATCGTCGAATCGGAGGCCTGTTCAGCGGCGGACGCCAGACACCGGTTCCCACCACCGAATTCAAATCGCTGGTCCGGTACGGCCTCGAGCACCCGGACCAGGATGTACAGATTGTGCCAGTGTCCATGTTCTGGGGCCGGTCACCGGACAAGGAAAAATCCCTGGTCAAACTGCTGCTGTCCGACACGTGGTCAGTGGCCGGGCGCCTGCAGAAGTTCCTGATTATCATGGTGCATGGCCGCAACACTTACGTGCAGTTCAACCAGCCACTGTCCCTGAAACAGGTTATCGACGAATACCGCCATAGCGAGGAACGCGCCAACCGCAAGCTCGCCCGCCTCCTCCGCACACACTTCAGACGTGTGCGCCAGGCCGTGCTCGGGCCAGACCTGTCCCATCGCCGCACTCTGGTGGAAGGGCTGGTCCGCACCCAGGCGGTGAAGGAGGCAATCCGCGAAACCGCAGCCCGGGATGACATTCCACCCGAGAAAGTGCGCGCGAAAGCCTATAAGTATGCAGACGAAATCGCCGCCAGCATGTCCATCGTGACCATCCGTTTTCTGGAAGTGGTCCTGTCCTGGCTCTGGAACCGGATCTACAACGGCATTGCCGTGAACAACATCGAGGTGGCCAAGGAGGTTGCCCAGGACAACGCCGTGGTCTACGTCCCCTGTCACCGGTCCCACATTGATTACCTGCTGTTGTCCTATGTGCTCTACAAGAACGGCCTGATGCCCCCGCATATCGCTGCCGGCATCAATCTGAACATGCCCATTGTCGGGCCGATTCTGCGGCGGGGCGGCGCCTTCTTCATGCGCCGCTCATTCCGGGACAACCCGTTGTATGCCACCGTGTTCAACGAATACATGCACGTGATGTTTTCCCGGGGTTACTCGGTGGAGTATTTCGTGGAAGGTGGTCGCAGTCGTACCGGACGCATGCTGCCGCCGCGTCCGGGCATGCTGTCGATGACCGTGCGCAGCTTCCTGCGGGATCACCGTAAACCCATCGTCTTCGTACCGGTCTACATCGGCTATGAAAAAGTCATGGAAGGCCGCTCCTATCTGGGCGAGTTGCGCGGCAAGAAAAAACAGAAAGAGAGCGTGTTCGGGCTGGCCAAAACCGTCCGCAAACTCACCAACTCCTTCGGCCGGGTGGCCGTGAATTTCGGGGATGCCATTCCGTTGGCCGATGTTCTCGACAATGTGCATGAAAGCTGGCGCCAGGAAGCCTATGACGCCGAGTACCGGCCAGCCTGGCTGAGCCAGGCCGTTGACCAGCTCTCGCTCCGTGTGGCTTCCAACATCAATGCCTCGGTCGCGGTCAATCCGATCGGCATGACCGCCACGGTACTGCTGGGAACCGATCGGCTGGCGATGGACGAAGGCCAGCTGATCCGCCTGATGGATCAGTATGCCGGCCTGCTCAAGGCCTTTCCCTATGCTGACACCGTCACCCTGCCGGAAGGATCAGGCAAGGACTGGGTGGCCTACTGCGAGGACATGGGGCTGGTCACCCGCCAGCCGCAAAAACTGGGTGACATTATTGCCCTCGAGGGCAGCAATGCCATTCTGATGACCTACTACCGCAACAACATCCAGCACCTGTTTGCCCTGCCCTCGCTGGTTGCTAGCCTGTTCGAGAACAAGGATTCCCTGCGTCGGGACAAGATCGTGTTCCTGGCGACCGTGGCCTACCCCTACCTGCAGTCCGAACTGTTCCTGAAATACTCTGCAGACGAGGTGGAAGGGGTCATCAATCACTGGATTGATATCCTGGTGGAGCAAGGGCTGCTGGAAGCCCTGGAAGACGATCGAATTGGCCGCCCGGAGGAAGGCACTGACGCCATGCTCCGGCTGCGGGTCCTGTCCCGGTTCATTATCCAGACCCTGGAGCGATACCACATCGCCCTGGGCATCCTGAGAAAATATGGCTCAGGCACGATCAGCGCCGCTGAACTGGAAGAACAGAGCACACTGCTGGCCGAGCGGATGTCGATCCTGTTCGGTCTGAACGCACCGGAATTCTTCGATAAGACCCTGTTCAGAAACTTCATAGCCAATATGCAGGAGAACGGCGTCATCACCACCGATGACAACGGCCTGATCAACTACGGCGAAGGTCTGGAGGAAGTCGCGGAGGATGCCCGACTGGTACTGAGCGTGGAGAAACGCCAGGCCATCCAGCAGGTCACCATGCTTGGCGCCTGATGGTTCAGGCCGCTGGCAGCGCCTTGAGAGCGTAGATGTCGTAACGACTGCTCTTGCCCTCGACCCGGGTGCTGGGCTCGGGGCCTTCGATGGTGGGAGCCTTACGGGGGCGTTTGACCACTACCCGGTAAGTCGCCACTTTCAGGGCAGCGGCAAGCAGTTCAGAGGCATCCTCGTCATCGCCCACGATCTGCCGGAACACTTCCATTTCTTTCTTTACCCGGGCCGACTTGTCCCGGTGCGGGAACATGGGGTCCAGGTAGACCACATCTGCCGCCCCACTGTCAGCCTGCCGCAACCAGTCTATGCTGCTGCCGGCTGCCAGGGTCATCCTGGCAACGATCGGTGCGCAGTCGACGTTGAGCGCAGCACGGGCCAGGCCGTCCTCCAGTAGAGCATGGATGACAGGATTGCGTTCGAACAGGGTCACTTCGCACCCGAGGCTGGCGAGAACAAAGGCATCCTGGCCGAGGCCCGCGGTCGCATCCAGCACGTGAAGCCTGGCCTTCGTTTTCTGCAAGCCCACGGCACGGGCAACCAGCTGGCCGGCACCGCCTCCGTGCTCACGCCGGTAGCCCATCTTGCCGGAAACAAACTCGACCCGGACCGGACCGGGGGCGCCCTTCCCCGTCAGCTGCAGACAGAGCCCCTGCTCATCCAGGAACAGAAGTACCGGCACCTCGGCGATGTCTCGGGGACGAACCACCCCGAGATAGGGAAGCCCCAGGCGTTCGCTGAGCTCCTCAGCCCGGGCGTGATCCCCCAGGGGGCTACGGGCAATAGCGAGGGACGGGGAGGAAAGGTCAGGACGGGGAGTCGCCACGGCTCACTCGCGGCCAGGCAGCTTTTTCCAGGCCACCTCATCACGGATATAGACGGGTTGCGCCTGTTCCGCCGGAACGGTCCGACCCTCTGCGGCCGGTTTTTCCGCCAGACGCGCCACCCAGCTGGCCCGTAACAACAGGTCCGGCACGACAGAGACCATCGGGCCGGAAACCTCTGCCGGCATCTGGTTCCGGAATTGCCAGCCGGGACCCGCGCCGTACCAGTGTTCGGCCTTTCCGGACAGGCTTACCGCAGCAGGCGGACAAACGCGTTCCTCGCCGAGCAGTTCGGGCCGGCCGCCGTTGCGGCGATAACAGCCCCAGTAGACTTCGCCCATGCGGGCATCGAAAGCGACGGCCACGGCATCGCCCTCGGAGATGTCGAGGGATTGCATCGCCCCGAGGGCGACCGCGGCAAGGGAAGAAACCGGCACCACGGGCAGGTCCAGACCCCAGGCCAGTCCCTGCACCACGCCGGTCGCTATCCGCAAGCCGGTGAAGGAGCCGGGGCCGCAGGCAAACGCAAGGGCATCCAGGTCCGCGGGCACCAATTCCTTCTCCGCCAGCAGTTCCCGCACCATGGGCATCAGCAGCCGGGTATGGCCCCGGGGCGCGACCTCGAATCGCTCGGTTATCTCGCCATCAACCAGAAGGGCTGCGGAGCAGCCCTCTGATGACGTATCCAGTGCCAGCAGTTTCACGGCAGTGAATGCCTCGACGTCAATGGTTGATTACTGGAGCTTGGACAGGATCTGGTCGCGGATGCTGTCCAGGCTACCAACGCCTTCCACGCGCACGTACTTGGGTGCAGCGGAAGAATCCTTCTCGGCCCAGTCCTGGTAGAAGCCAATCAGCGGAGCAGTCTGCTCGTGGTAGATTTTCAGGCGCTTGCGAACCGTTTCTTCCTTGTCATCCTCACGCTGAACCAGCGGCTCACCGGTTTCGTCGTCCTTGCCTTCGACTTTGGGCGGATCGTATTTCACGTGATAGATCCGGCCACTGCCCTCATGAACGCGACGGCCGGACAGGCGACTGACGATTTCCTCGTCATCGACGGCAATCTCGACCACGTAGTCGATGGCAATGCCCTGATCCTTGAGTGCTTCTGCCTGGGGAATGGTGCGCGGGAAGCCGTCCAGCAGGAAGCCGTTCTTGCAGTCCGGCTGCTGGATACGCTCTTCAATCAGGGCAATGATGATGTCGTCAGACACCAGACCGCCGGAGGCCATGACTTCCTTGACCTGGTTTCCCAGCTCGGAACCGGACTTGACCGCAGCCCGCAGCATGTCGCCGGTGGAAATCTGGGGAATGTCGAAGCGCTCAGTGATGAACTGTGCCTGAGTCCCCTTACCTGCGCCTGGCGCGCCTAACATGATGATTCGCATAACGCTGTGCTCCCGTTTTAGTCATTATCGTTTGAAAAGCTGTGGCAAAAACGCCTGCCTTTGCGACAACCTCTCTCGGCGGGACAAATGTCAGCCCGGAACGGCGAAGGCGCATTATACGAAGTCAGCCTGCCCATAGAAAGTCGACCTCAGTATCATGCACTGAAAAGCAGCACTACAGGACTCCTGAATGGGTCGGCGGGGCGTTCAGGATGGGCGGGAAGAGGTCAGTGCGTCAAGGTCGGGGGACAGGCTGTCGATATCCTTCTCGAAGTCTTCCACCGCATCCTGCCTGAGGCCAAGGGAGCCGAGCAGAACCGGGACGTTATCCTCGTTGAACTCATCCCCTATGCCCCTGGCTTTCAGCAATCCGTTCGCCAGCTGCACCATCAACACGTAGGTCTCATGTTCACCGGTATAGCCCTGATGCTGATGCATGCCGGCCGCCTTGATAACCGGCTCGGGCAGCTGCCAGAACCGATGCAAAAGGCTACCGACGGCGCCATGGCCCACCGCCAGCATGCCCTCATCGCCGCCGTGACCGAATACCTGCTGCTCCAGGGACTGCATGCTGGCTTCCGGATTGCTTTCCCGAAGCCGACTGAGTTCCTCGAATTCCGACGGGAACAGATACCCCAGCAACGGCAGGCCGAAATTGTGCAGCAACCCGCACAGGTAGGCCATGTCCCGGTCTGCCCCACATCGGGGCGCGATCCGTTGACACAGGAAGGCACAGTAGAGCGCGTGAGACCAGAACGCCTGCATGCCCAGGATACCCTCGCGCGGAATTCCGAAACCGCCGACCAGGGCGCTGCCCTGGACAATGTGGGACACCCGTTCGATACCAAGAACACCGGTCACGGCCTGACGCACCGTTTCTACCTGACCGGAGGTCTCGAACAGCCCGGATCGAGCATAACGCAGGACCTGAGCCGTCAGACTGGGGTCCAGTTCGATGACGTCGGCGAGGTCCTCGGCGACTGCCCCGCCAGTGGCTGCCATGCCGAGAATCTGGGGCGCCAGTGCGGGCATCGGCGGCAACCTGTAGATTTCCCGCAACTTGGAGGCAACTTCATCCAGTGTCAGCGCCCCACGGTCACCACCACCCTGGCCATGGATCACCAGGCGGGCCCGAAATGCGTCTGCCAGCAGGACTTTCAGGGTTTCCCTGTCGAGTTCGATCAGCGCATCGCTTCGACCGCCGGACAGCAGGACCGATTCCGCATCCATGACATCCTCATCCACCAGCACCGGCACACGGTAGGCACACCCGACCGGCGGCACGAATCCCGGTTCACAGTCCTCGAAAATCCGTTGGCTCTGTCGCGCAGTCAGCGGCTGAAGCCGGCGCCCGGTCAGCTGCTGTACCGCCGGCAGGTCCAGCGTGCTGTCAAAGCGGTGAACTGCCATGACGACACCGTCAATGTCGAGCAACAGCGTAGCCCGGACAAAATCGTGTTGTGACCTGCCCGATGCGATCACCGCCGCATCCAGGTTTGGAACTGGCTCGATGGCCAACTCCCGATAGGCCAGCCCCTTTTCGGTCAGATAGTGCTCCAGCTTGGCAGCAAGCGCCACACCCGGTACTCCTTTATCTGTGTCTGACAGTCAGCTGGCGCCAGGTCAGCCCGTGTTACGCATACCGGCCGAGATACCCGCCATGGTGACCTTCAGGGCCCGTTCCACCATCTCCGGAACTTCGCCCTTGCCTTCACTCTCCCGGTCTCGCCTGAGGAGCTCGGCCTGGAGGTAATGCAACGGATCCGTGTATGGATTACGCACTCTCATGGAATGCGCAAAGACCGGTTCCTGCTCCAGCAGTTCCTGCTGCTCCTTCAGTTCCAGTACACGGCGAATACAGCCGGCAAGGCGTTCACGCAGGCCCTTACCGAGCACCTGCAACTTGCGGTCCTCGATCAGGGTCTCTTCATAATAGCTGGCAATCCGCAGATCGGCCTTTGCCAGCACCATCTCGAGCATATCCACGTACGTTCGGAAAAACGGCCAACCCTGCATCATTTCCCGGAGCTCCGGCAGCCGGTTTTCCCGGGCCGCCTCCTCCAGCGCCACATCACTGCCCAACCAGCTTGGCAGCATCAAGCGCATCTGGGTCCAGGCAAAGATCCACGGAATGGCCCGCAGGCTTTCCACCCCGCCAGAGGGCTTGCGCCGGGCCGGGCGGCTACCAAGGGCGAGTTTGCCAAGCGCCTGCTCAGGCGTCACCTGACGGAAGTACGGGACAAAGTCCGGATTCTCGCGGACCACTTCCCGATAGGCTTTCAGCGACCGTTCGGTCAACCAGTCCATGGTTTGTCGCCAGCTGCCCTCGGGCTCGGGTGGTGGCGCCAGGGTCGCCTCGATCACCGCCGTGCTGTACAGAGTCAGGCTCTGGACCGCCAGGTGTGGCAGGCCAAACTTGAAGCGAATCATCTCGCCCTGCTCGGTGATCCGGAAACTCCCGTTCACAGAACCCGGCGGCTGCGACAATATCGCCCGGTTGGCGGGACCGCCGCCCCGGCCGACCGTGCCACCACGACCGTGGAACAGGGTCAGGTGAACACCATACTGGCTGGCCACCTGGGTGAGCTTCTCCTGGGCCTGGTACTGCGCCCAGGCCGCCATGAGCTGGCCGGCATCCTTGGACGAGTCGGAATAGCCGATCATCACTTCCTGGCGACCCTGGCAATACTCACGGTACCACTCCACCTCATACAGCGCCGCCATGGCATCCGGGGCGCCACGAAGGTCGTCCAGGGTCTCGAACAGCGGCACCACCCGCATCGGGAACTTCATGCCGGCTTCCCGTAACAGCAGGATCACACTCAGGACATCCGACGGCTTGCTGGCCATGGAGATGACGTAGGAACCGAGGGCCTCGGGAGTCTGCGCCGCGACCACTTCACAGGTCGCCAGCACTTCCCGGACATTGTCGGAAGGCTCCCAGTTGCGAGGCACCAGCGGCCGACGGCCCTGCAGCTCCCTGACCAGAAAGGCCTGGCGCTGGTCCTCGGTCCAGCTGGCGTAGTCGCCCAGCCCGAGATAGCCGACCATTTCCGCCACCGCCTCGGCGTGCCGGGAAGCCTCCTGGCGGATATCGAGGCGGATCAGCGGCAGGCCGAAGGTGTGGGCGCGCCGAATGGTATCCAGCAAGGGCCCGTTGGCGATGGTCTCCAGACCGCATTCCATCAGGGAGCGATAGCAGAGTTCCAGAGGGCCCGTGAGGTCTTCATTCTCGAACAGGATACCCTCAGAATCCGCCGGCTGCCCGTGAACCCTGGCCTCGGCCCAGTCCCGGGTTTTGACCAGTCGTTCCCGGAGTTCAGCCAGCACCTGGCGATACGGTTCCCGGGCATCCCCTACTCTCGCCTTCAGTTCATCGCTGGCCTGCCACATGGAAAGCTCGGCGCGCAGCGACTGGATATCCCGGAGGAACAGATCCGCCGCCATCCATCGTCCGAGCAGGAAGACGGTTCGGGTCACCTCATGGGTGACGTTCGGATTACCGTCCCGGTCACCGCCCATCCAGGAGGCGATCCGGATAGGCGAGACGTTCAGTGGCAAGCCCTTGCCGGTGGCATCCGACAGAGACGTATCAAGACTTCGCAGAAAATCAGGCAGGGCCTGCCAGAGACTGTTCTCGATGACGGCAAACCCCCACTTGGCCTCGTCCACCGCTGTCGGACGCTCATGGCGGATCTCGTCCGTGTGCCAGGCCTCGGCAATCAAACGGGACAGTCGCGCGATGATCTCGTCCCGCTCAGCCGGCATGAGATCCTCATGGTCGAGCTGAGACAGGCACTCGGACATCTCGTCGTATTTCATGATCAGGGTTCGACGGGCCACCTCTGTGGGATGGGCGGTCAGCACGAATTCAATGCGCAGATCGGCAACCCGGCGATGCAGCTCGTCCGTGGACACACCTCCGCCCTTGAGCCGGTCAAACACTTCGCCGAGGGACTCCACCATCAGATCGGACTGGTGTCCGCGTTTGCGGCGGATACCATGATACTGCTCAGCGAGGTTGGCCAGGTTGAGAAACTGGTTGAAGGCTCTTGTAACCGGCAGCAACTCATCGTCGCTGAGCTTTCTGAGCAGGCTCACCAGCCGCTGGCCGGAGCCGCTCTCCTGCCGGCGGTCCGCCTTCGCGGCCGCACGGATTTCCTCGATCAGGTCGTAACACTCCTGGCCGGGGAAACGCTGGATACTCTGGCCCAGCAGTTCGCCCAGCATTCGTACGTTTTCGCGCAGATCCGGGTGTAGCTCAGTCACATTGACGTCCTTTTGAATTGACGGAGGCGAAGTAAACTTACGATACTAAGAATCAGCCGAGAAAGTCTATTGGCGCAACCGCTTGTGGTCGCAAGGAGTATTCATGAAAGTGACTGATCTTCCCAAGCACTGGGAGAAAGACAAAGAGCCCGTGGAACGCACCCACGACTACAACCTCCGCCTGCCGCTGGAGGATGCTGCCAGGATTGCCGCCCTGGCAGAGCTGTACCCGGACCGCACCGAGTCGGACATTCTGAACGACATGATCGGTGCCGCCCTGGACGATCTGGTGCGTCAGAGCCCGATCAAGGACAAGCTGGAAAGCAAGGACAAGTAAACAGGGGCGGGGCATCGTGCCGGAGTGGTGGCTTCCACCACTCCGGCAGGGTAAGTCAGGCTGGCAATCTTCCGGTGGTCAGGCCACGGATTCCAGCTGTCGGGCCTTGAGGCGCTGGATGTGCTTCTGGCTCAGGCTGACAAATTTCGGAGTCAGTCCCTGATCCTCGTAGATCTCGAAACCATCCTCGTCGTAAGCAACCACCCGGGTACCCTGCACGTAAGGAAAGCTGGTTTCCAGCTCATCCAGGGCCGCGGAAATCAGATCCCGCATCAGGTCTTGAGGAGACTTCATCGGGTAGAGCGCCGCAAGCTTCTCAAGTCGCTTGTGATGCTGGTCAGACAACGCCATGAAGTAGGCGTCTCGGGTCAGCCGTCCCCGTGCGTGCTTGTCCCAGTAGTTGACCAGATCTTTGATTTTCATGGTGCCTGCACTCCTGCATCTTATTGATAGCATCCGGCGCACTGAAAGCGTGCGTCCGATACCGGAAGTGTAGACGAAGCCTCCTGTTTGGGAACCACCGAATTGGTAACGGATTGTACTTACCGAACACGGGTTCTCAGTTCCCGGAGCGGTCCTTCTCGACACCCTTGACCGCCTGCCAGATGGCATCCAGCGCCTCGAGGGACTCCTCGTCCATGTCACGCCCCTCCCGCGCCAGCACCTCCTCGATCGCCCGGAACCGGGCCTCGAATTTGTGGTTGGTGCGTTTCAGGGCCTGCTCAGGATTCACTTTCATGAACCGTGCCAGGTTGACACAGACAAACAACAGATCACCGAGTTCATCCTCGACGGCATCACGGGCGCCCGTGCCACTCTCAGCCGCCTGCCAGGCCTCCTTGAGTTCGTCGATTTCCTCATGGAGTTTGTCGAACACCGGTGAGATATCCGGCCAGTCGAAGCCGTGGCGGGCCGCCCGACGCTGGAGTTTCTCCGCCCGGGCCATGGCAGGCAGGGTTCGGGCAATACCCTCCAGACGGCTGGCCGGCCCCGCGGCCTCGGGCTTGTCAGCCCGCTCTTCAGCCTTGATGCGCTCCCAGCTTTCCTTGATCCAGGCCTCATCGGGCCGGTTGTCGGGGTCAATGCGGCTTTCCAGGGTGCCCTCGGGAAAAACGTGGGGGTGACGCCGCACCAGCTTGCGCACCAGGTGATCGACAACGCCATCAAAATCGAAATGACCATCCTCACGACCGATCTGGGCATAAAAGATGACCTGAAACAGCAGGTCGCCCAGCTCGTCTTTCAGGTGACGATAGTCCCCTCGCTCGATGGCATCCGCCACCTCGTAGGCCTCTTCGATGGTGTGCGGCACAATGGTGCCGTAGGTCTGTTTCGTATCCCACGGGCAGCCGGTTTCCGGGTCCCGTAAACGGGCCATCAGGGTCTTGAGATCATCGATGCTGTAACTCATCCGCGCTTGCGCCTCACGTCAATGATGTTTGGCAGATTACGGATCTGCGCCAGCAGCCGTGCCAGCTGCTCAAGACTGGAAATTTCCACGGTGACGGTCATGGTCGCAGTGTTCTCATCCTTGTTCGTCAGCGTGTTCAATGCCAGCACATCGCTTTTTGAGGCAGACAGCACCTGGGTGATATCCCGAAGCAACCCGGAACGATCGTAGGCCTCGATCTCGATATCCACCGGATAGACTGCCGCCGGTTTGCCACCCCAGTTCACTTCGATGATCCGGTTCGGCTCGAATTCCCGAAGGCTCAGGAAAGTCAGGCAGTCCAGGCGATGGACGGTCACGCCCCTACCCACGGTGATATAGCCACCGATGGCATCTCCGGGTAAAGGCTTGCAGCATCTCGCCACCTGTGTCTTCAGCTTGCCCACACCGAGAATCTGGATATCCGACTCGGTGTCGTAGGGTTTCTTGCGCTGGGTGGTCAGTTTCAGGTCCAGCTGTTCAGACCTGGGCTCCAGCATCTGCTGGGCCACGTTAGCCACGTGGGTCGGGCGCAGATCTCCGGCTCCGATCGCCGCAAACATATCGGCAGAGCTGTGGCAGTTCACTTTCCGGGCGAGTTCCTCAAGATCCACGTCGTACAGCGACAACCGCTTGAACTCGTCCTCGAGAATGGCCCGGCCATCGACGATATTGCGGTCGCGGTCCTGTTGCTTGAACCAGTGGGTTACCTTGGCCCGGGCCCGGGACGTCTGGATATAGCCCAGGCTCGGGTTCAGCCAGTCGCGGCTCGGTGTCGGATTGTTGGAGGTCAGGATGAACACCTGATCGCCGGTCTTCAGCGGATAGGTCAGCGGTACGATCCGGCTGTTGACCCTGGCCCCCCGGCAGGCATGGCCGATTTCGGTGTGTACCCGGTAGGCAAAGTCCACCGGCGTTGAGCCCTGGGGCAGATCCACCACATGGCCTTCCGGAGTAAAGACATAGACCCGGTCCGAAGCCACGTCGGACTTCAGGTGATCGGCCAGGCCCGACAGATCCCCCAGCTCTTCCTGCCACTCCAGGACCTGGCGCAGCCAGTTGATCTTGGCATCATACCCCGCAGACTTGTTGTGCTTGTCGGTCCCCTTGTACAGCCAGTGGGCACACACCCCCAGTTCGGCCTCCTGATGCATCTTGTGGGTCCGGATCTGCACTTCCATGACCTTGCCCTCGGGCCCGATCACCGCGGTATGGAGCGACTGGTAGCCATTTTCCTTCGGGTTGGCGATGTAGTCGTCGAATTCGTTGGGAATATGGCGCCAGAGGGAATGCACAATACCCAGCGCGGCATAGCAATCCCGGACTTCGGGCACCAGGATGCGCACAGCCCGCACGTCATACACCTGGGAAAAGTCGATGCCCTTGCGGCGCATTTTCCGCCAGATACTGTAGATATGCTTGGCCCGGCCCGAAAGCTCGCCTTCGATGCCAGAGGCCCGGAGTTCCTTGTTCAGAGTGTCGATCACCCGGCGGATGTACCCCTCACGATCGAGGCGCTTTTCGTCGAGAAGCTTGGCAATCTTTTTATAGGCGGATTCATGCAGGTAGCGGAAGGAAAGGTCCTCCAGCTCCCATTTGATGTGACCGATACCCAGCCGGTGAGCCAGGGGCGCGTAGATATCGAAGACCTCCCGGGCAACGCGCATGCGTTTCTCTTCCGGCGCGTTCTTGACCGCCCGGATGGCACAGGTACGTTCCGCCAGCTTGATCAGGGCAACCCGGACATCGTCAATCATGGTGACCAGCATCTTGCGCACGTTATCCAGCTGGCCTTCACTCTGCCCCAGCACATTGCCCTTGAGCGGGTGGTGGATGGAGGAAATGGCGGCCATCTGCTGGACACCGTTGATCAGCCCGGCGACTTCATCGCCGAACTCCTTGCGGATTTCCTCCAGGGGAACCCGCTCCTCGCGCACCGCCCGATAGAGAATGGCGGCAACCAGACTGGCCTGGTCCAGATGCAGCTCTGCAAGCACCTGGGCCATCTCCAGCCCGATCCGGAAGCTGCTGGACCCCGGCGCCCACAGCCGGTCTTCCCGGAACGCCTGCAGGTCGATTTCCGCCGCCTTTTCACAGGCCCGGCGGAACTGGTCAATATCGTCGAGATTGGTCTGCGAGGCGATGTGGCTGACGCATCTCTCGATGTCCACTTCGCCATCGCCGGTCACGGCATAATCTTCGCGAACTTTTACCATATCGGTCTTGTTATTCCTGTTCGTTGTCGCCGTCATCCCTGACCGCGCTCAATCCTGTTCAGCGCTCTGCACGCTCGAACAGGGCGATCGACTCCACGTGGGTGGTGTGCGGAAACATGTCCATCACACCGGCGCGCACCAGCCGGTAGCCGTTACGCACCAGGACGCCCGAATCCCGGGCCAGAGTCGCCGGATTGCAGGAGACATAGACAATCCGATCGGCTCCGAAAGCCGTCAGATACTTGCAGATGTCCTCCGCGCCGGAGCGGGGCGGATCAATCAGAATCTTGTCAAAGCCCTCTTTGGCCCAGGGCTGGCCGGTAAAATCACCGTGCAAATCGGCACCGTGAAAGGCCACATTCTCCAGGCCATTGCGTTCGGCATTCTCCCGCCCTCTCACGACCATGGCCTCGTCACCCTCGACACCTACCACCTGGCCACCACGTCGGGCCAGCGGCAGGGTGAAATTACCCAGCCCGCAGAACAGATCAAGTACCCGTTCATCCGGCTGGACATCCAGCCACTCCACGGCACGGTGTACCATGCTTCGATTGATGCCTGCATTGACCTGGGTAAAGTCCATGGGATGAAATTCCATGGTCAGGCCAAACTCGTCCAGGCGATAGCTCAGCCGCTCATCGGCCCGGCCCGTTGATTCTGGCCATATCCGGTGTACCGTGTCGGGCCCTTTGGGCTGCAGGTAAATATGCAAGTCATGGGCCTGACCGAACCCGATCAGTTTTTCCCGATCGCCGGCACTGAGGTCATCCATGTTGCGGAATACCATGGCTGCCGTATCGTCACCGCACGCCACCTCGACCTGGGCAATCCGGTCAAAGGCGTCCATGCTGTGCAACAGTTCGCGCAGCGGCATGATCCGTTCCCCGATGCGCGGGTCCATAACCACACAACGGTCGATATCGGTCAGGAAACTGTTGCGCTTCTCCCGGAATCCCACCAGCACGGACTCCCGGGCCTTGACGAAACGGACACCCAGTCGGGCCTTGCGCCGATATCCAAGGCTGGCGTCGGAACGCATCGGCGCCACCCATTCCTCCGGTTCTATGCCCCCGAAATGGGCAAAATGCTGGCGCAGGGTATCTTCCTTGAACCGGATCTGGGCATCGCTGCTCATATGCTGCAGGCTGCAACCACCGCACAGGTCGGCAAATTCACAGGGAGTCTCCTGACGCTCGGCCGAGGGCTCCAGCACCTCCAGGGCGCGCAGTTCGTCGAATTTGCTGCGGGTGGAGACGACCTTCGCCATCACGGTCTCGCCGGGCAGGGCGCCATCCACGAACTGGGTCTTGCCGTCATTGCGGGCAATGCCCCGGCCATCATGGCTCAGGGACTCAATCACACAGCGCACAGGTTCCTTGGGCAGGACCTTCCTGCGTCTTCTACTCATACTGAAATCTCTTGCTGGCTGGTTCAGGCGCCGGGAAAGACGCCTGTCGACAGGTAACGATCGCCGCGATCACAGATAATGGCCACGATCACGGCATTTTCAACCTGCTCTGACAATTTGAGGGCGGCTGCGATGGAACCGCCGGAGGAGACACCACAGAAAATACCTTCCCGGGCTGCCAGGGCACGCATGGTGTCCTCGGCCTCTTCCTGGCCGATATCGAGAACCTGGTCCACGCGGGTGGCATCGTAGATCTTCGGCAGGTATTCCTCGGGCCAGCGACGGATACCCGGAATCGAAGCGCCCTCTTTCGGCTGCAGACCGATGATGCGGATATCGGGATTGCGCTCCTTCAGATAACGGGACACGCCCATGATCGTGCCGGTCGTGCCCATGGAACTGACAAAGTGGGTGACGCGCCCGCCGGTCTGCTCCCAGATCTCGGGCCCGGTGGTGCGGTAATGGGCCAGCGGGTTGTCGGGGTTGCTGAACTGGTCCAGCACCTTGCCCTTGCCTTCCGACTCCATCGCGAGGGCCAGGTCGCGCGCCGCCTCCATGCCCTCTTCCTTGCTGACGGTAATGATCTCGGCACCGTAGGCGCGCATCGAGGCCCGACGCTCTTCACTCATGTTGGCGGGCATGATCAGTACCATACGGTAGCCCTTGATGGCCGCGGCCATGGCCAGGGCAATTCCGGTGTTGCCACTGGTGGCTTCGATCAGTGTATCCCCGGGCTTGATCTCACCACGGCGCTCGGCCTCCTGGATCATGCTCAGTGCCGGACGGTCCTTCACCGAACCGGCCGGGTTGTTGCCCTCAAGCTTCGCCAGGATGACGTTGCTGGTATCGCCCGGCAGGCGCTGCAGGCGAACCAACGGGGTATGACCAACATAATCTTCAATGGTGGGGAAATTCATAATAAAACCCTGTGGTACACTTTTGGCTCCGAATCATACGCGTTATGACCCCGGCATCCCAATACAGCTTCTCGCTATATCCATGACCGGTGGCTATAACCTGTGATTTTCTATCCGGTCCGGGACAGATACCACAGTCAGTTCCGGCCGGATCATCTATTCTGACAGGGAAGTGACTCCGGGTTTATTCCCGTAGCCAGGCAATTTTCAGGAAAATCCTATGCGGCGCTGGGGCATTCGCAAGAAAGTTCTGGTGGTGACTCTGGTCCCCACCCTGCTGACCACCCTGATACTGGGGATGTTCTTCACCTACAGCTGGGTTAAGAATATCGAGAGCCTGCTGGGCGATCGCGGGGAATCACTGTCACGGCAACTGGCCGCCGGTTCCGAGTATGGCCTGTTTACCGCCAATCGCAGCCTGCTGAGCACGCTTTCCAATTCCCTGCTGGAAGAACAGGACGTCCGTTCGATCACCTTCTACGGCAGCGACGGTCGCCGCCTGCTTCATACCGGCCCGGGGAGCTCCGAGGCCGCCATTTCCGGAACGCTCCCGCCGGATCATGCCATCCGCATGACCAGCGAAAACAGCACGCGCTTCGTGACCCCGGTGCACCTTCAGGACCTCATGATCGAGACGATGCTGGATCCGGACGCCCGCCAGTCCATGGGCGCGCTGAACAAACCTCTCGGCTGGGTTTCGGTGGAGATGTCCCACGTCCGCACCGACAAAGAAACCTACAAGGCCATGCTCCTTTCCCTGCTGCTGGTGCTCGGTGGCGTGCTCTTGAGTCTCGCCATTGCCATGCGCCTCAGTCGCGCCTTTACCGGACCCGTGTTTGAACTGAATGAGGCGGTGGCAAAGCTCAAGGAAGGCAAGCTCGATACCCGCGTTCATACCGGTGCGGGTCCGGAATTCGAACAGCTGGAATCGGGCCTCAATGACATGGCCGAAGAGCTGAGCAAGGCCCAGGCCGAGATGCAGCAGAATATCGACCAGGCAACCGAAGATCTCCGGGAGACCCTCGAAACCATCGAGATCCAGAATATCGAACTGGACTTCGCCCGCAAGGAAGCGCTGGAAGCCAGCCGGATCAAATCCGAATTCCTGGCCAACATGTCCCACGAGATCCGGACCCCGCTCAACGGCATCATCGGCTTCACCGAACTGCTGCTGAAGAGCCCCCTCCCCCGGCAGCAACGGGATCACCTCAATACCATCCGGAAATCCTCGGAGATCCTGCTGACGATCATCAATGACATCCTGGACTTCTCCAAGATCGAGGCGGGCAAACTGATCCTGGACCGGGTGCCCTTCCAGCTCCGGGACATCATCGAGGAAGTCATGGTCATGCTTGCGCCGGCAGCCCACAGCAAGAACCTGGATCTGGCCCCGCTGGTCTATAACGATGTGCCGGATAATGTCATGGGTGACCCGCTGCGGGTCAAGCAGATCATCACCAACCTCGTGAACAACGCCATCAAGTTCACGCAGACCGGCGAAGTGGTGCTGAGGGCCAGCCTGGAAGATGAAGACCAGGAAAACAACCGTGTCAGCATCAAGATCAGCATCACGGATTCCGGCGTCGGACTCTCCCGCGCCCAACAACAGTCCCTGTTCAATGCGTTCAGCCAGGCGGACGCCTCTACCGCACGGCAATATGGCGGCACCGGGCTTGGACTGGCCATTTCGAAACGCCTGGTGGAGGAAATGGGCGGCCAGATCGGGCTGGAGAGTGAGTTGGGCAAAGGGTCCACGTTCTGGTTCACCCTCAACACCGAGCTGTCCGCTACCGGCGAGAGCGTTATTCCGCGGGACGCGCTCCGGGGCGAGAAGGTCATCTACCTCGAGCATCAGAAAACCACCGGGTTGGCAGTGGAACACATGCTGCGGGACTGGGGCGTTGTCGTGGACCGCGTTGCCTCGGCAGGGGCAATGCAGGAGCAGATCGAGGAAGCGCAGAAGGGGCAGGCCGGCTATGCCGTTGCGATCATCGGCATCACCCGTCACCTGCTCAACTCCAACCAGTACCGGACCCTGTTGCAAAACCTGGAAGTCGAGCGCGATTGCAGGACACTGCTGCTCACGCCCACCCTGGAAACCCACGATGCCGGGCTGTCCGGCATCGCCAGCGGCCATCTGACCAAGCCGGTTTGCCGCAACGCCTTGTATGACGAATTATTGATGCTCGTTCATGGCATCAATGCCGGCAGTGGATCACTGACCAACTATTCCCTGGAGACAGGGCGACAAGTCAGGAACAACACCCCCAGGGTGCTCGCCGTTGACGACAACGAGGCCAACCTGAAGCTGGTCATGGCCTTGCTCAATGATTGCCACCTGGAGGCTGAGTCGGCGTCCAACGGCTTCGAAGCCCTGAGCAAGGTTCGACAGAAGCCGTTCGACCTGGTGTTCATGGACCTGCAAATGCCCGGCATGGATGGCGTTGAAACCACTGCCCGGATCCGGGAACTGGACACCAACACCCACCGGACCCCGATCATTGCGCTGACGGCCCATGCCCTCGCCGATGAACAGGAGGCTCTCGCCCGGCAAGGTTTTGACGGCTATATGGCCAAGCCCATCAGCAGCACCGAACTTACCGCGATCATTCGGGACTACACCGGCTTTGACTGCCGGCACGATGGTGAGGCACCCCATATCCCCGAGGTCCGGGACACCCGCCAGGCCTTGCGGCCTTCATCCCGCAAGATGCAGCAGGATTGCGTGAGCGTCACGGAAAGCATCCAGCTGGCCGCCGGCAAGCCGGACCTTGCGGAGGAACTGTTCAGCATGCTGATTGAGCAGCTCCCCACGGACAGCCGGAAAATCAGGGAGTTCTGGAAAAAGGAAGAGATGGAGAGCTTGCTGGATTGCGTCCACAAGCTCCATGGCGCTACCCGCTACTGCGGGGTTCCGGAGTTGAGGGCCGCTGCCAACCAGCTGGAAACGGCTCTCAAATGCTCGACGCCGGATACCGGCGCCTATCTGGAACAACTACTGAATGCCATTGAGCGGCTGCAGGCATGGAGCGATCAGACCGACTGGCAACAGCTTTTCAGGCAGGATGGCTACCAGACCGGGACCGCCCCCTGACGGGAGATCTCAGCCGCGCCGGCCGGCCCGCTCAATAATGGCCTTCATATTGGCCACCGCGTCCTTCAGGCCGGTGAACAATGCCCTGGCAATAATGGCGTGGCCGATGTTGAGCTCGTTGATACCGGAAATGGCTGCCACCCGTTCGGTATTGTGATAATGAAGACCGTGGCCGGCGTTCACGATCAGGCCCTTTTTACGGGCATAGGCCACGGCATTGGCGATAATCCCGAAAGCCTCGTCTTCCTCCGCGGCGGTTTTTGCCTCGGCGTACTCCCCGGTATGTAGTTCCACGACCGGCGCACCGCAGCGTACCGCAGCGTCAATCTGGACCGGATCCGGATCAATGAACAGGGAAACCTCGGCACCGATCCGGCCCAGCCGCTCGCAAGCCCGGGCTACCCGGGTCTCCTGGCCATCGACATCAAGGCCGCCTTCGGTGGTCAGCTCTTCCCGCTTCTCCGGCACCAGGCAGACACACTCCGGCCGAACCTGCTCGGCAAACGCCAGCATGGCGTCGGTCACAGCCATTTCGAGATTCATCTTGGTTTGCAGGACTTCCCGCAACAGCAGGACATCGCGGTCCTGGATATGACGCCGGTCTTCCCGGGGATGAATCGTGATACCGTCGGCGCCGGCCTCCTCGGCAAGAATCGCCGCCTGCACCGGATCGGGATACCGGGTACCACGGGCCTGGCGCAAGGTGGCCACGTGATCAATGTTGACGCCGAGCAATACTCTAGGATTCATGGTGTTCTCCCCGAAGGTGAGTGAAAAGGCTACGACTGTTCAGTGGGCGGCCCTGCAGCAAATAGTTGACCAGCACCCGCATGATCCGTTTGGCAAGCCGGCGGCTCGCGGCCGATTCCAGGTCTCCGGCGGCGATCGCCAGCAGAACCTCACCCGGCAATTCCTGCAAACGCACACCCTCGAACGGTTTCGAAACAATGCCCTGCTCCGGATCATAGCAATAGCGCTGGCCGGCCTCGACCGCTTCCCCGGAGTCGGTGGTTTGGTCCCAGGCAAAGTCGTACCCCAGTGCGCTGGCGAAAGCCTGTTCGAACCGGCGCAACACCGGCTCTATATCGCGGGTCCGGGACAGTTCGGTGATGGCATCGATGTAGGCGGCAAACAGGGTCGGATGCGGGTCGGCAGCCGGCAGGATCCGCTGCAGCAATTCGTTCAGGTACAGACCGCTGTAGAGCGCCCCGGTGCGCTTCAGTTCCGGCCCCGGGCGCACCTCAACCTGTGTCAGTGTCTTGAGGTCACCGCGCCCGGCCCAGTCCAGCAGAAGCGGCTGGAACGGCTGAAGCTGCGCCTTGAGCGGGCTTCTGGCACTGTTTCCGCCGCGGGCGATGACGGTCATCCGGCCACGATTCAGCGTGAAGACATCGACCATGAGGCTAGTTTCCCGCCACGGGCGGCGGTGGATGACATAGGCGGGCTCCTGCTGCTCCAGCCCCCTCATAAACGCCTCAGAAGTCGTTCATTCCAAGGCTTTTGAGGGCCCGGTCGCTGTCAGCCCAACCGCGCTTTACCTTGACCCACAGCCTCAGCATGATCTTGCAGCCGAACATCCGTTCCATATCGGCACGGGCTTCCTGGCCAATGCGGCGCATGCGCTCACCCTTGTCACCAATGATGATCTTCTTCTGACCGTCCCGCTCCACCAGGATCAGCGCGGAAATATGCAGGGTCTTGCCCTGATGCTTGAACTCCTCGATCTCGACGGCCACGGAGTAAGGCAACTCGGCGCCCAGTTGGCGGGTGATCTTTTCCCGTACGATTTCCGCCGCCATGAACCGCTCGCTGCGGTCGGTAATCTGATCATCCGGGTAGAAATGCACGCTCTCGGGCAGATAACGGCCAACGGCCTCCTCCAGGGGCTGGAGATTGGTTTCCCGCAAGGCGGACAGCGGAATGATCTCTGCGAACTCCCGCTTCTTCGACAGCATCTCCAGGTGTGGCAATAAGGCGTCCCGGTTTTCCAGTTTGTCGACCTTGTTGACCGCCAGGATCACCGGGCACTTCACCCGGGACAGCTTCTCCAGGACCATTTCATCGGCCGTCGTCCAGGCCAGCTGATCCACCACGAACACCACCACATCGACATCGATGAGCGCCGACGAGGCGGCCTTGTTCATGTAGCGGTTCAGGGCCCTGGGCTCGTCTTCATGCATGCCCGGGGTATCCACATAGATCGCCTGGACCGGGCCCTCGGTCTTGATACCGAGCACCTGATGGCGGGTGGTCTGGGGCTTGCGGGAGGTAATGCTCAGTTTCTGCCCGAGAATGTGGTTCAGGAGCGTTGACTTGCCCACATTGGGACGGCCGACAATGGCCACGAATCCGCAACGGCTGTCAGGATTCTCGGGACGGGTAATATCATTCATCAGGAATTCTCCACACCCAGCTCTTTCAGGGCGTTTCGGGCCGCCTGCTGCTCGGCCACGCGGCGGCTGCTGCCGGTACCGGTCGTCTTGCGGTCGAGGGATGGCAGGGCGCAGGATACATGGAAGGTCTGGTTGTGAGCTTCACCGTCTACCGAAATGACGTCGTAGCGCGGGAGCGGAAACTGCCGGGACTGCAGGTATTCCTGCAACCGGGTTTTCGGATCCTTCTGGGTATCCTGTAGATCCAGGTTCCTCAGCCGCTGTTCAAACCAGCGCAGTACCTGCGAACGGCAGGTATGGAAATCACTGTCCAGGTAGATCGCGCCGATGATCGACTCCACGGCATCAGCAAGGATGGATTCGCGGCGGAAACCGCCGCTTTTCAGTTCACCGGAGCCCAGTCGCAGGTATTTGCCCAGCTCGAACTCGCGACCGATTTCCGCCAGGGTCACGCCCTTGACCATACGAGCCCGCAGCCGGCTCAACTGGCCCTCCCGCGCTTTGTCAAAGTTCAGGAACAGGTACTCGGCAATGACCATGTTGACGATGGAGTCCCCCAGGAACTCCAGCCGCTCATTGTTCTGGTTGCCGTAACTGCGGTGTGTGAGCGCCAGCAGCAACCGCTCGGGAGACTTGAACTGATAGCCGATGCGCCGCTGTAACTGGTCCAGATCCGGTTGTGAACTCACTTGCCCTTCAACTCATACTCATGCTTGAAGTGGATAACAGTATCCACGTTACTGAAAACGTTGTTACGAACCTCGTAATCCACCTTGATTACGACGAATTCGCCATTCTTCTCCACGGAAATGTGCTTGGGATCAAAGCCACGCACATTGTTGACGCTCAGGCGCTTGTTGATCAGGGTAAGCACCTGCGCAGGCCCCATGCTGGAAAGCCCCTCCGTGCCGTCCAGGCTCTCCAGGGCTTCCTGAATGGTCAGGTCGTCGATGTAGACCGGCCCCAGCTTGACCACCAGCGTCAGCAGGCTGCCGAAGAACAGCACCATGATCAGGATGGTCAGGACGGATGCGCCACCCTGACGCCCCATCGTGGAGAGATTGTTTTTCTTCATTATAACTGCACTCCAGATTAGTCTGCGTTATTCGATGCCACCGACACGATCAAAGGATGGCAGACTGGTGATGGATTTCCAGTGCATCCAGATCGCGAAGGCCTTGCCCACGATCAGCTCGTCAGGCACCGTGCCCCAATAGCGGCTGTCGTTACTGTTGTCCCGGTTATCGCCCATGACGAAGTAGTGGCCTTCGGGAACGACCCACTCGCCTTCACCGGAGTTACCCGGCCGCCCGAGCGTAAGGAAAATGTCATGCTCCACCGTGCCGAGATCCTCCCGGCGCAGCTCCATCGGGGGCAGGCGCGCCACGAAACTCGTGTCGACCAGTTCACCATTGATGAACAGCTGCTTGTCCTGGTAGCGGATACGATCGCCCGGCAGCCCGATTACCCGTTTGATGTAATTGGTCTCACCATCCTCCGGATAACGGAACACCATAACGTCACCCCGCTCCGGATCCCCGACTTCCAGAATCTTGGTGCCGGCAACCGGCAGGCGGAGCCCGTACGCGTACTTGTTGACGAGAATGAAGTCACCGACTTCCAGCGTGGGCAACATGGAACCTGACGGTATCTGGAACGGCTCCACCAGAAAGGACCGAAGCACAAGCACAATTGCCAGAACCGGGAAGAACGAACGGCTCAGGTCCACCAGATAGGGCTCTTTCGGCTCCGCCTCATCGCCGGATACCGATTCACCTTCCTGGCCGACGCCGGGGCTGCTTGACCTCGCCGCCGCAAGCCGGCGTTCACGCAGGAAGAGCTTATCCGCCAGCCAGATCAGACCCGTCGCGAAGGTCAGTACTACCAGAACCAGGGGAAAATCGATATCCATCCGGGAGCCTTCTGTTATTTGTCGACTTTCAACACGGCAAGAAACGCTTCCTGAGGCACCTCGACATTACCCAGCTGCTTCATACGCTTTTTACCTTCTTTCTGCTTCTGCAGCAGTTTCTTTTTACGGCTGACGTCGCCACCATAACACTTGGCGGTCACGTTCTTGCGCAGAGCCTTCACTGTCACCCGGGCCACCACATGGGTACCGATGGCCGCCTGGATCGCAATATCAAACATCTGCCGTGGGATCAGCTCCTTCATCTTGTCGATGAGCTGACGCCCCTTGTAGTGTGCCTGCTCCTTGTGAACAATCAGCGCCAGGGCATCTACCCGCTCGCCATTGATCAGCACATCCAGACGGACCAGGTTCGCCGGCTGGAAACGCACAAAGTGGTAGTCCAGGGAAGCAAAACCACGACTGGCCGATTTGATCCGGTCAAAGAAGTCCATGACCACTTCTGCCATGGGCAACTCGTAGGTGAGCTGAACCTGAGTGGACATGAAGTGCATGTTCTTCTGGACGCCCCGTTTCTCCTCGCACAGCGCGATCACGTTACCCAGATGCTCCTGTGGCACCAGGATATTGGCCTCGACGATTGGCTCCCGCATTTCCTCGATGGAACCAATATCCGGAAGCCGTGAGGGATTGTCCACCGACAGGGTCTCACCTTGCTTGGTGACAACCTCATAGATGACCGTCGGCGCCGTGGTGATCAGATCCAGGTCATACTCGCGTTCGAGCCGCTCCTGAATGATCTCCATGTGCAGCATGCCCAGGAAACCACAGCGGAAACCGAAGCCAAGGGCGTCGGAATTCTCCGGTTCGAAGAACAGCGAGGCGTCGTTCAGTGTCAGTTTTTCCAGGGCGTCACGGAAGTCGTCGTAGTCGTCCGCGCTGACCGGGAACAGACCGGCGTAAACCTGCGGCTTGACCTTCTTGAACCCGGGCAGCATCGGGGTGTCTTCAGCGAACTTCTGGTGCACGATGGTATCGCCCACCGGAGCGCCGTGGATATCCTTGATACCCGCAACCACAAAGCCTACGTCACCCGCCTCGAGGATATCGGTGTCCTTCGGCTTGGGATTGAAAATCCCCACCTTGTCCGCGTTCCAGGACTTGCCGGTGGACTTGATGACAATTTTGTCACCCTTGCGCAGTGTACCGTCGGTAACCCGCACCAGAGACACCACGCCAAGGTAGTTGTCGAACCAGGAATCGATGATCAGCGCCTGCAGCGGGGCGCTACGGTCACCCTTCGGTGGCGGGATCTTACGGATCAGGTCTTCCAGCACATCTTCCACACCCACGCCGCTCTTGGCACTGCAGCGCACCGCGTCGGATGCCTCGATACCGATAATGTCCTCGATCTCGGCAGCCACCCGCTCCGGCTCAGCCTGGGGCAGATCCATCTTGTTCAGGACCGGCACCACCTCAAGGCCCTGCTCGATGGCGGTGTAGCAGTTGGCCACGGACTGGGCTTCCACGCCCTGCCCTGCGTCCACCACCAGCAGCGCACCTTCACAGGCGTACAGGGAACGCGACACCTCGTAGGAAAAATCCACGTGCCCCGGGGTGTCGATGAAATTCAGTTTGTAGGTCTCACCATCCCGGGCCTTGTAATTGAGCGTGACACTCTGGGCCTTGATGGTAATCCCGCGCTCCCGTTCCAGGTCCATGGAATCCAGGACCTGCTCGGCCATCTCACGGTCTGTCAGGCCGCCACAGATCTGGATGAAGCGATCAGCGAGGGTGGATTTACCGTGGTCGATGTGGGCGATGATGGAAAAGTTACGGATTCGGCTCAGTTCAGTCACAGAAAATGAATACTCATAATTAAGACGAAGGATTGAGCCCGGAGGGGCCGCTACCGGGATCCGGGAACGGCGTGATTTTACCGGTTACCGCCGGCCATTGCCATGATCAGGAAATCAGCGGTTTCTCATACTGGCGAATCAGGAAGCCTATAAGGGCATCTTCATCCAGCGGGTAGCTGAACAGGTTACCCTGACACTGGGCACAGCCGGCGGTTTTCAGGAAGCTCAGTTGCTGGAGCGTCTCAACGCCTTCAGCCACCACCGTCAGGTGCAGTTTGCGGGCCAGAGCGATGACCGCAGAAGCGACGTCGGTGGCACTGACATTGTAGGGAATATCGCGAATAAAGCGATGATCAATCTTGATCACATCCAGGGGCAACTGCTGTAGCGCGTCCAGGGAGCATGAGCCGGTGCCGAAATCATCAAGAATCAGGCACACACCCAGGTCATTGAGAGCCACCAGCAGCTCCCGCAACATGCGCGGGTCCTCATTGAGCAATTCCGCCGGCATTTCGAGTTCCAGCCGTTCCGGCGAGACGCCCGTTTCGGTGATAACCTGCCGAACCATGCTCAAAAAGCCGCTGTCGGTCAGCTGCCGCACCGAGAGGTTGACCGCCATTTTCAGCGAATCGAAACCCGCCCGCTCCAGCGCCTGAACCTGGATACAGGCCTGCCTCAGCGCCTGC
This sequence comes from Marinobacter sp. C7, assembly GCF_022343555.1. Lineage (GTDB taxonomy): Bacteria > Pseudomonadota > Gammaproteobacteria > Pseudomonadales > Oleiphilaceae > Marinobacter. The sequence continues at coordinate 208,503 of NZ_JAKQZH010000003.1, read as the reverse complement.
TCACCCAGGCGGACGATCAGACCGGTTTCTTCGGCAAGCCCGATAAACTGCTGGGCCGAGACCAACCCCTTGTCCGGATGATGCCACCGCAGGAAGGCTTCAACCCCGATCACCCGCTCCGTGGCCAGGTCCACCTTGGGCTGGTAGTGCAGGACAAACCGGTCCTCATCAAGTGCAGTCGCCAGCTCCTCCTGCTGCAACAATCTGCGGGCAGCCTGGATGTTCATGGCCGGGGTGAAGAACTGGTAGGTGTTCCGACCCACTTCCTTGGCACGGTACATGGCCAGATCCGCGTACTTCATCAGCGTTCCGGAATCCTCACTGTCGTGGGGAATCATCGTGATACCGATACTGACGGTGACGCCGACTTCGTGGTCATTGAGCCGCACCCTCTGGCACAGCCGACGCAGGATGGTCTCCGCCACCTTGCCGGCGGCATCCGGGCCGCTGATCCTGGACAGCAGCACGACAAACTCGTCTCCTCCAAGGCGCGCAACCGAATCTTCCTCCCGGACACACCCCTCCAGCCAGTAGGCGACCTGGCGCAGCAACTCGTCGCCCGCATCGTGGCCGAGGGTGTCGTTGATTCGTTTGAAGCCGTCGAGGTCCAGGAACATCAACGCTGCCGAATCGCCGCTCCGACGGCTCCGGCGAACCACATGATTGAGACGGTCCCGGAACAGCTGTCGGTTCGCCAACCCGGTCAGGGGATCATAGAAGGCCAGCCGATGCAGTTCCGATTGCGCTGCCTTGAGCTGGGTCAGATCACGGAGGCTAAGCACAACGCCATTGACCCCCGGCACCGACAACATGGCAGTGTAGGTGCCCTCCATGTCCCGCCATTGCCCGCGGGCATCCTTGATCCGGGCCCGGATCTCGGGCATCTGTTTACCCGGAGACTTTATGGACGCTTCGAACCCGCGCTGCAGCTCGGGCCAGTCATCGCCGTGAACCAGGTCCTCAAACGCCAGTTCCGGCACTTTTTCCGGCTCGAACCCGAGAATGTCGAGGCTGGAGGGACTGGCGTAAAGGGGCTGGCGATCACGACTCATCACCAGCGTCACGTTCGCAGCTCCCTCGGTGATGGCCCGGTATCTACCTGCAGTGATCTGCGCCATCAGGCGGGAGCGGACCAGGGCCAGTACAAACAGGAACAACAGCGCGGATATCACCACGCCACTACCCAGGACAATGGGCGGCCGCGGGTCAGAAGCCAGGTAATCAAACGCTGGCGTGGAGCGGGTCTGCAACAGCCAGTCACGACCACCGTGGGTGATGGTCTGACTCATCTCGAAACTGAACTCATTGTCCAGTGAGCCCAGGTTAGAGCCATACATGACCGCGTCCCGACTGATAATGCCATTGTCATAAATCCGGACATCAAGGAACGGCGCGATCAGCCCGACAATACCATCGAGCAGGTTGTTCATGCGGAAAGCGCTGAAGACAAAGCCGGCGAGCATCATACGGCGTTCGGCACGATTCTCCGGAATGGTGCCGCCCTGGTAGACCGGATAGTACATCAGGAAACTGGCCTGGTCTTCGGCCAGTTCCTCCTGCACCAACACAACCTTCGGTGTCACGGCAGGTTGAGCCTTGTCCCGTGCCTGTTCCATGGTCTGCCGATGACTGGGGTCGCTGAAGGCATCGTAGCCAAGTGCGCGCAGGTTTCGCTCCGTGCCCGGCTCCAGGTAAACCATGGGATAGTAATAGGGACCGGCACCCAGGGGGGTGACGAGGTAATTGTGAACCCCTTCCGCCCGGACCGACGCAATATGATCGGCCATCTGCCGGACTCCGATGCGACGGACATAGCCGATACCCTGGATTCCCGGGTAATAACGATTGATATCGACCTTGTCGACATACTCCCGCCATTCGTCCCGGGAGACCTCACCCGCTACGGCAAACAATCCGGCACTACCGGCCAGCACCTGTTCGTAGTTCAGCAGACGTTCTTCGATGGCGGTTTTCAGCTGGAGAGACTGGGTCCGGAAACGGGCCTCCGCACGGTCTTCGACCAGGCGGATGGAGAACTGCCAAAGGACCACCGTTACGGTGATGCCGACTGCCAATACCAGCCAGGCAACCCAGGCATTACGGAATTCAAGCAGTCTGCGGAGGGGAAGTTCCTTCTTGTTCGTCATCTGTCGGGGTCCGTTCCGTGGCCTCTTTATTATCGATCCGCGCGAGTATAGCAAAAGCCCCCGGACCTGTCGCTCCGACCGGCCCGGGGGCTTTCAGATTGCCGTATACCGGCTCAGGACCGCTGAATCAGGGTTTCATGACCAGATACAGGGCCCGCCCCTGACGCACGATCCGCACCGATACGGCTCGACCCTCCGGCAGGGACGAGACCACATCGCGGAAGTCGGCCACGGAACGGATTTCCTGGCGGTTGATCTCGGTGATCACGTCCTTCGGCCGGATCCCCGCCTCGAAGGCAGGACCGCGCCCGATATTGGTGACAACGACACCGCCCGGAACCCCAAGCGAGTCGGCCAGTTCCGCCGGCAGAGACTCGACAGTCATGCCCAGGGGCGCTGACGAGGATCCCCCGTTCGGGCCGGCCGGCGCCTGGCTTTGCGCCTGGGCTTCGTCCGGCAGCTGGCCGATCTCCACGTCCAGCACCATTTCCTCTCCACCGCGCAGAACAGTCAGACTGGCGGTTTCGCCGACCGGGGTGCGACCAACCATTGGAGGCAGATCCGACGAGAACTGGATTTCTTCTCCATCATACTCAAGCACGATATCACCGGACTGCAGGCCGGCCTGTTCAGCCGGCGAACCTTCCATGACCTCGGCAACCAGGGCACCTCGGGGACGCTTCAGGCCAAAGGACTCGGCCAGGTCGCGGTTGACCTCCTGGATCAGAACGCCCAGCCAGCCACGGGATACCATGCCCTTGTCGCGAATCTGACGGAATACATTCATGGCGTCGTCAATGGGGATGGAAAAGGACACGCCCATGAAACCGCCAGAACGGGTATAGATCTGGGAGTTGATACCGACGACCTCGCCGTCCATGTTGAACAGGGGCCCCCCGGAGTTACCCGGATTGATGGCAACGTCCGTCTGGATGAACGGAACATAGTTTTCGCTGGGCAGGGAGCGACCCAGGGCGCTGACAATGCCCGCCGTCACGGTGTAATCAAAGCCGAATGGCGAACCGATGGCGAAGACCCATTCACCGACCTTGAGATCCCGGGACTTGCCGATCTGGACCACGGGCAGATCATCTCCGCCCTCGATCTTCAGCACGGCCATGTCGGAGCGGGGATCGGTTCCAACCAGCCTGGCAGGTAGCTCGCGGCGATCGTTCAGCCGCACGACGATTTCATCGGCCCCCTCAACCACATGGTTGTTGGTCAGCACATAGCCGTCGCTGGAGACAATGAAGCCAGACCCCATGGAACGGCGCGGCTGAGCCCCGCCCGGCGCACCACCGAACGGTGACTGCGGGCCGCGGAAAAAGTGCTGGAAAAATTCGGGCATCTGTTCCAGTTGGCGCTCATCGAAGGGCATACCGCCAAAACCGGTGTTACCACCCTTGGGCTCGGTGGTGGTACTGATATTGACCACGGCACCGGAATTCTCTTCAACCAGGCCGGTAAAGTCCGGCAGGCTGCGGGCAGCTACGCCCTGACTCCAGAACACCATCACCATGACGGACATCATCAGCAGGGCTCCGAGAACCTTGTCGAGCCGAAACGCGGGCAAGGTCTGGGTGGCCACTGTTATCTTCCTCGGCATGTTGAACCCCCTGTATTAACATCGGATTACTTTTAGTTTGAGGCTCGGGTAAGCGTTTTCAACTTACAAATCGGTAGGGTTTATGGACAGGTTTCCGACGAAATCCGGTTACGTCGCAGCAACCTGGGCTCATAGCCATCTCTGCGATCGGTGAACAGCCGCGTAAGCACAAAACCGCCACCAAGGCCGGCAACGGCGCCGAGCATGGCCCCGAGATCGCTGCCACCTGTCAGGTTGTGGCCGGCGATGGTTGCCAGCACCATGGCAACGAGCGGCAACGCGTACACCCGCATGGAAGCCCCCAGCAGAGCCCGTTCCTCGATCCCGATGGTCACGTCATCCCCCACCCGGGCGTTGATGGTATTGGCAACCAGGATCTGATTGGCCCGACCACCGCTCACCGAGGCCAACGCCCTCTGGCCGCAGCCACTCCGGGCCGAGCAACTCTGGCAGGCGCTGGCCCGAATGGTTTGCACCCAGACCTGATCCCCCTTGGTCGCTATGACCTTGCCGGTCTCTGTAATCATGAACCACTGCCCTCAAGCGCCAGGCTGTCCTGAATCCGCACGGACTCGGCCACCTTCCGGGCTGTTTCCGGCGGGACCTCACCAACCACGGTGACCAGGAACTTGCGTCCGGAGGACTCAAGCTCATGCATGTAGACGGTCGTTGCGCCGATACGGGATACACCCCGGGGCATTTTCAGTCGACCGGCAGGCTCGACGAATACCGAGAACGCCGCCAGACCATCCGAGAAGGCGACCGCCTGGCCGCGGCCGGCCCTCGGCGCCGCTGCAGGGGCAAATCCCTCCGGGCGCCACCCGAGTTCCCAGCCACTGGTTCGGGGAACCACGGACGCCTTGGCGACCCCTTCTTCTTCGGACAGATTCCGGGATATCTCCCGGCCCTCGGTACGAATCTCGAACTCCTCGTCCGGAATATTGTCGGTAATTTCCAGACTGGTGAACTGGAACTGTTCCATCACATCACCGGATGCGGCCCGGACGTGACTTTTGACGAGCAAGCCGGTCGACCGCTCCAGCCACAACCGATGGCTGTACCGGTATTCGTCCCGGGATCTCAGCGCAATCTCGACGGCCTGATAGCCCGCCACCCGATCCTCGCCAACCATCTCGGCGTTGTACCAACGATTGACCGGCATCAGCTGACTGGTGAATGCCTCGGCAAAGGGGCCGGAAGGGATTACCTGATCCAGCCGGACCCGACCGCGATCCGGCAGCACGCAGACCACATTGACCCCGCGACGAACGATCTCCCCGTTACCCCCGTCCTGCAGTACCAGACGCTCCTCCACGACCCCGTCACGGTAGCGATGGGCAATCTGCATGGAGTGGACCTGACTGCCACGGGCGTAGACAAACACCCCTCGGTAAGAGGTCATGTTCAGGGCCGGGGCAAGACGCTCCAGCCATTGGTGCGCCTCACTCTCGTCCGCATCGGCAACAACCGGCCCCGAAACCACCGCGGCGAGGAGAGCCAACAGCAGGGCCGGAAAGCCGCCCATTTTCAAGCGTGATGAAAGCCTGTTCATGCTCACTCGCACTCCAAGATATCAGTATCCATTGCCGGCACTGACCACCCGGGCATAACCGACCGCACCGCGACCAGCCCCTACACTGTTATGCTGGGCATGCTCCAGCAGGTACTGGCTCATCTGCTCCCATTGTTCTTCATCCAGCCCCTGCAGGGTCACTTCACTGACCGGTGCGGTGGCTGCTGTCTCGTCAGGAAGGGATTGTGCGGCGACCTCCGGAGCCACGCTTGCCGCAGGCCCCTCCCTGGAGTCCCAACCGGCCCCGGCTCCAAAGCCGACCACCAGCGCGACCGCAACCATTGCCACTGCTGGCCAGCGCCAGCGCGTAACCGGTGTGGCACCTCGTGCCGACGCCCGGTAAGGGGTGACACCGGAACGGCCATCGAGCGCCGCTCGGACGCTGGCACTGACATCCACCCCCTCCGCCGGCGTGTGGCCACTGTGCATCAGGTCCCGAACCTGCTGCCAACGCTGCCACTGATCGCGCACGTGGGCCTGATCATGATGAGACAGCAGTCGGCGGACTGAAAGCTCATCCGCTTCGTCATCCATCATGGCCGACAGGGTTTCTCTGAGACGATCATCCATCGGATGCAACCTCAAGTTGTCTCTGTGTGATTGAGCAATGGGCCCAGGTGCCGGTCCACGGCATCGCGGGCCCGGAAAATACGGGAACGGACAGTTCCGATCGGGCATTCCAGAATTTTGGCGATGTCCTCGTAACTGAGACCATCGTATTCCCGCAAGAGGAAGGCCGACCGCAACTCTTCCGGTAATTCGGCGATCGCCCGGGACAGCTCCTCTTGCAGCTGCTCCCGTTGTAACAGCCGCTCCGGGGAGGCAGGATCCCTCAGCCGGATTCCATCATCGAAATTCTCGGCGTCAGAAACATCGGCACTGGCCTGCGGCCTCCGGCCCCGGGACTCCAGGAAATTCTTGGCGGTATTGACCGCAATCCGATAAAGCCAGGTATAAAAGGCACTGTCCCCCCGGAACCGGTCGATGGCCCGGTAGGCCTTCACGAAGGTTTCCTGGGTGAGGTCCATCACTTCCTGGGAATCGTACACATAACGGCTGATGATTGAGGCCACTCGAGTCTGGTATTTGACGACCAGCAGGTCGAAAGCCGCTCGATCACCGTTGCGGACCTTGCGCACGAGCTGCAGGTCCGTCTGGCTATCGGAGTGGTCACCCTGTGTCTGATTCTGTTCAGGCGTCATGGACAGTTTGCCGGTTTTCCCTGATGTCTTGGCCAGTTGAGCGGCCGTTGCGAGATTTGCTTGACTCATCACTGCTGTCCGGCGTCCGTTTTTGTCCATCTTCAGCGCGCGCTCCGAGGGGCGCGCCGTCAGGCCAAATAGACAGCAGGCGTAAAGTTTAGTTCAATACACGTCCACATTATGGCCCGCGATATCGACTCAATGCCACAGTCCTACGTATACGATGTTCTCATAATCGGCAGTGGTGCTGCCGGTCTTACCGTCGCCCTGAACCTGCCGAAGCACCTGAGCATCGGAGTCATCAGCAAGGCCGACATCAGCAGTGGCGCCACCCTTTGGGCCCAGGGCGGCATTGCCGCTGTGCTGGATGACAAGGACTCCGTCGAGAACCACATCCAGGACACCCTGGCAGCGGGCGGGGGCCTTTGCCATGAGGACGCTGTGCGCTTCACCGTGGAAAACAGCAAGGACAGCATCGACTGGCTGATTGACTCCGGGGTGGATTTTACCCGGGAGGATGACAGCGAGAACTATCACCTGACCCGGGAGGGCGGGCACAGTCACCGGCGCATCATCCACGCCGCCGATGCCACCGGCCACGCCGTCTCCACGACCCTGACGTCCCAGGCCCAGGCGCGCCCCAACATCCAGCTGATGTCGAACCGGGTGGCCGTCGATCTGATCACCAACCGGAAACTGTCGTTGCCCGGTAACCGGTGCGTGGGAGCCTACATTCTCAACCTGGAAGACAATCATGTGGAGCTCTTCCGGGCCCGGTTTACCGTAATCGCCACCGGCGGCGCGTCAAAAGCCTACCGTTACACCACCAACCCCGACGGAGCCTCCGGTGATGGCATTGCCATGGCCTGGCGGGCGGGCTGCCGGGTAGCCAACATGGAATTCAACCAGTTCCACCCCACCTGCCTGTACCATCCCCATGCCAAATCGTTCCTGATCACCGAGGCGGTTCGCGGCGAGGGTGGCTTGCTGAAACTGCCGGATGGCGCCCGCTTCATGGACCGTTTCGACGAACGGGCCGAGCTCGCCCCCCGGGACATTGTGGCCCGGGCCATCGACCACGAGATGAAGCGGCTGGGTGTGGACCATGTTTACCTGGACATCAGCCACAAGCCCGCAGATTTTATCAAACACCACTTCCCGACTATCTACGAGAAGTGCCTGGGTTTTGGCATCGACATCACGAAAGAACCGATCCCGGTGGTGCCGGCGGCTCACTATACCTGCGGGGGTATCATCAGCGACGAACGGGCCCGCACCGACGTCAACCAGCTCTATGCAGTCGGCGAGGCCGCCTTCACCGGCCTGCACGGCGCCAACCGCATGGCCAGCAATTCGCTGCTCGAGTGCCTGGTCTACGGCCGGGCCGCAGCGGCCGACATTGCCCGCCGGGAGTCAGACATCCCGCCTCCCCCGGAAGCGCCGGAGTGGGATGAAAGCCAGGTCCGGGACTCGGACGAGGACGTGGTCATCTCTCACAACTGGGATGAATTGCGCCACTTCATGTGGGATTACGTCGGCATCGTCAGAACAACCAAACGGCTCCAGCGCGCCAAACACCGGGTCGACCTTCTGGACCGGGAAATCAGCGAGTTCTACAGCAATTACCGGGTCTCCAATGATCTGCTGGAGCTGCGCAACCTGGTCACGGTTGCCGATCTGATCATCTGTTCGGCACTGCAACGGCGGGAGAGCCGCGGCCTGCATTACACCCTTGATTACCCGGGCCTGCTCAACGAAGCCCGGGATACGGTTCTGGTTCCGACGACCTACCGGACCCAGGCCCCCTGACCCTTCAAACTCTCTGGAAAACTGGCGATACCATTATGTCCGATACTCCCTCTACGTCTGACAACCCCGAGTTCAAGCGCCTGTGGTGGCACAGCCGCCGTGGCATGCTGGAACTCGACGTGCTCCTGGTTCCCTTCGTGGAGGAGGTCTATCGTGACCTTGATCCCGAGGACCAGGCGCGGTATCAGAAACTCCTGGGTTGCGAGGACACCGACATGTTCGAGTGGTTCATGCAGCGCAGCCGACCGGAAGACCCGGATCTCCAGCGCATCGTCGACATGATCCTGAACCGTGTCCAGCCGGATTGATCTCCGGATATCACCCTCGGTCAGTGCCGGCCTCATAGCAGCTCTCCCGTGGCTGACATTGTTCGCCTTTGCACTGACCGCGAGCGCCGACAACAGCCCCTGGATGCTGGCCCTCGCCCCGGTGGCATGCGCCGGCACTGTGCTGCACTTTCGCCGGTTTGGTCTGCTGCAGAGCAAACTCTCGGTCACCGGCCTGGCACTGGAAGCCGGGCAACTGCAGGCAATACTTCCCGGCCAGAGCGCAGTTCCCGTCGAACCCAGTGGCGCCAGCCGGCTGGGGCCGCGGCTGACGCTCTTGAAACTACGCCCGACCGGCACCAGATTAAAGGCGTACTATCTCATTCTCCTGGCCCCCGAATCATGGCCTGGCGGCAACGTCTGCCCCGACCAGTTCCGCAGGTTGCGCCAATGGCTTCGCCTGGGCCAGTCGCCGTCGTCCAACTGACACACGACCCGGAGTTTCCATGACCGACACGGATACCGCTGCTTCCAACCGACCAGAAACCGTCAGCCTGCCGTTGCCCGACCGGGGTTACGCCAGACTCACCGACCGGATCCTGGTCCGAGTCTCCGGTCCCGGTACCGACAAATTCCTTCAGGGCCAGTTCAGCCAGCACCTCGATGAAGTCACCAATAACCGCGCCCTCAGGGCGGCCGCCAGCAACCCGAAGGGGCGTGCCTACTGCCTGACCCGGCTGGCCCGGGATGGGGACAGCGTGGTTCTGGACCTGCCGGCCGCTCTGGCGGACCAGATCCTCGCCCAGCTGCGGAAGTACCTGATGCTATTCCGGGGCACGACCATGGCCCCCCTCGAGGATGGTCTGATCTGGGGCCTTCTGGGCCGGGAAACGGCAAGCGCGATCGCTGGCCGGGATATTTCCGGGCTTGAGTCGGCGGGAGACACTCTCGGCGTCGATTCAGGCCTCCTGATTCGGGTTGAATCCGACGACCGGGGCACCGAACGGTATGAATTCTGGCAGACGTCCGGGGAACAGCCGGAGTTCGGCGACGCTCCGGAGCTGTCACTGGCGGACTGGCACGCAACCGAGATTGCTGCGGGCATTCCCGCCCTTGACGAGGCAAACTGGGAAACCTTCGTGCCACAAATGCTCAATCTCCAGCACCTCGGTGGTATTCACTTCAAGAAAGGCTGCTATACCGGCCAGGAAGTCATTGCCCGTATGCATTTCCTGGGGCAACTGAAAAAGAGCCTGTTCCGGTTCCGGAGTGCCGGGAGCATCGCGCCTGGCGCGGATATCAAAATGGGCGAGCGGACCGTGGGTTCAGTGGTCAACCAGGTCGCCTTTGAGGATGGCTCGGTGGAACTGCTCGCGGTGGTTCGTCACGACGCCGCAGCCCAACCCCTGTCGGCGGACGGTAACGCCCTGACTGCCCTGCCCCTGCCCTATGCGGTGCCGGAGCGGGAACAAGACAACGGTCCGGACGACTCAGCCCGCTGAGGCCGGGGCCGGTTTCCGGTAGCGGGCAATCAGGTCCGCCTTGCTGGGCAGCGACCAGTCAATGGGCGCCTGCCCATTCCCCTGGAGCCACTCGTTGGCCCGTGAGAAATGCCTGCAGCCGAAGAAACCCCGGTAGGCGCTGAGGGGCGACGGGTGCGGTCCTTCCAGCACCAGGTGCCGGTTACGATCAATGTGCCGCCCCTTCTTCCGGGCGTAACTGCCCCAGAGCAGGAATACCACACCGGAGCGCTCCCGATTGACGGTTTCAATCACCTTGTCGGTAAAGGTTTCCCAGCCCTTACCCTGATGGGCACCGGCCTGGCCCTGCAAGACCGTCAGAACGCTGTTCAGCAACAGCACCCCGCGCTCGGCCCAGGGCTGGAGGCAGCCATGGTCTGGCGGCTCGATACCGAGATCGTCCCGGATTTCCTTGAAGATATTGACCAGGGAGGGCGGCACCGGTACTTCCGGGCGCACCGAAAAACACAGCCCGTGGGCCTGACCCGGGCCGTGGTAGGGATCTTGGCCCAGAATTACGACTTCCACCTGGCCCAGGGGCGTACTGTTCAGCGCATTGAAACAGAGCGCACTCGGCGGGTAGATTACCTTGCCGGCCTGCTCTTCCGCCGCGAGGAACTCCGCCAGCTTCTGCATATAGGGCTGGCTGAACTCGCCGCCCAGGTGATCATCCCAGCCACGGCCGGGCTTGAGCTGACTTGCCAGGGTTTGGGCGGGGTGCATGACTGTCTCCCGGGGGATCTTTGGATTGAAGGTGGGGTCAGATGAAAGCCTTCATCTGACCCCGGGGGCGGGGCTGAAAAATGGGGTCAGATGAAGGCTTTCATCTGACCCAGGCTTTCGGACCTACCGCCGACGCTGACCGGTTATTCCTTGTCTTCCGCCTCAGGGTGCTCGATCTTGTGCTCCGGGCGCATGTGCGGGAACAGGATGACGTCGCGGATGGACGGCGAGTCGGTCAGCAGCATGGCCAGGCGATCGATGCCGATACCCTCACCGGCGGTAGGCGGCAAGCCGTATTCCAGGGCCATGACGTAGTCCTCGTCATAGAACATCGCTTCGTCGTCCCCGGCGTTCTTCTCCGCCACCTGGGCGTGGAAGCGCTCGGCCTGGTCCTCGGCATCGTTGAGCTCCGAAAAGCCGTTAGCCAGTTCGCGACCGCCCACGAAAAACTCGAACCGTTCAGTGACAAACGGATCATCGTCCTTGCAGCGCGCCAGCGGCGAAACTTCCTTCGGATAGTCGGTGATGAACGTCGGCTGCACCAGCAGGTGCTCGGCGGTTGCCTCGAAGATCTCCACCAGCACCTTGCCGAGGCCCCAGGTGTCCTTCAGCTGAATACCCAGTCCATCGGCCACCCGGCGGGCGCTGGCCTCGTCGCCCAACTGACCGGCCTGGATGTCCGGATTGTGTTCCAGGATTGCCTCAACCACGGTCATGCGCTTGAACGGCATCCCGAAATCGTACTCCACGGTCTCGGTTTCGCCATTGGCCAGCTCGCGGGTGTTGACCACGGTGGTGGTGCCCAGCACTTCCCTGGTGATCTGCCGGAGCATGTCTTCCGTCAGGTCCATCAGATCGTTGTAATCCGCATAGGCCTGGTAGAACTCCACCATGGTGAACTCGGGGTTGTGCCGGGTGGAGAGACCTTCGTTACGGAAGTTGCGGTTGATCTCGAACACCCGCTCGAAACCGCCAACCACCAGCCGCTTGAGGAAGAGTTCCGGGGCTATGCGCATGTACATGTCGATGCCCAAGGCATTGTGATGGGTCACGAACGGGCGTGCCGTGGCGCCACCGGGAATCACCTGCAGCATCGGGGTTTCCACTTCCATGAAACCACGGGCATTGAAGTAGTTGCGCATGCTGTTGATCAGGCGCGTGCGGATCTGGAAGGTCTTGCGAGTTTCCTCGTTGACCATCAGGTCCACATAGCGATGCCGGTAGCGGGCCTCCATGTCGGTCAGGCCCTTGTGCTTCTCGGGCAGCGGCCGCAGGGATTTGGTCAGCAGCACGTATTCGTCCATGGTGACGTAAAGATCACCCTTGCCGGACTTCGAGAGGGTGCCCCGGACACCGATGATGTCCCCCAGATCCCAGTGCTTGGTTTCCTTCTGGACATCCTTGGTGGCGTAGACCTGGATGCGACCGGTCATATCCTGAACCACCTTGAACGCCTTGCGGTCCAGCATCATGCGACCGGCAATGGCCACCTTGATATCAAGCTGCTCCAGCTCCTCCTTGCTCCTGTCACCGTATTTTTCCTGCAGCTCGGCAGCGGTGGCATCGCGACGGAAGTCATTGGGGAACGGATGGCCGTGGCGGCGCATGTCAGCCAGTTTGGCGCGGCGCTCGGCTATCAGCTTGTTGTCCTCGTGCTGTGCGGCGTGTTGAGTGTGTTCAGTCATGTTGGCTCACTAGGATTCGGATTGTCCGGTTTGAACGAGAGTGCGGCGCCGGTTACAGCGCCATCTTCAGACTGGCTTCGATGAACTTGTCGATATCACCGTCGAGAACCGCCTGGGTGTTGCTGGTTTCCACCTTGGTGCGCAAATCCTTGATGCGGCTGTCGTCGAGCACGTAGGAGCGGATCTGGCTGCCCCAGCCGATGTCCGACTTGGCGTCCTCCTGTTTCTGCTTCTCGGCGTTCCGCAGCTGCATCTCACGCTCGAAGAGCTTGGCCTTCAACTGCTTCATGGCCTGGTCTTTGTTCTGGTGCTGGCTTCGGCCAGCCTGACAGGCCACCACGATACCGGTCGGGTTGTGGGTCAGTCGCACCGCGGACTCGGTCCGGTTTACGTGCTGACCGCCGGCACCGGAGGCGCGGTAAACGTCCACGCGCAGATCCGCCGGATTGATCTCGATCTCGAAACTGTCGTCGACTTCCGGCGATACGAACACGGAAGAAAACGAGGTGTGGCGACGGTTACCGGAATCGAACGGGGACTTGCGGACCAGGCGGTGCACGCCGGTTTCGGTACGCAGCCAGCCGTAGGCGTAATCGCCCTGGATATGGACAGTGGCACTCTTGATGCCAGCCACTTCCCCTTCCTGAAGTTCGACGATCTCCGCTTTGAAACCACGGCGCTCGGCCCAGCGCAGATACATGCGCAACAGCATGTTGGCCCAGTCCTGGGCTTCGGTGCCGCCGGAACCGGCCTGGATATCCAGATAGGCGTTGTTGGCGTCCATCTCGCCGGAGAACATACGACGGAATTCCAGCTTCTGAAGCTCGCCGTCCAGCTGCTCCAGATCGGACTGGATCTCGTCAACCGTGCCCTCGTCGTCCTCTTCCACGGCCATGTCCAGCAGGCCTTCGGCGTCGTTGAGGCCGTTGGTGAGGTTGTCGATGGTGTGGACGATCAGCTCCAGGTCAGAACGTTCCTTCCCCAGGGCCTGGGCCCGCTCCGGATCGTCCCAGACACTGGGTTGTTCCAGTTCCCGCTCTACTTCGACCAGACGTTCACTACGCTGATCGTAGTCAAAGATACCCCCTCAGCGCTTCAGTGCGCTCGCGAAGCTCTTTGATCTTCGTCACTATGGGATTGATTTCCATGAAACCCTTTCTCGCTTTGGCAAATGGGGTGTAAAACAGAGGCGGAATTCTACCGGAATTCCGAGTGTAAATCAGCCGTACCGCGGAATCGCGTCGCCAACTCGTGGGTCGGACCAAAGACGGGGGTCTGACCCCGTGGGGTCAGACCCCACCTTCAACCATCGGCGTACGCCGCAACTCCAACCACGAACTCCGGGGTCTGACCCCGAACGGGGTCAGACCCCATTTTCACCTACAAAGCCTCGATGTAATCGACCAGCAACTGCAGATTCGTCCGCCCCCGAAAGGTATTGGCATCCGGCTTGTAAACCACTCGCGCTCCCGACCGCGTGTAATCTGGCACCTCCGGCCCGGTATTGAAGGCAATGCCGTCAATGATCCCGCCACCATCCGCCGGTTGCAGCACCAGTTTCAGATGGTTTTCGCCGACAATCCGCTGGCTCACCACACGGAACTCACCATCAAACACCGGTTCCGGGAAATGCTGCCCCCAGGGACCGGCCCGCTTGAGCAGGTAGGCGGTGTCCAGGTTCAACTCATCGATACCCAGCGGGCCATCGGTGATGATCGCCGCCTCCAGGTCCTCCGGAGTAAGCGCATCGCGCACAGCCTTGTCGAACGCCTCGCTGAACGCATCCAGATCTTCCCTCGCGATGGTCATGCCGGCAGCCATGGCGTGGCCACCATACTTTTTCATCAGCCCCGGATGACGGGCATCCACCACCGCCAGAGCATCACGAATGTGCAGACCGGGAATGGAGCGGGCGGACCCCTTGATGTGCTGACCATCATCGTCGGGCGCAAAGGCGATGGTGGGCCGATGGGTCTGTTCACGAACACGGGCAGCCAGAATACCGATCACACCCTGGTGCCAGTCGGGATCGAACAGCGCCAACCCCCAGGGCAGACCTTCAATGTCCAGGGACATGGACGCCAGCAGTTCCTGAGCCTGGCTTTTCATGTCCCGCTCGATGGTGCGGCGCTCTCGGTTGAAGGTATCGAGTTCCCGGGCCAGACGCCGGGCTTCGTCCGGGTTGTCAGCAAGCAGGCAGGCAATGCCTACGCTCATGTCATCCAGGCGGCCAGCGGCATTGAGCCGTGGCCCGACCACAAAACCGAGATCGGTGGAGCTGATCTGGGTATGGTCACGACCGGCCACTTCCAGCAACGCCAAAATGCCCGGCCTTGCCTCACCCTGCCGGATCCGGCGCAACCCCTGCTCGACAAAGATACGATTGTTGTGATCCAGCGGTACCACATCCGCCACCGTGCCCAGCGCAACCAGATCCAGCAGGCAGCCCAGATTCGGCTCGGGCTTTGGCAGCCTGCCAACGTCCCGCAGGTGCTTGCGCAAGGCGGTGAGTACATAGAACATCACCCCGACCCCGGCGGCATTCTTGCTCAGGAAGGGACAGCCCGGCTGGTTGGGATTAACGATGGCGTCGGCATCCGGCAGCACCTCGCCGGCCAGGTGATGATCGGTCACCAGGACCCGAACCCCCATGTCCCGGGCCGCCTTGACACCTTCGATTGCGGAAATACCGTTGTCTACGGTGACCAGCAGATCGGGCAACTGACCTTCGTCTTTCAGGCGCTCAATGATACCGGGCGTCAGGCCATACCCGTCTGCGAACCGGCTTGGTACACGGAAATCCATATCGCCGAGTCCGAGCATGGACAGACCAAGCATGGCGACCGCAGTACTGGTGGCACCATCGGCATCGAAATCCCCCAGCACGAGCACCTTTTGCTGTCGGTCGATGGCCTCGGCCAGTAACTCCACGGCACGGTCAATGCCACGCAGCTGAAGGGGTGACGCCAGATGTTTCAGGGTATAACTGAGCTGTTCGTCCGAGGTTACACCACGGGCGGCGTAAAGGCGGCGCAGTAAGGGAGGCAGGTTTTGCCCCCAAACCGGCACCGTGTCCGGCCGGGGGCGACGCAGGATTTTTTTCGGTGTCATACCGTATCAGGCATTTTTCCAGTGTTTGGCAATAAACGCCTGAACCCCGGCCACGTCGTTGTCCAACACGGTATAGCGCTCTTCGCGCTCGAACAGGTCGGCCATATGGGCTGGCAGCTGCGGCTTCACACTGAGGCCCGATTCGGCAATCGCATCCGGGAACTTGGCCGGGTGCGCCGTCCCGAGGGTGATCATCGGCACCGCCGGATCGCGGCGACATGTACGGGCGGCCCGGACACCGATGGCGGTGTGCGGATCCAGCAGGTACTCGTTTCGCTCATAGATCTCGCGGATGGTGTCGCAGGTGGTCTTGTCATCCACTGCATCGCTGTCGAACAGCTTGCGGGCATGACGCCAGCGGTAATCTTCAATGCTGACCGGACCCTTGGCCGCATTCTCCAGCAATTTCTTCACCGCCGCGCCATCGCGACCATGCAGGTCGAACAGCAACCTCTCGAAATTGCTGGACACCATGATGTCCATGCTCGGCGACAGGGTATGTTCCAGCTGGTGCTGCTCGTACTTGTTGCCGCTCATGAAGCGATGCAGGATGTCGTTGCGGTTGGTGGCAATGACCAACTGGGAGATGGGCAGCCCCATCTTCTTGGCCAGGTAACCGGCGAAAATGTCGCCGAAGTTACCGGTCGGGACCGAGAACGCCATGCTGCGATCCGGTCCCCCGAGGGCCAGGGACGCCTGGAAGTAGTAGACGATCTGGGCCATGATCCGGGCCCAGTTGATGGAGTTCACCGCCGCCAGCTGGGTCTTGCCCCCCAGGAAGGACTGATCCCCGAAGCTCTCCTTCACCATGCGCTGGCAATCGTCGAAATTGCCCTTCACCGCGATGTTGTGAATGTTGTCACCCTGCACCGTGGTCATCTGCCGGCGCTGCACCTCGGATACCCGCTGATGCGGATGCAGGATGAAGATATCCACGTGCTCGCAACGACGGCAGCCCTCGATGGCGGCCGAGCCGGTATCGCCGGACGTGGCGCCCATGATCACCACATGCTGCTTGCGCTTTTCGAGCACGTAGTCCAGCAGGCGACCCAGTAGCTGCAGGGCGAAATCCTTGAAAGCCAGGGTCGGGCCATGGAACAGCTCAAGAACCCACTCGTTGGTGTCCAGCTGGACCAGCGGCGCCACGGCCTGATGGGCGAAAACGCCATAGGTCTCATCCAGCATTGTGCGGAAGTCTTCCGCCGGGATGGCATCGTCCACGAACGGGTACATCACGTTGAACGCCAACTCGCTGTAGGACAGGCCGCGCCAGCTGCGGATCTCTTCCAGACTGAAATGCGGAAGGGATTCGGGAACATACAGGCCGCCATCGCTGGCCAGACCGGTCAGAAGGACGTCTTCAAAGCCCAGGGCGGGTGCTTCACCCCGTGTACTGATGTATCTCACTTTGGTACCTGTCAGTTAAAGTTTTCGGCGCGGATGCGGACGACTTTGCCATCGATATCCGACAGCGCTTCCATTTCCTCGATTGCCAGGTTCATCTGGCGCTCCTGAACGGTGTGGGTCAGGATAATCACCGGAATCCGGCCATCCTTGAACTCCGACTCCTTCTGCATGATGGACTCGATGTTGATGCCGTGTTCGCTGAGGATCGAGGCAATCTTGGCCAGCACGCCCGGATGGTCAAACGCCTGGATGCGCAGGTAATAGGCCGACTGGATATCCTCCATCGGCAGGACATCGAGGTCCTCCATCGCATCCGGCTGGAAGCCGAGGTAAGGCACCCGCAGGGTGCTCTCGGTCGACACGGCACGCGCCACATCAACAATATCCGCAATCACCGCGGACGCGGTCGCCTCATCACCGGCACCCGGACCGTAGTACATGGTCTGGCCAACCGCATCGCCGTCCACCAGAACCGCATTGAGTACGCCGTCCACCTGGGCAATCAGATGGCTCTTCGGAACCAGTGTGGGGTGGACCCGCAGCTCGATGCCGTCGTCACGCCGACGGGCAATGCCCAGGTGCTTGACCCGGTAGCCCAACAGCTCGGCGTGGGCAATGTCGTAGGGCGTGATCGCCGAGATCCCCTCGGTGAAGCCCTTTTCGAACTGCAGGGGAACGCCGAAACCGGAGGAGGCCAGAATGGTCAGCTTGTGGGCGGCATCGATACCTTCCACATCAAATGTCGGGTCCGCCTCGGCGTACCCCAGTTCCTGGGCTTCCTTGAGCACTTCCCCGAACTCACGGCCCGCGCGCATCTCGGTCAGAATGTAGTTACCGGTGCCATTGATGATGCCGGCGATCCAGTCGATACGGTTGGCAGCCAGGCCCTCCCGAATCGCTTTGATAACGGGAATGCCGCCGGCCACTCCGGCCTCGTAGGCAACCACGACGCCCGCCTTTTCGGCGGCTTCAAAGATTTCGTTACCGTGCACGGCGATCAGCGCCTTGTTGGCCGTCACCACATGCTTGCCGTTGCGGATGGCGGCGAGCACCAGCTCCTTGGCGGTGTCGTAGCCACCGATCAGTTCGACCACAACATCAACCGCCGGGTCATTGACGACGTCGAAAATGTCGGTGGTGAAAGGAACATTGCCCAGATCCAGGTCGTCGCGGCTGCGACGGCTGGCCACCCGGGTAATTCGGATGTTGCAACCGGCACGACCCGCAATTAGCGCGGCGTTACGGGTCAAAACATTGAATGTACCGCCGCCAACGGTTCCCAGTCCGCAGATTCCGACACTGACGTCTTTCAAACTCTCACCTCTGATCCCGAAGGGGTGCTGATGGATTGCAATAGAAGGGGCATAGTATACCGATTCAGGGGCGGCTGAATAAGCCCCGAATCGGTCAGGTTTCATGCAAAATACGGGGCCGGAGCTGCTGCCCGGCCCGGGAAATCAGAGCAGGCCGAGGCCCTTGGCCAGGTTTTCCGCCGGCACATAACCGCGCACCATGTTACCGTCCTCCAGCACAATGGCCGGCGTACCGGTCACCCCGACACGACCACCGAGGCGGTACTGCTCCAGCACCGGATTTTCGCAAGAGGCCGATTCAACCGTCTTGCCGGACTTGGCGGCATCCATGGCAGCCTGCTGGTCATCGGCGCACCACACCGAAATATACTTCTTGAAGGAGGGCGTTCCCGGGCCTGACCGAGGGAAAGCGTAGTAATTGACGGTGATGCCATAGTCGTTAAGCTGAGGCATCTCGTTGTGCAGCTTGCGGCAGTATGGACAATCAATGTCGGTAAACACATTGATGACCGCCTTTTCCTCACCGCTGGCAGGATAAGTGATCAGCCCCTCCGAACCGTAGTCCTCCATCGCCGCCAGCCGCTGCCCGGCTCTGGCCTGCTCCGTCACATTCGCGATACCGGTGTCGGTAATTTTCAGCAGATCCCCGGTCAACAGGTACTGGCCATCCTCGGTGGTGTAAATGGTCTCGCCATTGTTACTCTGGACTTCATACAGACCTTTGGCTTCGGACTCGCGAACGGAAGATACCGTGAGCCCCGGTACCGCTTCGGTGAGGCGCTCGGCAATACGGTCCTCGACCTCACCCGCTGCGGCGGTTGCAGCGAACAGACTCGCGACCAGCCCGGCCGCGGCTCCCAATGACTTCAAACTCTTGGTGGTGAACATAAATGATTCCAGTCTGATAGCGTTTGGCCCGCATGGCGTTAGCAGGCCGGGACGACCCTCTGTGCGACAGAGGGTCAGCGCAAAAGTTCAGCGAGGATAACACATACCGCCTGCCCGCCAAGGCTCATCCCCGGGGATGATGCTCCCGGTGCATGGCCTGGAGACGCTGGCGCGCCACATGGGTGTAGATCTGGGTTGTGGAAAGGTCCGAGTGCCCCAGCAACATCTGCACTACCCGGAGATCCGCACCATGGTTCAGCAGGTGTGTTGCGAAGGCATGACGAAGGGTGTGGGGCGAGAGGTGCTTGCTGATACCGGCCCGCACCGCATAATGGCGGATCCGGTGCCAGAATGTCTGCCGGGTCATGGCCGCGGCCCGGTTCCCCGGAAACAGGGCATCACAGGGCCGCCCTTTGAGCAGCTCTGCCCGCCCGTCCCTCATGTAACGAAGTAACCAGTCCACGGCCTCCTCACCCAGCGGGACCAGGCGCTCCTTGTCACCCTTACCGGTAATCCGGATCACCCCCTGACGGACGTTAACCTGATCCACGCGCAACCCGGTCAGCTCGGACACCCGCAAACCGCAACCATAGAGGATCTCGAGCATCGCCTTGTCACGCAACTCCAGCGGAACGGAAACATCCGGCGCATCAAGCAGGGACTCGACTTCTTCCTCGGTCAGCGAATCCGGCAGCCGACGCGGAAGCCTCGGGCTGTCGATCCGCAGTGTCGGATCCTCGGCAACCACCCCCTCCCGCATCAGGAAACGGTAAAACCGCCTGATTCCCGACAAGCGCCGTGCGGCCGTAGACGTCTTGACCCCCTCCGCCAGACCCCGGGCCATCCATGCCAGCAAGTCGGTGCGCCTGGCATCGGTGAGCAACGGCGCACCCGGCTGATGCTCCAGCCATTCCGCCAGCCGGGCAAGATCTCCCCGGTAGGCTTCCCGGGTTTTCTCACCCAGGCCGTCCTCAAGCCAGAGTGCGTCGGTAAAACGAACGATGATGGCGTCGTCTTCAGGTCTCACGATACCGGCTCCCGGACAAAAAAAGGCAGCCTCTTGAGGCTGCCTTTTTTAACCGGCCTTTTGACAATTCGTCAATCAGCCCAGTTTTTCCTTGATGCGAGCTGCCTTACCAGACAGGTCACGCAGGTAGTACAGCTTGGCCTGACGTACGTCACCACGACGCTTCACGCTGATGCTGTCGATCAGCTTGGAGTAGGTCTGGAAGGTACGCTCAACACCCACGCCGTAAGAGATCTTACGAACAGTGAAGGAAGAGTTCATGCCACGGTTGCGCTTGCCGATAACCACGCCTTCGAACGCCTGCAGACGCTCACGGTTACCCTCGGTTACGCGAACCTGAACGACCACGGTGTCACCCGGCGCAAACGCAGGGATTTCCTTGGTCATCTGTTCTGCTTCAATTTGACTGATGATGTTGTTCTTGCCGCTCATCGTAATGCTCCTGATACCCAATCTCTCAATGCCCTGATCACTCAGAGACACCCGGTTCATTCAAAATTTCTTCCAGCAGCTCACGCTCTTCGTCCGTAAGCGCCCGCTTCTCCAGCAGGTCGGGGCGTCGCTGCCGGGTTCGCCTTAACGACTCTTTGAGCCGCCAACGCCGGATCTGCTCGTGGTGACCGCCCAAAAGAACTTCCGGCACCGCCTGACCTTCGTAAACTTCGGGCCGGGTGTAGTGCGGACAATCCAGCAATCCATCAGCAAAGGAATCCTGCTCTGCTGACTGCGCATGACCCAGCGCTCCGGGGATGAGGCGTGTCACCGCATCAACGACGACCATGGCCGCCAACTCGCCACCGGAAAGAACAAAATCACCCAGTGACACCTCCCGATCGACTTCTGTCGAGATCAGGCGCTCATCAACACCCTCGTATCGCCCCGAAACCAGGATCAGCTGCCGCTCCTCCGCAAGGGATTCAACAACAGACTGTGTCAGGGTTTCTCCCTGGGGCGACAGGTAAACCACACAAGCTTTACCGGGCGCCGCCTCCCGAGCCGCATGGATAGCATCCCGCAAAGGCTGCATTTTCATCAGCATCCCGGGACCGCCACCGTATGGCCGGTCGTCTACCGTGCGATGACGGTCATGGGTAAACTCCCGGGGATTCCAGCTCTCGAAGGTCAGCAAACCTTCCCGAACCGCCCTTCCGGTTATCCCGTAATCCGTAACCGCACGAAACATTTCCGGGAACAGACTGACTGCGCCAATCCACACCCGTCAGAACTCCGGATCCCAGTCAACAACCAGGCGGTTGCCAGCCAGATCCACCTCCCGGACGACCTGATCCGGCAGGTAGGGAATCAGCCGCTCGCGCTGGTCTGCCGAGTCCCGGGTGGCACGCACCACGAGAACATCGTTGGACCCTGTTTCCAGAAGGTGATGGACCTTTCCCAGGTTCATCCCCTCAACCGTGAAAACCTCCAGACCTTCCAGCTGATACCAGTAGTACTCTCCACTGGGCAGCTCAGGCAGCTCTGCTGTAGAAACTACAACTTCCGCACCACTGTAGGTACGAGCGACTTCACGGTCATCAATACCCTTCAGCCTGACGACGATCCCCTGCCCCTGGCGGCGACCCTCCTCAAGCCTGGCCGGAATCCTCTTACCATTCAGGACCAGCGTCCAGTCCCGGTAATCAAGAATTCCTTCCCTGGGGTCAGTGTAGGAATAGACCTTGAGCCATCCCTTGACCCCGAACACCGAGGTAATGCGGCCGATCACAGTTTCCTGCGAAGTCTGCGTCATGCCTGAAACCCCGGGTTAAAGCGTTATTACTCTGCGCCCTTCAGCAGCTGGGCAACGCGCTCGGAGGTCTGAGCACCTTTTTCCAGCCAGAAGTTTACGCGATCACGGTCCACACGCAGACGCTCTTCCTGACCACGGGCGACCGGATTGAAGAAACCGACACGCTCGATGAAACGGCCGTCGCGGGCGTTGCGGCTGTCAGTGACTGTCAGATGGTAGAACGGGCGCTTCTTGGAGCCGCCACGAGCCAAACGGATTGTTACCATTTCGACCAATATCCTGTTCTGTTGTACGAACTTTGTACGATTCACGCCTGCCGAAGGCGGCTGACGCGAAGACCCATACTCGAAAGGGGCGCTATTCTATGCTAAAAAAGCGCCAAAGAAAACAGGGAAACCTGCTGTTTCCCCGTTTTCGGCATAAGGCTTTTTACATACGGCCAAACGGGGGCATTCCACCACCGCCGCCGCCGGGCGGCATCATACCACCCATGCCACGCATCATGTTGGCCATTCCGCCTTTCTTGCCAAACTTTTTCATCATCTTCGACATCTGCTTGTGCTGCTTGAGCAGACGGTTCACATCCTGGATTTGCGTACCCGAACCCGCCGCAATGCGACGCTTGCGGGAATTGTTGATGACATCCGGAAAACGGCGCTCCTTTGGCGTCATTGAACAGATGATCGCCTCCATCTGGCCCAGCGATTTGTCGTTGACCTGCTGCTGAGCCATCTGGGCCATCTGCCCCATGCCCGGCAGCTTGTCGAGCAGACCACCGATGCCGCCCATGTTCTTCATTTGCTGCAGCTGATCCCGGAAATCCTCCAGATCAAAGCCCTTACCCTTCTTGATCTTCTTGGTGAGCTTCTGGGCCTTCTTCTGGTCCAGCTTGCGCTCCGCCTCTTCAATCAGGGACAGCACATCGCCCATGCCAAGAATCCGGGAGGCCACGCGGTCCGGATAGAACGGCTCGAGGGCATCGGATTTTTCGCCGACACCGAGAAACTTGATCGGCTTACCGGTAATGTGGCGAACCGACAGAGCTGCACCGCCCCGGGCATCACCGTCCGTCTTGGTCAGCACGACACCGGTCAGCGGCAAGGCATCATTGAAAGCCTTGGCGGTATTGGCAGCATCCTGACCTGTCATGGAATCAACCACGAACAGGGTCTCGACCGGCTTCACTGCGCGATGCAGGCGGCCGATCTCATCCATCATCTGATCGTCCACATGCAGCCGGCCGGCCGTATCGAGAATCACCACATCGATGTGCTTCTTGCGGGCGGCACCGATCGCCCCCTCGGCAATATCCACCGGATCCTGGTCTGCGGTACTCGGGAAGAACTCGACACCCACTTCCCCTGCCAGGGTTTCCAGCTGCCTGATCGCCGCCGGCCGGTACACATCGGCACTGACCACCATGACTGACTTTTTCTGCCGTTCTTTAAGGAAGCGGGAGAGCTTGGCGACTGTGGTGGTCTTACCCGCACCCTGCAGACCCGCCATCATGATCACGGCAGGCGGCTGAACGGACAGATTGAGGGACTCGTTACCCTCGCCCATCACCCGCTCCAGCTCCTGCTGGACGACCTTGACGAAGACCTGACCCGGAGTCAGGCTGCGCTGGACTTCCTGACCGATTGCCCGCTTGCGCACTCCCTCCACGAAGTCCTTGACCACGGGAAGGGCGACGTCCGCCTCGAGCAATGCCATGCGTACTTCGCGCAGGGTATCCTTGATGTTGTCATCGGTCAGTCGCGCCTGACCGGTAATCTTGCGCAAACTGCCGGAAAGCCGGTCCTGGAGATTTTCAAACATGCGTCTCTTCCGTACCCCGGAAATAAAATGTATACCGAATCAAGGAGCCAGATATGCTTCCTTGATTCCTGTTGCATAATCGCGACATTATAACCAGACTATCGCCCTGAAACGACCAACCCGGTCAAATCGGCTGACATTCAGCCTCTTTTCCAGCCAGTAGAGTAGTAATAAGGAAGTCATGGGAACGCTGATTCTCGCGGTCACCTCTCTCTTTTTATACAGCGTTGGTACCGCGCTGCAGGCGCTCCATTTCCGCGGACGGGTACAAAGCAATCTCGCCATCACGACCCTCATCGGGATTCTGGCGCTGACCAGCCATGGCCTGCTGATTGCCCAGACGGTCTATCATGACGGCGGCTTTGACCTCAGCTTTTTTAAAAGCTCAGTACTGATCTCGTGGCTGATCGTCTTCCTTCTATTGGGACTGAATCTCCGAAAACCAGTCCAGAGCCTGTTCCTGGGAGTTTACCCGCTCGCAGCACTGACCATTATCCTTGTCCTGATTACCCATACGCCCTCCCGGCTGGTTTCCGAGCACAGCTACGGCATGCTTTCCCATATCGCGTTATCCGTGACAGCGTACAGCCTGTTTACGCTGGCCGCCATCCAGGCCATTCTGCTGTATTTTCAGAACCGCCAACTCAAGCACAACTACAACAGCATTCTGGTACGCAACCTGCCACCACTTCAGACCATGGAATCCCTGCTGTTTGAAATGGTCTGGGCCGGAGTCGTGCTGCTGGTGCTGGCGATTGTCACTGGCGCCCTGTTCATCGAGGACCTCTTCGCCCAGGATCTTGCCCACAAGACGGTTTTTTCCCTGCTGTCGTTACTGGTCTTTGTGGCCCTGCTGATTGGCCGGTACACCCAGGGCTGGCGAGGAATGACGGCCAGCCGCTGGACACTGGCCGGCTGCCTCCTGCTCATGCTGGCTTTCTATGGCAGCAAATTTGTCCTTGAACTGGTGTTCCACCGCGGGGGCTGAAAGACCAACGGCATCTACCCTGCTTGACACCTGACCGAAACAAAACCTATTTTCCCAACTCGTCAGTAAAATAAGGACTCTTTCCTTTGAACGAAACATCGCTATCCGCGCTGTTTATTCTTCTTGTTGCCCTCATCTGCCTGTCGGCCTTTTTCTCAAGCTCCGAGACCGGCATGATGTCGCTGAACCGGTACCGCCTGAAACACATGGCCAAAACCGGCCACAAAGGCGCCCGGCGAGCCCAGGGACTGCTCCAGCGAACAGACCAGCTGATCGGCGTTATCCTCATCGGCAACAATTTCGTCAACATCCTGGCCTCTTCCATTGCCACAGTTATTGCCATCAGGATCTGGGGAGATGCCGGCATTGCCATCGCCACCCTGCTGCTGACGATCGTGATCCTCATTTTCGCCGAGGTGACCCCCAAAACCCTGGCGGCCCTGTTTCCCGAAAAGATCGCCTTCCCGGCCAGCTATGTGCTCGGCCCGCTACTGAAGGTGCTCTACCCGATTGTCTGGGCGGTCAACCTCTTCACCGGAGTGATCCTCAAGCTGCTGAAAGTGTCCCCGGAAGACGCCGCGTCCGAGCATCTCAGCCGGGAAGAACTCCGAACCCTCGTCAACGAAGCCGGCGCCCTGATCCCCGCCAAGCACAAGGACATGCTGGTGAGCATCCTCGATCTGGAAAAGGTAACGGTCAACGACATAATGGTGCCGCGAAACGAAGTGGTGGGGGTCGATCTGGATGACGACACAGACACCATCCTCCGGCAACTGAGGAGCAGCCAACACACCCGCCTGCCTGTCTTCAAGGGTGACATCAACAACATCCAGGGCATCCTCCACCTGCGCAGCGCCTCCAAACTGGTGCAGCAGGAAGAGATCAACAAAGCGATGATCATGCAGCTGTGCCAGGAGCCGTATTTCATTCCCGAAAGCACTCCATTGAACACCCAGCTGATCAACTTCCAGAAAGGCAAGCGCCGGTTCGGCATCGTAGTGGATGAATACGGCGATGTCCTTGGCCTGGCCACGCTGGAGGACATCCTCGAGGAAATCGTGGGCGAATTCACCACCGACTATGCCGCAACCAGCCCGGACATTATCCCTCAGGACGATGGAACCTTTATCATTGATGGCACGTCAGCAGTTCGAACGATCAACAAGACTCTGGGCTGGAAACTGCCGACGGACGGACCCAAAACCCTGAACGGCCTCATAACCGAGACCCTGGAAAACATCCCCGACACCAACGTCTGCCTGAAAGTGGATGGTCACCGGGTGGAAGTGCTCCAGATCAAGGATAACGTGGTGAAAGCCGCCATAGTGCATCCCCGGAAGCGGAAAAAGCGTTCACTTCCTCTCGGCAACCGCTGATTTTTTTGACAAGGCTCTCAGGATGGCGTTTATTCATGTTAATGTGCGGCGAATTGCGGTAAATTTAACCAAGAACGAGAACACATGGAGTTCCAGCTCGGTCATGTATCCGGTTAAGGCGTAGACAGGAGAAGGCCATGAACAAGCAGTCCGGCATACATTACCTCCGCGACCCCCAGCCAGCAGCCAATAGTAAACCGGTTCCTGCAGAGGTTACGCGTATTCGTGACACGGTGGTCGCCGGACTGGGCGATCTGCTGCAGGGAGCTTTTGACGCCGTCGACGACTCCCTGTTCGAATTGGCCAACAACGCCCGCAGCAACAACGAGCAAAACCGGTACTTCGAGGCGATGCGGGAAATCCGCATCAAACGCAAGGGTGTCGAGCGCCAGTTCCAGAGTTCGGTCGCGGGACTGTTCGCCGAGCCACCCCGCACCGGCCAGACACAGGGAGAAACCCCCACTTACAGCACCAGCGCAGAGACGCTGTCGCTGGTCGGTGATGAAGACCTGGAAGAGCAGGTTGCCCTGAACGCCATGATTGGCAAGGCCAAGGCTCACTTTCAGGGCCCTCTGCTACAGCTACAGGCCCGGTTCAGTCAGGTCTACCCCGATGCCAGCGATGATGCCCCGGTCAACCCCATGGCTCCGGAACACCTTTGTGGCGCATTCATCGAGGCCATAAAGGCACTGGAAATCCAGATCCGGGAACGACTCATTCTGCTCAAGCAGTTCGATCGCTATGTGGTATCGAACCTGGGCATGCTTCTGGACGAAGCCAACCGCATCCTGATCCAGGCCGGCATCATTCCCAACTTCCGGTACCATGGAAAAGCCGGCAAACAAGCCGAGACCAGAAGCTCCCGTTCATCCCCTGAAACCTCGCAATCGAAACCGGAAACAGCCGGTAGTGCCGGCGCCGCTGCCTCAGAAGAAGACAGCCCCGTTTTCGAACAGATCCGCCAGATGCTGGCGGCGCAGCGTGCAAACGCAGGCATCCCTCCCCGAGCTTCGAATACGCAGATCCGGGTGGTCGGCCATGCCGAACTGGCCAGCCTTCTGAGCGCCCTGCCGCTTGCCGATTCCTACGCGCCCGACGGCGACCTGAGCGTGGGTGAACCTGTTACCGTGGACCTCCGCGCCGTTGTCAATCAACTCCTGGCAAGAGCGCCATCGGAGGACGGCAGGAAGCCGGCACTGAACGAGGTGGACGAGGACCTGATCAATCTTGTCTCCATGTTGTTCGAGTTCATCCTGGACGACTACAACCTCTCCGCACCGGTCCAGGTTCTGATCAGTCGTCTGCAGATTCCGATCCTGAAAGTGGTTATCCGGGACAAGTCGTTCTTCAGCCAGGCCTCTCACCCGGCCAGGAAGCTGCTCAACTCGCTGGCCCGCGCGGGCATTGGCTGGAGCAAGAGCGACGAAAAGGCCAAGGA
This sequence comes from Marinobacter sp. C7, assembly GCF_022343555.1. Lineage (GTDB taxonomy): Bacteria > Pseudomonadota > Gammaproteobacteria > Pseudomonadales > Oleiphilaceae > Marinobacter. The sequence goes on along the minus strand of NZ_JAKQZH010000003.1, from coordinate 180,859 downwards.
CAAGCTCTATAACCAGATCCACGATACGGTCCAGCGGATTCTCAACGAGTTCGACGGTGATGTGAGCCTGTTCGACACCCTTTACCAGGAGTTCGAGCAATTCCTCGAACGGGAAAACCGGAAGGCTTCCCTGGTTGAACAGCGCACCCGCGAATCGGAGCGTGGACGGATCAAATCCCAACAGGCACAACAGACCGTTGATACCATCCTGAGAAAGAAACTTTCCAGATACCAATTACCTGACGTTGTGCGCGACCTCCTGCTCCATGGCTGGAGCCGCTTCATGTTCCTGGCCTACCTGCGGGACGATGTGGAGCACCGCTGGCATGAGTCCGTAAAAGTGGTGGACGACCTGATCTGGTGCCTGCACCCCCATCACGAAGATGACGAACGTGACCAGTGGGTCCGGGTGGTACCCGGCCTTCTCAAAACACTGCGTGCCGGGCTTGAGGAAGTTTCCTATAACTCGTCTCGACTGGACGAAACCATGGGTCAGCTGAAACACGAACTGGCAGAAGCCTTCCGCGCCAATGCGTCAGCAGAGAGCGTGCAGGAATCGCCGGAAACACCTGCTGACGCCGGGGAAGACTTCGATCTGGCGGGCACCCAGAAAACGGCGGTAGCACGCCAGCAGGAACTGGAGGACGCCGCCATTGCGGAATTCGTCGCCCAGATAGACGGCATCGAAATCGGAGACTGGGTTGAGTTCCGCCTGGTCAATGGCGCCAGCTTCCGCTGCAAACTCTCAGCCATTATCGAAGAGGCAGACTCGTTTGTCTTCGTGAACCGCATGGGCCTCAAGGTGATCGAGAAGACCCGTCTGGAATTAGCCCATGAAATGCGTCGCGGCCGACTCACCCTGCTGGAACAGGGTGCCCTGATTGACCGGGCTCTTGACGCCGTTGTCGGCTCCCTGCGGAGCAAGACTGCCTGACGCCAATGGCAGTGGCCCACCATGCGGCAACAGGGCTACCGGACAGCTACCGGATAGCCCTGGCGTTTTCAGTTGCCATCCTGCTGCATACGCTGGTCCTTGCCGGACTCCCCTACCCGCAACCGGACCCGCCGAAAAAGCGTCACCAACTGACGCTTGAACTGGTAAATTCCGGCTCAACCCTGACCACAGCCAGTCACCCGGCAACAGCCGCCGATACGCAGCCCCGAAAAACAAGCCGAGAGCGAAACCCACGGTTTGACATACCGGACACCGCGCCCGGAAAACCTCCCGTGCCCGAACCGGTGATGTCGGCGACATCCCCCAGGCTCGCGCCGGAACCGTCACACGCGGAAACCATTGCGGAACCAGACGAAATCAGTCCAGAACCCGACGCACAGCATGCCAACCCGTCGGAGCCGGCCAGCATCCCCAGTCAGGCCGCCGAAGCAGGGACAACAAGGAAGACGACTGAAAAAACGGAGCTCACCCGCATCACCCAATCCCCCACCCAGCAGGATCCCTACCTGATCCGGCTTGCATCTCACCTGGCAAAGGAACTTGAACAATTGCGAGTCCCGGCCGTTGCTCAGCTGGCAGACAGCGCAAGGATGGAAATCGAGCTTCAGCTCATGAAGAATGGCGCCCTGACCCGGGCCAGGGTGGTGAAATCGACGGGCATAAAGGAGGTGGACACAGCGGCTTATCGTGCAGCCCTTGCGGCGAGCCCGTATCCGAAGCCCCCTGCAGAAAGTGCAACCGGAGACCGCTTCGAGGTAGAGCTGGTGTTCTCCCCGAAGCGCCTCTGAATCGCCAGACGGAAATCAGGCCTCGGCTTGCTTGGCAGCTTCCTTGACCATCTTCGCCAGCTCACCGCTCTCGGACATTTCCAGAACGATGTCACAACCGCCGACCAACTCACCGTTGATATACAGCTGCGGGTAGGTAGGCCAGCTGGAGTAGACCTTCAGCGCTTCACGAAGCTCCTGGTTGTCCAGGATGTTGACGAATGCGAAACGCTCGCCACAGGCCATCAACGCCTGCACAGTCTTGGCGGAGAAACCGCATTGCGGAGCCTGCGGGGTACCCTTCATGTACAGAATGACGGGGTTTTCTTCGAGCTGGCTCTTGATGGTTTCGTTGATGTCCATGAACATTCACCTCTGGTTGAAAAAGGAACTGCCCTCGGGCAATCTGCTGGCCCTATTGTACACATGTCACCGACCGGCCACCAAACACCCAAAGGGGGTAGGCAGCGTTGTCATCCCTTCTTCGAAGGGCTAGACTTGTTGCCCCGTTTTTCCGGCACAGCTTTCCATCAACCAGACATCAGGATCCGCGCAAGCCGCGGTTTCATTGAGGTAAGGGCCATTTCATGGCGGCACGACATTTTCTGACACTGAACGACATGTCCACCGGCGAGCTCGAGCAGCTGCTGGACCATGCGAGCAAGCTTCGTAACGAGTGGCGGCAGGGCAAGATACGCGATTCCCTGAAGAACCGCGTGTTGGCCATGATTTTCGAGAAGTCCTCTACCCGCACACGCGTGTCGTTTGAGGCCGGCATGACCCAGCTCGGTGGCTCGGCCCTGTTCCTCTCTCCCAGGGATACCCAGCTCGGGCGCGGCGAACCGATCGAGGACTCCGCCATCGTCATTTCCAGCATGGTCGATGCGGTGATGATCCGCACCTTTGCCCATGACACGGTCGAGCGCTTTGCAGCAGCTTCCCGGGTTCCGGTGATCAACGCCCTGACCGATGACTTCCATCCCTGCCAACTGCTGGCCGACATGCAGACCTATCGCGAGCACCGCGGCAGCATTCGCGGCGCAACAGTGGCCTGGATCGGCGATGGCAACAACATGTGTCATTCCTATATCAACGCCGCCACCCGCTTCGACTTTCACCTGAATGTGGCCTGCCCGGAAGGCTATGAGCCCAGCGAAGCCCTGATGAACGAACACGGCGACCGTGTCACTATCGTCCGGGATCCGGCCGAAGCCGCAAAGGGTGCCAACCTTCTGGTCACCGACGTCTGGGCTTCCATGGGCCAGGAAGACGAGCAGAAAGCACGGGAGAAGGCCTTCCGGGACTACCAGATCAATCCGGGCCTGATGGCGGTGGCAGACAAGGACGCCCTGTTCATGCATTGCCTGCCGGCCCATCGAGGCGAGGAAATCTCCGTCGACATGATGGAACATCCTGGCTCCGTGGTCTGGGACGAGGCGGAAAACCGCCTGCATGCCCAGAAGGCCCTGCTCGAGTTCCTCATTCTCAATCGTCTGGACTGATCTATGGGCGCGCCCACTGCCCCTGCCGGGGACTGGTTACTGGAAGTCAACAACCTCTCCTGCGGCTACGGCGCCGACTCCGTAGTCCAAGGTGTCAATTTTGCATTGAGCCATGGTGATATCGGCTGCCTGCTTGGTCCCAGCGGCTGTGGCAAGAGCACCATCCTGCGGGCACTGGCCGGTTTCCTGCCGCTGAGCAGTGGCGAAATTTGCCTGGAATCCCGCACCATCAGCCTTCCCGGCCGTACCCTGGCCCCGGAAAAGCGCCGGATCGGAATGGTTTTCCAGGACTATGCCCTGTTTCCACACCTGACCATCGCCGACAACGTCGGTTTTGGTTTGAAAGGCATGAGCAAGACTGAACGTCGCCAGAAAGTCATCGAACTGCTGGAAGTGGTGCATCTGCAGGATCTGGCAAACAACTACCCCCACGAACTCTCCGGCGGCCAGCAACAACGGGTAGCTCTGGCCCGGGCACTGGCGCCCGAGCCGACCCTGATCCTGCTGGACGAACCGTTTTCCAACCTCGACGCAGACCTGCGCCGGCGCCTGAGCCTGGATGTGCGCGAAATCCTCAAGACCCTCGGCATCAGCGCAATCCTGGTTACCCATGACCAGCAGGAAGCTTTTGCCATGTGCGACCAGGTGGCTGTACTCAAAGACGGCAAGCTGCTCCAGTGGGATGTGCCCTACAACCTGTACCACGAGCCTGCCAACCGGTTTGTGGCCAGCTTCGTTGGCCAGGGCGGATTCATTCCCGGCAAGGCCCTCGGGCCCGACACCATCGAGTCAGAACTGGGCATCATCCATGGCAATCGAGCCTACAAGTGGGAACCGGGTACCCTCGTTGATGTCCTGATCCGGCCGGACGACATCATCTACGATGAAGCGTCGGACCTGCGCCCCAAGGTGGTGGAGAAGACCTTTGCCGGTACCTCGACCCTTTACCGCTTCCGGTGTTCCGAGGAAACGGAGTTCGAAGCCCTGTTCCGCAGCCATCTGGACTTCCACCTGGGCGAGCAGGTGCCGGTCCGGGTCGAGGCCGACCACCTGATCGCGTTTGAACGCACAAGCTGAGGAGGCCCTCAGCGGTTACACACCCGGTCGACCGCATCCAGCCAGCCGGCATACAGGGACTCCCTGAGTGACGGCCTCATGTCCGGACGAAACTGGCGGTCGCACTCCCAGAGCCGGGCAATTTCCTCCAGACTACCGTAGACACCGGTCTGCAACCCGGCCAGATAGGCGGCACCCAGTGCCGTGGTCTCGGTAATCCGCGGCCGGTCCACCGTGACATTGAGAATGTCAGCCAGGAACTGCATGACCCAGTCGTTCACCGCCATGCCACCGTCCACCCGCAGGGATTCCAGCGGCGCCCCGTCATTCTGGATGGCCCGCACCAGATCCTTGGTCTGGTAGCACACGGACTGCAACCCTGCTGTTACAATCTCACCGATGCCGGTATCCCGGGTCAGTCCCATGATCGCGCCCCGGGCGTGGGGATCCCAGTGTGGAGCACCAAGCCCGGTGAACGCAGGCACCAGGTAAACCGGATTCTCCACCCCGACACTTTCGGCATGGGCCAGCGAATCCCCGGCATGCCGGATAAGGCCAAGCCCATCCCGAAGCCACTGCATGGCCGCACCGGCGACAAAAATGCTGCCCTCGATTGCATAGGTCGGTTTCCCGTCCAGCCGATACGACATAGTGGTCAATAACCGGTTCTCGGACCGAAGAGCCTTGTCGCCGGTGTTCAGCATCAGGAAACAACCGGTGCCATAGGTACTCTTGGCCATCCCCGGCTCGAAACAGGCCTGGCCAATCAGAGCGGCGTGTTGATCCCCGGCGATGCCCGCCACCTGGAGCTCCGCACCGAGCCATTCCCTCTCGGTGGTGCCATAGTCGGCGGCGCAGTCCAGTACCTCGGGCAAAAGCTGACGGGGCACGCGAAACAGGTCCAGGAGCGTGTCATCCCAACACTGGGTATGGATATTGAAGAGTGCGGTGCGGGAGGCATTGGTGGCGTCGGTGTAATGGGATCGGCCGCCGGTCAGGTTCCAGAGCAGCCAGCTGTCCACCGTTCCAAAGGCAAGTTCACCTGCCTCGGCACGATCCCTCGCTCCCTCGACATGATCGAGAATCCACGAAATCTTGGTGGCGGAAAAATAGGGGTCAATCAACAGACCCGTCCGCTCCACCACGGCATTTTCAAAGCCATCTTCCTTGAGCTTGGTGCACCAGGAGGCTGTCCGGCGGTCCTGCCAGACGATGGCGTGATGAATCGGCTTGCCCGTCGCACGTTCCCAGATGACCGTTGTCTCACGCTGGTTGGTAATGCCAATACCGGCGACATCCCTGGCGTCGACACCGGAGTCCTCCAGGGCGGCCCGGCAGACGGCCAGGGTACTGTCCCAGATTTCCAGGGCATCGTGCTCGACCCAGCCGTCCCTGGGAAAATACTGGTGAAATTCCTGCTGGGCCACACCCACGATGGTGCCCGACGAGTCAAAAACAATCGCGCGCGAACTGGTTGTTCCCTGGTCAATCGCAAGCAGGTAGCGGGTCATTGAAAGCCTCCTTTGTTTTCCGCAAGTCTACCAGCAGAAACAGGTCAAGGAGAGGCGCCGAGGTCGGAAACGGGAGGAAGGCCATAAAAAAAGGGCCGGAAAAACCGGCCCTTAAATGACGAATGAAACAAGGAAAGTTCGTAAGAACTACAACCTCAAAAGTCATCCCTTACGCTGTTAATTATCGGCAAGACGGTGAAAATCGTCAGTTGAGGTTATGTAGCAGCTTTGTTACATCAAGTGAGGCAGTGAGGCCTGGTTCACAAAACAGTATCTGCCGGCTTACGCCTCGGCCAAACCAGGCTGAATCTCGCGCCGCCCAGTTCCTCGCTTCGACTCACAAAGGCCTGGCCACCATGCCAATAGAGGATACGACGAACAATGGACAGGCCTAGGCCATAGCCACCGGAGGTACGGGTCCGGCTGTCGTCAAGGCGTGCGAAAGCGGTAAAAACCTTTTCCCAGTCCTCTTCCGGAACGCCCGGACCGTCATCTTCCACATCAACCCGACAATTGTCCTCATCAATCCGGCAACGCACCAGAACCCGGCCACTGGCGTAGCGCCCGGCATTACCGACCAGGTTCTGGATCGCCCGATGGATGTACCTCGGCTCTATGTCGGACAGGGCGAAATGTTCGGTGTCGTCGTCGATATCGCTGTCAATGGTCAGATTCGGGCGAATCACCCGCTGCTCCGACACCACCTGACGCACGATCTCCGTCACCGAATGCTCACGCAACGAGAAGACCGGGCCGCCCTGCTCCAGCCGGGCATAGGTAAGGATTTCATCAATCAGCTCATCCAGCTCCTGAATATCGCCATCAATGCCTTCCAGCTGCTTGTGCAGCATTTTCTGGTCCTGGCAGTCCTCAATCATCTGGACACCAAACCGGATCCTGGCAACGGGTGTTCGAAGTTCATGGGAGACAGCGTGGATCATCTCCCGCTGAACCTGTACCAGGCGCTGGATATGCTCTGCCATGCCGTTGAAGGCCGCCGCCAGGCGGCTCACCAGGGTACTGGTACCGGCCTCCACGCGCGCACCCATCTCCCCGCGGGCAATCCGGATCGCAACCGACTCTACCTGGCGCAGGTTGTTGTCTACAGCCTTCAGCGCCAGCCAGAGCGCGAGCGCCAGAACACTGCCGATAAGCAATACCAGCAGGCTGAGCACCGGCCAGCCGAAAGGTGAAAATGGAGCGGGTAGCCCGACAAGCAACAGGGTACCGTCTGCCAACCTTACCAGGGCATTGCGCCGGTCGCCCTGCTCCGGGCCGTAGAGCACGACCCCCTGCTCGGCAATCTGCTGCAGAACCGGATCCGGGGGAAGCATGCTGGCCTGATCCAGCCGAGTGATCGAAACCCCGAGGTGTCCTCCAAGGCGTGCCGCCACATCTTCCCTGCCGGCGGAATCTACCGAGTCCAGATGCCAACGGACGACCAACGCCAGGGCCCGGGAAACACCGAAGTAAGGCTCTTCAAAGCGAATCTGCAGGATGTTACCGGAGGGAGTCTCCACCATCAGTCGGAAGCCGGTCGGAGCCTCTTCCGCCACGACCTGTCCATAGCCAAGGCGCTCACGGACCACCGGTGACAATGTCATTTCTCCGGCGGGGAGACGCTTCAGGTCATACCAGGCAGAAAGCCAGTGGTATTGGCGTTCGGGAGCCGGCGACTCCGCCAACCAGCGCATCAATGGCTCGGGAAAGCGCTCCAGCCAGAACTGATGCCGGACCGAATTGAGACCGTTGAACAGGACAACGCACAGAATCCCCACCAGTGCAGCGATACCGGCCAGGCGGGCGTACAGTTTGAGAAATATTTTCAGGGACATGTCAGGAATCCTGGCTGGCCAGCCCCCTCCCCTTTACGACCCGGGGAGCCGGAGCCGGCAACAGGAACGTCAGGCTTCCTTCACGAACAGGTAGCCTTTGCTGCGAACGGTCTTGATACGGCGAGGGTGGATCGGATCGTCGCCTATTTTCGGACGGATCCTGGATACCCGAACATCAATGGAGCGGTCCTGACCGTCGTACTCAATACCCCGAAGTGCCGTGAAAATTTCCTCACGGCTCAGCACGCGACCGGCGTTACTGGCCAGCAACCAGAGCAGATCGAATTCGGCGCTGGTCAGGTCAATACTCTGGTCATTCAACCAGGCTTCGCGCATGGAACGGTCGACAATCAGGTCATTGAACTGCAGCCGGACGGGCTCTTCACCAGCCGACTCGTCACCCCCGCCCTGTCCGGACTCGGTCACCCGCCGGAGCATGGCCCGGATACGGGCCAGCAGAACCCGCGGCTTGACCGGCTTGCTGATGTAGTCGTCCGCGCCCATTTCCAGCCCGAGCACCTGATCCAGGTCATCGGTACGGGCGGTCAGCATGATGATAGGACCGTTATAGAACGGACGTACCTTGCGACAGACCGACAGACCATCTTCGCCGGGCAGCATCAGATCCAAAACCACCAGATCCGGCTGCTCGCTCCGTATTCTTTCGACTGCCGCCGAACCGTTTGCTTCCAGGCCTACCGTCAGACCGTTGCTTTCCAGATATTCACGGGTCAGCTCTGCGAGCCGTTCGTCGTCCTCAACAATGAGAATTCGCCAACTTTCGTTCGTCTGTTCCACGCCATCCATCTCTGGTTTTGTTATTCCGGTTTAGGGTCCTTACAACCCCTGACAATACAGGCAACCTGCTGTAACAGCAATTATACATGCAATTCAGAAATATACATGGAAGCCCCTTGTCGTTACACCGTGTGACAAACGGCCCGCACAGAAATCCCCTGTCATCGAGCGGTCATTGGACGGTCACCCCAGTGTCACAGCCGATTCATAGCCTTGTCGGTAAATGGACACAAAGAGACAAAGCCATGACCGCACAAACCGCGACTGCCCGGCACAGCTCACGACAGCTCAGGACCGGCATCACCCGCGATCCGGCCATAATCGAACAGGCCCAACGCCTCCGTTACAACGTGTTTTCCGCCGAATACGGCAGCGATCTTGGCGCAACCACCCCGGGCCTTGACGCCGACGCCTACGACACCCTCTGCGATCACCTGGTCGTGACCGACCAACGGAGCGGCAACCTGATCGCCACCACCCGGGCACTCCCCCAGAGTCGGATCGGGGGTGTCAGTCAATTCTATTCGGCGGGAGAATTCGATCTCTCGGCTCTGGCCACACTGTCCGGTAGCGTGGCCGAGTTGGGGCGCACCTGCGTCCATCCCGACTACCGCAATGGTGCAACCATCAGCCTGCTGTGGTCAGCGCTGGCGGAGTACCTGATCGAGCACCGGATCGACTACCTGATCGGCTGCGCCAGTATAGGTATGTCCGATGGCGGCCACCGGGCCTGGCGGATTGCCAATCACCTGCAGGGCACCCACCTGGCCGATGAGCCTTTTCGGGTTACGCCGCTCCGGGAACTGCCCCACCTGGCGAATCTCCCGGCCACGGACCGACCGGTGGAGGTACCACCGCTGATCCGGGCATACATGCGTCTGGGCGCGAGAGTATGCGGCCCCCCCTGCTGGGATCCCGAGTTCAGGTGTGCGGATCTACTGGTATTGCTGGAGGTCGACAGGCTGGCAACCCGCTACAGTCGTCATTTCATGGGCCGTGCATCGTAAGCGTGACAAGGACAACGCGATGATCGGCTCACTGCGACTGGCTCTTCGCCTGGGTGCTTTTACTCTGTTTCTGGTGGCCATAGCCATTCTGGCACTGGCACTCAGGGCGGGGGACGCCCTCACCGGGCGGAAGCTGGATCGCACACCCTGGGCAGGCCGATGCTTCAGGGGCGCCTGTCGGTGCCTCAACCTGAGAATTCGGTGTCATGGCCCGGCGCCAGTGGAGAATGTTCTGGTGGTCAGCAATCACGTCAGCTGGTGCGACATCCCGATTCTCGGGGGGCTGGCGCCGGTCCGATTCCTGTCCAAGGCCGAAGTGGCAGAGTGGCCTCTGATCGGCTGGCTGGCCAGACAGGCCGGCACGCTCTTCATAAGACGTGGGGGCGGCGAGGCCCGGACGGTCAGATCGGCGATCACCGCAGCACTGGCCGGCGGTGAATCCGTGTTGCTCTTTCCCGAGGGCACAACCAGTGCCGGCCTGACCGTACTTCCATTTCATGGCCTGTTACTGGGCGCCGCCCGCGAGGCAAACATGCTGATCCAGCCGGCGACCATTTGCTACCGCCGGAATGGCCGGCCGGACCCTGTGGCACCGTTTGTCGGCGATGATACTTTCCACAACCATCTGACCCGATTCCTGAGGAACCCTGCGTCCCGGGTGGATGTCCTGTTCCACGAGCCGATAGCCAACATCGGTGCGCTCACGTCATCGGAACTGGCCCGCCAGCTTCAGGAAACGGTTCAGGAAGGCCTGCGCCGGTTACAGGCGGGGGAACTGGACGCGCTACCGGTCAGAACAGGGGACGCCCCTGGGCTATCTCGTCTTCAGTAGCCTCGCGGCGACCCACAATTTCCAGGTCGAAATACAGGGTAAACCCGGCCAGGGGATGATTGGCATCCACCTTCACCAGATTGCCGTCTATACCTACCACCTGAACGATCTGGGCTTCATCACCCGTATTGGTCTGGAATTTCATGCCAACCTGGAGGTTCTCCACGCCTTCGAACAGAGAGCGTGGAACCTTGCGCACCAGATCTTCCCGATGCTCGCCATAAGCCATGGAGGGTGGAATGGTCACTTCCAGGCAATCCCCGACATTTCTGTCCTTCACGGCCTCCTGGATACCCTTGATGATCTCGGGGCTGCCATAGACAAAATGCAGGGGCTCACTGCCCTCGGACGTATCGACGAGTTCCCCCGCCTTGTTTTTCAGGACGTAGTGAACGGTAAAGACATCGGGCTTGGTATCGGGTTCTTGCATCAGGTTTCCGAGTTTCCTGTATCCGGTGGTGTTTCAAGCTGCTGCAGGCCGTGGATAACCAGGCGCTGGTCCAGTTTTTCCCGCAGGCCGCGGGGGTTCTGCAAACCCATTCGCTCCAGAAGGTGCTGATAGCGTCCTTCCTCATCACTGGCCCTGACAGCCTGCCAAAGGGTCGACAGTTTACCACGACGGGTGGCTGTTGCGGCCTTGAGCCCCTTAAGGGCTTTCCCTAACGCCAACTCTTCGTCCGTAAAGTCCCGGCCAAACGGAAAGGGAGGGAACCTGTCACCGTCACCCGCTGCAGCAAGCGCCGACCGCACCGCCTGTGGCGTGTTGTTGCACCACGAGGCCGGCAACCGGAAAGAGGGATCCACCTTGCCCGCCTTCTGGGCCTGCTTGAGCAACTCCGGCTGGAACCGCGAGTCGGCGATTCGAATCAAGCGCAGATAGACCTGTTCGTCTGACTGCCCACGCAGATCCGCGATGCCATATTCGGTCACCACAATGTCCCGCAGGTGGCGGGGTATGGTGCAGTGGGCGTAGTTGAAGACAATGTTGGATAGCGTTTTGCCTTTCGAGTTCCGGGTGGCCCTCATGGTCAGTATCGAGCGGGCGCCGGGCAATTCATGAGCCATGGCGACAAAGTTGTATTGTCCGCCCACGCCGCTGACTACCCTGCCATCATCCAGACCGTCAGAGACTGCCGCCCCGTTCAGGGTATACATCATTGCCGAATTGATGAACCGGCCATGACTGCGCTGTGCCACTTTCAGTTTCTGGTCGCCGAAGGGGTGATCGTACAGCTGGTTAATGAAATTCACGCTGGTCATGCAGATGCGTTCGCGCTGGGCTTTGGGCATCTCCCGGAGCGACTGGTAGAAATTCTCCGGCCCCACATAGAAGCCCCCGTGCATGGTGATGCCGCCCTTGAGGTGCTCGCCGAGCATCACGGTTTCGATGGCCTGCCGGGTCTCGGGGTTATCCAGATCACCGTCCACCGACTGCTCCGAAACCGTCAGGCGGCCTCCCTTGAACTCGACCCGGGCACTGAATATCCCCCAACTCACCAGCCAGTTCACATCCCGTGCCCGCAGCGGGGAATCAATCAGCCCGGCCTCGCGCAGCGTATCCAGCATGGCGAGGCTCGGTGTGGTATTGATCTCGCCCCGATTGATCAGCTCCTGCAGGCCGGCATGGTGATAGACCGCCCGGGACAGGATGCCGGCTTCCATCAGGTACAGGAACCCGTCCACCATCATTTCGCTGCAACCATAGAGTCCTTCATCAAACCGACCGTAGCCGCCAATCTCCTGCACCACGGGAAACTCGTCACTGACCCGGAGATGGTCGAAAACCGCCCTCCAGGCCTGGTTGTGTTGATGGCGGATAATGGTGCTGTGCACCAGGGCTGCGCCCAGGGATCCGATACCGACCTGCAAGGTACCGCCATCCTTCAGCAGGCAGCTCGCATAGAACCCGATCAGGTGGTCTTCGGGGCTGATCGCCATCTGTGGCGCAGAGAAGAGCGGGTAATCGGTCGACGGCTGATCCAGGACCAGGTCAAAACGACTTTCCTCGATCTCGGCATGGTGACCCATGAACGGGAGGTTGGTGTTCAGCTCCGCAACCAGCGCTACCGGTGTCCCCCCGGCTTCCAGTTCCCGCAATCGGGGAATGAGATCCAGGGTCAGATCCGGGTTGCAGCTGAGGCTCACCTTGCCGGGAACGTCCACGTTGTCGCCTGGCGACACCATTTGCGCAACAACATTCACGCCCTGGCCCATCAGATCCCGAACGGCGTGCGTGTAATTGCTGCACACGTAATGCCGTTGCTGCGAGCGATTATTGAGAAAGGAGCCGGCCTTGAAGAAGAACTCGGAAACGGTGACGTTGTCCGGCAACCGGTTCCTGGTCACATCCCGGGCGTAGGCCAGTTCCGGTATCTGGCCATAAAGCCGATCGGCAAAGGGCCCCATGAACCGCTTCTCCAGGGAGGAGCTGCCCTTTGGCGCGAGAAGCGACAAAGCGGTGACGATGTACAGCCGGATCTCCGGGTCCTGTTTCGCCCTCTCATACACTGCGTTGACAAAGCGGACCGGCTTACCCAGCCCCAGCGGAAGCCCGAGGGTTATCTGCTTGCCGACCCGACGGATCACCTCGTCCACACAGGCATCCACATCTTGCAGGCGTTTACTGCTTTCCGACATCACCAAGCTCCTTCTTGTTTTCCGGACCTGAACAGGATTACGGGCAAATCATCACACGGGAATGCGACCCAGACAATGCGCCAGATCAGTTACCGGGCGAGTTGGACATTTCAGGTGGAAGCAGAGAGAGGAACAGGAGAAGCGCAAATGCGGAAATCGGGGAATACCTGAGAGTCAGAAATTCCATTTCAGGTTGAGACAGGCGCCCTCATTCAGCAGGGCAATACCGTGGTCCGGCTGTGCGGGATCGGAGGCGTACTGTTTGCCCTCAGACCGGGACCGGGTGAAGGTGAGACTGAGCAGTCGGGAGCCGATTTCGGTCACGGCTTCGGAGCTGTCATCTTCGAAATTCCCCACCATCCGCTCCTGGATCTGGTAGATCTCCTGAGCGGTATTGACCGGGTCATGATCCTCGCCAAACGGGCGCTCGGCTGCATCGGCGCGGACGACAAAAGCGACGAGATTGAGAGCAAGCAGGGCGACAAAAATTCGAATAATCATGACACTGACAAAGACCTGTGAACCGGGAAAATATTGCTGAATGACCTAGGCTAAAGTCTAATGAATGATCCCGGAAAAGATGTGACTTTGCACACAATCACGCCGACTTTTTGTCAATTTTTGACCACTTTTTTGTCAAAAAATAATCCCCGATATTACAGAATGTAACCGCCGTTTCGAGCCCGGGGCCGGGCCCGAAACGGCGGTTCCCTGATCGAGCGTCAGGGGCAGGGATAGGTAAATTCCCGGTGAATCTCCTCGATTGCCTCAAGAACCGGCTCGCCGAGAGTGACACTGGCGGAACCAACATTTTCCCGAAGCTGATCCATGGTGGTCGCACCAATGATGTTGCTGGTCACGAAACTCCGGCTGTTCACATAGGCAAGGGCCAGCTGGGTCGGCGTCAGATCGTTCTGGCGGGCCAGCTCCACGTAGGCGCGGGTTGCTTCCATGCCACGATCCGAGGTGTAACGGCTGAAGCGCTCGAAAAGTGTGAGCCGCCCCTTTTCCGGCCACTTGCCACCGAGGTACTTGCCTGAAAGCATGCCAAAGGCCAGGGGCGAATAGGCCAGTAACCCGGTCTGCTCACGGTGGGCAAATTCCGCCAGCCCCGCCTCGAACGAGCGGTTGAGCAGATTGTAGGGGTTCTGGATGCTCACTACCCGGGGCCAGTCCTTTTCCCGGGACAAACGCAGGTATTCCGAGGTTCCCCACGGGGTCTCGTTGGACAGGCCAATGTGCCGCACCTTCCCTTCCCGGACCAGCTCGTCCAGCGCTGACAGCGTTTCCTCAATCGGCGTGGCGTCCTCATCGGCCTTGTGCACATAGCCGAGTTTGCCGAAGAAGTTCGAGTTCCGGTCCGGCCAGTGCACCTGGTACAGATCGATGTAATCCGTCTGCAAGCGTTTGAGGCTGTCCTCGCAGGCCTGTCGAATATGATCCCGAGTCAGTCGAGGACCGCCGCGCAGATAGCCCAGGCCATTGCCCGGACCCGCCACTTTGGAAGCGATCACCAGATCGTCACGACGCCCGCGCCGGGCCAGCCAGTTGCCCACATAGGTTTCCGTCAGCCCCTGGGTCTCCGGCTTCGGCGGCACCGGGTACATCTCCGCCGCGTCGATGAAGTTGATGCCCTCCCCCGTCGCATAATCAAGCTGCTCGAAGGCTTCCTGTTCGCTGTTCTGCTCGCCCCAGGTCATGGTTCCCAGGCAGATCATGCTCACATCAATGTCGGTCTTACCTAGCTTTCGCGTCTGCATATTGTCTCCGCTTCAGTTCATTGCACGGGTAAAAGGAATGTCACGGGAGTGTCGCATAACTGTCATGCGCGCTTTCCATAGTGAACGCATGTAGGAGGAACCACAGGAAACACCGTGACCCAGACCACCCAGCCCAACCTGCGCCAGCAACACATTACCATTGTTTCCGAGACTTTTCCGCCGGAAATCAATGGCGTGGCCAATACGCTGAGACACCTGTGCCAGGGGCTGATGCAGCGGGGCCACCGGGTAAGTGTGGTCCGGCCCCGGCAACATCACGAGGTGGCAGGCGCTGTCGCAAGTGCGGGAGAGGCCCTGTTCAATGAGGAACTCGTGGTTTCGGGGCTCCCTCTTCCTGGCTATGCCGACCTCCGGTTCGGCATAGCCAGCGCCCGTCGGCTGATGCGCCTGTGGCGGGATGCCCGCCCGGATGCAGTCTATGTGGCAACCCAGGGGCCGCTGGGCGTGGCTGCCGTCAGCGCAGCAAGACGGATGGGTATCCCGATCAGCTCCGGCTTTCACACGAACTTCCACCAGTACAGCCGCTACTACGGCGTGGGTGCCCTGGAACGTCTCCTGTGTGCCTACGGTCGCTGGTTCCACAACCGGACAGATATAACCCTGGTTCCGACCCACAAGATGCAACAGGTGACACGAGCCATGGGAATTCCGGCCACGGGGCTGTGGAGCCGGGGCATCGATTGTCACCGGTTCTCCCCTCACAAACGGGATAACGAGCTTCGTCGACAATGGGGGCTGGCCCCGAACGACAGGGCTGTCATCTATGTGGGGCGCCTGGCCCCGGAGAAGAACCTCCGTCTGGCCGTGGCCTGCTATGAACGGATCCGGGGACTGCACCCCAACTCCCGATTCATCCTCGTTGGCGAAGGCCCGTTGCGTCGCGAGCTGGCTGAACGCCACCCTGAGTACCTGTTCTGTGGCATCCGACGGGGCGAGGAACTGGCGAAGTTCTACGCCTCCGGTGACCTGTTTCTGTTCCCGAGCAAGACCGACACGTTCGGTAACGTCGTGTTGGAGGCCATGGCCAGTGGACTGGCGGTAGTGGCGTTTGACGACGCAGCCGCCAGTGAACACATCCGGAACGAGGAGAACGGTATGAAGATTGCCATGGATGATGACGAAGGCTTTATCGACTGCGCCCTGAGACTCGCGGACCAGCCTACGCTGCTCAGCCGACTGCGCGCCCAGGCCCGGCTCGATGCCCTGGAACTCAGCTGGTCGACCCAGATCGAACAGTTCGAACAGCTGGTTCTGAACCCTGACAACAAGGCGGGATACCATGCCCTCAGCAAGCAAAGCATCTCGATTCTTTGAGCGGGCCGACCAGCGGGAATACCTGCTGTGCCGGGCGATCAACCGTTCGCTGAGGTTCCGTCCGGTGCTGGGCTACTTTCGCGTCGTGAGCCGGTTGGGCGATGGCTGGCTCTGGTACGCGCTGATCCTGGCACTGCCTTTGGTGGAGCCGGCATCCGGTCCCGGGCTGGCACTGCTGATGGCCCTGACCGGCCTGGCCTGCACACTGAGTTACAAGCTACTCAAGCGATGGCTGATCCGGGAACGGCCGTTCATTTCCTTCCCGTCCATAAACTGCGGTACGCCGCCGCTGGACCGGTACAGCTTTCCCTCAGGCCACACACTTCATGCTGTGTGCTTTCAGGTCATGTTGTTGGCCGCGTTGCCCGGCCTGGCCCTCTGCCTCCTGCCGTTCACCTTTAGCGTTGCGGCTTCACGGGTGGTGCTCGGTTTGCACTATCCCAGTGATGTACTTGCCGGCGGGCTGATCGGTGGCGCAATCGGCTATCTGTCAGTTCACCAGTTCTCAGAGGCGACCATGGCCCTCATCGGCGGCTGATCAGTCGAACAACCTGAGCTGGGTTACCGGCGCATCGTCGTTACGAAACCGCACCCCGACACCCAGTAGCCGGACCGGTCGTTCCGTGTTGGTGACCAGTTCATCCAGAAGAGGCTGGTAATCAGCAACCAGGGGCTCCTTCACCTGTTCACGAACCCGTTCCAGCGTATGGGTGGAGAAATCACTGTAACGGATCTTGATAAACAGCTTGTGAATCGGCTTGTTACGGCCCTTGCGACCAAGGCGGAGGTTCAGGTCGGCCACCAGCGCGGGCAAGACCGACTCGCATGCTGTCTTGTCCGGTAAATCCTGGGAAAAGGTGCGTTCGACACTCACCGACTTGGCGATTCGGGACACCACCACCGGCCGATCATCACGACCATGCGCCATCTCGTGCAGGCGATAGCCCTGCTTGCCAAAACGCTCCAGCAGTACATCGGCGCCCAGTGCCTGCATGTCCCCGCAGGTCTTTACCCCAAGAGCATTGAGCTTGGAGGCGGTCACCTGCCCTACTCCGAACAGCTTTTCCACCGGCAGATCCCGGACAAACTCCTGAACCTGATCCGGCGTGATGACGAAGAGGCCATCGGGTTTTTGCCAGTCGCTGGCAATCTTGGCCAGGAACTTGTTGGGCGCCACCCCGGCAGAAACGGTGATGCCCACTTCGCGGCGGATGCGCTCCCTCAGGTAACGGGCCATCAGGGTCCCGCTACCTTTCTGGTCCGTGACATCAGAAACGTCCAGGAAGGCCTCATCCAGGGACAGCGGTTCCACCAGATCCGTCAGCTCCCGCAGAATATCCATGACCTGACGGGAAACCGCCCGGTACTTGCCCATGTCCGGCGGCACGGTCACCAGACCGGGACACAAACGCCTCGCTTCGCTACCGGGCATGGCGGAACGCACCCCGAAGGCGCGGGCCCGATAGTTACAGGTGGTTACCACGCCGCGGCCACCCTCACCACCCACCGCCAGGGGGACGTCCCGCAGGCTGGGGTCGTCTCGCATTTCCACGGCGGCGTAAAAGCAATCACAATCCAGATGGATGATCTTGCGCTGGGGCATGGTCAGGGGGCTCGCGTCCATACTCTGTACATATATACAGCCTTGTATATTACGCTAACATGCCGAGAATGTCAGGAACTCCAACAACTCCATCAAGGACTACCGCGAGGTCCCCATGAGCAACCCGATTCCCGAGTCTGAACGCACTGAAATCGAGGCGGCCGCCTTCCGCCGCCTGGTCAGGCACCTGCGTGACAACACCGAGGTGCAGAACATCGATCTGATGAACCTGGCCGGCTTCTGCCGCAACTGCCTGTCCAAATGGTACCGGGCCGAGGCCCAGGAACGTGGTTTCGAGATCTCCGACCCCGACGCCCGGGAAGAAATCTACGGCATGCCCTACGAGGAGTGGAAGGAGCGCTATCAGATCGGCCCCAAGCAGGAACACAAGTAATGAATGTGAATGAGGCGGTGCGGATTCACCTGGCGGCCCTGGAGGCGGGCCGCAGCAATTTCGAGGACACCCTGGCGCTGATCGATCGTTACTTCGACTACCAGCCCACCGCGTTTCACAATGGCCCCCTGTCCAATGCCGCCGGAGAAAATGCCGGTTCCTGCCGGGTATTTGCCCTTGGTCGTCACTGCAATCTCAATGAGTCCGAGACCCTGCGCCTGTTTGCCCAGCATTATGACCAGGTTCTGGCTGACCCGGCCGGTGACAGCCACGGCAATATCCGCCAGTTCATCAGTACCGGCTGGTCCGGCATCCGTTTTGACGGCGAACCACTGCGATCACACACTGCGCCCATCACCAGGGAAGAAGAGACACGTTCATGACCGATACCGCCAGCACCGGGGTACAGCAGAGTTTCCAGTTCAAGAGCGCCAATATCTCGATGACCGCGCTTGAACTCTATTACTTCGACAACGACGAGTTCGAGGCCAACCTGCGGGAAAAGATCAACCAGGCACCGGGATTCTTCAAGGACATTCCGCTGATCATCAGTCTGGAAAAATACGAGGGCCTGGACAGCGAGCTGGACTTTTTCAAGATTATCGGCGCCTGTCGCCGGCACAATATTCAGGTCATCGGCGTGCGTGGGGGAAATGAAGATCAGCGTCGACTGGCGCGGGGGGCATCCCTGGCACTGCTGCCCGGCTCCAGCCAGCGGGGAAAACCCGAAGAGCCCGAGGTGGCGACCGAACCCGAGAGCGAGCCGCCGTCCGTCGGGCCGGCACCTGCCCGGATCATCAGCCACCCTGTCCGTTCAGGCCAACAGATCCATGCGCCGGAAGGCGACGTGATCGTTCTCGGGCCGGTCCAGGCCGGTGCCGAAATCCTGGCCGCGGGCAACATTCATGTTTACGGCCCGCTTCGGGGCCGGGCGCTGGCGGGCATCTACGGCAGCGAATCCGCAAGGATTTTCTGTCAATCGCTCGAGGCAGAGCTTGTGTCCATCGCCGGACACTATAAAATCTCCGAAGATCTTCAGGATAACGGCTGGAAAAACGCTGTGCAGATCCAGCTCAGGGACGACCTGCTGGTGGTAACGCCACTGGAAAAGGCCTGATGTTTACACCCAACAATAACGACCAAGAAGACACGACGAATCCACCGCGAAACAGGAACTGAACCTTGGCTAGAATCATTGTCGTAACCTCAGGAAAAGGCGGCGTTGGCAAGACCACCACCAGCGCCTCAATCAGCACCGGCCTTGCCAAGCGCGGTCACAAGACTGTCGTCATCGATTTCGACGTGGGACTGCGCAACCTGGATCTGATCATGAATTGCGAGCGCCGGGTCGTCTACGACTTCGTCAACGTCATCCAGGGCGAAGCCTCACTCAACCAGGCCCTGATCCGGGACAAGCGGGTGGATACGCTCTACATCCTTCCCGCCTCCCAGACCCGGGAAAAGGAAGCGCTGACCCGCGAAGGTGTGCAGCGGGTCATCAACGAGCTGTCGGAAACTTTCGACTACATTGTCTGCGACTCCCCGGCCGGTATCGAACATGGTGCCCTGATGGCCCTGTACCATGCCGATGAGGCTATCGTTGTGACCAACCCCGAAGTCTCCTCCGTGCGTGACTCGGACCGCATCCTGGGCATTCTCCAGAGCAAGTCCCGGCGCGCGGAAATGGATATGGACCCGGTGAAGGAGCATCTGCTGCTGACCCGTTACAACCCGGACCGCGTTGCCAGGGGTGAGATGCTGTCCGTAGGTGATGTGGAGGAAATCCTCGCCATCCCGCTGTTGGGCGTGATCCCTGAAAGTCAGGTGGTGCTCAATGCCTCCAACCAGGGCCTTCCGGTTATTCTTGAAGAGGACAGCGATGCCGGCCAGGCTTACGAGGATGCCGTGGCGCGACTGCTGGGCGAGGAGCGGGAGCACCGTTTCATGACAGCCCAGAAGAAAGGGTTCTTCACGCGGATGTTCAAGGGAGGCTAAGGGATGAGTTTCCTCGATTATTTCAGGAGCAAGAAAAACGCCAGCGCCAGTGTCGCCAAAGAGCGGCTGCAGATCATCGTGGCCCACGAGCGGGGCCAGAGAGAACAGCCGGACTACCTGCCACAGCTTCAACAGGAACTGCTTGAGGTCATCCGCAAGTATGTGCAGATTTCCGACGACATGGTGCAGGTGGAAGTCGACCGTAACGAACGCTGTTCGGTGCTGGAACTGAACGTCACCCTACCCGAAAGCTAGCCCGACTCCGCTACCAGCGGGCGAAATGGTCCTCCATCAGTCCCCGTAGGCCTGCTACGGGGACTTTCTTGCCCGAGTCATCAATGATGGTGCCGTGAAAGGTTCCCACGTACTGGCGGAAGTTGGAGGCCAGAATACCGGCGTTCAGCCGTTCTTTCCGGACGCCGGCCGGCACGAAGTTCAGCTCCACCCGGCCATCGGTGGTACTCACCTGCCAGACTCCGTCCGGCCTATACCGGTCAAACCGGAACCTTGCCACATCCAGCTTCGAACAAATGCCATCAAACCAGACGGCGTTCTCAGTCATACCGGTTTCGTTGACGCCGGCCGCCAGGTTCAGCCCGAACGACCGACCGTCGGGAAGTACGCCCGCTATGCAGGCCCAGTTCCATGCCGTTTCCCGACGCATGAAGCCGCAACTCCAATCAATGGAACCGCGGGTATCACTGTCACAACGCCAGATTCGGTGATCCCAACGGATTTCACCCTCGACTCGCAGGCCAGCGGTCTTCCGCGTGAACACCCAGCCGTTGTAGCCGGCCGGACACACCAGTCGCAGCGGGTTTCGGTCCTCCCGTAACTCCAGATCAATCCGGATGCCGCCGGGCGCCGACACCGAAACATTCCGCCCACCCGTTGCCGGTGCAATCTGCAGAGTCACCCCACCTTTCCGGAACCGGGCGAGGCCATGCTCGGGATGCGGTTCCAGGTGCGTTCCAATCGCCAGAGGCTGCAGGAACGAACGCTCCAACAGCGTGCCGGACTCAAAGTCGTATAGGTAGAAGAAACCGTTGCCGATCAGATTGAGGTCCACCAGAGCCATACCGAACACCCAGCCCGGGGCCATGGCACTGACAAACTGGAACTGGTTGAACCGCCATCGGCGCGCCAGCCGGGATCGGGGCCGGTCCATGACCGAGCGCAGGTCATAGTCGAGATAATTGATTGTGTCTACCGGTTCCGGAAGTATTCCGGAGGGAACTCGCCCCTTGTCGTCAATCAGTTTTTTCATGGTCATGGCAGTCGTCAGATCGGGCCAATTCGCGGAACCATCAGCCAGTGAAGTTACCTGGTTCACAATCCCCTGTGTTCGTGCCTTTGCCGGCCTGCGCCCCATGCTAGACTCGGCGGCATTGTCTTCAAGGAAGTGTACTCTATGAGAAAGCCGAGAGCCCATGGATTTGCAGGCCGAGTCGCTGTTTGTACCATCGCGTTCCTGGCCTCGCTGGCTACCACCCTGACCGGTGCGATGGTAACGGCAGGGGAACTGCCCGATGAGCAGACAGCCGACTGGCGGTTGCGCAAGGAAGCCGGCAACATCCGGATCTACACCACCGAGCAGCCGGGTTCCAAATTCGAGGCTTTCAAGGCCGAAGCGCTGCTCGACACCCCGATCGAGAATGTCATGGCGGTCATGATCAACCCCGGCTCCTGCACCGAATGGGTCCACAACTGCAGCGAATCCTATGCCTTCGGTCGCGGCGACTTCCATGATCGTTATGCCTATTCGGTCAATGATATGCCATGGCCGGTGACCGACCGCGATTACGTCCTCCGCATCCGGACCCGGGGCGACCGCAGCAGTGGCGAGATCGTCATGGATCTGAACGCCACGCCCGGACAGCGGGCCGAGAATAGCAACCGGATTCGGGTGGATCGCTCCGACACGCTTTACCGGTTCATACCCGAAGGCAACCGCACCCGCATGATCTGGGTCCAGCACACCGACCCCAACGGTGCGTTACCCGGCTGGCTGGTGAATTCCCTGCTGGTGGACATCCCGGTGCGCTCGATACAGGCGCTGGAGGAGGTTGCGGGGAAATCCCGTTATCAGGGATTCGAGCTGCTCTGGGATGAACGGGGAAAACTGACGGATGTGGTGCACTCGGACTCGTGAGGGGTGACGCACCTGACAACACGCGCTAAGCTTTGTGAAAAAGTACAGCAAGAGGCAGGCTTCGCCAGATGACCGTTCTCGCCCACGAGATCATGACCCCCAGCATCAAGGCCGTACCCCAGAACTGGACGATGGATCGTCTGGCCCGTTTCCTCACCGATAACGAAATCACCGGCAGTCCCGTGACCGACGAACACGGGGATATCGTTGGCATCGCCACCCTCAAGGACATTACCGAATTTCGCTGGAATGCGAGCCGCTCGGACACCAACCCCGGACTGACGCCGGAAGAAGAAATCGAGGCACGGCGTCTGCGCCTGGCCATCTTCGAGGAAATGGGCAAGGTTCCGGTGGAAGTCCGCGATATCATGACTCCCATTGTTTTATCCGTTGACGAGCAGACGCCGGTGCGAGACATTGCCAATATCATGATGCGTGAGCACCTGCACCGGATATTTGTCACCCGGGACACGAAAATTACCGGCATCATCACGACTTACGACATGCTCAAACTGATTTCCGACAAGGAACTGACGCAGCGCTGCGCCGAGAACGACTGAGCAACCAGAGAGGTAGCCTCCCCTATGCCAAGAGCACCGCAAGCTCGGAAGAAGATGTACGTCCTCGACACCAATGTCCTGATCCACGACCCCAACGCCCTCCTCAATTTCGAAGAACACGATGTCATTATCCCGATGACCGTCCTGGAAGAGCTGGACAGCCTCAAGTCCGGAAAACAGACGGTAGCCGCCGATTGCCGCCAGGCCATCCGCAACATCGACAAGGTCCTGGGCGACGCCAGCCCCAAGGAAATCGAGAAAGGCGTCCCCATCGTGCGGGGCAAGAAAGCGCAGCCACTGGGCAAGCTGCAGATCCTGATGAGTACCGAGCATCTGGATTCCCACTCACTGCCCGAACACCTGAACGACAACAAGATCATCAACACCCTGGCCGCGCTGCAGAACCGACACAAGTCCCGGGATATCATCCTGGTGAGCAAGGACATCAACATGCGGCTGAAGGCCCGGGGGTTCGGAGTCGAGGCGCAGGACTACCACAACGACCAGCTGCTTGACGACATCGACCTGTTGCCCAAGGGCTACCACGAGTTCAGCAACTCCTTCTGGGACAACATCGAGAAGGTGGAAACCGTGCAGCGGGAGGGAGTCACCGAACACATCCTGCGTCGGGAAGGGCCGTTGGCAAAGATCAACATCAACGAATTCGTGCTCGACGAGCTGGGCTTTGTCGGCAAGGCCGTGGACCTGGACGAGGAACGGATCATCATCCGGGATCTGCACCAGCACGACCTGATGAACGAGGAAGTCTGGGGACTCGTACCCCGGGATATCTACCAGGCCATTGCCCTGAACCTGTTGCTCGATCCGGACGTGCACATGGTCAACCTGACCGGCTCGGCCGGCTCGGGCAAGACCATCCTGGCCCTGGCCGCCTGCATCGAGATGACGGTCGCCAGCAAGCTCTACAAACGCATCATTGCCACCCGCTCCACCCAGGGCCTGGACGAGGACATCGGTTTTCTGCCGGGCACAGAGGCGGAAAAGATGGAGCCCTGGCTCGGTGCCATCGTGGACAACCTTGAGGCCCTGCATGAGGACGACGAGAACATGACCGCCTCGGTGGACTACATCCTCAGCAAGGTGCCGCTGCACTTTAAATCAATGAACTACATCCGGGGTCGCAGCTTCCAGCACAGTCTGATCATCATCGACGAGTGTCAGAACCTGACTCCGCACCAGATCAAGACCATCATTACCCGGGCGGGCAATGGCTCCAAGGTGATCTGCCTCGGCAACCTGGCACAGATCGATACGCCTTATCTGAGCGCCCTGAGTTCCGGCCTCACCTACATGACCGAGCGCTTCAAGGGCTTCCGGCATGGTGCGCACGTACACCTGCAAGGGGTTCCCCGCTCGGTTCTGGCGGAGTACGCCGAAGCCAATCTCTAAGCCCACCTCTGTTGACCCTGGCGACATATGCCAGGGTCGATCCTGCCATCGCCGCGGGTTTGTTATCGAATTAATGTGATCCCTATCTCAAACGTGACACATCGTAATAACAAACGACAAAGGCGATATCATGAGGAAGTCCATCCTGTTCACCCTTGCCGGTCTCTCAGCAGCCGCCCTGAGCGGCTGCGGCGATTCCTCCGGTGACTCCGGTACCGAAGCCCGGACCCAGCAGAGAGAACCGGTCGTCAGCAGCTCCGATCCCACTCACTTCAGACGCCCCCTGCCCGAGAGTCGTGCAGAACTGGCTGCAGCGTCCTGCTCCGATGGCACCGATCTGAGTGGTGGAAGAAGCTACCGGGTGGAGATGCCCTCGAGAGTCGATGGCGCTGCGATCGTCTTCCAGGTATTCGAACCGACGCAGTTTGACTGCCAGACCCGCCACCCGCTGATCCTCCAGGGGCATGGTTTCAGCGGCTCCCGTACCACCGCAGCCGGCAATGACCCGCTGGCCCCGGTTGAACCCCTGATTGATGCCGGCTACGCGGTGATCAGCATTGACCAGCGAGGGCACGGGGAAAGCGGTGGATCCATCCGCGTTATGGACCCGGACTTCGAGGGCCAGGATCTGGTGCAAATCGTGGACTGGGCCGAAGCGAACCTCGACTATCTGAAGTACGAACAAAACAACCTGCTGCTCGGCGGCGTCGGCGGCAGTTACGGCGGCGGCTTCCAGTACCTGCTGTACAACGTCGATCCGGATCAGCGCATGGATGCCATGGTGCCCCAGATCACCTGGCATGATCTCACCTACAGCCTGAATCCCGGGAATGTCACCAAGAACTACTGGCTGGCCTTCCTCTCGACAATGGGGGATACCCAGACCGGGCTGTCCATGGATCCGTATCTGCGCAGCTCGCTCCTGGACGGCATTATCACCGGCCTCTTCCCCGACAGCGCCCTGGATTTCCTGCACTACCACAGCCCTAGCTATTTCTGGCAGAACGAACGCGACCTGGCGCTGCTGGATAGCGGCAGCACCGACGACTACCTGCTGGACCCGGTCACCGGCCAGCTTCCCCTGACCCGCGATGGCCGCTATATCGTCAAGACACCGCCCCGTGCTCCCTACCCGGTGGACGTGCTGATGTTCCAGGGCATGCGCGACAGCCTCTTCCCGTTCAATGAGGCCGTTGAAAACTATCGCACTCTCAAGGCTGCGGGCGGCGACGTTCGGCTGCTGACCTACCCGTTAAGTCACCATTACCTGGCACCCAATGTCGGCCTGATTCAGGAGACCCTCGCCAACCTCGCCTTCTACACTGGCGAACTGCCGACCCTGGCCAATGGTGACCTCAATGCCCTGGCCAAATGCGGTGACATTGGCTCCAACCAGGCGGCCGTGGCCTGGTTCAACGATAAACTGCTCGGCCGCGGCAGTGCCGACAACGTGATCACGACCGGCCAGCAGATCTGTTATACCCTGGCACCGGGCGATGCCATATCGGCCCCGGATATCACCACCGGCGGCACCACCTTCGAGGTTGGCTTTGATGCCCTGGGCAACCCGCTGCCGGCCTCGGTACTCATTGGCGCCGCGGGCATCACACCCACGGTGGTTCCCCTGGAAACCCTGGACACCGAAGCGGTTATCGCCGGCATCCCGACCGCCAGCCTCCGCGTCAGCACCGGCCTGCCGGAACTGGATAGCCAATGCCTCGAGAGTTCAGATCCGATCCTGCATGCGGGCACCTGTGACAGCATTGTCTTTGTCGGTGTCGGCATCATGCGCCAGGACCTGCCGGTACCGGAGCTCATCGACGAGCAGGTCCACCCCCTGCGTGGCCTTGGCCAGCACACGGTCGAGCTGACCGGAATCGCCGAGCGGCTCAACGCCGGCGACCAGCTGGTACTGATGCTCTACGGTCAGCACCCGACCTTTGCCGGAGCCTTCTCCCGGGATCCGGTGGTACCGGCGGTTCAGGTTTCCGGAGAAGTGGCCCTGCCCCTGCTGGCCCCGGACGGTCAGTCGCCACTGTCGTCCGGCGCTATGAACTGACATCGAGAGTACGCCAGCGGCGAACGGCCCTGGAAATGAAAGGAATGGCAACGAGCGCGCCGGTGAATGCCGCTCGTAGCCAGTCCTCCGCGTGCAGGGGGCTGAGGTGTAGCCAGTGAGCGGTAAACGGAATCTGGATCAGCACCAGTGCTGACAGCACTCCGCCAGCCGTCACAACCACAGCCACCCTCCCCCTCAAACGGCTGAGCGCGGCGGTGATCACGCCACCTGCGACAATGAGCGCTGCCAGAGCCATCGAACGCGCGTGCCCTACGTCCTGGAGTTCCTCCAGGCTCCGCAGATAACTCCAGTACACCAAACCGGTGGTGAGAAATCCGACCAGCAGGATCTGCAGCGTATCTGTCCGGGAAAGAAGGCGCACCCGCTCGCCAGGGGCTGTCGTCGGTAACCTGGCATGCTCCGGGAGATTCTGAAACACCAGCATGGCGGTCGGATGGATGATCAGCTCCAACCAGACGATGTGAATCGGCAGGTAAAGCACCGGAAACCCGAGCAACGGAATCAGGGAGGCCGTCAGTACCAGAGGAATGTGGATCATCAGCAGGTACTGGAAACTCAACCGGAGATTCCGGAACAACTGCCATCCTTCTTCCATGGCCCTGACAATCGTCCGGAAATTGTCATCCATAAGGACGATGGCGGATACCTCCCGTGCGCTCCTGGTACCTCGCTCACCCATTGCGATACCAATGTCCGCCGCCTTGAGGGCCGGCACATCGTTCACGCCATCGCCGGTGACCGCGACGATCTGACCCCGTCGTTGTAAAGCCTGGACCAGCTTCAGTTTGACCGAAGGCACGGCGCGAGCCACCACGTCCACCTCATCCAGCACGCTGTCGTCCCCGGCCGAAAGCCTGCCCAGAAAGTCTTCCCCGGTAATGACACGCGGATTACCGCCCCCCAGGCCAATCTGCCGCGCCACTGCCTCCGCCGTGCCGGCATGGTCTCCGGTCACCATGATCACCCGGACGCCCGCCGACCCACAGCTGGCAAGCGCCTCGGCAACACCCTCCCGGACCGGGTCTTCAAACGCCAGTAGCCCCAAGAACTGGAAACCTGATTCCGGTTCTTCGGTCGATTCGTTCCCTTCAGCCATTTCCTGCTGCGCGCAGGCGACAACCTTGTGTCCGGATTCAGCCAGCTTGTCCACCTTCTCCCGCCAATACTGTTGCCCGGCCTGCGATTCCGTGCTCATGGCGAGCACCGTCTCCGGCGCCCCTTTGACGGCGGCATAGACCTTATCGCCATGGAGGACGAGGGTGATCTCGCGCTTACGCTCCTCGGTGAAGGGAAAGGCGGACACGACCGACGCCTCCGGAGGTGACCCTGTCTCCTCCAGAATCGCACGGTCCATGGGATCACCGGAGTCGGGACGGCTGGCCCAAGCGGCGGTACGCAGAAGCACAGATTCCGGCACCTGGCCAGCCGGATACCAGTGGGCGAGAACCAGGCGCCCTTCCGTCAGGGTGCCCGTTTTGTCACAGCAAATGCAGGTGGTCCGGGTGATGTTCTCGACAGCAACAGCACGCCGCACCAACGCGTCACGTCGAGCCAGACGAAAGACGCCCAGGCCGAGGAAAAACGTCAGTACTACCGGAAATTCCTCTGGCAGGGCTGCGACGGCCAGAGTAACAGCACTCAACACTGCATCCATCAGACCATGGCCCTGCCAGAGACGGGTCATGGCCAGCAGGCCACAGATCGCCAGCGCAATCCCGAGCAATACCTTGACCAGGTTCGCAACAGCTTGCTGCAGGGGTGTCCGGCCCTGGGTTCCTTCCACCGCCGTGCGCACTATCTCACCGTACAAGGTCTCGTGGCCGGTGTAGGCAACACGCACTTGCGCGACCCCGGTGAGCACCCGGGTGCCGGCAAACGCCCAGTTGATCTCCCGGGCCTGTTCACCAGGCTGTAGCGCGGTCTGGTTCG
The DNA here is from genome assembly GCF_022343555.1 of Marinobacter sp. C7. GTDB lineage: Bacteria > Pseudomonadota > Gammaproteobacteria > Pseudomonadales > Oleiphilaceae > Marinobacter. The sequence continues at coordinate 152,741 of NZ_JAKQZH010000003.1, read as the reverse complement.
GAAAACGGGATTTTCTGACAGGGTAGGCTTCACCGGAGAGAACCGATTCATCAACCTGGAGGTTCTCGGCATCAGCAACCACACCATCCGCTGGGAAAGGCTCACCACTGCGCACCTCCAGAAGGTCCCCGGGGACCACCTCTTCCGAGGGGACCAGTAACACCTGCCCGTCAATCCGGACCCGCGCCACCGAGGCCAGCTGACTCCTGAGTGTGGCGATGGAAACCTAGGTGCGATGATGCAGGAAGGCGTCCATACCCAGAAACGGAATCAGCGCCACCAGAAGAACCAGCGCCTCGGTCAGCTCACCAACCAGAAGAAAGAGGATTGCCGTGCCGACAAGAAACCAGAGCATTGGATCCTTCAGCGTATCGGCGAGGACACTCCAGACCCCATGTCGCGCCGATTCGACAATGATATTGGCTCCATAGAGTTTTCGACGCGCCAGCCGCTCCCGGGTGTCCAGGCCTACCGGACTACCCAGGAGACCCTCGAGACGGTCTCGGGGAAGTAACTGTTTCATCACGGTTGAGATTCACCCTGTGCGGCACGCTGCCAAGTAACTATAGCTCCTGCCCCGCTGTGGTGACCCCGATTCTGCAGGCTTCTGTCGCAAGATGTATCCCAGCGCCGGGCAAAGCGACAAATTGCGACAAACCCCCTGCCTCACCGACATAGTTCCGCGACAAATCCAGTGTCCAATAACCTCAGCAACCTGCAGTTGCCAATACGTGCCGGAGCAGCAGTAGGTGATCCTGCCTGTTACTTCCGGACTGGCAAAACGATCCCCTGAGGAGAGAGCGACATGAATTGGATGGATTCAGACAACCGATACGGAATGGTATCCCGGATCATTCACTGGCTGATGGCGGCCCTCCTGATTCTTATGCTGTTCAGTGAGGCCTGGATGGAAGCCCTGGGCGACCACGCCGGCGAACCCGGCATGGCCTGGCACCAGAGCATCGGCATCACGCTGCTCGTGCTGCTGGTCGGCCGTCTGGCCTGGAGGGCTCTCAACAGGGGGAAGGTGACGCCCCCGGAGCGCTGGCGAACAGCTGCACGGCTCGGGCACCTGGCACTTTACGGTGTCATGCTGGCCATTCCCCTGACCGGAGCGCTCACGGCCCTGGGCGAAGGTCACGGCATTGAACTGTTCGGTTGGGGAATCGTGGCCCCGGGTCCGGAAATCGAATGGATGGAGGAAGCCGGGGAAGAAACCCATGAGGTCATGGCAAACCTGCTTTGGGTCATTCTTGCCGGACATGTTCTGGCGGCCCTTGCGCACCAGCACCTGCTCGGGGACAACACCCTGAGGAAGATGGCCTGACGGCAGCAGACAGCATGGCTCAGTCCTTGAACTGAGCCTTGTCCAGGCCGTGCTTTTTCATCTTGTCGTACAGGGTCTTGCGGGCAATACCCAGTTGCACCATGGTGTCCTTGATACTGCCGTGACATGCATTCAGGGCACTGATGATGGCCGTTCGTTCGAAACCGTCCATCATCTCGGCAAGCGTTTGGCGTCCGGAGATGTTGCCTTCGCCTCCGGGTTCGCTCTCATCGAGGGCTGCAGGGCCAAGCAACACGTAGCGTTCGGCCAGATTCCGCAGTTCGCGCACGTTCCCCGGCCAGGACCGCTGCATCAGTCGTGCGGCCTGGCCCGCATCCAGGGGCACACTCTCCCGATCGTACCGGGCCGCAGCAATGAGCACGAAATGGTGGAACAGCAGCGGAATGTCTTCCTTGCGCTCCCGCAGCGGCGGGATGTCCACCTTCACCACGTTCAGGCGGTAATACAGGTCCGCCCGGAACTCCCCCTCGTCGCTGAGTTTTTTCAGGTCAGCCTTGGTGGCGGCAATGATGCGGACATCCACATCCTGTACCTGGTTGCTGCCCAGCCGTTCCACCTTCTGCTCCTCCAGCACCCGCAGCAACTTGATCTGCAGCGGCATTGGCATGCTTTCGACCTCGTCGAGGAACAGGGTGCCCTTGTGAGCGTGTTCGATCTTGCCGATCCGCCGCTTGTCCGCACCGGTGAATGCTCCGGCTTCATGGCCGAAGAGCTCGCTCTCGATCAGGTTCTCAGGGACTGCACCGCAGTTGATGGCTACAAAATTGTGGCTGCTACGCGGACTGTTCTCGTGGATGTAACGGGCCAGGGCGTCCTTCCCGGAGCCGGTTTCCCCGTGCAACAGAATGTTGGCGGAGATGTCCAGGATCGGATCAATGGTTGCCATCACCTTCTGCATGGTCGGTGAATCCCCGAGGATTCGGGGGCCCGGCTTGGCCATCTGGCGCAACTGGGCCTTCAGGCGACGGTTCTCCAGAGCCAGGTGGCGTTTTTCCAGAGCGTGACGGAGTAGCTCGATCAGCTCCTCATGGTCAAACGGCTTCTCGATAAAGTCGTAGGCCCCCTGCTGCATGGCTGTTACCGCCGTGCTGATATCGCCCTGGCCGGTGAGAATGATCACGGGAATGCTGTCGTCCACCTCGCGGACCCGCTCCAGCATTTCCAGCCCATCCATTCCCGGCATGTTGTAGTCGCACAGAACGATCCCCGCAAAGTCAGCCGTGATCATCTTGAGCGCCGAGGGGGCATCCTCAAAGCAGGCCACCGGCAGTTCCTCCAGAGTCAGACTCTGAGCCATGGCCTGCAGGATGTGCGGGTCATCATCCACAAAAAGAACCGAAGGTTGTGTCATTCCGTTGCCTCCCGCTTTTGCAAGGTCAGAACAAATTCCGCGCCGGGACCGTCGGGGCGGTTACGACCGGTAAGTGTGCCGCCCAGGGCATCGACAATCTGCCGCGAAATCGACAGACCGAGTCCCAACCCCTGCTTGACGGACTTGGTGGTAAAAAAGGGTTCAAATATCTGTTCAGTATTGCCCGGCAGTCCGTAACCGTTATCCCTTACGGTGCAGCGCCATTGACCATTGTCGGGTTCAACCTCGATGGTGACCACCGGCGCTTCACGCTCCTCAACCGCCTGTACCGCGTTGGCCAGGAGATTCACCATCACCTGTTCGATCCGGATCAGGTCACCATGGCACATCACCGGCTGTTCGGGACGGTTCCAGCGGATATCGATACCGGAAGTGTGTTTCTGGGCCTTAATGATTTTCAGGGCCGCATCCACTGACGATCGGAGGTCCACGCCCGATGGCGGTCCTTCGGACTTGCGGGCGAAAACCTTGAACTGCCGGGTCAGCTCGGCCATCTTGTCGCACAGCGTGATGATCTCGGCAAGGTTGGCGTCGACCATGTCCTCAGCGCCCTTCTCGAGAAAGCGGCGGCTGTTGCGGGCGTATGTCTGGATGGCCGTCAATGGTTGGTTCATCTCGTGATTCAGGCCGGCAGACATCTGGCCCAGCACGGCCAGCTTGGCGGCCTGGATCAGTTCCTGCTGGGTTTCCCGTAGCTCGCTCTGGGCCCGTTCCCGCTCACTGATCTCTTCCAGCAACTGCTGGTTCGAACGCTCCAGATCCCGGGTGCGTTCAGCCACCCGGCGTTCCAGCTGTTCACCCCGCAGCGCGAGCTCGGCCTCACGGCGATACCGCTCCCTGAGGTATAACCAGGCGAGCAGGATACCGAGGTAAATCGCAATGCCGCCAACCACAAAGGCAAGCCGGGTCCACAGCACCGGCGCCGTGGAGACCATCACCTGGAGTGTCCAGTCCAGGCGCGGCAGCGGGGTCTGGACGGTCAGGTAGTCCTGGCCGCCTTCCGGAGACTGGATCCGGATCTTGGCGGACCTTTCAGATAATCCCCAGGGCAGCCCCAGCTGCTCGATCTGCATGGGCCGAAGTTCGCGGTCCGGGTAGCGCTGTCGGGTTTCCAGCGGCAGCTCTCCCTGGCGACTCACGGTGAAATCCCGGTAAAGCCACGCCGGTCGGCTGGCCAGAAAGCTCACCCCGGAACCGTCGAGCACCACCATCTCTGCCTCGCTCAGCGACGCCGGCCGATGCCACTGGGATTCCAGCTCATGGACCAGCACTTTCACCGCGATCACACCGAGGATCTTGCCCCGGTCGCTTCGAATCGGGTGTGAAAAGTACAGACCCCGGACACCGGACATCAGGCCCAGGGCAAAATAGATGACCGAATCCCCGCGCGCCATGGCTTCAGAAAAATACGGGCGGAAGGAATAGTTGCTGCCAACAAAACTGTCCTCCTGAAGGTAGTTGTTGGCGGCAATGGTCAGGCCGGAGGTGTCCATCAGGTAAACATCGGAACTGCCGACGATGGTTGCCATCCTCTGCATTTCCTCGTTGGCCTGCAGAATAACCTGCGGATCCCCGGGGTTCAGCAGTGCCCGCTCCATGAGCGGATGCTCTGCCATCAGTTCCGGTATGGGAAGGTAACGGTTAAGTTCATTGGCAACCAACTGCCGGTAGCGGAATGACTCCTCGAGACTTTCCTGCTCCACCTGCCGGTACCCGGCCCAGCCACCCAATAGCCAGGACAGACCCAGGGTAATCAGCAATAGCAGGAAGGCACCGATACGGAGAGGCATGGCAGTCAGTTCCGGAAAATCGTTAGCCTAGCGCCCCGGTCGAGCGGAAACAACCAGCGCTGCGCCCGCCCGACCGGAATGCGACTCAGCCTGTCATGAGACTGCCGGTGCCAGACGGTCCCGACGCTGACGCTGAATCAGGAAGGCTACGACCGCGGCGCCTACGCCACCGAGATCGGTCCAGAGACCGCCTTCAATCATCATCAATGCGGCAAGAATCAGCAGCAAGCGGGTGGCCCAGGGCGCCGCGACCCGCGCAAACCATCCCATGACACCACCGGACAACAGGTAGACACCAAAAGTGGCGGTCACCAGGGCCCGACCGATCTCGAACCAGCCAGCTTCCATCAACAGTGCATCGTTGTAGAAGAACATGAACGGCACGATGAAAGCGGCAATACCGATGCGGAAGGACGCTACCGATGTCTCCATGGCGTTGGCCCCGGAGATACCAGCCGCCGCATAGGACGCCAGCGCCACTGGCGGCGTGATGGCGGAAACCACCGCAAAGTAGAACACGAAGAAGTGTGCGGTCAGCGGCTCAATCCCCAACTGCACCAGGCCGGGCGCCACCACTGAAGCCGCTACCGCATAGGCCGCCGTGGTTGGCATGCCCATCCCCAGCAGAATGGAAATGAACATCGCGAAGATCAGCGCCAGCAGATTGCTGTGTTCGGCGACATCCAGCAGCAGCACGGAGAACCGCGCACCGACACCGGTCAGGGAAATCACACCCACGATGATACCGGCGGCGGCGCAGACCACGATGATCTGGATCGACATGATCGACGCGATATCCAGCGCCCTCAGAATGGCGCGAATCCCCATCTTGTTCGGCGAAATCCAGCTGACCACTGCGGCGGACACGGTCGCCAGGGTACCGGCGCGAATGACCGAATAGCCCATGAACAGCGCCACCACCAGGATGATGATCGGGACAAACAGGTAGCACTGCTTCATCAGGCGCCCCAGCTTGGGCAACTCGTCCTCGCGCATACCGCGCATCCCGGTCTTGGCGGCTTCAAAATCCACCATGAAGTAAACGGATGCGAAGTACAGTATCGCCGGGATGATCGCGGCAATGGCAATTTCGGTATACGGAATGCCGGTAATTTCCGCCATGATGAAGGCGCCGGCCCCCATGATCGGCGGCATGATCTGGCCACCGGTCGATGCAGCGGCTTCCACCGCGCCGGCGGAAGTCTTCTTGTAGCCCACCTTCTTCATCAGCGGAATGGTCAGGGAACCGGTGGACACCACGTTACCGGCACTGGTGCCGTTGATCATACCCATCAGGCCAGACGCGAAGATGGACACCTTGGCGGGACCACCACGGGAGCGACCGGCCGCGGCAAAGGCGAAGTTGACGAAGTAGTCACCCACCTTGGACGCCTGCAGGAAAGCGGCAAAGATGATGAACAGAATGATGTACGTAGAGGAAACCGCGGTAGTCGGGCCGAGGATGCCGGCATCGGTGTACACCTGACTGAAGAAGCGCTTAACGCTCAGTCCCGGATAGCCCAGGAACCCGGGCAGATAGGGGCCGGCAAAGACATAGGCCAGGAACACCAGGCCGATGATCACCAGCGCCATGCCTGCCACCCGTCGGGTCAGCTCGAGAATCAGGGCGGAACCGGCAACCGCCGCAAAAGAAATCCCCACCGGAGAGAACGGGGTGCCGGTGGACATCCGGATCGGGGTGTTGAACACCACCAGTAGATAGGCCGCAACCGCGACCGAACAGACCATCAACACCAGGTCTGGAAGGCTGAAACGCCCCCGACCACGCTGATGGAACCAGCTCATCACAATACCGACTGCCGTCGCCGCAATCAGCGGCCAGCCGTAGTGCCAGGTTTCCAGCTCTGGCGCGATGCGCATCGCACCGCCGTTCAGCATCTGGTAGAAAGCGAAGCTCTGATACAGCGCGTACAGCGCGGGGAGCATGGCTACCCCGGCAATCCAGGTGGTCCACCGGTGGCGTGCCTCGCCCTCCTCAGCAGAGGCAAAACGGGCTCCTGCATAGAGCATGAAGCCGAGGAAAAGAGCGCCCGCAACGTGGATGATCCGGAAGGACCAGGTTTCGAGCGGCGCAATGTTCAGCGTGTATAGATGGAATGACGAGTAGGCGATCGTCAGCAATGTGACGAGTTTGAGCAGCCCGCCTTCGAACAGACGTCGATTCGCCTCAACAGGTTCCTCGTCGACATTGTGAGCAAGGATATGATCTTCGTCCTCGGTAACCCGGGGCGAATGCTGGATTTCGTGTTCAGTGGTCATGATTCAACCTGCTATCGAAGAAGCCGGATCGGTTGGGAACCGGAAGTTGGGGCCGCAGTGACGGCCCCTCAGACATAACGGTTATTTGCCAATGTTGCTTTCAGGAATCTCGTAGCCGTTTTCGTTGAACCAGCGAGCTGCACCCGGATGCCAGGGCAGGACGTTGTTCTTTGTGTAGTTCTCGGGAATCGTGGTCCGTGCCGCCTTATGAATGGAGACCATCTTGTCGTTGTTCTCCATGGTCAGCTTGACCATTTCGTACACCAGGCTGTCCGGGGCATCACAGTTTGCGATGGCGAAGTTCCACATGGACACCACGCGTGACGGCTCTTCGAGGGACTGGTAGGTGCTGGCCGGAATCACGAACTCAGAGACCGGGAAAGCGTCGGTGATCCTGGCCGCCTGCTCATCGTTCATGCCGATGATGTTCACGTCAGTCTGGACTTCCAGCTGGCTGACAGCAGGAATGGGGATGCCGGCAGCGAAGGCCACCACATCAATCAGGCCATCCTGGAGCTGCCCGCCCAGGTCGGACCAGCTGCCGTTACGACGCTCGAAATCCACACCCAGGGTTTCCATCATCCGCGGGAAGTAGGTATCGGAGGTGGAACCGGCCGGGCCGAAACCGATGGTCGCGCCATCCGGAATATCGTCGATGGAGGTGATGCCGGAGCTTGCCAGAGTGGTGATGGAGAACGGTGTCTCGTACATCGGAAACATGGCACAGACATTGTCCATCTGCATGCCCGGAGCCAGAGGACTGTTACCATCCAGCGATTCACGGGCGGGACCCATGGTGGTCAGGCCGAAATTCAGGTCGCCGGTATGAACCAGAGCCATGTTCTGCATCGGGCCGCCGGTAATCTCGGTGCCACCGGAAATACCCAGGTTCTCGGCCATGTAGTTGGCCCAACCGGAACCATAGGCAAAGTAGGTGCCCCCCTGGCTGGCAGTACCGATCGTGAAGCTTTCGGGCCAGTCAGACTTGTCCTGGGCAATGGCAGGGTTGGCAATGGCAGAAGTGGCAACAGCGGCTGCCAGAATGGCTTTGATATTCATAGAGGATGCTCCCCATATCGTTTTGTTTGTTGGGTTCTTGACGCGACCGTTAACGGCCACGTTGAGTCCAACAGTGAGCAAGGAGCGGACCAGCTTCGGAAAATACCTACAAAACAGACGCTTAAAGGCCACCTACTGAAAACGACAAGACCAGAATGTATGGAAACCCACCCATTACTGAATGCTAATGGGTGGATTTCCATACCTGGCGCAAGCAAGAAAGGATGTCGGGAAAGGGCAGGATCGCTTACCTGGCCCCGGGGCGTTACCAACGCCCCTGAAGCGTGGCGACAATCCGGCGGCTGCCGGCCCGGTCCCGGTGTTCACACAGATAGATGCCCTGCCAGGTTCCAAGGGCGAGGTGCCCCCGGGAAACCGGCAGGGTCAGGGATGGCCCGATCAGGACACTCTTGATATGGGCCGGCATGTCATCCGGCCCTTCCATGACGTGTTCGTAGTGGGACGCATTCTCCGGCACCATGACATTGAAGTGGCGCTCCAGATCACCACGCACATCAGGATCGGCATTCTCATTCACCGCCAGAGAAGCCGAGGTATGCTGGATAAACAGGTGTAACAGCCCCATCTCGCAGTTGGAAAGGCTCGGCGCCTGCGACAACACCTCGTTGGTGACCAGGTGGAAGCCCCGGGGCAGCGGAGCCAGCTCAATAATGGTTTGATCCCAGATCATGGCAACTCCCGGTCGACTATTTCTGAAGTTCATCCCACGGATGTACAGGTACCACCGCCTCGCTGACCTCCGCCTCGAAGGAACTGCGGAAATAATCCATCGCCTTCTCCGCTTCACTGAGCTCGTCGAAACGGGCAACGTGGTAGATCGCCTCGCCCTCGTTCACCAGCGGCAGATTGTTCACACAGATCACAATGCCGGAGCACGGGGACGTCACCGCCTCCTCGGTCTCACCGAAGGGATCGGCCACCATGGCCAGCCTCTGTCCCTTGCGCACCTTCTGCCCCAGTCGGGCCACCGGACGCATGATGCCATCAATGTCCGCCCTGACCCACTGGGAGTTGGCTGCCGTCTCCGAGCGTTTCTTCGGGGCCTTGGGCCCCTTCTTTGCCGGAACCATCTCCAGTTCCCGCATGACACGGATCACACCTTTGACGCCACTGGTAATAACGACATCATCAAATCTCAGGGCCTCGCCGCCTTCAAACGTGATGACCGGAATATCCTGGGAATCGGCATAGGCCCGCAGGCTGCCTTCCCGCAGGCTTGCGTTGATGATAATCGGTGCACCGAAGGCCTCGGCCATTCTCACCGTCTCCGGGTTCTTCAGTTCCGCCCGGATCTGCGGCAGGTTGAACCGGTGGATGGCTCCTGTATGCAGATCGATGATATGGGTCACACTCTCCATGATCTTGGTGCGCAGCAGGTAGGCGATGCGACCGCCGAGCGAACCGCTCTCGCTCCCGGGGAAACACCGGTTCAGATCACGGCGATCCGGCAGATACCGTGTTCTTTGGACGAAGCCGAAGATGTTGACGATCGGCACCGCCACGAGGGTCCCCCTCAGATGACGCAGCGCCGAGTTGGTCAGTACCCGGCGCACAATCTCTACGCCGTTGATTTCATCGCCATGGATGGCGCCACAGACCATCAAAACCGGGCCATCCCTGCGCCCGTGCACCACCTCTACCGGAATATGCAGAGGCGTGTGGGTGTAGAGCTTGGCAACCGGGACCTCGACCGTTTCCCGCGTTCCCGGTTTGACCTGGGTGCCCGCAATCTCGAACGGGGCTCGAGCCATGGGTCAGCCCCTTCCCTTGGTTCTGGTTTTCCAAGGCTTCTGGTTCTTCTCGGTCCAGTTGATGATCATCCCCGCCACATTTTTCCCGGTGGCATTCTCGATGCCCTCCAGGCCCGGCGAGGAATTCACTTCCATCACCAGGGGGCCGCGACTGGAGCGCAACAGGTCGACACCTGCCACATTGAGCCCCATGGACTTGGCAGCCATGATTGCCGTGCGCCGTTCCTCCGGCGTGATACGAACCAGCGAAGCCGTCCCACCGCGATGCAGATTGGACCGAAACTCTCCCTCCGCGCCCTGGCGTTTCATGGCCGCGATGACCTTGTCACCGATGACAAAACACCGGATATCCGCACCACCGGCTTCCTTGATGAATTCCTGAACCAGAATGTCTGCTTTCAGCCCCATAAAAGCCTCAATGACACTTTCTGCGGCCTTCCGGGTTTCCGCCAGCACCACACCGATGCCCTGGGTGCCCTGCAACAGCTTGATCACGACCGGTGCACCGCCCACCATTTTCAGCAGCTCTGGCACGTTGTCCGGCTTGTTGGCAAACCCGGTGACCGGCATGCCGACCCCCTTCCGCGCGAGCAGCTGGAGTGAACGCAGCTTGTCACGGCTGCGGGTGATGGCCACCGACTCATTGACCGGAAAAACGCCCATCATCTCGAACTGGCGCAACACCGCCGTGCCATAAAAGGTCACCGATGCCCCGATACGGGGAATCACCACATCGAAGTCCTCGAGAATCTCTTCGTGATAACTGATCTGGGGCTTGGCCGAGGTAATGTTCATGGAGCAGTGCAGGCAATCGATGACCCGCACCTCGTGGCCGCGATTGATGCCCTCCTCCACGAGGCGACGGGTGGAGTAGAGGTTCTTGTTCCGCGACAGTACTGCTATTTTCATTTTTCAGTCCTTAGAACCGGCTCACCGGCAAGATAGGAAGCTTCAGGGAATACCATCGAGCGGCCGGCCATGGCAGTGCGCCCGAGCAACATTCGAAATCTCATGGAATCCCGGTTGGTGAGAGTCATTTCAACGGGCCAGCTCTGGTCCCCGATCACCACCGTGGTCTCAATCACCAGGCGCAGCTCCCGATGGCCTCCGGAATCAGACACCTCGCGCTCATCCAGCACCTTCGCGTCACACTCCACCACCTGGTGCAGATTGTTCTGGACCGGGTGCACCCAGAACCGGACCCGCCGCTCGCCATTCTCGGTATACGGCTCGGTCCGGAACGTGTGCAGGCAGGAAGTGCGGGCTCCGGTATCCACCTTGGCCTTGATACGGGTGATATCCAGATCCGGCAACGCCACCCACTCCCGCCAGCCCAGGCTGACCCTGTTGTCAGCAGAGGCAGCCCCTTTCAACGTGGACTGGTCAGTCTCTTTTTTCGACATCCGGTAAATCCTTTTCTGCGTTGGGTATATCCGGGCCAAGCAGCCGCACCTGGAAGGGTTCTGAATGGCTGCCGGCATAGATACTGGTGTGCGGGAACGGAATCTCGATACCTTCGGCATCAAGCGCCTGCTTGATTGCTACCATCATTCGGCTGCGCCCCTCCAGGACTTTGTCACGGGGCACCCAGAACGAGAACTGGAGATCCACCGAAGAGGGTCCGAAGCCGGTAACCAGCACAAATGGCCGCGGCTCTTCCAGGCATACCGGATTCTTCCCCGCCAATTCCAGCAACAAACGTTCCACTTTCTCTACATCTTCAGCGTAGGCAATGCCCACGGAGAGGTCTAGGCGACGGATGGGAAAGCGCGAGCGGTTCACCACCGGACTTTTGATCAGGGTTTCATTGGGAATACGGACGTAGAGGTTGTCCGGCGTGCGCAGTTTCACACTCAGCATGTCAATACCGACCACTTCCCCGACCCGCGTATCCACTTCGATGAAGTCGCCGATTTCAAAGGGCTTTTCCACCAGGAGAAACAGACCGCTGATCATGTTCGAGGCGGACGTCTGGGAGGCAAAACCCACCGCGACCGTCAGAATACCCGCCGCTCCCAGGACCACTTCCAGGGAGAAACCGGCCTCCCTCAGGGCGGCAACCCCGAACAGGAGAACAATCACGTAGAACACGAGGCGACGGAACATCGCCACGTGGTGGCGAGAAGATCGCTGGGCCATCACCCGGCTGACACTGCGGGCGGCCAGGGAGGCCAGGACGATTCCAAGGACCAGCAGGAAGAGTGAGCCTATCCACTTGCCCCAGGCAATACCGTTCCAGATGTCGAGCAAAGCTGTATTGAGACTATCCAGCAAAACAGGAGCTCCCGATTACCGTTAACCAAACATCCGATCGAACGCCCGGACAAGCCGTCCCCGGGATGCCACTTCGCGGGCGTTACCCACCTTTTGGCAGTCACCGGCTGCCGGATGAAGCCCTTGCTCCACACGCAGAATCGCCGAGGTCATGTCGGTCTCGCATTCCACAGTAACACCCGGCGTCCATAACTGTCCCTTTTCATTCCGGTAAAGGGAAAGCATGGGGGTCGGCAGATTGAAACGCTCGAGCAGCAGTGGCTCTGAACGACCATTGATGATGGTCACCGGAGTCACAGCCCGCCAGGGCCGCTTGGGAACCGCCTCAAGCACCAGACGGGCAAAGCTGGAGGAGGAATAGCAAAGCTCCCCCTCCATGGTGTTGCCCCCAACCCAGGTCAGCAACGGCGTGGACAACGGCACTTCGGTAAGCACGGAGCCTTCCGCGCCACCTGCACAGATCTTCATCCACACCGTGGTCCCGACGTAGATCACGCATCGGGCTCCGGCCGGGATGGTCAACGGCTGGAACGGCCGGATAACCGTCGGAAGATCAGCCATCGCAGGAATCAGGGTCAGAGTGCCATCGTTCCGATCCGCACGCACAAATCGCTGCAGGGGCACGTCGGGTGACGGCAGAACGTGACTGGTTTCGGCAATCCAGCTTGACGGATCCCCCCGGGCCTCAAGATTCCTGACCCGAACCTGCCACTCCAGGTCCAGCAGCGTCACCCAGAGCTGAACATGGCCCAGTTCGTGATACCGGGTGTCGCCGGAGACCAGACTGTATGGTTGCGCCCAGGCGCCCTCTTGCCGGCTTTCGGTATCCTGTTCCATTCATTCCTGACCCTTGCTGCCATAAATGCTCCGCCTTACTATAATCCAAACCGGACACCCCAGCGAATATCCAAGTCAGTGATTTCATTACAAACAGGGGCCGTGATTACCCGTACAGGAACGGCCCGGAAACACAGGGTATCCAATGACGCAACTGGTCTGGTTCAGAAACGATCTCCGGCTGGCCGACAACCCGGCACTGACCGCCGCCTGCAACTCCGGGGATCGGGTCCGCGCCTGTTACATCCTCACCCCGGGGCAGTGGCAGGAGCACGACTGGTCACCGGCCCGGGTCCGGTTCGTGGTCGATCACGCCAACGCCCTCGCCGAATCCCTCTCCCGGCTCGGGATTCCCCTGACCTTCCTGTATGCGGACAGGTTCGAAGATAGCCTCGACTCGCTGCTGAACCACTGCCGCGACCATGATGTGACCCGGCTGCACTTCAATGAAGAATACGGGATCAACGAGCGTCGCCGGGACAAGACCCTGAAACAGCGGATCACCGATCTGCCCGTGGAACTCTGTAAATACCGGGACCAGACCGTTGCCCCGGTGGGCGAAATCCGGACCGGGCAGGGAGACCCTTACTCGGTCTTCACCCCCTTCTCCCGCCGCTGGCGCAACTGGATCGAGGAAAACGCGCCAGAACTGTTCCCGGCGCCGGCCGCCCGTGGCGACGCCCTCAAGCCAGAGTGGATCGAAGATACACCGCAGGCTTTTCGCAATGCACCAGCGGCACTGGTGAAAACCGGCGAGGATGCCGCCCATGACCAGCTCGAGAATTTCCTGCAGAAACGGGCCGGCGCCTACAAGGACCAGCGCGACTTTCCCGCCGTCGACGGCACCAGCCAGCTGTCGCCTTACCTGGCCAATGGCGTTCTGTCCGGCCGCCAGTGCCTGCTGGCAGCACGAGAGACCCAGGGTAAAGGCGGCAATCAGGAGGGGCTGACCACCTGGACCAACGAAATTGCCTGGCGGGACTTCTACATCCACATCCTCTACCACTATCCCCGGGTCAGCATGCATCGGGCGTTCAAGCCGGAGACTGAGGCGCTGGACTGGAACACACCGGGCGACACCTTCGAGGCCTGGAAAGAGGGCCGGACCGGCATCCCCATCGTCGACGCCGCCATGCGCCAACTCAACAAAACCGGCTGGATGCACAACCGCTTGCGCATGGTCACGGCCATGTTCCTGACCAAGAACCTGTTCATCGACTGGCGTCTGGGCGAAGCTTACTTCATGTCAAAACTGGTGGACGGCTTCCTGGCCTCGAACAACGGCGGCTGGCAGTGGAGTGCCTCCACCGGTACCGACGCCGCGCCCTATTTCCGGGTGTTCAACCCGGTGACCCAGAGCGAACGCTTCGACCCGGAGGGTGAGTTTATCCGGCAATGGGTGCCGGAACTGGCAAAACTGGACGGCAAACGGATTCACGACCCCGGCGCAAAGGGGGGCGTCATTCCGAAAGGGTATCCAAGGCCAATTGTGGATTTGAAGGAAAGCAGAAAAGAGGCCATCGCGAAGTTTCAGGCATTGAAGGACTGACTCACAGGTCAGCGGCAGGGTTGGGAAAGGTCTGTCCAAAACTGTGCGGAGCCATGGATGGCGGAGCGGAGCCTAAAGGGACGTATTCACGGCCTGTTTTGGGCAGGCCTCGGCCAACACTGCCTACCCCGTCACCCTGAACAGACCGGACAATCAGGATCCCGAGCCAGCTTCATCTCACGCCACTGCATCTCCCAGGCATCAAGCAACAGCAACCGCCCTACCAACGGCTTGCCCACACCAGTAATCACCTTGATTGCCTCCATCGCCTGGGCAGACCCGATCATGCCCACCAGCGGCGCAATCACCCCGGCCTGTGAACAGGTCAGGTCCTCATTACCCTGCTCCGGATAGAGACAGTGATAACAGGGACTGCCCTCAACCCGGCGGTCGTACACCGACAACTGGCCCTCGCCACGGATGGCCGCGCCCGACACAAGCGGCACTTTCGCGGCAACACAGGCCCTATTCAGAGAAAAACGGGTGTGGAAATTGTCACTGCAATCCACCACCAGGCTGGCTTCCTCCACCCATCGGGCCAGTTCCTCGCCATCCAGACGGTCCTTGAGTGCGGTCACCGACACCAGCGGATTGATCCGCCGAACCCGATCCGCCAGACTCTCTGCCTTGGAATCTCCGAGCTGATTCTGGTCAAAACCGATCTGGCGCTGGAGGTTGGCCAGCTCGATGTCGTCGTCATCCACCAGCGTCAGGTGGCCAACCCCGGCAGCCCCGAGGTACAAGGCAACCGGACATCCAAGACCGCCGGCACCAATCACCAGCACCCGTGCGGATTTGAGCTTCTCCTGCCCGGCAATATCAAACCGGGGCATCAGGATCTGTCGACTGTAGCGCAGTAGCTCCTCGTCACTGAGCATACCAGCCTCCCCTATCGTCATTGCGTGTTACCCGACTCGCCCGGCCACTGGCCCAGGGTCATGCGGTCGTTCTGGCCGTAGTCCTTTCGGCTCGCCACCGACTCGAAGCCCCGGGCCCGGAATATTGCCTGCACGGCCGGGGCCTGATCGTACCCGTGCTCCACCAGCAACCAGCCATTGGCGGCGAGCCAATCCGGAGCCTTTGCCACAATTTCGCGAATATCGTCCAGGCCATCGACACCTGACACCAAAGCCGAACCCGGCTCGAAACGGACATCGCCTTCGGCCAGATGGTGATCACCTTCTTTTATATAGGGTGGATTGGACACAATAAGATCAAAGCTGGCCTGTGGCAGATCGTCAAACCAGTGACTCTGCATCACGTTGACCGACAGTCCCAGCGCCTCCGAGTTTTCCTTCGCCAACGCCACGGCCTCAGCCACGCTGTCACAGGCACTGACCTGCCACTCCGGATGCTCCGAGGCCAGTGCCAGGGCAATCGCCCCGGTGCCGGTGCCAAGGTCGAGCACCCGCGCATTGCCGGGTAACAGAAGCCCGAGAGCAACCTCTACCAGACACTCGGTATCCGGTCGTGGTATCAGTGTCGAGGGACTGACCTTCAGAGGCAGCGACCAGAATTCCTGGTTCCCCAGCAGATAGGCGATTGGCTCGCCGCCAAGCCGGCGGCTCACCAGTTGCTCGAAAGCCTCTGCAAGGTCTCGAGCAACCTCCCGCTCCGGCCAGGCCCGGAAACTGGTCCGGCTCAGACCGGTAACATGGCTGAGCAAGAGCTCCGCATCGAGACGGGCAGTATCACTGGCAATCCGGTTTGACGCCCCACGGATCAGGGCTTCACAGGTCAGTGAGGGATTACTGGTCATCGGCAAGTGCGGCAAGCAACTCGGCCTGATGTTCCTGCTGAAGCGGAACGACCACCGCGTCCAGATCCCCGGCAATCACCTCGTCGAGCTTATACAGTGTAAGATTGATGCGGTGATCGGTAACCCGCCCCTGGGGGAAGTTGTAGGTGCGGATTCGCTCGGAGCGGTCGCCACTGCCCACCAGGCTTTTTCGGGTCTCCGCCCGGGCTTTCTGCTGACGTTCGATTTCCGCATTCTGCAGGCGAGACGCGAGCAGGCTCATGGCTTTGGCCCGGTTCTTGTGTTGGGACCGTTCTTCCTGGCACTCCACCACGATGCCCGTGGGCAGATGGGTGATCCGGATTGCCGAATCCGTCTTGTTGACGTGCTGGCCGCCGGCACCTGAGGCCCGGAAAGTATCCACCCGCAGGTCGCCCTTGTTGATTTCCACAGCCTCGGCCTCGTCGGCCTCCGGCATCACTGCCACAGTACAGGCGGAAGTATGGATCCGGCCCTGGGATTCGGTTTCCGGGACCCGCTGGACGCGATGAGCACCCGACTCGAATTTGAGCACACCGTAAACGCCGTCGCCGCTGACCCGGGCAATCACCTCCTTGAACCCGCCATGCTCCCCTTCATTTTCACTGAGCACCTCCACCTGCCAGCGGCGACGCTCGGCATAACGGGTATACATGCGGAACAGGTCTCCCGCAAAGATCGCTGCTTCATCGCCGCCGGTACCGGCGCGGATCTCCAGGAACGCGTTTTTCCGATCATTCGGATCCTTGGGCAGCATCAGGCGCTGGAGTTCCTCGTCCAGCTCCTCGCTTTTCTGGCGGGCGCTCTTCAACTCTTCCTCGGCCATCTCGCGCATGTCGGCATCGCCATCGGACGCCAGCTCCTCCGCGGCCTCAATGTCATCCAGGGACTGCTGCCAGGCCTGGAAACAATGCACCACAGGCTCGATTTCGGCGAATTCACGGGACAGGTCCCGGAACTTGTCCTGATTGGCAATGACGGAGGAATCACTCAACAACGCGCTGACCTCCTCGAAGCGGTCAACCAGCTGTTCGAGGCGGGACTGAATGGATGGCTTCATAGTTTTTCCGGTGTGGTGGCGGCGTCCGCTTCCTGGGTATCGAGCTGGTGCAGCTCTCGCAGCCACTCGGTCACCTCCGTACGGCCCTCGGTCGTGGCCTTGCGAACCTGTACGGAAGGCTCATGCAGAAGTTTGTTGGTGAGGCCCCGGGCGAGGCTGCGGAGAACCGTCTCCGGATCGCCGCCGTTGCGCAGTGCCCGCAGGGCTTTTTCGGTTTCCGCATCCCGCAGCGTCTCGGCTCGCTGACGGAACTGCTTGAGGGTGGACACGGCGTCGAGCGCCCTGAGCTGGTTCAGGAACGCCTGAACCCCGTCAGTGACCAGATTCTCGGCTTCCCGGGCGGCGCCCTCACGGGAACGGATATTCTCCTCGATCACCTGGCGCAGGTCGTCCACCGTATAAAGGTAGACATCCGCAAGCGAAGCCACCTCCGGCTCGATATCACGGGGCACTGCGATATCCACCATGAAATACGGACGGTGCTTGCGTTTCTTGAGCGTCCGCTCCACGGCGCCCTTCCCCAGGATAGGTAACGGGCTGGCCGTGGAGGAAATGATAATGTCCACATCGGCGAGATAGTCGGGAATCTCGGACAGGACGATCCCTTTTCCTCCGTAGGCCTCCGCCAGTGACTGGGCCCGTTCGAGCGTCCGGTTGGCAACCACAAAATCCTTTACGCCCGCCTCCGAAAGGTGCTGGGCCACCAACTCGATGGTCTTGCCGGCACCAATAAGCAAGGCGCGGTTGCGGGACAGGTCGGAAAAGATGTGGTGAGCCATGCTCACGGCGGCATAGGCCACAGAGACCGGATTTTCACCGATGGCGGTCTGGGTGCGCACTCGCTTGGCGACCGAAAAGGTCTGTTCGAACATGCGCGAGAGAAACGACCCACTGGCGCCATACTTGCGCGCCAGGGCATAGGCATCTTTCAGCTGGCCAAAAATCTGGGGCTCACCCAGGACCATGGAATCCAGGCCGGCGGCAACGCGCATGACATGGCGAACTGCATCCGCATCCCGGTGGACATAAACCGCCTCTTCCAGTTCGCCCGCATCCAGATTGTGGAAACCCGCCAGCCAGCGCAGCACCAAGGGCGCGCAATCGTCATCACCGGCAAGATACAGTTCGGTGCGATTGCAGGTCGAAAGGATCGCCGCCTCGCTGGCCCCCGAGGCAACCCGGAGTTCGGCGAACGCCTCTTCCATCCGCTCAGGGGTGAACGCTATCCGCTCCCGGAGCTCCACGGGCGCAGTGCGATGATTGATTCCCAGCGTTACCAATGCCATTTCGAGCGAAAAAACCCCGTGCCAATAAAGGATATATTGCCGACATTTTAACTGTCACTGCCCGGACCTGCCACCCGAAAGCCGCCAATCTTCGGCAAGTGCGGACAGGTTGGGCAAGATCAGATGCTTATGCCATTATAGGGGCTCGGTGAAGGCCGGGACCCGATCTGCCTCAAGTTCAGGTCATTCTGATGTGTCGTTGACAAGTAACGGGAAGTTGCATGCATAAATCCGCACCGTTTTTGGCCACCTGCCTGATGGGCGCCACCCTCATTATTGTCCCTGGCTGCGCCAGCCTGACCGGAACCGAGGAGCAAGCTCCCGCGCAGCAGCCCGAAACGACTCAGACCGAGCCTGCGAAACAGCCGATCGAATACGCAGATTTCGAGCCGGAGGTCCTGTACCTCCTTTTGAGCGGCGAGATCGCTGCCCAGCGCGGCCGTTACGACGTCACTCTGGTCCATTACCTCAAAGCCGCGAAGCAATCCCGGGATGAAGGGGTCATTGAGCGAGCCATGCGAATCGCCCAGTCCCTCAACGGCGATAACGCGCAGACCCAACTGGCGGAACTCTGGCTCGAAGTGAACCCCGAGAGTACGCAGGCCCACCGGGTCTCCGCAATCCAGGCGGTAAAACGCAACGATTTGAAAACTGCCCTCGACCATATGGAAACGATCATGGATCAGGGCGGTGACGCAGACTTTGACAGCCTGGCGATCGTCGCGGGCAATATGCCACCGGAACAACAGCAGGAACTGCTCACCCTTTACCAGCAGCTGGCCGAACGCCACCCGGACAGCCCCGAACTGGAATACAGCATCGCCCTGCTGATGAAAGTTTCCGGGCAGCCCCAAGAGGCCCTCGCCCGCCTCGAGCCGTTACTGGAGAACCATGAGAACTTCCAGCCAGCCATCGTACTGAAGGGTGACCTGCTGTACGAAACCGGCGAAAAACGGCAGGCACTGGACTACATGCTGGTGAATACCCGTCGCTTTCCGGCCAATCGGCAGATGGGCACACTCTACGGGAGGATGCTCATTAACGAAGGCGAGCTGCAGGCTGCACAGGATGAATTCAACCGGCTGGTCAATCGCTACCCGGAAATTCCCGGACTGAGGCTTTCCCATGCTCTGGTGGCCCTGGAGAATGGCCAACTCGAACTGGCACGCACGGAACTGACCCAGCTCATCGAGCAGGGACACCACGTCAACGAAGCCAACTACTATCTGGGCCGGATCGAGGACCAGGCAGACAACACCGAGCAGGCCATCGGCTACTATCAAAGTGTGGCCCAGGGCAACTACTACTTCCCCGCCCTGGCCCGCTCCAGCGCCCTGCTGGCACAGGAAGGTCGCCTGAAAGAGGCGCTTGACCATATTCGCAGCATGAGGGAGGCGCACCCCAAGCAGGCCGAGAATTTCTGGCTACTCGAAGTCAACCTGCTTCTGGATGAGAACCGCCAGCAACAGGCCCTCGAGTCTGCCACCAATGCCCTGGACCAGTTCCCGGAAAATGTCCAGGTGCGCTATGCGCGCGCCATGCTCTATGACGCCATGGACCAGCCGGACAAGGCCGAAGATGATCTGCGCAGGATCATCGCAGCCGAGCCGGAAAACGCGGTCGCACTGAATGCGCTGGGTTACATCCTCACAACCCGCACCGACCGGCTGGGAGAGGCCCGCAAGTACATCGAGCGCGCCCTGCAACTGGATCCGGAGAATCCCGCCATCCTCGACAGCATGGGCTGGGTGCTGTTCCAGCAGGGACAACTCCAGCCCGCACTCGAATACCTGAAACAGGCATGGGAGGCATACCCGGACCCGGAGGTGGCCGCCCATTACGGCGAGGCGCTCTGGATGGCCGGGGCGGAAGAGCAGGCCCGCATCGTCTGGCAGGAGGGCCTGGACCAGGATCCGGAACACGAGATCCTGCGCGAAACCATACAACGGCTGACCGGTGACGGGACGCAATGATGATCCCTGGAGCAAGACTTGCCCCGGTCCTCGCCCTGATCACCCTGCTGCAAGCCTGTACCACCATTCAGCTGCAGCCCTTGCCGGAAGGCATGACCGACCAGCCACCGGCCGGCTGGGCCGACAGAAGCCGCCAGCTGGGCCAGTTCGATCAATGGGAACTCTCGGGCAAGCTGGCCGTCCGCCAGCCATCGGACAGCGGTACTGCCCTGATCAATCACTGGATCCAGAATGGCGAGGCCTATGACCTCGCGTTGTCCTCTTCATTTCTGGGTATGGGCAGCACCTCTCTGCGAGGGGTACCCGGTTTCATCGAACTGACGCTGCCCAACGGTGACAGCTACCGCTCCAGTAACCCCGAGGAACTCGTTCAGGCCGCCACCGGCTGGCAACTGCCCATTGAAAACCTCGTGTGGTGGATACGTGGCCTGCCCGCCCCCGGGGGGAACTTCCGGCTCCTGTTCGACGAACAGGAACAACTGGCCATCATCCGCCAGTCCGGATGGGAGATCCGTTACGACCGCTGGCAGAACTTCCTGGATGGGTATCCGGCACTGCCCGCCCGGATCACGGCCCTGAAAGGCGAGAAGCGGGTGCGAATGGTAATCGGCCAGTGGCGGAACCTCGGGAACAGACCATGAGAACCTCCATCACCCTGCCCTCGCCGGCCAAGCTCAACCTGTTCCTGCACATCGTCG
This sequence comes from Marinobacter sp. C7, assembly GCF_022343555.1. GTDB lineage: Bacteria > Pseudomonadota > Gammaproteobacteria > Pseudomonadales > Oleiphilaceae > Marinobacter. The sequence continues at coordinate 131,666 of NZ_JAKQZH010000003.1, read as the reverse complement.
GCCGCCGGCCAGATGGCTATCACGAACTCCAGACGCTGTTCCAGTTTCTGGACTACGGCGACGAGATCCGCTTTGACCTGACCCCCGACCAACCGGGCATCCGACTTGCCGAATCCGTGCCGGGAGTGCCGGACAAAGACAATCTGATTATCCGCGCAGCCCGGGCCCTGGAAGCCCGAACCACCACAGAGCTGCCCGGCGTCACCATCAAACTGTTCAAACGCCTCCCGATGGGGGGCGGCCTGGGCGGCGGAAGCTCCAACGCCGCCACCACCCTGCTGGGACTCAACTATCTGTGGCAGATGGACCTCAGCCTTGATGAACTGGCTGAGATCGGCCTCAGCCTCGGGGCCGACGTACCCGTGTTCGTCCGCGGCCACTCCGCCTTTGGAGAAGGCGTAGGCGAAAAACTGACCCCCGTGAACCCGCCGGAAGACTGGTTTGTTGTGATCAAGCCCGCCTGCAACATCAACACCGGAAAGATTTTTTCCGAAGAAGGGTTGACAAGGGACACCCCAAAAATCAAAATAGCGCCCGCTTTTGAGGGAGACGCCTCGAGGTACCGAAACGACTGTGAGGATGTAGTTCGTAAACTGTATCCTGAGGTTAACCAGAGCCTGGAATGGCTTTCACAATTCGGACCTGCAAGATTAACCGGAACCGGGGCTTGCATTTTTGGACGTTTCCCGACAGAATCCGCAGCCCGGATTATCTGGGAAAGCAAACCCTCCGGCATCACGGGGTTCGTAGCTAAAGGGGTGAACATATCGCCTCTTCACCAAAAGCTGACAGAGCTGAAATGATGCCAAAAAAGCACGATACTGGGGTGTCGCCAAGTGGTAAGGCAACGGGTTTTGATCCCGTCATGCGCAGGTTCGAATCCTGCCACCCCAGCCACCTTTCTCCCGCTTCTTCTGAATCAAACGCCGATACTGAGAAGGATGCTGTCGTGTCCAAACTGATGATTTTCGCTGGCAATGCCAACCCGGCCCTTGCCCAGGATATTGCCAAGAAACTTCACATTCCCATGGGTCAGGCCACCGTAGGCCGTTTCAGCGACGGGGAAACCACCGTCGAGATCAATGAGAATGTCCGGGGCCATGATGTTTTCATCATCCAGCCTACCTGCTACCCCACCAACGATAACCTGATGGAACTGATCGTGATGGCTGACGCCCTGCGTCGCGCCTCCGCCACACGCATCACCGCGGTTATTCCCTACTACGGTTACGCTCGCCAGGATCGCCGCGTTCGCTCCAGCCGGGTTGCCATCAGCGCCAAGGTCGTTGCCGACATGATCTCCAGCATCGGCGTGGATCGTGTACTGACCGTGGACCTGCACGCGGACCAGATTCAGGGGTTCTTCGACATCCCGGTGGACAACATCTACGCCACTCCTGTGATGCTCGAAGACATCGAGAAGCAGCGTTTCGAGAATTTTGTGGTGGTGTCGCCGGACGTCGGCGGCGTGGTTCGCGCCCGCGCCGTGGCCAAGCGCCTGGATGACGCCGATCTGGCGATCATCGACAAACGTCGCCCGAAGGCCAACGTTTCCCAGGTCATGCACATCATCGGTGATGTGAAGGACAAGACCTGCATCCTCGTGGACGACATCATCGACACCGCAGGCACCCTGTGCAAGGCGGCTAACGCACTGAAGGAACACGGTGCCGCGAAGGTCATTGCCTACATCACCCACCCTGTTCTGTCCGGACCGGCGATCGACAACATCAACGCCTCTACGCTGGACGAACTGGTGGTCTGCGACACCATTCCGGTGGATGACAAAGTTCGCAATTGTGATAGAATCCGCGTCCTCAATATGGCCGGACTGCTCGCCGAATCCATTCGTCGCGTGAGCAACGAAGAGTCCATCAGCGCCATGTTCGAGAACGTCTGAGCCGGCCAGGCGCCGTAACCTCAGACCAATAAAGCAGTTTTCGGGTCGGGAGCCCCTTCGGGCTCCCGACTCTTTTCGTCAGTCGGGGACAGAAACCCCCGGCTTCATCAGAAACATCATCTGTTCCGAGCCTGGTCGCGGGCCGCTCAGATGACGATTGAGGTAAGAACCATGTCTCAGGAATTTGTAATCGAAGCATTTCCTCGTGACGACCAGGGGAAAGGTGCGAGCCGCCGCCTGCGTCGCGAGGAGCGTAAAATCCCGGCCATCATCTACGGTGGCGGCAAAGATGCGACTCCGGTTGCCATCTGGCACAACGAGCTGAAAAAGGCCCTGGAAAACGAAGCCTTCTTCTCTCACGTTCTGACCGTTGAACTGAACGGCAAGAAAGAAAGCGTGATCCTGAAGGATCTGCAGCGTCATCCGTACAAGCCGATCCTGACCCACGCCGACTTCCTGCGTGTCGACAAGGACCACGAGATCCACGTCAACGTACCGCTGCACTTCGTCAACGAAGACAGCGCTCCGGCTATCAAACTGCACGGCGGCGTTGCCAACCACCAGATCAACGAAGTAGAAGTGATCTGCCTGCCGCAGAACCTGCCTGAGTTCATCGAAGTCGACATGACGACTGTCGAAATGGACCAGGTTGTGCACCTGAGCGACCTCAAACTGCCGGAAGGCGTCAAGATCGCCGCTCTGCTGCAGGGCGAGGACCACGACCTGCCGGTTGTGGCTATCCACAAGCCTCGCGGCGCCAAGGTTGACGAAGCCGAGGAAGGCGAGGAAGGCGAAGAAGAAGGCGGCGAGGAGTAATCACTCCGGGGGCAACGGCGAATGGCACAGGATATTGTCATGGTGGTCGGACTGGGTAATCCCGGCCCTGACTACGAGAATACCCGCCACAACGCCGGCGCCCTGTTCGTCGAAGCGCTGGCCCGCGATGCGGGCCAGACGCTACGCCCTGATAAGAAATACCACGGGCTCTACGCCCGCATCCAGTGGCAGGGACTCGACCTGCATCTGCTGAACCCCAGCACGTTCATGAACCGTAGCGGCCTCGCCATCAAGGCACTGGCGGACTTTTTCAAGATTCCCCCGGAAAAGATCCTGGTCGCGCACGATGAGCTCGACCTCCCCGCCGGTACCGCGAAGCTCAAGAAAGGTGGCGGCCACGGTGGCCACAACGGCCTTCGCGACACCATCGCCCACCTCGGCACCAACAGCTTCCAGCGCCTGCGCCTTGGCATTGGTCATCCCGGTGACAGCCGCAAGGTCACAGGCTTTGTCCTCGGCCGGCTGGGCAAGCAGGAAACCGAACAGCTCAACGCGGTGTTTGACGAAATCATGCGGGTACTTCCGAACGCCGCGAATGGCAAGCTTGCCGCTGCCATGAACCGCCTGCACAGCTTCAAACCCCTGCCCTGATCAAGGCACAACCCCTTACTCGCACCCTTACCGATACACCGGTATAATCCGCCCCAAATTTTCAGTACCAGCAGAGGCATTCCATGGGATTTAACTGCGGCATCGTCGGCCTTCCCAACGTCGGCAAATCCACCCTGTTCAACGCGTTGACCAAATCCGGTATCGGCGCCGAAAACTTCCCGTTCTGCACCATCGAGCCGAATGCCGGCGTGGTCCCCATGCCGGATCCGCGCCTGAACAAGCTGGCCGAGATTGTGAAACCCGAGCGCGTCGTACCGACCGCCATGGAATTCGTGGACATCGCCGGACTGGTCGAAGGCGCCTCCAAGGGCGAAGGCCTCGGTAACCAGTTCCTGGCCAACATCCGCCAGACCGACGCCATCGCCCACGTGGTCCGCTGCTTTGAGGACGGCAACGTTATTCACGTGGCCAACAAGGTGGACCCGGCCTCGGACATCGAGGTGATCAACACCGAACTGGCCCTGGCCGACCTGGAAACCGTGGAGAAAGCCATCAAGCGGGTACAGCGCGTCGCCAAGAGTGGCGACAAGGACGCCAAGGCCCAGCTGGCGATGTTCGAGACGCTGCTGCCGGTGCTGAACGAGGGTAAACCTGTGCGCAGCATGAACCTGGACAAGGACCAGATGGCCCTGATCCGGGAACTGTGCCTGCTCACGGTAAAGCCCACCATGTACATTGCCAACGTCAATGAAGACGGCTTCGAGAACAACCCGCACCTGGATACCGTGCGCAAGATCGCCGAAGCTGAAAACGCCGTCGTGGTACCCATCTGCAACAAGCTGGAAGCCGAGATCTCCGAACTGGAAGACGACGAGAAAGCCATGTTCCTCGACGAGATGGGCATGGAAGAGCCGGGCCTGGACCGCGTCATCCGCGCGGGTTACAACCTCCTGGGCCTGCAGACCTACTTCACCGCCGGTGTAAAGGAGGTCCGCGCCTGGACGGTCAAGATTGGCGCCACCGCTCCTCAGGCCGCCGGCGTCATCCACACCGACTTCGAGCGTGGCTTCATCCGCGCCGAGGTGGTGAGCTACGACGATTTCGTCCAGTACAACGGCGAACAGGGCGCCAAGGATGCCGGAAAATGGCGTCTGGAAGGCAAGGACTACATTGTCCAGGATGGAGATGTCATCCACTTCCGTTTCAACGTGTAATTTTTAGGGAAAATTCCGGTTCAGGGCCTTGACAGGACAAGCCGGAATACTGAAAATACGCGCCTCGTTTGGGGCGTATCCCGAAGCGAAATGGCAAGGTAGCTCAGTTGGTTAGAGCACAGCACTCATAATGCTGGGGTCGGCGGTTCGACTCCGCCCCTTGCTACCAGTATTCAGAAAGGGTTGCGATTCCGGTCGCGGCCCTTTTTTTTGGTCACTCCCCCGCTCCACACCAGAATCTATTGGCTGACGTGCGACAGCATTTTGCGAAATTGCACATCCCTTATACAACCTTTGACAATCCCCCCGGGCCAATTGCCCTATCATTAGCGGAGCAATCCCGACATCCGGATGGGGGCATCCAGCCTGCATGAAAACATCGCCCGCAGAGGCGGCTTTCCTTACCATCGTCATTCTGGCCGCTACCCTGGTATTCTCCGGTTTTGACCTGAAAATGCTGTCGATCTCCATCGGGCTGTTTCTGCTGTATGTGGCCATTTTCTTCTCTGGCTCCATCAAGGATTATCTCCGGGCACAAGCGCGACCATCTGGCGACGAGGAAGACTGAGCCCTTATTCCAAAGTCTCAGTGGCGTCGGGCTGGCCTCGGGGTACAATCTCGGGCCTTTTCACCGGTATACCCCATTAGCGACATGAAAAAGATTCTCCTGGAACTCATTGTGGTTCTGGCCATCACTTTGCCTGCCGTGCTCATCATCGCCGGACAGCCCGCTCACGTGCTGTTTATTTCAGGCTCTATCCTGGTGGCCTACACAATCATTTTCCTGTCCATGAACATAGGTTCCCGCCGCCAGAATCGGCGCTGGCGTGCCTGACTCTTCCTTGCGCTTCTCCCATCTGCAGTAATGGCTTAAGCTTTCCTTTTTGACCATGGGATTTGTTCATGCCGTCATCCAATATTGTCGCCGGCCTGTCACTTGAGCGCCTGAACCGTATCGGCCAACACCTGGACGACAAGTACATTCGCCCGGGCAGATTGCCATGCACGGTGACACTGGTAGCCCGCCACGGTGAAATCGCCTGGGTGAAGGCCCAGGGCCTGATGGATGTTGAGCGCAACAAACCGGCACGACGGGATACGCTGTTCCGGATCTATTCCATGACCAAGCCGGTCACCTCCATTGCCATGATGCAGCTTTATGAGCAGGGTCGGTTCCTGCTGGATGACCCGGTGCACAAGTACATTCCGTCCTGGCGCAACCTGCGGGTCTATAAAGGCGGAACTTACCCGGCTTTCGAAACGGAACCCGCCGCCTCCGCCATGACCATCCGGGACCTGCTGACCCACACGTCCGGCCTGACCTACGGTTTCCTGGAGCGGACCAACGTGGATGCGGCCTACCGTAAGCTCAAGCTGGACGGAAGCTCCATTCTGACCCTCGACAAATTGGTGGACCGGCTGGCTGAACTGCCTCTGGAGTTCTCCCCCGGCACGGCCTGGAATTATTCAGTGTCAACAGATGTGGTGGGCTACCTGGTCCAGCTGCTCGCCGACAAACCTCTGGACGACTACTTCCGGGAGCACATTTTCTCGCCCCTGGGCATGGTCGACACCGGCTTTCAGGTCCGGGCCGACCAGCTGGACCGTTTCGCCGCCTGCTACCTGCATCAGCCCGGCGACACCATGAAACTCCAGGACGATCCGGACCGCTCCAGATTCCTCAAGCCCCCCAGATTCCTCTCTGGTGGAGGCGGGCTGGTCTCCACCATCGACGACTATCACAGTTTCGCCCAGGCACTGTGCCAGGGAGGCGAATACCGCGGCCAGCGGATTATTGGCCGGAAGACACTGGAGTTCATGCGCCGGAACCACCTGCCGGGAAACCAGGACCTGCCCGCGCTATCCGTCGGTGCGTTCAGCGAGACGCCCTACGAGGGCAGCGGATTCGGGCTCGGGTTCTCGGTCAAGACCGATGTCGCCAAGTCCCTGACCAACGGCTCTGAAGGTGAGTTCGGCTGGGGCGGCCTGGCCAGCACCAACTTCTTTGTAGACCCCCAGGAGGATATGGTGATGATCTTCATGACCCAGCTGATGCCCTCCTCGTCCTATCCACTGAGACAGGAACTCCGGGCCATGGTGCACGGGGCGCTGGTATAGGCAAAACGAGAAATCGGCCCCCGCCTCCTGAACGCGCCCCCCGGGGACCAGGCCCGCTGTCTGCTACGAAAACCGTCGTCTTATAACCATATGAGGTTTGGAACTGTGCTCAGGTTCGCCCGCCTATGGCATACTCGGTGTCCTGATCCAATCAAGAATAATCCACCAGCAAGGAATGTTGCGATGAAACCGGAAACTCTCGCCCTTCACGCAGGCTTCAAGAGCGACCCGACCACCAAGGCGGCCACCACACCGATCTACCAGACCACGTCCTATACGTTCGATGATACCCAGCACGGCGCCGATCTGTTTGATCTCAAGGTCCAGGGCAACATCTACACCCGTATCATGAACCCCACCAATGCGGTGCTCGAAGAGCGCATGGCAGCCCTTGAAGGGGGCGTGGGCGCCCTGGCCGTAGCCTCCGGCATGGCCGCCATCACCTATGCCCTGCAGACCATCTGCCGGGTAGGCAACAACATCGTCAGCACGAGCCAGCTGTATGGCGGTACCTACAACCTGTTTGCCCACTCCCTGCCCAACCAGGGCATCGAGTGCAAAATGGTGCCCCACGACGATTTCGAGGCCGTCGAAAATGCCATCGACGACCAGACCCGGGCCCTGTTTTGCGAATCCATCGGCAACCCGGCCGGCAACGTTGTGGACATCCAGAAGTGGGCCGAGATTGCCCACAAGCACGGTATTCCGCTGATCGTGGACAACACGGTGGCCACGCCGTTCCTGTGCCGTCCCTTCGAACACGGTGCCGACATCGTGATCCACTCCCTGACCAAGTACATCGGCGGCCATGGCACGACCGTAGCCGGTGTCGTGGTGGATTCCGGCAAGTTCGACTGGAAAGCCAGCGCCGACAAATTCCCGATGCTGAACGAACCGGACCCCTCCTACCACGGCGTGGTCTACACCGAAGCTCTGGGCGAGGCAGCATTCATCGGCCGCTGCCGCGTGGTCCCGCTGCGCAACACCGGCTCGGCCCTGTCACCGTTCAATGCCTTCCTGATCATGCAGGGGCTGGAGACGCTTGCGCTGCGCATGGAACGCCACTGCGAGAACGCGGAAAAAGTAGCGCAGTTCCTGCAGGAGCATCCTGCCGTGGAATGGGTGAACTACGCGGCCCTGGCCAATAGCCCGTACAAGGCTACCTGCGACAAGATCTGCGACGGCAAGGCCTCCGGCATCCTGAGTTTTGGCATCAAGGGTGGCCGCGAGGCCGGCGCGAAGTTTATCGACGCCCTGGACATGATCCTGCGCCTGGTGAACATCGGTGATGCCAAATCCCTGGCGTGTCACCCGGCTACCACCACGCATCGCCAGCTGAATCCGGACGAACTGAAGAGTGCGGGCGTCAGCGAGGACCTGGTGCGCCTGTCCATCGGCATCGAACACGCCGATGACATCATTGCCGACATTACCCAGGCCCTGGAAAAATCCCAGGCTTGATCTATCTCATCCGGGTACGACCAATGTCGTGCCCGGACACCCCGTGATTGCCCGTACCCGCCTTGTAACTGCGCCCTCCGCGCATTAACCTTTAGAGTTCTCCATACCTTTCATATGAGAGTCTCCGGTCAATGAGCGAAAGCGCAAAGTCCCGCGTCACCAGTGGTACCAAATTCCGCAGCGAGCATGGATTCTCCGCCATCAAGGACGGCGTCAAACGCACCGCCTCCGCAAGCACGGAAGACAAACCGGTGGAGCGCAAGCCCAAGTGGCTGCGGGCACGCATGCCCGGTGGCGAGCGCTATGATGCGGTGCGCCGCAACGTCAACGAGCACCGCCTGAGCACCGTATGCCAGGAATCCCACTGCCCGAACATCGGCGAGTGCTGGACCAATGGCACCGCCACCATCATGGTGATGGGCTCGGTGTGCACCCGGGCCTGCAAGTTCTGCGCGGTGGATACCGGCAACCCCAAGGGCTGGCTGGATCCGGACGAACCGGAGAACACCGCCAAATCGGTCGAGCTGATGGGCCTTCGCTATATCGTGCTGACTTCGGTCGACCGGGATGACCTGGACGATGGCGGCGCTGCCCACTACGCCGCCTGTGTCTCGGCCATCAAGCGGCGCACCCCGGAAGTGGCGGTGGAAGCCCTGACCCCGGACTTCGATGCGGTGATGAGCGACGTGGAAAAAGTTGTGGACTCCGGGTTGGATGTGTTCGCCCAGAACGTCGAGACCGTCAAGCGTCTGACCAGCCGGGTACGCGATCCCCGGGCCGGCTACGAGAAAACCCTGAGCGTGCTGGCCCATGCCAAGAAATACCGGCCTGATGTGCTCACCAAGACCAGCCTGATGCTGGGCCTGGGCGAGACCGAGGAGGAAATCCTCGAGACCATGGACGACCTGCGCGCGATCGGTGTCGACATCCTCACCCTGGGCCAGTACCTGCGCCCCACCCCGAACCATCTGCCGGTGGAGCGATACGTCACTCCGGAGGAGTTCAACCGCTACCGTGAAATCGGTCTGGAAAAAGGTTTCATGGAAGTGCCATCCGGTCCAATGGTCCGCTCCAGCTATCGCGCCGACAAAGTGTTCGACAAGAACAACCTGGGCCTCGCCGTGCCGGAAGTCCCCAAGCCGGACAACGCCATGCAGATTCCGGTGAAGGCAGTCGACTGACGGAGCCGGCATAAAAAAATCCCCCGTGCGGACAGTTCCGACGGGGGATTTTTTATGCCAACTCCGGCCCGGATGCTCCGTGGCCGGGGCTGTGGGCCAGGATTACTGGCCTTGCTGTTGCTGCTGCATCTGCTGTTGCATCTGACGCTGCTGTTGCATCTGCTGCTGCATCTGACGCATGCGCTTGTCCAGCTCGTCACGCTGTTCCTGGGTGAACACGCTGTCTACCTTGGCCTGCATCAGGGTAGAGAGTGCGGCGATCTCGCCAGTCAGGTCACCCAGCTCCTCGGCGTTTTCCCGGATCGCTGCTTCGTCATAGTCGGCTTTGATCTCTGCCTGCATCTGCTGCTGGATCTGCTGGGCTTCCTGGCGCAACTCACCGATCTTACCCTGCATCTCTTCGAGAATAGCGCGGATCTCGGTCTGCTGATCATCGGACAAGCCGACCATCTGTGCCAGCTGATCCACCTGGTCCGGCTGTCCACCGGCTGCCTGCTGGGCGAAAGCAGGGGCGGACAGAGTCAGTGCCACAAGGGCGGTTCCGAGGAACTTCGCAAGCTTCATAAATATCTCCGTTATTGGGGTGGCCACTACCAGAAAACCACCAACAGTCGTTAATTTCACGATTCAGGTGGTACACCCTAAAACATCCGGACCGGGGATTTCATCCCGATATCCCCCCTTTTTGTACACACGTCTCACCCGGCACCCCCTCAGCCCGCCACACACGCGGATTCAATGAAATGTGAAACTTTATCCATTCCCCTTCATAATGGCGCGATTTGAACACGTCCGGAGTACTCGAGATGGCGATTAACTGGTTTCCAGGGCACATGCACAAGGCCCGCAAGGAGATCAAGAAGGTAATGCCCCAGATGGATCTCATTATCGAGGTCCTGGATGCACGCATTCCGTTCAGCAGCGAAAACCCGCTGGTTCCCTCCCTGCGCGGCGACACTCCGCTGATCAAGGTCCTGAACAAACGGGACCTGGCGGATCCGGAGATCACCGAGCGCTGGCAGCAATGGCTGGAGAAGGAACGAGGCGTCCGCGCCATCACCCTGACCCACAACCAGCGTGGCGAGGCCCTCGACATACTCAAGCTTGCCGAGGAAATGACCCCGGACCACGACCGTCAGAAAAGCGCCCTGAGGGTGATGATCCTGGGCATCCCCAATGTCGGGAAATCCACCATCATTAACACCCTGGCAGGCCGCCCGGTGGCGAAAACGGGCAACGAGCCGGCGGTGACCCGGGCCCAGCAGGCCATCAAGTTGCCGGGCAACGTCCTGCTGTACGACACCCCGGGCTTCCTCTGGCCCAAGCTGTCGCCGGAAGCCTGTGGCTACCGGCTGGCGATCACCGGAGCCATTCGCAGTGCCGTGCTGGACTTCGAAGATGTTGCCCTGTTCGAGGCCGACTACCTGCTGGAAGCGTATCCGGAGCTCGTCCGGATGCGGTACGGCCTCGCCGAGTTACCGGAGGACGGCATCGGTCTGATGGATGCCATTGCCGAGAAACGGCGATTCTTTGCCCGCGGTGGTATCCCGGACTTGCACAAGGTGGCCGAGGTTCTGCTGAACGAATTCCGTTCCGGCACCCTGGGGCGGATCTCCCTCGAGACGCCGGAAATGGTCGAGCGGGAAGCCCGGATTGCCGCTGAAGAGCAGGCTCACAAGGCAGCGGAGCAAGAAGCTCGCGGAAAAGGGACAGGGAAGAAAAAAGGCGGTGGCAATAAACGTTGACACCGCCTTTCCCGAAACCGGGTTACCCGATCAATGACCCTGTGCGTGGGGGACCGGGAGTCCGAGCTTGGCGGCAAACTCGATGCTGACGAAAATAGGCCCGATCAACAAAAAGACGAGGTCATCGACGAAGGAGGGCTTCTTGCCTTCGACCTTGTGACCGTAGACCTGGAAGATCCACGCCACCACAAATACGCCAACACTGGTCCAGAGCAGGGACCAGCCTGCAGACAGCACGCTCTGGATAATCCATGCGGAGAGTGCAAACCAGCCGGCCATCAGCACCAGGACCCAAAGGGAGAGGCGCGCGTAGATGACGGCGGAGAGCGCTGCGACCAGCGTCGCACCGTTTACCCACTCGACGGCAGCCCCGCTCAGCCCCAGCCAGCTTCCTATCGGTACAAGCCACAGCAGGCCCAGTGTCGAAATCAGGATCGCGGGAACACAGATAATGTGTACCCACTGGTTAAAAGAGTTCTGGTGGCTCTCCCCGTAATCCCGGAGGAACTGTTCGAGGGTGCGCATGGTGCTGCTCCTTCTGTTCTTGTTGTGGTGAATATTTCACCTCCCCTTACCAAGGTCAAATATAACCCGGGAGCCAAAGGGCCTACACTGTCAAATAATGTCAATGTTTCGCTGGCCCACCTATCGGAGGCCAATAAAGGAGGAAGAACATGAGACGCGTCGTCGTCACCGGTATGGGCATCGTTTCCTGTCTGGGCAATTCCATAGAAGATGTGCTGGATAGCCTGACGAACGGTAAGTCCGGCATTCGTTTCAATGAAACCTACAGGGACAAGGGCTTCCGCAGCCAGGTTTCCGGGTCTGTCGATGTAGACACCTCCGTGATCGACCGCAAAATGCGGCGGTTCATGGGGCCTGCCGCCATGTACAGCTACCTGGCAATGGAACAGGCCATAGCCCAATCGGGCCTGACCGAAGACCAGATATCCAATGACCGCACCGGCCTGATCGCCGGTTCCGGTGGCGCGTCCTGCTCCAGTCAGGTCGAGGCCACCGACACCATGCGCGAGCGCGGTGTAAAGCGTATCGGACCCTATATGGTGCCCCGCATCATGACCAGCACCGTGTCTGCCTGCCTGGCCACCGCCTACAAGATCCGTGGCGTGAACTATTCCATGTCTTCAGCCTGTGCCACCAGTGCCCACTGTATCGGCCATGGCATGGAGCAGATCCAGTCCGGCAAGCAGGACATTGTGTTCGCCGGCGGCGGTGAAGAGGAAGACTGGAGCCTCACCATGATGTTCGACGCCATGGGCGCACTCTCCACCAAATACAATGACGCGCCGGAGACCGCCTCCCGACCATTCGACAGTGGCCGTGATGGCTTTGTTATCGCCGGCGGCGGAGGCATGGTGGTACTCGAGGAGCTCGAGCATGCGAAAAAGCGCGGCGCCAACATCATTGCAGAGCTGACCGGATACGGTGCCACCTCCGATGGTTACGACATGGTTGCTCCATCGGGGGAAGGCGCCAAGCGCTGCATGGAGCAGGCCATGGCCACCATCCGCGGCAAGATCCAGTACATCAACGCTCATGGCACCAGCACCCCGGTCGGCGACGTGGCAGAGATGGGTGCGGTGAAGAACACCTTTGGCTCCGACATTCCCGCCATATCCTCTACCAAGTCCCTGTCCGGCCACTCCCTGGGTGCCGCCGGTGTCCAGGAGGCCATCTACTCGCTGCTGATGCTTCAGCATGGCTTCGCAGCCGGCACTGCCAACCTGCTCGATGCCGATGAAAAAATCCGGGATCTGCCCATTGTCGGTCCGGAAGCCCGGGATATGACACTGGATTGCGTGATGTCAAACAGCTTCGGCTTCGGTGGCACAAACGCGTCGCTGGTCTTCGAAAAGCTCTGATTATGGCCGGTGGCGGTTCGAGAAACCGCCACCGGATCAGAATTTGCCGTATACCATGCGATTCATCATTGGCAAAAGGCTCTGTACGTATTAAGGTACGAGGTTGATATGGATCAATTTGGACGGTTCATCCGCTATGGCGCAAGCAATCCCCATTCGTAAGAACTCGCCCCTCAAAGCCTCTTGCCACCAGTGCAGTCTGAGCAATCTCTGCCTGCCCCTGGCCATTGAGGAAAACGAACTCGAGCGCCTGGAGGACATAGTCCAGCAGGGACGTATCTTCAATCGAGGCGAGCACATCTTCGATCAGAGCACTCCATTCCGCTCCTGTTTTGCAGTGAAAAGCGGCTCAATCAAGACTTCGATCATTACCGAGGGTGGTGACGAGCAGGTCACAGGGTTCTTCATGCCCGGCGAACTGGTAGGTCTGGATAGCATGAGCGGAGAAAGCTACGCCTGCACTGCCAAGGCCCTGGAGCGCACCAGTGTCTGTGAGTTCCCGATCGAGAAACTGGAAGAGCTGACCGGAAAGATGCCGGAACTGCAGCACCACATGTACCACCTGATGAGCCAGGAGATCCAGAACAGCCATCAGCTGGCCATGCTGCTGAGCAAGAACACCGCGGAAGAACGTATCGCCGCGCTGCTGCTGTCGCTTTCAAGCCGCTTCCAGCGCCGCCGGCTGTCGCCGACCAACTTCAGCCTGCCAATGGCGAGGAACGACATCGCCAACTTCCTGGGTCTGGCGGTAGAGACCGTCAGCCGTGTGTTTACCCGCTTCCAGAACCAGGGCCTGATCCGCGCCCGGGGCCGGGAAGTGGAACTGCTGGACGTGGAAGCGCTGCAGACTGTAACCCGCGAGTTTTCCCGCCAGGGTTGCCAGTAAGGTCTCTTGAACAGGGCCAGAGACTAAAGACGGGGTCAGAAGAAAGCCTTCTTCTGACCCCGTGTTCACATCGACCTACCCGGTTACCTCGGTCGTCCCCTTCCCTTCCCGCTTCTTCAACATCGCAAGCTCCTCGACCAACCCGGACCGCCACGGCTGCTGCTTGATGCCGAAGGTGTTGCGAATCTTGGTGCAGATCATCGTGGTATTCACCGGCTCCAGGTGCCCCCAGTCCGGAACCTCATCGATGACTCGGATACCTTCGGGAATACCGGGCAACCCGGCAATGGCCAACCCGAGCTCGTACAGATTGATCTCCTCGGCACCGGCGTACTGGTAAGTGCCCCACACCTCGGCACCACAGTCCAGCTGGAGAATGACCGCGGTCATCACCCGGGCCAGGTCCTTGACCGCAACCGGCTGCCCCCGACACCGACCGGGAAGCGACAGGGTCTCGCCCGCGACTGTGCTGGCCTGGACCTTGCGGATGAACCGGGCGAGGCTCCAACCGGTCCGGAGAATGATATGTCTCGGCAGTAGCGACCGTAACGCCTGCTCGCACTCCCATTGCCAGTTGCCCAGCTCGTTCACAGGCTGCCCCGGATTGGAGGTGATGTAACCGCTCTGCTTGCGGCCGTCAAACACATAGCAGGAGGACAACTGGAACAGCGCGATATCGTGCTCACGGGCATACTCCGCCATGGCCACGGGCAGGGAGAAAGCCGCCTTGTGGATGCCCTCCGGATCCTGTTGAGCCACTTCCGGATCAGCCAGCCACAAGGCGTTGACGATCAGGTCGGTATCTTCCGGAATCCAGTTATCCAGGGCATTGAGGTCGGCACTCTCAGGATCACTGACCAGCAATGGGCTGACCTGCAGATGAGTCTCCCGGAGGCGCTCCAGAAGGACTTTTCCCAAGGGACCGTAGTCATGGACAACAAGTACGTGCACGAGGAATCAATGCCTCCAGGTTTTCACTTCGGTGACGGAAAGCCCGAAACCATCAGGCCAATGGTTTGCTGGACGGACCTCTTAGAATAACACTCGGCCTGACACGCCAGCGTCTAATATTTTTGTCATCTCTTTCAAGAGCATACAACAACGGGAAGTCACATGCTGAAACAACAGAGCCATATCGTTGCGCCAATACCCGACGAACTCCGAACCCGTGCATTGTACACCGTGGGTGAACTCCGCGAACGCGGCAAGGCCGATAAAGAAGCGATCGACAAGCTCTACGAGCTGATCGTCGAAATGACCGAAGAGGGCCTGGACTTCTTTTTCCTGGAACCGCTGCGCCGGCTCAAGGCCAGCAGCATGATGCTGGGCATGGCCAAAATGGGCATCGGCAGCATGCTCAAAGGCAGTAAGATGGTCGTCCACAAGGTGCTCAAAAAGCTGGACGACCGAAGCCTCGCCGCCATACTCGACTTCATCGAGGAAATTATTCACGAACCGGAAACGACCTGAGAGCCGACGGGGGCGCTACCGGTATTCCCGCGGCACCCGGGCGGTAATACCGGTCATCAATTCATAGGAAATCGTGTTGGCGCAGGCAGCGACTTCATCCACGCCTACCGTTCGGCCCCACAACTCCACCGCATCGCCCGGCCGTGCGTCCGGCGCGTTGGTGAGGTCCACGGCCAGCATATCCATCGAGACCCTGCCAATCAGCCGGATGCGCTGGCCCCTCACTGCGGCAGGGGTGTCGGTACCGGCGTGTCTCGGATATCCGTCACCATAACCGATGGCGACCATGCCCATCAGCGTCTCCCGTTCTGCCACCCAGGCGGAGCCATACCCGACGGCCTCTCCCGCCTTTACGATACGGGTGCTCAGCAGGGGGGCCTCAAGGGTCATCACCGGCTGAAGACCCAGCTCCGGGCCGATCTTGCCCAGAGACGGCGAACCGCCATAAAGCATGATGCCGGGGCGACTCCAGTCAAACAAAGGCTGGTCCGGAAGAAAGTGCGCTGCCGAGTTGCCAACGCTGCGCATAAGATCCGGCCAGGCCGCAGTGCCCCGAACGAAACACTCGGTCTGCTCCGCCGTCCGGGCACTGGCGGGGTCGTCGGCGCATGCGAAGTGGGTCACGAAGCCCAGCAAGCGGGAGCGCGCGCCCATGGCATCGATCGCCGCCATAACCTCAGGCAACTCGGCCGGTCGGAAACCCAGGCGGTTCATGCCGCTGTTCACCTTGAGCCAGAATTCCGGGCGGCTCTCGCTCTGTGCCAGCCAGTTCAGCTGGGTGCTGCAGTGCAGAACCGGTTCAAAATCGTGAGCGCTGCAATCCCTGACGTCACCCGCCTCGTGCATGCCCTGCAGCAAGACCACCGGTTGGCGGAGACCCGCATCGCGAATAGCCAGCGCCTCTTCGAGGCAGGCCACCGCGTACTTCGGCGCCATCTCCGCCAGCGCCAAGGCCACCGGCCGAATGCCATGGCCGTAACCATCGGCTTTAACCACGGCCATGGCCCGGGCACTCCCGGCCAGCTTCTGTGCCAGCGCGTAGTTATGGCGGAGGGCCTGCAAATCGATTCGGGCAATGGTGCTTCGAGGCATCAGTAATCGTCACCGTAATCGCTGTAATCGCCGTGGGCCAGATCCTCGAACTTGGTGTACTTGCCGATAAAGGCCAGGCGCACGGTACCGATCGGGCCGTTCCGCTGCTTACCAATGATAATTTCGGCAATACCCTTGTCCGGTGTGTCCTCGTTGTACACCTCGTCACGATATACAAACATGATGACGTCGGCATCCTGCTCGATCGCACCGGATTCCCGAAGGTCCGAGTTCACAGGGCGTTTGTTAGGCCGCTGCTCCAGACTCCGGTTCAACTGTGACAGGGCCACCACCGGACAACTCAGTTCCTTGGCAATCCCCTTCAGGGACCGGGAGATTTCCGAGATCTCCGCCGTCCGCCCCTCGGTATTCCCGGGCACCCGCATCAACTGGAGGTAATCCACCATGATCAGGCCCAGCTTGCCACCGTTTTCCCGGGCGATACGACGGGCCCTGGAGCGCATTTCCGTCGGGCTCAGGCCGGGAGTATCATCAATGTACAGTGGCTTGTCCTTCAGCAGGCTGACCGCCGAGGTCAGCCGGGGCCAGTCGTCCTCCTCGAGCTTCCCGCTTCGGACCTTGGTCTGATCGATCCGCCCGAGCGAGGAAATCATACGCATGGCCAGGGCATCCGCCGGCATCTCCATACTGAACACCAGCACCGGCGTTCCGGTACTGATCAGGGCGTTCTCGACGATGTTCATGGCGAACGTGGTCTTACCCATGGAGGGGCGGCCCGCCACGATAATCAGGTCGGCCGGCTGCATACCGGAGGTTTTCTCGTCCAGGTCCCGGAAACCGGTGGTCAGGCCGGTGGTCTGCTCGCCGGACTCGAACAGCTCCTCGATCCGGCTCAGGGTCTGGGTCAGGATCGGATTGATCGCTTTCGGGCCAGACCCCTCCTTGTTACGGGATTCCGCAATCCGGAAAACGTTACGCTCTGCCTCGTCGAGGATCTCGTTACTGGTACGGCCCAGGGGATTGAAGGCGGAATCGGAAATCTGCCCGGAAACCTCCACAAGCTGACGCAAGATCGACCGCTCGCGGACAATATCGGCATAGGCACGGATATTGGCAGCGCCGGGGGTCTTCTCCGCCAGTTCTGCCAGGTAGGACAGGCCGCCGGCATCCTCGATATCGCCGGCCCGTTCCAGAAACTCGGCCAGGGTCACGACATCCAGCGGCTCGCTCTCGCTGGCCAGGCGCTCGACTGCCCCGAAGATCAGGCGATGGTCCTGCCGGTAAAAATCAGCGGCCGAAATGACCTCGGCGATTTCGTCAAACCGACGGTTATCGAGCATCAGGCCACCCAGGACCGCCTGCTCGGCTTCCACCGAATGAGGGGGCACCTTGATGCGGCTGGTTTCCAGATCAGTACTGGCAGGTTTCAGATTGGGCTTGGCCATATGAACGCTTCAGGGTTGGGGTAAGCTCAGGAACTGATAAGAATACCAGAAACAAACAGGCCCGAAACCGTCTCCGGTTCGGGCCCATTCAATCAAGCACGGCCGGGTTGCCCCGGCCAGGCAGTGCGCTGTCGCGGATCAGTCCGCAACAACCGCCAGCTTGATGGTTACTTCAACGTCAGAGTGCAGCTGAAGCTCGATGTCGTACTCGCCGGTCACCCGGATCGGGCCTTCCGGCAGACGAACTTCGCTCTTCTCCACTTCGGTGCCGCCGGCAGTGATCGCGTCAGCAATGTCGCGCACACCGATGGAACCGAACAGCTTGCCTTCCTCACCGGCCTTGGAGCTGATGGTGAAGGACGCACCTTCCAGGGCCTCGGCACGGGCCTGGGCAGCCGCCAGCTTCTCGGCAGCCGCTTTTTCAAGCTCGGCACGACGCTCTTCGAACGCCTTCAGGTTTGCTTCGGTGGCAGGCACAGCCTTGCCGTAGGGAAGCAGGAAATTACGACCGTAACCGGCCTTTACCTTTACCTTGTCACCCAGGGAGCCAAGGTTTGCAACTTTCTCGAGCAGAATAACTTCCATCTCGTTAACCTCTTCGTGCTTTATTCAGCCGGCCCGGCAGGTTTGATACGCCCCCGGATATCCAGCCAGCTATCCACAAAAGCCATAACCACTAACAGAATCATCAGGCTTGGGCCCAGCAGCAACAGCGCGATGTAGAACATCGCCAGCCAGTTACCACTCAGCTGTTTACGACCCACAACACCGTGAACCAGGGCGATACTCGCCAGGAACAGAGGCGTGCCTGCGGCCCAGACCAGTAACATCGAGTTCAGGCCCAGGAGGGGACCAACCAGCATGGTCACCGCACACAACACCGCCACCACAGGCGACAGCCGCAGGGCATGGAATTCCTTCCGGAAGCCACCGGGATTATAAAGCCCGGCCTGCCATGCCCTGGCCAGCATCGTCATACCTACGGCAGTTGCCAGGTAGGTACCCGCCATGCTCGCGTTCATCGTGTCCCGGATCACCTTCTCGAGATCGCCCCCGAGGGTGCGGGCCACTTCGGCATTGTACTGCTCGTAAAATTCCACCCCGGCCTGAACGAGATCGTCCAGCAGACCGGGATAGAGCACGGGCAACATCAGCCCCGTGACAATCGCCAGAAAACTCCCCCCGAGGAGGGATTTTTCCCAGGACAGCGTGGTTCTGAGGATATACGCCATCAGCATTGTCTGCAGCAATACCGCCAGAGCCGTGGGATCCTGCCCGAACCAGCTCCAGCCAAGCGCCGGAAGCAATGCCCAGAGGCCGATATTCAGCCCCTGCCCGATACCCAGCCTGAGAATCACCAGGCCGACCACCGCTGCGCCTATCCAGAACAACAGAGGTATCGCAGTCGTGACTGCTGCAACCCCGCCGGCCTGCAGGGGACCGCGCATTACAAACTGTGCGAGTGCACGCATGGCCCCAAATCCTGTTTATCTGTTCTTAGTGATCGTGGCTGTCCGTATACGGCAGCAGTGCCAGGTAGCGGGCACGCTTGATAGCGGTAGCCAGCTGACGCTGATAACGTGCTTTGGTGCCGGTGATGCGGCTGGGCACGATCTTGCCGGTTTCAGTGATGTAGCCTTTCAGGGTGTCCAGATCCTTGTAATCGATCTCTTTAACACCTTCTGCCGTGAAGCGGCAGAACTTACGACGTCTGAAAAAACGAGCCATAACTTAACTCCTCAACTCCGGTTAATTACTCTTCTTCGTCCTGGGACTCGGCCTTCTGACGGCTGTCAGAATCGGCAGAACGACGCGGACGGTCCTCACCGCCGGAACGACGGTCCTCACGGGACTCGGCGGCTTTCATCGGAGACATATCGGTCACGGCTTCATCGCGACGCAGGATCAGGTCACGGATGATGGCATCGTTGAACCGGAAGTTGTGAGTCAGCTCGTCCATAGCGGCCTGGGAACACTCGACGTTCATCAGGACGTAGTGAGCCTTGTGGATCTTGTTGATCGGGTAAGCCAGGTGACGACGGCCCCAATCTTCCAGGCGATGTACCTTGCCGCCATCTTCGGTGATGACGCCGGTATAACGCTCGATCATTGCGGGCACCTGCTCGCTCTGATCAGGGTGTACCATGAATACGATTTCGTAGTGACGCATGAGTTCTCCCTACGGTTTAAACAGCTTCCTTTTTCAACCGCGCGGCTGCTGGCCGCCCCGTTGAGCATGAAAGCAAGGAGGTGACAGCCTCGGGCTGCCGGTTTCTTTTGCTTTATCAATAAGGCTTTACAACGAAAGGCTTGATCAAAAGCGTGGCCTTATCGCCCGTTTGTTCAGGCAATAAAAAGCCACCCCTTAAAAAAGGGGTGACGTATTCTAGGCGTACAGCGCCATCTGTGCAAGGGTTAACCAAGACGCTGGCGCAGCGCCTCATAGAGGCAGACACCGGTGGCAACAGAAACGTTCAGACTGTCCACGTGCCCCAGCATGGGAATATTGATCAGCTGGTCACAGTGCTCTTTGGTCAGCCGCCGCATGCCCTTGCCTTCGGCCCCCATCACCAGGGCAACCGGGCCCTTGAAATCCGCCTGATAGAGCGTGGCCGTGGCCTCACCGGCGGTACCGATCAGCCAGACACCCTGCTCCTGGAGGGATCTGAGGAAACGCGCCAGGTTGGTCACGCGCACGAACGGGACGGTTTCGGCGGCACCACAGGCAACCTTGCGGGCGACCGGAGTCAGCGACGCGGACTTGTCCTTGGGGACAATGACGGCCTGGACACCCACCGCATCTGCCGTACGCATGCAGGCCCCCAGATTATGGGGATCGGTCACGCCATCAAGCACCAGCAGAAATGGCGACTTGTCGCTCTTTTCCAGCTCGGCCAACAAGTCGCCTTCGGTCCATTCACGACTCTCGGACACGGCCGCGACGACGCCCTGATGCACACCGGATACCCGCTCATCAAGCTCCCGGCGATGAACCACCTGCCAACGCACACCGAGACCATCCAGCGCATCGGTGATGGTTTTGACGCGTTTATCCTGGCGCCCGGTCTGGATCCAGACCTGCTGCAATCTTTCCGGCTCGCGCTTGAGGACAGCCTCAACCGCATGCCACCCGAATACATATTCCTGGGACACTGACTCTTGATCCTGTTTGCGGGTTACTGTTCAGAACCTACTTACGGGTTCTGCGCCGGGGCTTTTTGCCGGAACCGGCTTGTCCGGACTTGCCCTTGGCCTTGCCGGATTTTTTCTCTGCTTCGCGGGCGGCTTCGGCAACCAGCTTCTGCTTGGCACTGCCGGGCTTACCCTTGGCAGGCGCGGTCGACTCGGGCTTGGCCTTGCGGCCGCGCGCGGTCTTCTTGCGTCCCGCACCGCGGTCCTTGCCCTTGCCTTTACCGCGCTCCTCGCGACGGGAGACATCCAGCGCTTCCCTGTCAGCCTTGCGACGCCTGGGCTGGCTGACCAGCTCCAGATCGATCTTGCGATCTTCCAGATCCACCCGGGCAACACGAACCCGAACATCGTCACCGAGCCGGAAGCTCACGGCCGTGCGCTCACCGATCAGGCGATGCTTCGCGGAATCGTGATGGAAATAGTCACCGCTGAGCGTGGAAACATGAACCAGCCCCTCGATATAGATGTCCTCCAGGGCGACAAAAAAGCCGAAGGGCACCACTGCGGAAATCACGCCGTTGTACTCCTCGCCCACGTGATCCCGCAGGAATTCACACTTGAGCCAGGCCATGACATCCCGGGTCGCATCATCAGCGCGCCGCTCGGTCATGGAGGTATGCTCGCCCAGCTGTTCCAGGCGGGCATAATCGTAAGGATATTCCGCCAGTTCCGGATCGGTGACCGGTGGCGTAACCACGTCCTTTTCGACCTCTGGATTGTGGATCCGGGATTTGATGGCCCGGTGCACGACCAGATCCGGATAACGCCGGATCGGCGAGGTGAAATGGGCGTAGCTGGCAAAACCAAGGCCGAAGTGACCACTCTCCTCGGGACTGTATACGGCCTGACTGAGGGAGCGCAACATTACGGTCTGGATCACGTCGGCGTCCGGGCGATCGGCAATCTGGGACAACAGCTCCTGATAGTCCGCAGAGGTCGGCTTGTCGCCGCCACGCAGCTGCAACCCAAGTTCGCCCAGGAACAGCCTGAGTGCTGCCAGTCGCTCTTCCGACGGGCCTTCATGCACCCGGTACAGGGCGGGCGTCTTGTGCTTTTTCAGAAAACGCGCCGTCGCCACATTGGCGCACAGCATACATTCTTCGACAATCTTGTGGGCGTCGTTGCGGTGAACCGGAACGATCTCCTCGATCTTGCGGTTGGGATCGAAGATGATTCGGGTCTCGGTGGTCTCGAAATCGATAGCACCGCGTTCTGTCCGCGCCCAACGCAACAGCTTGTAGAGCTCGTAGAGATTATAGAGCTGCGGCAACACTTCAGAGTATTGCTGGCTCAAGCGGTAGCCCGGCTCGGAATCCGGGCGCTCCAGAATGTCACTGACCTTGTTGTAGGTCAGCCGGGCGTGGCTGTGCATCACCGCCTGGTAAAAGCTGTAACCACTGATGCGACCGTTGGCGCTGAGGGTCATGTCGGCGACCATGCACAGACGGTCGACGCCCGGATTCAGGGAACACAGGCCATTGGAGAGTTTCTCCGGCAGCATCGGAACCACGTGATCCGGGAAATAGACCGAGTTACCCCGGTTCAGCGCCTCTTCATCCAGTGGCGTGCCGGGACGGACATAGTGGGACACATCGGCAATCGCCACCAGCAGGCGGAAGCCCCCGCGCGGGCGTGGCTCGCAATAGATGGCATCATCAAAGTCCCGGGCATCCTCACCATCAATGGTGACCAGTGGCAAATGCCGGATATCCACCCGGTTCTGCTTGTCCTTCTCTTCGACTTCTGCAGAAATGGCGGCGGCCTGCTCACCCACGGCGGGCGGCCAGCTGTGGGGAATCTCATAGGAGCGGATGGCGACATCGATTTCCATGCCCGGCGCCATGTGCTCACCCAGGATTTCAATCACCTTGCCCATGGGCTGGGTGCGGACGGTGGGGTGACGCAGGATCTCCACCACGACATACTGGCCCTGGTAGGCCTCACCCACGTGCTCTTCCGGCACCAGAATCTCGTGATTGATGCGGGCATTCTCCGGTACCACGAAACTGATGCCGCTCTCCCGGAAAAACCGGCCAACAATCTGGCTGGTGTTGCGCTCAAGCACTTCGACGATCTTGCCCTCACGGCGGCCGCGGTCATCGACTCGATCCACGCGAGCCGCAACCCGATCGCCATGGAACACCTGGCGCATCTGCCGGGCCGTGAGGAACAGGTCGGAGCCGCCATCATCGGGAATCAGGAAACCGAAGCCATCCTTGTGGCCGGTCACCTTTCCGGTGACCAGGTCGGCCTCCTCGATGGGCAAATAGGCACCACGACGGTTACAGATCAGCTGCCCGTCCCGGCACATGGCAATCAGCCTGCGGCGTAAAGCCTCAATACCTTCCGGCGAGGTTTGCCCCAGCTCCTGACACAGGGTCTCGTGGGTGGCTGGCGCCCCCCGGTCTTTCAGGTGCTTGAGTATGAATTCCCGACTCTGGATAGGGTTTTCGTATTTCTGGGCCTCACGGTCGGCGTGAGGATCACCTTTGTCTTTCTTCCTGGAAACCATTCGGATCCTTGTTTTAAAGCCGCATCGGCGCGGCAGAATTAGTGTTTCGTTGCAGTATAACGTTGGTACGCCAATGCTGCCTAACAAGGGGGCATATGATAGGCACAAATACCACCGAAACTTTTTGGAAAAAAATGTTTGACAGCCTCTGAGGGAATCATTAAAGTACGCGCCATCGGTTGAGGGGCACACCTCAGCCAGCAACGAAAAGCTTGAATTCGGAAATGAATTCAGTAAGATAGCAAACGTTGCAAGTCATCTGCCGAGGTGGCGAAATTGGTAGACGCGCTAGCTTCAGGTGCTAGTGGGGGCAACCCCGTGGAGGTTCAAGTCCTCTCCTCGGCACCATTTCCTTCCCCAGGAAATGGCATAGAAATCCCCGAGACTTAGTAATCACAGCCAGACAGCATAACTTTTTTGTGCCTGGATTTTGTGTTTTGCGCACGGACCTGTCTGCGCTCCGGCTCACACAAGCCCGACGTCCATCCCTCTCAATCAAGCAGCCCCAGCAAGTATTCCGACAACACCTGATAGCTGTACTCCACTTTCGCGTAGGCGGAAGAAGGCGTCTCCTCGAATTCCCTTTTGCATTCCCGAGCACCGCTATAGCTGGTGAGGTAGGCCTCCCGGATCAGGTTCGGATTGGCCGGATCAAATGTGGTGGGGTAATACATCGCCCACTGAAAACCGGTCCCTGCATCCACATTGGCCAGACCGGAGAGATCCGGATCAAGGAATCCATAACGCAGCAATCGGCTGACCGGAGCCCCCGCTCCGTCGCCATCCAGATCCCGGGTATCATACTCCAGCGCCAGATTCACAAAATTCGCGGGCTGCGGATCGTAGCCGGTAAACGCATAGCCATATTGATCGGTAACAACGTGATCCAGGGCGGCGACCTCCGCTTCAGCTGCCAGCAGCTCGTCGCATGCAGCCTCCGTTCCGCCAAGCTCCAGTGAAGCAATCTGTGAACCATTCTCGACTAAAGTAAAGCCACCGAAGTCATCGGGGGCGACCTCAGGCTCAGGCTGCGGCTCCAGCCTCCGAATCAGGATCGAGCCATCCGACTGGGGAATCTCTGCCACCAGCTCCGCCACTGCGTCACCAACCTTCTGCCAGCGAAAGATCACCTCCGGATTCCCCGAAAGCTCCGTGGAACCCGCCAAAATACCTTCATGTTCATGGCAAGTTGTGGAAGTCTCGAAATAGATCCGCTGACCATTCCAATCGAAGATCAGGCGCTCGTCCACACCTTCCACTTCGTAGGCAATCCGACTCTGGGGCGACAGCGAGACCGATGGCCGCCACTGGCTGCCAAGCCGGTACATCAGACCGTTCACATTGATCAGCCGGACCAGTTCCGGCATGGATGGCGCGAGGCACCCTTCAGCGGATACCGACAACAATTGGCCTGCCTCGGAAAAATCAAAGAAAAGCTCGGCGGACGCCAACAGGCTCGAGGTACTGGCCGGCAGGTTCTGGTCGTTTTCGGGCTGGGCCAGAATACGCTGATGGGTGAGCAGAACCGGATCAGACAGCTCCAGCGGCACCACCGGCAAGGTCAGGGCGTCCGGGTCGACATTGGCATAGTCACCGCCGGCGGCCTCATCCACCAGGGCGATCACCGAGGGGGCGTTCTGTACCAGGGAGAGACCAAACAGGTAGGCAGCCTGCTCAGGATTCCGCAAAGAGCGCTCGGTGCCATCACTGTCAGGTCGACTCAAGGCCTCGTTGTAATCATCCGGAATCTGGCTGGCCATGAACCTGGCCAGGGCCCGGGCATAGGCATGGGCCCGCTCGTCGCCCGATAACACATAATCCGCCACCAGGTTGAGACCAGCCAGACTGCCGGAGAGATCTTCCGGAGTATCCAGATAGGAACCCAGACCAAACAGTCTGCGGTATCGGGCCAGCGTGGTAAGCGGAGTGATGTTCCGGACGCCGGGTGCTGCAGACATCAGGAATGCCCGGGCCACCGGTACGTCGCCTCGCCAGGTCTGTTCCAGGGTTTTACCCGGCAACGCTACCGCGTAGAAAGGGTAATTCCTCGGATCCAGGTCGGGCCCGATCGCCGGCGAAAGAGCCAGCTCTCCCACGTCAAGGGAAAACTCACCGCCTTGCCCGCTCATCGCGGTAGGCTCCCCGGATTCGAGCACCGCCACGTTGCCGTTCTCCAGCTCGATCTCCAGCGGGCCAGGGGTGTACTGGCTGTCGCCATCCATATCCAGCCACACCCGCGCATTTACCAGATAGCCATCGATCACCTTTCCGGTATAGGGGGCCGGTTCCGCATACGACACACCGTCGAAATCCCGCCCATCCAACGGCAGGGTATCGGACTCCTGACCACAACCGGCGAGAAAAAGGGTCAGCAGTGCAACGGGTATGTATT
The DNA here is from genome assembly GCF_022343555.1 of Marinobacter sp. C7. Lineage (GTDB taxonomy): Bacteria > Pseudomonadota > Gammaproteobacteria > Pseudomonadales > Oleiphilaceae > Marinobacter. The sequence goes on along the minus strand of NZ_JAKQZH010000003.1, from coordinate 105,825 downwards.
CCAGGCGTGTCATCGCGGCAACCGTTTATTGTTATCAGAGGTGTGCCGCTACTTTAGGGGATGTTGCCGGAGGAGACCTTGACAGGCTTGGCAATTTGTAAAGATTGGTAACTGAAGGCCTCGCCAGCCAAGGGCCAGCGAGGCCAGCGGCCATCAGAACGAGCGGGCGACGATTTCCTTCATGATCTCGTTGGTGCCGGCATAGATGCGCTGCACGCGGGAATCGGCCCAGGCACGGGCAATGGGATACTCCCACATATAACCATAGCCACCGTGCAGCTGGACACATTCATCCATAACCTTGCACTGCAGATCCGTGGTGTGCTGCTTGAGCATGGCCGCGGTGGGGATATCCAGTTTCTTCTCCAGGTGCAACTCCAGGCAGCGGTCGGTAAACACCCGGGCCGCGGTGATCTCGGCTTTCAGCTCCGCCAGCTTGAAGCGGGTGTTCTGGAAGGCAATCACCGGCTTGCCGAAGGCCTTGCGCTCTTTGACATAGTCCAGGGTCCACTGCCAGGCCGCCTCGGCAGCCGCGACCGCAGCCAGGGCCACTTGCAGGCGTTCGGCCGGCAACTCCTGCATCAACTGGAAGAAGCCCTGGCCCTCCATGGATCCGAGCAGATTACCGGCCGGCACCTTCACATCCTGGAAGAACAGCTCCGAGGTATCCTGGGCCTTCATGCCCACCTTGTTCAGGTTCTGCCCCTTCTCGAAACCTTCCCACGCGGTTTCCACCAGCAGCAGGCTGGTGCCCTTGGCGCCTTCCTTCGGATCGGTCTTGGCCACCACAACCACCAGATCCGCCAGTTGGCCGTTGGTGATAAAGGTCTTGGAGCCGTTCAGGAGATAGGTGTCACCATCCCGAATGGCCGTGGTTTTGACCCCCTGGAGATCGGAGCCAGCCCCCGGTTCGGTCATCGCAATGGCACCGATCATCTCACCGGAAACCAGCTTGGGCAGATACTTCTGCTTCTGTTCCTCTGAGCCGTAATTGAGGATATAGGGAGCGACGATGTCCGAGTGCAGCCCCCAGCCGATGCCGGACAGGCCGGCCCGGGAAATTTCCTCGATAACCACAGCACTGTAGCGGAAATCGGCCCCCACACCACCGTACTCCTCCGGCATGGTCGGGCACAGGAATCCCAGTTCCCCGGCCTTTCGCCAGAGTTCACGGCTGACCTGGCCGTCCTTTTCCCACTGGTCGTGATAGGGCGCTGCCTCCTGCTCCAGGAACTTGCGAACGGAGTCGCGGAAGCCTTCCAGGTCGGCATCGAAAACGGTACGTGGAATCATGGGAAACCTCGGTGAATGACGTGTGTTGTGATTGTCGTTCACCAAGTCTCGGCCGGCGGCCGGTTTCGCTCAATGATGAAAACCATCAATCGCGCTGACCAAAACCATCGGGTGCGCCAGGCTTCAGCGAGGCTGTTTCGCGTCTACCCGGGCTTCACCCCAGCGTGGCATCAGTTCTTGAGGCAGGTTCAGGTGGTCCAGCAGTCGGGCAACCACAAAGTCCACCAGATCTTCGATGGACTGGGGCTTGTGATAGAAGCCCGGGCTGGCCGGCATGACCACCGCACCCATGCGGGTCAGGCGCAGCATGTTCTCCAGATGCACTTCCGAGTACGGTGCCTCCCGGGGCACCAGAATGAGCTGGCGACGCTCCTTGAGGGCGACGTCCCCGGCCCGCTCGATCAGGTTGTTACTGGCCCCCGTGGCCAGCGCCGACAAGGTTCCGGTGCTGCAGGGACAAATCACCAGGGGGGCCTTTTCGCCGGAACCGGAGGCCGGCGGCGCAAACCATTCCTCCCGGCCAAATACCAGGACCTGTCCGGGCTTGGCGCTGGAAAACTCCGTCAGGCATTCCTGCATGGCCGAAGGCGACCCCGGCAGTTTCAGATCCGTCTCGGTGGCGATCACCACCTGGGCGGCCCGGCTGACCATCACATGCACACGGCAGCCGGCCGCCACCAGGCATTGCAGCAGCCGCAAGGCATATTGGGCGCCGGATGCGCCGGTAATCGCCAGGTTTACGGTTCGCTGTGCCGGTGCGGGCAAGGTCATTTGCGGTATTCCCCAGAGGTTTCAGTTCAGAATCATCAGCCCCGGATACGTTCGAGCTCTGCCACCAGTTTGCCGTGGATCCCGCCAAAACCGCCATTGCTCATGATGACAATGTGGCAGGGGCTTGGCAGATCGTCCAGCACACGCTCGATAAGGCCCTCAACGGATGACTCAACCCGGTGCAGGTCAGTATCCCCGTTATCCGCCTGCCAGGCACCGACCAGCTCCTGCAGCCAGTCCATGTCATTCAGGTTGGCCCACAGCACCCGATCAGCCTGGGCCGCACTGGCCAGCAGATTGTCACGGTGCACGCCTTGTTTCATGGTGTTGGAGCGGGGCTCAATCAGCGCCAGGATCGGCTCATCACCCACCTGGTTGCGCAAGCCCTCCAGGGTGGTGGCAATGGCAGTTGGGTGATGGGCAAAATCATCGTATACCCGCACACCTCCAACATCTGCCAGCAGCTCCATCCGGCGCTTGACCCCGGAGAACCGGCACAGTGCCGCCACGGCATGATCCGGGGTGATGCCCACGTGTCGGGCGGCGGCGATTGCGGCCAGTGCGTTACGCACATTATGCATACCGGTCTGGCCCCATTTGAGGGTCGCCACCGGCTGCTCGTGATGAATCACCATGAACCGGCTGCCGTCCTCTGACAGCAACTCTGCGCGCCAGTCCGCCGTGCGGGTAACCTCGCTGCCGATGGCGGTGTCCTGAACCGGGCTCCAGCAACCCATGGCCAGGGCGTTGTCCAGATGCGGATCCAACGCGGGGCGGACGATCAGGCCCTGGGAGGGCACGGTGCGCACCAGGTGATGGAACTGGCGTTCGATGGCCTCGACGTTCTCGAAGATATCGGCGTGGTCGAATTCCAGGTTATTAAGGATCAGGGTGTGTGGCCGGTAATGGATGAACTTCGAGCGTTTGTCGAAAAAGGCGCTGTCATATTCATCAGCCTCGATCACGAAAAAGTCGCTGCTCCCGAGCCGGGCGGAGACCGGAAAGTCCAGGGGAACACCTCCCACGAGATATCCGGGGTTGAAACCGGCCTGCTCGAGGATCCACAGCAGCATCGAGGTCGTGGTGGTCTTTCCGTGGGTTCCTGCAACCGCCATGACCCAGCGGTGACGCAGCACCTCGCGGGCCAGCCACTCGGGCCCGGACATATAATCAATGTTGAGGTTGAGCACCGCCTCGACCTCGGGATTGCCCCTCGACATGGCATTACCGATCAGCACCAGATCCGGCCTGGGCTCCAGGTGCCCGGCACTGTAGCCCTCCATCAGGCCGATACCCTGGCTTTCCAGCTGGGTGCTCATGGGCGGGTAGACGCCCTGATCCGAGCCGGTCACCGTGTGACCCAGTTCCCGCGCCAACACAGCCAGACTGCCCATGAAAGTGCCACAGATTCCTAGGATGTGGATATGCATTCGGTGTTCGACCTCTCCGTTGAAACCTGCCAAGCCTCCCCTATACGCCGCAGGGCGTCAAGGCCCGCGCTATCCGCAATCGTGCTCATGAAAATCCGGGGCATTTGGCGTATCATCTGCGCCATTGTCGAACCAGCAGGAGGCTTCAGCCCGAGATGGCTATCAAGAATGCTTTTTACGCCCAATCCGGCGGCGTCACCGCCGTCATTAATGCCAGCGCCTGTGGCGTCATCCAGACTGCCCGCAAGCACCCGGACAAGATCGGCAAGGTGTTTGCCGGTCGCAACGGCATTATCGGGGCGCTGAGGGAAGAACTGATTGATACCAGCCTCGAGAGTGACGAGGCGATCCAGGCCCTGATCCACACCCCGGGCGGCGCCTTTGGTTCCTGCCGTCACAAGCTCAAGAACATTTCCGAAAACCGGGCCGAGTACGAGCGGCTTATCGAAGTGTTCCGCGCCCACGACATCGGCTACTTTTTCTACAACGGCGGCGGGGACTCCCAGGATACTGCCTACAAGGTGTCCCAGATCGCCGACAAGATGGGCTACCCCATCACCTGCATCGGCGTGCCCAAGACCGTGGATAACGACCTGCCCTTTACCGACTGCTGCCCGGGCTTTGGCTCAGTCGCCAAATACATCGCCACGTCAACGCTGGAAGCGAGCCTCGACATCAAGTCCATGTGTGAAAGCTCCACCAAGGTGTTCATCCTTGAAGTAATGGGCCGCCATGCCGGCTGGATTGCCGCCGCGGGAGGCCTGGCCGGCCAGGGCGAGGGCGAGCCGCCGCACATCATCCTGTTCCCGGAGATTCCCTTCGATCGGGAAGCCTTCCTGGCACGCGTGGATCAGTGCGTGAAGGATTATGGCTATTGCGTCGTGGTTGCCTCCGAGGGTGCCCAGTACGAAGACGGCCGTTTCCTCGCCGACGCCGGCGCCAAGGATGCCTTTGGCCACACCCAGCTCGGCGGCGTGGCGCCGGCACTCGCCAATATGGTGAAGCAGGCCCTGGGCCACAAATACCACTGGGCGGTTGCGGACTACCTTCAGCGTAGCGCACGGCACATTGCCTCAGCCACGGACGTGGAACAGGCCTACGCGGTGGGCAAGGCTGCAGTGGAAATGGCGGTGGCCGGCAAACAGGCCCTCATGCCGACCATTGTTCGCGAACAGGCCCGCCCCTACCGCTGGAAGATTGGCGAAGCCAACCTGAGCGAAGTGGCCAACCAGGAAAAGAAAATGCCGATCCATTACATCACTGATGACGGTTTCGGCATTACCCAGGACTGCCGGGACTACCTTGAGCCCCTGATTGACGGGGAAAGCTTCCCGCCGTTTGAAAACGGCCTGCCCAGGGTTGCAAAGCTGAAGAACCAGCTGGTGGATAAGAAACTCAAGACCGAGTTCGATATCTGACCTGCGCCCGGAACCGAAAAAAGCCGCCCCGGCCTTTACCGGGGCGGCTTTTTTTGGCCGAAATGCTCTTTCAGCGGCTGGTTGCAGCCTCGTGTTCACGCACATAGGCGTAAAACTCGTCAAACCCGCCAATGTGCTGCTGTCCGACGAAAATCTGTGGCACAGTGTGTACCGGCTTGCCAATTTTGTCGGCAATATCAGCCTTGGAGATACCCTTTTCGATCATATCGATCCAGGTATAGGGCAGCTGCATGGATTCACACAGGCCTTTTGCCCGAACGCAAAATCCACAACTCGAACGGCCATAAATCGTGACCTGCTCCATAAAACCTCCTGCAACGGTGTCAGAAACTGGTGTATGAAAACCTGACGAAAGGATACTGGCAAGGCAACAGCGAGTAAAAATTAATGGTTTGCATGGCAACCATAGTACGTGACCATACCGACAGGACCGACAACCGGCGTTGAATTTAGTCAAGACGGGGAAACGATTTGGTCTACCTTACCCTTTTTTTGACGGCCTTTGCGGCAGCCACACTGTTACCGGCCTACTCCGAGGTGCTGCTGGGCACTCTGGTGGCCCAGGGTTACTCCCTGTGGTGGCTCTGGTTCTGGGCCACCGCGGGTAACACCCTCGGTTCCGTGGTCAACGGCGTCATCGGGCGCCAGGTGGATCGTTTCAGGCACAAACGCTGGTTTCCGATCAGCGAACTGCAGCTGCACAAGGCCCGAAACCGGTTCAACCGGTACGGCCAGTGGTCGCTGTTGCTGGGCTGGCTGCCCCTGGGGGGCGACGCACTGACGCTGGTAGGCGGGATCATGCGGGTACCCTGGCTGAACTTCGTGGTCCTGGTGGCAATCGGCAAGGGCGCCCGCTATGCCTTCGTGCTGTGGCTGGTGGCCGAGGCATCCGGGGTCCCTTCCCCCTCCCCTTCACCATAAAGGTACTTGCGCAACAGGGGTTCACCATTGAACTCCGAATGCAACACGGCAATAAACGTGTAAACGCCGATCAACTTACGGTTCAGGAACACAAATTCCTTGGGCGGCACCCGGAAATAGCGGCTGATCGCAGAACGCGCTGCCTGCCGGGCAACCCGGGATGGCAGGTCGCTCTGTTTCCAGCGATACTGGCCGTGCCTGTTGACTGCATACTCCGGCCACTCGAATTGATCCTTCGCGAGGGGCTCAAGTACGGACATGCAGATCCTGCCGAACTTCTCCAGCACTTCCCGGGGCCATTCCAGACTCATGAAGCGCAGTTTAACGCCACCATCAATCACTGCTTCCAGATCCTGCTCGTAGGACGCCCGGATCATCTGGATGACCGGAGCCAGGAATTCGTCCGAATAGGACTGTACCGCACCGAAGTCCAGCAGAACGATGCGGTCATAGCCCGGATCCTCGCCTTCCTCACCGGCAATACGGATTCGGTAATTGCCGAAATTGGGGTCGGTCTGGATCTCCCCCCAGACGAACAGTTCCCTGAAAAACAGCTCCAGCGCAGCCTCACCAAGAGCGCTGCGACGCTCAAGCGATAGCTCTCGAACCTCCCTGGAACCTACCGAATGGCCATGTTCGTAGGTAGAGGCAATCACATGGGCCGTGGAGAATTCCGGCAACACCCTTGGCACTATGAAGCGCGGATCGGACGCCAGCATGGAGCGGAATTTCTCGGTAGTCCGGGCTTCCAGGCGGTAATCCACCTCCCGGTGCATCATGTCCCTGACTTCCTCGAGCCAGTCATTGAATTCCGGCCCGAAACTGACCAGCCGCGCCACTTTCAGCAACTGCGCCACCGCATTCAGATCGCTGTCCACTGCGTCTGCAACGCCCGGGTACTGCACCTTCAGCACCAACTCCAGCCCGTCACTGCGCCGGACTGCCCGGTGCACCTGGCCCAGCGAGGCTGCGCCTATGGGCTCGGCGTCAACCTGCAGCTCCGCCAGTCGGTCACTCCCGAGCTCGTCCTTGAGTACCTTCTCGATCGCCGGCCATTCCAGCGAGGTGGTCTGATCCTCAAGGGTGTGCAGGGCCTCGGTAACCTCTTCCGGCAGGAAATGCTCGCCATACAGCGCCATCACCTGACCAATCTTCACCACGCTGCCCTTGAGACGCCCCAGTTCGTCAACCAGAAACCGGGCCTGATTGGACAACATGGCACGGTGCCGTTCTTCCCGCTTGTCCCGACTGCTGAACCAGTTGGTGGCCATGTGGGAGGCCATCCGGGTACCTGCGGTCAGCCCGGCCCGGGTCAGGCTCAGCCTGCGCTCGAAACTGCCGGTCTTGATACGGGAAACCTTTGCTCCTGGACGCTTGGAAGACATGGACAACCTGCGGGTTTCGGGAAATTTGAGCTGTAGGTCAGCGGTTCATTCCATTATACGGATACAGTGGAATCCTATCCTCACCGATTCGACTCCGTTTTCCCGGCCTGTCGGCCAATGCCGGACCGAGGATTCCGATTTCACTGCGCCTGCGGTCCCTGTTTACGTTTTTCTACAGTCCTGACCGTGAATACGGTCTAGTATGTCAGGCAGCATCAGGCTCAGTAAAACACAAGAACAAGACTCAAATGACGCAAACGGCTGCCAAGACCCCGGATACCGAGCTGTCCCAGTTTCGCGTGCAAGGTGAGATTCCGGTTCCGCTCCTGATCAACTGGCTCACCGCTGCTGCGGTACCCATCCTGCTGTTCTTTGCCGGAAGAGCCGCCAGCACGGCGGAGAATCCCCTCACCGCACCGCTTCTGGTGACCTTCGCAGCGCTATTGGGACTGAATTCCCTGGTCTATCTCGGAATCCGGCACCAGACCCTTCACCGCCGCGGCTTTATCAGCCTGATTACCGCATTGTTTACCTTTCTGGTGATCCAGGCAGTCGAGGATGGCTCGGCAATCATCTGGCTATTCGCCTATCCACCCGTGATTTTCTATATCAGCCAGGCCCGGGTGGGCATCATCGCCTGCGCCGGCGGTCTGGCCGCGCTCATCCTCCTTTTCAGCCCCGTAGGTGATCTGATCTTCGAGCCGCCCTACAGTGCAAGTTTCCGGATCTCGATGGTCATCGTACTCGGCTTTGAAATGGTTACCTGTTACATCCTTGACCAGAGCCGGCGTCGCAGCAAACTTCGCCTGCTCAAACTGGCGTCAGAGTTCGAATTCGCCGCCAAGCACGATGCGTTGACCGGTCTTGCCAACCGGCGGGAGGCGCTGGAGCAACTGGATGCCGAGTACCAGCGTTTCCTGCGCACGGGACGGCCATTCTCGGTGATGTTGATGGATATCGATCTGTTCAAGGCTATCAATGACCACTACGGTCACCATGCGGGCGATGAACTGATCAGAATGGTCGCCCGCATCCTGCGGGACCAATGCCGGAAAGTCGATACAGCGGCGAGGTGGGGCGGCGAGGAGTATCTTGTACTCTTACCCGAGACGGGGGCGGAAGAAGCCCTGAAGACCGCCCGGCGCATTCGTGCGGCTGTCGAGGCAGGCTCGGTCGACGTGGATAGACGACAACTCAGGGCAACGATCAGCATCGGTGCGGCCACCATTGCCGGCGCAGAATCTATTGACCGACTGTTGCAGCGCGCCGACGAGGCCCTCTATGCCGCAAAGAGTTCGGGCCGTAACCAGGCCTGTGCCGCGACGACCTGACGTCGGTCACCAGCCCTGGTGGTGATGTACCCGAGGGTAATCGAGGCCGGCAACAAGATGATCAACCAGGCGCTGCTGGATGTCGGCCACCGTGGCACCGGACACAAAATCCCCCACCTGGCACATGGGCATGCCGGCATATCCGCAGGGGTTGATACGGCTGAAAGGCTCCATGTCCATATCAACATTCAGGGCAAGGCCATGGAACGAGCACCCGCGCCGCACCCGGAGGCCCAGCGAGGCGATCTTGGCATCTCCGACGTACACGCCCGGCGCATCGGGGCGTGGTGCCGCTTCAACACCCAGATCTGCCAGGGTACGGACGATGCCCTGCTCGATCTGATCCACGAGGCCCCGGACACCCAGTTTTTTGCGCGGCAGATCAATCAGAAGGTAAATCACCAACTGGCCGGGCCCGTGATAGGTTACCTGGCCACCCCGGTCCACCTGTATGACCGGAATATCACCGGGCAAAAGGATATGCTCGGCCTTCCCCGCCTGCCCCTGGGTAAACACCCTGGGGTGCTCCAGGCACCACAGTTCATCCACAGTCGTCTCATCCCGATCCGCCGTGAAACGTTTCATGGCTTCCCAGGTTTCGAGGTAGGGCTGCTCCCCAAGGGAACGGACGATCAATTCGGCCATGGACGTCAGAGCACCATGTGAACCCGGCCGCTGGCCTTCAGTTCCTCGAACAACGCCTTGAGTTGTTCCTCACCGGTCGCCACTATTTTCAGCTGGACCGAGGAAAAACGACCTTTGCTGCTCTCGGTGACGGAAATGTCCGCCTCGGTGATCCCGGGCGCGTGGCACTCCACCACTTCCACGACGAAATCGGTGAAATCCGGTGCGGCGTTACCGATGACCTTGATCACGTAATCGCAGGGGAATTCGATTTTTGGTGCTTTCGGCTCACTCATGCCGCATTACTCCCGGGTACTGTCATCACCCTTACTGAAACAATTGGACGAAAAAGAGCTTGATCGCATCCCAGAGGCGCTTGAACAATCCACCCTCGGGCACCTCGTTCAGCGCCAGTACCGGCTCATCCACCAGCACTGTCCCGTTCAGACTGACCTTGACCCGACCCAGCTCGTCGCCAACATTAATGGGTGCTTTGATTACAGAATCAAGGTCTACGGTGGATTCCAGCTGGTTGCGTGATCCCCGTGGGATGGTCACGAACACATCTTCGGTCAGCCCGACCGAGACCTGATCGGCCTGCCCACCCCAGATACGGGCTTCCATGAGTTCCTGGCCGGTGCGGAACAACCGCTCGCTCTCATAGTAACGGAAGCCATAATTCAGCATCTTCTGAACTTCCTGGGCTCTGGCCTCGGCGCTCCTCGTTCCCATCACAACAGCAATAAACCGGGTGTCATCGCGCTTGGCGGAGGCAACGAGACAATAGCCGGCCTCTTCGGTATGGCCTGTTTTAAGGCCGTCGACACTGTCATCGCGCCACAGCAGGCTGTTTCGGTTCGGCTGCCGGATGTTGTTGTAGGTAAAATGCTTTTCGGCATACAGGGGATAGTTCTCGGGGTAATCATTGATGATCGCCCGCGCCAACAGCGCCAGGTCATACGCGGTGGAGTAATGGTCCTCCGCCGGCAGCCCGGTGGCATTGGCAAAGTTGGTATCCTTCATGCCGAGCAGCTGAGCTTGCTGATTCATGATATCCACGAACGCATCTTCGCTGCCGGCGATGAACTCGGCCAGCGCCACAGAGGCATCGTTGCCGGACTGGATGATCACGCCCTTGAGCAGGGTTTCGACGGAGACCGAGGTCCCCTCGCGCACGAAGGTGCGCGACCCTTCTGTTTTCCAGGCCTTCACACTGATGGGCACCATGTCGGACATGGAAAGCCTGCCCTCGTCGAGCTCACGCTCCACGATGTAGGCCGTCATCATCTTCGTCAGGCTGGCCGGCGGCAGGCGCTCGTGACTGTTCTCATCCATGATGATGCTCCCGCTCTTCGGGTCCATCAGCACATAGGAAGTGCCCGCAATCTGCGGCGGCGAGGGTATCAGCACCGACTGGGCCATTGCCTTTCCGGCCAGGGCCAGGGCAAGGACAAGGATGACAGCAAGGGAACGTAAAGCGGTTGTTATGGCCATGGGTCCATTCATTCGTCAGATGTGTTTCTGGTTTTGAAAATGCTCAGTGTGAATCGGTCAGCAGGACCGACTGCGAAAAGCCCCGCGCCTCCAACAGGCTCTGGGTACGCCGGGCGGTGGCCTCGTCCCGGAAAGGTCCGACCTGTACCCGGTGAAAGCGCCCCGACTGGGTATCAATAGCGCGAACCCGCATGGGGTTCTCCAGCACCGATCGGGCCCGGTTCAGCAGGGCCTCCGCCGGATCCCGGCTGCTGAAAGACCCCAACTGGACGAAGAGGCCACGGGCGCCGCTGCCAACGTCGGTATCCGCCGCCACGCCCGAAGCTACCAGGGTGCCCCGGTCACCAGGGACAAACGGCTCGCCGGCCAGGGTCATGGAGCCATCCGGTCTGACCGTAATCGCCGCCACCTCAACCCTTGCCGTGCCTCTGGCCTGATATCCAAGTTTCTTGGCGGCCGCGTAGGACAGATCGATGAGACGGTCGCCATGGAAAGGCCCACGATCATTCACCCGGACAATGACCGACCGGCCGTTGTCGAGATTCGTGACCCGGGCATAGCCGGGAATCCTCAGGGATTTGTGAGCCGCAGACATTTCGTACATGTCGAAGGTTTCACCATTGGAAGTCTTGTGGCCGTGAAACTTCTCGCCATACCAACTGGCGGTGCCGGTGGCGACATAACCTTCATTGCTTCCCAGAACCCGGTAGCTCTTGCCCCAGACCGTATAGGGCGATTTGTTGCCGGCGGCTCTGGGTGCTTCATACCGGGGCTGCGCATCTTCGAGCCCGGAGACATCAAAATCGCCGGCCGGGGCCCGGTCCTGACTCAGGGTATAGCGGGAAGAATGATCGGTCTCGGGTGACGAGGCACAGCCAGCCAGGATCAGCATGGCGGAGGCAGTGAGCCACCATGTAAACATAAACCTCGTCTTCACGGTCCAGACATCCTCTTTTCTTTACCCGCCCTGTTCAAACCCGACGGCTCTCAGTCATTGTAGCGGGTTATCCTGCGGATTCACCATTACCCGCTCTCAATGGTTGATCATGCACTGATCATCCTGCGGTGGGTGTGGATCGACATCAACACCCCGAACGCGGCCATCAGCGTTACGCTCGAGGTACCACCGTAACTGATCAGGGGCAGAGGCACACCCACCACCGGCAACAATCCGCTGACCATACCCACATTCACAAAAATGTAGATGAAGAAGGTCATGGTCAAGGCTCCTGCCAGCAGGCGGCTAAACGAATCCTGTGCCGTCGCAGCAATGTACAGGCAGCGCAAGATGATCAGAAAGTAGACCATCAACAGAACCAGCATTCCGACAAAGCCGAACTCCTCGGCCAGTACTGCCACGATAAAGTCGGTGTGGCTCTCCGGCAGGAATTCCAGGTGTGACTGGGTCCCCTGAAGCCACCCCTTGCCGTCGATGCCCCCTGAGCCGATGGCGGTCTTGGACTGGATGATGTTCCAGCCGGCCCCGAGAGGATCACTCTGCGGATCCAGCAAGGTAAGCACCCTTTGCTTCTGGTACTCCCGCATCACAAAAAACCACATCAGGGGCGCCGAAACGGAGGCCATGGCCACAAAGGCGGCGATCAACTTCCAGCTCATTCCGGCAAAGAAGACCACGAACAGGCCTGCCATCCCCACCAGAAGGGACGTCCCCAGATCCGGCTGCTGGATGATCATCACCATGGGAACCAGCACGATGGCCAGCCCCACGGCGACCTGAGACAGACGAGGCGGCAAAAAGTGCCGGGAAAGATACCAGGCAGCCATCATGGGGACGACCAGTTTCATGATTTCCGAGGGCTGAAACCTCGGCAGACCGGGCAGTGCCAGCCAGCGTTGGGCCCCTTTGGCACCGACCCCCACAACCAGAACCGCGGCCAGACCAACCAGCCCCACGGCATAGAGCCAGGGTGCCCAGCGGCGGAATACGGCAGGATCCAGCTGGGCGAAGACAAACATCACCACGAAGGCGACTCCCAGGCGGATACCCTGGGCCTTGACCACCTCAATGTTGCGGTCGGCACCGCTGTACAATACGAACAGACCGCCGGACACCAGAAGCAACAGCAACAAAAGAAGGACCGGGTCCAGGTGCAGGGCAGACCAGACGCCCCGGGAACGCGCGAACGGACCTGACGCAGCCGGGTCCACCAGATCCTTCAGGGCCATTACTCCACTCCTCCTGCAGACGACTGGCTTACCAGATCTCCTTCACGGCCGCCGGAAAACTCCAGCAACCAGGCATCGAAAAGCGCACGAGCGACCGGTGCCGCTGTGCCACTGCCGCTACCGCCATTCTCGACGATGACAGAAACCACGATCTTCGGATCTTCAACCGGCGCAAAACCGACGAACAATGCATGGTCCCTGAGACGCTCCCGGATTTCTTCGGCGTCGTACTCCTCGTCCTCCGCCAGACTGAATACCTGCGCAGTGCCGGTCTTGCCCGCCATCCGGTAGGGGGCGTTGCTGCCTGCCCGCCGGGCCGTTCCCTTTGCACCGTGCATGACTTCCGCCATGCTCTCGACCACGTACTCCCAATCAGAGGGGTTCTTCAGTTTGAGCGGCTCGTGGGTCTCTTCGGGGAGGACATCGTCAACCCTGTCATCACCGATCACGTCCCTCAGCAGGCGCGGCTCAACCCAGGTGCCCCGGTTGGCAATGAGGGCAGTGGCCGTGGCCAGTTGCAGAGGCGTTGCCAGCATGAACCCCTGACCGATGCCAAGGTTAACCGAGTCACCCGGATACCACGGCTGGTTGTGAATGCCACGCTTCCACTCCCTGGAGGGCAGCAATCCACTCAGTGCGCCGGACACGTCGAGAGCGGCGTCCTCGCCAAAACCGAAACTGGAAAGGTAGCTCGACATGGTGTCGACCCCCATCTCAACGGCCATCTCGTAGAAATAGATGTCGCAGGACTCGGCAACGGCGTCCTTGAGATCGACCCAACCATGGCCGGACCGTTTCCAGTCGCGCCACAACCGGCCACCTTCATTCAAGCGAAAATAGCCCGGATCCCAGATCGTGTAATCGCGGGTTGTAGCACCGCTGTCCAGCGCTGCTATGGCCAGCATCGGCTTGAGGGTGGAACCCGGCGGGTACTGTCCACGCAGGGCCCGGTTGAACAGGGGTTTGTCCTTGCTCTGGCTCAGGGCACGATAATCGTCCACGCTGATGCCGGTCACAAACTTGTTGGTATCGAAACCCGGCACACTGGCAAGGGCCAGGATACCCCCGCTTTTGGGCTCAATGGCGATCACTGCGCCCCGCCGGCCATCCAGCAGTTCGTGCGCCCGCTGCTGCAGCCGAAGATCCAGGTGCAATTTCAGGTCTTCTCCCGGTACCGGATTTTCACGCTCAAGCACGCGCAGTGTCCGGCCACGGGCATTGGTTTCCACATGTTGATAACCAACGGCGCCGTGCAGGGTTTCCTCATAGAAGCGCTCGACCCCGGACTTGCCGATATAGTTGGTTCCGGCGTAGTTGACCGGATCGATCCGCTGCAACTCCTCCCGGTTGATACGTCCGACGTAGCCAAGCACGTGGGCGGTGAGTTCACTATGCGGGTAGTAACGGACCAGTTCCGCCTTGACTTCAACACCGGGCAACTCATGGCGATGGACTGCCAGCCGGGCAATTTCCTGCTCGGTCAGATCGTACCGCAGCGGAATCTCCTGGAAAGGACGCCGGGGTTCTTGCAGGCGGCGGTGAAAACGTTCGAGATCCTGCTCGGAGATATCCAGGATGCCGCCCAGCTGGATGAGGGTCTCATCCATCCCGTCCACGCGCTCGGGGACCAGGGTGACACTGAACACCGGGCGGTTTTCGGCAAGCAGTTCGCCATTGCGGTCATAGATCAGCCCGCGGGGTGGCGGCACCGACTGCACCTGCACCCGGTTCTTGTCGGAGATCGTGGTGTAGGTCTCATGCTCGACCACCTGCAGCTGATACATACGGCCCAGCAGGCCCCCCAGCATCACGATGACGAACACCAGCATCACCACGGTGCGGCGCTGGAACAACCGACGTTCGGCGGCGGTATCCTTGAATTCACCCCACGGCATGACAGCCCCCTAGGCTCGGTGATACGGGTGGTTGCGGGTGATCGACCAGGCCCGGTAGAGCTGTTCCGCCAGCACAATTCGCACCAGCGGATGAGGAAGCGTCAGTGGCGACAGCGACCATTGCTGGTCCGCCCGCTGGCGACAGGCGTCCGCCAGGCCGTCCGGACCACCAACGAGGAAACTGACGTCACGACCGTCCTGCTGCCAGTTTTCAAGCTGGCTGGCAAGCTTCTCGGTAGACCAGGGCCGGCCGCCGACTTCCAGGGCAACAACACGATCCCTGGGGCCGGTCGCCGCCAGAATGGCGTCGCTTTCCTTCTGCATCAGCCGGGGAATATCGGGATTCTTGCCCCGGTGTGCCATGGGGATCTCGACCAGTTCCAGGGGAAGTTCCGGGGGCATCCGACGGGCATAGTCGCTGTAACCGGCACTGACCCAGTCGGGCATTTTTTGCCCCACACAGATCAGACGTAACCGCATGGTTATTCGCTGCCCGCGACACCCAGATTCGGTGCGTCGCGCCAGAATCGCTCCAGATCATAGAACTCGCGGGTAGCGGGCATCATGACATGAACCACAACATCGCCGAGGTCTACCAGTATCCAGTCACTGGCAGTGGCGCCCTCGACATTACTGGCGCGCACTCCCTGTTCCTTGGCTTCGATCACCACGGAATCAGCGAGGGACTTTACATGACGGTTTGATGTACCGGAGGCCAGTACCATGAAATCCGTAACGCTGGTACGGTCGCGCACGTCGATCACACTGACATCCTGTGCTTTTACCTCTTCAAGTGCTTTGACAACCAGATCTTTCAGTTCTTCAGCCTGCATAATTACCCTGTTGTACGGGCTTCAGCCGGATTGGCGGCCCGAATAGTCATACTCAGACGCGATTGTAGCACTAAAAGTTCCCGTCAGGGCAGGCACCATAAAGCCCCTGACGGCGTATTTCGTCCCAGACCGAATCGGGAATCAGGTAACGGGGGGATCGACCGTCGGCAATCCGGTCCCGGATTCCGGTGGCGGAGATATCCAGCAGCGGCGGATCCAGCTCCAGCACGCACCCGGCGGGCGAATGCCGCAGACTCGCGGCCTCCTCCACCCCCCTGCTCGCCAGCAGCATGGCGGGAGCGCTCCCGGGATCCAGTGCGGGGCCCGGACGGCGCACCACCACGATGTGGCCCAGTTCAGGTATGCGCTCCCACTCCCGCCAGCGATCGAAGCCGGCGAAGGCGTCGGTACCCACCACCATCACCAGGGGATGATCCGGCCCCAGCTCTTCCCGCAGCTGACGGAGAGTATCGGCGGTGTAGGAAGCCCCGGCACGACGCAGTTCCCGGTCGTCAATATGCAACCGGGGCTCGCCCCGCACTGCCAGCTCCATCAGCTTCAGCCGCTGTGACGCGCTGGCGCCTGTATCCCCCCGATGCGGGGGGATATGGCACGGCACCAGACTGACCCGAGCGACCTCAAGGCGATCGCACAACTCGACCGCCAGGCGCAGGTGGCCGTGATGGATGGGGTCGAAAGTGCCCCCGTAGATCACATGCATCGGCATCAGGTCCGGATGTGACCGTCGCCAAACACAACGTACTTCTGGGAGGTCAGCCCCTCCAGCCCCACCGGACCGCGGGCATGGATCTTGTCGGTGGAAATCCCGATCTCCGCACCGAGTCCGTACTCAAAACCGTCGGCAAAACGGGTGGATGCGTTCACCATCACCGAACTGGAGTCCACCTCGGTGATGAACCGGCGGGCCCGGGTATAGTTTTCCGTGATGATGCTGTCGGTATGCTGAGAGCTGTAGCGATTGATGTGCTCAATGGCCCCGTCGAGCCCTTCCACCACACGAACCGCCAGGATCGGCGCCAGGTACTCTTCCCCCCAGTCCGCTTCGGTAGCTTCACCCGCGCCGGGAACGATCTCGCGGGTTTCGGGACAGCCGCGCAGCTCCACACCCTTTTCCTCGAACGCAGACGCCAGCAGAGGCAGAATATCGGACGCCACCTCCCGGTCCACCAGCAGGGTTTCCATGGTGTTGCAGGTGCCGTAGCGCTGAGTCTTGGCGTTGACTGCCACTTTCAGCGCTTTTTCCGGGTCGGCATGGCTGTCGATGTAGACATGGCATACGCCGTCCAGATGCTTGATAACCGGTACCCGTGCATCCCGGCTGATGCGTTCGATCAGGCCCTTGCCACCCCGGGGCACGATCACGTCGACATAGCGGGGCATGGTGATCAACTCACCGACCGCCGCACGATCTGTGGTCCTGACTACCTGCACAGCGGCTTCAGGCAGGCCGGCAGCCGCCAGGCCCTGAGCCAGGCAGGCGGCAATAGCCTGATTGGAGTGAATCGCCTCGGAACCACCCCGAAGGATGGTGGCATTGCCCGATTTCAGGCAAAGGCTGGCTGCTTCCACGGTCACGTTGGGACGGGACTCGTAGATGATGCCAATAACGCCAAGCGGGACCCGCATCTTGCCAACCTGAATTCCGGACGGGCGATAGGTCATCCCGGTGATCTCACCGATCGGGTCCGGCAACGAAGCCACCTGCTTCAATCCCTCGATCATGGTATCGATTCGCTGGGGTGTCAGCTCCAGCCGGTCCAGCATGGCGGCATCCAGACCGTTCTCACGCCCTTTTTCCAGATCCTTGCTGTTGGCAACCGCCAGTTCATTGCGAGCGGCATCAAGGGCCTCCGCAGTGGCCAGCAAAGCCTGGTTGCGCGTGGCCGTGGTTGACCGGGCTACCTGCGTGGCAGCCGCTCGCGCCTGCTGGCCGACCTCGGCCATGTATGCTGCTATATCCATCCCGTTTCCTTGCACCTTGTCAGTCATTTTCAGGAATAAGGGCCTAACTTTACCTTTCCCGTTTCAAGTACGCATCCCAAACCGATATTATACCGCTGCGCTATGATTCATACTTAAGACGCCTCTGATTAATGGATGCCCGGGAGAGGAAGGACACACCATGGCCCAGACGGCCGATAGATTCCTGCTGACCAAACTGTCGCGAGCCGGGTTTGTGGCTTTTATTGCCATTACCCTGCTGGGCGCCCTGCTCGGGCAGCCCCTGTTAACGGCAGTTGCCGCTGCCGCCGCCGGCGTTGTGATCAGCGGCCGGACGTTCCACACGAACCGCGCCAGGCAACCCTGGCCCCTGATTCAGCGACTGTTTTTCCTTGCCCTTGTAATGCTGCTGCTCAGCGGCTTCGTATTGGGCCCGTGGGCCCTCACCCACTGGCTCTATGCCGTCCCGCTGGCCGCTTTCTCCCTTTTTCCGCCTGCAGCAGCCATGGCACTGGTGCTGGTTGTGACTGTTCTCGCCATGGCCGGTGTCTGGTGGGCAACAGGCCTGCCCGACCGGCACCAGATGATCAGTGCATTTTTGCTGACGCTGTTGCTGTCCGCACTGCTGGTATTTCTCCGTGAGTACAAGAGCCGCCAGCTTGCGCCCTTGCGACGCACGGATGAGCTGACCCAGGCCGCCAGTCGGGAATACCTTTCCGCCGATCTGCACAAGGAGATACAACGCAGCGAACGGGAAGGCACGGATATGTCCGTCATCATGATCGGACTGGACACTCACCTGAGTGACAACGAACGGGACGAGGATATCCGCTCGATCCTGCCCCGCATTGGCCGGTACCTGCATTCCCAGTTACGTGACTTCGACACCTATTACCGGGTGGCAGACCTGCAGTTTCTGGTCATCCTGCCCGGCATCGGCACCAATAATGCGCTTGGCCGGGCCGAAACCATCCGCACCGGCCTGCAAACCCTGCTCGAATCCCACGGAATGGGCCTGACCGTCAGCACCGGCATTGCCGGACTCAACATCGGAGACGACGCGGACAGCCTGCAGCAAAGTGCTGCGCACGCCCTGCGCAGGGCCCAACAGCAGGGCGGCAACCGAACCCAGGTCTATAGCGCCTGGTCACAGCAGGGCCAGGGCATGACCGGGCAGGAGCGTCCAGCGTCATGACCGAGACCCGCCTGAGGACCTGGACCCACAGTGCCGGCTATGTGCTGGCCACCGTGTTCATTACCAGCCTGGCAGGACAGAACCTGCGCTATGGTTTCTATGATCTGTTTTACCTGGCCGCCGGTATGGCCATTCTCACCACCACGGGGCTGGTCTACACGATCATCAATCGCAGACATCAGCTCTCTGCACCCGGCCACCTGATCATCCTGTCCGGGCTGAACAGCGGTCTGGTTGCGGCGCTGATTACAATGGAAGGGCCGGGCATCAGCCACTGGGCCATGCCGTTACTTGTCCTCAACCTGCTCATCCTGCCCCTCCGCCAGGGCATCGGGTTGTCACTGTTACTGCTGGTGCCACTCGGGATAACCCTGTTCCTGAAGCATCCGGCCAGTGAAGCCGTGACCATTACCACAGGGCTGCTGATCCTGCTTGCCGTTACCGCGCTCTACACCTGGCACTACGGCCATATGGCCCAGTCCGCAGAGGACCTGGCAATAACGGATCCCATTACCGGCGCCCACAATGCCCGCTTCCTGGACGAGACCCTGCAAAAGGAAATCAGCCGGGCAATCGCCACCGGCCACCCGCTGTCGGTTATCCATCTCGGACTCGACTACGTGGATGAGGCCAGGGACCTCCATGGCGAGGACGCGATCCAGACCGTATTCCGCGACATGACCCAGCATCTGTTTGGCGTCATCCGGGCCGGCGACACCCTTTATACACTTGATAATGCAGAGTTTTTCCTGGTACTTCCGTTCACGCCGGAGGAAGGTGTCCGGGTCATCGCGGAGCGCATCCGGAGGAATATTGCCGAGCACCACTGGCCGGTGGTCGGCAAGGCAACGGTCAGCCTTGGCTGCACTAACCGCGGCAACGGCGACACCCGAACCGACACGTTGCGCAAACGTGCCCGACAGGCCCTCGAAGAGGCGCGTAAACGGGGCGCCGATTCGGCGTGGTTCAGCCCGGGAGAGACCATCGAGGCATGAGTAGCGCCTGGCTAACGGAGCTGACGGCATGGCTATCAGCCAATCCCGGGCTGTTGGCCGCGGCACTGTTTCTGACCGCATTCATCGAATCCCTCGCGATCGCCGGCATCATTGTCCCCGGCGTTGCCATCCTGTTTGCCGTTGCCGCGCTGGCGGGCAAATCCGGCATGCCCCTGACCGAAGCCCTGGTCTGGGCGGGACTGGGAGCCGTGGCCGGTGACAGTGTCAGCTTTGCCCTTGGCCGCCAACTGCAGGGCCGGCTCACATCAGTATGGCCCCTGAGCCGATACCCGGTGCTGATTAACAAGGGAGAAGCCTTTTTCCACCGGCACGGCGGCAAGAGCGTTGTCATCGGGCGCTTTATCGGCCCTATCCGTCCTATCATTCCAATGATCGCCGGCGCCCTGTTGATGCCCTGGCGACGGTTCCTGGGTTTCAATATTGCCTCGGCCATCGGCTGGGCACCCGCCTATATTCTGCCGGGCTTTCTGGTCGGTAGCGCCCTGCAAAGTGAAATCCGGCCTCCTGCACACTTTTATGCAGTCACGGGAGTCAGCCTGGCGGCATTGTTCGTGGTCTATCTCATCATGGTTCGCTTCCAGATGGGATTGGGCGAGGGCAGCCGGACTTACCGATGGTTCGAACGCCGGATGCGGCAATACGAGCTCTCACATCGGTTCTGGCGCCTGTACACCAACGACCGACCCGCCAGGGAAGGCGAGTTTCCGCTTGCCTCCATGCTTATGGCTGTTGCCGCCTCCGGACTTCTGCTGATCTGGGGGCAACTGACCGTTCACGGTGTGCTGGAGCCCTTCAACCAGTTGACCCTCGAGTGGTTCCGCCAGCTTCGACAGCCCTTGCTCGATGGCCCGGCCACGGTCTTTACCCTGATCGGGGACCCCTGGGTATTGTTTACCGCTGCGCTCCTGGCGGTCCTCGCTCTCGCGTTCCGGGGCTACTACGCCGCGGCAATGCACATAGTGCTCGCTGCAGGCCTGACCCTGATCCTTGTCTGGCTACTGAAATCGACTCTTGCCATTCCGCGCCCGGATCAGGTCTTCCGGCCGCCTTCCTCCGGCGCCTTCCCCAGCGGCCACAGCGCGGGCATAACCGTGTTTGTCACCATGCTGGCCAGTTTCGTTGCTGGCGAAACCCGCCATCGAAAACGCTGGCAGGCCTATGTGCTGTTTTCACTGCCCCTGGTGCCGGTAGCGGTCAGCCGTCTTTACCTGGGAGTGCATTGGTTTACGGATATAATCGGGGGCATCCTGTTGGGATTGGCGATTACCGGCCTGGTGCGGGCCAGCTACAGCCGATACGACCGGGTCCCGATCCATACCGATGGCTTTACCCTGGCGGCCCTGCTGCTCTGGGCCCTGATTACGATCGGCTACCTATACGAACGCCTGCCCGGGGCCCTGGAGGCCTATGCCAGGGAGCCTGCGGCCACGGAACAGAAACAACCTAGCCTTCTTCCAGTGCCTCCAGCAGTCCCTGCAGTCGATTGAGCCGCTCCAGAGGATCCTGAAGCTCAACCAGTCGCTGTTTTTCCTGTTTATCCAGTGGCAGGAGTTCCGTCAACCGCCAGCCCACTTCGCGGGCGTCGCCGTAATCGACCTCCATCGCCAGGTCGCGGATGACAGGGTGCCTGAACAAAGCCTGCAGAACCGATGACAGCTCACCGTAACGATCCGGCAACTCGCTCCGGGCCTCCTCGAGCAGACACTCCACATCCCCCACATTCAACCCGTCATCCTGTTGCCAGCTACGAACCACGGACACTTTGGCTTCACCCTCAACAGTAATACCCAGCAGCCCGTTCTGGAGCTGCTGGAAATCGATGATCCGAACATAAGTACCGATATCGTAAAAACGCGCGACCGGGCTGGTTTCTTCGCCATCTCTCAGCAGCACCACAACAAAACCACGGTCCTCCTTGAGACAACGGGTGAGCATATCGATGTAGCGGGGCTCAAACAGCTGGAGCGGGATGCGTCCCCGGGGCAGGACAATGGAGTTGAGAGGGAAAAGGGGGACATGCATGATTGGATCGATCATCGAGTCGAGAGCAATTGTTCTGTTTGCCCTACCCTGGCCCTGGCTTCGGCAAGAAGCTCCTGGCTCCGGGAGGCACCGGGCTCCGGCCCACCCAGTCGCCACACAGCAGGCACCTGGTTCGGGGCGGAAAGCTCGCCATTCTGGCTTGAGCTGATCATTGAATGCAACCGGGCAGTGATCACCACATCCACCAGCTGCGGGCCTGTCTCGGGGCTCTCATAATGCCAGTCCCCGGCATGGCTCACAGCCTCGAGCAGATCTCGCGGACACGCCCAGCTTTCCAGCAGTGCGGCCCCGAACTCCGGCCGCAATGACCCGGCAACAGACCGGAGACTGGCTTCACTGGACCACAGGCCCGGGTGGTGCTCGGCCAGAACCAGTAAGGGCACAACTCCGATATTGTGCAGCAACCCGGCCAGCTCCGCCTCGTCAGGATCCACGCCACCGATCTGGCTGGCGATCAGCCAGGACAACGCCGCCACTTCCCGGGATTGCTGACAGGCTTTTACCATCTCTCTCTGCAAGCTCATCTGCCGGCTTCTGAACACCTCCCTGAGCGCAAACTCTGACACCAGTTGCCGTGTGGTGCCCGGTCCGAGCCGGTCGACCGCTTCATGGACACTACGAACGGCTCCCGGTTCGCGGTACAGAGGGCTGCTGCAGGCCCGCAGCAGCTTGCCAACCATCGCCGGGTCAGCGGTTATCGCCCGGGCCAATTTCTTTCCCGATAGCCCTTCCCTCGCGGCTGTGCGTCGAACTTTCCAGGCCATATCCGGCACGCTGGGCAACCGGATATGGTTGGACCGGAGCTCCGAATTGAACTCCATCCGGAGTCGGTGCTCGACGCTGTCCGAAGCCACCCACTCTCCCGACGGGTCCATTTCGACCTGACTGACCGGCGCCGAATTCAGAAAGTCGTTGAGTATGTCCTGTTCGACCACCAGGAATTCACTGGGCCTGACAGCAACCACCTCGTACATGCGCGGCTGCAGTCGCGCAATGGGATTCCTGGCCTGCTCCGTCTCAGCCTCTATGACGGACTTCCGGCCGTCCTTGGCGTGGAGCTCCACAGCGCCGCTGACCAGAAAAAAATCCAGACCATCCCGTGCCCCCTGTTCAATCACGGTTTGGCCCGGACTGTGGCAACGACGCTCAGCTCGGTTGACCAGCAGAACCAGCTGGTCCGCCGTCAGGCGGTTCAGGGGATCGAAGCTTCTCAGACGACGCAGAGGCAGGCGTTCCCGGCCAGCCATAGACGAACTCCTTCTCCGCTCAGCAGAACGCAACAAACTTCCGGTCCATGCCTTTCTTATAGTCATCGGGAGTGGCAAAAACAACCATGCGCCCCGGGCCTAATCTGGTATCCTCTGTTTTTTACCGAATTTGTCAGGCAACAAGAGAGAGATCAGAACACATGCCTCAGTATCGTTCGCGGACCTCCACAGCCGGCCGTAATATGGCCGGTGCCCGCGCCCTCTGGCGCGCTACCGGTATGAAAAACGAGGATTTCGGCAAACCCATCATCGCGGTGGCCAACTCCTTCACCCAGTTCGTACCCGGCCATGTGCACCTGAAAGATCTGGGGCAGCTGGTTTGCCGCGAGATCGAGGCGGCCGGCGGTGTCGCCAAGGAGTTCAACACGATTGCCGTGGACGACGGCATCGCCATGGGGCATGACGGCATGCTCTACTCCCTGCCTTCCCGGGAGATCATCGCCGATTCGGTGGAGTACATGGTCAATGCCCACTGCGCCGACGCCCTGGTGTGCATTTCCAACTGCGACAAGATCACCCCGGGCATGCTGATGGCCGCCATGCGTCTCAACATCCCGGCCATTTTTGTTTCCGGCGGGCCCATGGAGGCCGGCAAGACCAAGCTTTCCGAGCACAAGCTGGACCTGGTGGATGCCATGGTCATCGCCGCGGACCCGAACGCCAGCGACGAGCAGGTGGAAGAGTATGAGCGCAGTGCCTGTCCGACCTGCGGCTCCTGCTCCGGCATGTTCACCGCCAACTCCATGAACTGCCTGACCGAGGCCATCGGCCTGGCCCTGCCGGGCAACGGCTCACTGTTGGCCACCCATGCTGACCGCGAACAGCTGTTCCTGAAGGCCGGACGCCAGATCGTGGAAAATGCCCGGCGCTACTACGAGGACAACGACGCCAGCGTGCTGCCCCGCAGCATCGGCTCCCAGGCGGCCTTCGAGAATGCCATGACCATGGACATCGCCATGGGCGGGTCCACCAACACCATTCTGCACCTGCTGGCTGCAGCCCAGGAAGGCGGCGTGAATTTCACCATGGCCGACATCGACCGGCTGTCGCGTCACGTCCCCCAGCTGTGCAAGGTGGCGCCGAACTCACCTAAATACCATATGGAAGACGTCCACCGTGCCGGCGGCATCATGGGTATTCTCGGTGAGCTGGCACGGGGCAACCTGATCAACACCGAACTCCCCACTGTTCACAGCAAGACCATGAAAGAAGCCCTGGAAACCTGGGACATCATGCGCTCACCGACGCCGGAAGTGGTGGAGTTCTACAAGGCTGGTCCGGCTGGCATTCCCACCCAGACAGCCTTCAGCCAGAGCACCCGCTGGCCAAGCCTGGACGGCGACCGCGAGTCCGGTTGCATCCGCTCGGTCGCCAGCGCCTATTCTACCGAAGGCGGGCTGGCCGTACTCTACGGCAACATCGCCCGCGACGGCTGCGTGGTAAAGACCGCCGGGGTGGACGAGAGTATCTACGTGTTCGAAGGCAAGGCGCGAGTGTTCGAGAGTCAGGACTCCGCAGTGGCAGGCATCCTCGGTGACGAGGTCAAACCCGGTGAGGTCGTCATCATTCGTTACGAAGGTCCCCGGGGCGGACCGGGCATGCAGGAAATGCTCTACCCCACCAGTTACCTGAAGTCCAAAGGTCTGGGCAAGGACTGTGCCCTGCTGACGGACGGCCGTTTTTCCGGCGGTACGTCGGGCCTCTCGATCGGGCACGCCTCCCCGGAAGCGGCAGCCGGTGGCGAGATCGGCCTGATCGAGAATGGCGATACCATCCTGATCGACATTCCCAACCGCTCTATCAACGTCCAGCTGGACCAGCAGGAGCTTGACCGGCGCCGGGAAGCCCGTGATGCCAAGGGCTGGAAACCGGATCTGCCGCGTGACCGAAAGGTGTCGGCAGCGCTCAAGGCCTACGCCCTGCTGGCTACCAGTGCCGACAAGGGCGCGGTCCGGGATCTGGAAAAACTCGACTGACCTCTTCCGCCCAGAAACAGAAAAGCCCGTCAGGCATCAATCCGGCGGGCTTTTTTGTGGAACGGTGAAGCGGTAGCGCTACCAGAGTGACCAGCCGCCGTCGTCATCTTCCTCGATAGCGTCCTTGTCAGCGGACTCCCCGGCAGACTGGGTTGAAGCACCATTCTCCGGGGCTTCAGTCGTAGCCGGCGCCCCGCCCTGAGCAGGCGCCGCGGCGGCTGCCTGAACGGTTATCATGCCGAGTGCCTTTTTGGTTTCTTCATTCAGAGCACCGGTGGCCTGGAGACCATGATCTTTCTGGAACTTGGTCAATGCGGCGCGGGTCTCGTCGTCCATACCCGGTCTCACATTAGTGATGTTATATCCGGCACCGTACAGGGCGTTTTTCACTGCCACGGTTTCATCTGCGTGGGCCACCGGCGCAAGGCCCAGCGTAGCCGCCACACCGGCTGCAGCCAGAAGGCGACCAAGAGAACGGGTCGT
Source organism: Marinobacter sp. C7 (assembly GCF_022343555.1). GTDB lineage: Bacteria > Pseudomonadota > Gammaproteobacteria > Pseudomonadales > Oleiphilaceae > Marinobacter. The sequence goes on along the minus strand of NZ_JAKQZH010000003.1, from coordinate 80,279 downwards.
TTTCTTCATGGTACTCACCTGCCATACTCCTGATGCCTTTGCGGCATCGGTCTTTTCTTGTTATGTGGTGCCAATCTCCACAGGCTGGGGCAAACACTGAATACCGTATCACAGTTTGCTTTCGGGGCGGTTGCCGCGGTTCTCATCTTCCGATTCCGGCCCGGTTCCCGGATGCCGGACTGTTTGCGCCTCGTGCCCGAATTCCCGGATAAAAATGCCCCAGAAGGCCATGAACAGGGCCGCGACCAGGGGCCCCATCACAAATCCGTTGATACCAAACATGACAATGCCGCCCAGGGTTGAAAGCAACACCACGTAATCCGGCAACTTGGTATCCCGACCGACCAGAAGTGGCCTCAACAGGTTATCGGCAAGACCAATCACCACTACGCCGAACACGGTCAGGACAATGGCCGGGACCACATCCCCGACTGCGGCCAGGTATATGGCCGCCGGTACCCATACGAGAGCAGCCCCCACCGCCGGCAGCAGGGACACAATTGCCATGACCACGCCCCACAGGAGCGCACCGGAAATCCCGAGAATCCAGAAGATCAACCCGCCGAGGGCACCCTGGATAATGGCAATCAGCAGGTTCCCCTTGACCGTTGCGCGGGTGACCTCGGCAAACTTGGCAAACAGCAGGCGCTCGCGTTCATCGCCCAACGGCAGCGCCCGGATAATCAGCTCAACCAGGGAGTGACCATCCCGGAGCAGGAAAAACGCCAGGTACACCATCAGCGCGAGGCCCATGAAGAACTGGAAGGTATTCTGGCCGATTCCCAGAGCTTGTTTGGCCAGGAACTGACTGCCACCGACGAACAGGCTGACGGCACGGTCCCGCAATTCGGTAAAGCTGATGTCAAACTGGGCGAGGAAGGCCTGAATCGCCGGAAACGACTTGTTGACCTGATCGATATATTCGCCCGGCCGGATCTCCCCGCGCTGGATCTGCTGGTAGAGATCCACGCCCTGGGCAACCAGAGACGTCACCAGTACCAGCACCGGAATGACCACGATCACCATGCAGAACACCAGAGTGATCAGGGCATTGGTGTTTGGTCGCTCTCCCAGCCAGCGGACCAGCAGGTTCTGGACCGGATGGAAGATGAGCGCGATCGCCACGGCCCAGAAAATGGGACCGAAGAAAGGCTTCATCAGAAACACGAACGCGAGGGAAACGCCAACCAGCAAGGCCAGAAAAGTCCGTGTTTCAAGTTTTGCGTACATAGGTCAGGTCTTCCCAAAGCTGTGAACGGTGACCGGGTGTCTGTCCGGCCACTCCGGCCCGATAGCCTACCACGATGACATGGCCACTGTAGCCTGCTTCAGGTTATAGTGATCGGTTATGGCTTAACCGACAAACGAGTCACATTATTGGAACTGGAAACCTTTACCACCGAAACGGCGCTTGAAGCTGCGACGGAACTCCAGCGTGTGCTGGCGACAAGGACTCATCGCCGTAAGGTGATGGGGCAGGAGGTGTTGGTACCCGGCCAGCTCGGGGAGGCTCTGCAGCTCCCGAAGATCATCAACCGACTGCAGAGCAAACAGCAGAAGCAGCGGGAACAGGGCCTGGACGACTTCCAGGAGCTTTGGCCCACGCTCTCCCCGCGTACCCGCCAGAAAGTACTCAATGCCATCGGCTGGTACGATCCGAAGGAGCTTGACTGGGAAGACAAGCGCTCCAATCGCCGGCCGGTGGTCGATCCGGATAAAGGATCCGTATAGAGACGGAAACCTCAGCGAAAGGCCGACGCTGTATTGTCACACTGCGGCCCTAGTCTGAACCTATCAGGAGGATATTTATGACTGAACAGACCCATTACAACGCCATTCTCGCCGTTGGCAGCGCTGTACCGACCCTGCTTTGCGGCCATTGTCGATCCATTCTTTCCCGTGCCCGGATGTTCCGCAACGAAGGCGAGAACCAGCAGGACATCCAGTGTCAGGTTCTGGCCTTGTGTCCGGCGGACGATTGCGGTGCCGTGAACTGCTGTGACGACGCCATGACAGAGATCGAAAACCCCGACCTCTTGCTGGACCTGGCCTGCTGAAGCAAACGGGATACGCACTGTTACGCAACTCAAACACATGAAACAGCCATCTGATTTATCCTGATTTGCGAGGATTGTCATAACGGCAATTACGCAACCTATCAGTCAGGACAGTCGATGGCATGCGTATTCTGAGAACCGACGAAGCCCGCTTTCAGGGTCTGCCGGATTACCCTTTTGCCCCCAATTACCTCGACGTAGAGCCCAACCTGAGAATGCACTACGTCGATGAAGGCCCCCGCGGCGCTTCACCGGTACTGATGCTGCACGGAGAGCCATCCTGGTCCTATCTGTACCGTCACATGATCCCGCCGATCGCCGCTGCCGGCCACCGGGCACTGGCCCCGGATCTTATCGGGTTTGGTAAATCGGACAAGCCGGCAGACATGGCGGACTACAGCTACGACCGGCACATGGCGTGGCTGACGGAATGGATCGAACAGCTGGACCTCAAGGACATCACCTTGGTGTGCCAGAACTGGGGGTCTTTGCTGGGACTCCGCCTGGCGGCCGAGCATTCCCATCGGATCCGCTGCATCATTGTCGGTAACGGCATGTTGCCGACCGGAAACACCCGTGCACCGGCCATGTTCTCCCTCTGGAAAACCTTTGTCACCCACAGCCCCTGGCTTCCTGTCGGGCGCATTGTACAGCTGGGCACGGAACGAACCCTGAGCAGAGCCGAACAAGCGGCCTACGAGGCACCTTTTCCCTCGACGAAGTACAAGGCCGGTGCCCGCGCGTTCCCCAGGCTGGTTCCGGTATCCCGGGATGACCCGGCCGGACTGGCCAACCGGGCGACCTGGAAAGTTCTGAAGAAATGGCGCAAACCGTTTATAACCTGCTTCAGCAGCGGAGACCCCATTACCCGCGGCGAGGACCGTTACATGCAGCGCAGGATCCCCGGCGCTCACGGCCAACCGCACATTACCCTGCGGGGCGGGCATTTCCTGCAGGAAGATTCCCCGGAGGATTTCGCACGCATCATTATTGATGCCCTGAAATCGGAAATGGCGGCCTGAGCCGCCATTTCGTTGCCTTACTCCGAAGCCCCCGGAGGCTCAGGGGTCAGGACTGGTGTTTCGGCTGGTACTGGCCGGCGTCTACCCGCGGACGGTCGGGCTCCCCCTCTTCCAGGGGCTGACATTCCACCAGACTGTCGAGTGAGCGGCGCGTCAGGCGCTGATACTCTTCGGTGCCCTTCTTCTTCCAGGCCACTTCCTTGTCGCTCAGGGTTCGCAGTACCTTCGCCGGCGATCCGACGATCAGGGATGCCGGCTCGCACTGGAATTTGGCCTTGACCAGGGCGCCGGCGCCGACAATCGAACGGGGCGCAATATGCGCCTCGTCCATGACCACCGCATTCATTCCAACCATCGCGTCTTCACCCACAATGCACCCGTGCAGGATCGCACCGTGCCCCACGTGGCCGTTCTTTTCGATCACCGTGTCCATGCCCGGGAAGGCGTGCATCACGCAGGTGTCCTGAATGTTGGAACCTTCCTTGAGGACAACACGGCCAAAATCCCCCCGCAGACAGGCCGCCGGCCCCACATAGCAATCCGGTCCGATCCAGACGTCACCAATCAGAACGGCGCTCGGGTGAACATAAGCGGTCGGGTGGACAACCGGGACAACACCTTCAATGCTGTATACGGGCATAACTTTCTCCTGTTGGCAGGGGGTTGCGGCACGAAGCCTTATGGAACCCAAAACGATTATTGTGATTCATTTTCCGTATCACATTATCCGTTTTTGTGTGGAATTTCATGTCCCCGGGAGGCTTAACAACGATCAATTGCCTTCTGAACGGCTATAAAAAACTCAATACTCGAATTTATTTTTCTTTATTTTCATCAAGATAAACAGGCAACAAACCCCCAGAATGCCAAAGTGATACAGAAGTCGATACCATGGATCCTTGACGGGTATCAATTCTGAGATATACTCATTCACGCATTCGACCCTGACAGACCAGAAAGACCAGGGTATGCAGCGCCCGGAATCTGATCGGCCAAGCCGGCAAATGATGAGACAAAAACAAAGTCGCACCGGATTGCTTATGCCAAACAACCTGCACATCACATCCGCAGGGGCGGTACCGGAAAACATCCATACCACCCCTGCCAATTTCCGCCCGGACACCCCTCGCGTGCTCCGGGGGCTATTCGCCATTCCTGTAACGGGACGCTGAGCGTCCCGAACCATTTCTTGCTACCAACAACGGGACAACACCATGACCCAGCCGAGCATCCTTCTTGAAATCGATCAGGGCGTCGCCCTGCTTACCCTGAACCGACCGGATAACCTCAATAGCTTCAATGTCGAAATGCATGAGCGCATGCGCGATGCCATCGACACCGTCCGCAAGGACGAAACGGTGCGGGTGCTGGTCATCACCGGTTCCGGCCGGGGATTCTGTGCCGGTCAGGACCTTTCGGATCGCAGCGTTTCCCCGGGCCAGGAAATGCCGGATCTGGGTGCCTCCCTGGAGAACTACTACAACCCGATGATGCGCAGCCTTCGCGACCTGCCCATGCCGGTGCTGTGCGCCGTGAACGGAGTAGCCGCCGGTGCCGGTGCCAACATCGCCCTGGCCTGCGACATTACTCTGGCCGCCCGCTCCGCCAGCTTCGTCCAGGCTTTCTGCAAGCTGGGCCTGGTGCCGGATTCCGGTGGTACCTGGACCCTGCCCCGGGTGGCAGGCATGGCCCGCGCCAAGGGCATGGCCCTGCTGGGCGGCAAGATTGGCGCGGAAAAGGCGGAAGACTGGGGCATGATCTGGCAGTGCGTGGACGACGACCAGCTGATGGAAGAAACCATGAAACTGGCCCGCCACTTCGCCACCCAGCCCACCAAGGGCCTGGCACTCATCAAGCAGGCCCTGCACGCCAGCGTCAACAACACCTTTGAAGAGCAGATCAACCTCGAACGGGATCTGCAGCGGGAAGCCGGTCGCACTGAAGACTACCGCGAGGGCGTGGCCGCCTTCATGGAAAAACGCACACCGTCTTTCAAGGGGAAATAAACCATGCCGGCACTGGATACCCAAACCAAAGTTGCAGTCATCGGCGCCGGCGCCATGGGCGCTGGCATCGCCCAGGTAGCGGCCCAGGCAGAGCACCACGTCTTCCTGCATGACCAGCGCGAAGGGGCCGCCGAGGCGGGGCGCGACGGCATTGCCAAGGTGCTGCAACGCCGTGTGGACAAGGGCAAGATGGAGCAGCAGGACCTGGACGCCCTCCTCGACCGCATCCAGCCGGTGGCCGATCTCTCGGAAGTAGCCGAAAGCGGGCTGGTGATCGAGGCGATCGTGGAGAACCTCGACATCAAACGCGGCCTGCTGGCTGACCTCGAGGCGCTGTGCCGCGAGGACGCCATCCTCGCCACCAACACCTCCTCCATTTCCGTCACCTCCCTGGGTGCCGGCATGAAGCATCCCGGTCGCCTGGTGGGCATGCACTTCTTCAACCCCGCTCCGCTGATGGCGCTGGTGGAAGTGGTGCTGGGCCTGGCCACCGACAAGGCCGTTGCCGAGACGGTGTACGACACCGCCGCCAACTGGGGCAAGAAACCCGTCTATGCGACGTCGACTCCCGGCTTCATCGTCAACCGGGTTGCACGACCGTTCTATGCCGAGAGCCTGCGCCTCGTCCAGGAACAGGCCGCGGACCCGGCTACCCTTGACGCCCTGATGCGCGAGGCCGGCAATTTCCGCATGGGCGCCTTCGAGCTCACCGACCTGATCGGCCATGACGTCAACTACGCGGTGACCAACTCGGTGTTCAACGCCTACTACCAGGACACCCGTTTCCTGCCCTCACTGGTTCAGCAGGAGCTGGTCTCCGCAGGCCATCTCGGTCGCAAGAGCGGCCAGGGCTTCTATAGTTACCAGGAGGGGGCAGAGCGCCCCGAGCCGCAGACCGAAGCTCCGCGCCAGAGCAATGAATCTGTAGTTATCGTCGAAGGCAGCCTGGGCCCTGCGTCGGCCCTGGTGGATCGTCTCCGCGATGCGGGTCTGAAGATCATCGAGCGGGCCGGCAACGGCCAACTGCGCTTTGGCCAGGCAGTGCTGGCATTGACCGACGGCCGTCTGGCCACCGAACGGGCCGCCGCGCAAGGCTGCGCCAACCTGGTGCTGTTCGACCTTGCCTTCGACTACGCCCAGGCCTCCCGTCTGGCGATTGCGGCGGCGGACCAGGCCTCCGGGCAGGCCATCGACGACGCCTGCGCCCTGCTGCAGACGGCCGGCCTTGCGGTCAGCCGCATTGCCGATCGCCCGGGCCTGGTGGTCATGCGCACCGTCGCCATGCTGGCGAACGAGGGTGCCGATGCCCACCTGCACGGAGTCGCCACGGTTGCCGATATCGATCTGGCCATGAAAGCCGGCCTGAATTACCCGGAAGGGCCTCTGAGCTGGAGTGACCGCCTCGGGGCCGGCCGCACCTTCACCGTGCTGACCAACATCCAGAACAGCTACGGCGAAGATCGCTACCGGCCGTCGCTGCTGCTGAGAAAGAACTGTTTTGCCAACAAGGGGTTTTACGCATGAGCGCTATCGATCCACAGAAACTGGCAGAAGAATGCGCCGAGTCCATGTTCGCCAGGGACCGTGCCAGCCAGAAACTGGGCATGAAAATCGAATCCGTAGCCCCCGGCAAGGCCATCCTGACCATGACCGTAGGCCCCGACATGATCCAGGGCCACGGCTCCTGCCATGGCGGCTACCTGTTCACCCTGGCCGATTCCGCCTTTGCCTTTGCCTGCAACAGCTATGACCGGGCCACCGTGGCTTCCGGCTGCAGCATTGACTACATGTCCGGCGCCAGAGAGGGCGACCTGCTGACCGCCACCGCGGAAGAACGTTCCCGGGGCGGCCGTACCGGCATTTACGACATTACCCTGACCAACCAGGACGGCCGCACCGTGGCACTGTTCCGCGGCCGCTCCTATGAAGTTCGCGGCACCGTCCGCAATTCGGAGGACAATTCATGAGCACTGACAACCGCCTGCTGGACGCTTACATCGTCGACGCCATCCGCACCCCCATCGGTCGCTACGGCGGCGCGCTTTCCCCGGTCCGGGCTGACGACCTCGGTGCGATTCCGATCAAGGCCCTGGTCGAGCGGCACCCGGACCTGGACTGGTCCAGGGTGGACGACGTGCTCTACGGCTGCGCCAACCAGGCCGGCGAGGACAACCGGGATGTAGCCCGCATGTCCCTGCTGCTGGCCGGTCTGCCGGTAGACGTTCCGGGCAGCACCATCAACCGGCTGTGCGGCTCCGGCATGGATGCGGTGGGCAGCGCCGCCCGCGCCATCCGCACCGGTGAAACCAGCCTGATGATTGCCGGCGGTGTCGAATCCATGTCCCGTGCACCTTTTGTCATGGGCAAGGCCGATAGCCCCTTCAGCCGCAAGGCGGAGATCTTTGATACCACCATCGGCTGGCGCTTCGTCAACCCGGTGCTGAAAAAGCAGTACGGCATCGATTCCATGCCGGAAACCGCCGAGAACGTGGCGGAGCAGTTCAATATCTCCCGGGAAGACCAGGATGCCTTCGCCCTGCGCAGCCAGCAGCGCACTGCTGCCGCCCAGGCCGCTGGCGTTTTTGCCGACGAGATCACGCCGGTCACCATCCCCCGCCGCAAGCAGGACCCGCTGGTGGTGGATACCGACGAGCATCCCCGGGAAACCAGCCTGGAGAAACTCGCCAAGCTACCCACCCCGTTCCGAGAGAACGGTACGGTCACGGCCGGCAACGCCTCCGGCGTCAATGACGGTGCCTGCGCCCTGCTGATGGCCGGCGCGGCTGCCCTGAAAGAATATGGCTTGAAGCCGCGGGCCCGGATCGTTGCCATGGCCACCGCCGGCGTTGAACCCCGGATCATGGGCTTCGGCCCGGCACCGGCCACGCGCAAGGTTCTCAAGACCGCCGGGCTGGAACTGGCGGACATGGACGTGATCGAGCTGAACGAAGCCTTTGCCGCCCAGGCCCTGGCGGTCACCCGCGATCTGGGACTGCCGGACGACGCCGAGCACGTGAACCCGAATGGCGGCGCCATCGCCCTGGGTCATCCGCTGGGCATGAGTGGCGCACGGCTGGTAACTACTGCCCTGAACGAACTGGAGCGTCGCCACAAGGCCGGCAAGAAAGCCCGTTACGCCCTGTGCACCATGTGCATCGGCGTCGGCCAGGGCATCGCATTGATCATCGAGCGCACCGACAGCGCCGAGTAATACCATCATCAACAATGACACGCTGACTCAAGGCACAAGAACAAGCAGGATTCGATTATGAGCTTACCTCTGCAGAAAATCGGGAAACTCGACCGCATGGAAACCGCCAGCATTGACGAACTTCGTCACGAGCAGCTCCAGCGCCTGCGCTGGAGTGTGGTCCATGCCTACACCAATGTTCCGTTCTACCGGAAGGCGTTTGATGACATCGGCCTGAAACCGATGGACATCAACTCCCTGGAAGACCTGGCCAAGATCCCGTTTACCACCAAGGCGAACCTGCGCGAGAACTACCCGTTCGGCATGTTCGCCACGCCGATGTCCGATGTGGTCCGGGTACACGCTTCCAGCGGCACCACCGGCCAGCCCACCGTGGTCGGCTACACCCAGAGTGACATCAACACCTGGGCCGATATCGTGGCCCGAAGCATCCGTGCCGGCGGTGGCTACCGCGGTGACAAGGTCCATGTTTCCTACGGTTACGGCCTGTTCACCGGCGGCCTGGGTGCCCACTACGGTGCCGAGCGTCTGGGTTGTACCGTAATCCCCATGTCCGGCGGCCAGACCGAGAAGCAGGTCCAGCTGATCAAGGATTTCCAGCCGGACATCATCATGGTGACGCCGTCCTACATGCTGAACATCGCGGACGAGATGGACCGCCAGGGCATTGACCCGCGCAAACTGCCCCTGCGCCTGGGCATCTTCGGCGCCGAGCCGTGGACCAACAGCATGCGCACGGAGCTGGAGGAGCGCCTGGGCATCCAGGCTCTGGACATCTATGGCCTGTCCGAAGTGATGGGGCCGGGTGTTGGTATGGAATGCATCGAAACCAAGGACGGCCCGACCATCTGGGAAGACCACTTCTATCCGGAAATCATCGATCCGAACACCGGCGAGGTGCTTCCGGACGGTGAATACGGCGAGCTGGTGTTCACCTCCCTGACCAAGGTCGCCCTGCCGATCCTGCGCTACCGTACCCGCGATCTGACCCGTCTGCTGCCCGGCACCGCCCGTCCGATGCGTCGTATCGACAAGATCACCGGGCGCAGCGATGACATGCTGATCATCCGTGGTGTGAACGTGTTCCCGAGCCAGATCGAAGAACAGGTCCTCAAGTGCGAGGCGCTGGCGCCGCACTACGAGATCGAGGTCTACAAGGAGGGCAACCTGGACTGCGTGGACATCCGTGCCGAACTCAAGCCGGAAGCCGGCATGGGCGACGAGGTACGCACCAAGGCAGCCAAGGAACTGGCTCACCACATCAAGTCCTACATCGGCATCAGCACCCGTGTCGAGGTGGTGGAACCCAACCGTCTGGCCCGCTCCGAGGGCAAGGCCAAGCGGGTTATCGACCGCCGGAAGTAAATCCCGGCAGTGCCCCGGCCGGTTCACGCGAACGGCCGGGGCCTTTCCATCCGGATTATCGGGATTTAATTTAACTTTCTCTCAATAGATCTCGATAGTTTTTCATTACGTATCACTTTTTTTAGGCAGCGTATCAAGCGCTTAAATAGCGATGGCGCAACCTTTTAACCTGACATGACACACAAAATCGTTCCTTGATTTTTATTCAGTATCATTTAATATTGACTAAAATCAGAGGAACATGAAGAGAGCATTCTTGCTCGCAGAACAACAAGCCGAACCGGAGGTATTGTATGTACGCCCAGCTCGTTGAAACCGGAGCCAAGCGCGTCAAGAGCCTGGATGAGATGTCGCCCGAAGAGCGCGCATTCCAGGAAAAAATCGACGCCGAAGTGAAGATCGAACCGAAGAACTGGATGCCCGAGGGCTACCGCAAGACCCTCGTCCGCCAGATTTCCCAGCACGCCCACTCCGAAGTGGTCGGCATGCTTCCGGAAGGCAACTGGGTAACCCGTGCGCCGACCCTCAAGCGCAAGCTGCAGCTGATGGCCAAGATCCAGGACGAGGCCGGTCACGGCCTGTACCTGTACAGCGCCATGGAAACCCTCGGCGCTGACCGTGATGAAGAAATCGAAAAGCTGCATGAAGGCAAGGCCAAGTACTCCAGCATCTTCAACTACCCGACCCTGAACTGGGCCGACATGGGTGCCGTTGGCTGGCTGGTGGATGGCGCCGCCATCGTCAACCAGGTTGTCCTGCAGCGTACCTCCTATGGTCCCTACTCCCGCGCCATGATCCGCATCTGTAAGGAAGAGAGCTTCCACCAGCGTCAGGGCTACCAGATCCTGCTGGACATGATGCGTGAAGGCACCGAGGAGCAGAAGCAGATGGTGCAGGACGCCATCAACCGTCTGTGGTGGCCGGCACTGATGATGTTCGGCCCGCACGACGACGAATCCCCGAACTCCCAGCAGTCCATGGCCTGGAAGATCAAGCGCAAGAGCAATGACGAACTGCGCCAGATGTTCATCGACCAGACCGTGCCCCAGCTCGAGTTCCTGGGCTGCACCGCACCGGATCCGGACCTGAAGTGGAACGAAGAGCGTGGCCACTATGATTTCGGTGAAATCAACTGGCAGGAGTTCTACGACGTTCTCAAGGGCAACGGCCCCTGTAACCGCGAGCGCATCAACACTCGCAAAAAAGCAATCGAGGAAGGCGCGTGGGTTCGTGAAGCCGCCGTCGCCTATGCCAAAAAACAAAAACAGCGCGCAGAAGCCGCCTGATACCGGAGGAAAGAATCATGGCTGAATGGAGCCTTTACGAAGTTTTCGTACGCAGCAAGCACGGTCTGAACCATAAGCACGTTGGCAGCGTTCACGCCGCCGATGCGGAAATGGCCATGGAGAACGCCCGTGACCTGTACACGCGCCGCAACGAAGGTGTAAGCATCTGGGTGGTTCCGTCCGACGCGATCACAGCCTCCGCCTCCGATGAGAAAGAGGTCCTGTTCGATCCTTCGGAAGACAAGGTCTACCGACACGCATCTTTCTACGAGCTGCCCGACGAAGTCGGACACATGTAAGGAGTGGTTCCATGACTCAGAAAGAAGCACTCACGGAATACCTGTTGCGCCTGGCGGACTCCGACATGATCCTGGGCCAGCGCCTGTGTGAGCTGTGCGGCAAGGCCCCGGCGCTGGAAGAAGAAATGGCGTTGATGAACGTCGCGCTGGACCTCGTCGGTCAGGCCCGGAACTGGTACGAGTATGCCGCCGAGCTGATCGATGACGGTCGGGATGCCGACAAACTCGCGTTCCGTCGCGACGCCCACGACTACCGCAACCTGCTCCTGACCGAGCAGCCGAATGAGGACTACGCGGTCACCATGGGTCGTCAGTTCTTCTACGACGCCTGGCACTACTTCACCCTGAAGAGCCTGGTCAACGCCAGCGACGAGCGGGTTGCCGCCATCGCTGCCAAGGCACTGAAAGAAGTGACCTACCACCTGCGCCGCTCGTCCGAGTGGGTCAAGCGCCTGGGTGACGGTACCGAGGAAAGCCACCGTCGTATGCAGGATGCGGTGGACATTCTCTGGCGCTTCACCGGCGAGCTGATCACGCCGGACAAGACCGACCAGCTGATGGCTGAGGCCGGAATCGGTCCGGATCCCGAGCAGCTGAAGGAAGACTGGCGCGGACTGGTCAAGGAAGTGCTCGAGGAAGCCACCCTGACGCCGCAGCCGGACGATGCCTGGATGTACCTGGGCGGCAAGCGTGGTGAGCACACCGAACATCTCGGTTTCATTCTGGCAGAAATGCAGTTTCTGCAGAGGGCCTATCCCGATGCCACAACATGGTGATACAGACCCGCGGTCAGCGGTAGACAAGCTGATAGCCAGTGATCGGGTGCCGGCAAATGCCAACACCGACCAACTGACTGAGGCGGATATCTGGGCGATCCTTGAAGACGTCAAGGACCCCGAAGTTCCGGCGGTAAGTGTCGTGGAGCTCGGCATTGTCCGGGCCGTGCACTGGGACGGGAAGGAACTTTCCGTCGATGTGACGCCGACCTACTCCGGCTGCCCCGCGACCGAGTTGATCGAGGAACTGATCGAGGAAGCCCTGCGCGCTGCGGGCTTCCGGAATGTCCGGATCAACCAGGTGCTGACCCCGGCCTGGACCACCGATTGGATTACAGACGAAGGCAAAGAGAAGCTCCGGGCGTTCGGTATTGCGCCGCCCCAGGGCAGTGCCAGCAAGCGAAGCCTGCTGGGCGACTCCGAAGTGATCACCTGCCCCCATTGCGGCAGCACCGAAACAGAGCGGGTCAGCGAGTTCGGATCCACCGCCTGCAAGGCCCTGTATCGCTGCAAGGACTGCCTCGAGCCCTTCGACTATTTCAAATGCATCTAGAGCCAAGACGACCATGAATAAATTCTACTCACTGGCCCTCAAAGAGGTCAGACCTGAAACAAGAAACGCAGTAACCCTGTCTTTCGACGTACCGGAGGACCTGGCCGACAAGTTCTCCTACAAGCAGGGCCAGCACCTGGTGGTGAGAACGAAGCTGGATGGCGAGGAAGTGCGCCGCTCCTATTCTATCTGCAACAGCGTCAATGACCACGAGCTGCGCATTGCAGTCAAGAGGATTCCCGGTGGCCGCTTCTCCACCTTTGCCAACGAGCAGCTCAAACCCGGCCAGACCCTGGAAGTCATGCCGCCCCAGGGCCATTTCTCCGTCGATCTGGATCCCGAGCGTGAAGGCAACTACCTGGCCGTCGCCGCCGGCAGTGGTATCACACCGATCCTGTCGATCGTGAAGACCACGCTGGAAACCGAGCCCAAGAGCGAGGTCACCCTGTTCTACGGCAACAAGGCCACCAGCAACACCATGTTCCGGGACGAACTCCAGGATCTGAAGAACGAGTACATGTCCCGCCTGAACCTGGTGTACATCTTCACCCGCGAAGAGCAGGACATCGATCTCTACAACGGTCGAATCGACCATGAGAAATGCGATGCCCTGTTCGATCACTGGATCAACGCCAAGGAACTCACCGCGGCCTTCATCTGTGGTCCCCAGGCGATGACCGAAACGGTTCGCGATTCTCTGGTTCGCCATGGCATGGACAAGAGCAAGGTTCACTATGAGCTGTTCACGCCTGCCGGTGGTGTGCCCCAGGCCAGGAAAGACAGGGATCCATCCCACGTGAACCCGGAGTCCATCAGTGAAGTGACCGTCATTGCCGACGGCCGCTCCCTGACCTTCCCGCTGGTTCGCGACACCAAGAGCATCCTGGATGCCGGTAACGAAGAAGGCGCAGACCTGCCCTATTCGTGCAAGGCGGGCGTCTGCTCCACCTGCCGCGCCAAGGTCGTCGAAGGTGAGGTGGAAATGGACCAGAACTTCGCACTCGAGGATTACGAGGTCGAAGCCGGCTACGTGCTTTCCTGCCAGTGCTATCCGATCAGCGACAAGGTGGTTCTGGACTACGACGAGATGTAAGTCCGGCCCCACCCGAACGATACGAACAAGGCAAGCCCCGGGAAGTCGGGGCTTGCCTTCGTGTTTCAGAAACGAATGGAGTTTCCCATGTCAGTCCTGAAAAGTTTCATTGCCGGCCAGTGGGTCGGTGAAAAGCCCGCCAAGGCGCTGCCCAGCGCCGTCAACGGCGAAATCGTGGCCCATACCCACGACGACACCCTCGACTTCAAGAAAGCCGTTGAATATGGTCGCAAGGTTGGCGGCAAGAACCTGATGGCCATGGATTTCCAGGAACGTGCCCTGGCCCTGAAAGCCATGGCCATGTACCTGCAGGAACACAAGAAAGAGCTGTATGCCCTGTCCATGCACACCGGTGCCAGCAAGGGTGACAATGGCATCGACATCGATGGCGGTTTCGGTACGCTGTTTTCGTACGCCAGCATGGGCCGCCGCGAGCTGCCGTCCGGCAACGTCGTGCACGAAGGTCCGGTAATGCCGCTGGGCAAGAACAACCACTTCGCGGGCACCCATATCCTGGTGCCCCGTGGCGGTGTGGCGGTCCACATTGACGCCTACAACTTCCCGGTCTGGGGCATGCTCGAGAAATTCGCGCCCACGTTCCTGGCAGGCATGCCCTGCATCGTGAAACCGGCCACCTCCACCTGCTACGTCACCGAACTGGCCGTTCGCCTGATGCAGGATTCCGGCGCCCTGCCTGAAGGCGCCCTGCAGCTGATCATCGGCAGCACCGGCGACCTGTTCGATCACCTGGAAGAACAGGACGTGGTTACCTTTACCGGCTCGGCAGCGACGGCACGCAAGCTGCGCAACCATCCGAACATCATCAACAAGTCCATTCCCTTCAACGCGGAAGCGGACTCGCTCAACAGCGCCATCCTCGCCCCGGACGTAACCCCCGAACACGAAGAGTTCGACGTGTTCGTGAAGGAAGTCGGCCGTGAGATGACCGCCAAGGCCGGCCAGAAGTGTACCGCGATCCGCCGGGTCCTGGTCCCGAAAGACCGGGTGGACGCCGTCTGCGAGAAGCTGAAAGAGCGACTGGCGAAAGTCACCGTCGGCGATCCTTCCGTGGAAGGCGTGCGCATGGGCGCCCTGGCCTCCATCGATCAGCTGGAAGACGTCAAGGCCAATATTCAGGAACTGCTGAAAACCAGTGAACTGGTCGTCGGTGGCGACGGCAGCTTCAAGCCTACTGGCGAAGGGACTGAGAAGGGTGCGTTCATCGAGCCGCACCTGCTGCTGTGCCGCAACCCGGAAAACGGCTGTGGCGCACACGATATCGAGGCGTTTGGTCCGGTGGCCACCGTGATTCCCTATGACACCATCGAAGATGCAGTGGAGCTGTGCTCCAAGGGCCGCGGCTCGCTGGTCACCACTCTGACCACCCGCGATCCGGCCACTGCCGGCAGGATTGCTCCGCTGCTTGCCGCGTTCCACGGCCGTCTGCACCTGCTGGATGCCGAAGCGGCGAAGGAATCCACCGGTCACGGCTCACCCCTGCCCATGCTCAAGCACGGCGGCCCCGGTCGCGCCGGTGGTGGCGAAGAGCTGGGCGGTATCCGCGCGGTCCATCACTACCTGCAGCGGACCTCCATCCAGGGCTCCCCGACCATGCTG
Source organism: Marinobacter sp. C7 (assembly GCF_022343555.1). Classification (GTDB taxonomy): domain Bacteria; phylum Pseudomonadota; class Gammaproteobacteria; order Pseudomonadales; family Oleiphilaceae; genus Marinobacter. Next base: position 64,994 of record NZ_JAKQZH010000003.1, on the reverse strand, counting down.
GCAGCCGTGACCCGCGAGTATGTGCGCGGCGCCGATGTAATCGAGACCGAGGTGCACCCGTTCCGTCGTCACTTCGAAGATCTGCAGATCAACGAGTCCCTGCTGACGCATCGTCGGACCGTAACCGAGGCGGACATCGTCAACTTCGGCTGCCTGTCCGGCGACCACTTCTACATGCATTTCGATGAGCTGGCAGCGCGGGAATCCCAGTTCGGCAAGCGCATTGCCCATGGCTACTTCGTGCTGTCCGCAGCCGCAGGCCTGTTCGTTTCCCCGGGCGAGGGTCCGGTCCTGGCCAACTACGGCCTGGACACCCTGCGCTTCATCGAGCCGGTAGCCCCGGGCGACACCATCCGGGCCCGCCTGACCTGCAAGCGCAAGATCGATCAGGGTCGGACTTCTCCGGACGGCCACCCCCAGGGTGTGGTGGTCTGGGACGTCCAGGTTCACAACCAGAACGACGAGCTGGTGGCGAGCTACGACATCCTGACACTGGTTGCCAAACGTCCCCAGTAAGACTGGGGGCGTGTCCGGCCTGCCATCCGTTGGACCCGAACGGCAGGCCGGAGGCAAATAAAAAGGGGACAGGCCAAAAGCCTGTCCCCTTTTCTGTTTCCGCCCGGCTCAGGCTTTACATGCCCAGGTAAGCTTCCCGGACCTTCTCGTTGCTGAGCAGCTCCCGGCCGGTACCCTCGATGACCACCTTACCGGTTTCCAGCACGTAACCGCGGTCCGCCAGGGCCAGGGCCTGGGACGCGTTCTGCTCCACCAGGAAAATGGTGATGCCTTCTTTCTTCAACTCCTTGATGATGTCGAAGATCTCCTCGATGATCAGAGGCGCCAGGCCCATGCTCGGTTCATCGAGCAACAGCAGCTTCGGCCGGGCCATCAGCGCGCGCCCCATGGCCAGCATCTGCTGTTGACCGCCGGAGAGCTCCCCGGCCAGGTTGTGGCGCTTCTGGCGCAGTATCGGGAACTTGGTATACATCCGCTCCAGATCATCTTCCACTTCCTGGCTGCGCCCGCGGGTGTAGGCTCCCAGCAACAGGTTGTCATGGACCGACAGATCCTTGAACACCTGACGACCTTCCGGCACCTGGACAATACCGTCGCCGACCCGCTGGTCGGCAGAGACCTTCGCAAGGTCCTTGCCCTGGTACACCATGCTGCCGCGATCCATCGGCTGGAGGCCGGAGATGCTCATCAGCAGGGTGGACTTGCCGGCACCGTTGGCGCCCACCAGTGACACGATTTCGCCGCTGTTGATGCTGATGTCGATGTCATGCAGCACTTCGATCTGGCCATAGGAGGTTGCAAGGCCTTTGATTGCCAGCATTTCCTCCCGGGCGTGGGGTGCAGTGACCTGCTCCGCATGCTTGAGGCCAAGACCACCGAAGCGCTCCGGGGTATAGCTGATGATCTCGTGGCGCAGCTCCCGGAATTCCTCCCGGACCCGCTCGCCAAACAGGGGATCGTTCTCGATGTCCCGCGCTTCGATAATCTGCTCCCAGTCCTCATCGGAGAGCACCTTGCGGGCACGGGGAATCACCACCCCTTCTTCCTTGCGGATGTGCTTGCGCAGGGCTTCGGTGAACCGGGCCAGAGCGTGACTGAATTCTTCCCGACCCTCCGGCCAGTTTTCCATGCAGGCGGTCAGCAGCTGGCGAAGCTCCATCAGCTTCTCATGGCCGACGAGGTAGCCCTTGGAAAGCTTCTCCAGCAGTGGCAGCGACTCCGGGTGCTTGGCTCCCAGGCGCTTGTACAGCTCGATGTCCGTTGGTGTCGAGTGTACCCGCTCGGAAAAGTGTTCGATGTAATCGAAGATCTTGGTGAACAACCGCTCATCCGGCTGTTGCTCGTTGATGTTCATGTCGCTCAGCAGCTGGTCCAGCAGGTCCAGTATGCGCCACAGCGCCTGATGCTCGTGAACAATAATGCGTACTGCCTGCTCGCTGCGGGACTGGGCAGGCGCCATTTCGGTCTGTTGCTCGCTCATATGAAATGTCTCCTTGCTCAGCCGCCCAGGTAGGCAGCAATGACGTCCGGGTTGTTGCGGATTTCTTCCGGCGTACCTTCCGCCAGCACGCGCCCGTAGTTGAGCACCAGCAGGCGGTCGGAAATACCCATGACCAGCTTCATGTCGTGCTCAACCAGCATGACGGTGGTGCCCTGATCGGCAATCTTCCGGATCAGCTTCTCCAGAGCCGCGGTTTCCACGGCGTTCAGACCGGCGGCCGGCTCATCCAGCAGGATGACCTTGGGCTCTGCCGCCAGCGCCCGGGCGATTTCCAGCCGCTTCAGGGCGCCATAGGACATGGCCGACGCCTCGGTATCCAGGTAATCGCCGCAACCGACGAACTCCATCAGTTCCGCTGCCCGCTCCCGGCAGGATTTCTCGTCCCGAAGCAGGGACGGCAACCGGAACAGCGTGGTGAACAGATTGCTCCGGAGCTTGAGATGGCGCCCCAGCATCACGTTTTCGATGGCGGACATGTTCATGCAGATCTGCATCTGCTGGAACGTGCGGCACATGCCCCGCTCCGCCAGCTGGTTCGGTTCCAGCCTGGCAGTGCTCTCCCCTTTCAGGCTGATTTCGCCCTTGGTCGGGGTGTAGATACCTGAAATCAGGTTAAACAGGGTCGTCTTGCCTGCCCCGTTGGGGCCGATCACCGAATACACCTGGCCGGCTTCCACCGAGAAGGACACGCCTTCCACTGCATGGACGCCACCGAAAGCCTTGTCCAGGCCTTTTACTTCAATCAGTGCGCTCATGCCTGACCTCCCGCCTTTTTCTTCATCCGCTTACCGACAGCCATCTGGATAGTGGGCAGCAGGCCCTTGGGCATGAAGATCATGGTGAGCATCAGGATTGCACCGAACATGACGGTTTCCAGCTCCTGGAAATCCGCCAGCACCTGGGGCAGGAGCTTGAGCACCACGGCACCCAGGATGACGCCCATAGTGGAACCCATACCGCCGAGAACCACCATGGTGATAAACAGGATGGAGAAATCGAACCCGGCCACAGCCGGCGTAATGAAGCCCTGGAAATGGGCGTACAGACTGCCCATGGCACTGGCATAAATCGCTGAAACCACGAACACCAGGCTCTTGTATCGGGCCGTATCGACACCAACCACCCGCGCAGCCACTTCTGAACCGTGCACCGAACGCAGCGCCCGGCCGATGGGCGAGTCGATCAGGTTCTGGGCGAGCCAGACCGCAACCAGCAATACCAGTGCTGCAAACAGGTACCAGGCCTCACTGCCATTGAGCTCCATGCCGAGCAGGTTATAGCTGCCAAACGGGCTCAGCTCCCAGCCGAATACGGTAAAGGCCGGCACCGGCATACCATCCGGCCCGCCGGTCAACGCCCGTTCGTTGTTGAGGATGATTGCGATGATAAAACCGACGGCCAGGGTCGCCATGGACAGATAGTGCCCCTTCAGGCGCAGGATGGGACGACCGACAATCCAGGCGATGATACCCACCGCGATCGCGCCAACGACCAGTGCGGGCACCGAGGACCAGCCGTAACTGCTGGTCATGATGCCGGTGAAATAGGCGCCGAGACCGAAGAAACCGGCATGTCCCAGACTGATCTGGCCGGCAAACCCGACCAGCAGGTTCAGGCCTACCACCGTGGCCGCGATAATCGCCATCTGGGTGGCCAGGTCATAGTGAAACGGGTTGTTCAGGAACAACGGCAGGGCAAACAGGATGATCGCCAGAATGATCAGGTCCCGAAGCCGCATTTGCATGAATCTATTCAACATGGTTACACCCTCTCCACGACCTTGGCGCCAAACAGACCGCGCGGCATGAAGAACAGCACGACGAGAATCATGGAGAACGCCACGGCGTCCTTGTAGTCAGAGGAGATGTAGCCCGCAGCCATGGCCTCGACCACGCCCAGCAACAGGCCACCGACAACGGCACCGATACCGCTGCCCAACCCGCCGATGGCGGCGGCGACAAAGCCTTTGAGGCCGAGCATGATGCCGATGTCGTAGGAGGTGAAGGTAATCGGCGCAACCACGACACCGGCAACCGACCCCAGCACCGCCGACACCAGGAACGCCAGCATCAGAACCAGCTGGGTACGGATACCCACCAGACGCGCGGCTTCCTTGTTCATGGAGGTGGCGAGAATCGCCTTACCGATCAGTGTGCGGGTAAAGAACAGTACCAGTCCGACCACAAGGATCGCACCGATACCCAGAACCCAGAGGCTCTGGCTGTTGAGGACAGCACCGAAGATCCGGATCGGCTCGTCGCTGCTGAAATTCTGCATGACGTGGTATTCCTTGCCCCAGACCAGCTGGGCAAGACCACGGATGAAAATGGAGGCACCGATGGTGATGATGATCAGCGTCACCACATCGGCCTGTTTCGCAGGCGCAATAGCAAAGCGCTGCAGCAGGATACCGAGAACACCGGCAAGCAACACGGCCAGGATGATGGCAAGTACCATGGGCACGCCCATCGCCGTGAGAGAAACGGTCGCCATGCCGCCAATCATCAGGAATTCGCCCTGGGCAAAGTTGATGACGTGGCTGGCGTTATAAATGAGAGTAAACCCGAGGGCTATCAGAGCATAAGTAGCACCGATAGTGATCCCGGTGAAGAGATACTGGAGGAATTCTGCAAACATAGCCGTGGTTCCGGTCGGACAGCGTCTGCCCGCCCCGAACCGGGACGGGCAGACGGTTTACTGCTTGATGGACAGATCAGTTAATGAGCTTCCACTCGCCGTTCTGGACTTCCAGGATGCGGAAGGAGTCGGCTTCGAGGCCGTTGTGGTCTTCCGGTGACATGTTGAACACACCGGTTACGCCCACATAACCCTGGATATTTTCCAGAGCTTCACGTACGGCTTCCTTGTCGGTGGAGCCGGCGGCTTCGATGGCCTGGACTGCCAGCATCAGGCCGTCGTAGGCATAGGCACCGAAGGTGGACACCTTGGAATCCCAACGGGCTTCGTACTCGGCCTTGTAATCCTGCACGACCTGCTTCTGGGGGTCGTCATCCGGCAGGGAGTCCGGGACCAGCAGCGGGGAAGCCGGCAGGCGCACGCCTTCGGCAGCATCACCCGCCAGCTCCAGGAAGCTGTCAGACGCCACACCGTGGGACTGGTAGAAGGGAAGCTCCATGCCCAGCTGGGCATAGTTGCGGGTCACGATGGCCGGGCCCTGGCCGAAGCCGAAGTTCAGCACCGCCTCGACACCATCGGTATTACGGATGTTGGTAAGCTGGGCCGTCATGTCGGTATCGGAGCCGCTGTAGGTCACATCGGCCACGACTTCCATGCCCATCTGCTCAACCACATCCAGAGTCTGGGTGCGACCGGAACTGCCGAAACCACCGGTACCGGAAATCAGGCCGAAGCGGGTAATACCACGGTCTTTCATGTCGGTCAGGATGCGCTCTGCCGCCATGCGGTCAGTTTGCGGCGTTTTGAATACCCACTTCTTCACCGGGTTGGTAATTACCACGGCACCCGCCAGGGAAATGAAAGGAACCTTGGCCTGCTCCACCAGGGGCACAGCGGCCATGGTAGCACCGGTGGTACTACCACCGACGATGATATCGACACGATCGGAACGGATCAGCCGGCTGGCAAAGTTACGGGCGTTGGAGGCATTACCCACGTCATCGTAGTGAATAAGCTCGAGCGGACGGCCGAGAACCCCACCATCCTCGTTGATTTTCTCAACGTACATTTCCAGAGTTTTCAGTTCCGGATCCCCGAGGAAAGAGGCTGGGCCGGTAACTGACAGGAAAGAACCGATCTTGATCGGCTCTGCAGCCTGGGCACTCATAACCAGGCCTGCGGCGGCGATGGCCGCAACTTGTCCCGTGCGACGCAGAATTGTCTTAAGCATTGTTTTTGTTCTCCCGAATTGTGTGGGGCTTACTTGCCCCCCATCCATTGCTCAGAAGTAAAACAACGATCGAGAGCCTGGCTCTGACTTCTGTGTCATTTCAGTCACCCTTCGACCCGTTGTCAGCTTTATATTTGTGGTTTCATCCCTGATCTGTCAGCTCCCTGATCTTCATCAACAATAAAATTCGATACCGTTGACGAATATCAATGGACATTATTGTATCATAATATCCATGTCAACCGATTTGGGTGACAACCTGACAGGTTCTCTCAGTAAAGCCGACCATGGTCCAAGGCGCTAGTCGGTCGATACGGCATTGAATGCTTTACGTGACACACAGGAACCGCATAATACGTATCAGATCTGTCATTCTCGATAATTGATAACCGACAAGAATCCTATGTCTGCAAAAAACCAGCTTGAGCAGCTCGTCATCAACTTCCAGAAGAAACGACCGCTTCGCGCCGGCTCTCTGATTATCACCATCTACGGTGATGCCATCGTTCCCCGGGGAGGGACCGTATGGCTGGGCAGCCTGATGAAGCTGGTGGAACCCATGGGTATCAGTCAGCGGCTGGTTCGCACCTCGGTATACCGGCTGGTGCAGGAATCCTGGCTTCAAACAGAGAAGGTCGGCCGTTGCAGTTACTACAGCCTGACCGGCCCCGGTCTGCGCCGGTTCGAACAGGCATTCCAGCACGTCTACAGCCTGTCGACCCGCGAATGGAGCGGCAGCTGGTGCCTGGTCTATCTCAACCAGTTGCCCCCGGACCTGAAGCAGAAAGTTCGTGAAGAACTGAAATGGCTCAGTTTTGGCAGCATGGCGCCGGGCGTGATGGAACATCCCCGCTTTACCCGCAATGAACTGCTGCCCCTGTTGCAGGAATGGGGGGCCCTCGAAGACACCATCGTGATGGAAACCGTGCCGATGGAGCAGAAGGCGTCCAGGGCCCTGAGACTGCAGGTGCGCGAGAGCTGGAATCTGGACGAGCTGGGCGGACGCTACCGGCGATTCCTGGCACAGTTCCGCCCGGTCTGGCGGGAGCTGCAGAACGAGGATGACCTGACACCGGCCGAGTGCCTCACCCTGCGCATCCTGCTGATTCATGAGTACCGGAAGATCCTGTTGCGGGATCCCCTGCTGCCCGAGGAGTTACTGCCGGGGGACTGGGAAGGCCGAAGTGCCAAGCAGCTGTGCCGGAACCTGTACCGTCACATCTACGCCCGGGCTGAAAAGTGGCTGGACGAAAACCTCGAAAATGCCTCCGGTCCCCTACCCGGACCCAACGAGAAATTCTACCGCCGGTTCGGAGGCCTGCAGGACACCAGCGACGAATACGAAGAAAGGCCCACAACGGTCAGCGAACCGATATGAGCCCTTCGACGGGCCGGGGGCGCCAGGATGGTGCCCGGGCCCATGGGGACTAGACCAGATTGTAGAGAAACACCACCAGGATCCCGGCCGGCGTCAGGTAACGCAACACCGCCATGAACCCTCGATAGGCGCCGCCCTGCAGGCCGATATCCTCACCCAGACCTTCACGGCGCATGGCCCAGCCGGCAAACAGGGCAATCGCCAGGCCACCCAGGGGCATCATCAGGTTCGACACAAGGAAGTCCAGCAGATCGAACACCGTCTTGCCCTCGAAGAAGGCCAGGAAGCCCAGCGGATGAACATCGGACCACACGTTGAACGACAACACCGTGCCGATCCCCACGAACCAGATCGCCAGACCGCCGGTCAGAGCACTCTTGAAACGGTTGATGCCCTTGTGCTCTTCAAGCCACTCCACGACCGGCTCCAGCATGGAAATGGCCGAGGTCACCGCTGCCACCAGCAGCAATGTGAAGAAAATCACCCCGAACAGCACACCACCGGTCATCTTGCCGAAGGCCAGCGGCAGGGTGACAAAGATCAGCCCCGGCCCGGTGCCTGGTTCCAGGCCGTTGGCAAACACCAGCGGGAAGATCGCCAGGCCCGCCAGAAGTGCAACACTGGTATCCAGCACCGCGATGGTCATGGCAGTACGGGCAATGTTGATCCGTTTCGGGAGATAGGAGCCGTAAGCCATCAGTACACCAATACCGATACTCAGGGTAAAGGCTGCATGACCCAGCGCCACCAGCACGCCCTTGGTGGTGAGCTTGCTGAAGTCCGGGGCAAACATGAAGTCCACCGCCCGGCCGAAACTGCCGGAGTTCATCGCATAGAACACCATGACCACCAGCAGGATGAACAACAGCGGCATCAGGGTGTTGACGGCCCGCTCCAGCCCCGAACGAATACCCCGGCCGACGATGAGCACCACAATGGCCATGAACACACTGTGCCAGAGCAGCAGTTCCCAGGGATTCGACAGCAGGCTGCCGAACTGTGTCCCGATGGTTTCGGCATCGGCACCGGTGAACAGCCCCGCGGCAGCTTTGCCGATATAGACCAGAGACCAGCCACCGATGACCGAGTAGAAGGACAGTACCAGGAAAGAGGCAATCACGCCGTTCCATCCGATCGCCCGCCAGCCCCGGGCGGTGCCTTCACTCTCGGTCAGGGACCGCATGGTGGCCACCGGGCTCTGGCCACCACGACGACCGATCATGGTTTCGGCGATCAGCACAGGCACGCCGATGATGGCGATGCACACCAGGTACACCAGCACAAATGCACCGCCACCGTGCTCACCGGTGATGTAGGGAAACTTCCAGATATTACCCAGCCCCACGGCAGAGCCGGCGGCAGCCAGGATAAACGCAAGACGCGAAGACCAGAGGTTTGAAGCCAGCTGGTGCGGTTGTGTTTGATTAGTCATGTACTTCTCCGAAATAGTTGTTTTTGTCGGAAACACGGGCGAACAGAATCAGAGAATGGCGCGGATTGCCTCGGCAACGACCGGCAACGTGCGGTCGTTCAGGCCGGCCACGTTGACCCGACTCGACTCCAGCATGTAGATGCCATACTCCTCCCGGAGCCGGCGCACCTGTTCGGGATTGATCCCCAGAAACGAGAACATGCCACGCTGCCGGGCAATGAACCCGAAGTCTCCGGCGGGCGCCAGCGCCCGGGCAAAATCGCGACGCAAACCCAGGATGCGGTCACACATGGCAGTCAGCTCTTCCTGCCAGTCAGCACGCAGCGCATCATCCCCGAGAATGGTCTCCACAATCGCGGCACCATGGGCCGGAGGCATGGAGTAATGAGAGCGAATAACGCTGAGCAGCTGACTGTTGGCCGCCGCGGCGACACTCCGGGACGCCCCCATGAGCATCAGGGCGCCGGTCCGCTCCCGGTAAAGGCCAAAGTTCTTGGAGCAGGAGGCTGCCACGATCATTTCCGGTACCCTGGCGGCGATGTGGCGCAGCCCCGCGGCATCGGCGTCAAGGCCATCACCAAGGCCCTGGTAGGCCATGTCCACGAAGGGCAGCAGTCCTTTCTTCAGCATCAGGTCGGTCACCTGCTGCCACTGCTCAAAGGTCAGGTCCGCCCCGGTCGGGTTATGGCAGCAGCCATGCAGCAGCACTACGTCGCCGGCCTCTGCCTGCGCCAGGCTCTCCATCATGGCGGCGAAGTCTACCTGCAGAGTTGCCGGATCGAGGTAGGGATATTCCCGAATGTTCAGGCCGGCCCCACCCAGGAGGGGAAGATGATTGCCCCAGGTAGGTGTGCTGACCCAGACGGTGGCGTCTTCCCGGCAAAGGCGCAGGAATTCGGCCGCCATCCGCAGGGCTCCGCAACCGCCCGGGGTCTGGACTGCGGCCACCCGGCCGTCCCGCACCAGGGGACTCCCCGCCCCCAGCACCAGGTCGACCATGGCCCGACCGAAACCGGGAGAGCCCGCCGGGCCGACATAGCTCTTGGTGGACTCACTCTCCAGCAGGCGGCGTTCCGCCTGATGCACTGCGGTCATGATCGGCGTGTTGCCGGCATCGTCCTTGTAGACACCGATGCCCAGATCAATCTTGTGTTCCCGCGGGTCCTCGCGGAAGGTCTGCATCAGCTGGAGAATCGGGTCCTGTGGTAGCGGTTTCAGGCCTTCAAACATGGGATTCCTCCTTCTCGCCTGCCGGTTTGGTACGAATCAGGGTCGGACGGCCGGTTTCCAGCGCCTTGAGCAATTGCTGCTGGCGCTCGCGGATCGCCTCCACCGCCTGCTCCCGGACCGGGCCGAAGCCGCGAATGTCCGCCGGCAGCTCCGCCAGTTGCAGGAAAGTCTCATGGTTGTCCGCACTCAACTCCCGGCTGATGCGCTCAGCCAGCTGGCGATAGTCCGCCAGCAGGGCACGGTCCAGCTTCCGGTCCGCGGAGTGACGGAACGGATCCAGCGCGGTACCGCGCAGTCCACGCAGTTTTGCCAGCAGCTTGAAGGCCCGGAACATCCAGGGGCCGAATTGGCGTTTCTGCGGCCGGCCACGGGCATCGGTGCCGCGATTGAGGATCGGCGGCGCCAGGTGGAAATGCACCTTGAAGTCGCCCTCGAAGGTTTTCTCCACCTCCTTCATGAAATCGGTCTCGGCAAACAGGCGGGCCACTTCGTACTCGTCCTTGTAGGCCATGAACCGGTACAGCTGCTCGGCGACCGTGCGGGTCAGCAGCAGGCCCTGCAGACCTGTTCCCTGCTCGGCCTGGCGTACCCGCTCCACCAACTCGCGGTAGCTGTCAGCCCAGCGAAGGTTCTGGTAACTCACCAGATGCTTGTGACGGGTCTCGATCAGCTGTTCCAGGGTCGGCTCCGGCCGCACTTCCACCGGCTCACTGACCGGGTTCAACAAGTCGTCAATCACTTTCGGGTCGACCGCCGCCACCCGGCCCCAGCCGAAGGCCTCCTTGTTGCGCTCGATCGCCACACCATTGAGCTCGATCGCCCGCATCAGGGCCGCCTCGGACAAGGGCAGCAGGCCCTGCTGCCAGGCAAAACCGAGCATCATCACGTTGGAGAACACGGTATCGCCCATCAGCTTCTCGGCAATGCCGTTGGCATCCAGGGCATCAAACCGGTCATCACCCACGGCATCGCGAATCAGATCTAGACGCTTGTCTGCCTGCATGTCGGCATCCCGGTACAGGACGTAATCGGCGGTCGGCAGTTCGGCCCGGTTGGCCACCACCCGGGTGTGATCCGGACGCAGCACGCTCAGGGCCTTCTGGGAGGACGCCACCACCATGTCACAGGCAATGACCGCGTCGGCCTGGCCATTGCTGATTCTCACCTGGTGCAGCTTGTCCGGGGACGGCGCCATGCGTACATAACTGAGGACCGTGCCGCCCTTCTGGGCGAAGCCCATGAAATCGAGCACCGAAGCGCCCCGGGACTCCAGGTGGGCCGCCATGGTGATCAGCTGGCCGACGGTCACCACACCGGTGCCACCGACACCGCCCACCAGCAGGTCGAACGAACCGTCCAGGCCTGGCAGGGAGGGCTGCGGCAGGCTTTGCAGCTGTTTGCCCAGAACCGAGCCGGTATCCACGCCCCGGGACTTGCGCAGCTGGCCACCCTCGATGGTGACAAAGCTCGGACAGAAACCGGTTACGCAGGAAAAGTCCTTGTTACAGGAGGACTGGTCGATCTTGCGCTTGCGGCCCAGTTCGGTCTGGCGCGGCACCACCGACAGGCAGTTGGACTGCACCGAGCAGTCACCGCAGCCTTCGCAGACATGGTGGTTGATGTAGGCCCGCTTGGCCGGATCCGGGAACTGGCCCCGCTTGCGACGGCGGCGCTTCTCCGCGGCACAGGTCTGGTCATAGATCAAAACGGTACAGCCGGGAATGTCCCGCAGCTCGCGCTGGACCTGATCCAGCTCGGAGCGGTCGTGGAAGGTCACATCATTCGGGAACAGCCCTTCGTGGCCCTTGTACTTCTCGGGTTCGTCACTGAGCACCACCACCCGTTTGACGCCTTCGGCGGCGACCTGCTGGGCAATCATGGGCACGGTGATCTGCCCGTCCACCGGCTGGCCACCGGTCATGGCCACCGCGTCGTTGAACAGGATCTTGTAGGTGATGTTGATACCGGCAGCCACGGCCTGGCGAATGGCCATGGAACCGGAATGGAAGTAGGTACCCTCCCCCAGATTCTGGAACACATGGGGGTTACCGGTATAACGGCTCTTGCCAATCCAGTTGACCCCTTCACCCCCCATCTGGATCAGGGATTCGGTGTTACGCCCCATCCAGGACGCCATGAAATGACAGCCGATACCGGCCAGGGCCTTGCTGCCCTCCGGCACCTTGGTGGACGTGTTATGGGGGCAGCCGGAACAGAAATACGGCAGGCGGCGGACCCCGCCCGGGTCCTTCGCGCTCGTCATCTCGTTGATGGCCCGGAGCTGTTCGCTGAAATCCACGTCGAAGAAACGGGACAGGCGTGCCGCCAGATAGCCGGCCACCAGCTTCGGGCTGAGTTCACCGACATAGGGCATCAGCGGCTTGCCGGACTCGTCCTGCTTGCCGGTGATCAGCACCTCGCCGGGACGGTCCGGCTCGGACATGTACTCCTTGATCTGGCTCTCGATGATGCCCCGCTTCTCCTCGATCACCAGCACTTCCTGCTTGCCATGAACAAAGTTCAGGATGCCGCGACGCTCCAGGGGCCAGACCATGCCCACCTTGTAGATGTCCAGGCCCAGCTCGGCGGCGCGGGTTTCATCGATGCCCAGCAGTTCAAGGGCTTCGAGCAGATCCAGGTAGCCCTTGCCGGTCGTCACGATACCGAAGCGGGCCCGGGTGTTGTTGTACAGGCAGCGGTCGATGGGATTGGCGCGGGCAAAGGCCTGCACGGCTGCCAGCTTGTGCTCGATTCGTGTTTCCAGCTGCGGTCCGGGCAGGTCCGGCCAGCGATAGTGAAGACCATCCGCCGGCGGGGTGAAATCCTCCGGGGTCTTGAACTCGGGTAGCGGCGGCAGCTCAACCGAAGCGGCACTTTCCACGGTCTCGGAAATGGCTTTGAAGCCGACCCAGCAGCCGCTGTAGCGTGACAGGGCGTAACCCCAGAGGCCGAATTCCAGGTACTCGGCGATGTTGGCCGGGTTGATGGTGGGCATAAAGAAGCTCATGAACGCCACATCGGACTGGTGTGGCATGGAGGACGACACACAGCCGTGGTCGTCACCGGCCACCACCAGCACACCACCGTTGGGGGAGCTGCCATAGGTGGTGCCGTGCTTGAGGGCATCGCCGGCGCGGTCCACGCCGGGGCCCTTGCCATACCAGAGACCGAACACACCATCGACCTGGCGCTCTTCATCGGTTTCCACCTGCTGGGTGCCCAGCATGATGGTGGCGGCGAGGTCCTCGTTGATTGCAGGAACAAAATCGATGCGATTCTGGTCGAGCAGGTCCTTGGCCTGCCACAGCGCCTGGTCGTAGGCGCCCAGCGGAGACCCCCGGTAGCCACTGACCATACCGGCGGTATTCAGCCCGTGCTTGCGGTCCAGGGCTGCCTGCATCAGGGGGATTCGCACCAGCGCCTGGGTTCCGGTCAGGAACACCCGGCCGGATTCGCGCAGGTAGCGATCCTCGAGTTTGTAGTTGTCGAGTTGAGGTGTATCGGCGGTCATGGTCGCCCCTCCGGTTGTTGATTTTATGACCAAAATTCTAGAGGGATAGACGCAAAAGGTGCTTGCTTTTTGATTAGCCGACTGACGCCGTAATGCAATATTCTTTGATAAATGACAAAATACTGAAATATCCTTTGATAAATATCAGGTGTTACCAAATGAAACAGGTCGAGCTCGACAAACTGGACCGCCGCATCCTCGATGCCCTCCAGCAGGATGGCCGCATCAGCAACCAGATGCTGGCCGAGCAGGTCGGGCTCTCGCCGGCGGCCTGCTGGCGCCGGGTCCGGGCCCTCGAGGAGGCCGGCGTGATTACCGGCTATACTGCCAAACTGGACCCGGAAGCCATGGGCCAGGGCCTGTGCGTGCTGGTCAACCTGTCCCTGCAGCGCCACACCATAGACAGCACCGCCGAGATCGAGCGCGAAGTCAGCAGCTACCCGGAAGTCCTGCAGTGCTTTGCCGTCACCGGTAACGCCGATTTCGTGTTGCGGGTCGTGGTGGCAGACATGGCCAGCTATGACCGGTTCCTGAACGAGAAGATCTTTACCCTCAAGGGCATCGCTCAGGTCAACTCCAACTTTGCCCTGCGGGAGATCAAGAACACCCTGACCCTGCCGGTGGCATGATGGTGCCGGCTGAGCGGGTCAGGGGAAATGCATACGAGTGAGAGGGCATTGCGCGTATCAAAGCCCGCGCAAACCGACTATAATGCCGGTCAATCATGCATTGCCCGGCAATGCCCTCCCTCCGAATTCCGAGTAAATCAATGTCAGAAATGTCCTTTGCCGACCTGGGGCTGGATGCAGCCGTACTTGAAGCTGTCAGCGCCGTTGGCTACGAAACGCCCTCGCCGATCCAGGCAAAATCCATCCCGGCACTGCTGGCCGGCCATCACCTGCTGGGTGTCGCCCAAACCGGTACCGGCAAGACCGCCGCATTTGCGCTACCGCTGCTGAGCCGCATTGACGCCAGCACGGCCGAGCCGCAGATTCTGGTGCTTGCCCCGACCCGGGAGCTGGCCATCCAGGTCGCCGAGGCGTTCACCACCTACGCCAGCAAGTTCCGCAACTTCCACGTACTGCCGATCTACGGTGGCCAGGACTTCGGCCCGCAGATCCGCGGCCTGCGTCGCGGTGCCCAGGTCATTGTCGGCACACCCGGCCGTATGCTCGATCACCTGCGCAAAGGGACCCTGAAGCTGGACAACCTGAAGGCCCTGGTGCTGGATGAAGCCGACGAGATGCTGCGCATGGGCTTCATTGACGACGTTGAGGCCATCCTGGCAAAGACACCGGACACCTGCCAGCGTGCCCTGTTCTCGGCCACCATGCCGCCGCAGATCAAGAAGGTCGCCCAGACTTACCTGCAGGACGCGACCGAGGTCCGGATCGAGAGCGAAACCCGCACAGTTGAGCGCATCGCCCAGTTCGTGCTGCCGGTCTATGCCGAGCGCAAGCTGGATGCCCTCACCCGCATTCTGGAAGTAGAGCCCTTCGACGCCTCGATCATCTTCGTGCGCACCAAGGCCGAAACCACCCTGCTGGCCGAGAAGCTCTCCGCCCGGGGCCACGCGGTTGCCCCCCTGAACGGTGACCTGAACCAGCGTCAGCGGGAGCAGACCGTTGAGGACCTGAAGCGGGGCAAGAAGGACATCATCATTGCCACCGACGTGGCCGCCCGCGGCCTGGACGTGCCCCGGATCACCCACGTGATCAACTACGATGTGCCCTACGATACCGAGGCGTACATCCACCGGGTCGGCCGGACCGGCCGAGCTGGCCGCACCGGCAAGGCGATCCTGCTGGTGACGCCGCGCGAGCGCAGCTGGCTGAGGACCCTGGAGCGGGCCACCAACTCGCCCATGGAATCCTATCAGCTGCCGTCGCCGGCGGATCTTCAGAAGATGCGGGTTCAGCAGTTCGAAACCCAGCTGCTGGCGTTCGCCGAAGACGGCAAACTGCCCAAGGCGATGGCGCTGCTGGATGAGATTGCCGAGCGCAATGATATGGACATGGCAATGGTTGCCGGGGCCATGGCGTGCTGGATGGAAATGGCCCAGCCGGGCGCCCTGCCGCTGGAAGCGCCGGAAGCCCTGCCGGAAATCTCGGCCGCGCCCCGTCGTGATCGAAAGGGGCCTCCTCCCGGCAAGAAGAACTTCCGCAAAGGCCCTGGTAAGGGCTTCAAGAAGGACGGCAAGCCCGGCCACCGCAAAGGTGGCCCGAAGGGCAAGCCCGCCGGCAAGGGCGGCAAACCGCCGAGCAAGCGCCCCGCCCGTTAATCGGCGCGGCGCTGGTAGACCACGAAGCTGTAGTCGTAGGGATTGTTATCGGACGCGGAGAAATCCTCCCGTCCGATTTCTTCCCACTCGTCCCAGTTCACTTCCGGAAAGAACGCATCCCCTTCCACTTCGGCGTGCACCTGGGTGATGTACATGCGATCCACCATCGGCAATGCCTCGGCGTAAATCTGACCGCCACCGATAATCATTACCTCTTCACCGCCTTCCAGTTCAGCCTGGGCTGCTGCCTTCACCAGGGCATCATTGAGTGACCTTGCGGCGACCGTGCCGGCCGGGGCTTCCCAGCTTTCATTCCGGGAAATTACCACGTTCATCCTGCCCGGCAGCGGCCGGCCAATGGAATCCCAGGTTTTCCGCCCCATGATAATGGGCTTACCCATGGTCGCCTGCTTGAAGTAACGCAGGTCTCCCGGGAGGTACCACGGCAGCTTGTTGTTCCGGCCGATGACCCGGTTTCGGGACATGGCTACTATCAAAGCTTTTCTCATTTCTCCTCCTCGCACTTGGGAGTTCTGGTTCCTGAGCTCTGGGCCTTGGGGGCTGCCATCGGGCGGGGATGCCTCTCCAAAAAACGCCTCAAGGCGTCCCTGCGCGGCTTGGGCTCCGCCATCCATGGCTCCGCACATTTTTGGAGAGGCATCCCCGCCCGATGGCGATCCGAGCACTCAGTCAGCTTATCCTGAATTAAAACCCGGTCCGCCTAAAAAGTCAGGACAGTATGAAAATTCAGGGCAGTATGAGTTGTGGCGAATTGGCCCGGCCCTTTTGATCTTCGATCTCTTTGGCCTGAACGAAGGGTAGCGGGTGGGGCGTTCCGAAAATGTGCGGAGCCATGGATGGCGGAGCCAAGCGTACACGGACGTATTCACAGCGTTTTTCGGAACGCCCCACCCGCTGCCCTGCCGACTCCAAAACAAGAGGACCGCGATCCCAGACTCGAGGTCAAATAGCAATAGGCGCCTTGATCACAGGATAAGGTTCATATCCCTCAAACTCGAAGTCTTCGAGCTCATACTCGAAGATACTCTCAGGCTTCCGCTTGATCACCAGCCTGGGCAAAGAGCGAGGCTCCCGCTTCAACTGCTCGAATACGATCTCGTCGGTCAGGTGGTTCTGGTACAGGTGACAGTCACCGAACGTATGCACGAACTCACCCACATCCAGGTCACACTGCTGGGCGATCATGTGTGTCAGCAAGGCGTAGGAGGCGATATTGAACGGCACACCCAGGAACAGGTCCGCGCTGCGCTGATACAGCTGGCAGGAGAGCTTGCCGTCGGCCACGTAGAACTGGAACAGGCAGTGGCACGGAGCCAGCGCCATGCGACCCTCGCGGACGTTGTCCTGGGGGCTGATGGACTCGTCCGGCAGCTCCGCCGGGTTCCAGGCGGAGACGATCAGGCGCCGGGAGTTCGGCTTGTTACGGATCTGGTCGATGACCTCGCTGATCTGGTCCACCACGCGACCGTCCGGGCACTGCCAGCTGCGCCATTGTTTGCCGTAAATCGGGCCGAGATCGCCGTCTTCCAGGGCCCATTCATTCCAGATGGAAACCTTGCGCTCTTTCAGCCAATTGTTGTCGGTGGAACCGCGCAGGAACCACAGCAATTCGTAGATGATACTGCGCAGGTGGACTTTCTTGGTGGTCACCAGAGGAAAGCCTTCCTGCAGGTTGAACCGCAATTGGCGTCCGAATACCGAGCGGGTGCCGACGCCGGTGCGGTCGCCCTTGTCGAATCCGTTGTCGACGACGTCTTGCATCAGATCGAGGTAGGCTTTCATTCGGCATTTCTCCGGTAAGCGATAAACATCAGGGCTGCGCCCGCAAGAATCATGGGCGTGGACAGGACCTGCCCCATGGTCAGCCAGTCAAAGGCCAGGTAGCCGAGTTGCGGATCCGGCTGGCGCACGAATTCCACCAGGAACCGGAAAATTCCATAGCACACCAGGAACAGGCCGGAGACGGCCATGCGCGGGCGGGGATTGGCAGAGAACCACCACAGGATCACGAACAGGGCAACGCCCTCGAGGGCGAACTGGTACAGCTGGGACGGGTGTCTGGCCAGGCTGTCGGGGGCCTGCGGGAATACCATGCCCCAGGATACATCCGTGGGCTTGCCCCAGAGTTCGCCGTTGATGAAGTTGCCGATCCGGCCTGCCCCCAGACCGACCGGCACCAGGGGTGCCACGAAGTCCGCCAGGCGCCAGAAGCCGGACCCGACCTTGCGGCCATACCACCACATGGCGAATATCACGCCCAGCAGGCCACCGTGGAAGGACATACCACCCTCCCAGACCCGCAGCAGCCACAGGGGATCGGCCAGGAAGGTATCGAAGTTATAGAACAGTACGTAACCGAACCGGCCACCGAGAATGACGCCCAGGGCAAGGTAGAACAGCAGGTCGCCCATCTGCTCTTCGGTGACCGGGGACCAGGGTTTGCGGGTCCGCAGTCGGCCGAGCCACCATCCGGCAACGAAACCGACCAGGTAGGTCAGGCCGTACCAGTGAATCTTGACGGGGCCCAGGGAAATGGCCACCGGGTCAAACTGGGGGTGCTGCAGCATCGGTTACCTCTCAACTCAGAAGAAAACGGAGCCCCACCACCAGGAGCACCATCGCGAAGATACGTTTCAGGACCTTGGCATTCAGTTTGTGGGCCAGGTTGGCGCCGAACCGGGCAAAGAACACGCTGGTCAGGATAATCCCCAGGAGTGCCGGCACATAGATGAAACCAAGACTGTATGCCGGCAGTTGTGGATGCTGCCATCCAGTCCAGATGTTGCCCAGGGCGCCGGCAACGGCAATGGGCAGCCCACAGGCGGCCGACGTGGCAACGGTGTTCTGCATGCGGACATTACACCAGCTCAGATAAGGCACGGTCAGTGTGCCCCCGCCAATCCCGAAGATGGCCGACGCCCAGCCGACACCGCCGCCCACGGCACCAAGGCCAATCGGCCCGGGGATATCACGGCCGGGTTTCGGATTTACCTCAAGCAACATCTTCAGGGCAACCAGTATCACGAACACCCCGATCACCAGCTGGAGCAGATCGCCGCTCATAAAGGCGGCCGTCCAGGCCCCGAGAACGGCACCGCCCACAATCCCCACCGTCATCGGACGGAAAATGTCCCAGCGCACGGCCCGGTGCTTGTGGTGGGACCGGATGGAGGAGATGGAGGTGAAGACGATGGTGGCCAGGGAAGTCCCCACCGCCAGGTGAGCGCTGATGTCCGGGCTGATACCCTGGATTTCGAAGCTGAAGATGAGTACCGGAACGATGACCAGGCCACCCCCGATACCAAACAGGCCCGCCATGGTCCCAGCCAGCGCGCCAAGTGCCAGATAAGATGCAAATACGGTTACCAGGGTCATAGCTGCTCACGCCCTTGAGAAACAAGGCTGGTATGATACACACCGCACGGACCAAGATCACGGCTCCTAATTCACCGTCCGGAGACCCACGACCGACCATGTGCCTGATTGCCTTTGCCCTTGGCCAGAATCGCCATTTCCCACTGGTGGTGGCCGCCAACCGGGACGAGTTTTTCCGACGCCCCACTGCACCGATGGACTGGTGGTCCACCGAGTCAGGCGAGAAGGTGCTGGCCGGCCGCGACCTGCAGTCCGGTGGCACATGGCTGGCGGTGACCGCGGATGGCCGCGTCAGCGCAGTGACCAATGTTCGCGAGGGCTCCACCGAAGCTGGCCGGACGACCCGTGGCGAATTGCCGTTGCGGGCCCTGGCCGAACCGGAAGCAGAACTGTTCCGTGCTCTCAGCGACGATCCGGATCGTTATGCCGGCTTCAATCTGATTCGGCTCGGAACCCCTGGTGGCTGGTATTACAGCAACCGGGACGCCCATCCGGGCCGGAGTGTTCACCGGGGCGTGTATGGCCTCAGCAACCATTTGCTACAGACTCCCTGGCCGAAGCTGCTCCGTTTGCGGGAGTCGGTCGGCAAGGCGGTCGAGCTTGCCGGGGCCGATGCCGACACTCTGCACCAGCAGCTCATCACACTCCTCCAGGACCCGACGCCGGCGCCGGATCACCTGCTACCGGACACCGGCGTGGGCCTGACGACAGAACGATTCCTGTCATCTCCCTTTATCGTGGGGGACAGCTACGGCACCCGGGCCACCACGGTGGTGACTGTCACCGGCAGCGGCCAAATCCACGTAACTGAACAGAGCTGGGGCCCAATGGCCTCAAAAGGCGATTGCCGTCACTTTCACTGGCAGCGATAGCCCGCCGGCTCTGATATAATCCGCGAAATTCTGTGACCCGACCGGAGGGCCCGATGGCCGGTGAAAAAGACACCACATCCATAGCCGACTTTGAAAAGTCGCTGGATGAGCTTGAAAAGCTGGTTCGCGAGCTGGAACAGGGCGAGCTGTCGCTGGAACAGTCCCTGAGTGCATTCGAGCGTGGCGTGAAGCTGACCCGGGAATGCCAGCAGGCACTCAAGGGTGCCGAGCAGCGGGTCGAACAGCTGGTGCAGAACAGCGATGGCAGCCTGGAAACCCGACCATTCTCGCCGGATGACGCCGACTGATGACCGTACCGAACAAAGCGGCAATGGATTTTCTGGAGTCCTGCCGCGCTCTCGTCGACGCCGAGCTGGACCGCTGTATTGATCAGAGTGCCGCTTCCGATCGCCTCCAGGAAGCCATGCGCTACAGCGTGCTGGGTGGCGGCAAACGCATCCGGCCTGCCCTGTGCCTGGCAGCAGCAAGATCACTGGGCCAGAACGGTGACGGCACCCTGGCACCCGCCTGCGCTGTTGAGCTGATTCATGCCTATTCACTGATTCACGATGACCTGCCGGCGATGGACGACGATGAGCTGCGCCGAGGACGGCCCACCACTCACATCGCTTTCGATGAGGCCACAGCCATTCTGGCCGGAGACGCGCTCCAGGCACTGGCCTTCGGGCTGCTTGCCAACGGCTCCGGACTGGACAGCGAGGCGCGCCTGGCCATGGTTCAGGAACTGGCCCGCGCCGCCGGCCATCAAGGCATGGTTGGCGGTCAGGCCATTGATCTGGAGTCGGTCGGCAAGACCCTGAACCTGGCTCAGCTGGAAACCATGCACCGGCACAAGACCGGTGCCCTGATCGAGGCGAGTGTCCGGATGGGAGCATTGAGTGCCGGGCGAGTGGAGGTCGAAGCGCTTGAGGCGCTGACAACCTATGCGCGGGTATTGGGCCTGGCCTTCCAGGTGCAGGACGACCTGCTGGATATCGAGGGCAGTACCGACGTTATCGGCAAGCCCCAGGGCTCCGATGCGGCCCGCTCGAAGCCCACCTACCCGGCGTTGCTGGGGCTGGAAGGTGCCCGGGAGCATCTGGCCGAGTTACTGGAGACGGCCAAATCGAGCCTGGAGAGATTCGGACCGGAAGCAGATCCACTGCGGGCGATGGCGGATTACGTGGTGGCACGAACCCATTGAACCACCCTGCCCCAAAGGCGCACACTTGTCGTAACTTATTTTGAAATCACTGGATCATCCCAAAAGACCCGAGCAGATGCAGGATACTTACACTTTCAAGGAAATCCCGTCACAGCGGCCGAATACCCCGCTACTGGACCGGATTGATGTGCCGGCCCAGCTCCGTGAGCTGCCGGCGGAACAGCTGACGCAGCTGGCCCGGGAACTGCGGGCGTTCCTGCTGTGGTCCGTCGGCCAGACCGGGGGGCATTTCGGGGCCGGACTGGGCGTCCTGGAGCTGACCGTTGCCCTTCACTATGTCTTCAACACTCCGGAGGACCGTCTGGTCTGGGACGTGGGCCATCAGGCCTACCCTCACAAGATTCTCACCGGCCGCCGGGAGCAGATGGGCAGTATTCGCCGCAAGGGCGGGCTGGCCGGCTTCCCCAAGCGCGCCGAAAGCGAATACGACACCTTTGGCGTGGGGCACTCCAGTACCTCCATCAGCGCCGCCCTGGGCATGGCCATTGCCGCCCGTATGCAAAAAACCGGACGCAAGAGCATTGCCGTGATTGGCGATGGCGCCATGACCGCGGGCATGGCCTTCGAAGCGCTGAACCACGCCGGCCACCTGCATGCCAACATGCTGGTGATCCTGAACGACAACGACATGTCGATCTCGCGTAACGTTGGGGGCCTCTCCAACTATTTCGCCAAACTGCTCTCCAGCCGCACTTACAACCAGGTCCGGGACAGCAGCAAGAAAGTGTTGCAGGGCGCGCCGCACCTGATGGCTCTCGCCAAGAAAACCGAGGAACACTTCAAGGGCATGATTGCGCCGGGCACCCTGTTCGAGGAACTCGGGTTCAACTACATCGGCCCCATTGATGGCCACGACCTGCCGCTGCTGGTAGAGACCCTGGAGAACATCCGCGAGCTGGACGGCCCGCAGTTCCTCCACGTGGTGACCACCAAGGGCAAAGGTTTCGCCCCGGCCGAAGCCGATCCGATCGGCTATCACGCCATCAACAAGATTGAACCGGTGCCACCGAGCAAACCGGAGCCGGTCGTGCCCAAACCGGCCAAACCGAAGTACGCCAACGTCTTCGGCCAGTGGCTGTGCGATGCCGCCGAGCAGGACGAACGCGTGGTGGGAATCACCCCGGCCATGTGTGAAGGTTCGGACCTGCTGGCGTTCTCCCAGCGCTTTCCGGACCGCTACTTCGATGTTGCCATTGCCGAGCAGCACGCCGTCACCCTGGCTGCCGGGCTGGCCTGTGATGGCGCCAAGCCGGTCGTGGCGATTTACTCGACCTTCCTGCAGCGGGGCTACGACCAGCTGGTTCATGACGTTGCCATCCAGAATCTGGACGTGCTCTTTGCCATCGACCGGGCCGGCCTGGTGGGCGAAGACGGGCCGACCCATGCCGGCGCATTCGACATCAGCTACCTGCGCTGCATCCCGAACATGATCGTGATGACCCCATCGGACGAGAACGAGACCCGGCAGATGCTCCACACCGGCATGCTGTTCAACGGCCCTGCCGCAGTTCGCTATCCCCGCGGCACCGGGCCGGGTGCGAAGATCGAACCTGAGCTCAAACCGCTGGAACTCGGCAAGGGCCGTCGTCTCCGGGAAGGCAACGGTGTTGCCATTCTGAACTTCGGCACGTTACTCGCACCTGCGCTGGAAGCAGCCGAGGCACTGGGCGCCACGGTTGCCGACATGCGTTTCGTCAAGCCGCTGGACGAGGAACTGGTCCTCGAATTGGCCGAGCAGCACGATCTGCTGGTGACTCTGGAAGAGAACGTGGTGGCCGGTGGTGCTGGCAGCGCGGTTACGGAATTCCTTAACCGCCATGAAGTCGTCCAGCCAGTCCTGCAACTGGGGCTGCCCGACACCTTCATCGATCATGGCAAACACGGAGAACTGCTCAGTGACTGCGGCCTGGACGCCGAAGGCATCCGGTCGGCCATCGCCGAACGTCTCGATCGGCTCCAGCGCTCCAGCCTGAAAGCGGTAAAGTAACCACTGATACCAACGAAAAAGCCCGCGCTTCCGGACGCGGGCTTTTTCGTATGACTGAAGATGCCGGACAGGTTACTCCGGATCGTCGTCCTGGTGCGTCTCCAGCCAGTGGCCCAGTTTGCTCTGCTTGGTGTTGAGATAGCTCTCGTTATGGGGATTGCGGCCAACATGCAGCGGGACCCGCTCGGCGATATCGATGCCATAGGAGGCCAGCGCCTTGACCTTGCGAGGATTGTTGGTCATCAGTCGCAGACTGCGAATTCCGAGGTGCTCCAACATGTCCTTGCACATGCTGTAATCCCGCAGGTCGGCGGCAAAGCCCAGCTGCTCATTCGCCTCCACGGTATCGGCGCCCTGGTCCTGGAGATGGTAGGCACGGATCTTGTTCAGCAACCCGATGCCCCGGCCCTCCTGGCGAAGGTACATCAGGATCCCGCGCCCCTCACGGGCGATGCTGCGCAACGCTTCTTCAAGCTGGTAGCCACAGTCACACCGCATGCTGTACAGGGCGTCACCGGTTAGGCACTCAGAGTGGGTGCGGGCCAGCATTGGCTCGTCACTGTCCAGATCTCCCAGAGTCAGGGCAATGTGCTCCTTTCCGGTATCCGGCTCTTCGAAACCGTGCATGTCAAACACCCCGAACGGGGTTGGCAACCGGCAGGTCTGGATGTAACGAACAGCCACAGTGTTTCCTCGTGGTTCAATCAATCGGGGCGCGCATTCTATCACGTGGCCGCCTGCTTGGCGTAGTCCCGACACAGCGGGCTTTCCCGCCCCGGGACGACACCGGACACTACGCTCCCTTCCCGGGGCCGGATCAGGCCTGGCCGGCAACCCAGTGGCCACTGCGCCCGCCCTTTTTCTCGAGCAGCCGCACATTGTCTACCACCATGCCACGATCCACCGCCTTGCACATGTCGTACAAGGTCAGGGCGGCAACGCTGGCCGCCGTCAGCGCCTCCATCTCGACTCCGGTCTGGCCGGACAGTTTGCAGCGGGTCAGGATATGAACGGAGGCACCATCCTCTCCCGGCTTCAGCTCCACCTTCACGGACGTCAGGTTCAGGCTGTGGCAAAGGGGAATCAGTTCATGGGTCTTTTTCGCCGCCATAATACCCGCCACCCGGGCGACTGCCAGCACATCACCCTTGGGGTGCTCGCCTTCGATGATCATGTTCAGGGTTTCCGGGGCCATACGAATGGTAGCCTCGGCACGGGCTTCGCGTTCGGTCACGTCCTTATCGGTGACATCGACCATGCGGGCTTCGCCCTTGTCGTCCAGATGAGTCAGTTTGCTCACAGTTGCTCCAGAGACACGTTTGGAAATGGATTGCACTGAAGCTGCCAGCATACCAGACGGAGTGCAGGGCAGCCTTGATATCTAACCGGCTGAGGGCCACCAGAAACGGATGCCGGCAACGCCCTGGCCACCCGACCGGCGCGCCCGGACCTGTTCTGTCGGGCCCACGCCTCCAAGGGCATAAACGGGAAGGACCGCTCGAGACGCCAGGGATTCGAAACGCTCCCAGCCCATGGCCGGGCGCCCGGGATGGCTTTGGGTCGGTTGCACCGGGCCCAGAGTGGCATAATCGGCGCCAATGGAGGCCGCGTGGGCCAGCTGGTCGGCATCGTGGCAGGACACACCGAGCCAGACCGACTCTGGAACCGGACGGGCGGTCAGAGCCTCTGCCTCCCGCCACGGCAGGTGCAGCCCGCCAGCATCCGGAACCGCCTCGAACACCCCGGGGGCACCGTGCAGGATCGGGGTCAGGCCCTGGCCTGCGCAAAAGACCACGGCCTCCCGTGCGCGGGCTATGTAATCTTCCGATGCCAACCCGGGGGCACGCAGAACCACACAGGTGGCTCCGCTTGCCTTCAACTGTTCCAGTCCGGACTTGAGCCTGCACAGCTCCTGGCCCGGAGCGTCCATATTGCCGGTAATGGCCATGACACCGGGCAGCCGGAGGGCACGAATGACCGGGCGGTTAGCTACCGGAAAATCCTGATCCCGGAGCTGATCCGGTTCCAGCCAGTCCACCGGCTGGCCCTCCTTGCCCTCAGGCTCTCCCGAGGCTTCCGTAGTACGCCAGACGTCGAGGAAAACCCGCTTGTCACCGTAGTCATGGCGAATACCGATCACCGGCTCGAGGGACGCCTCGGGGAGGCTCAGACCGGTCTCTTCCGCAATCTCCCGGACCAGCGCCTGCTGGACCGTTTCCCCCGGTTCAACCTTACCTCCCGGAAACTCCAGCAGCCCACCCTGATGCACGTGGTCCGGGCGGCGGGCAATCAGCACGCGCCCCTCACGGACAATCACACCGACCGCAACATGAATCTCACGCACCGGGCTTTGTGTCACGGCCATGATCAGGTCCGGTACTCCGCATTGATGGTCACGTAATCGTGGGAGAAGTCACAGGTCCAGACGGTCTCCCGGATGTCGCCGCGTTTGAGGTCGATGGCGATGGTGATTTCCTCCTGGTCCATCACCGCCTGCCCTCGCTCCTCGGAGTAATCATCGGCGCGGCCGCCCTGGCGCACCAGGCAGACATCGCCCAGGAAGATTTCCAGAGCCTGGAGATCGAGATCGGGAACCCCGGCCCGACCTACCGCCGCCAGGATTCGACCCCAGTTCGGATCGGAGGCAAACAACGCAGTCTTCACCAGCGGCGAATGAGCCACGGTGTAGGCCACATCGAGGGCTTCCTGCTGGGTAGCCGCACCGCTGACATCGATGGTGACAAACTTGGTGGCACCCTCGCCATCGCGGACAATGGCATGGGCCAGATCCAGATAGACCTGCTGCAACGCTTCGCGCAACGGCGCCAGCTCAGGGCAGTCGGCGGTAATTTCCGGGCCACTGTAATGGCCGGAAGCCATCAGCATGCATGCGTCGTTGGTGGAGGTGTCGCCATCGATGGTGATCCGGTTGAAGGATTTCTCGCCCAGCTCCGAGGCCAGTGTCTGCAGGACATCGGGAGCAATCCGCGCATCCGTGGCGATGAAACCGAGCATGGTAGCCATGTTCGGGCGGATCATGCCGGCGCCCTTGCTGATTCCGGAAATCGTCACGGTATGGCCACCAAGGTCAACCTGGCGGGATGCCCCCTTGGGCCGGGTATCGGTGGTCATGATTCCGCTGGCCGCCTCGGCCCAGCGATTCTCCGAAGTACCGGAGAGGGCCTCGGACAGGGCCCCGATAATCTTGCCGACCGGCAGAGGTTCACCAATCACGCCGGTGGAAAACGGCAGCACCTCGTCGGCATGGACACCGGCATTGTCCGCCAGCGCCTCACAGCAGGCGACGGCGTCCTTCATACCCTGCTCGCCGGTGCCGGCATTGGCATTGCCGGTGTTGACCAGCAAATACCGGGGCGCAGTACGGGCCAGGTGTTGGCGGCTTACGGTGACCGGTGCGGCACAGAACTGGTTTTGGGTGAAAATGCCCGCCACACGACTGCCGGGGGCGAGCTCGAACACCACCACATCCTTCCGGCCGGGTTTCTTGATGCCGGCACTGGCTATACCCAACTTGACGCCAGCTACCGGGAAAAACTCGGGTAAGGTGCCTGGACCTACCGCCATCCTGCCTCTCCTCTCACTCAATCCAGATACAAACTTTCAAAACGCAAAAACCCGCAGCCTGCACTCGTCAGGTTGCGGGTCTTTGACCGGTCTCAGCGCCCCGTGGTCAGCTGACCTTGCCGCAGCACTGCTTGTACTTCTTGCCGGACCCGCAAGGACACGGCTCGTTTCGCCCCACCTTGCGCTCATTGCGAACAAAGGTTTCCGGCGTCGCGGATTGCCCCGCACCCTCGCCCTCACCTTCCGCCTGGCTCTGGGCGGTGGCACTGGTCTCATCATGCCGCATGCGGGCACGGGCCAACTCCCGTTCGAGTTCGGCCTTGCGACGACGCTCCACTTCTTCCATTTCCTCGGGCGTCTGCACCCTGACATGGCACAGGATACGGGTGATATCCCGCTTCATGGTCTCCAGCATGTCTTCAAACAGGTTGAACGCCTCGCGCTTGTATTCCTGTTTCGGGTTCTTCTGGGCGTAACCACGCAGGTGGATACCCCGACGCAAGTGATCCATGTTGGACAGATGCTCTTTCCAGAGGGTATCCAGCACCTGCAGGAACACCTGCTTCTCGAACTTGCGCATGGCTTCGGAACCGGCGATCGACTCCTTGGCTTCATAGGCCGACACGATCTCATCGAGGATCTTCTCCCGCAGACTTTCCTCGTAGAGCTTGCTGTCTTCCTGAAGCCACTGCTGGATCGGCAGCTCGATGGCCATTTCGGACTGCAACTGGGATTCCAGACCCGCCACATCCCACTGTTCCGGCATGCTCTGGGGCGGAATGTACTCGTTGATCAACTCGCTGACCACATCCTCACGGATGGTCTTGACCATGTCCGAGATATCCTCGGAGGACATGACCTCGTTGCGCTGGTCGTAGATCACGGTACGCTGGTCATTGGCCACGTCATCGTATTCCAGCAGGGTCTTCCGCATGTCGAAGTTGCGGCCCTCCACCTTGCGCTGGGATTT
The DNA here is from genome assembly GCF_022343555.1 of Marinobacter sp. C7. Classification (GTDB taxonomy): domain Bacteria; phylum Pseudomonadota; class Gammaproteobacteria; order Pseudomonadales; family Oleiphilaceae; genus Marinobacter. The sequence goes on along the minus strand of NZ_JAKQZH010000003.1, from coordinate 37,242 downwards.
CTCGATGGCGTTGGTCACCATACGGTGTTCGATGGCCTCGCCTTTCTTCATGCCCATGGCCTGCATCAGACTCTTCACACGATCCGGAGCGAAGATCCGCATCAGGTTGTCTTCCAGTGACAGGAAGAAGCGGGATGAACCGGGGTCACCCTGACGACCGGCACGACCACGCAGCTGGTTGTCAATCCGGCGCGACTCGTGGCGCTCGGTGCCGATGATATGCAGGCCGCCGGCTTCCAGGACCTGATTGTGGCGTTCGGTCCACTCGGCCTTGCGCTTGGCAATCTCTTCCTCGGTGGGGTTTTCCATCGCCGCCACCTCGTATTCCCAGTTACCACCGAGAACAATGTCGGTTCCCCGACCGGCCATGTTGGTGGCAATGGTTACCGCACCCGGCCGGCCGGCCTGGGCTACGATCAGGGCTTCGGACTCATGCTGTTTGGCGTTCAGGATCTTGTGGTCGATCCGCGCTTTCTTCAGCAGCATCGAGAGCAACTCGGAGGCCTCGATGGAGGCGGTACCAACGAGAATCGGACGACCCTCAGCGGTGACATCCTTGATCTCGTCAATAATGGCGTGGAATTTCTCTTCCTGGGTGAGGTACACCAGGTCGTTATAGTCGATACGCTGGATCGGCTTGTTGGGCGGGATCACCACCACGTCCAGGCCGTAGATCTGCCGGAATTCGAAGGCTTCGGTATCGGCTGTACCGGTCATGCCGGCAAGCTTTTCATAAAGGCGGAAGTAGTTCTGGAACGTGGTGGAGGCCAGGGTCTGACTCTCCGCCTGGATCTTGACCCCTTCCTTCGCCTCGATGGCCTGGTGCAGACCCTCGCTCCAGCGACGTCCGGGCATGGTCCGGCCAGTATGCTCGTCAACAATGACCACCTGGCCACCCTGGACTATGTAATCGACATCCTTCTGGAACAGGTGATGGGCCCGCAATGCGGAGTGCACGTGGTGCAGCAGGCTCAGGTTCGAAGCAGAATACAGGCTCTCACCCTCGTTCAGCAGGCCACGGCTCAACAGCAGCTCTTCGACCTTCTCGTGACCGGCTTCGGTCAACTCCACCTGCCTGGATTTCTCATCGATGGTGAAGTCGCCGGAGGGATCGCCCTCTTCGGACACCTCACCCTGTTCAAGGCTCGGCACGAGGGCATTGATGGCCTGATAGAGCTTGGAGCTGTCTTCGGCCGCACCGGAGATAATCAGCGGGGTGCGGGCCTCGTCGATAAGAATGGAGTCCACCTCGTCGACGATCGCGAAATTCAGCCCGCGCTGGACCTTGTCCTCGGTGCTGAACGCCATGTTATCGCGGAGATAATCGAACCCGAACTCGTTGTTGGTACCGTACGTGATGTCCGCCTGGTAGGCTGCTTTCTTCTCTTCGGGCGCCTGGCCGGCAACGACCACGCCCACTTGCATACCGAGGAAGCGATAGAGCTTGCCCATCCAGTCCGCATCCCGGCGAGCCAGATAGTCGTTGACCGTGACCACATGCACGCCCTTGCCGGAGAGGGCATTGAGGTAGACCGCAGCGGTCGCCACCAGGGTCTTGCCCTCACCGGTTTTCATTTCCGCGATCCGGCCTTCGTGCAGGGTAATACCACCAATCAACTGGACGTCGTAATGACGCATGCCCATGACCCGACGGCTGGCTTCACGGACGGTGGCAAAGGCTTCAGGCAACAGGGCGTCAAGGCTTTCGCCCTCTTCGACGCGGCGACGGAACTCAGCGGTCTTGCCCTGCAACTCGGTGTCGGAAAAATTGCCAAACTGCTCTTCAAGTTCATTGATGCGTGCGACAACTTTTCGCATCCGCTTGATTTCTCTGGCATTTTTGCTGCCGAACATCTTGGTTGCAAGCTTTGTGAACATAGACCACTGCTTCTTTAATTAAACGAGGGAAGCCGGCATTCTAACCTTATTTTCCAACAGGACAAAAGGCGCACCTCACAAGTGCAGGATTGAAAGTGCCGGAATGCCAACAACTTGCCCTCCGGAGCGCACAATGCACACCCGGAGGGAATGAGAGAGGAACCGGGAAAACCGCGGAGAGGCCAGGCCAGGACTTAACGGTTGGCTCGGGCAATGTATTTCACAGGATCCTTGGAGCGACCATTCTGCAGGACCTCAAAATGCACATGAGGGCCCGTAGACCGACCGGTACTGCCCATCAGCGCAACAACCTGCCCCTTCTGGACTACGTCCCCGGTCTTTACCTTGACGGTCTTGCAATGCCCATACCGGGTCACCAGACCATCACCGTGGTCAATTTCCACGAGGTTGCCATAGCCGTAACGCTCGCCGGCCCAGGTAACGACGCCTCCGGCAACGGCAATGATATCGCTACCGTCCTTACCCGCGAGGTCGACCCCGTCGTGCCAGGTCCGCTTGCCCGAGAACGGATCGGACCGGTAACCGTACTTTGACGACAACCAGCCCCAGGTGATCGGCCGGCCCTCAACATACATTTCTTCTTCAAGCTTCTGGCGCGAAGCCAGCTTGTCCAGAAGGCGCAGTTGCTGTTCACGATCTGCCAGCTGCGCTTCCATACGTTCGATCATGTCCGTCAATGCGGGTGCCGAGAAGGATTCCCGGGTTTCCGGCCCCTCCGGACCACCGACGGCTGGCGGCTCATCGAAGTTGAATTCTTCGCTGGCAACCAGCCCGGAATCAACAAAGCGCTGCCCCAGGGCATCCAGGCGCAACATGCGCCCCTGGAGCTCGCCGAGGCGCAGGGTCAGGGCATCGATCTGTTCACCAACCTGTTCTTCAACGGCGGCCAGTTCCTGTTGCTGTGCTTCCAGCTTGCTTTTCCAGTGCGCCACCAGTTCTGACGGCGTTGGCTCTTGTGCTTTGGCCTTGCTGATGGCCACCTGGTAGCCGCTCCATACTGCCGCACTGATCAGAGCGAGCCCCAGAACCAGCATAGCGGCCAGGAACTTGCCATTCAGCGCGACAACGCGGGACTTCCCGTGGTGTTTGCCTACGAGGATAATGTTCATATCGTCTTCTGGTTTCATCGGGGAGCCGCAAGCCTGATCCTGTCGTGTTGCGGCCCGGGATGTCCGAATGGGTTAGCCTTTCCCTGGCAACAACTACGTACTGAATAATCGCAGCGCCCGCTGGACATAGGTATTTGTGACAATGTAAAACGAGTCTGAAGCGGGCACTACCCTCAAACCGTGCCGAAGTGTAACCAATCGTAAATGGAACCGTCGAGTAAAAACGCATCAATGAGCCGGAAACGTGAACAAAAAATGAGCTTCGACAAGGTCGGCGGAAACCCCGCCCTACGGGAGCTCATGTCCAAGGCCGAACTGCACCGGCAGGCTGAAGAGCAGGTCCTGGGCGCGCTTCCGGAAGAACTGGTCGGTGGTGTTCGCTTTCTCAGCTGCCATGACGGTGAACTGATACTGTCGGCCGCCAACGCCACACGGGCCAGCCAGATCCGGTTCCGCCAGCACGAGATTATGGCCAGCGTCAGGGAGCACGAACTGTTCCGGTACGTATGGAAACTGAAAGTGAAGGTAGCGCCGCCGCGCTTCAGAGAAAAAAGGCGCGTTGAAAAGCAACCCTTGAGTAAAGAAAATGCCCGGCTCCTCGAAGAGGAGGCCGGGCACACGAAGGATAAAGCTTTACGCGAGGTTCTCGAAAAACTCGCAAGCCACGCCCGCGATTAAGGCTTCCCGCCTTAACCCTGAGCCGCCAGCACAGGCTTCATGTAGGAGATAGGAGCCGTTGCCTCGTCATCAAAGGTAACCACTTCCCATGCATCCTCTTCGGCCCGAAGCTTACGGAGCAGTTTGTTGTTCAGGTCGTGACCGGATTTTACACCGCGGAACTCACCGATCAGGCTGTTACCGAGCAGGTACAGGTCGCCAATGGCATCCAGCACCTTGTGCTTGACGAACTCGTCGTCGTAACGAAGACCGTCTTCGTTCAGAATCTTGTAGTCGTCAACCACGATGGCGTTATCGACAGAGCCACCCAATGCCAGATTCATTGCCCGTAGCTTCTCGATATCCCGCATGAACCCGAACGTCCGGGCGCGGGAAACTTCCTTGACGAAAGAGGTGCTGGAGAAGTCCACGGTCGCAGTCTGGGCACGGCCCTTGAAGACCGGATGGTCAAAGTCGATACCGAAGGAGACCTTGAAACCCTCGAAGGGCAGGAAGGTCGCTTTCTTGTCGCCCTCTTCCACGGTAACTTCGCGCTTGATGCGGATAAAGCGCTTGGCTGCGTCCTGCTCGGCAATGCCCGCAGACTGCAGCAGGAACACAAACGGTCCGGCGGAGCCGTCCATGATGGGCACTTCGGCCGCACTGAGTTCCACGAAGCAGTTATCAATACCGAGACCAGCCATGGCCGACAGCAGGTGCTCTACTGTTGCCACACGGACACCGTCTTTTACCAGCGTCGTGGACAGCATGGTCTCACCCACATTTTCCGCACAGGCGCGAATCTCGACCATCGGGTCAAGGTCCGTCCGGCGGAAGATGATACCCGAGTCTTCCGGGGCCGGCTTCAGCGTCAGGTAAACCTTCTCCCCTGAGTGCAGGCCAACACCGGTCGCACGGATGGTGTTTTTGAGTGTCCGTTGTCTGATCATCGGTTCATCATTCCGTCACAAAATGGCGATATTCTGGGCAAAAAACTGCCCGGAGAATATCAGAAATTAAGCCTGAGTACCATTTGACCAAGTGGGCTTTGCCTTAAATTTACACAAAGCCAACATTCGGCACTCAACGCACGCGATTTCCGGCTGTCAGGTTCCCTTATTCGGCAAAAAAGCCGAGATGGATTCCTGTACGCAGTACCGGCTCAAAGTTGCGACAGATTATCAATCAGCCTGGCGACGAAGGAATGCGGGAATGTCGAGATAGTCGACACCCTGCTCTTCGCTCTCCTTGTTCTGATCGATAGCCACGTTCCCGCTGGATACCGCACGACGACGCAGAACCGCCGGGCGGTCCAGCTGGTTATAGTCGGTCGTGCCGTCCAGGGTACGGGTGTTGTCGACAACTTTCGTCGGCTTTTCACGGTCACCACCAAGACCTGTGGCGACAACGGTCACCTTCAGCTCGTCGGTCATTTCCGGATCGATCACGGTACCCACCACGACCGTCGCGGAATCCGACGCGAATTCACGCACAATGTCGCCAACCTCGGAGAATTCACCCAGGTTGAGGTCCATACCGGCAGTGATATTGACCAGAATGCCCTTGGCGCCCTGGAGATTGATGTCCTCGAGCAGCGGACTGCGTACCGCGGCTTCAGCAGCTTCGCGGGCACGGTTTTCACCGGTGGCGCGGGCGGTACCCATCATGGCCATACCCATCTCGGACATGACAGTCTTCACATCCGCGAAGTCGACGTTGATCATGCCATTGCGGGTGATCAGATCGGCAATGCCCTGAACCGCGCCAAGCAGCACATCGTTGGCTGAGGCAAAGGCATCCAGCAGGCTGGTCTTCTTGCCCATGACCGCCAGCAGCTTCTCATTGGGGATGGTGATCAGGGAGTCAACGCTCTCTTCGAGCTCCTTCAGTCCCTCTTCGGCGACACTCATACGCTTGCCACCCTCGAACATGAAGGGCTTGGTGACCACAGCCACGGTCAGGATACCCAGTTCCCGGGCCACCTCGGCAACGATCGGGGCGGCTCCGGTACCGGTACCACCACCCATGCCCGCGGTGATGAACACCATGTCGGCGCCTTGCAGGGCTTCGGCGATGCGGTCACGGTCCTCCAGGGCAGACTGACGCCCCACTTCCGGATTGGCCCCGGCACCCAGGCCCTTGGTGATGTTGCCACCAAGCTGGATCACCTGCCGCGCATCCAGGTCGGTCAGTGCCTGGGCATCGGTATTGGCGCAGATAAACTCCACGCCTTCAACGTCGCTGTTAAGCATGTGACGTACGGCATTACCACCGCCACCGCCAACACCGACGACTTTAATGACAGCATTTTGCTGGACATTATCGACGAGTTCGAACATTTCCCCTACTCCTTCGTGCTGTAGACAGCCTATCCAGGCTGTTTTTTCGAGATTTGTGTTTTCGAGATACCTTCGTGTACTGCTCGTCCTGGCCCGTCAGAAATGACCGGTAAACCAGGCTTTCATGCGCTCAAACAGCGAGGGGGCCTCTTCCCCCTTGAGCACGGGCGCCCGCCCAAGATCCATCTGGCGGAAGCCATGGATCAGCAACCCCACGCCCGTGGCGTAGATGGGGTTGTTGACCACTTCCGTCATACCGGATACCGCCTGCGGAGAAGCCAGGCGTACCGGCATGTGGAAGATCTCCTCGGCCAGCTCCACCACACCTTCCATGGTGGAGGAACCGCCGGTAATCACGATGCCCGCCGGGATCAGGTCCTCGAACCCGGACCGGCGCAATTCCGATTGCACCAGGGTGAACAGCTCCTCATATCGAGGTTCGACCACCTCTGCCAGCGCCTGCCGCGAGAGATCCCGCGGAGCGCGGTCGCCGACGCTCGGCACCTTGATGGTTTCATCGGCGCCTGCGAGCTGGGTCAGCGCGCAGGCGTACTTGATCTTGATCTCTTCGGCGTTTTGGGTCGGAGTCCGCAACGCCATGGCGATGTCATTGGTGACCTGGTCTCCGGCAATGGGAATGACCGCCGTATGCCGGATGGCCCCGCCGGTAAACACCGCAATATCAGTGGTCCCGCCACCGATATCCACAACACAGACTCCCAGTTCCTTCTCGTCTTCGGTCAGGATGGCGTGACTGGACGCCAGCTGTTCCAGGATGATGTCATCCACTTCCAGGCCGCAGCGTTTCACGCACTTTTCAATGTTCTGGGCAGCATTCACCGCACAGGTAACCAGATGCACCTTGGCTTCCAGGCGAACGCCGGACATGCCCATCGGCTCCTTGATGCCCTCCTGGCTGTCGATCACGAACTCCTGGGGAAGGATGTGCAGGATCTTCTGGTCTGCCGGAATGGCCACCGCCTGCGCAGCGTCGATGACCCGGTCGATATCGGCCTGGGTCACTTCCCGGTCACGGATGGCCACGATGCCATGGGAGTTCAGGCTCTTGATGTGGCTGCCGGCAATACCCGCATAGACCGAGTGGATCCGGCAGCCGGCCATGAGCTCCGCCTCCTCAACGGCGCGCTGGATTGCCTGCACGGTGGTCTCGATATTGACCACCACACCGCGCTTGAGGCCCCGTGACGGATGGGAGCCAATGCCCACCACCTCGATGGTGCCGTCCATTTTGCGCTTGCCGACGATCGCAACCACCTTCGAGGTTCCGATATCGAGGCCAACAATCATGTTTTCCGTTTCAACCGATGACATGTATTCCACCAAACCGTTGGTCTGTCGTTAAATTGCTATGAATTCGGTCCGGAAGCCGCGACCGCCTGCTTCCACTGCACCGCCACACCATTGGTGTAACGGGCATCGACCCTGCTGACTTCGTCCGACCGGGACGCCAGCCGGGTCTCGTAAACTGTCATGAAGCGTTCAAAACGCTCGTCCACCTGATCCCTTCCAAGAACCACCTCGATGCCATTGGCCAGCGTCAGGGTCCAGGCTCCCCGGGCTTCCAGCGCCAGCCCGGCGAAGCCGAGCCCATGGCTGACCAGACGATCATTCATCGACTGCGCCATGCGAATCACTTCCCGCACCCGTTCATCCGGACCCGCCAACCGCGGCAGACGACCCGCCACCTCGGGATTGGGGGGTGTGAAGAGCTCGCCGGTCCGGCTGACGAGGCGCCCGTCGGTCCAGTAGGCCAGCGGCTTTTTCTCCCGCACGTCGATCACCAGCCGGTCCGGCCAGACCCGGCGCACTGCCGCGGAGGCCACCCAGGGCCGCTGCTCCAGTGCTTCCTTGATGTCGGACAGGTCGGTTGCAAAATAGCTTTTCCCGATCCAGTTACCGGCTTGTCGTTCGATAGCTACCCGACTGTCCCCGACAAAGTCGCCGTTAACGTCGATTGCCAGGATCTGCTGATCCATGGCACCAAGAACCTTGCCTGTCCCCCATGGCACCAGGGCCGCCAGCAGGACAATCAGTGCCCCCAGCCCCACCTGCAGCCAGGGCACAGCCGCGAGAATGCCTTTGAGAACACCAAACCGGTCCCGCTCGGGACCGAGGGACGTCGCCCCCCGGCGCCGCGGGGGATCGGACGGAAACGCCCGACTCCGGATCAGCAGGTTCTCAAGCATTCGCCTCCTCCAGGGTGTCGCGTAGAATCCGCACCACCAGTTCTTCAAACCCGATACCAGCCGCCCGCGCCGCCATCGGTACCAGGCTGTGGTCAGTCATGCCGGGGACCGTGTTCACTTCCAGCAGCCAGAACCGGCCATCGGCATCCTGCATGACATCCACCCGCCCCCAGGTCCGGCAACCCACCACCCGGAAGGCATCCAGGGCAAGTTGCTGGAGCCGGATCTCATCCTCCGGCGCCAGTCCACAAGGAATCCGGTAATGGGTGTCATCGGCCAGGTACTTGGCTTCGTAGTCGTAGAACGCATGCTCGGTGCTGGCGCTCAGACCAATGGCCGGTAGTGCCCGGTCCTGCAACAGGCTCACGGTGAACTCCGGTCCTTCAATCCACTCTTCCACCAGCACCAGGTCGTCCATGGCTGCGGCAGCCCGGTACGCTTCCACCAGCCCGGATTCGGAAGTCACCTTCCGGATACCGATACTGGATCCCTCGTGAGCCGGCTTGACGCTCAGCGGCGCGCGCAGTTCAGCCATGATCCGGGCGGCCTCGTCCTCGGAGGTCATGGCCCGGAATCTGGGGGTTGGCAGACCGCAGCCCTCGAACACGTACTTGGTGCGCAGCTTGTCCATGGCCAGCGCCGAGGCCAGCATCTCGCTACCGGTATAGGGAATGCCGGCCTGGGACAGGATCGCCTGCAATGTTCCGTCTTCGCCGCCCCGGCCATGCAGGGCGATGAAAACCCGGTCAAAATCCGGATCTTCGACGGTTTTCAACAGGCAACCCCGAACATCAACGCCAAAGGCGTCCACACCAGCGGACTGCAACGCCGCCAGCACGGCCTTGCCGCTCTTGAGGGAAACCTCCCGTTCGGCGGAATCGCCTCCCATGAACACGGCAACCCGGCCCAGCGCTTTCACCAGTGCGGGATCCGCCTGGTAGTCCTGTATCTCGTTGTGGTGCATATCAGTCACCAGAAATTACTCCCGCTGCCGCCAACCGGGCAGCCACACCGCCAATATCCCCGGCGCCCTGGGTAATCAGCAGGTCGCCATCCTGCAGCACATTGGCCAGCAGGTTCTCGATTTCACTGTTGTCTTCTACAAACACGGGCTCCACCATACCGCGCTGGCGAATGCTCCGGCACAGGGAGCGGCCATCCGCTCCCGGGATCGCCGGCTCTCCGGCGGCATACACGTCCATCAGCAGGAGACCGTCCACCTCGGACAACACCCGGACGAAGTCCTCGTACAGGTCCCGGGTGCGGGTGTACCGATGCGGCTGATACAGCATCACCAGGCGGCGGTCCGGCCAGGCGTCGTGGGCGGCACGGATGACAGCCTCCACTTCGGTCGGGTGATGTCCGTAATCGTCCACCAGGGTGATGGTGCCCCTGGTGGTCTGGTAATCGCCGTAAACCTGGAATCGGCGGCCAACGCCGGCGAACCCGGCCAGGCCCTTGCAGATGGCGTCATCCGCCACACCCTCGTCAGTTGCCACGGCAATGGCGGCCAGGGCATTCAGCACGTTATGGCGACCCGGCATCCGCAGCTCCACCGGCAGGTCACTTCGACCGCCCGGGCGTTTGACCACAAAACGGGTTTTCAGGCCATCGCAGGTAATCTGCTCGGCCCGGTAATCTGCCTCGGGGTTATCGATACCGTAGGTGACGATAGCCCGGGAGATTCGCGGGATAATCTCCTGTACGTAATCGTCGTCCACACACATGACGGCCACGCCGTAGAACGGCAGGTTGTGGAGAAAGTCGACAAACGTCTGCTTCAGCTTCTCGACATCGCCACCATAGGTATCCATGTGATCGGCTTCGATGTTGGTCACCACGGAAATCACCGGGGTCAGGTGGAGGAACGAGGCATCGCTCTCGTCCGCTTCCGCCACCAGATAGCGGGAGCCACCCAATTGAGCATTGGTACCCGCACTGTTGAGCTTTCCGCCAATCACAAACGTGGGATCGAGTCCCGCTTCGCCCAGCACCGAGGCAATAAGACTGGTGGTTGTGGTCTTGCCATGGGTGCCGGCAACGGCAATGCCGTGACGGTAACGCATGATCTCGGCCAGCATCTCCGCCCGCGGTACGATCGGTACCCGACGGCTCCGGGCCGCCGCCACCTCCGGGTTGTCGGAATTGACCGCTGTGGATACCACAACCACATCGGCACGGGCGCTGTTCTCCTCCCGGTGGCCGATCTGGACCTCCACACCCAGCGCCTTCAGCCGATCGGTAACCGGCCCTTCCTTCAGGTCGGAGCCAGACACCTCGTAACCCTGATTTTTCAGGACTTCGGCAATGCCACTCATGCCGGCGCCACCGATCCCGACGAAATGGATGTGGCGGATCCGGCGCATCTCCGGAACCTGATAGACCAGTGGCGGATTCGTTGCATCAGCCATTGGCGGCCTCCAGACAGTAATTCACGACTCTCTCCGTTGCATCCGGGCGGGCCAGCGTTCTTGCAGCCTTCGCCATATTCATGACCCTGGTCCGGTCCTTTGCCAGGTCTTGCAGGGTTTCAGCCAGGACTGACGGAGTCAGCTTTGGCTGCGGAATCAGCACCGCCGCCTTTGCATCCACCATCTGACGGGCATTGGCCGTCTGATGGTCATCCACGGCATGGGGGAACGGCACCAGGATCGCTCCGATTCCCGCCGCACAAAGCTCGGACACCGTCAGTGCGCCCGAGCGACAGATAACGACATCCGCCCAGCTGTAGGCTTCGGCCATATCCCTGATAAACGGTTCGATACTGGCCGACACGCCCTGCGCCTCGTAAGCGGCTCTCGCCTCGTCCAGATTTTTTTCCCCACACTGATGGCGTACCTGCGGCCGATCAGCCTCGGGAATGAGGGCCAGTGCTTCCGGCAACTGCTGGTTAAATACCCGGGCTCCCAGGCTGCCACCAACCACCAGCACCTTCAGCTGGCCAGTGCGACCGGCCATTCTGTTTTCCGGTTCAGTGAGGCTGGCCAGATCCTGACGCACAGGGTTGCCGGTGCACCGGGTCACCACGCCAGCCCCGAAACTGCCGGGAAACGCCTCGAGCACGGTCTTGGCGAAGCGCACCAGAATCCGGTTGGTCATCCCGGCAATCGCGTTCTGCTCGTGAATCACCAGGGGGGTGCGGGTCAGCCAGGCGGCGACTCCGCCCGGCCCGGTTACAAACCCACCCATGCCGACGACACAGTCCGGACGAACCCGCCGCATAACGGTGAACGCCTCCCCCAGGGCCCGCATCAGGCGGAAAGGCGCCAACAACAGGGCCAGTTTCCCCTTGCCCCGGAGACCGGAAATGTGGATCAGTGACAGAGGAATATCGGTGTCGCCGACCAGTCTCTGCTCCATACCACCGCTGGCACCCAGCCAGTACACTTCATGACCCTCGGCCTCAAGGGCCCGGGCCGTGGCCAGCGCCGGGAAAACATGCCCCCCGGTACCGCCAGCCATCATCAGGAAACGACGGGATTCAGTCATAAACCGCCCCTCCCCGGTTCTTTGATCGGTTCTTCTCACCGGCCACGCGTACCTTATCCAGCCGTTCCATTTCAATCCGCGCAAGCACGCCGAGGCTGACACAGGTAATCATCAGGCTTGAGCCACCATAACTCACCAGCGGCAGGGTCAGCCCCTTGGTGGGCAGCAGCCCCGTGCTGACTGCCATGTTTATTCCCGCCTGAAGCCCGATCAGAAGGGTCAGGCCATAGGCAAAACAGGCACCGAACGGCATTCCGGCTTTCTCGGCCCGCCGGGCGATCACGAAGCCGGAAACAACCAGGACCGTGAACAGTGCCAGTACCAGCAATGACCCCATCAACCCGAATTCTTCCGCAATGATGGCGAAAATGAAGTCGGTATGGGCCTCCGGCAGGTAGAACAGCTTCTGGATCGAGTTGCCAAGGCCAACGCCCGCCCACTCGCCTCGACCAAAGGCAATCAGCGACTGGGTCAGCTGGTAGCCGGTATCAAACTGGTCTTTCCATGGGTCCAGATAACTCACTACCCGCTTGAGCCTGTAGGGCTGGGTGAGTACCAGCACGGTGCCCAGCGCCACAAGTATCACGATCAGCGGCAGGAACCGGGTCAACCGGACGCCACTGAGAAAGATCATGCCCGCCGCAGCGGAAACCAGGACCACCGTGGCGCCGAAATCCGGCTGGATAACCAGCAGCACCGACGCTACCCCCAACACCACCAGTGGTTTCAGAAACCCGGGCCAGGTGTTGAGCAGTTCATCCCGGCGGCGCACCACATAACCGGCGAGATAGGCAATCAGACACAGCTTTGCCACCTCGGACACCTGCACGTTAAACAGTCCGAAGGGGATCCAGCGGGTGGAACCGTTAACAGTGCGTCCCAGAGGGGTCAGTACCAGGACCAGCACCAACAGTCCGATCCCCAGCAGCAACCAGCCACTGCGTTCCCACCAGGCTACCGGCACGTTGACCGACACCAATGCCAGAACACACCCCATGGCTGCGAACAGCAACTGGCGAATCACATAGTGGTAACTGCTGCCTGCGGTTTCCGCTGCCATGTCCATGGACGCAGAGGAGATCATCACCACGCCGATTACCATCAACGACGCCGCACAAAGCACCAGCACCGGCAGAGGCTGGATCTCGGCCAGCCAGTGGCTACGGTTCGGGAGGCTGATTCCGGCTGACATCACAGGGCCTCCACCAGATCGCGAAACTGGTCGCCGCGATCCTGATAATCGCGGAACATGTCAAAGCTGGCGCATGCGGGTGACAGCAGCACCCGGTCCCCCGGCAAGGCAGCTTCCCGGGCAACCGCGACGGCTTCGGCCAGCGAGCCGGCACGAACGGTCTGAATTCCGCTGCCAACGGCCTCGGCAATCCGGTCCGCATCGGTGCCGATCAGCACGACCGCCCGGCAATACAGGGTAGCGGGCGCCTCAAGGGGCGAAAAATCGGCGCCCTTGCCATCCCCACCGGCGATCAGCACCACTTTTCCTTGCTCCGGGGCGAGGCTTTCGATAGCTGCCACGGTAGCGCCCACGTTGGTGCCCTTGGAGTCGTTGATGTAATCGACGCCCTCCAGGGTGCGGACGAATTCGCAGCGGTGCGGCAGGCCGCGAAACTCCCGGGCCACCTCGAGCATCACATCCATCGGGAAGCCCGCGGCGTGTCCAAGTGCCAGCGCCGCCATGACATTGCTGACGTTGTGACGGCCGAGAAGCCGGAGTTCACTGGTCAAAATCAGGTTGTCGAATCCGAACGTGATCCAGGTGCCCTGATCGTCATCCCTGGTGCTGAAGGTATCCGGATTTACCCGATGAAAGCCGAAACACAGGAACCGCAGCGTATCGCGGGCCATCGGCGTGCTCAGGGCATCGTCCAGGTTGACGATGGCGTTCTTCGCGCCCCGGAAAATCCGCTGTTTGGCCTGGAAATAGGCCATCTTGTTCGGATAACGATCCATGTGGTCATCGCTGACATTCAGCACCGTCGCAGCCAGGGCATTCAGCTCGTCCGTGGTCTCCAACTGGAAACTGGACAGCTCCAGCACATAGAGATCGGCGCCACGTCCCAGCAGATCCAGGGCCGGAGTCCCGATATTGCCTCCGACCTCCACCTTGCGGCCGGCAGCCCGGGCCATCTCGGCCACCAGGGTAGTGACGGTGGTTTTGCCGTTCGATCCTGTAATGGCGATGATCGGCGCATCGGCAGCCTCCGCAAACAGGTCAATGTCGCCCCGGATCCGGGCTCCCTGCTCGGCCGCAGCGGCTATGGCCGGTTCCGCGATACTGATACCCGGACTGACCACCAACTCATTGAATCCGGCGAACAATCCGGCATCGAAGCCTCCAAGGTGAACCGGAACCTCGGGCCAGTTCGAGCGCAATTCGTCCAGACCGGGCGGCACCATGCGGCTATCCGCCACTGCGACCTCCCGGCCCTGTTCGGACAGATAACGCACGCAGGAAAGCCCGGTCTTGCCGAGCCCTACCACCAATGTGCGACGATCCGAAACAATGACACTCATAGCCGTAGCAATACCCTTATCGTATCTTCAGACTGGCCAGGCCAATCAGGACCAGTACCACAGTAACCACCCAGAACCGCACGATTACGCGGGGTTCCGGCCAGCCTTTCAGTTCAAAATGATGATGCAGCGGCGCCATCCGGAAGATCCGGCGCCCTGTCAGGCGGAACGAGGCTACCTGCAGAATCACCGAAACTGTCTCCATCACGAAGACTCCGCCCATAATGAACAGCACGATTTCCTGGCGCACGATGACCGCCACCACGCCGAGGGCAGCGCCCAGGGCCAGTGCCCCCACGTCGCCCATGAAAACCTGCGCCGGATAGGTGTTGAACCACAGGAATCCCAGACCGGCCCCCACCAGGGAACCGCAGAAGATGATCAGTTCGCCGGTGCCCGGCAGATGGGGGATCAGCAGGTAATTGGCAAACTGCGCATGCCCTGAGACATAGGCGAAAACCGCCAGGGCACCGGCTACCATGACCGTCGGCATGATGGCCAGGCCATCGAGGCCGTCGGTCAGGTTCACCGCGTTACTGCTGCCCACGATCACGAAATAGCTGAGCAGAATGAACAACACCGGCCCGAGGGTCAGCGATACGTTCTTCACGAACGGCAGGTACAACGAGGTTTCCTGGGGCAGCGCAGAGCTGAAATACAGGAATATCGCCGCACCGGCACCGATCACCGACTGCCAGAAGTATTTCCATTTCGCCGGCAGTCCCCGCGGATTACGCTCCACCACCTTGCGATAGTCATCCACCCAGCCGATGGCACCAAACAGCATGGTAACCAGCAGCGTGATCCACACGTAACGGTTGGTCAGGTCCGCCCACAGCAAGGTACTGATGGCAATTGCCACCAGTATGAGCGCACCGCCCATAGTCGGAGTGCCGGCCTTGCTGAGGTGAGTCTGGGGGCCGTCATCCCGCACCGCCTGACCGATCTGGTACTGGCTGAGTTTGCGGATCATCATCGGACCGATAATCAGGGAGATCAGCAGTGCAGTCAGAATCCCCAGAATCGCGCGCAGCGTCAGGTACTGAAACACCGTCAGTTCGGAAAAATATTGTGATAGAACCTCTGTCAGCCAGAGCAGCATTAGTTATTCACCTTCTTTTTAATTCCCTCCACCACGCGATCCATGGCGGAACTGCGAGAACCCTTCACCAGAACGGTGGTGTCAGAATCCAGGTTACTGACGATGGCGTTTACTGCCTCCTCGTGGCTCG
Source organism: Marinobacter sp. C7 (assembly GCF_022343555.1). Lineage (GTDB taxonomy): Bacteria > Pseudomonadota > Gammaproteobacteria > Pseudomonadales > Oleiphilaceae > Marinobacter. The sequence continues at coordinate 21,778 of NZ_JAKQZH010000003.1, read as the reverse complement.
GAAACTGTTCGGTTTCCGGGCCGAATCCATCTACATAACCCTCACAACCGGGCCCGACTACCAACAGGCGCTCGATACCCCTTTCCTTTGCGGCGGCACCCACCTCGGCATGCAGGGCACGGGCCGCCGGCCCCAGCTCGGCCATGGCGCCAAAGACCGCCAGCCGCTGCCCGGCCCGTTCGGCGAGTACAGCCACTGCGGCTTTCATAGACGCCGGATTGGCGTTGTAACTGTCGTCAATCAGGGTCAACCCCCGATCCAGCTGAAGTACCTGCAGGCGTCCCTTGACTGAACTGAGCCCGGCGAGGCCCTCCTCCAGCTGCTGATCGGTGGCGCCCAACTCCCGGGTTGCTGCAATCGCCATCAGCGCATTGCTCCGGTTATGCTCCCCCGGAAAAGAAAGGCTCAGCGTGCAGGACCAGCCGTCGGGGCCAGTCACCGTTAGCCGCTGCCCTGCGCCGGCCACTGAGGCCTTCTTGATCTGGTAATCCGCACCCGGGTGACCCAGGCGGCTTACACTGACAACCCGGCGTTCACCGGCCCGCGCCAGCCATTGATCGAAGGCAGGATCGTCGCGGTTCAGAACCACCAGGCCACCCTCGGCGACCCCATCAATAATTTCACCCTTGGCCCGGACGATATTCTCGTAACTCCCGAAACCTTCCAGATGGGCCTGACCGGCGTTGGTCAGGATCACCACCCGGGGCCGGGCTACCGCCACCGTATGGGCGATCTCACCCAGACCACTGGCGCCCAGCTCAATCGCCGCAAAGCGATGTTCCGGGGCCAGACGGAACAAGGTAAGCGGCACACCTATGTGATTGTTCAGATTCCCCTCGGTGGCCAGAGTTGGCCCCATGCGTGAAAGCACCGCGGCAGTCATTTCCCGAACCGTGGTCTTGCCACTGCTGCCGGTGACCGCAACCAGCTGCACCGGGCTCTCCTTCCGGTTGCCCTCGGCGAGACGAGCCAATGCCTGCACCGTGTCTTTCACGACCAGTTGCGGGATGGAGATACTGCCATCCTCGGTGTCCACCACAACGGCCACCGCACCGGCCTCCTGCGCCACAGCCAGGAAACGGTGACCGTCAAAATTCTCGCCGCGCAGGGCGACAAACAGATCGCCTTTCGCCAGCGTTCGCGTGTCGGTAGAGACCCCGCTGAACCGGACAGACTCCAGAGCCTGCCCGGCGCACCCGGCTCCGGTCCAGTCCCGGGCCTCGGCCAGCGAAAAGGCGCGCATCATGCCACACCTCCATTGAGGTTCAGGCAATGCTTGACCTGCTCGGTATCGCTGAAGGGCAGTTTCTGGCCTGCGACTTCCTGATAGGCTTCGTGGCCCTTGCCTGCAACCAGCACCAGATCGTCTGGCGTTGCCCCGGCAATCGCACTCTGAATGGCCTCGGCCCGATCATGAATCACGGTCACCCGATCGGGATGAACAAACCCGGCCATGATGTCCTGAACGATTGCTTTCGGACTCTCGCTACGGGGATTGTCGTCCGTCACAATCACAACATCCGCCAGTTGCTCGGCTTCCCGCGCCATCTCCGGGCGCTTTCCGGAATCCCGGTCACCGCCACAACCAAACAGACAGATCAGCCGTCCAGACACATGGGGGCGCAGGGCCGACAAGGCATTGGCCAGGGCATCCGGCGTATGGGCGTAATCCACCACCACTCGGACACCCCGGGAGCCAGTGAACCGCTCCAACCTTCCCGGTGGCGGTATCAGGCGGGCAACAGCCTCGCGAACCCGGTCTACCGGGACGCCGAGCGTCAGTACCGTCGCCATTGCCGCCAGGACATTGCTGGCGTTAAAGCTGCCCATCAGTGGAACCCGGATGTCAAAACCGCCCCATTGCCCATCGATCGACGCTTCAAAGCCCTCATCCGTCGGACTGAACTCCTTCAGCCAGAGTTCGGTCTGGGCCTCGTGCAGGCTATACCGGACCCGATCACACTTGCCCTCAAGCTGGCCATACAGCTGACGCCCGAACGGATCGTCAAAATTGATCACGGCAAAGTGCAGCTCCTCGCGTTCAAACAGCTTTGCCTTTGCTTCTCCGTAGGCTTCCATCGACCCGTGATAATCCAGGTGATCCCGGGTCAGGTTGGTGAACACGGCACCGGTCATGGTGAGATTGTCCACCCGGCCCTGATCAAGCGCATGTGAGGAGACTTCCATGGCAGCAGCCCGCGCTCCCTGGGCAAGGACCCGGTAGAGCACGCGGTTGACCTGCACAACGTCCGGCGTGGTGTGCGTCGCCGGCTGAAGCGCATCCGGCATGCCATAGCCCAGGGTACCGATGACGCCACAAGGCGTTCCGGTATCTTTCAACAGGCGCGCAATGTATTGGGAGACCGAGGTCTTGCCATTGGTACCCGTGACGCCGACCAGCCGTAATCGTTGCGACGGATGCTCGAAAAACCGGTCAGCCAGGCGACCGAGCTGCTCCCGCAACCCGACCACCGGAACGATCAGTGCGCCATGATGTTCGGCACATTCGCCCGCCGCAGCCGACTCCAGCAAAACCACAGTCGCCCCGGCCGCGATGGCCTTGTCAACGTAAAAATCTGCCGGCGTTTGCGCCCCGGCCAGAGCAATGAAGGCGTCACCGGATTTGACCTCCCGGCTGTCAGTCTTCAGTCCGTGAATGGTGACATCGAATACCGATGGCACCTCAACAATGCCATGCAACAGGGTGCTGAGAGATGCGATGCACATAGGTCTAACCTCGCTTCCCGGTCGTCCGGGACTCGCCAGGCGAGCCGCTGACTTCCAGTTCAGGCTTCACATTCAGCAGTCGCAGTGCGTCACTCATCACACGGGCGAATACCGGGGCGGCTACTTCACCGCCGTAATATTCTCCGGACTGCGGCGCATCAACGGCCACAACGGTAACGATTCTCGGATTGTCAATCGGTGCCATACCGGCAAAAATCGCCTTGTATTGGCTGTCCTCATAGCCTTGAGCGCCAACCAGGTGAACAGTTCCTGTCTTGCCGCCCGCAGTATAAAAGCCGGGCTGGGCGCGGGTACCGGTGCCCTTCTCAACCACCTGCCCCAGCATTTGCCGAACCTCGTGCGCGACGCCCTCAGACAGAACTCGCTGACCCCGCGGCGGCTCATCGGCTTTCAACAGGCTCAATGGATACCGGATGCCGCCATTGGCCAGAACCATGTATGCCTGAGCCAGTTGCAGGGCATTCACGCTCATGCCGTAGCCATAAGAGAGCGTGGCTTCTTCAACGGGACGCCACTTGGGCGGGGCCGGCAACACACCGACCGCCTCACCCGGGAAACCGACCCCGGTCGGCTGGCCGAGCCCCAGACGGCTGTAGAGATCACGAATCACATCACCACCAATTTCCGAAGCAATCTTGCTTATGCCCACGTTACTGGATTTCACAATTATGCCCGTCAGGTCCAGCACGCCGTAATTGCGATGGTCACGGATGGTAAAACGCCCAAAGCGGCGAAAGCCGGGCGAGGTGTCAACGGTATCGTCAGCTGAGTACAGGCCGGATTCCAGCGCCGCCGCCACGGTGATTGGCTTCATGGTGGAACCGGGCTCGAACAGATCGGTGATGGCCTTGTTGCGCAGATTTTCCGCCGCCAGCTGGCTTCGATCATTGGGGTTGTAGGACCCCTGATTGACCATCGCCAGAATTTCACCGGTATCCACGTCCAGCATGACCAGGGTACCCCCGCGAGCCTCATGGGCAGTGACTACAGCCTTCAGCTCACGGTAGGCCAGGTATTGCAGGCGCAGGTCCAGGCTCAGCTCGAGCTGGTGCCCCGGCTGGGCATCCCGGATCAGGGTGAGATCCTTGATGACCCGCCCACGATTGTCCTTGAGTACCCGCTTACGCCCCGGCTCCCCTGAGAGCCAATCGTTGTAGGCAAGCTCAATTCCTTCCTGCCCCTGCTCGTCAATGTTGGTAAAACCGACGACATGGGCGGTCACCTCGCCAGCAGGATAGTAACGACGGTACTCCTGGCGGCTGTAGATGCCATTGATATCAAGTGCCATGGCTTCCCGGGCAAGGGCGGGCTGAACCTTGCGCCGCAGATAGATGAATTCCCGACCGGCGTAATCCCGGAGACGCTCGCGCAGCCGACCTTCGCTGATGTCGAGCATGCGGGCCAGGTTGGTCAGCCGTGGCTCATCCGGATCGGCTTCGGACGGATTGGCCCAGATGGTCTGGACCGGAGTGCTGACCGCCAGGGGCTCACCGTGGCGGTCACTGATCACACCACGATGGGCGTCGATAGTCTCGACCCGGATAGTGCGGACATCCCCCTGCTTGCGCAGGAACTCATTATCCACTACATGCAGATCCACCAAGCGCCACGCCAGGGCAGCCACCACCAGCAGAAACACACCCAGCACGGTGCCGAACCGCCAGGCTTTCAGCCCGGCAGCCACGCGTTGGCCCCATGTTGTCTGTGTTCCCTGTCCGGACAAATCGATCACCCTGACGTTTTTGAATGTTGTTGTTATCGGATTACCGGTCCGATACCGGAGACATCAGCGGTACCAGCACAATATCTTCACGGCCTGGCACAACCATCCCGAGGCGTTCCGATGCCAGACCTTCCACCCGCCCGTGGGCACTGAGCGCACTCTGCTCGAGCAGCAACTGACTCCACTCTCGCTGGTACTGGTCACGCTGCGCCTGCAATTGCGACAGGGTATTGAACAGTTCCCTGTTCTCATGGGCGCTGACCACCACACCAATGGAGGATGCAACCAGCACCGCCATCAACCCAAGAGAAACCAACACCCGCTTCTGGCGGGTAGCGTCGAAAACCTGTTGTGAAATGCGCACCGCGGTGGCGACGCCATCGCGAACCTTCTGCTTATTGAGCCTGGCCGTCTTGGCCGGTTGTTCTATGGCTACCGCGCCCATGGTCACGCGCTCCCCTGCGTTTTATCGGTTCTGTTTATTCTCTCGAGTACCCGCATTACTGCACTGCGGGCCCTGACGTTGTCGCTGATTTCCTCGGCACCGGCCTTACTGGCCTTGCCCACCAGACGAAAGGCTGACTGCTCCTGGTCGGCGGTAACCGGTATTCCTCTTGGCAACTTCGGCCCCCGCGCCAGATCCCGCATGAACCGCTTCACCAACCGGTCTTCCAGGGAATGGAAACTGATCACCACCAGCCTGCCGCCGGGGGCCAGCCGCTCCGCCGCCGCCTGCAAACAAAGCTCCAGATCCTCCAGCTCCCTGTTGATAAAGATGCGGATTGCCTGAAAAGTGCGGGTCGCCGGGTGCTTGTGCTTTTCCTTCTTTGGCACGGCCTCGCTGACCAGTTCGGCCAACTGCCGCGTGGTCTCGATCGGAGCCTCCTGACGGCGCTCCACAACGAGACGGGCGATACGGCGGGAAAATCTCTCCTCGCCGTATCGCCAGATAACATTTGCGATTTCCTGCTCTTCCGCCCTGGCCAGCCACTCAGCCGCACTGGGCGACTGATGTGGATTCATTCGCATATCCAGGGGCCCGTCGCGCATGAAGCTGAAGCCCCGCGACGGATCATCAAGTTGCGGAGAAGACACACCGAGATCCAGCAGGAGACCATCAATTTCATCCCAGTCGCGCCTCGCCATGGCGAGAGCCAGTTCGGCGAAGGAGCCGTGAAACCAGGAAAAGCGAGGATCTTCGGCCGCCAGGGATTCGGCGGCCCGGATTGCCTCGGGGTCCTTGTCGAAACCCAGCAGATGCCCGCCGGGACCCAGGCGCTCAAGGATCAGCCGGCTGTGGCCACCGCGGCCGAAAGTGCCGTCCACGTATTTGCCATCGGGGTCAACAACGAGGTAATCGACCGCCGAATCCAGAAGAACCGAGCGGTGGGCGTAGCCTGCTCCGTCCTTCTGGTTGCGTTCGGAAGTCATAGTGACAACGCCTCCATTTCCGGCGGCATATCGTCGTCGCCTGAAGACTCATCGAGCCATGCGAACCAGCGCTCTTCGCTCCACAGCTCCAGTTTTTTGCCCTGCCCGATGAGCATGAGCTTCTTCTCCAGATGGGCGTAGCTTCGAAGTGTGGGCGGGATCAGGATACGACCCGCGGAATCCAGCTCCATAGGCGCGGCGTTACCAAGCAACAACCGCTGCAGCCGCCTGGCGGCCTTGTTCATGTTGGGCAGGGCTTCGATCTGAGGACGCAGGTTTTCCCACTCCGGCTCCGGATACACCAGAAGACAGCGCTCCTCGTCGGCATTAGCCGTCACCACGATGCGACCACCACAGATCTGCGAGAGTTCCTCGCGGACCTTGGCGGGGATCGCCAGGCGACCCTTCGCATCCATGTTGATGGCATGACTGCCCAGAAAATTGCTCATTCACACTGTCTCGGGATAGCTGAAAACCACAAAAAACCACTAGAAACCACTTTTTCCCACTTCTGCACACTATAGAAACACGCATTACACAATGCAAGCGCCGCAAATAGCGTCGGTCGTGCAAAAGTTCCTTTTATGACAAGAGGTTACGAGCGATGGCTTGGCTGAAAGGCGAGATTACGGAAAAGAAACAAAAGGAAATCAAACACCTGCGGAAAGTTCTGAAGATGGCAAGTTAGGTCTAAGATTTTTTGGCTATAAAGAACCAGATTTGAGAATTGCACACTTCACAGAAAGGAAAGGAGAGCTCGCCGATAAGCCGGGTTCTGTCGTGGACAGTCATTCATCTAGGGCCTGCGTCACCACAGGCCTCAAGCAACCTACCCGAATCCAGCGCGGGCCACGCCATTGGATTCCTATTTGGTCTTGCTCCAGGTGGGGTTTACCATCGCCGTGGACTGTTGCCAGCCACGCGGTGCGCTCTTACCGCACCATTTCACCCTTACCGGCGCCCGAAGGCGCTTAGGCGGTATACTTTCTGTTGCACTTTCCGTCGGCTCGCGCCGCCCAGGCGTTACCTGGCACCTTGCCCTGCGGAGCCCGGACTTTCCTCCCCCGGCGGACCGGCGGCGACTGTCTGGCGAGCTCGGGCGTGACAATACTCCGGCACCTTCCGGCTTGCAAGGAAAACCTCTCCGACCGGTCAACGCTCCTTGAGCCCGAGCGCCCGCTGATACAATTCATTCTTGGATCCACCGGTGAGCTCGGCAACAATCCTTGCCGCTTTCTTTACCGGGAGCTCGGCCAGGAGCAGCGCCAACAGCTTGTCCACATCCAGTCCGGACTCGCCCGCGGCGTCACCAGACGACTCTGCGCCGCGCACGACCACCACAAATTCTCCCCGGGTGCCGTGGGGATCGGACTGCAATTCGTCCAGCACGGCCTCGGCCCGGCCACTGTAAAACGTCTCGAAGGTTTTGGTCAGCTCACGACCGAGGACCAGCTCACGCCCGCTACCCAGCACCTCCACCATGTCTGCCAGAGTGTCCAGGATCCGGTGGGGCGATTCGTAAAACACCAGCGTCGCCTGCTCGCGCTTCAGGGATTCAAGTGCCGCCTTTCTGCCGTTGCGCTTGGCAGGAAGAAAACCCGCGAAGAGAAAACGGTCCGTGGGCAACCCGGCCGCACTCAGTGCAGTCACCAGGGCGCAGGCTCCGGGAATCGGGCTGACCCGGATTCCGAGCGCCCTCGCCTCCCGAACCACAATGTACCCCGGATCGGAAATAAGCGGTGTACCGGCATCGGAAATCAGGGCCAGATCCTTGCCCGCCTGCAACTCGTTGAGCACGCGCTCGACCCTCTCACGCTCATTATGCTCATGCAGTGCGATCATCGGCTTACGAAGGCCCAGGTGCTGCAGCAGCCGACCACTGTGGCGGGTATCTTCCGCTGCAACCACCGCCACGGAAGACAGCACCTTCTCTGCCCGCGGGGACAGATCCTCAAGGTTGCCGATAGGCGTCGCCACGATGTACAGGGTGCCCGGCCCACCACCTGCCTGCCCACTCTCTCTGACAACACCCGCCGTTTCTTTAGTCAATCTGTGCACCCTTTAGCTGTTTTGGCCCCGACCATGACAGCCCGGTCATGTGAATTGCCCCCGGAGCTGTTAAACTTGCCACCGTTAATGCGGCGTCACAAGCCCAATCATCCGGAGTGAGTCAAGCTTGTCATGATCAAGAAGTCTATCAATCAGTGTGCCCTGGCCAGTTTCCTGTTTGCGTTCCTGCTGCTGTCCGGGTGCGCCAGCGTGAACCTGGCCTCCCACGTAGCCCAGACCCCGAACGAAGCTCTTGAGCTTGCCGCAGGCGAAGATAACCGGACGACGGCGCAAGAATACCTGCTGAGAATCGCCAGCCGCTTCCAGGACCAGGGCCGACACGAGGACGCACGCACCATACTCCAAAGCTCACAGCTCGACCAGCCGGTCCCGGAGCTGGAACTTGAAAAACGCCTCCTGGCAATGACAAGCGCCACCGCCCTGAAGGACAGTGACTGGGCCCGGGCCATAACTGACGGACTCGCTTCCGAAGCATTCATTGACTATTCGCCTGAACAGCTGGCCAACGCGGCAGACCTCCAGACCCGGACCCAGGAACTCGCGGGCGACCGGGTAGGTGCGGCGATGACCCTGATGCTGCTGGCCCAGACTGATCCCGATGCTGACGTCCAGCAACTGCACGATCGGATCTGGCAGCTTCTCAACAGTCTCTCGGATCAGGAGTTGGCCGATGCGAGCGCGAAGGCCATCGGTTATGAGAACCAGGGATGGCTCGAGCTGGCCGCCCTGGTCCGTGAGCCGGGTGTCAGCCTCGATGACCAGGGGCGCATCGTGCGTCGCTGGCAGAACAACTGGCCCGGACACCCCGCAGCTCAGGTTCCGCCATCGGAGTTGCAGCTGATTGCCACACTCGCAGCCAGCCGTCCGGAGAAGATCGCCCTGGCACTCCCCCTTGAGGGCCCGTTTGCAAGTGCCGGAAAGGCCATCAGGGACGGCTTCCTCTCTGCCTATTACCTGGATCAGTCGGCCGACCGCAGCAAGACCGATATCCGGGTGATCAACACTTCAGGTGAGAATTTCGGCCAGCTGTACAACGAACTCTCATCCGGAGGCTTTGATCTTATCGTCGGCCCCCTGGAGAAAGAATCACTGACCGAACTCGCCGACATGACCACCCTGCCTGTTCCGGCGCTTGGTCTGAATTACTTGCCGGAAGGCGCAACACCACCGGACGGCCTGTACCAGTATGGCCTCTCCGCGGAGGACGAGGCTCGCCAGATTGCAGATCGCCTCGTGGCTGAAAAGCTTGATCATGTGCTGATCCTGATCCCCCAGGGCGAGTGGGGTGACCGGGTGGAACGTGCACTGTTGTCGCGGCTGCAGGAGCGCAATGGGGTGGCATTGGATATCGAGCGCTTTTTCCCGGAGGACAATCTGCGCACCGTGACCGCCGACCTCCTCGGCATCACGGTTTCCCGCAACCGGGCCATCCAGGTTGAGCGCACCATTGGCATCGATGTGGAGTTCGAAGCGCGTCGGCGTCAGGATGCGGATGCAATCGTCCTGGTGGCTGAGCCTACTGTCGCCCGCCAGTTCAAGCCCCTGTTCGCTTTTTACTTCGGCGGCGACCTGCCCGTGTATTCCCCCTCGATTGTATATGGAGGCAGCCCCAACCCGGCCCGTGATCGCGACCTGAACGACGTCATCTTCACGGACATTCCCTGGGTACTGGGTGAAAACAACGAACTCCGGGCCCAGGCCAGGGAGCATCTGAAAGGCACGCAGGGCCAGCTCGGACGACTGTTTGCCATGGGCGCAGACGCCTGGCAGCTGAGCAAGCGCCTGCCTCTGCTGCGTCAACTGGATACCGCCTCGATTGAGGGCCAGACCGGCGTCCTGACCATGACGCGCCAGGGCAGCATTCACCGGAACCAGCTCTGGGCCCAGTTCGTCAACGGCAAGCCGGAACTGTTGCCTGAAAGACAGCCTGCGCCCGAGGAACAAGAGGCCGGCGAAGCGCGCCAACCGGGCACCATCTGAACCAGACGCAGACCCTGGCCATGGACGGCAAACGAGAACTCGGCAACCACTATGAAGGTGTCGCGGCCCGATACCTGCGCAGCCGTGGTGTCACCATTATCGAGAGGAATGTCTACAACCGGGGCGGAGAGATCGACCTCATCGGTAAGGACGGGGATACGCTGGTGTTCTTTGAAGTCCGCTTCCGGGGAAGCGGCAGCCTGACCGATCCGGCCGGATCGATCACCTACGGCAAACAGCGCAAGCTGATCAGGGCCGTTTCCTTTTACCTGCACCGACACGGCCTCTGGAACGCCTGTAGCAGGATTGATGTAATAGGCATAATACCGGGGACCACCAGCAAATACCGGATACAATGGATCAGGAACGCCATCCAGGCAGAGTAAGACACGCAATGGACACTACCGAACAGCAAATCAGCCAGTGGTTCGCCACGCACATGGAACATACCGCAGAGGCGGCTACAACCGTAGCGCCGCAGATTGAGCCCGCCGCTGACGCGTTTGTGAACACCTTGCTTCAGGACGGCAAGCTCATTACCTGCGCCAATGGCAACGCCAATATCCTGGCCCAGTATTTCTGCACCGCCCTGCTAAACCGCCTCGAACAGGATCGGCCCGCCCTGCCCGCGATCAACCTCGGCGCAGATGCAACCACCTACTCTGCGATTTGTCGGGACAACCGGTTCAATGACACCTTCTCGCGGCAGGTTCGAGCGATCGGCAAGCCAGGAGACCTGCTCTTCGTCGTGGTGGATGATGGACACAAGGCCAATTTGATACAGGCGATACAGGCGGCTCACGATCGGGAAATGCAGGTGGTGGTTCTCAGTGCGCGGGAAAAATCGGACATCACCTCACTGCTTCACCCCGAAGACCATGAGATTGCCCTGAACAATCTGGACCCGGCCGATGCAACCCCGCTGCTCCTGCTCATTATCAACACGCTTTGCCGCCTGGTAGACGGGAAGCTGTTTGGCGGATAAAAAAAGCCAGCTGGCGCTGGCTTTCTGGAGAGAACGAGAAACAGGACTTCACTTCACCACTTTCAGGGTTGGCCTGCCTGAAGGACGATCCTCCGGCCCACCCCGGGAAGGCCCTTCGTCGCCATCACCGGGACCATCCGGATCAGGGGTTCCGGGCTCACTACCAAACACCATGCCTTCACCGTTCTCCTTGGCATAGATCGCCATCACCGCCTGGAGCGGGATAAAGACCTGCATCGGCACGCCCCCGAAACGGGCGCTGAATTCCAATGCGCCGTTGCCAACGACAAGCCCACGAACAGCACCCGGACTGATGTTCAGGACGATCTGACCATTGGCCACATGTTCCGTGGGCACCTGCACCCCCTGAACACCGGCATCAACGACGATGTATGGGGTACAGTCATTATCCAGAATCCACTCGTTGAAGGCCCGCACAAGGTACGGTCGACTGGACGTCATGGCGATTTTGTTGTCAGGCACTACCTACTCCTGCCCCGTTAGCCGGGTTAACCGAAAATCAGCTGCGAATGTCTTCTTCCAGATCAGACAGGCTCGCCTTGAAGCCCTCGCGAGCAAAGATGCTCTCCATGTATTTCTGGATCGGTTTCGCCTGCTTTTCATCCAGCTCGATGCCCAACGCCGGCAGGCGCCAGAGGATCGGAGCAATACAACAATCGACGATGGTGAATTCCTCGGAGAGGAAAAACGGCATTTCGCCAAACAGCGGGGCCGTTGCCAGCAGACTCTCACGCAGCTCCTTGCGGGCAGCCTCGGAAGCCTTGGCGTTGGGCTGGGCGAGAATCTGGTCAACCAGGCCGCACCAGTCCTTCTGGATCCGGTGGATCATCAGGCGACTGTTGGCCCGGGCTACAGGGTAGACCGGTAGCAGGGGCGGATGCGGGAAGCGCTCGTCCAGATACTCCATCATGATGTTGGGCTCATAGAGCACCAGATCCCGATCGACCAGCGTCGGCAGGGCGTTGTACGGATTCAGGTCGGCCAACTCCGCCGGCGGGTTGTCCGGATCCACATCCACAATATCAACGGTAACACCCTTCTCTGCCAGGACAATACGCACCCGGTGACTGTAATGACTGGCCGGATCAGAGAAAAACGTCATTGATGACCGCTTGGTCACAACGCCCATAGAACTACCTCACGAGTAAACAAACCGAAATAACCCTGAAGAAACGCAAAAATCCAGCGGGCCCAGAAGAGCCCGCTGGAATTCAGGAAACGGGATTATACCCTATTTCTCAGTGTACGTCCTTCCAGTACTCACGATTGAGCAGGTACGCAAAGATGAAGAAGATCGCCACGAAGATCAGTACAAAGATACCCAGGCGCTCACGCTCCACTCTGACCGGATCAGCCATATAAGACATGAAGTTGGTCAGGTCGTACATGGCCTGGCTGAACTCCGCCTCGGACATGGACCCCTCGCTTGCGTACTGCGGGCACAGATCACCGTTATTGATGTTGCCACTGAGCGGTTCAACCGAGGCCTCGACGCCCACTTTCGGCTCTACGGCACACAGGCCCTGAAGATCAACCAACACATGCGGCATACCCACGTTCGGGAAGACGATGTTATTCACACCCAGCGGGCGGGTTTCATCCTTGTAGAAGCCACGCAGGTAAGAATACACCCAGGACTCACCACGGAGACGGGTCTCCAGAGTCAGATCGGGCGGCGGCGCACCGAACCAGCCTGCCGCCATATCCTTGCTCATGGAGTTCTTCATCAGCTCGCCAATCTTGGCGCCGGTGAAGATCAGGTTCTCCTCGTACAGTTCCACGGGAATCTCGAGATCTTCCGCCACGCGCTTGTAGCGGGCGTATTCCATGGAGTGGCAGCCCATGCAGTAGTTGGTGAACAGGGCCACACCCCGCTGCAGGGATTCCTTGTTGGTGTGGTCCGTCTCGATATGGTCGAGCGGAACCGCACCGCCGGCTGCCAGCCCGAGGGCCGGCAGGACTGCGAAAACGAGACCAAAAATCAGCTTCCTCATTATCCTGTCACCCTCTCTGGTACTGGCTTGGTTTTCTCCATGCGCGTGTAGAACGGCATCAGAATGAAGTACAGGAAGTACAGCACCGTCAGGATCTGGGCCACGGTGGTACGCCCCTCTGTTGCCGGAACCAGGCCGAGGTAGCCCAGGATCACAAAGCTAACCGCAAAGATCACAAGAGCAATCTTGCTCAACCAGCCCTTGTATCGAATGGAACGAACCGGACTACGGTCGAGCCAGGGCAGGACGAACAGGATGGCAATCGCACCACCCATGACAACCACACCCCAGAACTTCGCCGGCAGGCCAAACAGATCCACGGTTACCGCACGCAACATGGCGTAAAACGGCGTGAAGTACCAGACAGGCGCGATGTGCGCGGGGGTCTTCAGGGCATTCGCCGGCTCGAAGTTCGGCTTCTCAAGGAAGAGACCGCCCATTTCCGGGAAGAAGAACACCACGATGAAGAAAATAAAGAAGAACACAGCCACGCCCAGCAGGTCGTGAACGGTGTAGTACGGATGGAACGGAATGCCATCCTTCGGGATGCCGTTTTCGTCCTTGTTCTTCTTGATATCAATGCCGTCAGGGTTGTTGGAACCAACCTCGTGCAACGCCAGGATATGAAGCACAACCAGGCCCAACAGGACGATCGGCAGGGCAACCACGTGCAGGGCAAAGAAACGGTTCAGCGTGATACCGGAAATCAGGTAGTCGCCACGGATCCACAGTGACAGGTCTTCACCGATAACCGGGATGGCACCAAACAGGTTAACGATTACCTGGGCACCCCAGTAGGACATCTGACCCCACGGCAGAAGGTAACCCATGAACGCTTCGGCCATCAGCACCAGGTAAATCAGCATGCCGAAGATCCAGATCAGCTCACGGGGCTTCTGGTAAGAGCCATACATCAGCCCGCGGAACATGTGGAGGTAGACGACCACGAAGAAGGCGGAGGCACCGGTAGAGTGCAGATAACGGAGCAGCCAGCCCCACTCCACATCGCGCATGATGTACTCGACGGAAGCAAAAGCGCCCTCGGCCGAGGGGTTGTAGCTCATGGTCAGCCAGATACCGGTCACCAGCTGGTTGACCAGTACGAGCATGGCCAGAGAGCCGAAGAAGTACCACACGTTAAAGTTCTTCGGCGCGTAATACTTCGCCAGGTGTTTGTTCCAGGCGTCAACGATCGGGAGACGGTCGTCTACCCACTGAATGAGTTTTTGCATTACGCTGCCTCCGGGTCAAGACCAACGGTAAGGGTCACATCGTCATCAAAACGATACGGCGGCACCTCGAGATTCAGAGGAGCAGGCTGCGCTTCGTAAACCCGTCCGGCCAGGTCGTAGCGGGAGCCGTGACACGGACAGAAAAGGCCACCGAGCCAGTTCTCGCCGAGATCCGCTGGTGCCACTTCCGGGCGATAGGACGGTACACAACCCAGGTGGGTGCACAGACCGACATACACACCGAACTCCGGTTTGATTGCCCGGAGAGCGCCCTCGATATACGGAGGCTGCTGGGGAGCTTCCGACTGCGGGTCTTTCACCACGTCGTTCAGCTTCTTGATGTTTTCCAGCATTTCCGGAGTGCGGCGGATGATCCAGACAGGCTTACCGCGCCACTCAACAGTGATCTGCTGGCCTGGTTCAATCTTGCTGATATTGACGGTTACCGGTGCACCTGCTGCTTCCGCCTTGGCACTGGGATTCCAGGATGCCACGAAAGGAACTGCTGCACCGACGACGCCGACTCCACCCACCACGGACGTAGCGCCGATCAGGAACCGGCGCCGGCCTTGGCTCACGTCGCCATTACTCATTATGGTTTTCTCCCATCAGGCGATGTCACAGCCCGCCCAAAAGCCGGCAATGTGCATCTTAAAGGACTTCACAACCCAAAAATATAAGCGCCCAAATGGTAATGAAATTGCCATGGGCTTACAAGTCGGAAAGGCGCTGCGCGCGGCGCTTCCCTGTTCCAGATCAATTTGATAGCAAATCGCCCGGACACAAAAAAACCCGGCCAGAACGGACCGGGTTTTTTGCATTCTGCAAAGCAGAATTAACGCTTGGAGAACTGCGGACGCTTACGCGCCTTGCGCAGACCAACCTTCTTACGCTCGACTTCACGCGCGTCACGGGTAACGTAACCCGCTTTGCGCAGCGCCGGACGCAGAGTCTCGTCGTAATCCATCAGGGCGCGGGTCAGGCCGTGGCGAATAGCGCCGGCCTGGCCGCTGGTACCACCACCCTTGACGGTGATGTTGATATCGAAACGATCAGTAGACTCGGCAACCACCAGAGGCTGACGAACGATCATGCGCAGAGTCTCACGACCGAAGAACTGCTCGATGGTGCGACCGTTGATAGTGATGTTACCGCTACCCGGCTTGATAAAGACGCGAGCCGTGGAGTTCTTGCGGCGACCAGTACCGTAATTTTGTGCTACAGACATATCCGCCTTCCGTTAAATGTCGAGTTCTTTGGGCTGCTGGGCTGCATGGGGATGCTCAGCGCCGGCGTAGACTTTCAGCTTCTTGAACATGGCGCGGCCGAGCGGGCCTTTCGGAAGCATGCCTTTGACAGACTTCTGGATGATTTGCTCGGGAGCCTTGTCTACCAGCTTCTCGAAATTGATGGACTTGATTCCACCCGGAAAGCCGGTGTGGCTGTAGTACATCTTTGCAGATGCCTTCTTGCCGGTAACCTGCACCTGGCTGGCATTGATTACAACGATGTAGTCGCCAGTGTCCACGTGAGGGGTATACTCAGGCTTATGCTTGCCCCGCAGACGACGGGCGATTTCGGTTGACAGACGACCCAGCGTCTTGCCGGCTGCGTCTACAACGTACCAGTCACGTTTTACTGTTTCTGGTTTCGCACTCAGAGTCTTCATTGATTCCGCCTTGAACGCTATAAAAGAAACGTTAAAAACCACCACCGGTAACTGCAAGGCATCCGGAGGAGGTTCACACCTGTAATGTTGGCATTGACACTATTCGGGGCTGAGATAGTGACATCGCCTTGAAAAGCCAGGGCGCGAAGTATACTCGAACCCACAGGGAAAACCAACCCCGACTGCCCCTGTTTCGCTATTCCCTTATTCTGGCAGATCGTCCTCGCTCCAGCCATAGAGCGAACAGACATTGGCGAGCAACTGCGGTGCAATGGCCGACGCATCCACGCCCCGGAGCATCGCCAGGTCATCCAGTATTCGGGGCAGATAGACCGGGGAATTCTGCCCGGGTTCCACACCCGCTGGTGCCATGTCCGGTGCGTCCGTCTCCAGCACGAGACAATCCACCGGGAGTCGCGCAACGGTATCCCGGGTCTTACGGGCCCGGTCATGGGTGATCACCCCGCCAATTCCGATATAGCAACCCAGATCCACCAGTTTGGCAGCCTGCTGGTAACTGCCTGAGAAACCATGGATCAGGGCCCGACCCGACCAGTTCGCCCGCCGGAGCGTCGCATGGACCTCATCGTGGGCTTTCACTGAATGAACGATCAACGGCAGGTTCAGCCGGGCGGCGATGGCCACCTGGCGCTCGAACCAGGGCTGCTGCTGATCCAGAGTTCCATGAAGCCGATCCAAACCGCACTCGCCAAGACCGACACAACGCTCAGGCCGGGCTGACAACTGATCCTCCAATGCCTGGAGGTCCTCGTCCCTGTGTTCCCCTACAAACCACGGATGAATACCCAGGCAGTACCAGAGCTCCCGGTGAGCATCGGCAACCTGACGAACGCGGGACCAGTCTGGCCGGCGAACCCCGGGGATAACGGCCCCAAGAACGCCGAGCGCCCGGGCATCGGCCAGCGCCTTCGCGCGCCCCCCGTCAAAACGGGGAAAATCAAAGTGGCAATGGGCGTCGATCATTCTCATGCTTGCCTCCGCCCGGCACCGCTTCAGTGTTCCCGGGTCTTCTGGAAACGGATATCCGGGTAACGCTCCTGGGCCAGGTTCAGGTTGACCATGGTCGGCGCAATGTAAGCGAGACGATCACTGCCATCGAGGGCCAGGTAATCATTGTTCTTGCGCTCGAACTCGTCCAGCTTGCGTTCATCGTCGCACCCGACCCAGCGTGCCGTGGCCACGTTGATGGGCTCGTAGACGGCGTCCACCTTGTATTCGCTCTTCAGGCGAGCCACCACCACGTCAAACTGGAGCACACCCACCGCGCCCACGATCAGATCGTTGTTTTTCAGCGGCCGGAACACCTGGACAGCGCCCTCTTCCGACAACTGGATCAGACCTTTCTGCAACTGCTTTGCCTTGAGCGGGTCTTTGAGACGAATCCGGCGGAACAGCTCCGGCGCGAAGTTCGGAATTCCCGTGAACTTCATGTCCTCGCCGGCGGTGAAGGTATCACCCAGCTGGATGGTGCCGTGGTTATGCAGGCCGATGATATCCCCGGCAAAGGCCTCGTCGGCATGCTCACGGTCACCGGCCATGAAGGTCAGAGCGTCGGCAAACCGGACTTCCTTGCCGATACGGACATGACGGGCCTTCATCCCCTGGGAATACTTGCCGGAGACAATACGCAGGAAAGCGATACGGTCACGGTGCAGGGGATCCATGTTGGCCTGGATTTTGAACACGAAACCGGAAAAGCCCTCTTCCGCGGGCTGGACCACGCGCTGGTCAGTCTCCCGCGGCTGGGGCTCGGGCGCCCACTCCACCAGACCATCCAGCATGTGATCGACGCCAAAGTTACCCAACGCCGTGCCGAAGAACACCGGCGTCAGTTCACCCGCCAGGAAAGCCTCCTGATCGAACTCATGGGACGCCCCCTTCACCAGCTCGATCTCATCGCGCAGATCAGCGGCATAAGCGCCGAGTACCTCATCCAGCTCCGGGTTATCCAGCCCCTTGATGATGCGTTTCTCCTGAATGGTGTGGCCCTGCCCCGACTGGTAGAGCACCACCTCATCCCGCAGAAGGTGATACACCCCCTTGAAGTTCTTGCCCATACCGATCGGCCAGGTAACGGGAGCACAGGCAATCTTGAGCACCTCTTCGACTTCATCCATCAGCTCTACCGGATCCCGGGTGTCGCGGTCCAGTTTGTTCATAAAGGTCAGGATCGGCGTATCCCGCAGCCGTGTGACCTCCATGAGCTTGATGGTGCGCTCCTCGACACCCTTCGCACTGTCGATCACCATCAAGCAGGAGTCCACGGCGGTCAGGGTCCGGTAGGTATCCTCCGAGAAATCCTCGTGCCCCGGGGTATCCAGCAGATTGACCAGTTTGCCACCGTAGGGAAACTGCATTACCGAGGTGGTTACGGAGATTCCCCGCTCCTTCTCCATTTCCATCCAGTCGGACTTGGCGTGCTGACCGGACTTCTTCCCCTTTACGGTCCCCGCCTTCTGGAGTGCCTGCCCGAAGAGCAGAACCTTCTCGGTGATGGTGGTCTTACCGGCATCCGGGTGGGAGATAATGGCGAAAGTACGGCGCTTGGCCACTTCCTGGGAAAGAGTCGACATAATGTGATAAGAGCTCGAAATCAGAGGATTTTGAAAACGCGGTATTATAGGCCGTAAGCACCCGCCCCGTGAACAGCGTCGGTGGTGATCACTTATCCAGTGACACCGTCATAACTCTCGCATCTTCACGACCGTCGGCTGCAGGATAATACCCGGGGCGCCGCCCGATTTCCTCGAAACCGGCGCTGGTGTAGAGCCGCTCGGCGGAATGATTGCTCTCCCGTACCTCAAGCAGCATCTGAACCATGCCATCTTGCCTGGCTTGCCCCATCAGGTACTTGAGCAGGTGCCGGCCGGCACCACAACCCCGGCTGCCCGGGTGCACACACAGGTTCAGCAGATGGGCCTCGTCCACGAGATACGCAACCACCGCGTAGCCGATAAGGCAATCCTCTTTGAACAAGGCCCAGAGGCGATAATTGTCCTTGAAACAGTCTCGGAATACAGCTTCGCTCCAGGGGTGGGAATAGCCCTGGCGCTCGATATCCATCACCCGCGGAAGGTCTGAACTGGCCAGAGGGCGAATTTCCGGGAGCTGATAGCCCCCGCACTCGGTGGAGGCTTCTCTGTTATTCATGGGCATCAGATCAGCGGCTTGAGCCGGAGCCAAAGCTGTTTCTTCAATTC
This sequence comes from Marinobacter sp. C7, assembly GCF_022343555.1. Taxonomy (GTDB): domain Bacteria; phylum Pseudomonadota; class Gammaproteobacteria; order Pseudomonadales; family Oleiphilaceae; genus Marinobacter. Next base: position 2,704 of record NZ_JAKQZH010000003.1, on the reverse strand, counting down.
CGGATTTCCGGCGAGCTCTGCCAGGGTATGAGGAAAAACCAGATCAGGCTCCTTCCCAAGCACGTCGGCAAACCAGTGCTTGCCGGCCGCCTCTTCTCCGGAACCGGCCACACCCAGCAGTATCACCTGTTGATCGTCCAGCGGAGCGAGTACTCCTTTGAGCACCTCGACCAGGTCAGGCAACCGATTCCCGGGAAGCAACGGATTATTGAATACCGGCCACAGCACCGGTCCCAGCTCCCGGGCGTTCTGATCACGCATGCTTTTCAGGATGTTCTCGGCCAGGGTCTCCTGAAGTCGCAGGCTCGCCTCTCCGGACAGATCCGATACCAGGACGAACCGTCCACCGAGCCACAGACGGAGATTCAACTTCTTCAGGAACGGAACCGCCTCGGACCCACCGGACGAGCGGTCGGACATGCTCGCCGGCGCCTCGGATCCAGGCGCCGATTCGGATTGGACGGATCGCGGTGCCGCTTCTCCACCGGGTGGCTTTGGCGCCGCGGACTCCATAAGCGACTGCAGATTGACCGCCCGGGACGGGCTCGGACTCTTACCGGCAGAAGCTCCGGTTACTGCAGCACCGACCTCTGCAGTCCGCTCCGGCGGTACCCGAGGCTCACCCTCCGCGGTCTCCAATGGCGGTTCGGGAAACCTGAACTCCGGGCTTGGGGCCGCGCCGGGCAGGGGCGCACGGGCATACCACAGCCGGACCCCCGCAACACCCAGGTAGAACTGACGCTCTGCTTCGGTCTGGATCATCACCGTGCCCGCAGGTTAAACATCTGCCACTTGGGGATGCTGACGGATACCGCCCCGACTGATCAGGTTCAGCGCTTCAATGTAGGCCTTGGCTGAAGCAATAATGATATCGGTGTCGGCGCCTACGCCATTCACGATCCGGCCACCCCGTTCCAGGCGGACTGTAACTTCCCCCTGTGCATCTGTGCCACTGGTAATAGCATTGACCGAATACAGCTGCAGGTTACAACCAGAGTCCACCAGGGACTCGATCGCCTTGAAGGTGGCATCGACCGGCCCGCTGCCTTCCGCTTCCACCTTGTGCTCCTTGCCCTCTACAGTCAGCGTAAGACTCGCCTTCGGCACCACGCCTGTTTCCGAACAGACCTGCATGCAGACCAGACCGAATGGCCCTTCCTCTTCCTTCTGACGGGTATCGCTGGCGATGGCCTGCAGATCTTCATCAAAGATTTCGTGCTTCAGGTCGGCAAGAGCCTTGAAGCGGGTAAAGGCCTCGTTAAGTTCGGTTTCTGTCTCGAACTGGATGCCCAGCTCCAGCAGCCGCGTGCGGAACGCATTACGTCCGGAGTGTTTGCCCAGTACCAGACTGTTGGTGTGCCAGCCTACGTCCTGCGCCCGCATGATTTCATAGGTCTCGCGGTGCTTCAGCACGCCATCCTGGTGAATACCGGACTCATGGGCAAAGGCATTGGCACCCACGATGGCCTTGTTCGGCTGAACCGGAAAACCGGTAATGGTCGATACCAGCCGGGAAGCCGGGACAATGTGCTGGGTATCAATCCGGGTATCGATATTGAACAGGTCCTGGCGGGTGCGAACCGCCATGACCATCTCTTCCAGGGCGGCGTTGCCTGCCCTTTCACCCAGGCCATTGATGGTACATTCAACCTGCCGGGCTCCCCGGGTCACTGCAGCCAGCGAATTCGCTACGGCAAGGCCCAGATCGTTATGGCAGTGCACGGAGAAAATCGCCTTGTCGGCGTTGGGTACCCGGTTCATGATCTGGTGGATGGTTTCACCAAACTGCTCCGGAATGGCGTAACCCACGGTATCGGGAATATTGATCGTGCTGGCACCGGCGTCAATGGCGGCCTCGATGATTCGGCACAGGAAGTCCAGTTCGGAACGCCCGGCATCCTCACAGGAGAACTCCACGTCGTCCACATGGCTTCGGGCCCGCTTGACGGCGCGGACCGCCTGTTCCACCACCTCATCGGGTTCCATCTGGAGCTTATGCTTCATATGAATCGGCGACGTGGCGATAAACGTATGGATCCGGCCACGCTCCGCCGGCCGGATGGCCTCGGCGGCACGATCGATATCGCTGTCCAGCGCTCTCGCCAGAGAACATACCGTCGACTCCGTGATGGTCTCTGCGATCGTTTTTACGGCATCGAAGTCGCCCTGACTGGCAATCGCAAAGCCCGCTTCTATTACGTCAACACGCAGTTTCTCCAGGGCCTTGGCAATGCGGAGCTTTTCCGCCTTGTTCATGGTCGCGCCCGGGCTTTGTTCGCCGTCACGGAGGGTAGTATCGAAAATGACCAGATGATCAGTTGCGGCCATTGGAAGGGCTCCCGTCAGAAACTTTGGTGTAGTTTGGGAGCAGTATATCACTTCTCTCAAACCAGAAATAAAAAACCCCCAACGGCGAAGCCGCTGGGGGTTTTGGTATTAGGAGCCTGACGATGACCTACTTTGCTCAGGCCTGTCGGCCTTCGGCCCTTCGGGCCCAGCGTCGCTGCGCTCCGCAGTCCTGCGGCAGCCTTTGGCCGCCTTGTCGCATGGGGGCCGTTTTAGTGAGCGAGAATATCGTATCCAAAATAAAAAAGCCCCGGCAGCTTTCGCTGTCGGGGCTGTTTTATTTAGGAGCCTGACGATGACCTACTCTCGCATGGGCCATGCCACACTACCATCGGCGCTGGTCTGTTTCACTTCTGAG
>NZ_JAKQZH010000039.1 GCF_022343555.1 Marinobacter sp. C7 | reverse complement strand
CACGAGAAGCCGTTCCACCAGCACCGTCGCGCCAAAGAGGACGAGTGTCAGTCCGGCCGAGATGAAAACGGCGGCGAGCACGAGATCCGGACGGAACGAGTTCTTGGCGTTCAGGATGTAGATGCCGAGACCCTTCGCGGCGCCCGCATATTCGGCAAAGATCGCGCCGACCACGGCATAGGTGATCGAGATGCGGAAGCCGGCGAAGAAATAGGGGAGCGCTGCGGGAAGCCGGGCGCGGTGGAACACGCCGAACCGGGTGGCGCCCATCGAATAGAGCAGGTCCTCGATCTCCGGCTCGCTGGCGCCGAAGCCGCGCAACCAGGCGACCAGCATCGGAAAGAAGGTCGAAACCACCACGACGGCGGCCTTGGACGGCCAGTCGAAGCCGAACCACATCACCATGATCGGCGCGATGCCGACGATCGGAAGGGCCGCGACGAAATTGCCGAAGGGCAGCAGGCCGCGCTTCAGGAAGGGAGAGCGGTCGATGAGGATTGCGACCAGAAACCCGGAGCCGCAGCCGAGCACATAACCGATCAGAACCGCCTTCATGAAGGTCTGGCGGAAATCCGCCCAGAGCGTCGGCAGTGAAGTCGAAAGCCGCGCCCAGACGGCCGTTGGTGCCGGCAGCAGGATCGGCGGGATGTTGAAGGCGCGCACGACGCCTTCC
>NZ_JAKQZH010000038.1 GCF_022343555.1 Marinobacter sp. C7 | reverse complement strand
CAGGGCTCGGTGCTGACACCGACCGGCGAGCGCTTTATCGAACAGGCCCGCGCCATCCTCGCCGAAGCGGAAAAGCTCAACGATATGGCCAATGTCTATACCGACAGTGTTCGCGGCTCGCTGAGGGTCGGCTGCATGCGCACTTTCGTGCAGCTCCTCGTGCCGCAGCTGCGGCGCAGCTTCGAGGACAAGTACAAGACCGTGGATTTCACGCAGGTTGAGCTCGATCAGGCGCAGATCTTCGACGCGCTGGGGGCTGCCCGCATCGACGTGGCACTCACCTATGATCTCTCGCTGCCGAGCGACATCGAGTTCCAGCCGCTGGTCGCGCTTCCCCCTTACGTCATGGTCGATCCGGATCATCCGCTTGCCGGCCGGGACCGGGTCTCCCCCGCCGATCTGGTGGACCACGATATGGTCCTGCTCGATCTGCCGCATAGTTCGAGCTATTTCCTGTCGCTTTTCCGGGCGCTGGGACGGCGGCCCCACATTGCCGAACGCACCGCTGAAGTGACGGTGCAACGCGGTCTCGTCGCCAATGGCTTCGGCTTTGCCATTTCCAACATGCGCACGGTCAGCCAGTTCTCGATGGATGGCAAGCCGCTGAAATTCATCCCGCTTGAGAGCGATTTGCCACCTCTGCAGCTTGGCATTGCCATGTCGCGCGCTGCCCA
>NZ_JAKQZH010000037.1 GCF_022343555.1 Marinobacter sp. C7 | reverse complement strand
CTTGTATGTACCCTAGGCCCAGCGGTGGCTAGTGCAGAGGGAATTCTGCGTTTGGTAGAAGACGGCATGGATGTTGCTCGCCTCAACTTCTCCCATGGTGACCACCCAGATCATGAGCAAAACTACAAGTGGGTCCGCGAGGCGGCGGAGAAGACTGGCCGTGCAGTCGGTATTCTCGCAGACCTCCAAGGACCGAAGATCCGTCTTGGCCGTTTCACTGACGGCGCAACCGTGTGGGAAAACGGCGAGACCATTCGGATCACCGTTGACGATGTAGAGGGAACGCACGATCGTGTGTCCACCACCTACAAGAATCTGGCAAAAGACGCGAAGCCAGGCGACCGCCTGCTCGTTGATGACGGCAAGGTTGGCCTCGTCTGCGTTTCCGTCGAAGGTAACGACGTCATCTGTGAGGTTGTTGAGGGCGGACCAGTCTCCAACAACAAGGGTGTTTCCCTGCCAGGTATGGATATTTCCGTACCTGCACTGTCCGAAAAGGATATCCGTGACCTGCGCTTCGCCCTGAAGCTCGGCGTGGACTTTATTGCACTGTCCTTCGTACGTTCCCCAGCAGATGCTGAACTCGTTCACAAGATCATGGACGAAGAAGGTCGTCGTGTTCCTGTGATCGCCAAGCTGGAAAAGCCAGAGGCTGTCACCTCCCTCGAGCCAAT
>NZ_JAKQZH010000036.1 GCF_022343555.1 Marinobacter sp. C7 | reverse complement strand
GGCATGGCCTTTACCGGCCTTTACGCGCGCACACTGCGCTGGTCGCTTGGCGCACCCATGGTGGTTCTGGCCTTCGGCGCACTTTTGATGTTCGGCGCCTACATCGCCTATACCAACATCACAAATGAGCTTCTGCCGAAGGAGGACCGCTCGTCGCTGATGATGCGGATCTCGACGGCGCAGGGCGTCAGCCTCGACTACACCCGCGACCGTATCCAGCAGGTCGAGGAGAAGCTGCAGCCGCTCGTCGACAGTGGCGAAATTGAGAGCATCTTCTCGATTTCCGGCTTTGGCAGCTCCACCAATAGCGGCTTCATGGTGATGACACTGGCGCCATGGGACGAGCGGACCCGCAGCCAGGACGAGATCGCCCGCGACGTCAATGCGGCCGCCGCGCAGGTGCCGGCCGTGCGGGCGTTTGCCTTCCAGCCGAATTCGCTCAACATCCGCGGCGGCGGCAGTGGCCTCAGTTTCGCGCTGGTCGGTGCCACGCATGAGAGGCTCGCCGCGGCAGCCGCCACGTTGGTAACGGAGATGGAAGGCGATCCGACCTTCTCCAATCCCCGCCTCGGCAATGATGCGACCCAGGCGCAGATATCCCTGACGCTCGACCGCCAGCGGGCCTCCGATCTCGGCATCGACATCTCCGCCCTGTCGCAGGCGCTGCGAGCGCTTCTCGAC
>NZ_JAKQZH010000035.1 GCF_022343555.1 Marinobacter sp. C7 | reverse complement strand
CCCTATTTCTATCCGTGGCCGCAGCGCCCCTCGGGGCTCGTCGAGGAAGCTTTCGGCGAGCTTGCCAAACGGTGGAAGCCGATTCTCGATGTCTTCGATGAAGCGGGTGTCGATGTCGCCTATGAACTGCATCCGGGCGAAGACCTGCATGACGGCGTGACATTCGAGCGTTTCCTCGAAGGCGTCGGCAATCATCCGCGCGCGAACATTCTCTACGACCCGTCGCATTTCGTGCTGCAGGCGCTCGATTATCTTGCCTTCATCGACATCTACCACGAGCGCATCCGTGCCTTCCACGTCAAGGATGCAGAACTGCAATCGTCCGGCCGTTCAGGCGTCTATGGCGGCTACCAGTCCTGGGTCGACAGGCCCGGCCGGTTCCGTTCGCTCGGCGATGGCGCTGTCCGCTACTCGAGCGCACTGACCCATTTCGTCGACTTCCCGTGGCGCTACAGCGCCGAGAATGGACCCGCCCAGGTGCTGAGGCTCGCCCAGCAGCTCGCGAACGGCGCCGATCCGCATTATTATTTCATGGGCACGCCCGACCAGCCCGACCGCAAGCCGCTGCCGGCCGTGAAGTCGATCTTCGACTTTCACCGCGAACACGAGGCACTCTATGCCGCCCTCGAAACGGCGGCGCGGGTCGCCCTCTACAATTCCCGCAAGTCCCGGCCCTACGACCGGC
>NZ_JAKQZH010000034.1 GCF_022343555.1 Marinobacter sp. C7 | reverse complement strand
GCCAATCGCCTCCTCCGTCCGTTGTGTTGGCAACATAGCGGAACAGAGACGAGGAGGCATCAGATTTATCGAGAATAATTCAGAAAATTAGCAGATTCCGAATTTCAGGGGAGGCGCGTTCCGGCCATTTGGGGCCGAGGGCGGGCGTCAAAGGCCCTTGTCGCATTGTGTGCAGACAAAAGAAAACGCCCACCGGGGGAGGAGGATCCGGTGGGCGTCATCGGTTCGGCCGGCGACTGGGAGGAGGAGTATCGCTGGCCGAGATCGGAGGGCGCCGGGAGGAGGAGAGCGCAACTCCGATATTCATGTTGATCCGGGCAAACCCGGATCAGAAATCTTTGTTAGAACGAGGCCTTGCGGGCGACGCGACGGATGTCCTGACGGTCGATGCCGAGGTCATGCAGTTCGCGGTTGCTCATGCGGCCAAGTTCGGTAACCGTTTCGCGGTACTTGAGCCAGTTGCTGAAGGAACGGGTCATGCTCATTGTCCGGTCTCCTGTGTTGGTCATTGCTTCGCTCTTGTTGACCTACATATACGCGGACGATCCGGAGTGAGGCAGTGGGGCAAGAGCAATGCCCCTATGCAAAAAACGCAGGGCTCGAAAATCCGGCCGCTCAGAAAAGGAGCATAGCCGTGTACCTCATCCGTTCTGCTTCAGCCAGCCGATGACGGCTTCGGTGGCGC
>NZ_JAKQZH010000033.1 GCF_022343555.1 Marinobacter sp. C7 | reverse complement strand
GCCCTCGCGCCTTCGATGTGCACATTGCCCGGCCCCTTGAGGATTCCTGTAATCCGTTTGAACAGGGTCGATTTTCCGGCGGCATTGGGGCCGATCACAGCTATAAGCTCACCCGCCTTCATCACAGGCGTCGTCACCTCCTCGACGAAGAGCTTTCTGCCATGATACGCCCCGACCGACTGAAGCTGCAGGGCTACCATGACCGGCTCCTGTTCGAGATGATGAGCGAAAAGAAGAACGGGACGCCCACCAGGGCTGTGATGATGCCAATCGGAAAAACCACGCCGGGAACGATGGATTTCGATACGATCGATGTGACCGAGAGCAGCAGCGCGCCGGACAGGATGGAGCCTGGAAGGAAGAACCGCTGGTCCTCGCCGAGGATCATGCGCGCGATATGCGGTCCGACAAGGCCGACGAAACCGATCGTGCCGACGAAACTGACCGGCACGGCCGAAAGCAGCGATATGATCAGCATGGTCTCGAGGCGAATGCGCCGGACATTGATGCCGAAACTGGCGGCCTTGTCCTCACCGAGCCTGATGGCCGTCAGCGCCCAGGCATTGCGGGCAAAGAGCGGAAGCGCGAGGACGAGCACGGCAAGCGTCACCCAGATCTTCGGCCAGGTCGCCTTGGTCAGGCTGCCCATGGTCCAGAACACCACGGCGGAAAGCGCCTGCTCGGAC
>NZ_JAKQZH010000032.1 GCF_022343555.1 Marinobacter sp. C7 | reverse complement strand
GCGTATTCAAACGCTTCGGAGAGTTGGAGACCATCCACGGTGTCGATCTCAACGTTGAAAGCGGATCCTTCGTCGTCTTTGTCGGCCCGTCGGGCTGCGGGAAGTCGACGCTTTTGCGGATGATTGCCGGGTTGGAGGAGGTCTCCGAAGGTGATGTCTACATCGGCGGCAAATGCGTAACCGAGGCGAAGGCAAGTGCGCGTGGCATCGGCATGGTGTTTCAGTCCTACGCGCTCTATCCGCACATGACGGTCGACCAGAACATGGGCTTCGGCCTCAGGATGAACGGCACACCCAAGGCCGAAGTCGCCAAACGCGTTAACGAGGCGGCCCGGATCCTGCAGATCGAGGAGCTGCTCGACCGCAAGCCGAAACAGCTTTCCGGCGGCCAGCGCCAGCGCGTCGCCATCGGCCGCGCCATCGTCGGCGAGCCGGAGACCTTCCTCTTCGACGAGCCGCTGTCGAACCTCGATGCCGAGCTTCGCGTCCACATGCGCACCCAGATTTCGGAGCTGCATGAACGGCTGAAGCGCACAATGATCTACGTGACCCACGACCAGGTCGAGGCGATGACGCTCGCCGACAAGATCGTGCTCCTGCGCGATGGCCGCATCGAACAGGTCGGCACGCCGCATGATCTTTACGAGCGCCCGCAGAACCTCTTCGCCGCCCAGTTCATCGGCGCGCC
>NZ_JAKQZH010000031.1 GCF_022343555.1 Marinobacter sp. C7 | reverse complement strand
CGCTGGCTGGCGAGTTCGTGGCGGATGCTGTGAACGTTTCCTGTGGTCGCGTGGGCGAAGAGGTTGCTGTGTGGATGGATCTGGCTCGCAAGCTTGGTCTTCTTGCTGGCAAGCTTGTCGACGCCGCCCCAGTCTCCATTGAGGTTGAGGCTCGAGGCGAGCTTTCTTCCGAGCAGGTCGATGCACTTGGTTTGTCCGCTGTTCGTGGTTTGTTCTCCGGAATTATCGAAGAGTCCGTTACTTTCGTCAACGCTCCTCGCATTGCTGAAGAGCGTGGCCTGGACATCTCCGTGAAGACCAACTCTGAGTCTGTTACTCACCGTTCCGTCCTGCAGGTCAAGGTCATTACTGGCAGCGGCGCGAGCGCAACTGTTGTTGGTGCCCTGACTGGTCTTGAGCGCGTTGAGAAGATCACCCGCATCAATGGCCGTGGCCTGGATCTGCGCGCAGAGGGTCTGAACCTCTTCCTGCAGTACACTGACGCTCCTGGTGCACTGGGTACCGTTGGTACCAAGCTGGGTGCTGCTGGCATCAACATCGAGGCTGCTGCGTTGACTCAGGCTGAGAAGGGTGACGGCGCTGTCCTGATCCTGCGTGTTGAGTCCGCTGTCTCTGAAGAGCTGGAAGCTGAAATCAACGCTGAGTTGGGTGCTACTTCCTTCCAGGTTGATCTTGACTAATTAGAGAC
>NZ_JAKQZH010000030.1 GCF_022343555.1 Marinobacter sp. C7 | reverse complement strand
AGGTGAGCCGGCGGCGCCTGCCACACGGAAAGGGCCATCGGCAGCGAGAATAGTGCCGCAAACATAGCCTGCATCAGGCTCAGCACGGCTGGATGATCGCTGGTCGAATTCTGCTTCATCGCGATCGCCGCCAGCGCATAGATGACCGGGGCGAGAAGGCCGGCGGCAATCGCAAGCGGGGCGACCGGCGGGCCGGCAAGCCCGGTACCGCGCGTGAGGACGATGATGGCGGAGCCGGCAAACGCCAGCACAATCGCCGCGACCAGATGACGTCCGGGACGTTCTTTCAAAAGCAGCGTGCCGAGCACAGCCATGTAGATCGGGCTGGTCATGGCGAGCGCCAGCGCCATCACCAGCGGCATGCCGGCAAGCCCGTAGAAGAAGCTGCTGGCCGTCGCTGCCGCCAGGAAGCCGCGCAGCGCATGCGCCCTCAGGTATCCGCGTTTCGGCCACTGCCGCACGTAAAGCGCCACGAACAGCGCCAGAAACAGCGAGGCGACGGTGTAGCGCAGGAAAACGACCTGAAAGCTCGAGAGCTCCGCGCCCAGCGCCTTGGCGAGCGCGTCGACGCCGGAAAGCGTTGCGACCGCGGCGACACACAGCCCGATACCCGATGAACGGCTCAATGCCACCATGATGACTGCCTCTCCCCGAAACTAGCTTCCGGCGATAGCGGCGGGCGTGCCGCG
>NZ_JAKQZH010000002.1 GCF_022343555.1 Marinobacter sp. C7 | reverse complement strand
CAATCAAGGCCGCGTATTCTACATCGAATCCCGACCTTGTCAACCGTTAATTTTCAGCGTTTTCAAACTCTTTCAAACCCGCCAAAAACCGTCCGGCTTACTGCTTCAAACGAGGCGCGCATTCTACACTGAACCGCCACCTTGTCAACCGCTTTCTGAAGAAATTTGAAATCGTTTTTCTTCAAATCTTTCAAGCAGTTACTTCCTCCGGCTGCCCCTGTCTCAGTGGCTTGTCCCTCAGAAGTGGTGCGCATTCTACAGCCCTCAGGAAGACTGTCAACGACGAATTTGAAAAAAATCCAAATTCGTCGTTTTACTGGTTGCCAGGCAACCAAACCGGTTATGCAGTAATCAAAACCTTCGCAATCTTCTTCTTACCGGCCTGAATAACGCACTCATCACCTTCTACAAACATGCGATCCCCTTCGAACTGCTGCCCATCGACGTAGACAGCCCCCCGCCCGAGGACATCCCTCGCCGCAGCACCATTCTTCACCAGCCCCGCAAGGCGGAGCACGGCAGGCATCGGCATTTCACTCTGCCCATCGAGGGAAACTTTCACTTCAGGCACATTCTCGGGAATCTCGCCAAGGCCGACCCGGTTACCCGCAGACTTGTGGGCATTCTTTGCAGCCTCCTCGTCGTGGAAGCGGGCAATAAGCTCCTCCGCCAGCACTTTCTTGTAGTCCTGCGGATTGGCGCCACCCTCAACAGCCTTCCGGAACTCCTCCACCTCCGCAAGCGGCCGGAAGCTCAGCAGCTCAAAGTAACGCCACAACAGCTCATCGGGCATGGAAAGGAGCTTGGTGTACATTTCACCCGGGGCATCATTAACGCCTACATAATTCCCGAGGGACTTGGACATCTTCTGGACGCCGTCCAGCCCTTCGAGAATCGGCATAGTCAGGATCACCTGCGGCTCCTGACCATAGTGCTTCTGGAGAATACGCCCCATCAGCAGGTTGAACTTCTGGTCGGTACCCCCCAGCTCAACATCCGCTTCCAGGGCAACGGAGTCATAACCCTGAACCAGGGGATAAAGGAATTCATGAATCGCAATCGCCTGCTCGGCGCGGTAGCGCTTGGTGAAATCATCACGCTCCAGCATCCGGGCAACGGTGTACTGACCTGCGAGCTTGATCATGTCCGCGGCAGTCATCTTGCTCATCCAGTCGGAATTGAAAACCACATGAGTCTTTGCCGGATCCAGGATCTTGAATACCTGCTCTTTATAGGAGACCGCATTCTCCCGGACCTGCTCCTCGGTCAACGGGGGGCGGGTCGCACTCTTGCCCGTGGGGTCGCCAATCATTCCGGTAAAGTCACCGATCAGAAAAATGACTTCGTGACCAAGATCCTGGAACTGGCGCAACTTGTTGATCAGGACGGTGTGGCCGAGATGAAGGTCCGGTGCCGTGGGATCGAATCCCGCCTTGATACGCAGGGGCCGACCTTGCTTCAGCTTCTCAACGAGCTCCTCTTCCGGAATCAGTTCGTCAACGCCGCGCTTGATGACGGCCAACGCTTCATCAATAGATGCCATGAACTACACGTCCCCGTTTTATATGGTGAAAGATTCAGACCGTTACAGACTTCAACAAAAGAAATCTGTGATTCTCTTGCGCACTTGGTAAAGTAACATGCACAAATATTACACAACCCTGAGTCAACAGGGCGGCGTATTATAGCAGTGACGTCGCGAGAAATCCGGAGGATGGAGCAGCAACCGTAATGTTCCACGCTGTCCCGCATGCATTTTATACGGTAATCTGTTGGTCTATACTTGAACAACAGCTTTAATTAGGTAGTTCAACCTGCCGGAATACCGATTAAAACGGGTGCGATAAGTGCTGAAAATGTTTCCCAAGACTCACATTACCCTCGCCGCCGCTGCAACCGTTGTAGTGACAGCTGCCGTGCTTATGAGCCCGAGCAGCAATGTTGAAGCCAAGCGCATGTCCTATGCCCTGGACCTTGAGCAAGGCACCGTATCCGAAACGGGCGGCAAGCTGACAGAAACGCCAGACCAGGCCCTGCCGGCCAGTTCCACGCCAGCAAAGCAACAACAGTCCGAGCAGCCGGCAAAAGAAGCGCCCCAGGAGACCGTTGCCGCAGTTCCGGCGGAACCCCAACTGGATTGGCAAACCTTCGAGATCAAGTCCGGCGATACATTGTCGTCACTGTTCAAGAAAGCCGGCTTCAATGACGGCATCATGCTGTCAGTCATTCATGGCGAAGGGGAAGCGGAAGAACTGCAGCGCCTGTATGCAGGTGAAACCATCCGCTTTGCCACGGACGAATCCGGAGCACTGGCAGCTGTAGAACTTGAACGCAATCTGCTTGAAACCCTCAAGATCACACGTAGCGAGCAGGGATTCAGTGGCAAGACCGACATGCGCGAGCCCGAAGCCCGCCCGGCCTTCGCTTCTGGCGTGATAGACGGCTCTCTCTACCTGGCGGCCCGCGAAGCCGGCATGAACGATCGCCTCACGATGGAGCTGGCGGGCATCTTCGGCTGGGACATCGACTTCGTTTACGACGTCCGCAAGGGCGACCGGTTCGAGGTTGTCTACGAGGAGCTCTACCTCGACGGCGAGAAATTCGACACCGGCCGCATTCTCTCGGCACGGTTCGTGAACCGCGGCGAAGAGAATCTCGCAGTGCTGTACACCGACAGCAATGGCGAGAGCGACTACTACACGCCGGAAGGCAAGAGCATGCGCAAAGCTTTTCTGCGTACGCCGATCAATGCGCGGGTATCCTCATCATTTAACCTGCAACGCAGGCACCCGGTACTGGATGTGGTGCGCCCTCACGAGGGGACCGACTACGCTGCGCCTCCGGGCACACCGATCAAAGCTGCGGGCAATGGCACCGTTCGTTTTGCAGGCTGGAAAGGCGGTTACGGCCGCACCATCATTCTGCAGCATGGCAACAACATCACCACGCTGTATGCCCACATGAAAGGGCTGGCACGAGGTATGAAAAAAGGTGTCAGGGTCAAGCAGGGGCAAACCATTGGCTATCTCGGCTCTTCCGGCATGGTAACCGGGCCGCACCTGCATTATGAGTTCCGGCTCAACGGATCGCCCCGCAACTCCCGTACGGTCAATCTCCCGGATGCCAAGCCAGTACCCGCATCCGAGATGGCCCGTTTCAAGCGGGTCACCGAACAACGGGTAGCGCAATTCGACGTTTTCCGCGAGAACTACCAGCAACTGGCCCTGGCACGGGAAGACTGAGCCAATGGAAGCCTGGCTCGGGCTTATGTCTGGCACCAGCATGGATGGCATTGACGCCGTGCTGGTGTCCTTCCGAGACCGAACTGTCCAGATCCACGCAAGTCGCTGCCTCAGCTACCCGGATGACCTGCGCCAGCGCCTCATTAATGCCAGCCAGAACCAGGCCAGCCCGGATGAAATCGGCGAGCTGAACACCCTCACCGGACAACTTTTCGCCCAGGCTGCGTTGCGAGCCATTTCGGATTCGGGTCTGAACCCGAACACGATTCGGGCGATTGGCAGCCACGGCCAGACCATTCGGCACCAACCTGCCGGTTCCGCGCCATTTTCCTTCCAGATTGGCAACCCCGCCATCATCACCGAAACCACCGGAATAACGACGGTTGGCGATTTCCGCAGTCGCGACATGGCCGCCGGTGGCCAGGGAGCGCCGCTGGTTCCGGCATTCCATAAGGCATTCTTTGGATCGGAGTCGGAGAACCGCTGCATCCTTAACCTCGGGGGCATTGCCAACATCACCTGGCTACCCGCTCGCGGCCAGGGCCCGGTGACCGGCTTTGACACCGGTCCCGCCAATGCCCTGATGGACGCCTGGTGTCTGGACCAGACTGGTCGCCCCTATGACGCGGACGGCCACTGGGCTGTGGAAGGGCGAGTGGATCCGGAACTCCTGGAGGATATGCTTTCCGATGCGTACTTCCAGCGGACACCGCCCAAAAGCACCGGTAAGGAAAAGTTCAACCTGGGATGGGTGAAAACCATGATCGCCCGTCATCCGGACCTGAAACCGGAAGATATCCAGAGGACATTACTGGAACTCACCGCCTTGACCATTGCGCGCCAGATGCCGGAAACCGGGGTGGACACTGTTTATGCCTGCGGCGGGGGCACCCGCAACCCCGAGCTGATGCGGGCCCTGGGCCAGGCATTGGCACCCGCACGCCTGGCAGTCACCTCGGAACTGGGACTGGATCCGCAGTGGGTGGAACCGGTGGCGTTCGCCTGGCTCGCGAAGCAGGCTATCGAGGGGAAACCGGGGAATCTTCCGGAAGTAACCGGCGCAAATGGCCCCCGTATTCTGGGAGCCATTTACCCGGCCTGAATCAAATCGAGAAGGAGCTGCCGCAGCCGCAAGTGGAGGTGGCGTTCGGGTTCTGAACAACGAACTGGGAGCCCTGCAAACCTTCCTGGTATTCAACAGTTGCACCAATCAGATACTGGTAACTCATCGAATCCACCAGCAAAACAACGCCGTCCCGTTCAATCACCGTGTCATCTTCTTCCTGATTCTCGTCGAAGGAAAAGCCATACTGGAATCCGGAACAGCCGCCACCGGTCACAAAGACGCGCAGCTTGAGGTCAGGATTTCCCTCTTCCTCAATCAATTCACGCACCTTGGCAACGGCACTGTCGCTGAAAAACAGTGGGGTGGCCATCTGTTGCTGAACTACACTCAAGCTCGCCTCCGGAAACTTCGTTTACAAAGTAGCGATTATGGTATTCCTGACTAAAACAATCAACTATTCGGACTTTCCACCATCCGCCACGGCTTCTTCAAGTTCTTCATCGGACCGGGCCTCGGCGACCGGCTCCGGGCGATCCTTGGTCAGCAGTCCGACAGGCTCGCGCTGATGAACCAGATTACCATTGACCGTGGCCCCCATGGCCATCTCGATCAGGTTGTAATAGACATTGCCGTTAATGGCGGCCTTTTCCGCCAGTTCGAGGTGGTTCGAGGCATAGACATCACCGTTCACGGTGCCGTTGATAATGACATGGGGGGCAACGATATCACCGGTAATCTCACCGACCTCCGACAGCCGCAGCACTGCATCGCTGCCCTCTTCGGCAACAACCTTGCCCTTGACCCGACCATCTACATGCAAACCACCCGAAAACTTCACATCCCCTTCCACAATCGTGCGCGAGGAGACCAGGGTGTCAAAATGGCCTGCCGGCCGCTTTGGCTTCTGCTGCTTTTTCTTACCGAGCATTTCAATTCTCCGTTAAATCATCCCAGTCAAAGGTTCGTTCTGCCTGCGAGGACTCGCGGCCCTCGGCCTGAGCCACCACCTGGACTTCCACCGGCTCGAAATCTTCCGGTAGCGCCAGGGTTCCTTCCACATTCTGGAAGAAGCGGAAACGGAACTTTACGCCAAGATCCTCGATATCCTCAGACAGATCACGCAGGGCGATGACTTCTTTTTCTTCGTCGCGCACGCCGATGACATTGACTGCCACCACGCCAGAAATGTAGTTCTTGTTATTACCAACCTGGGTCAGGGCCAGCTTGAAGTCCCAGACGCCGGGCTGGTAGTCCCGGGACAGGGTCAGACTGTCGACCTGGAGCCCTTTGCTGGTCTCCGACGGCGCCATGATATTTTTATAGAAAGTCAGGTCTGACTTCAGTGATGCGATGCGGGTTTCCAGCTCAACAATGGTATTCCTGGCCTGCCGGAGCGCCTGGGCGTCGATCACCTTGCCTCTTTCGAGGTTGACCAGTTGCTGACGCGCCTCCTTGTAATTGCTTCGAAGCGTGTCCAACTCCTCCTCCAGCACTTCATTGGAGGCGGAGACGTCCGAGAACCGGAAACCGCCCTGGGC
This sequence comes from Marinobacter sp. C7, assembly GCF_022343555.1. Taxonomy (GTDB): domain Bacteria; phylum Pseudomonadota; class Gammaproteobacteria; order Pseudomonadales; family Oleiphilaceae; genus Marinobacter. Next base: position 975,320 of record NZ_JAKQZH010000002.1, on the reverse strand, counting down.
AAGCCCGGCCGCATAGCCTGCAAGCGCTGCAATCACCGTAAACGCTAACAATATCGCGGTGCGGCGAATCCGGTAACCAGGACGATGGCGGATAACGACATATTCTTCCGCCGGCTTTCGTGGTTCACTCACTGGTCGTCCTCAGGGCAACAGGGCCGGCGCTTCAAGCCCAAGGGTTTCCCGGAAACCAAACATGATATTCATGTTCTGGACCGCCTGCCCCGCGGCCCCCTTGACCAGGTTATCAATGACAGAGGAAACGATAACGATATTACTGTTCTCCTGCCGATGCAGCGCCATACGGCACTGGTTCGCACCCCGGACACTGCGGGTCTCCGGATGGCTGCCGAAAGGCATTACATCGACAAACGGCTCGTCACGGTAGCGCTCCTCGTACAGGGCCTGAAGGTCATCAAAGGCGGACGGATCGTTCAATTCGGCGTAAAGTGTGGCCTCAATACCGCGAATCATCGGAATCAGATGCGGCACGAAGGTCACCCCAACCTCGCTACCGGCAGCGCCGGTCAGCCCCTGGCGGATCTCCGGCAAGTGACGATGGCCGGACGCCCCGTAGGCCTTGAAGCTTTCGCCAATCTCGCCGTGCAGCATCCCAATCTTGCCCTGACGACCCGCACCACTGGCACCGGATTTCGCGTCAGCGATCAGGCGCGCCGGATCAACCAGTCCCTTCTCCAGCAGGGGCAGGAAACCCAGCTGCACCGCAGTGGGATAACAGCCGGGATTGGCCACCAGGCGGGCACTACGGATCTCCTCGCGGACTACCTCCGGAAGACCGTAAACCGCCTTCTCCGCCCATTCCGGACTCTCATGGGCCATGCCGTACCACTGGGCCCAGACGTCCAGATCCTTGAGCCGGAAATCCGCAGAGAGGTCAACGACGCGGACGCCTGCATCCATCAGCTCCGGCACCATACGCATGGCTACGCCGTGGGGGGTCGCAAAAAACACGAGGTCACAGGCCTTGAGCACACCGGCATCAGGCTCGGAGAATTCGAGTTCAAAGTGCCCGCGCAGATTCGGGTACATGTCCGCGACCGGCATGCCAGCCTCGGAGCGGGAAGTTATACAGCTGACGGTTACCTCCGGGTGAACCGCCAGGATTCTCAGCAGCTCCACACCGGTATAGCCGGTGCCACCAACGATGCCTACTTTAATCACCATTTTCTCCAGTGACGTCGAATCAGGAATTGGAAGTTTGAAGTCCTAGTCTACCATGATAAACCAACGACTTATTGCAGCGGGGAGGCCGACCGCTACAATGTTGTCACAACACCGTAAACGGACTGGCACACCCGAACCGGACCCCCTGCGATCATGCGGAACATCTGGCACCAGATCACCGAAAACCTGATCCCTGTATTCCGTCGCAGGCTGTCAGGTGTCGACGCGCTTCCGCAGCTTGCGGTTCTGGGCCTGTTATCCGGCCTGATCACCGGTGGCGTGATCCTGCTGTTCCGGCTGGCCATCGAGTGGCCACTCGAGCATTTCCTGCCCGGCAGCGGCTCTGAATCCTTTGAACAACTCGACATCCTGACCCGCGGTCTCCTTCCGCTTGCCGGCGCCCTTGCTCTCGGGCTGATGCTTCACCGTCTGGCCATCCACGACCGCAAAGTCGGCATTGTCCACGTGATGGAACGCCTGAACTACCATCAGGGCTACATTTCGCTGCGCAGTGCGATTGTCCAGTTTGTCTCCGGTGTAACCACAGTGGTTACCGGGCAGTCAGCCGGTCGGGAGGGACCGGCGGTTCACCTCGGCGCGGCCTTCTCCAGCCTTATGGGGCAATGGATGCGGCTGCCCAACAACAGCATCCGGACCCTTGTGGCCTGCGGTTGTGCCGCCGCCATCTCCGCTTCGTTCAACACCCCCATTTCCGGCGTGATCTTTGCCATGGAAGTGGTGATGATGGAGTACACGATTGCCGGTTTCACCCCGATCATCCTGGCCGCAGTGAGCGCAGCCATCGTATCCCAGGCAGTCTACGGCTCCGAGCCGGCCTTCAGCGTGCCGGCGCTGACCATGAACTCACTGATGGAAATCCCCTGGATTCTCGCCATTGCGGTGATCATCGGTATCGCTGCAGCAGTATTCATTCAACTGGTGGACACCATGGGACGACATCACCATCAACCGGTCCTGCTTCGTATCGGCATTGCGGGCGCACTGATGGTGCCTTTCGCGGTATTCATCCCGCAAACCATGGGCATCGGCTACGATACGGTAAACGAGACCATCAACGGCGGCCTCGGATTCTGGCTGTTGCTGTCAGCGGGCGCCGCCAAGCTGCTCATAACCTCACTGACCATCGGCCTCGGCATGCCAAGCGGGGTCATCGGCCCGACCCTGTTCATGGGCGCAACCCTGGGCGGTGCCATGGGACTGGTCGGCGCGCAGATCGCCCCCGACACCGCATCCTCCGTAGGCTTCTACGCCATGCTCGGCATGGGCGCAATGATGGGAGCGGTCCTCCAGGCCCCCCTGGCCGCTCTCATGGCCGTGATGGAACTGACGCGCAACCCCAACATCATCCTGCCCGCCATGCTTATCATCACCACGGCGAGCCTGGTCACCAGTGAAGCCTTCGGCAAGAAGTCACTGTTCCTCACCATTCTGAAAAGCCAGGGCCTGAGCTACCAGAATTCACCCGTTATCCAGGCACTTCGGCGAGTCTCCGTCGGCGCGATCATGGACCGCAACATCCTGCGTACGGAACGCCACCTTTCCATCGAGGAGGCCCGCAAGGCGCTCAAGTCCGAACCCAAGTGGCTGATCGTCGAGGGCAGCAATGGCCCGACCGCACTGCTTCCGGCAGTGGATCTGGCCCGATACCTCGAGGATACCGAGAAAACGGTGGCCGAAGAGGAGATCGAAATGCCGGAATCCGTCGATCTGATGGATATACCTGCTAACCGTCGGGACCTTGCCCCGGTACAATACCAGGCAACCCTCGAGGAAGCGCTCAACGAATTCGATACCACCAACGCCGAAGCCCTTTACGTGCAACGCCACGTTGCCCCGATGATCCAGCGGGTGTATGGCGTGGTACTGAAGTCTGACATCGAAAGCTACTACCAATACCGACGGAGTTAACGGATGCTGTGGGTCAAAGCCTTCCACATAATTGCCATGGTTTGCTGGTTCGCCGGTCTTTTTTACCTGCCGCGCCTGTTTGTCTATCATGCCTCCTGCGAAGACCAGCCCGGACGGGAACGGTTCAAGATCATGGAGCGCAAGCTGTATCGGGGCATTACAACCCCCTCCATGATTGCGACGGTGGCCCTGGGCATCTGGCTGATCAGTTACAATGTGTCCGGTTATTTCAGCCAGGGCTGGCTTCATGCCAAGTTGCTGCTGGTCGCCCTGCTGGTTGTCTACCACTTTTACTGCGGCCATCTGGTCAGGGTGTTCCGGGACGACATGAACCACCGCAGCCATGTATTCTATCGCTGGTTCAATGAGTTACCTGTGTTCGTCCTGCTTGCCGTTGTGATACTCGCCGTTGTCAAACCGTTTTAAGGAGTAGAGCCATCAAACGCTACACCCGTCCCCAGGTCCTGGTACTGTCCGGGCTCGACCCTTCTGGTGGTGCCGGTATACAGGCTGACATCCAGGCCATCACTTCCCTCGGATGCCACCCTCTGCCGGTCCTGACCTGTCTGACCGTTCAGGACACCCGCAACGTCTACGATGCCCAGCCGGTGGACAGCGCACTGATTCGCAAACAGCTGGAGTGTGTCGCGGCGGATGCCCCGATCCATGCCATCAAGACCGGGGCCCTGGGAAATGCCGAGGTAGTCGATGTTCTGGTGGAGTTCGTGAAGGCCAGACCCGGAATCCCGCTCATCACAGATCCGGTCATAAAAGCCGCGGGCGGTGGCGACCTGGCCGACGAAGCCCTGATTGACGCCATGAAGGCGCGCCTGTTTCCTCTTGCAGAGATGATTACGCCAAACGGCATTGAACTGACAATGCTCGGGGGGAGCGAAGACCCGGAGCAGGCGGCAAAAAAGCTGATGGAGCAGGGTTGCGAATCGGTCCTGGCCACCGGTGGCCACGGCACCGGCCTGCATATCATCAATACGCTCTACAATCACAATCCGCAGCCCATGCGCTGGGAAATTGAGCGGGTGGGAGGCGAGTACCACGGAACCGGCTGCACCCTTGCTGCCGCCATTGCGGCCGGACGGGCATCGGGGTTATCGGCTCGCGCCGCGATCTCCCAGGCCCAGAACTATGTCAATCGGGCGATCCTCCACGCGCTGGACGTCGGCAAAGGCCAGCCTGTTCCTGACCGGGGCATCCTGTGGGAACGCTAGATAAAGGCCTGCGCCCGGGACTTTACGTCATTACCGACAGCAAACTCACCCCGGCGGATCGCCTGCTGGCATCCGTGGAAGCCGCACTGCGTGGTGGTGCGGTGCTGGTACAATACCGTGAGAAAACCGCTCCCGAATCCGAACGGCTGAGCCAGGCCCGAGACCTTCAGGCGCTGTGCAGCATGGCCGGTGTACCGCTGATCATCAACGACGATCCGGAGCTTGCCGGGCGGGTTGGAGCCGCGGGCGCACATCTCGGGCAGGAGGACGGGTCGCTGGCACGGGCGCGGCGTTTGCTGGGTGAGGACGCCATCATTGGCATTACCTGTCACGCCAGACTGGACCTCGCCCGCCGCGCCCTTGCCGACGGGGCCGATTACCTGGCCTTCGGGCGGTTCTATCCTTCGGCCACCAAACCGGACGCCCCCGGAGCCGATCCGTTCGTCCTCACCGAAGCGAGAGCTCTCGGCAAACCGCTGACCGCCATCGGTGGGGTCACTGCCCAGAATGGTGAGCCGCTGATCAAGGCGGGAGCCGATCTTCTGGCGGTCGTCGGAGGTGTGTTCGGGGGCACGCCGGATCAGATTGAACAGAAGGCCAGAGCCTTCGGGCAGCTGTTCGCTGCCCATCACCCACTTTTTTCACTATCGGATTAACAGGAGCCGAGCCATGACACACTCCGAAACCTTGTTCGAAGAGGCACAAAAGTACATTCCCGGTGGGGTGAACTCACCGGTACGGGCCTTTCGTGGCGTGGGTGGCACCCCGATTTTCTTCAAACACGCCGAAGGCGCCTACCTGTTTGATGAGGACGACCGCCGATACATTGATTACATCGGTTCCTGGGGCCCGATGATCCTGGGTCATTCCGACCCTCGTATCAAACAGGCGCTGCATGCCCAGGTCGACCTGGGTGTCGGCTATGGTGCGCCCACCGCTATCGAGACCCAAATGGCCAAGAAGGTCTGCGAAGTGGTGCCATCGATTGACCTGGTGCGCATGGTGAACTCCGGCACCGAAGCCACTATGAGTGCGATCCGACTGGCCCGAGGCTATACCGGGCGCGACAAGATCGTGAAATTCGAGGGCTGCTATCATGGCCATGTGGATTCACTGCTCGTGAAGGCCGGCTCCGGCGCCCTGACCCTCGGGGTCCCCAACTCACCGGGCATCCCCGCCAGCCTGGCAGAACATACCCTGACCCTGACCTACAACGACATCGACGGGATCCGGGAAACGTTCGAAAAAATGGGCGATCAGATTGCCGCCATTATCGTCGAACCGGTCGCGGGCAACATGAACTGCATCCCGCCGATTCCGGGTTTCCTGGAGGCATTGCGTGAGGTGTGTGACCAGCACGGCTCTGTTCTGATCTTTGACGAGGTGATGACCGGTTTCCGGGTGTCCCTGGGAGGCGCCCAGGGTTACTACGGCGTGACCCCGGATCTGACGGCACTTGGCAAGGTAATTGGCGGCGGACTGCCTGTTGGCGCCTTCGGTGGCAAACGGGAAATCATGGAGCACATTTCGCCTCTGGGCCCGGTTTACCAGGCTGGAACCCTGAGCGGCAATCCGCTGGCAATGGCTGCGGGCCTGACCACACTCAACGCCATTTCAGAGCCCGGTTTTCATGACCGGCTCACGGAAAAGACCAATGCCGTTCGCGATGGCCTTAAACAGGCCGCTGACGAAGCAGGTATCCCGATGACGGTACAGAGCGCCGGCGCCATGTTCGGATTCTTCTTTACCGAAGAAACCGCGGTGACCCGTTTTGATCAGGTCATGGCGTGCGACGTGGAACGGTTCAAGCAATTCTTCCAGGGCATGCTGAAGGAAGGCGTTTACCTGGCGCCATCGGCATTCGAGGCGGGTTTCACCAGTGCGGCACTGTCCGACGATGACATCGAGCATACGATTGATGCTGCCCGTAAGGTGATGGCAACCCTGTAATTCAGGAGTCTCGGGTCCGGCCTGAAGGCCGGACTCAGAGCACCCCTTCCAGCGTCAACATGAAAGTGTGGCGCTGGTAGTTGTAACTGTTAATCGCACTGTTGTTATCCCGGAACAGCCACTCGCTCCGCAGCAGCCATCGCCGGCTCAGCCCGTACTCCGCAAACGTTCCTGCCTCCCAACGCCGGTCCGTTCGCCGTTGGACCACCACAGTGTCGCCCTCCAGAAGACGGTGGGAATCCTGATACCGGCTGTACCGGAAGCCACCCAGGGCACCCACTTCAAGGTCCGCCCTGAAGCCATATCCCGCCACCATCTCCAGGGTGTGGTGTTGCGGTGAAACACTGACAAACCGTGTGCCGGAAACCATATCCGCGCGGTCATTGAGCTCCCACAGATACTTGCCCTCAACCTTCCAGTCGCCTATCCGGCGGTCTGTCCGCCCCCGCAACCGGTACCACTGACCGTCGTACGCCTCGAACGAACGGCCACCGTCGACCCTGGCCGCGGCAAGCGAAACGTCGCAGCCATCGACCGGGAAGGGGGCCGGGCATTGCGGCCATGCCATGATGCCCTCCAGTCCGTAGCGGGTCTCGAATGCATCGGAACCGAACCAGGACTGGCTCACTACCGCCCCCAGTTGCCGGGTCCGGTTCCCCTCCCGCTCTGACCAGGCAAGCTTGCCCTGCAGAAAGCGGGTGTTGTAATCACTATCGTCCGGGTAGTCCCGGCCAAAAAAAGCACCTTCAACATCCCAACCGGCTTCCCTGTCACCCCGAATCCGGAGGCTACCGGCAACCACAGCGTCTATAAAGAGTCCGCCTTCCCGGGTAGCGACGGTATCCGGAAGGCCAGAGATGTTACTGTCGTACCCACCCGCTGCGGATACATAAAAGCGTCGGGGTAGGCGCCGGGGAGCGGGCATCTGATCGGCGATTTCTGATAACCGGGTCCGGGCAAGGGCCCGCAGCTTGTCCGGGCCGTCACCGTCGCTGACCGCCACGAAAAAATCACGGGCTGCGACCCGGTCATTCCGGGCCAACGCGACCAGACCAAGGTTGTAACGCGCCAGGGATTCATGGGGGGAGGACAACAGGCGGGCGAATGCCTGCTCTGCGGCGTCCAGCTGACCCAGCCTGTAGTAGACGACGCCAAGGTTGTAATGGAGGGTCATGGAGTCCAGCCCACCAGCGCGCGCCGCCTCCAGATGTTGCCGGGCCGCCATCAGGGAACCCTGCTGAAACAATTCGACCCCTTTGCGAAAGTCCGCCTGTGCCGGCGCCTCGCCAGAGGTATCCTCAGCCAGTAGCGGCATACAGACAAACAGGAGTGAGCAGCTTAACAGCAGCTTACGGATGAGGCAGGCAGCCAGCAAACAACACCTTCCGTTCAGTTCCGGATCAGGGGAATAGGTCGGCGGGCTGACGACAAGCCAGCGTTACCGAGCGATAACGCAGGCAGTATAACAGGGATAGGTCAATATGACTGCCCGCCACCCTTGCCGGGGCGGGCAGGAACAATTACTCCCGCGGCTTGGCTACCTCGGGCAGGTTTTCCCGGGCGTCCTGGACCTGCTCTGGCAAATCCGGCCGGTCCGGACGCTCCCTGGAGGAGTCGCGTGCCTGTTCGGCCATGTCCTGTCCGAATCCCCGCCCCTGTTCACGGGCGTCGCGAGAGACGTCCATGCCGGGCGCCCCCCGGCTCTCGGTCATCTCTCCGGGACGCTCGACCGTTGCGGGCTCTGGTAGCTCGATCTCCCGGACAACGGACTCGGTGAGTGTCTGCTCATCAAGAACCATTCGCATGGTGACGTCCAGGTCCTCCTGCGCATGGGCCTCGGACACGGATAACGTAACCAGCATTATTACCGGAACGTACCATCTCATGATGCCGGTACCTCCTGCTTCTCATTTGCACCGGGAATCTCGACCCGGAAACTCTTTCTCTGCTCACCCGTATTCAGATGAGCCACCAATTCCCCCCTGCCGGGAAACAGGACTCTCAGGGGCAAGGCGACGACGTTCTCACCAGCGTCCAGACTGATCTGCCAACTCAGCTGCTGTCGCCCGGGCCACGGAGACAGCTCCACATTCGGCGGTAATTCAAGCGTCAGCGTGACATTCTCCAGTGCCTGGCCCGCGCGAAACGCTAACCGAACAGTCTGTTCCACAGGCTCGAATACGGCAGGTTCCGATACTTGCTCTCCGGCCAATTGCTGTTGTGGCTCGGAAGAGGGGCTGCGGTCCAGCATCACACCCAACGACACGCCCAGTGCCAGAGCCGCAGCGACAGCTCCCCCGAGCACACGATGGCTCCAGCGCCCCGGCTGGCCGGATTCTGTTGTAGCAGCAGACAGCACCCGTGACTCAAAACCGGAAGATGGCTCCGGAATTTGCTGGCGGACCCGCAGCTTTTCACCCAGCAACCGCTCCCCTTCCAGTGCCCGGCTGCACGCTTCGCACGCAGACACGTGCTCAGCCACCTTCTCCCGGTGCTGCGCTGGCAACTCATTGTTCAGGTAAGCAACAAGGCTTACGCGGATTTCCCGACAGGACATAGTCATCACCTCAGTCTTTCACACGCCCGGCCGTGACGGTTGGTTCCAGCTGTTGCCGCAATTTTTTTCGCAGTGCAGCACGGACCCGGTGCAGGCGGGATTTTACCGTTCCCAGGGGAATATCGAGTATTTCGGCGATCTCATCCTGGCGCCAACCATCGACATCATGCAGAAGCAGCAACGTCCGCTGGTCCGGCTCAAGGGTGGCCAGCACCCGGTCCAGCTCAGGACCCAGCCGCTCCAGTTCCAGGTGCGCCATCGGCCCGACATCCTCGGCATCCAGGCTGTCCAGCCAGTCCGCCTGGCTTTCGGCCTCGACCAGTTCGCTCATGGGCCGGTCGCCCTGCCGGTTCCTTCTTCGTAGCTGATCAATGAAATGACGGTAGAGCACCCGGTTCAGCCAGGGCCGTAACTGGTCCACCGTCTCCAACTCTTCCAGTCGGGGATACAGCTTGACCACGACATCCTGCACCAGATCCTCAGCGTCCTGTTGCTGGCCCGCAAGCCGGAAGGCAAAACGGTACATAGGCTCGAGGTGAGGCTGGATCAGGATTTCAAAACGCCGCTTTTTGCCCGGCTTAAAGGAGAGAATCGACAAAACCGTTACTACCCGCATGGTTTGCTGCTGAAGCGGCAAGTCTATACCAGACCGGCGCAAGGTTGCAGTTACGGGATTACCTTGATGATCACCAGTGGGCACCACATTACCGCTTGGTGAGAAAAGGTTAACAAAATCACCGGAACGCTTGCCGGAATTATGTCGTGGGGTAAGAGATATCCAACCAAAACCATGGAGGTTGTATGAAGCGTTCAATCCAGATGTTTGCTGTATCTGCACTGGCAGCTGGTATCGCCGCTTGTGGCGGCAGTGATGGTGGCCCGGCCACCGGCTCGGTTTCCGTTGATGTGACCGACGCACCAACCATGGAATTTTCCGAGGTGACAATTGCCTTTACCGGCATCCGCCTGAAGCATCAGTCCGGCGAATGGGAAGAGTTCACCTTCGACAACCCCAAGGTCTGGAACCTGCTTGACCTCCAGGGTGGAGCCAGTGAGCCGCTGATTACCGACGAGGAAGTCCTGGCCGGCAACTACACCGAGCTTCGACTGCTGGTTGATACCGAGAATTCCTACGTCGTCGAGAAGGACCAGCCGGACGTAGAGCTGTCCCTGGCCGTGCCCTCTGGCGAGCAAAGCGGTCTGAAGCTCAAAGGCGACTTTATCGTGGCAGCCGACAGCACCACGGACTTCACCGTCGACTTTGACGTCAGCAAGGCCATTGTGAACCCGCAGGGTCAGTCACTGGCGGATTACCTGCTGCGGCCTTCACTGCGCCTGGTAAACAACCTGGAGGTGGGCTCCATTTCCGGCGAGGTTGACTACGCAACAATTAACCAAGAGGCTACATGTGACTACGAGGGCGCGGTCTACGTCTATCAGGGTACAGACGTGACGCCGACGGACATTAACGTAAACGACGAGGAAAGTGGTCCGCTGATGGCTGTTCCCGTCAATTATGACGATACCAGCGGCATGTACACCTACACCGCGGCCTTCCTGACCGAAGGCGACTACACCATCAGCTACACCTGCCAACTGGATGACAACGAAGAGGATAATTCTGCAACTGTGGAATTCCGGGGCACCCAGAACGTGGACGTATTCGCCGGTCAAAACACCGAAGCCCAACCGATTCCGCTGGTACCGTAAGTCTCAAGCCCTCGGAATCAAAAGCCCCTGCTCCGGCAGGGGCTTTTTTTTTATTCAGAGCGCCGCCGCCCTCGCTTCCGCCTGATCCGCCCCGGCCACGTTACCCCGGGCGCGACGAATATCCGCCAGCAACAACCAGCCTGCCCGTTGCAAACGGACGCTGTCTCCAGCCAGGGACAACCCCTTCAGGGTGAACTGCTCGGCACTGCCCAGCTGACCTGCTGCCACATAGGCCTCGGAAAGCTTGAAATATACCTCCGCAGAACGGGGTGCAATGCGCTGCGCCCGCTCAAGACGCGCGATGGCACCGGAGGTATTGCCCTGGGCCAACAGGCTCTCGGCCTCGCGCACGAGGCTTTGGGCCGCCGGCGAAAGGCTCTCCCCCGAATCCTGATAGCTGGGTGCAGTATCCCTGCGCTCCTCAACAACCCTCGGCTCCTCCTCCGGCTGTTCACTCTTACGCCAGACCGGGGCTTCCTCCTGCTCGCTGGTAGAGGTCCGGGGCGGCTCCGGGGCCCTGGAAGGCTCACCACCGCCCATTGGCACGTAAATGGAACCTGGGCCACTGGCACACCCGGCCAGGGCGAGAAAGGCGCCCAGGGCGCCAGCACGGGTCAGCACAGATACTTTCATCGGAACAGTCCTTCAAACCAGCCTTGAATTCGACGCTGCAGCTTACCAGAGCAGGACACTTCCTGCTCCGGCTCACTGCCGGTGATGAATGGTACAAGGCGCGCATTATCGCAATATTCATCGGTCAACGCCTGCCGCCGGGCATTGACCCAGTGATAGTTCACCCCGTCCGGCACGACCGGCGAGAAACCATGCTGGGGCACCCCGGCCATGAACCGCGACCACACAGGCAACGCACCGGAAGCGCCGGACAGGGAGGTCGGGCCGTTGTCATCCCGTCCCACCCAGGCAACAGCGAGAAGATCGCCGCTGAAACCGGCAAACCAGGAATCCCGGCCGTCGTCCGTGGTGCCGGTCTTGCCGGCAACGGTGAGCTGTTCGGGGATTGTGTAATATGCCGACCGCCCGGTCCCCTCCTGCATGACTTCCTGCATCGCATATTGCACCAGGTGAACAGCGGCCGGGTCTGCCACCTGATCCACCTCCAGCGGGTAGCGGTTAAGAGCCTCACCTTCGGCATCCGTCACTTCGCGGATGGTACGCAGGGGGGTATTGAAACCAGAGGTAGCAAGGCCCTGGTACATCTGCGCAACGGTGACCGGAGTCATCGAAACCGAGCCCAGCAGCATGGAGGGGTAGCGGGAGATCGATGACGTCACCCCGAACGCCTGCAGGGTCTCCGCTACCACGTCGACCCCGACATCCAGTCCTACGCGAACCGCCGGAAGGTTGTAGGAGTTCGAAAGCGCCTCGTGAAGAGGCACCTCGCCGCGCTCCTTCTTGTCGTAATTCCGGGGTTCCCAACGCCGGCCATCGTCAAATTCGAGGACAAAGGATTTGTCATTTACCGGCGTGATCAGGGTGTAACGATCCGGCCGGGTCAGGGCAGAAAGATAGATAAACGGCTTGATCAACGAGCCGATTGGCCGTTCGGCATCCAACGCCCGATTGAAACCTGCGAACCCGGGGTCCTTGCCACCCACCAGCGCCAGCACCTCGCCACTGTCTTTGGCGGTAACCACAAGGGCGGCCTCAAGCGCCTCACGAACTTCGCCACTGGCCAGCCGGGGCACGGTTTCCTGGACCGCGTATTCAGCCGCATACTGGATCGCCGGATTCAGGGTGGTGAAGATTCTGAGGCCCTCGCTACGCAGGTCCTCTTCGCGATAATCCCGCGCCAGGTGCCGTCGCACCAGATCAATGTAGGCCGGATAGCGGTTCTCTGAATAGGACGGTTGCTCACTGACGCCCAGAGGCAGGCCCCGTGCCCGGGCAGCCTCGCTCGGGTCAATCAGACCCGCCTCCTCCATTTCGGAGATCACCAGATTTCTGCGCTCCGTGGCCCGCTCCGGATTCCGGCGAGGGTTATAGTAGCTTGGCCCCTTCACCATCCCGACCAGAAGGGCAATCTGGTGTACTTCCAGACTGCGCAGGGATTCTCCGAAATAGAACTGGCTGGCGAGACCAAAACCATTGATGCTGCGTGTTCCCGCCTGCCCCAGATACACCTCGTTCAGGTAGGTCTCGAGAATATCGTCTTTCTCGTAATGCCACTCCAGCAATACCGACATCAGGGCTTCGTTGCCCTTGCGCAACAGAGTCTGCTCCCGGCTCAGAAAGAAGTTCTTTACCAGCTGCTGGGTCAGGGTACTGCCGCCCTGAACGATCTCTCCGGCCCGGATATTCGCAAGCATGGCCCGCACAATGGATAAGGGGGCGATGCCGAAATGCTCATAAAAATTCCGGTCCTCCACGGCCATCAGGGTCGCCGGCAACAGTTCCGGCACATTTTCGAGCTGTACGAGGATCCGGTCTTCCTTGTGAGCCGGGTAGATCCCCCCTATCTGCGCAGGTTCCAGACGAACGATCGGAGCGGGGTCGCCACTGAGGACCCGGAAGTTCTCCACTCGATCCCCGTAGATGCTGAAGGCCACCCGGCGGCGCGGCTCCTCTCCATCGGGGAAGCGGAAGCCCCGGGTGCTGATCACAAAGCGGTTGCCACTTCGGCTGTAACTGCCACCTTTGGTGCCATCGCCCCGCCGAAAGCCGGAAAGCTCCAGCTCCCGTTGCAGCGCGGCGGTGCTGATGCCAGCTCCGTCGTAAAGCTCCAGGGGGCGGGCGTATACCCGTGAGGGTATTTCGAACCTTCGCCCTTCAAACCGGGAAGTCACCACGGCATCCAGGTACACCATCCAGCCGGCGAGCAACACCAGGCCGATCAGGGAAGCCCGGAAAAACAGGCGCCAGAACCAGGGCCGACGGCTGGATTTCGGGGATTTGCGGGAGGACTTGCGAGGGGTCTTTGATTTTGCCATGGCGCGATTATAGCGAAGGGAGCCCCCGATGAGGCAGGCCTGCTGTGTGTTATTTCTGTAATCTGCCGTTATGATAGGGCTTCAAAAATCAATGAGTTCAGGGAATCTGAGGAGAACACCGTGAGCGAGACATCCGGCAATACGCTGATTCAGGCACTGCAGAATCCGGCGCTGTATGAACACCCTGTCCGGGACTTCCGGGTGATCGAGACTCACATTTCCCAGGTCATCCTCACCGGGGATTACGCCTACAAGATCAAGAAGCCCATGGACTTCGGTTTTCTGGATTTCTCCACTCTTGAGCGCCGCAAGCATTTTTGTGAAGAGGAGCTGCGACTGAACCGGCGGCTCGCCAGCAGGCTCTACCTGGACGTGCTACCGATCACCGGCACCCCGGATCAGCCGGTGATCGGGGGTGAGGGAGAGCCGTTCGAATACGTGATCCGCATGCGGGAATTCGACCAGGGTCAGCTCTTCGATCGCCTTCAGGAGCGTGGCCAGCTGACGCCCGAACTGCTCGCCACGGCGGCCCGCCAGGCGGCCGAATTCCACGATCAACTGCCGCCGGTGGCGGAGGACAAGCCGCTGGGCACTCCCGATGCGGTGTACGCCGCCATGCAGGAGAATTTCGATCAGATCCGCCCCTTGATCGACGACAAGACTCTGCTGGCGCAACTGGATAATCTGGAAGCCTGGACCCGGACCACCTTTGACAGGCACCGGGATCTGATCGCCCGGCGCCGCGAAAATGGCTTTGTGCGCGAGTGCCATGGTGACCTCCACCTGGCCAACATCACTGTTTTCGAGGGCGAGGTCACTGTTTTCGACTGCATCGAATTCAATGAGCCGTTTCGCTGGATCGATGTCATCAACGACCTGGCCTTCCTGTTGATGGACCTGGAATCCCGCGGCGAACCGGCCCTGGCCAACCGGGTACTGAACACCTATCTGGAGTACCGTGGCGACTTCGAAGCCCTGCCACTGCTGCCCCTTTACAAAGCCTACCGCGCGATGGTCCGGGCCAAGATTGCCCTGTTTACCCTGGGCAATCCCGACCTCAGCGAAGATGAAAAGTCCGGACTGATGCAGCGCTACCGGAGCTATGCCCAGCTGGCCGAGGATTACAGTATCATTCCCAACCCGTATCTATTGGCTACCACCGGCCTGTCCGCCAGCGGGAAGAGCTGTGTCAGCGCTGCCATGGCAGGGGAATTGGGGCTGATCCGGCTTCGTTCCGACGTCGAACGCAAACGACTGCATGGCCTGGGCCCTCTTGCCGACAGCAAATCCGATACCGGCGAAGGCCTCTACACGCCGGAGGCCACCACCCTGACCTATCAGCGCCTGGCGGACCTGTCAGAACAGCTTCTGGCGGCCGGCATCCCGGTCGTAATTGATGCTGCCTGCCTGAAACAGAGTGAGCGGGACCTCTTCGCCTCCGTGGCCGAAGAACAGGCCGTGCCCTTTGCCCTGCTGCACTGTGAGGCACCGGAAGAGCTGCGCCGGCAATGGATCCGGAGTCGCTCCGGCGATGCCTCCGAAGCCACCGAGGAGCTGCTGGACGCCCAGCAGGGCTGGTTCGAACCTTTGACGGCGATGGAGAAGGCCCACACTGTGCACCTGCACACAGATCAGGAACATGTGGCCGAGGCAGTGGCAGACCGCATTCGCCAGCATTTCGGCCTGCAGGGCCGCTGAGACACCGGCAAGGGATATCCATGGCTGAAAGCACCCCCTCCTGGCAGCCAGTCTGCCCCACGGCCGACCTGCAACCTGGCCGGTTCATCGAGTTCCGGCTGACAGTAAAAGCCAGGGAACCGGCGGGAATGCCCCTGACCGGTTTCCTGTTCCTGGATGAAGGCCAGCCCAGGGCCTACCTGAACCAGTGCCCTCATCTGGGCATCGAGCTCAACTGGATGCCGGGGCGGTTCATGGATTCGGACAACCTGTTCCTCCAGTGCTCCACCCACGGCGCCCTGTTCAAGACCGCAACCGGTGAATGCATCGCCGGTCCCTGCCAGGGCGATGCGCTGACGGCCCTGGAGGTACGGGAGCAGGACGGCCAGTGGCAGATCAGGCTGCCAGATTGACCCGAATGGCCTCGACCAGCTCAAGGTTGCCAGAGGGATCTCCCCCGCCATTCGCCAGTGCTGCCCGATATGCGATCACCTCGACGCCGGCGGCCACGGCCTCGCGAAGCAGGCGACCGTAGGTCGGATCAATATGGTCAGCGGGGCGCACTTCGTCGATGCCGGTATGGTTCACGACAAAAAACAGGACGCCGCGCTCGCCTTGTTCGACCTGCCCCATCAGCTCCCGCAGATGTTTCTGCCCCCGGGTGGTCACTGCGTCGGGGAAATATCCGGCACCATTCTCGTCCAGGGTCACGTTTTTCACTTCAACCCAGGCATCGGGTCGGTGGTCATGGCCCGACAGCAGGAGATCAATGCGACTTTTCTCGCCACCGTACTTCACTTCTGACCGGCACTGGCCATAGCCGGCCAGCTCGCTCACCACGCCGCTTTCAATCGCATGTCGGGCCTGAGCGTTCGGCCTGGCCGTATTGACGCAGGCCAATACCCCCGGGCGGGTCTCCACCAGCTCCCAGGTGTACTTCAGCTTGCGTTTGGGATTGTTGCTCTGGCTGAGCCAGACCCTGGCATTGTCCGGCTGACAGCCGCGCATGGAACCGGTATTGGGGCAATGCGCCGTCACCTCCTCACCGTCAGGTAGCCGGATGTCCGCCAGGAAGCGCTTGTAGCGCCGAATGAGCCGGCCTTCAACCAAAGGTTCTGAATACTTCATGTGATCTCCGCAAAAAGTCAGTGTCACAAGGCTGGCACCCCCGTAACTAATCTGCTATTTTCCGCAAATTCCCGTTTCAGGACGAACGCTTCATCCAGGGTACAATCGCACAGCCACGGGGCTGGCACGATGGGAAGCAAAGCGTTCTTGTGGAGTACAAACAAGAGGCCGGGTTCAATGGCAAATACTGCAGAACAGTCACGCGAACGTTTTACCAACTTCACCCCCTATGAAATGAAGAAGGGTGAAGAGTACATGAGTGCCGAGATGTTGCAGCACTTCAAGGATCTGCTCCTGCAATGGAAACAGGAGCTGATGGAAGAAGTCGACCGCACCATGCACCATATGCAGGAAGACGCAGCAAATTACGCGGATCCCAGTGATCGCGCAACCCAGGAAGAGGAATTCAGCCTGGAGCTGCGTACCCGCGATCGTGAGCGCAAGTTGATCAAGAAGATCGACCAGACCATCGACCGGATCGACAAGGACGACTATGGCTTCTGCGATCAGTGCGGTGTCGAGATCGGCATCCGTCGTCTTGAGGCTCGCCCGACGGCCACCCTGTGCATTGACTGCAAGACGCTCGCCGAGATTCGCGAGCGCCAGACCGGCATCTGATCCCGAGAATAGCTGTCTGCCGGTAACCGCAAGCGGACCGGCAGACTGAGTTTTCCATGGCCAATCCACGCTATCGGGGCCGTTTCGCACCCTCTCCTACTGGCCCACTGCATTTCGGCTCTCTTGTTACCGCTGTCGCCAGTTACGTCGAAGCCCGCGCCCAGCAGGGCCAATGGCTTATTCGCATCGAAGACCTGGACCCGCTTCGGGAACCGCCGGAGGCCACCGGCCAGATTCTCCGGAGCCTTGACGCCCACGGCCTGTTTCCGGACGAGCCGGTCCGGTTCCAGTCCCGACGCCACGACGCCTACCAGGACGCCATCGATCAACTGTTAACCACCGGCCACGCCTACCGCTGCCCCTGCTCCCGCAAGGAACTTCAGGCCAATGGCGGCCGACACCCGCGCCAGTGCCGGGACGCACCCCGGCAACCGGGCGACCGCCCCTTTGCGGTCAGGTTTGCCCTGCACGACGAACACTGCCATTGGCAAGATCAGCTGCTCGGCCCTCAACACCAGGAGGTGCAGGCAGAACTCGATGACCCGGTCATCCTCCGCAAGGAAGGCTTCTACGCCTACCAACTGGCGGTGGTGGTGGACGACATCGACCAGGAAATTACCGACGTGGTGCGGGGCTCGGACCTGCTGGACATGACCGCTCAACAGCAACAGATCTTCCGGGCCCTGGGCGCCGAGCCACCCCGCTGGCTGCATATCCCTGTAATCCTGAACGAACAGGGGCAGAAACTGAGCAAGCAGACCCACGCCCCCGCGCTCGATGACGACCGCGCTCCCGAAAACCTGTTCCGCGCGCTGGACGCACTCGGTCAGGAACCACCGGCGTCACTGCAGGCATCAACCCCGGATGAGATCCTCGCCTGGGCCTGCCAGCACTGGCGCCGGCAGGCAATCGACCTGACAGCCCGCTAACCGGCATGGTATAAAGCCCTTCTTACACTTCAGTGCGGACCTTGAGCCTGATGTACATTTACCGTCTGGTCTTCCTGCTGGTTCTGGCCATATACATTTTTTCTCCCAACATCCTGGACTGGTGGACTGCGCCCGGCAACGTCTGGTACAGCCCCTATGTTATCTGGGCGGGACTGATCGCCATCGGTTTCTGGCTTGAATGGCGACGGGATCCCAATGAGTTTTAGTGCACCCGGCCTCGTGTTGGCCAGCCTGGTTTACCTGCTCCTGCTGTTCGGTGTGGCCTGGATTACCGAACAGGGTATGCTGCCCAAACACTGGGTACGTCACCCCCTGGTCTACACCCTCAGCCTTGGCGTCTATGCCGGCATCTGGGCAGTCTATGCGGCCATCGGTATGGCCGCCGAGACCGGCTATGGCTTCCTCGCCTATTACCTGGGTATCAGCGGTGCTTTCCTGCTGGCCCCGGTGCTGCTCAATCCGATCATGCGTATTGCCAGGGCCTACCAGCTGACCTCTCTGGCCGACCTCTTTGCCTATCGCTACCGGAGCCAATGGGCGGGCACGCTGGTGACTCTCTGTTCCGGGGCCGCCATCCTGGCGTTGCTGAGCATGCAGATCCAGGCGGTGGCAGTCTCTGCCAGCATTCTGGCCCCGGACACCTCGCCCAAGGCCATGAGCCTGCTGTTCTGCCTGATCGTACTGCTGTTTGCCATCCTGTTCGGCGCCCGCCGCAACCAGAATTCGGAGAACCACCAGGGGCTGGTACTGGCCATCGCCTTCGACTCCCTGGTGAAGGTGGGGGCGCTGCTGACGATTGGCGGGGTCATACTGTTCAGGGTCTTTGACGGCATGGAGGGGCTGGACCTGTGGCTCGCCATGAACAAGGCCGCCACCGGAACCATGACACTGGCCATAGACGACGGCAGCTGGCGCGCGCTGATGCTAATGTCCTTCGCAGGCGCGCTGGTACTTCCTCACATGTACCACATGACGTTCAGCGAAAACCCCTCACCCAAATCCCTGGCCAAGGCCAGCTGGGGTCTGCCACTTTACCTCCTGCTACTGGCCCTGCCGGTTCCCGTGATTCTCTGGGGCGGCCAGGCTCTGGGAGTGGGTGGCGAGCCCAACTTCTACGCCGTGGGTGTTGCCCGGGCACTGGACAGCCCCCTGCTGTCATTGCTCATGTACATTGCCGGCCTGTCGGCGGCCAGCGGCCTGATGATTGTCAGCACCCTGGCGCTGGCGGGCATGGTGCTCAACCATGTAGTGCTTCCTGTCAAGACGCCCCGGGACCAGGCGGACATCTACCGCTGGCTGCAGTGGGTCAAGCGTCTGCTGATCGCGGTCATCATCTTCTTTGCCCTGCTGTTCCATGAAACCGTGGGCCAGCACCTGGACCTGGCCATCCTGGGTGCCATTTCACTTTCCGGGATGCTCCAACTGCTGCCCGGCGCCCTGGGAGTCATCTACTGGCCGGAAGGCAACCGCCGCGGGTTGATTGCCGGCCTTGTTACCGGACTGGTCATCTGGCTGGCCACCCTGGTTCTGCCCTTCTCGCACACCATCAACCCGCTGGCCTGGTTCAATGTGCCGCTGGTGCCGGATTACAGCAACTGGCACATCTTCACATTTATCAGCATTACCGCGAATGTCACGGTCTTTGGCCTGTTCTCGATTCTCAGCGCCAGTTCCGCGGAGGAAACCAGTGCCGCCCAGGCCTGCTCGCTGGGAGCACTGTCCCGCCCCCAACGGCGGGAACTGCTGGCCAGCTCCTCGAGCGAGTTCATCCGCCAGCTCTCTGACCCCTTGGGCCATGGCGTTGCAAAGCGGGAAGTGGAAAGGGCCTTGGCACAACTGAAACTGCCCAATGTTGAGTATCGGCCCTACCAGCTTCGCCGGTTACGGGACCAGGTGGAAATCAATCTCTCGGGCCTGCTCGGCCCTTCCGTGGCCCGGGACATGGTCCACCGCCACCTGGGCTTCAAACCCCTGGCACGGGGCAATACCGGCCAGGACATCCGCTATGTTGAGCGTGCACTCGGGGACTACCAGAACAGACTGACCGGCCTGGCCGGCGAGCTGGACAACCTGCGCCGGCATTACCGTCAGACCCTGCAGAATCTTCCGATTCCTGCCTGCTCGGTGGGCGAGGATGGCGAAATCCTGATGTGGAACCACGCCATGGAAGAACTGACCGGTATCACTGCCGACGATGTGGTCGGGGCCCGCCTGATGGCACTTCCCGAGCACTGGCACCTGTTGCTGGAAGACTTCAACCGCGGCGAGGAGCTGCACCGGTACAAGCACCGGCTCGACCTGCGCGGGAAGCCGCATTGGCTGAATCTGCACAAGGCGGCACTGAGTGGGCCGGACCACACCGAGGGCGGGAGCATCATCCTGGTTGAAGATCAGACCGAAACCCGACTGCTCGAGGACGAATTGATGCACAGCGAGCGGCTGGCATCCGTTGGGCGCCTGGCGGCCGGCGTTGCCCACGAGATCGGCAACCCGGTTACCGGTATCTCCTCACTCGCCCAGAACCTGAAACTGGAAACCGACAACCCGGACATCCTGGATACCGCCGACCAGATTCAGCAACAGACACGGCGCATCTCCACCATCCTGCAGTCACTGATGAATTTTGCCCGCACGGGCAACCATGCCCATGCCAACCGGTACGAACCGGTCTCCATCCACCGTTGCGTGGAGGAGTCCATCAACCTCCTGTCTCTCAGCGACAAGGGCATGGGCATCCGCTATCTCAATGATGTACCCGCAGATCTGCTGGTGCTTGGCGACGAACAGCGCCTGGTACAGGTATTCGTCAACCTGCTGGCCAATGCACGAGACGCTTCCCCCGAGGGTGGTACCATCAGGGTCAGTGGAAACGGCGACAGCTACTCCGCTATTATCGAGGTCATTGATGAAGGCTCGGGTATCCCGGAAGACCAGCTCGACCATATTTTCGAGCCCTTTTACACCACCAAGGCTCCTGACAAGGGGACGGGCCTTGGCTTGTCTCTGGTGTACAGCATCGTTGAGGAACACTACGGCAACATCCAGGTCGAGAGTCCGGCAAATCCCGATACCGGCACCGGCACTTGTGTCCGTCTGAGGCTGCCAGCGTACAGCCCCGAAACCGACGATACTCCGGCCAGCCAGAACGAAAGGTCCTGAAACCGCTATGCCCCGCATTCTGATTGTAGAAGATGAAGACATCATTCGTTCCGCCGTGCGCAAACTCCTGCAACACGCCGGCTATGAGGTAGCCGATGCCCGGTCGGTCGAGGAAGCCGAACAGAACCATGAGCCGGATCAGTTTGACCTGATCATTTCGGATCTCCGGCTACCCGGCGCGGCAGGCACCGAACTGATTAACCGTGCGCCCAACACCCCGGTACTGATCATGACCAGCTACGCCAGCCTGCGCTCGGCAGTTGATTCCATGAAAATGGGGGCCGTCGAATACATCGCCAAGCCTTTCGACCACGACGAAATGCTGGCCGCGGTGGAAAACATCCTGGCGCGCCAGGGGCCGGCTGGCGCCGAATCTGACAGCGGGACCGATTCCGGCGACAAACCGGAGGAAAGCGACCCGGCCAGCATCATGTTCGGCCAGTGTGACGCAATGCAGAAGGTGTTCACC
This sequence comes from Marinobacter sp. C7, assembly GCF_022343555.1. Taxonomy (GTDB): domain Bacteria; phylum Pseudomonadota; class Gammaproteobacteria; order Pseudomonadales; family Oleiphilaceae; genus Marinobacter. The sequence goes on along the minus strand of NZ_JAKQZH010000002.1, from coordinate 953,817 downwards.
CTGATTCGGAAGGTGGCACCGACCGAAACCACGGTCCTGATCCAGGGCGAGTCGGGAACGGGTAAGGAACTGGCCGCCCGTGCCCTGCACCTGCTCAGCCCCCGGGCATCCAAGCCACTGATCTCGGTGAACTGTGCCGCCATCCCCGAGAGCCTGATTGAATCCGAGCTGTTCGGCCACGAAAAAGGGGCCTTCACCGGTGCCGTATCGGCCCGCACCGGTCTGATCGAGGCCGCTGACGGCGGCAGCCTGTTCCTGGATGAGATCGGCGAATTGCCGGCCGAGGCGCAGGCGCGGCTGCTTCGGGTGCTGCAGGAGAGCGAGATCCGCAAGGTTGGCTCCACCCAGAGTCGCAAGGTCAATGTGCGGATGATTGCGGCCACCCACCGCAACCTCAAGGCAATGACCCGTACCGGCGAGTTCCGGGAAGACCTTTATTACCGCCTTAATGTGATGCAGATTCGCATTCCGCCTCTGCGCGAGCGGCAGAGCGATATCCTCGGCCTGGCACGGAGGTTCCTCAAACGCCAGGGCCAGAAAATGGGCAAGCCGAACCTGAACCTCAGTCCCGAAGCCATGCGCGCGCTGGAGCGCCACCGCTGGCCGGGCAACGTCCGGGAGCTGGAGAACGCCATCGAAAGGGCCACCATCCTGTGTGATGGCGATGTGATCACCCCGGCCCTGCTCGACCTGGACAGCGAGGGAGGAGACGAGCAGATCCCCGAAACGCTGGTGGAAGGAAACAACGAGCAGGTCTCCACCCGGGATGCGGATTCAGCCAACGACCTGTCCCTGGAGGACTACTTCCAGCACTTCGTCCTGGAGAACCAGGACCGCATGAGCGAGACAGAGCTGGCCCAGAAGCTGGGCATCAGCCGGAAGTCGCTCTGGGAGCGGCGTCAGCGATTGGGGATACCACGAAAAAAGTCCGGCAGCTGAATGAAGGGGCCTCAGGCCCCTTTTTTTATGCCGAGGCCCGCCAAGAAATGAACCTGGGATCAGTTGTTACCCCCTGTTCCCCACGGTAACACTCCTCCGGAAACAACTGTGACCTCAGTAACACTTGAAAGGAGTACGGGGTAACACTTATTTCCTTCAAAACCGTAAGGCACTGTTAATAAAAGACTTTCAAAAACTGGCACGCACTCTGCAATCTATTAAGCGCACAACAACAAAAACAAGAAGTGGCAACGCAGCGTCAAAACAAATACAAAAAGCTGCAGGAAGACGTTCGGTAACAAAAACAAAAACAGAACGTGAGCGAACTGAGTGTTTTGGGTACTTTGCTTTTTAGTGGTCCCACGGCACGTGTGAGTTGTAGATGTAGAGAAGAATCGCCTTCCAGACGACACTGCATCTGCTGACAGACTCGCCCGATGTCCCTGACCGCTCTGTGTATTCAAAGCTTTCCGTTTGCACTGCTGAGATCCTCCGGACTTGGAGGTATACAGTGGGGTACAAAAATCAAGAAAAATCCCGGCAACAATAAAAACAATGCAGATCGTCAACGCTTTCAGGGCGGATTCGTGAAAACGGATCCGCCTTTTGATTATCTGGCGTGTGCAAATCCTGCCCAAACCGTTAAACTCTCGGTTTTTGCTCACCGCAAATACGGATTTCAATGCCTAAACGACTTGTCGACAGAATAAAATCCCTCATGCCCGGCGGACGGAAGAATCCCCATACCTACCAGCGACGGGAAATCCCCCGGGACCAGCATAATGTATCGCGCTCCGTGATCAGCGAGCCCGCCAAGAAAGTCCTGCATCGGTTGAACAAATCCGGTTACGAGGCTTACCTGGTTGGCGGCGGAGTCCGGGACATCCTGCTTGGCGGCAAACCGAAAGACTTCGACATCGCCACCAACGCTACCCCGGAAGAAGTGCATGACCTGTTCCGCAATTCCCGCCTGATAGGCCGCCGCTTCCGCATTGTTCATGTGGTGTTCGGTCGGGAGGTCATTGAAGTCACCACCTTCCGCGGCAATGCCAACGAAACCGATGACGACAGCACCGACGACGATCGCAAGACCAGCGAGCATGGGCTGCTGCTGCGTGACAACGTCTACGGTACTCAGGAAGAAGATGCACTGCGGCGGGATTTCACGGTCAACGCTCTGTATTACTGTATTCGCGACTTCACGGTAATCGACTTCGCCAACGGCATTGAAGACCTGCGCAACCGTCAGATCCGACTGATCGGCGATCCTGAAACCCGATACCGCGAAGACCCGGTACGCATGCTCAGGGCTATCCGCTTTGCCGGCAAACTCGACTTCGAGATCGAACCGGAAACCGAGGCACCGATACGCGAACTCGCCCCATTGCTCGGCCATATCCCACCGGCCCGGCTGTTTGACGAAGTACTGAAACTGTTTTCCGCGGGCCACGGCGAAAAGACCTACGACCTTCTCAACGAGTACAACCTGCTGGCACCGCTTTTCCCGGAAACCGTAAAAGCGATCGAGGCAGGCGAGCCCGACGAGCTGATCCGCCAGGCGTTGCGCAACACCGATGCGAGGATAGCGCAGGGTAAATCCGTCACTCCCTACTTCCTCTTTGCCGCCATGCTCTGGCCCGCCCTTCAGGCCGAGTGGCGCCGCCGCCAGGATAACGGGGACCCGGTACAACCGGCCCTCCACGGTGCCATCGGCAAGGTGATCGGTCGGCAGGTGCAAGCCACATCCATACCCAAGCGTTTCTCCGGTCCGATGAAGGAAATCTGGGAACTGCAGATGCGCCTGCCGAGACGGCAGGGTAAACGGGCCTTTGGCACCATGTCCCATCCCCGTTTCCGGGCCGCCTACGATTTCCTGCTGGTGCGGGAAGCGGCCGGGGAGATCGAACCGGGGCTGGGCCAGTGGTGGACAGAGTTCCAACAGGCGGATGAACGCGGTCAGGAACGCATGCTGTCCAACCTGGGAAGCGATGCACCGAAAAAACGCCGCCGTCGTCGCAAACCGGTAAAGCGCCAGGCTGCGCAATGACAACGGACGCCTTCATTGGCCTGGGCAGCAATCTCGAAAACCCTGCGGCGCAACTGGCCCGGGCGGTTGCAGAACTTGCGTCACTGCCGCAAACCACACTGGTGGCGCAATCCCCCTTCTATGCCAGCCGGCCGGTCGGCCCCCAGGACCAACCGGATTTCGTGAATGGCGCCGTATGGCTCAGAACAGAGCTGGCACCTCACGCATTGCTTGATCACCTGCAGGCGATTGAACAGCACCACGGCCGGGAACGTCTGCGCCACTGGGGGCCACGGACTCTGGACCTGGACATCCTGCTCTTCGGCCAGGAAACCCTGGGCGACCAACGGCTGGAGGTACCCCATCCTGAACTGGCCAACCGGGACTTTGCGCTCCAGCCGCTGCTGGATCTGAACCCCGACCTGACCCTGCCGGACGGTCGGACCGTCGCCAGCCTCAGGCAAAACTGCCCGGACAACGGTCTCCGGAAACTGCCCCCCATCCCCCGTGAACCCTTCGGCCCGGACTGAAACGCCAACCGCACCCCAGCCCGGACTCACCGTGATACTATTGCCTCAGGCATACCCCCGGATTACCCTTAGCACCTGAATGCCGAAACCACGGCGCAGTCCACGCCCATCCACCCAAAAGGCTAGGATTCTATGGCTGTTACCATCAATACCCTGCGGGAATACAAGCAGAAGGGCGAGGCTTTCTCTGCCCTGACCTCCTATGACGCGACCTTTGCCCAGCTCGTCAGCGAAGCCGGCGTTGATGTCATCCTGATCGGCGACTCGCTCGGCATGGTGCTTCAGGGCAACGACAGCACCCTGCCGGTAACCATGGATCAGATGGTGTACCACACCAGCTGCGTGGCCAAGGGAAACCAGGGCTCGCTGATCATGGCCGACATGCCGTTCATGTCCTACGGTACTGTCGAAGCGGCCCTGGAGAACGCGGCGGAACTGATGCGTGCCGGCGCGCACATGGTCAAACTGGAGGGCACGGACTGGATGAAGGACACGATCAGCGCCCTGAGTGAGCGGGGCGTTCCTGTTTGTGCCCACCTGGGCCTGACGCCCCAGTTCGTCAATAAGTTCGGTGGCTACAAGGTACAGGGTCGCGACGAGAAGGCCGCCGAAATGATGATTGAGCACGCCTGTGAACTTGAGGAGGCAGGTGCAGATATCATTCTGCTGGAATGCGTGCCCGCCCCGCTGGCAGCCCGCATCACCCAGGCGGTCAGGGCTCCGGTAATCGGTATCGGCGCCGGTTCTGACACTGATGGCCAGGTACTTGTGGTACACGATATGCTGGGACTGACCCCGGGGCGCAAGCCACGATTCGTGAAGAACTTCCTGGCCGAAACCGACTCTGTTCAGGAAGCCCTAGCGGCCTATGCCCAACAGGTCCGTGACCGTACTTTCCCGTCCGAGGAGCATACGTTCAAGGCATGAGAACGATCCATTCCCTCAAAGAACTCCGCACCATCCTGCGAGGCTATCGCCAGCAGGACAAGACCATCGGCCTGGTGCCCACCATGGGCAACCTGCATGACGGCCATATATCGCTGGTGCGCAAAGCGGCCGAGTCCGCAGACGTGGTGGTAACCAGCATTTTCGTGAACCCCATGCAGTTCGGGGCCAACGAGGACCTGGACAAGTATCCGCGGACCCTCGCCGAGGACCAGGAAAGACTTGAAGCGGCCGGAAATACCCTGGTGTTTGCTCCACCCGTGGAAGAGATCTATCCGGACGGCCTGGCCCAGCAGACCAAGGTGATCGTTCCGGAAGTCAGCGACGGCCATTGCGGCGCAAGCCGACCCGGCCACTTCGAAGGGGTCGCGACAGTCGTGACCATGCTGTTCAACATGGTGCAACCGGACCTGGCGGTCTTTGGCGAGAAGGATTTTCAACAACTCGCCGTGATCAGAAAGATGGCCCGAGACCTGTTCATGCCCGTGGAGGTCATTGGAGCGCCCACGGTCCGGGAAGAAGACGGACTGGCCAAAAGCTCCCGTAACGGCTATCTCTCCCCGGAGGAACGCAAGATCGCACCGGTCGTGTTCCGGACACTGGAAGCGACCGCCGAGAAACTCGCCAGTGGTCGCACAGACTTCCAGGCCATTGAGAAAGAAGCTGAACAGTCACTGAGCGCAGCCGGGTTACGGCCTGATTATTTCAACATCGTCAACAGCCTGACGCTAAAACCCGCTTCACCGGACGACCACGAGCTGACCATCCTGGTGGCAGCCTTCCTGGGAACCACACGACTGATTGACAACCTGTCGGTGGCGCGCTGACCCTCACACAAGGAAAAGGATCCCCTGATGCCCGAACACTCGGCCGTACTGACCTCGAAACCCGAATGGCAGACACTGAACGAGCGGCGGGACAAGCTCCGAAGCGTCTCCATGCGAGCGCTCTTCGAGCAGGATCCGGATCGTGCCAGCCGGTACTTTATCCAGGGTGCCGGCCTGGCCCTGGATTTCTCCAAGAACCTTCTGACCGACGAGACCCTGTCCGAACTGGTGGCTTTGGCCCGAAGCTGTCGCCTGGAAGAACGGCGTAGCGACCTTCTCAACGGCGCCAGGGTGAATATCACGGAAAACCGGCCGGCACTGCATACTGCCCTTCGCCACCCGGGCAACGAATCCATCCTGGTCGATGGCGTAGATGTGATTGCGGAGGTGCAGAAAACCCTGGACCGAATGGAAGCCTTCGTGAACGGTGTTCTCGATGCCTCCAGAACCGGATTCAGCGGCAAGGCCTTCACAGACGTCGTGAGTGTCGGGATCGGCGGCTCCTACCTCGGTCCCAAGCTGGTAGACGAATCCCTGCAGCCCTACCGGCAAGGCCGAATCCGCTGCCATTATGTTGCCAACATCGACGGTACCGACATCTGTGAGACTCTCCGGCAGGTGAACCCGGAAACCACATTGTTCCTGGTTCAGTCGAAGTCCTTCCGCACCCAGGAAACCCTTGAGAACAGCAAGGTGGCGCGGCAGTGGTTCCTCGACAACGGGGGCAATGAAGCCGCCGTCGCCAGGCATTTCATGGCGGTCACCGCCAACGTTCCGGCGGCCGAGGCGTTCGGCATTGATGCCGACAACGTCTTTCCCATGTGGGACTGGGTCGGAGGCCGCTACTCCCTCTGGTCGGCCATCGGCCTGCCCGTGGCCCTGAGCATCGGGATGGACAACTTCCGGGCGCTACTGGCCGGCGCCCACGCCATGGACAGCCATTTCCGGGAAGCGCCGCTTGAGCGCAACCTTCCCGTAGTGATGGGCCTGCTCAGCGTCTGGTACAACAATTTCTGGGATGCCGAGACCCACGCCATTCTGCCCTATGATCATTACCTGCGCAGCCTGCCGGATCATCTGCAACAACTGGACATGGAAAGCAACGGCAAGAGTGTGACCGAGGCGGGCCAACCCGTGAACTACCAGACCGGCCCGGTGCTCTGGGGGGGTGTCGGCTCCAATGGCCAGCACGCCTATCACCAGCTGATCCATCAGGGCACCCGACTGGTTCCCGCGGACTTCATCATTCCGCTGAAGACTCACAACCCCGTCGCAACCCATCATGCCGACCTGTTTGCCAACTGCCTCAGCCAGTCCCGGGCAATGATGGCGGGCAAGACCCTGGACGAAGCCCGGGCGGAGCTGGCGAACGAGGGTCTGGACAAGGAAACTGTCGAAGCCCTCGCGCCCCACAAGGTGATCCCCGGCAACAAACCGAGCAACACCCTGATCATGGAGAAGGTGGCGCCAGAAACGGTGGGGGCCCTGATTGCACTCTATGAGCACCGAACCTTTGTTCAGGGTGTGATCTGGGATGTAGATTCGTTTGACCAGTGGGGGGTGGAGCTGGGCAAGCAGCTGGGCAAGGGCATTCTCCCCAAGCTGCTCAGCCAGGATGCCATCGGCACCGCCGGTGACAGCTCCACCGACCAGCTGATCCGGAAGTTCCGTTCAGCTAACGGCCTCTGAGATTTTCCGGCCCCGCCACAGGAAGTCCACCGGCCAGAGCTTCTGGCCGGTGTTATAGGCCTGCCAGAGCTGGCGGTAAGTCTTGCCGCACACCGGGTGCACCGCGTTCGGGGCAATATCGGCCAGTGGACGCAATACGAACGCATTCTTCAGGATCTCGCCCCGGGGCAATTCAACACCGTCAATGATGCCGGTCCGGTCACCGTAGGTCAGGATATCCAGGTCCAGGGTCCGGGCACTGAATTTTGGCACATCGCGCCGGCGGCCGTTCTCGGCTTCCAGCTGCTTGAAGCGCCGGGACAGCTCACCAACGCTGAGATCTGTATCCACACCGACCACCAGGTTGAGAAATGGCGAACCGTCAAAGCCGACCGACTCGCTCTCATACACCGGGGAAATCTGCAAGTCACCGAACCAGTCTGCCAGAGCGTCCAGTGCGGCGGTCACGTAACGCTCCCGGTCGATATTGGTACCGATACTGATGTAGACCCGGGCAGTTGCCACCATCATTTGCTTCCCCGTTCGATTCGCACACCCACGGACCTGGCTGCCGGCACTGCACCGGGCTTACGAAGAGTCAGGGTCAGTCGCCCTACCCCGAACTCCTTTATCAGAAGATCCGCCAGCACTTCTGCGGCACGTTCAAGCAACTGTGGTTTCAGTTCCTGGAGACACCGGGCCACCCGCTCACTGACCGCGGCGTAATCCAGGGCATCGGCAACATCGTCCGACTGCCCCGGGGCGCGGTTATCCCAGGCCATATCCAGATCGATCAGGACCTGCTGGGTCACCTTCCGCTCCCAGTCATAAACGCCGATGACGGTTTCGACCGCCAGACCTTCGATCAGGACACTGTCTGCCAAGGAACTCTCCCGGAGTCTTCCACTCTTTGCTGATTGAAATGCACACAACCAACGGATACTGTGATCTGGCTGGTCAGTGATAAACGGGCCGGCATTTTCGCACAGATTGCACCGATTCGTCTCCGCCTCGGGACCGACACCATGGATCTGACCAGCCCTGCCGTAGCCACCGTTGCACTTTGCACCCTTGCCTATCTGTTGGGCTCCGTCCTGTTTGCACTGCCGGTATGTCATCTGTGGAAGCTGCCGGACCCGAGGGCCCTGGGATCCGGCAACCCGGGTGCTACCAATGTCTACCGTAACGGCGGCTGGGCGCCAGCGCTGGTCACCCTCGCCCTTGACGCCTTCAAGGGGTGGCTGCCGGTGTGGATCGCCCACATCGCCGGACTCTCAGTGATGGTGCAGGCAATGGTGGCCCTGTGCGCGGTGACCGGCCATATGATCCCTCTGTTCTACCGCTTCAAGGGCGGCAAGGGGGTAGCGACGGCCCTGGGTGCCGGCCTGGCACTGGCTCCGGTGACAACCCTGATACTGGCGGCCATCTGGGCCGGTGTGATGTGGCGCTGGCGCATCTCTGCCCTGGCCTCGCTGGTAGCCATTGCCTTCGGGCCATTGATCAGCGCCCTGATCGAGCCGAAAACCCTGCCCCTGTTCGGCCTGCTGGCCATCCTGATTGTCGTGCGGCACCGCAACAACCTGATCCGCCTCGCCCAGGGACGGGAAGCCGGGTTCTGACCGCCAGCTCAGTCCACCAGGCCGTCGGCGCGAGGCTCGCTGATTGGCGGCAGAGTATTCATGGGCCACCTTGGTACGGCCACGATGCGCTCGCCGTCCTGCTGACCGGCCTGCATTCGCTGGGCACCGGCATAGGCGATCATGGCGCCGTTATCGGTGCAGAACTCCGGGCGGGCGTAGAACACGTGGGCCTGGAGCTTCCTCGCCATTTTCTCGAGGCCGGCCCGCAGACGCTTGTTGGCACTGACGCCGCCGGCGATGACCAGACGCCTGCAGCCAGTCTGCTCCAGTGCACGCCGGCATTTTATGGTCAGCGTATCAACTACCGCAGCTTCAAACGCCAGGGCGATATCGGCCTTCACCTGATCGGAAAACTCCCCGGCTTCCACGGCAGCATTCACCGTATTGAGGGTGTAGGTCTTAAGCCCGCTGAAACTGAAATCCAGGCCCGGCCGGTCCGTCATCGGTCGGGGGAAGCGGTAACGGTCAGGAATGCCTTTCTCGGCGAGGGCGGCGACGCGGGGACCACCCGGGTAATCCAGGCCCAGCATCTTGGCGGTCTTGTCAAAGGCCTCGCCGGCCGCATCATCCACCGATTCCCCGAGCATTTCGTACTCACCGATGCCATCAACGCGGACCAACTGGGTGTGGCCGCCGGAAACCAGCAACGCCACGAACGGAAACGCCGGCGGGTTATCCTCCAGCATCGGGGCAAGCAGGTGCCCCTCCATGTGGTGCACACCCAGTACCGGCACGCCCAGCGCAAAGCCCAGGGCGTGGGCCACCGAGCCGCCCACCATCAGCGCGCCGACCAGTCCGGGCCCGGCGGTATAGGCAATGCCGTCGATATCCGGACGGCCGCACCCGGCTTCCTCGATTACCTGATCGCACAGGGGCAGGAGCTTGCGCACATGGTCCCGGGACGCCAGTTCCGGCACGACACCGCCGTAGTCGGCATGCATATCGATCTGACTGAACAGCGCATGGGCCAGCAGGCCTTTGTCGGTGTCGAACAGGGCCACGCCGGTTTCGTCACAGGAGGTTTCAATACCGAGAATGAGCATAGATTCGGGCCGCATCAGGTTGGCATGAATGAGAACGGAGCGCATTTTAGCAGAAACCCGAAACCGGAAGGCAGTTTCATCGAACAAACATTGACCTCGCCATGATCCAGGCGCTATTATTGCCGCCCTAAAATATGCACTGGTCGAGTTTTAGCCAATCTGACCAGGTATCGAGCCGCACAGGCAATGCCGTGCGGAGCAAATCAAAACCGAATCTATCAGGTAGGTGATTTTCGAATGCCAGCTGTTAAAGTGAAAGAGAATGAACCGTTTGACGTAGCACTGCGTCGCTTCAAGCGTTCCTGCGAAAAGGCCGGTGTACTGTCTGAAGTGCGTCGTCGTGAGCACTACGAGAAGCCGACCGCTGTTCGCAAGCGCAAAGCAGCCGCTGCCGTTAAGCGTCATCTCAAGAAGCTTCAGCGGGAACAGCGCAAGTTCGAGCGTCTGTACTAAGCTACAGCCAGACGCCGCTTGACTGCAAAGCACTGATTGCCTGTCAGCAACAGGCTGCACAGAGCGATTGAAAATGCCGCCGAGGCCTGGCTTCGGCGGCATTTTTGGCTATGGCCAACACCTGAAGTACCGGCATAAACAGGCCGGCAGACCTGGAGTCTCCATGAGTGGACTGATCCCTCAACGTTTCGTTGAAGACCTGCTCGACCGCATCGACCTTGCGGAACTGATCGGGTCCCGGATCACCCTCAAGAAAGCCGGAGCGAACTACAAGGCCTGCTGCCCCTTCCACGATGAAAAAACACCATCGTTCAACGTGCGACCGGACAAGGGTTTTTATCACTGCTTCGGTTGTGGCGCCCATGGCGACGCCATCAGCTTCGTACGGGAATTCGAAGGCCTGGGCTTTACCGAAGCGGTGGAGGAACTTGCCAAGCGAGCCGGCCTGGAAGTGCCCTACGACCGGGCCGCGCGGCAGGAAATGCAGCAGGCCCGGACCCTGACCGATGCGCTCGACTTCGCTAACCAGTTTTACCGCAAGGCCCTGCGTAGCCCGGGCGGCAACTACGCCCTCGATTACCTGAAGCAACGCGGGCTGGACGACGTCATTATCGAGCGTTACCAGCTGGGCTACGCCCCCGGCACCGGGACTGCACTTTATGACGCGGCGGCACAGGACCTGAAAGGTCCCCTGATCGAGACCGGCACCGTATCGGACCGTTACGGGCGCCCGCGGGACCTGTTCCGTAATCGGGTGATGTTCCCGATCCGCAACACCCGCGGTCGGACTGTGGCTTTTGGCGGCCGGACCCTGGGGGATGACAAGGCCAAGTACATCAACTCTCCGGAGTCGGATGTCTTTCACAAGAGCCGGGAGATCTACGGGCTGTTCGAGGCCCGCCAGGCCATCCGCCAGCTGGACAAGCTCCTGGTGGTGGAAGGCTACATGGACGTCATTGCCCTGGCCCAGTACGGCATCGATTACGCCGTTGCCACACTCGGCACTGCCACCAACCAGGACAGCCTGCAGGCACTGCTGAAACAGGTGCGGCACGTGGTGTTCTGCTTTGACGGTGATAGCGCCGGCTTCCGCGCTGCCGACCGGGCCATGGAGAATGCCCTGGAACTGATGGCGGATGGCCTGCATTTGCAGTTCCTGATGCTGCCGGAGGGCGAGGATCCCGACACATTGATCCGCAAGGAAGGCTCGGACGCGTTCCAGAAACGGATCGCGGGCGCCACGCCACTGTCGCGCTATCTGTTTGACCGGCAGGGCGAGGGTCTGGACCTGCAGTTACCGGAACATCGCGGTGAACTGCGCGCACGGGTTGAGCCGCTGCTTAACAAAATGCCCCGCAGCACCCTCCGGGATGCCATGTGGCATGAGATGCTGCGCCTGTGCGGAGGCCGCAACCAATGGCAGAACCGCCAGCCGCAACAGCGGGGCAAATGGCGAAACGGCGAGTTCCGGGACCGGCCGGCCGAAGAGCGGGTGGACGTCAAACTCAACAAGGACAGCACGCTCTGCCTGGCATTGGTGCAAGCCCCGGAGCTGGCCACCGAAATCTGCGAGCTGGCCCGGCAGTCACGGCAGTTTCCGCAGGCGATGGACCTGGCCACCTGGATCGTGGACCAAGGGATCCGTGATCGTCGCAAGCTGATAGGCGCACTGGCCCTGGATCAACAGGCCCGGGACCGGTTTTACCATCTCTTTGATGGCATCGAACACATTCCCTCACGGGAAAGCACGCTGGCCTCGGCCCGCGAGCTCATCAGTCCGAGCGAGGAAACCTCGCGCCAGCAGAGGCTGGCAGCGCTACTGAGGAACTTTGCCAACCTCTCTGCCGAGGAACGCAACGAACTTCGGGAGCTGAGCGGTGGCATGCAGGAATGACCGCACTTGAAACTTAACCGATTGACCACAATCTAATCAGTCGGTGGCAGAGCAACCACGCGACAGCTATAATGGCTGTTTAACTTTTTTCCTTTTAAAAGCGAGTTCACAGGGTGTCTATGTCAGGCAATTCGCAAAAATCACGTTTGAAAGACCTCATTGCACGAGGCAAGGAACAAGGTTACCTGACTTACGCCGAGGTAAACGACCACCTCCCGGAAGACATCGCCGACCCAGACCAGGTCGAAGACATCATCCGCATGATTAACGACATGGGTATTCAGGTGTGCGAGGAAACTCCCGACGCCGATACCCTGTTGATGACCGAAGGTGACTCCACTGCCGACGAAGCGGCCGCAGCCGAAGCAGCCGCCGCGCTCGCCGCCGTGGAGACCGACGCCGGCCGCACCACCGACCCCGTCCGCATGTACATGCGTGAAATGGGCACCGTGGAACTGCTGACCCGCGAAGGCGAGATCGTTATTGCCAAGCGCATCGAGGAAGGTATCCGGGATGTAATGGCCGCCGTGGCCCACTTCCCGGGCACGGCCGGCACCGTTATTCAGGCGTACGACCGGATCATCGAGAACGAAGGCCGCATCAGTGACATCGTCACCGGCTTCCTGGACCCGGATGATGCCGAGCCGTTCATGGGCGAAGAGACGCCCGCACCGGAGGAAACCAGCTCCGAAGACACAGATTCCGACGATTCGGATGACGACGACAGCTCCAGCGATGACGATAACGACAATGGCCCGGATCCGGAAGAGACCCGGCTGCGGTTCGAGTTGCTGAAAGAAAAGCTGGACGCTGCCGACAAGGCACTTGAGAAGTATGGCCGTTCCGACCAGAAGACGCAGGACGCCCTGAACGAACTGGGCCAGGTCTTCGCGCCGTTCAAGCTCGCCAACAAGGCGTTCGAGGAACTGGTAAACGTCGTTCGCTCCACCAACGACCTGGTGCGTGAGAACGAACGCGCCATCATGCAGATCTGCGTACGCGACTGCAAAATGCCGCGTAAGGATTTCATCAAGTCGTTCCCCGGTAACGAAGTGAACCTGGAATGGGCTGACAAGATCGCCAAGGGCAAAAAGCCCTATGCGGCGGCGATCAGTGAGCGGCTGGACGAAATTGTTCGTCTGCAGAAGCGCATCCATAACGTTCAGACCGAAGTGGACCTGGACGTTGCCGACATCAAGGAAATCAACCGCCGCGTTTCGATCGGTGAAGCCAAGGCCCGTCGCGCCAAGAAGGAAATGGTCGAGGCCAACCTGCGCCTGGTTATCTCCATCGCCAAGAAGTACACCAACCGCGGCCTGCAGTTCCTGGACCTGATCCAGGAAGGCAATATCGGCCTGATGAAGGCCGTGGACAAGTTCGAATACCGTCGCGGCTACAAGTTTTCCACCTACGCCACCTGGTGGATTCGTCAGGCCATCACCCGCTCCATCGCGGATCAGGCCCGCACCATCCGGATTCCGGTGCACATGATCGAGACCATCAACAAGCTCAACCGCATCTCGCGGCAGATGCTCCAGGAGATGGGCCGCGAGCCGACCCCGGAAGAGCTGGGCGAGCGCATGGACATGCCGGAGGACAAGATCCGCAAGGTCCTGAAGATCGCCAAGGAACCGATCTCCATGGAAACCCCAATCGGCGACGACGAAGACAGCCATCTGGGTGATTTCATCGAGGACATCCAGGCGCTCTCCCCGGTGGACTCCGCCACCGCAGAAGGCCTCCGGGAAGCCACCCGTTCCGTGCTGGCCGGCCTTACCGCCCGGGAGTCCAAGGTGCTGCGCATGCGTTTCGGTATCGAGATGAACACCGATCACACGCTGGAAGAAGTCGGCAAGCAGTTCGACGTTACCCGCGAGCGGATCCGTCAGATCGAGGCCAAGGCCCTGCGCAAGCTGCGCCACCCCTCACGTTCCGATCACCTGCGCGGCTTTATTGACGACCAGGGCAACGGATAAGCTCCACAACAGTAGCGGGCGCCACACCTCACCGGTATAATGGCGCCCGCTCTGTTTCCCCATCCGGAAACATCTCGCCATAATGCAATTCTGAACGGGCCTATAGCTCAGTTGGTTAGAGCAGGGGACTCATAATCCCTTGGTCGCTGGTTCGAGTCCAGCTGGGCCCACCATTTTTCAGCCACTTAGAAAGCTCGAAATAAAGCCTCCCTCCAAAGTGTCAACCAAACGTCGACGGCTGCTAAAAACCATCCAGGACGGATCATGTTAGTAAAAGAATTTCTCAGCCAAGCCTTTGCCCCAAAATATCAAATTAATCCAACTCCAGAGTTCAGAAGCACAGCGCGAAAGGCCTACTTCTTTCTTCACTTCGTAATCGGCTTTTACGTTCTATACCTTCTGAACGCTTCGCTGCATGAAAGCTACGAAATAGCCATGCAAAACGGGATCGTCAGAAAATATTCAGAAGGCACCGTTTTGGAAAGTCTGCAAACCTACCTTTTCAACAGCCTTTACTGGAACAGCTTCGAATTTAAAAGTGGCACCGAAACTATCTACCTCATAATAGGTGTTGTTTGGGGAAGCCTAGGATGGGACCGACTAAAAAGTATCAAGACGGATAAAGACGACTCATCGTTCTTCGCTTATTTCGTTGTTGAGTCAAGCGTTTGCATAACACTTGTTGGTTTCGTTACAGCAGCGATTAACGTTTCAAATCGCATCATGGAGGGGCTCTTCTCCAGCGGATCCCCAACGCTAGAGGTTTTGTGGATATGCATCCTCGGCGCAATTTTCGTCATTGGCACTTCGCTACTTTGGACACTAGCCAAAGATAGGAATCAAGAAACAATCAGCAACCGTGGCCCAAGTTCCACAACTTCTTGAAGAAAGCTGGGCGCCAAGTGGGCATACCTCATCGTTAGTTTTAAATCCGAGTGCCCTAGAACCTTCTGGAGCGTGAGTATATGCCCTCCATTCATTACAAAATGGCTGGCGAAAGTGTGTCTACAGATATGCGTAAGCTGCCCCTTAGGCAGCTTGATTTCAGCCCTATTTAACGCAGACCGGAAAGCGCTGTAACAAGACTGGAACGGCAACTCTTCAATCAATTCCTGGTAAAGATCCTTGCTGAGTGGAACCGAGCGACTTTTCCCGCTTTTCGTCCCGGCGTAGGTCACCCGATAAGGAGTGAATGCGGACGGCTTTACCGACTCCGCTTCCGACCACCTGGCGCCGGTTGCCAGAGCCAAGCGCGCCACATGGTAAACCGAGGGATTGGATGAAGCCCTGCACTCTTCCAGGAGCCTTTCGATTTGTTCCTGGTTCAGGAATGCGAGTTCAGGTTCATCTATTTTCAGCCGGCGCAGCCTTTCCAGCGGATTTTTACCTTTCCAGTGGCCTTGTCGGATCAGCTCGTTGAATACGGCCGTCAGATAAGCCTGTTCGTGATTGAGTGTGTTCTCTGAAATTCCGGACTCCACTCTAACCAGGCGATAGGCCGCGAAGTCACCTGATGTAAACCGGATAGCCCTGGGATTCCCTAACCGCTGGACGGTTGCCTCAAGCTTCTTCTTACGGGATTCACCATCCTTCAAAGCATGGCCGTGGTGGACGTACCAGAGCTTGACGAGATCCTGAAGGCTCCGTTTGTCCTGCCTCGGGTTCCAGTCTTCACCGGCTTCATGCTTGGACAGCACCCAGCGTTCATATCTAAGCGCTTCCGGCTTTGAATCAAACGATTTCCGGACGCGCTTCCGCCCTCGCCCACCCGGCTGGATATCAACCTGCCATCGTCCCGATGGAAGCTTTTTGATCATGCAGCCACCTTTGTCAGCAGTCGTCGTTTAATCAGACCATCCTCTACCAGCTGGTAGAGCTCGTTTTCGTATATTTCGCGCCTTCGGTAGTAATTGCAGAGGTCTTCCCAAAGGCCGGATTTCTTCAAGCAGTCCCAGGCCTGGCGCGTGTTAAACCGGTTGCGGGCATAGATGGAGAGCAAGTTGCCAAAGGCCAGGGAGACATTCTTTTCGTTGCCGCAACCGGGTTCCTTTTTTGCGCGTTTGTAGAGCAGATCCGGGGCCGAGTAGCCGAAACCAATGTCATCGCGCAGCTTGGTCCAGATGGGATGGACCCATTCCCGCTTGACCTCGTAACGGTTGCCGGTGAGCGCGTAGCGCCAGAGGCCGGTCAGGTGCGGTACCGCGTCCATGTAGGTGTAGATCGGCTTCATGTTGGCCGTGCCCTGGGAGATCTCGTTCACGATCCGGTGATGGAACCGGATTTCCAGGCGCCAAACGGGCTTATCCGGGTCGTAGCAGGTATCCGGGAAGCAGTCTTCGTTGGTGGCACACTCCCAGATGGACTCCATGAAGGCGCGCTTGTCGGAGACGTCGATTTCCTTGGACTTGTCGTAGAGGCAGACCTGAAGGCTGTTGGCCTTGCCGAAGGTGTAGGTTTCGCCCCGGCCGTTGATGGTGGCACCGTCCAGGCCCTTGAACACCAGGTCACTCAGACCGTTGTGAACGCTGATGGTTTTGGCGCGAGTGACGAAGTGGCTGGCGAAGTCCTGGGGCGGTTCCCAGCCCTGGAAGTCCACGCACAGGTGCAGGGCAATCCCGACCGGTTTAATGCCCTTCAGGAAGACCATGCCCCATTCCGCGAGTTCGTCGTGGATCTCCTGACTGGAGCGCTCATAGAGCCAGCGGGGAGAGGTTTCAATCTTGAGGTGCGTGCCGGGGTTTTCCGCATCCGCGTAGAAGTTCTGGATCAGCAGGGTCAGGCCATATTCCCGGTTCTGCAGGATGTACTTGAACCCCCCTCGCCTACCGGACTGCACCCGGAACGGAATGTTCCGGATGGTAATAGTGGCGTCAAAGCTGGATTCGTAGGCGTCCGCAATTTCAGCCAGGGGTTCCAGTTTGAGACGGCCCTCGAACAGCTGGCGAACGGTGTCCACACCGGTCCAAAGGACGTTCACGTCCTGGAGATTCACTTGCTGCCCTTCGGGACCGATGAACAGATCCCCTTTGCCGGTTTCCCCGGTCCGGATATCAATGCGCTCAAAGTCTTTGATTTTCATCTGTGGCCTTCTGTGGTTGTCTGTGGTGGAAAATCAACTCACGTTGTTTTCTATGAGACGTGTTACAGGGACGTCTCTGCCGCTGGCGCGGCGCGTGGTGGTCGCTCCGCTCGCACTCACGCGCCGCCGCCTTCCTCGGATTTAAAGTCCAGGTATTCCCGGTCCTCCCGCCGATCGTCGTCGCGGTTCGGTTCCCGGTAGCTGTAGTAAGTCACCAGCTTGCCCTCGATCACGCAGAACGGTTCCCCGGTTTTCTGGAACCGGGCGCAGATCCTGGAATGGATCTTTCGGGTACCGGTTTCACCCCAGATCCAGTAGACGTCGTTGACCTTGCCGACGATGCGCCACTTGTCCGAGAGCGGGAGCCAGCCAGGTTCGACTTCGAAGGCGGCTTGGTGGGTGGCCCTGGGCTCCAGCTGGGTTTTCACGGCCCTGGCCTGCCGGGTGTTCCTGACCGGGGTTGTGCCCTGGGCCGGAGTAGACTGTCGTATTTCCTGGGTCGGTGTTTCCGGGTTGTCCTGGGCTTCGCCTGGATTCAGGTACGCCATGACCTTGAAGACACTGAAGACCACGATGGCCAGCGCAGCCGGAATGCCGAACTTGATCAGGGGATGTTTCAGAACGTTGGCGCGGTCGTCGGCCTTCTCTTCCATACCCGCGGCGAAGTCAGTTTTGTTGCGAGTGTGGCTCTTGTAGTACTGGTAGATCTCGGGCTTGTAGCTGCCGTAGAGCTGGCGCATGGGTTGGCCGGGTTTCTGGCCGGTGGCGGCACCCATGTAAACATCGACCCGGTACTTGTTCCTCTGGCCAATCGCGGTCAGTTTGGTGGCGCGATAGGTTTCCTCAACCAGACCTCGGACGAAGGCGCACAGCTGGGCGAGATCCTGGGTGACGAGGACGATTTCGTTGGTTCGGCCATCCTCGCCGACGCAGTGCCGGTGTTCCGTAAAGAACTCCTTCTGGCACTGGGGAATGTTCACGGCCTTCATGCCGCTTTTCCAGAATCGCCAGGCCTCGTCGATGATCCAGATGACACCCGGTGGATGCTTCTCCAGATCGAAGAAGCCGGGGTCATCCTCGGCTTCCTTGTTGTCGAAGGTGGTGACCCTGCCCTGGGGGTAGTCATCCGAGAGACGTCCCAGCTTCAGTGGGATGTTGGTGATGATGTGCCGGCCCGATTCCAGGGCGGGAATAATGACGTTTTCGACCACGCCATAGCTCTTACCGGAGCCTGGCAGGCCTGAGTAACCGACGATGGACATGAATCACCCGATGACTGGCAGACGGCGAAGCAGGAAGCGGGCGACAAACGCCGAGGTCACAGCGGTAAGGCCGTACTGGAATTCCATGATGGTGAGGAAGTACAGCATGTCGCCGGTGAAGCCGGAGGCGAGCGTTTGCGGATCGACGACCTCAATGGCCGGCAGCGTATCGAGCGCAATCTGAAGTACCTCCAGAGCCCCCCAGAAGATGATTCGGGGTACGAACAGAACGATGTCGATCCAGAAATCGAGAACCGCTTGAAAGATCTCAGCCATGGTTAAGCCCTCAGGAATGCGAAGAGCGCGACCCCGGTCCAGAAGAACATGAACAGGAGGGAGAACACGCCGCGATTGTCTTCCAGGATGTCGCAGTGGATGGTGATGGTTTGCGCGTCAGAGATCGGGGTGGACGGCACAGTCCAGACAGGGCAGCTGGTCTGGCTGGGGATCTCGGCCAGGCCGCCCACCGCCTGGATGAGTTCGTTACCCATGATGGCCTGTTTAAAGCCGGTGGCAGTTTCGGTCAGGGTGGGAATGACGTTCAGGCCTTCACTGGAGAAGCCGCCTTCGGGGGCATCGAAGGCGTTATTCAGGGTGTCGTTGATGCTGTTCAGGGTCTGGTTGGCGGTGCCCAAACCATCCTTCAAGTTTTTGTTCACGCCTTCCAGCGCTTTGCCGACTTTATCCAGGCGCTTGTTGGTGCCATCCAGTTTCGTGTTGGTGTCGTTGATCCCCTCCTGGACTTTATCCAGGCCCTTATCGACGGATTCCGGATCGTTCTCGCGCTGGTATTCGTCCGGCGTACCGTCGCCGTCGGTATCGGTGTTCGGTTCTTCCGGGGTTTCCGGTTCCTCCGGAACATCGCTCAGCGGTTCACAGACGAACCCGTATTCATCGATGACGGTGATGGAATCGCCCTGGCAGGAGGGAATGCCATAGTCTTCCGGGATGCAGCGCAGCTCCCCATTCACGAAACCGACCTGTCCGGGGGTATTGCCGGAGCACTGATCGAAGTTGCCACAGGCAGGAATCGGGGAAGTGCCGTATCCCAGGACGACTTCGCCCCGGTAGTCGGGGCTGTCTTTGCTGCACTCGGGATTCTCTTCGGGTGGCAGTAAGCAGCTGCCGTTGAACATGCCGTATTCGCATTCGGTGACGCACTGCTGGGTCGTCGGATCGTAGAGTTCACCGATCTCGGAACACTCTTCCGGGCTTTTGCTGGGATCTGAACATTCCCCGGTGATGGGATCGCACTCGGGGGAATCGGTGTTCCAGTAATACCGATGTTGCGTGCCCAGCCGGTAGTTATCGGTTGGGGACGAGTAATAATTGAGGTTATAGCGGGTGTATTCGGCTTGAACGACACAGCGGTAATCGTAGGCGGTGGCGGCTTCCTTGGTCGCTTCCGCCTCCAGGCACAGCGTATAGGCTTCGGCCTGGGTCTCGGAGGTCGTACTGCCCACCGCAAACGCCAGAGACGGCGAAAACAGGCAGAGCCACAGGATCAGATATCTTTGAACAGGTACACGCACAGCGCCGCTCCCATGACGAAGAAGGTCCAATCCCATAGCTCTGCCACGACTCACGCCCCTACTTGATCATGCTCAGCAGGAGACGGCCGCCCTTACGGACCAGATAGAAGCCGAACAGGGAACCGACGATGGCGATGATCGCCGTTTCTTCGCCGGAAAAATCGACGGTACCGGTCATGGCGGTCCAGTCGGCGGCGGCAGCAGGACCCGCTACCAGGGTAAAGGCCAGAGCGGCCAACGCAATCACTTGCTTCTTCATGGTGTACCTCACTTCAGCATTTTCAGGAGTTGGCGACCGCCCCATGCGACCGCCATCAGTGGCAAGGTGATGCTGAAGCCCTGGAACAACGCTTCAGCAATCATTGCCGGGGTGTACTCGACGGGTGCCGTGTACACCACCTGAGTGATGGCGCCGGTGCAGTCCCAGCCCGAGGCCGTGATTGTCCAGTCGCCGTCACACAGGATTGCTTTGCTCACCGGTCAGTCTCCCCTGCCCGGTTAAGCGGATTTCTTGACGGGTTCCTGGGGCTTGAGCTCCAGGGCCTTGAAGGTGATCTTGCCGCCCTGCCCGGCTTTCATCTGGGCCTTGACGGTGAACATGGCCGGGAGGCGGTCGGCGTGGTTGCGCAGCTGGTCGATGTGCTTGTAGTCGCAGGCGATCTTCATGACTTCGTTGCCGACGCGGTTGTCGTCGTCAGCCTCCGCCGGGGAGTAAGCCCACAGGGAGCCGCCTTTGTTGCCGTCGATGTCGTAGCGGGTGGCGCCGATGATCATCAGGTTCAGGTAGTTTTCCATTGCATCTGTCCTCTGGTGTTGGGTGGTGCTTTCGGTGTTGGCCCGGTACCGGGCGGGTTAATTCCAATCTCTGGCAAGCTGCGCTTGCGGCTTGTGCTCATGGCTCGGAATCAAGGGGCGGTCGTCCTCCCCCGACATCCTCACCACTCCGGATGCGCACTGTGGACCAGCCAGCGACCGCCACAAGGCCAGGGGGCCTTCGGCCCTGGCGCGGGGCGCCAGCCTTGCAGCGCTCACTGCCCGGCCCCCTGGTCGTGCGCGAGTGGTGACGATGACGGGGGCGGACTCGAAGACTTTTCAGGGGCATCCCCCTGGAAGCCAAAGTTCGGGCAGCCAGCCTCTAACCAGGCGCGCAGGACCGAACCGCAGAGGGTCCACAGATCCGTGCCACGCTGAATGGCCTCCTGCTGGAGTTGCAGGTAGCAGGAACTCGGGGCCACCACGTAGAAGCGGCGTTCCTTGTCCTCCACCTGGTCCTGTCTTGGGGGGATGTAGCTCATGGTTGCGTCTCCGTGACGGTGGGAAGATCCAGTTGGCCACCGTCCCAGGCGTCCCTCAGTTGAATGAGGCGATCAAAGGCCGGGCTGTGGTAGTTCCTGGCTTCCAGTTCGTTGATGAGTGCGTCGGTGAACCCGGCCTTGCAGCGGGCGAGGTAGTCGCACGGGTGGTCGGTGCGGACCTCACGCAGCTGACCAAGGCGCTGGGCCAGGGTGTCAAAAAGGCCTTCCAGGGCATCAGGGGTGAGCGCAGAGGACGGACGTGGGCCCTGGAAGGCGAAACTGGCCGCGTTGATGGCGCGGTTGACGTCGTGGCGGTGGAATCTCATGCGGCGGCCCTCAGTGCTTGGCAGGCTTGCCCGACGGCCCAGGCGTTGAAGTCCCGGGTTTCTTCCTGGAGAAGAAATTCAGCCCACAGAATGGTGAGCCGGATGCCGAACCAGTAGAGGTCGGAATCGACGCCCATATAGGCCGACACCATCTGGTGGATCTGGCTGATGCGCATGGCGGCGGCTTCGTATTCGCCTTCCTCGAAGGCTTCACAGGCTTCCTGGAAGCGCAGGCGCATGATGGTTTGTTTCTGGTTACGCAGGTCCGGGGTCATTGCCAGTCCTCCTTATCCAGAGCGTCCTGAGACAGAGCGGCAATGTTCACCAAGCGAGGCTTTCCGATCTTGAGGGACGGCAAGTGCCCCTTTTCGATCATGCCCCTCACCTGCCCTTCCGTGAGCCCGGTCAGTTGAGCGAAGCGCTCCTGGGTCATGACCGGGGTAGCTATCAGAATGATTTGTTTCTGCTCGTCCACTGTTTTGCACTCTGCTACACTGATTTGCACTAACGCTTTTGGGTACTACCTTAGCGCTTTCATGCAATGAATTTAGCACTATTAGGCCATAAATCAAGCCTTAAAGTGTGAAATTTTTAGCCTAATTAGGTTAAATGTTGCAAAAAACTCTAATGTGAGACTTAGGAAGACATTCTTAAATGACTGATTTTGATGGACTTAATGAAAATGAGACTGATGAGTCGGGGAATGTCTCTACTCGGATGAAAACCCTAATGGGCAATCTTTCGGAGAGCGCATTTGCCCAAAAGTGCAAAATCCCGCTTAGCACGATGAGGAAATACCTCTCGGGATCAACACCTGGCCTGGATAAAGCTGCCCAGATAGCAGAGGCAAATGGAGTACCACTGGAGTGGTTAGCCACCGGAAAGAAGCCGACAAAGACAGATTCACAGTTTGAGGATGAGTTTGCGCTTATTCCTGGCTACAACGTCCAAGTAGCCGCCGGCCATGGATCTCTCGCCGGCGACGAATCACCAACTAGAGAACTCGCCTTTAGAAGAAAATGGCTCCGCTTCAGAGGATTGCATGAACAGGATTTAGCATTGGTGTTTGCCAAAGGGGATTCAATGGAGCCGACGATCTCAGACAATGAGACCGTGATGGTAGATACCAGCGAAAAGAAGCTGAGAGATGGGCACATCTACGTGATTCGAAACGGTGACCACCTTTTAGTCAAAAGGGTTCAGACACTTTGGAACGACGGAGTACAGTTGCTGAGCGACAACAAAGAGTATCCACCGCAGGAAATAGAACGCTCCAACCTAGAAAATATGGAAGTCATCGGAAGAGTTGTCTGGGTAGGAAAAGATCTTTAGTTAGAGGGAAGTTTTACGTGGAAGAGAAAAAAAACAGCAGAGCTTATATTAGCATTGAAACCGATATCGGCAAAAAAAAGTTCCACGACCTAGAAAGCCTTATTGAATGGGTAGAACAAGAGGAAGAATTCTGGAGAGATATTTTTGCCACCCGTTCCTCAGGAACTATTAGAAATATTTTTCAAAAATGGGGAGAGGCAAATCAGCAAATATCAACAATATCCGAATCTGAAAGAAAACCTACAGAAAAAAAGAGAGATATCAAGTCAGCGATAGAGACCAAATTTAATAAACGAGAAATAATCTCTTCAATAAACCCGATAGTAGATGAGCTCAAAGAATGCAAACACAACAATGAAGCAGATGGTTTTATAGAAGGATACCAAAATTCTTATACTCAAAATATTAAAAACGACCATTTACGCCTGATAGGTTATATTAAAGGAAAAATATTTTCAGAGAGAGAACACCCAAAAGCGAATTCCGAAAACCGGAAAATTGATAAGTTGATAGCTCAATGGAGCGAGAAAAACGAAGAGCTCCTAGCCTCTTTAGAGCAACACAAGGACGAGCACGAGAAGCTTCTCGATGCCTTGACAACGTCTCAGTCTGATAATTTAGAAACACTTAGATTAACTAAAAACAGCTTCAATCAGGCAATACTAGGCCTCAAACATGCGTTTGATGATTTCCTGAAGGATGCTAACCAGTCTCTCGAATCAGTAAGGGAGACTTATAGAAAACATATGTCACTGAGAGCGAGTGTCGATTACTGGAGTGATCAGGCGAATGAGCATGAGCAGAAAGCTAAAAGAGCATTTACCTGGCTTATAATATTTACACTGGTAACTATATTTACTTTTTTATTTGCAGGTGCACTTATCGTCTTGAGTGCAACACCCGAAGACTTAAATGGCTCTGCATTCAATCTTTCATATGGACATGCAATTAAGGGATTAGTAGCCGCTCTTCTGCTTTCTTTCCTTATATGGTCTATAAAGCTTTCAAATAAAACGTGGCATATACATAAGCACCTTCACCAAGATGCAAAAGAGCGTGTCACAATGATGAAAACGTATTTAGCCCTTGCCAGCGAGGAAAAGAACCTAAGAGAAAATGACGTTGAACTTATATTGAACTCGCTTTTCAGACCCGCGTACGACGGAATAATAAAAGATGACACAGCACCTAGAAGCTTAATGGATTTCATTATGAGAGATAATAAGTAGAAAGCTCCTTTAAGCACTATAAAAAAGATTAGTTGTTTATTCAAAGCTACAGAGATATCTACTGTCACACCACTAGGAAGGTATCGAGCTTGCCCGGCATTATTGACGGCGTTGAGACCAGGTCAACCTAATCTAAAGGCTTGATGTCGCTTTATTTGTTAGACCATTGTGAGACGTCGTTTTCGGTAATAACGGTATAGTTCATTACGCATCCTTACTCGGGAACCGATGCAGTTTTTGAAATATCCCAGACTAAACTCCGCCTTCCACCGGATCGGTGCCAGTGACCGGAAGAAGCTTTCGGCATTTAGGGTATCGAGAGCACGCCAAAACCTCTGCCCCAGCAAACTTGCCCGAACGTACCCGTTTCCTAGCCATAGGAGCATAGCAACGCGGACAGAACCTCTCAGGTGTATCGTCAACACGAGAAGCAGAAATAGACTCTGCACTTTGCTCCGAACTTTGTTCAGTGACTGAAACGGATTCCTCACTGGACGGCTCAACGGAATCCAATTCAAAAGCTCTTTGAAGATCTGCAATGGTGTAGCTACGTTTGGCTTTGAACCGTAAGAGGGGCAACCCTGCAACTTCAAAGGCCTTGTCCAAAAATGAATCGCGCTCCTGTCTGGTGGCCGAGTTATGCGACTTATCGTCCAGCTCAACCGCCCAAACCGGCTTAAAAGTTTTGCGTTCTACAATGACAATATCGATATGCCGGCTTTTAATCCGGTTACGGGCAGACTGCCAGGTGCTCCGATCCAGGCCTGATTTAACTGATATAAGATCTTCTACCCTGACCTTCCCGAAAATTCGATAGCGATCTTCAGGTAGTGCAAGTTCAAGCACCTGATAAAAAGAACCTTCCGCCTCGGTCATCAGACGCTCACGGCGTTGGTACGGGAGGTGGACTGATGTCTTTTTCGCGCGCAGTGCCTGTAGAAAAGCAATCAAAAAGAAAACGGCAGCGATTACCGCCAAGAATTTCAGAAATGAAACTCCATCAAACACAGAGCCCCCTAAACCTTATCAATTCCTTATGAAGTAGCAGATAGTAGCCTATCCGTCTTCCTCCTTGCCAACCGCCTTGTGGACTAAAGGTGTCAACAAAGTGTCCACGGAGTCGTGGCAGGGTGTGGCTTTGAGTGGAGATGCATTTCTACAACCCGCTGTTTTCGCAGGAATAGTGGTTTTTTGTGTTCCTTTGTTTGCGTGCGACATCGGGTTCAATTCCCGCGACTGTAATCAAACGAAGGCAAAAGGGGCATACGTCGAAGGAATCAGAATTTGAATGTAAGCTGGACCCCCTCAACGCACCCACTGATCAACCATTGACGGTCCTTCAGCCAAGCGTTAGTCGTTGCCTCGATAGACTGCGCAGTTTCTGAACCGGGCAAGCATCCAGTTACCGTGACCCGTATATCGCCCCCATAAAAATCCAAATCTACCTCAATCTCTGGGAAATCATGCAGCAACAAATTCCACAAGATTTCGGAAGCTTTCCCCGTGGTCATCGAGGACGCAATCGATTTTCTTCTCTGATCGAGAAAACGCTGCTCTTTCTGCTCAAAGGAGAGAACCTTCGGGCCTGGGGAACTATTAGTTATGTAAGGGCCAACATATTCACAATCGTCGCCATAGTAGTCCTCACGCCCCTCATAGCCACGAGATTCATAGTACGCATCATTGTTAGGATTGAGCTGGTTAGATCTGTTATCCACATCAGACTTGGACACTTAACAAATTCCCTTGTTTAGAACTTCGGGCTTTATACACTATAAGCATAAACGAAAAGATACCACCTAGTGTGTCTACGCCGTGTCCACACGTATGCGGTTTTCTGTGGTGTTCCGTGGGCCATGAATCCTGTAAGTGCCTGATTGTGCAGGGATGTGGCTAAATGGGGTATTTGTTATATGGATTGAAAATCCCCGTGTCGGTGGTTCGGTTCCGCCTGCCGGCACCAATATTCAATGACATCGCCCGCCTTGTGCGGGCTTTGTTGTCTCTGGAGGCTGGATTTGTAAGCAAAATGTAAGAAGATCCTAAGAACTATATTCCCAACAAGCCCAACCAGTATCCAAAACGCAGAATTAAAAAAAGCACGGGCACCAACAAAAGCGGGACCAAGAAGACAGACAGTGCACCTCCTAGCAAGGCGCCAGTAATCGCTCTCAAGTAACCTGCACCGGTGACCGTCTTTAAATAATAGAGAAAGTATCCCAGAACTAGAGCTGCGGAAACATAAACAAAAATCATAAAGCTAATCATGTACTCAAAAACATCAAAATGTAGTGAAAGCCTATGATCGAAGGAATAATAAATGCCAGCCAAGCTAACCACCGAGTAGACCAATAAATGCCAAACCGATATGGAACAAAGCGAAACCAAGAACAGAAACCTGATATTCGCAACTACTCCCAGCTTTGAAAGCACATACCAAACTGAAATAGAAAAAACAGCAGACAGCGTCATCATGAAAATGAGAGCGACAACCTCATTACTCACATCATCTCTATATACTTTATCGAAGAGTATCGATGCAAAACCAAACTTCACAAATGCGAGCTGAGGGACCTCCGGGTCAAAGAAACAGGACTGAGGAAATGCAATTCTTGTAGCTAAACCGAACTCTAAAACTCTGGAATTTTCTCTATCAACCTCTGGATCCCCGGTTGCAACCTGAAGCCCCGGACCAACTATTTTCATCCCCATGAACTGCGGCGGCTCCTGAACGTCCGAATTAGCCAGAGCTCTACGGTCGGCTACATAATCCTTCCAATAAGGGGAGTTAAGGAATTCTTTCACAGGTAAAAAGTCACAAGACGCAAACTCTCCAAACGAATCATAACCCTCGTACTGGAATAGACGCCCCGATACTGCCTCTAAGACAGCCACCAGTACGATTATCCAGAATGCAAACTTTACCCCCTCAAAAAAGCCAGAGCTTTTCATTATTTTTTCAGAAAAGGAGTCAGGCTTAAAAAAGAAGGAAAGTAAGACTTTTAAATTCTCAAGAGCAGATCTCAGAACTACTCGGAAATAGCTACTCAACCCGGAGCCTCTCTGGATTCAGTTTCAGATTGTTTTGGTAGATTATACCCGAGAGTCCTTTGACGGGCCCTTCCTTAGTCAAACTCATCACCGCGGGGAACGAAAAACGCGAGTTGGGTGCATCTTCAAATTTTCTCTAACTCCACGCCCCCAAGAATTATTCACCAATTAATTCAGCTCGGTTAGCAGCTTCGGACCCCTAAGGGACGACTCCGAACAAATTCTACTTACGCATACGCCGATTTGAGGGGATGTTTACACTGGGCCCCATAAAGGGTGTTATCGCTTCCTACTAGACCGCCTTGGTGTCAACAAAGCGTCCAAGCGCTTGCGCTTTTCTGTGGTCATGAGTGTTTTTCGATTTTAGGACGTGACTGTTTTAACGAAATAGTGGTTCAGCGTGTTGCTTGCGAGCGTGTGGCATCGGGCTCAATTCCTGCGTACCAATGCGGGACCGGAGCTTGGCACCTAGACGCAAACAAATGTCTATTCCAACGACCTTCAGACAGACGCTTACGGACTAGTTTTCTGAATGTTATCGGATCCGGTACGCCCTTCCTGTGGTGTCGTTGGTGATTGCAGAAGGAACAGACCGCGACAATATTCTCAACACTCGCATCTCCACCTTCCGAATGCGGAATAAGGTGCTCACCAGTGCACTGAAAGTACCGGGCCTGTTTTTCCGAGATGCCGTAAAAGCTCGCAAATTCCTTTATAGACGAAATCCACATCGGCTGATCACAGTAGTAGCAAAATCCATCTTGAGCAAGAAATGATAAATAGCGAGGCTTACGAAGTGATTTTCTTTTCTGTGACACTGGAGACACGCCTTTTTCAGTGCCTTGAAACCGATACATCGGTATCCAAGGAACCAGGCGAGTCACTCGAACTGGCGGGAAGACTGCTGACAAACATGACAAGCAGCCATACATTATGTTTCTAGACTACCGAACCTGCGAAAGCCAGTAAAGCCAAGCAGTGTCAACAAAGTGTCGACATCTCTGTGATGTCATGCGGTGCACTGTGGGGCAAGCTCCACGTAACGAATTGATTTAACGTTTATTGTGGTTTTATGTGTAGCTATAAAAGCTGGCTCAAGGCCCTCATAATCCCTTGGTCGCTGGTTCGAGTCCAGCTGGGCCCACCATTACTCCCCACTCCCGAATTCAACGCAACCGCGGCGTCAAGCTTCTTTACAGGTACCCTTCCCCACGTCCTGCAGACTGTGCTTAAGCATCTAATTAAGCAGCAGTTACGGATCTTGGTCTGAAACCTGCTTTCCACTGATGGCAACACGCAAGGAAAGCTTAGGGAGTAACCAATCATGAAAATGCACCATAAAGTCACGGCGATCGGAGGTCTGGCAGCAGGCCTGCTACTCAGCGGCAGCGCTCTCGGCGCTCCAATCCAATGCAGTCCAGACGACACGCTGAATCATATGATAATGGACGACAGCCAGGCGGCTGCCTGCCTGGATTCGGGTGTGGGTAACCTTACCGGGAATGCGACCAACGACCCGTTTCTCACAGGCGTTGGAAGCGACTACGAACTGATCGAGAAATCAGACGAGGCACCCAACCCCTACAACCTGACCTACAGCCAGGATGGAAGTTATTACGGAACCTGGAGTTTCGACTCGGATTTCTGGAACGACTATTCCGATGCAGCCATCGGGTTCAAGTTCGGGACCGGCAACACCCCGGATGAGTGGTTCGTATTCTCCCTGCAGGCTCTCGTCAGCTCCGGAGAATGGGCTTTCTTCTTCGGCTCCAGCGTCGACAAGGAGACAGGCGGTGGTCTGTCCCATGTAAACCTGTATGCCAAGGAACCGGTAACGGTTGCTGAACCGGGCACCATCGCATTGCTTGGCCTCGGCCTCGTTGGGCTTGGACTGGCTCGCCGGAAGAGAAAAGCCGGATAAAAAGAGTCGACTTTCTTTACACTCCTACCAAGGCTCCTCCCCGAGGAGCCTTTTTCATTCCTTCCCGGAAACATCCGACTACAAAAACAAACAGGCCTGAACCTGATAACGCCATGTATTCCGGTTATTTTTGGACCTGACGCCTAACATACGTGGTTCTACAGACACTGATCTGTGTCAAAAAAGCCAAAGTCCCGAAAAGACAAGCCACATACACTGCAACCCTGAACCAGCGTGGCGCCCCCAGGAACCACAGGCGCACGGACAAAAACAACGAAATGATGGAGTGTATCAATGGTAACCACCTCCCGGTTTTCAGTACGGGCCCTGTCCCTTGCAGTCGCTGCGGTATCCGCCGGCGTTTCACTGTCAGCCAGTGCCAGCATGGGCAACCTCGGCACCACCTACGGTGTAATGCCGGTTGACGTTGCCACCGCCCAGTCCCTGTCCATGTTCAACGATCAGGTCTCTGCCACCTATTACAATCCGGCCTACCTGACCAAGGATACCCGTGGAGAACTGACCGCAGGCATTCTTCACGCCGAACAGGAATTGCGCTCCGCCAATCCGAATGCCGACGGTGACGTGCTCTCCAACTCGCCCAGCCAACACGTACTGATCGGCATGAAGACCAACCTTGGCTCTCTCACTCGTTTCGATCACCCGATCTACCTCGGCTTTATTGCCGGCGTCGAGAAGTACGGTAAGGAAATGCTTGCATTCAGCTCCGAGACCACTGAGACCGGCCAGTTCCTGCAGTATGGCAAGGAACCGCTGTTCCTGAATATCGGCGGTGCCACGCAGATCTGGCGAGGCATTTCTGCAGGGGCCTCAGTTCGTGTCACTCTGGATGCAACCGCAAACCTGGATGCCGTATCCACCCTGGGCGGTGAGACCAGCCGTGAACGCCTTTCTGTCAATGCCGAGCCTTCACTGAAAACCATCCTCGGTACCAACATTGATCTCGGCAGCACCTTCTGCCCTGACGGTGGGTGCTTTCTGGATGGCTGGGAGTCTGCTCTCATCTACCGGACCAAGTCGTCAGCCTCGACCTCCATTGATTCCAACATCATCGTCACCCAGACCATTCCGGAGCCGGGCCTGAGCCTGGCGGTCTCCACCATCGATTCCTTCCAGCCGGAAACCTTCGGCATTGGTACCCAGTACCAGGGTGAAAACTGGCGGATTGGCGGCAGCATCGAGCAGCAAAACTGGTCCGAGCTGGAAGACGAGTTTGCTGCCGACAGCATCAAGGACCAGGGCTCGGTGGCCCCGGCCAGCCGGATCGAGTTCGACGATATCCTGATTCCGCGTATCGGTGGCGAATACCAGCTCAACAAGAACTTCGCCCTCCGCGGCGGGGTGGCCTATGAGGAGTCCCCACTCAAATCCACCCGCAACCCCGAAATCAACTACCTCGACACCGACAAGATCGTCATCGGCCTCGGCGTCAGCGCCACCTACGACCGCACCCGCCTGCTGGCCTACCCGGTCCGGCTCGACCTGGGCTACCAGTATCAACAGCTGCAGGAGCGTGATTTCACTCTGGTGGATTACGACGGCAACGAGACTGACGTGAAAGCCGATGGCGATGTCCACGTGGTCAGCGGCTCCATCACCCTGAAGTTCTGAGGAGAGGTACAGCCATGAAGTACAACAAGACCCTGGCACTCGTCCCCGCCATTTTGCTCGCTGCCTGTGGGGGTGAGGAGCAATCGATGAAAGCGGATGTTCCCTCCGGCTCGGTCGTCTACTCCTATCCCGCCGACGGCCAGACCGGAATCAGCCCAAAGTCGGACATTGTGATTCGCTTCTCCCATGCGATCGCCGATGCAGAAGCGGACATCCGGAACAAAATCCTGATCGAGGGTGACTCAGGCAACGTCGACTTCACTGTGACCAAAGTGGACGGCGGACGCAGCCTCAAGCTATCACCCGCCAGCAAGCTGGCGACGGGCACCGAGTATTCGATCTCCTTCGCCGAAGCTCTCACCGTCGCCAACGCGAACCCTGTCGCCACGCCAAATGCCGAGGGCCCGGAGGGCATTCAGTTCAGCACGCGGGCAGGCTTCACCGGCATTGCCAGTGAGGACAACCTGGCTGCGAATTTCACCGTGTCGGAGATGACTCCCTCCCCTGACGGCGAATTGCAGCCAATGGACTTCTCCAGTTTCCGGCTTGTTCTTACCCAGCCGATCCACCCCGAGTGGGAGAAAATGGGGGGCAGCATCCGACTCGAAGACAGTAGCGGCAACGAAGTACCGGCCAAAATCCTTGTTGACCAGCGCCGGATCACTGTCGATCCCTGCCTCACCGACGAGCCGGCGCAATGCGGCACCAAGGCCGACGAACTCATGGCCGGGGCAACCTACACACTGCGCATTTCCGGGCTCCCGAGTCTGACCAGTCCGGGCACCACGCTGGACTTTGACAAGAGCTTCACCGTCCGGGAGACCGGTCCCACAGTCGTGCTGTTCCAGGAAGTCATTGATTCGGGACTGCTCGAAGGACAAGAACCCCAGACCTCCAGGCTGAACGGTCAGATCATCAATGGCGTCACACTGAACTCAGTGCTGCAGGGCACCGCCGGACCCTCCCAGCAGACAGGAGGCCTCTTCGCCGAGCTTGCCTACGCACCCGCGTTTGAAGCCGACGAGCCACTGCCCCTGCGGGTTCCACGCACCAGCGTGTTGAACAGCAGCAGCCTGGACGTAAAGATCAACGGTACTGTGCCGATCATCAACCCGGAAACCGGGGTGATTCAGCAGACCGGCAACATCAAGGTCACCATGCTCTCGGACGCCAGCGGTTACCTGTTGCCCAATCCCTATACCGATGACCTCAACGCGCCGCGCCATGTAAAACTTTTTATGGACGTGGCCATGAACACCGAAGAGGCACAGCCGAACGCGTCCCTGTCCCAGAACCTGCTCGGCGTGGAGCTCAGCGGTATTGCAGTGGTTGAGGATGGTGTGCTGACAATTGATGCCATCGGTGTTGTAGAGCCGAACCTGCTTGGCCAGGAGTTTACCGACTCGACCATTGCCTTCCGTATCGAAGCGGCGACTGACACCGACTCGGCACTGGACGCCGAAGGGCTGTGGGAGCCTGACAGCACCGGTCCGACTCTGGTCAGCTGGATGCCCGGGCCGGATTCAGCCATTCCGGGTGATCGTGATCAGATGCAGCGCCCGGGAGATCCGATAGTGCTGAATTTTGATGAACCTCTCGACGGAGACAGTCTCGAGAGTGCATTCACCCTCTACGCAGGCAACGCGAATACCGTGCCCGTAGAAACCCGGCTTGACGGCACAACCGTAGCAATCAACCCCCAGGGCGGCCTGAAGCATGGTGTTGATTACACCCTGGCGATAAGCACCTCTTTGACTGATCTCGCCGGCAATAGCGCTGCGTCACAGTCATTGAACTTTGCCCTTCCGGCAATAAAAGATGGTTCTGAGGCACCATTTGCCTCTCCCATAGCTCTAACCACTTACCCCGGCTACCCATGCGTGACAGAGAATCTTGACCTCCCGAACGGCAGTCATGGAACCTGCGTGGACGCAGCGCCAGCGGATACGGTACGTGATCAGCTACCGGTTACTACCCTGCCGGAAGACCGGCCGATTGTGGTGCAATTCTCGCAATCGATGGATCTTTCAACCATCAATTCCAACACATTTGTGGTTGAAAAAATCTCCGACCCCGCTGCTCCAGGCGCAGTTGGCAGCGAGCAGGTCATCAGTGGCCGGCTGAACAAGAGCAATCAACGGGTCCGCTTTTTCCCGGATGCTGCCTGGGAGGTTGGCGCAACCTACCGCTACACCCTGAAATCAGCTGCAAACGGCGATTGCGGCACCGGAGATTACGTCTGCTCGGAAGAGAATCTGCCCCTACAGACCGATGTTCTGGTTGACCCGACCGATGTAGGGGGGCCGAACCTGACCATTTACTTCACCGGTCAGGACGAGCAATCCAGCGTCTTTACGCCACTGCGTAACCTGCCTATCCGGGATACGAATTCCAACTATGTCATCGACTGCGATGCACCCGGCAGCACGAACTGCCTGGAGCCTTTCGCTCACGAACCGGATGGCGACGGGGGTTTCCTGCCCTCTGCCAATGCCGGCAAACTTGGCGTAGTCAACCAGCGAGCAAGGTTACTTGGTGGCGGCGCCGACGCTCGGGTCGGATGCTCAACCACCGGGGCCGATTGTCCGGACAACAAATTCATCTATCAGACCTACGGTCTCGATACGGAAGTCGTCGGCCCGGCGTTCGATGAAGCCGGCAACAACATCGGTGTGCGGGTGCTGCTCTACCCGACCATGTTGGTCGCCTCATCCGCGAGCGTATTCTTGAAGGCAGATGCAGATTTCCTTGCACTGGCAGAAATAGAGGAGCCCACGGGCCCTCAGATCATCCGCATGACCTACGGCGAGCCAACCGAAGACAACCCATTGGGATTGGTTGAAGGCCTGATCTCCGAGGGTAGCGACGGGCGACCCTACTTCAGCACCGTTGCCAATCTGACGCTGGATGCACCCAATCTGGCGCCCCTTGAGGGAATTGCAGAGCACAACCTCTACAGCTACCCGATTCAGCTCATTCTGGACGGTCCGATCACCTTCTTCGACGACGGCCGCATGCAGATCGAGCAACGGAACACCGCTGTGGCACCCATTAATGTTCAAATTGGCGGCGGAGGTGTAGCCGACATCCCCCTGCAAATCCCCGTGGGTGGCATTTATCTGAACTTCATCTCCAACCCCATAAAGGAGATCCCCAAGAAGTATTAGTCAGGCATGTTCTGTCTCCGCTTGGGCCAGTCTCCGGACTGGCCTTTTTTATGGAGTTGTCCCCTCCTGACTTTTCCCCTCCCCCACCAAACCTGATAATCTGGTTGCACAACGAAACCTGCTGACACAATAACAATCCCGGGGGATCCCATGGAAAACGGCACCCATTTCCGCACCTGCCATCTCTGCGAGGCCATGTGCGGCGTTGCCATCGAGGTCAAGGACGGCCGCATTGCCGCCATCAAGGGTGATGACAATGATCCCCTCAGCCAGGGGCATATCTGTCCGAAAGCCGTTGCACTGCAGGATCTGCATGAGGACCCGGAGCGGCTACGCCAGCCCATCCGGAAGACGGCCGATGGCTGGCAGAAAATCGGCTGGGAGGAGGCTTTTGACCTGGTGGCCCGGCGCCTGCACCAGACGCGGAAGGAGCACGGCCGCAACAGTATCGGGGTCTACCTGGGCAACCCCAACGTCCACAATCACGGTTCACTGGTCGCGACCATGCCATTCCTGCGCGCCATCGGCAGTCAGAACCGGTTTTCCGCCACATCCAATGACCAGTTGCCCCACATGCTGGCCAGCCTGGAAATGTTCGGACACCAGATCCTGTTCCCCATTCCGGATATCGACAACACCGACCTGTTTATCTGCATCGGCGCCAACCCCATGGCCTCGAACGGCAGTCTGATGACCGTACCGGATGTACGGGGCCGTCTGAAGAGCCTCAAACAAAAGGGCGGCAAACTGGTGGTGATCGACCCCCGGCGCACCGAAACCGCCAAACTGGCCGATGAGTTTCACTTTATCCGACCGGGTAACGACGCGCTGTTGCTGATGGCCATGGTGAACACCCTGTTCGAGGAAAACCTGGTCGATCCCGGGCCGGCAGAGCGCCTGGTCAAGGACCTTGAACTGCTGCAACTGGCAGCAGTTCCTTACACACCGGAAGCGGTAAGCGCCCACACCGGTATGGAGCCCGAGGTAATCCGGGACCTGGCCCGGCAGCTGGCCGGCACCCGCAAGGCTGCGCTGTATTCCAGGATGGGCACCAGCACCCAGGCGTTTGGCGGCATTGCCACCTGGCTGACCTATTGTCTGAACATCCTGACCGGCAAACTCGACTCGGTGGGCGGGGTACTGTTTACGCAGCCGGCCATTGACCTGGTGGCACTGGGCGCCATGAGCGGTCAGAACGGCCATTTCGACAAGCGTCGAAGTCGGGTCCGGAACCTACCCGAGTTTGCCGGTGAATATCCCGCCAGCACCATGGCTGACGAAATTCTTACTCCGGGCGACGGCCAGATCCGCGCCTTTGTGACCGTTGCCGGTAACCCGGCCCTGTCCAGCCCCAACGGCCGCCGCCTGGAGGAGGCGTTCGAGAGTCTTGATTTCATGGTGTCGGTGGACTACTACCTGAACGAGACCACCCGCCATGCGGATGTCATCCTGCCACCCACTGCTGCCCTGGAGCGAAGCCATTACGACCTGATTTTCAGCATGTTCGCGGTACGCAACTACGCCAAATACAGTGAAGCCCTTTTTGAGCCGCAGGATGATACCCGCCACGACTGGCAGATCCTTCTCGAGCTCGCCCACCGTCTGGAACAGCAACGCAAGGGGGGCCGGCTACCGCTGCGATCCGAGCTGGGCTGGCGCGCTTTCAAGCAGATCGGCCCCGATCCAATCCTGGATCTGTTACTGCGCTCAGGCCCCTATGGCGCTGACACCGGGCCGGCCAGGAAGTTTCTCCAGCCCGCGGTCGATCTGGTTCTGGATATCCTGCCCGAGCGCCATCCGCTTCGGGGTCTGGCGCAGCTGAGCCCGGTAAACCGGCAGTGGAACGCCCTGCCCAAGGGATTATCCCTGTCGGCACTCAGGGACAATCCCCATGGGGTGGACCTGGGCCCACTGCAACCATCGCTGCCGGACCGGCTGTTTACCCGGGACGGGCTGATTCACCTTGCGCCCCGGCGCTATCTGCAGGATCTCGGCCGCCTTCACAAACATCTGGCCTCAACGCCGGACAGCCAGTTGTCGCTGATCG
This sequence comes from Marinobacter sp. C7, assembly GCF_022343555.1. Taxonomy (GTDB): domain Bacteria; phylum Pseudomonadota; class Gammaproteobacteria; order Pseudomonadales; family Oleiphilaceae; genus Marinobacter. The sequence goes on along the minus strand of NZ_JAKQZH010000002.1, from coordinate 918,003 downwards.
GCCGCCGACACGTACGCAGCAATAACTCCTGGATGCACAACAGTCGCCGGCTGGTCAAAGGCAAGGAGCGCTGCACATTGATGCTCCACCCCGACGATGCCAAACGTCTCGGCCTTCAAGCCGGAGAATCTGCCGAAGTCCGGGGAGCCGGACAGACCATTGTACTGCCGGTGGAGGTGACCCCGGACATCATGCCGGGTGTCGTCTCGATCCCCCACGGCTGGGGGCACAACCGTCAAGGCACCGGCCTCTCGGTCGCAAGTGCGCATGCCGGCGCGTCGATCAATGACGTGCTGGAGGATCATCAGATAGACCAGTTGTCGGGAACTTCCGTATTGAATGGTCAGACAGTTACTGTCAAAGTCTGGCGATCCGGAAAGCAACGCCGATCCGCCTGATCACCTAAGGAGACATCATGCCCCTGTGGCTACAGTGGACGCTGATCATTACCGGCCTGATTGCCATAGCCTGCCTGCTCTGGTTCATACGGAAGCAGACGAAAACTCTCTCCGAGGGCCGCCGGCGCCAGCAAAAAGCCCGGGAGTTTCAGGCGAAACGACGTAAAGACATGATTAGCAGTATCCGTGTTATCGCCATGGCCGTTGAAGAGGACCAGATCGAATACTCCGAGGCCTGTCTTCGGATCAAGGGATTGCTGGATCATGTGGCTCCGGACCTGCTGGAAGAGGCTCCTTTCCGGGTCTTCCTGACGGTCCATGAGAAGCTCGAGCACATGCCGACACATCGTGCAAGACAGGCGACTGACACCCGGTTCGTCGAGAAAATGGACAGGGAACGCTTCGAAGTCGAAAAGGCCTACGCCGACGAAATCCGTCGGGCGGCGACCGCCATCCGCCATCACCAGTTCGAATGACTGGAGAATAGTCGAACTGGTCCGACCTCCTTTTTGTAACAGTTTGTAATTGTCATCTTGGGATATCCCCAGTTTTACCAAGCGAAATCAATGGGTTCGACAACCCGGTAAAACTGACGCACGACTCATACCTTTCATTTCCCGACCTATTGACTTTTCTTTTTGTCTTCCTGATCTAAATTGAAAACAGGGTGGTGCCAAAATCTGCGGCGGTAACACCCTACGTTGTTTTCTCCTGATAAGTTAGGACGACTCTGCAAAAGCGGGTGAGCTTGCCGGCCCTTGGGCCGGCTTTTTTCGATGGTCAGAGGCTGGTCGGCGGTGTATCGGCATTTCCGGTCATCGCGAGAATGCTGTCTTTGCCTTTCGCCAACTCTTCGAACTGTCTCCTGACCCGCTCCGGGTCCAGGCCCAGCGCCTCGTAGAATGCCTCGGGTACATCCTCTGCGGCTCTTCCTGTTATTCCGCAGGCTGCAAGATGCTGCTGCCCAAGCCAGAGCAACTTTGGATACACCTCGTGCGGCCCCTGGCAGAGAGGGTCATTCTGATGTCGGATTGCCTGGATGACCTCCTCCGGCATCCCCCAGCTCTCCATCAACCGGGCGGCGATATCGTCCCGGCTGATGCCCAGCAGGTAATACTCGATGACCGACGGTTCAAAGTGCGGGTTCACTTCCTGCGCCCGGGTTACCAGCCTGTGGTGGGGCGGGAAGATCTGGGCAAGGGCCAGCTCGCCAAAGTTGTGCAGCAGGCCGGCCAGATAGGCCAGGCCGAAGGTTGGTCGTGTTCCCCGCGGCATCATACTCGCCAGGATACCGGCTGACTGCGCCAGCCAGAGCGCCCGTTGCCAATATCCTGTATAGCTCTCGGGGCCCTCGTTGGATTGCTTCAGCCCCCGCCCCATGGACAGGCCCATGGCCAGGTTCATGACCAGATCAAAGCCCAGAACCCGGGAAACGGCATCGTGTACCGACCGTACATGGCCAGCCGCGCCATAAAAGGAAGAAGAAGCCCAACTTACCACCTGGGCTGCGAGACTGGGATCACTCTCGACAACATCCACCAGGTCCCCCATAACAGCGTTGGGATCCACTCTCAGATGAACAATTCGCTGCGCCGTTTCCGGCATCGGGGGTAACTCGAGAGTATCCTCCAGACGTTGCCGGATTCTCAGGGCGGTGAATTTCTTGATGCTGGAATGAAATTGCTCGGTGCCGCCGGACGTCCTTTTGCCGAACGCCGGAATCGTAGCGGGATCCACTGCGAAGGAACAGTGCCAGGCCGCCTCGGTCAGAGACCGGAAATCACTGGCTGTCATCAACACCGCGAGTTTGTCATCGCCCAGTTCCAGCACAACCGTATCCAGATCCCGGACCCGGAAATCCACTACCGTGGGCAGATCCGTCAGCGAAGGTAGCGGCGGCAGATCGGACAGCCCGGTCCGTGCGACAATGCGCCGCTGCTCAGATAGTTCCATCAGCCGGAAATCACGACCCAGCTGCTGATTGAGCTGCTCGAGGTCGATCAGGTCATGTTTGCGACAGATGACCTGCAGGCTTCCCTGTTCATCACTGAGCAACGACATCCGCAATGCCGACAGCGAATCGGCCTGACTGAGCGTCGTCAGTGACACGCGTTGGGCAGAATCTCCAAGAGCCTGCCGCACCGCGAGGGGTAGTTCCATAAAGATCTCCCTGGTTCAGACGTCGCCATAGCGTATGCGCTCGCCCAGCCAGCGGCGAATCAGTCCATTGACAACGTCAGGCTGCTTCATCAGCGAAGGCGCCATTTCCCTGACCGGTTCAATCCAGCCCTTGTCCCTTTCAAAATCCGCAAGCCGGAATTGCATCATGCCCGTTTGGCGGGTGCCCAGGACTTCACCGGGGCCACGGATTTCCAGATCTTTTTCGGCAATCACAAAACCATCCTGGCTGTCCCGGAGTGCCTGGAGCCGCGCCTTGCCGTTGGATGAGAGCGGCGGATGGTAAAGCAACACACAAAAACTGGCCTGCTCACCCCGCCCGACCCGGCCCCGCAATTGATGGAGCTGTGCCAGACCCAACCGTTCCGGGTTCTCGATGATAATGAGTGAAGCATTGGGCACATCCACCCCCACTTCAATGACCGTCGTCGCTACCAGCAAGTCCAATTCACCGGCCTTGAAACGCTCCATGACATCCGCTTTCTCCTGAGCTTTCAGTCGACCGTGAACAAGCCCGATCTGCAACCCCGGGAGCCGCTCGGCGAGCTCCCGGGCGGTCACTTCCGCAGCCTGACATTGCAGCGCTTCGGATTCCTCGATCAGCGTGCAGACCCAGTACGCCTGGCGACCATCCCGGCACGCACTACGCACCCGCTCAATCACATCATCGCGCCGACTGTCGGAAATCACAATAGTTTCAATAGGTTTGCGTCCGGGCGGCAGCTCGTCGATCACCGACGTATCAAGGTCAGCATAGGCACTCATTGCCAGGGTGCGGGGAATCGGGGTTGCAGTCATGATCAGTTGATGCGGGGCAAGCGAACCTCCTACCCCCTTCTCGCGCAGGGCCAGCCTTTGATGAACGCCAAACCGGTGCTGCTCATCGACGATCACCAGCGCCAACCGGTCAAACCGGACATCCTCCTGAAACAATGCATGGGTACCAATCACTACGGCAGCATCACCGGAGCTCACCGCGTCGAGAGCTTCCTGTCTCGCCTTGCCCTTGACCTTGCCGGACAACCACGCCAGCCGGATACCCAGGGGCTCCAGCCAGTTCCGGAAATTCTGGTAATGCTGTTCTGCCAGGATCTCCGTCGGTGCCATCATCGCAACCTGGGCGCCAGCGGCGATCGCTTGCAGCGCCGCCAGGGCCGCCACGATCGTTTTGCCGGAGCCTACATCCCCCTGAACCAGTCGCAACATCGGTATCGGCTGACTCAGGTCCTGACGGATATCGCTCATGACATGTTTCTGGGCGCCGGTCAGAACAAACGGAAGGCTGTCGAGAAAACGGTTGGCGAGCTCGCCGGTCGGCAGTAGCGGCAGTGCTTCCCGGGTCTGGATCTGTTCGCGTACCTGCAGAAGACTGAGCTGATGCGCCAGTAACTCTTCCATTACCAGGCGCTGCTGTGCCGGATGTTTGCCCTCCATCAGCAGATGGACAGGGGCGTTTGCCGGTGGTGCATGGACCAGCCTCACAGCCTCGGTAATACCCGGCAACTGGTAGTCCGCCAGCAAGGCGGGCGGCAGCCAGTCCCGGATCGGAAACCGGTCAAGGTACATCAACGCCTGCTGGCAAAGGTTCCGGACCCTGGGCTGCTGGATGCCCTCCGTAAGCGGATAAACCGGCGTCAGGGTTGCCTGCCCCTCCGGCGGCATCGGCGGTGGATTCACCTGATATTCCGGATGATAGAACTCATAACCGGCCCGACCGGGCCTGACCTCCCCGAAGCAGCGCACCCGCGCTCCCTCCGAAAGCTGGTTCTTCTGGGCCGCGTTGAAGTGGAAAAAACGCATGACCAGGAAACCACTGCTGTCCCTGAGCGTTACCTGCAGGCTTCGGCGCCGCCCCATGACCAGGTCCGCTTTCACCACTTCACCTTCCACCACCGCCACATCGCCGATGCGCAAATTTCCCATGGGGATGACCCGGGTCCGATCCTCATACCGGTGGGGCAGGTGAAACAGCAGGTCCTGCAGGGACTCGATACCAAGCTTGGCGAGCTTCCCCGCCAAGGCGCTTCCAACGCCCTTGAGCTGAGTAACAGGAATGTCGTCCAGTGACGTCATATAGGGCTCAGGCAGATTCGGCGACGGCCGGGTTATCCGTTCTTGCTTTCTCCACGACTCGGCACTGGCTGGCCGCAAGGGACAGCACATCAATTGCCTTGGGCCGCGGGAAGGTGACCCTCCAGGCCAGCGCCACCGTCCTGAAGGGGACCGGAGGCGCAAACGGGCGGACCGCGAGAATGTCCTCGTGATACTGCATGGCCGTGGCGGCGGAGAGCGGCAAAACGGTAACGCCGAGTCCAGAGGCGACCATGTGGCGGATGGTTTCCAGGGAACTGCCTTCCGTCACCAACGAGGGCGATCCGTTATCCACCCGCTTGGTAATTGCCTCGACCATGGGCGGACAGGACTCCAGCACCTGATCGCGAAAACAGTGTCCCGGCCCGAGCAGCAAGAGCTGTTCCTTTGCCAACTCCTCCGCGGTGAGCTGCTCCTTTCTGGCCAGCGGATGACCCGCCGGGAGCAGCACCACAAAGGGCTCGTCATAGAGCGGCAGCGTCAAAACCTCCGGCTCTTCGAAAGGCAGAGCGATGATGATCGCGTCAAGTTCGGACTGGCGCAGCTTCTGACGCAGATTGGAGGTGTAGTTCTCCTCGATGTACAACGGCATGTCCGGCGCCGCACGGCGCAACTCCGGCAACAGGTGCGGAAACAGGTAGGGGCCAATGGTATAGATGGCACCGACTTTCAGGGGTGAGTTAAGTTGATTCTTGCCGTCCTGGGCCATGTCCTTGATCACATTTACCTGATCCAGAACCCGCTGGGCCTGCTCGATGATACGCTGACCGGTCTCTGTCACCCGGATACTGCTTTTGCTCCGCTCGAACAGAGGAATCCCCAGTTCATCCTCCAGCTTTTTTACTGCGACACTCAGTGTCGGCTGGCTGACATGACATCGCTCGGCTGCCCGGCCAAAATGCCTTTCGCGGGCAAGGGTAACGACGTATCGTAACTCGGTTAGAGTCATGGTGAGCTCCGGTCAGATAGGTACGGGTCGAAGTTTCACTTATTTATTAGGTAAAGCATAAGGATTGAAATTGTCTATGGCAATCACTGAAAACGGGCATCGGCCACGGATCCTCGTCGCCGGCTGTGGGAAACTCGGGGGCAGTATTGCCAGTGGCCTACTGGAACATGCCGAGGTGTTCGGCCTGCGCCGGAACGCAAGCAGAGTGCCGGAGGGGGTAACAGGCATCAGCGCGGACCTGACCCGCCCGGAAACGCTGCGGGGCGCACTTCCGACCCACCTGGACTTTGTCATCTACTGCCTCACGCCCTCCCGTTATGACAATGACGGCTACCGCGATGCCTATGTGACCGGACTGACGAACCTGCTCGATACCATCGGAGATCGCCCTCTGAAACGTCTGATCTTCATCAGTAGCACCAGTGTCTACGCCCAGGACGATGACGGCTGGGTGGACGAAAGCAGCGAGACGGCTCCGGCGCGCTTCAGCGGGCAGCAGATCATCGCCGGCGAACAGGCTGCGCTCGGCAGTATCCATCCGGCCACCATTGTTCGCTTCAGCGGGATCTACGGGCCTTCCCGTCAACGCTTCCTCGAGGAGGTTCTGGAGGGACGGATGAACCCCCAAGCACCCGCTCCGTACAGCAATCGGATCCATGAAGTAGACGCCGCCCGGGTGGTCATACATCTGATCGAACGGGCCGTGGCGGGAGAGACGCTTGAGCCTGTGTATATTGCCAGTGATTGCGAGCCGGTGAGGCTGGATGAGGTCGTCGAATGGGTTCGGGAGCAGATTCCGTGCGAAGCGCCGCAGGCGGATGCGCGAAAGGGGGGCCGGGCCGGAAGCAAGCGATGCAGTAACAGAAGATTGCTGGAGAGCGGATTTACCTTCCGGTACCCCGACTTCCGGGCGGGATACCGGGAGATGATCGACAGCCTTAGCTGAGCACCATTACCGCTTCCATCTCGATGGGCACACCCTTCGGCAGTGCCGCGACACCAACGGCGGCACGGGCCGGGTACGGCTCCTGGAAGTAGGTTGCCATGATCTCGTTGACGGTCGCAAAGTTGGCCAGATCGGTCATGTAGATGTTGAGTTTGACGATATCCTTCAATTCACCACCGGCGGCTTCACAGACGGCCTTCAGGTTCTCGAACACCCGGCGGGTCTTGGCGGAGAAATCCCCCGGAACCACTTCCATGGTTTCCGGATCCAGCGGAATCTGACCGGAAAGGTAGACGGTATCCCCGGCCTTGACCGCCTGGGAATAGGTGCCGATCGCCTGGGGGGCATTTTCGGTCTGGATTACGGATTTGTTGGTCATGATCTCAGAATTCCTCTCTTCCAAAACGCCAATGCTCGCCGCTCACAGCGGCAACTGTCAACCGGCCTTTGGTCGACGTCAGTGGCGAACCCGGTTGATGTGGGTAACAGCCCGGATGTTGCGGATCCGGCGCATCACACGAGCGAGGTGTTTCCGGCCATTAACGTGCACGACCAGACTGACAATACCGAACTTGGCATTCTGGTCCTCGACACTGATGCGCTCGATGTTGCCATCGGCCATCGCCACCGCATTGGCCAGCTCCGCGATAACACCCCGCTGACGTTCCAGCTCCACCCGGAGTTCAACCGAGAATTCGTCGTTGATGTCCTTGGCCCACTTGAGATGGGTCAGGCGGGCCCTGCCCTCGTCGTCCTCGGGAAGGCGGGAGCAGGTGTCAGAGTGGATCACCATGCCATTGCCGGAGTCCATCACGCCGACCACCGGGTCACCCGGAATCGGCTTGCAGCAACTGGCGAACTTCACCAGCAGCCCCTCGGTACCCCGTATGGTAACCGGGCTACGCTCGGTCGGTCGCTCGGCCTGAACGACCGGGGGCTCCTCACCCGGGGCACCGGTGACCAGCTGCCGCGCCACCAGGTAGGCCATACGGTTACCCAGGCCGATATCACTGATCAGGTCGTCAAAGCTGTTCACCTGATTGTGGTTGACGACGATCTGCTTCTGGCCATCGCTGATCTCGGAGAGCCGGGTGCCGAAGCCCTTGAGCGATTTCTTCAACAGGGTACGGCCAAGCTCCAGGGACTCCGCCCGTTTCTGGGTCTTCAGGACATGGCGAATGCTGCTCCGCGCCTTGCCGGTAACGACAAAGCTGAGCCAGGCCGGGTTTGGTCGTGCCCCGGGGGCGGTGATGATCTCTACCGTCTGCCCGCTTTGCAGGGGCTGGCTCAGGGAGGCGAGATTGCGGTTGATCCGGCACGCCACCGCCGCGTTGCCGATGTCGGTGTGGATGGCGTAGGCAAAATCCACCGGCGTGGCGCCACTGGGCAATTCCATGATCCGGCCTTTGGGCGTGAACACATAGATTTCGTCGGGGAACAGGTCCACCTTCACGTGCTCGATGAATTCGAGGGAATCATCCGCGCGCTCACGCATTTCCATCAGCCCCTTCACCCAGCGGTCCACCCGGGCCTGATTCACGCTGGTGACGTTGGAGGGCTCGTTCTTGTACATCCAGTGGGCGGCAATGCCGTTGTTCGCAATGTGTTCCATCTCCTCGGTGCGGATCTGGATCTCGATGTTCACATGCATGCCGAACAGGGTGGTATGCAAAGACTGGTAGCCATTGGCCTTGGGCATGGCGATGTAGTCCTTGAACCGGCCGGGGAGCGGCTTGTAGAGACTGTGCACGGCGCCGAGAATGCGGTAACAGTCGTCCTCGGTGTCGGTGATGATGCGGAAGGCGTACACATCCATGATTTCATGGAAGGATTTCTGTTTGAACTTCATCTTGTTGTAGATGCTGTTCAAGTGCTTCTCGCGCCCGAGGATGCGGCCCGGCAGCCCGCGCTCCTCCAGCTTTTCCTGGAGTTTGCCTCGAATTTCCTCAATGATTTCCCGGTGACTGCCGCGCAGCTTGTTGACCGCCTTGGAGATATATTTGGCCCGCATGGGATACAGGGACGAGAAGCCCAGATCCTCAAGCTCGGTACAGAGGGAATGCATCCCCAGGCGATTGGCAATCGGGGCATAGATGTCGAGGGTTTCGGTGGCAATGCGCTGGCGTTTCTCGTAGGGCATGGGCCCGAGGGTGCGCATGTTGTGAAGCCGGTCCGCCAGCTTAACCAGAATCACACGAATGTCTCTGGCCATGGCCAGGGTCATTTTCTGGAAGTTCTCTGCCTGGGCTTCCGCCCTGGAACGGAATTCGATCTGGGTCAGTTTGGAGACGCCATCCACCAGCTCCGCAACATCCTCGCCGAACTGCTCGGCCAGGGCATCCTTGGGGATACCGGTGTCCTCGATAACGTCGTGGAGCATTGCTGCCATCAGACTCTGATGGTCGAGCTTCAACTCGGCAAGAATGCGCGCCACCGCCAGGGGGTGGGTGATGTAGCGGTCCCCGCTTTTGCGCATTTGCCCTTCGTGAGCCTGTTCGGCGTAATAGTAGGCCCGTCGCACCTGATTGATGCGATTGGTATCCAGATAGGTACTGAGCTCCTGGGCCAGACCTTCAACCGTAGGCTCTGCCGACACCGCGCCTCCACACTCTTTCCAAACTTCAGGGACAAAAAAACCCGAATGCACGCATCCGGGTCCTTCCTGATCCTTCCAGCAACGTTCTATAGCTACACTATAAAACCGCGGGGACAGATTTCAATGGTTCTCACTTGCGTATAGGTAAATATCCTGCGCAGTGATCAATCCTCGTCTTCTTCTTTCAGAAGATCCCGGGTCACCTTGCCCTCGGCAATTTCCCGCAGTGCAAGTACCGTCGGCTTATCGTTTTCTTCAGGAACCATCGGCTCAAAGCCCTTGGTCGCAATCTGGCGGGCACGCTTGGTAGCCAGCATCACCAGCTGGAAGCGGTTATCAACGTTTTCCAGACAATCTTCAACGGTAACTCGTGCCATAACTTCCCCGAAAAATAAAAATGACTGTTTCAGCAGACCGCGTAGTTTACTGCGACCGGCTCAATTTGTATACAGGAAAACCCCGTATCAGCCCCGGCCGGACAGCCCCGCCAGCAGCCCACCATGCCTGACCTGCTGGACCTGCATACGCAGGCGCTGGGCCCGGACGATTGCAAGCAGGTCCGCCAGCGCCACCTGGAAGTCGTCATTCACCACCAGGTAATCAAACTCCAGGGCGTGGGAGCATTCTTCGGTGGCTTCCTTGAGCCGGCGTTCGACGACTTCCGGGGCGTCGGTACCGCGCCCGGTCAGGCGGTCCCGCAACGCCTCCGCTGAGGGAGGGACAATGAAAATACTGACGCATTCCGGAATCAGCCGACGCACCTGCTCTGCGCCCTGCCAGTCGATTTCAAGAATAACGTCCTCGCCCCGGGCCAGAGTCTCCCGGACCCAGACCTGGGAGGTGCCATAATAATTGCCGAAAACATCGGCATGCTCGAGAAAATCCCCCCGGGCAATCATGGCCTCGAACTCGTCACGACTGACGAAATGGTAGTTCACCCCGTCCCGCTCACCCTCTCGCATGGGCCGGGTGGTGTGGGAAATAGACACACCGAGATTCTCATCATTCCTGAGCATTTCCGCCACAAGGCTGGTCTTGCCCGCACCCGAGGGGGCGGAAATCACAAACAGGGTACCCTGCTCCCCGGCCTGACTCATGATTGAAAACTCCCGAACGTCGATGTGTTGCTCGCCCCTGGGGCTGGAAGGCGGGTGATTATACGTGAAAGCCGCAGGGTCGGCGAATGCAGGAGAATATTCAAGACGGGGTCAGATGAAAGCGTTCATCAGACCCCGATTCAGCCCTCCGCCGCGGAGCCAGACCCAAGCCCCGGGGGTCAGATGAACACCTTCATCTGACCCCATTTTCAACCTGCTCCCCGCTGTCATTCTGACGCCAAAGCCATTTCTCCAGCAGGATAACCACAAATCCCGCAAATGCCACACCCGCTGACATCAACCAGTCAGCGGCCTCCAGCGGCCGGGTATGAAAAAGGTGATTGAGGGGCTCAAAATAGACAAAAGCCAGCTGCAACATCAGGGTCACTCCAATACCGAGATACACCCAGAGGTTACTGAACAGGCCAACCCGCCAGAACGTCTGGGTGAGTGAGCGGCAGTTCAGCAAGTACAGCATCTGGAACAGGATAATGGTCGTGACCGCCATGGTCTGCGCCTTGCCCCGGGCCACTTCGACTGCAGCCCCTTCGGATAGATCGGCGGTGTACTCCAGCAGGAAAAGTCCGGCCGCCCCACCGGTCATCAGGGCACCGACCAGGAAGGTGCGAACCACCAGGAACCGGCTCAGCAGCGGTTCCTTTGGCGGCCTCGGCGGTCGCTTCATCAAACCCGGTTCCCGGGCCTCCAGGGCCAGCGGCAGCGCCAGTGCAATAGCGACGACCAGGTTCACCCAAAGAATCTGTACCGGTTCGATCGGCATCAGAAGATGGCCATCAGTAACGGGGAAGAGAAGTACCGCAATCAGGATAATCATTGCCTGCCCGAGACTGGTGGGCAGCACGAAAGCGAGGGACTTGGAGAGGTTGTCGTAGACCCGTCGCCCTTCCTCTACGGCGGCGCTGATGGAGGCAAAATTATCGTCCGCCAGCACAATGTCGCTGGCCTCCCTGGCAACGGCCGTGCCGTTGATTCCCATCGCCACCCCGATCTCCGCCCGCTTCAGTGCCGGCGCATCGTTGACACCATCACCGGTCATGGCAACAACCTGCCCCCCGGCCTGAAGCGCCTTGACCAGTCGCAGTTTGTGCTCGGGTGCCACTCGGGCAAAAACGTTGGTGGCGCGCATCAGGTCCAGCAGCTCGGCATCGGTTGCCGCCTCAATCTGGGCTCCCGTCACCACCTGCGCGCCCCCGCCGCCTGCCTCCAGCAAACCGATACTCTGGCCGATTGCCCGGGCGGTTTCCGCGTGATCGCCAGTGACCATCTTGACCACAACACCGGCCTGCTGACAGACCCTGACGGCATGAATGGCTTCATCGCGAGGCGGATCCGACATGCCCACCAGCCCCAGGAAACAAAGCTCCTGCTGCCAGCCGGAGGACGCCAGATCCACAGTGCCGGCCGACGGTTTGGCCATGGCAACCGCCAGCACACGCATGCCCCGCTCAGCCAGCGCTTCCACGGCTTCATGCACAAGCTCCACGGCCATGGGCCGGCCTCCGGCGAATACCGCACACATCCCGGCGATCACCTCCGGTGCGCCCTTCACACACACCATCCCGCCCCCGTCACCGGATTCGTGCAGGGTCGCCATGAACTGACTCTCCGAACTGAACGGGATCTCGTCCTTGCGGGGGAACGCTGCCCGCATCGAGTCTTCATCCAGCGCCGCCTTACCGGCGGCGACGACCAGAGCCCCCTCGGTGGGGTCGCCGACGATTCGCCAGCGACCATGTTTGCACTCGAGCTCCGCGTCGTTGCAAAGCAAACCCGCCAGCAGCAAGTCGTGAACCCGCTCCGGCAGCGGGGACAATGACTGGCCTCCGGTCAGCAGCTCGCCCTCGGGCGCGTACCCGATACCGGTCACCTCGACCTCCAGATCCGGCGTCCACAACGCCTCGACGGTCATCTCATTGCGCGTGAGGGTCCCGGTCTTGTCAGTGCAGATGACGGTGGTACTGCCGAGGGTCTCTACAGCGGGGAGGTGGCGGACAATGGCGCGGCGACGCGCCATGCGCTGCACACCGATAGCCGACGCGATGGTGATAACGGCGGGCAACCCCTCGGGAATCGAGGCAACGGCGAGCGTGATTGCGGCCAGCGCACTGTCGAGCAGCGAATTATCCCGCCACATCCCGACAAGAAAGATAAGCACAGCGACCACGAGGATCGTCAGGGAAATGGCTCTGACCAGGCTTGCGAGCCGACGGGTCAGCGGGGTTTGCAGCTCCGCGGTTTCACTCAGTAACCTGGAAATCCGGCCAAGCTCGCTGTTGGCGCCGGTGGCAACCACCACGCCGTCCGCAGTACCGGCTGTGACCAGGGTCCCACCGAAAGCCATGGAATGGCGATCGCCAATGACTGCCTCACTTGGCACCGGCTCTTCCTGCTTGAGCACCGGAAGCGACTCGCCGGTCAGTGCTGCCTCATCGACCTGCAGCCCATTGACCTCAAGCAGGCGGACATCCGCTGCCACCTGGTCTCCAGCCTGCAACAACAGCACATCCCCCGGCACCACCGTGTGGGCGGGAACCGACCTGGCGTCACCGTCACGCAGCACCGTGGCATTCTGCGGCACCATCCGGCTCAACGCCTCGATGGCCTGGGTGGCGCGCATTTCCTGGACGAAGCCGATGGTGGTGTTGAGCACAACAACGGCGAGAACCACAAAACTGTCTGCCACCTTGCCAATCAGGATGGCAAGCACCGCCGCTGCGAGCAGAACATAGACAATGGGGTCTGCCAGCTGATGCAGAAGGATGCTGTACCAGGCCCGACGACCGTTTCGCTCGATACGATTGGACCCGCTCTGCTTCAGCCGGTGCCTGGCCTCCGATGACGAAAGCCCCTGGAGTCTGGTACCCAGCCGATCGAGGACTTCCTTGAGAGTGCGGGCATGCCAGTGAAAATCGTCCATGGGGCCGGGTTTCCGCCTCAACTCATCTGTTATTCGATGTTCTGCACCTGTTCCCGCATCTGTTCGATCAGCACCTTGAGGTCGACAGCTGCCCGGGTGACATCGGCATCGATGCTCTTGCTGCTCAGGGTGTTCGCCTCCCGATTCAGCTCCTGCATCAGGAAATCCAGGCGCCGGCCAATGGCGTCGTCCCGTTTCAGGGTATCGGAGACCTCCCCGATATGGGCATCGAGGCGATCCAGCTCTTCGGCCACATCGCTCTTCTGGGCCAGCATCACCATTTCCTGGGCTACCCGGTCCGGATCGAGCTCGACACTGGCCTTCTCGAACCGTTCCCGTAAATTACGCTCCTGGGCCTCAAGCAATTCCGGCATCCGGGCGCGAACATCGGCCACCAGCTTGCCCATGGCTTCCAGGCGGTCTTCGAACAAGGGCCGCAGCCGCTCCCCTTCCCGCTCACGAACGGTGACCAGCTCGCCCACTGCGTCCGCAAACAGCTCCGCCGCCGCGTCCTTCGCCGCACTGTAGTCCTGCTCCGGCACCGACAGCACACCGGGCCAGCGGAGAATGTCGAGCGCGCTGATGTGGGCCGGGTTATCCAGCATCCGGTTGATATGGTTGGCAGCGTTGTTCACCGCTTTTGCCATCTCGTCACTGATCTCGAAGCTTTGTGCGGTGTTCTCGGCGGACTGAAGCCGCATGGAGATATCCACCTTCCCCCGCTTCAACCCCTTGCGCAACTCTTCCCGAAACCGGTTCTCCAGCTCCCGAAACGCCTCCGGCAACCGGAACGACGGCTCCAGGTAACGATGGTTCACGGTGCGAATCTCACAGGTCAGGGTACCCCAGTCACCGCGGGTATCCTTCCGGGCAAAAGCAGTCATACTCCGGATCATATCGGCTCCAATCATCATGTTTGGCAGATCACCGGAGTTTAACAGGCTCTTAACAGTTGCGGCGAACCCGACCAAAGAGGCAGGGTCGGTCCACCTGTGTTATCCGGTGAGCGTGTTATACTCGCTGTCCTTTCATGACCCTCGCCCGGATCCACGTCCGGACATTCAGATTCAGATACAGGACACACTATGCGACCAAGCGGCAGAACGCCCGAGCAACCCAGAGACGTCCGAATCACCCGGAACTACACCCGCCACGCCGAGGGCTCGGTATTGGTGGAATTCGGGGACACCAAAGTGATCTGCACCGCCTCCGTCGAAAACAAGGTTCCGCCTTTCCTTCGCGGTGAAGGCAAAGGCTGGATCACCGCCGAATATGGCATGCTGCCCCGCTCCACCGGCAGCCGCATGGGCCGGGAAGCCGCCCGTGGCAAGCAGGGAGGACGCACCGTCGAAATCCAGCGCCTGATTGGCCGCTCCCTGCGCGCCGCCGTGGACCTGGAAGCCCTGGGCGAACACACCATCACCGTCGACTGCGACGTCATCCAGGCCGACGGCGGCACCCGCACCGCAGCGATCACCGGCGGCTGCGTGGCCCTGGTGGACGCCCTGAACCACCTGGTGGCGGAAAAGCGCGTGAAAACCTCCCCACTCAAGCAGATGGTGGCGGCACTTTCCGTGGGTGTTTACAAGGGAATGCCGGTCGTCGACCTGGACTACCCGGAAGACTCCGAAGCCGAAACCGACATGAACGTCATCATGACCGACAAGGGTGGCTTCATCGAGATCCAGGGAACGGCAGAAGGCGCGCCGTTTGAACAGTCAGAACTGGACAGCATGCTGACGCTGGCAAAGCAGGGAATTGAGCAGTTGTTTGAAATCCAGAAAACAGCGCTGGAAGGCTAACTCACAAGTCGGGGGAAGCATCGCCACACAGGCGCCTTCCCCCAGACTCAAAAACCGATCTCGATGTCGTAATCCATGATCACCGGCGCGTGATCGGAGAACCGGGTCGACGTATCAATCCAGCCATCCTGGATGGTCTTGCGAATTCCCGGCGTCAGCAACTGATAGTCCACCCGGATACCCGCATTCCGACGGGCACCCTCGGCCTGCTCAGGCCACCATGTGAACTGACTACTCTGCTTGTTGACTTCGCGGAAGGCATCAATACAGCCCATTTCATCAAACAGGCGATCCAGCCAAGCCCGCTCGTGGGGCAGAAAACCTGAAAAATCGAACTTGTGATAGAGCGGAGACGCATCCGTCACATGGTGGGCGGTTTGCAGGTTCGCACAGAAGATGAACTGGCGACGCTTACGCAGGGTCTTCTGCATATGCAGCCCGAAGGCATCCATGAACTCGTCCTTGTGGTCCAGAACGGTCAGGTCATCCTCACCGATCAGCTCTTCCTCTCGCCCCAGCGCACAGGGCGCCAGAACACAGGCGACAGAAACCTTGTCAAAATCCGCCTGCAGGAAGCGCCCCTCACGGTCCGCCTGCTCATTGGCGAAACCGTACATGATGGCCTTCGGGAAATGACGGGTGTAGATGCCGACACCGCCATGCTCGTTCTTCTCGCCGTCAATGAAGTAGGCTTCATAGCCCTCAGGAATGAGATTGTAGTCTTCAATCTCGTAGGCGCGCATGCGGTGATCCTGAACGCAAACCACGTCAGCGTCCTGGTCGGCCAGCCAGTCAAAAAAGCCCTTATCAACAGCCTGGGCGAGACCATTGACGCTGATTGATACTACCCGCATACGTGTTCCCTGATTCGGTTTGTGTGTATGATACCGTTTTTACGCACTAATTAAAGATCCACTCCCGCCAGAAGCCTTGTCATGCACGACTATCAGCAAGATTTCATCGAGTTCGCCATCCAGCGGAACGTGTTGCGTTTTGGAGAGTTCACACTCAAATCCGGCCGCACCAGCCCGTACTTCTTCAACGCCGGACTGTTCAATACCGGTAATGACCTGCTGCAGCTAAGCAAGGCCTATGCCGCCGCTATCAGCCGCAGCGGGCTGGATTATGACATCATTTTCGGCCCTGCCTATAAGGGCATTCCCTTGGCTACCGTCACCGCCATGGCCCTGGCTACAGAAGGTAACAGCAAACCATTTGCCTTTAACCGCAAAGAAAAGAAAGATCATGGTGAGGGCGGCAACATCGTCGGCGCCCCACTGGAGGGCAAAGTGCTGATCGTGGATGACGTCATCACCGCCGGCACTGCTATTCGCGAGTCTATTGATCTCATCCGGGCGGCAGGCGCCGAGCCGGCTGGCGTACTCATTGCCCTCGATCGACAGGAAAAAGGTAACGGCGAACTCTCTGCCATCCAGGAAGTGGAAAAGAAATTTGCCATTCCTGTGGTCAGCATAATTCGCCTCGAACAGGTACTCGACTACCTCAAGGCCAACCCGGAGTTTGCCGGTCACGCGGACAAGGTAGCCGAATACCGTGATCAATACGGAGTCTGACTGATGGGCAATCGTCTGTCTGTGTATTCCTCGGCATTGCTGCTGGTGGCGACCATGGGCGCTTCACTGCCGGCTAATGCCCAGATGTATCGTTACACCGACGCACAGGGCCAGGTAGTAATCAGTAATACCATCCCCCAGGAAGCCACCAAACGGGGTTACGACATCCTCGGCAACAATGGTCGGGTGGTCGAAACCGTGCCGCCCGCGCCGACCAAAGAAGAGATTGCCGCTCGCGAGGCCGAAAAGAAGCGGCAACAGGAACTCGAGCGCCAGCGCGAACAGGACGAACTGCTGCTCAAACGCTACAGCCACCCCGACCAGGCGGTTGAAGCCATGCACCGCAAGGTTCGGGAAATGAATGGGCTGATCCAGCTCAAGCGCGGCAATATCCAGGTGATTTCATCCCAGCTTAACAACGAGCAGAGCCGCGCCGCCGACATGGAGCGCGCCGGGCGGGAAATCCCGCAACCCACCCTGGACAAGATCCGTCGACTTGAATCCCAGATTGAGGAAATCGAGCAGGATATCGCCAGTCAGCGCCAGGACATTGTGGAGCTGAAAAAGACGTATCGGGAAGATATCGAACGCCTGGAAGTAATCACTGACAAGGAGCGGACGCTGCCTTTGGAAGCACCCGCGGAGAATTAAAGCGGGCCATAAAAATGGGGTCAGAAGAACGCTTTCTTCTGACCCCGTCTTATTCACATCAATTCAGATCAAGCAGAGGCTGTGCTCTTCTTGGCTGAGGAACCGCTGCTCTTGCGCGCAGTGGTCTTGCGAGCCGCCGGCTTCTTCGGCTCAACGGACTTCTTGGCTTCCTGGGCCACTTCGGCAACTTCCTCAGCGGCCTCAGAAACCGTGTCTGCACCTTCAGCAGCTTCCTTCTCCAGCTTGGCAACCAGCTCGGCAGCAAAGTTTCCGAAACGGGAGTTCAGGCTGCGCAGCTGCTCGAACAGGCTCTCACTGTAGCCATCGTAACGCTTACGCAGGGTCTTGACGCTGTACTCGCGGGCTTCGGATTCGAGCTTCTCGGCGTATTCGAACGGTTTGGCAGCGATTTTCTTCTGCTGCTCTTCCGCGGCATTGATGCCCTTTTCTACGATTTCCTGAAGCTGTTCCTGGTAGGATTTGAGTTTACCCATGATGGACTCTCCTTGGTTTTGTGAACATTCGTCAGGCCCGCTGACTACTTAAAACGCAGGCCTTTTGCAGATCTCACTAACCAAGATACGGGCAAAAATTAGAATGTTCATACTAAAAACCGGTTACCACCGGAACAGGACCCAGCTCGGCACCAACAGATCGGATTCAGTCTCCCGGATCCAGCCGCCGCCGTCCGCCGGCACGAGGTAATACTCCGGTCCCGCCTCGGGCACCACCTTGATCTCCATCAGCTGGCCATTCACACGGTACTCGTAAAACACCTCGTTCTCGCCGGGACGAATAACAATCTGCGGTCCTTCTGCCTCAGGCTGGTAATCGGTCACCACTACCGGCTCTTTCGGTGTCTCCACCGGGGTCTGGTCCAGCGCCCCCTCCTCCTGGGCCACCGCCGCCAACGGCAGGCAAGCAAGCAGTATGGCGGGGCAAGCGATTCGTTTCATTTTCGTGATACCCTTTCGTCAATCCATTTCGGTACAGAGTTGCACAAGCCAACCAACGCTTCAATCAGAATCCGGACCCCTGTTTCTATGAATGAAAAAAAGACCCCGCCCGTGGTGCTCGTCGACGGCTCATCCTACCTTTTCCGCGCTTATCACGCGCTGCCGCCTCTGACCAACAGCAAGAATCACCCGACCGGGGCCATCAAGGGCGTGATCAGCATGATCCGCCGTCTGGAGCAGGATTTCCCGGGCTCGAAAATGGTGGTGGTCTTCGATGCCAAGGGCAAAACCTTCCGTCATGAGATGTACGAGGAGTACAAGGCCAACCGGCCTCCCATGCCGGAAGACCTGGGCATGCAGATCGAACCCATTCACGAAATCGTCCGGGCCATGGGCCTGCCCCTTCTGATCGTCCCGAAAGTGGAAGCCGACGACGTCATCGGCACTCTGGCGAACGAAGCCACCAGCAAGGGCATCGACGTGGTGGTCTCCACCGGCGACAAGGACATGGCGCAACTGGTCAGTGACCATGTCACCCTGATCAACACCATGACCGAGACCCGCATGGACCGCGAGGGCGTGGTGGAGAAGTTCGGCGTGACGCCCGAGCAGATCATCGACTACCTTGCCCTGGTGGGCGACAAGGTGGACAACATCCCCGGCGTGAACAAGTGCGGCCCGAAGACCGCCGTCAAATGGCTGCAGACCTACAAGGATCTGGACAATCTCATTGAGCACGCTGACGAGATCAAGGGCAAGATCGGCGAATACCTGCGCGAAGCCATCGACACCCTGCCCCTGAGCCGCGAGCTTGCGACCATCCGGACCGACGTCGATCTCGAATTCGGGCTGGAGGATCTGAAACTGCGTGAGCAGAACGACGACCAGCTGCTGGAACTGTTCAAGGAATATGAGTTCCGAAGCTGGGTGAACGAACTGGAAAGCGAAAGTGACGCAGAAGCAAAGGCAGACGCCAACGCTCCCTCCACCCCGGAACAAAAGCGGTACGACGTCATCACCGAGCAGAAAGAGCTGGACGACTGGATCGAGCGCCTGAAGGCGTCGGATCTATTCGCCTTTGACACGGAGACCACCAGCCTTCGGTACATCGATGCCGAGATCGTGGGGGTGTCCTTCGCCGTCGAGCCGGGCGAGGCGGCCTATGTCCCGCTGGCCCACGACTACATGGGCGCACCGGAACAACTCGACCGCGACAAGGTCCTGGACCAGCTCAAGCCGCTTCTGGAAAACCCGAAGCAGAAGAAGGTGGGGCAGAACCTCAAGTACGACAAGAACGTCCTCGCCAACCATGGCATTGATCTGGAAGGCATTGCCGAGGACACCATGCTGGAGTCCTATGTTCTCAATTCCGTGGCCACCCGTCACGACATGGACAGCCTGGCCCGCGAATACCTTGGCGAGCAAACCATCACCTACGAATCCATTGCCGGCAAGGGTGCAAAACAGCTGACGTTCAACCAGATTGACCTGGAAAAGGCGGGCCCCTATGCCGCCGAGGATGCCGATATCACCCTGCGCCTGCATCAGACCCTGAGCCCCCGACTCCGGGAAACCGGCAAACTGGATTCCGTCTACCGGGAGATCGACCTCCCGCTGGTGCCGGTACTGTCGCGCATGGAACAACGCGGAACCCTGATCAGCGCCAGCGTGCTGAGGAAACACAGCCAGGAGCTGGCCGAACGCATGGCCGAACTGGAAGAGGAGGCCCACGAGGTCGCCGGGGAAACCTTCAACCTGGGCTCCACCAAACAGCTGCAGGCCATTTTCTACGACAAGCTGGGGCTGCCGGTCATCAAGAAGACACCAAAGGGCGCACCATCGACCGCCGAGCCGGTCTTGCAGGAACTGGCTCACGAGCACGAACTGCCCCGGCTGATCCTCGAGCACCGGAGCCTGAGCAAGCTGAAGTCGACCTATACCGACACCCTGCCGGAGCTGATCCACCATCGTACCGGTCGGGTGCACACCTCCTATCACCAGGCGGTTACTGCCACAGGGCGGCTGTCCTCCTCGGAACCCAACCTGCAGAACATCCCGATCCGTACCGAACAGGGCCGGCGCATCCGCCAGGCCTTCATCGCTCCGGAAGGGTACAAGCTGGTCGCAGCGGACTACTCCCAGATTGAACTTCGGATCATGGCCCACCTGTCCGGGGACAAAGGACTGATCAGCGCCTTCGAACACGGCGAGGACATCCACAAAGCCACGGCGGCCGAGGTCTTCGGTGTCGACCTCAAGGAGGTCAGTTCCGATCAGCGCCGAAGCGCCAAGGCCATCAACTTCGGCCTTATTTACGGCATGTCCGCCTTCGGACTCTCACGCCAGCTGGGCGTGGAGCGGAAACTGGCACAGGAATACATCGATCGCTACTTCGAGCGCTACCCCGGGGTCCTGAAGTATATGGACAACATCCGGAAACAGGCCCACGACGACGGTTTCGTGGAAACCCTGTTCGGCCGTCGCCTGTATCTGCCCGAGATCAACGCCCGCAACAAGCAAATGCAGCAGGCGGCCGAGCGCACGGCGATCAACGCCCCCATGCAGGGAACTGCAGCCGATATCATCAAGCGGGCAATGATTGAAGTGGATAACTGGCTGCGCAAGGAACACCCCGAGGACGCCCGCATGACCATGCAGGTCCACGACGAACTTATTATTGAAGTGAAGGAATCAGCGCTGGACAAGGTCAGGGACGGGCTGGTCGAGAGGATGTCCGGCGCTGCCGAACTGGCCATCCCCCTCGTGGTGGATGCAGGCGTCGGTGATAACTGGGACGAAGCCCACTGATTACTGACCTGCAAGCCGGCCCGGGCCCAGGCCCGGCCGGCTTCCGTGCCCAAAACGGGGCACCACTCCTTCCTTTTGCACCGTCGCGTGACACGACACCCACCTGCCCTTTCGTTTCCCGGGACCTGCAAGCACGCGAATGCCGCTTCGTTGGTGGCCTTCAGAGCTTGCTGTGAAGAACGGCACAAAATTCGCATTGTGGATAAGCGTCGGTTGCCAGGTTCGGGCCGTACCGAACCGCAACCAGGTCGTGACACACATTCCGAGGCCGTAACCATGAATACCCTGGCATCTGAACGAGGCTGGCTGCTGGATCCCAATCTGCTGAAACTGGTGCACCAGTGCCGCCGCCTGATCCAATCCGAGTTCGGCGTCAAACTGCATCTCACCGAACAGCATCTCGAAGAGCAACTGGCCAACTACGCGAGTAAAAGCCGGTCGAGCCATCTTGCAAAGACCTGGGAAACATTGACAGAGAAAGTCCCCCAACTGAAAGCCAGGACAGAAGAGCAGGTGGACGAGGATGCGCCAAGGCGTATGTATCGCGGCCAGGCAATTGCCGATGATCGGCCTGCGAATTCAGGGAAGGAAGAACCGCAGAGCAGCGGCGGGCCGACGAAGAAGAAACAGGTAATCTACCGCGGTCAGGTAATCGGCTGACGGGCTCGCCGCCAGCCGATTACCCAGTAACGCCCGGAACAGGAAATCAGAAGGCTTTGCTGACCTGAACCGAGGCGCTCCAGGCGCTCAGGTCATATTCACCCTGATAGCTTGCCGCTGTAACAGGATCACCAGTGGGGTCCTCGTGACTGTATTCCCGATCATCCACTTTCGCATCATCGGCGAAGATCAGCGTGCCAACAGCAGCATCGATCGTCCAGCCACTCGGGGCATCCTTCCACTGCGCACCCAGGGTCAGCCAGTGCCGGTCCTCTGACGGAATCCGGGCAGTGACGTAGTTATCGACCGGCGACTCGTCCCAGGCATAGCCTGCCTTGAGAGCCCACTTCGGCGTGGCTTGCCAGATGCCACCCAGATTGAACTGCCAGGTATTTTTCCACTCTTCCGTGATGTGGGAGATAACCTCCCCACTCTCCTGACTGATGATATCGAGCTCTTCAAAGCGGCTCCATCTAGCATAGGTGGCACCGGCCAGCAGAGTCACCTCGTCAGTGAGCAAATGTCGGGCACCAATCGTCACGCTCTCCGGAATTTCCAGTGGCACTTTCACATCCCGGGAAAGGTCAGTCTGGAACGCGTTAAGCCCGGTTTCGCCCGGCTGAACCACGGGGTAGTCAGTCAGTTCAGCATCGCCCTCCAGCTCCAGCTCCGTTCCAGTTTGCGCAGTGAGGCCCAACTGGGTTTGTTGCGACAGCTCGTACAGGAACCCGACGCGGAAAGTGACTCCCAGATCATCGCCCTCAATATCCGCATACCCCGGCTCGAAGGGCTCTCCGTTCAGGGGAACGCCCATGGCCGCCGCCGCTTGCTGGGCCTGGAAATAGGCCCCGGAGTAGTCCTGAAACTTCGACAGGCGACCCTCGGCGTACATGATATTCAGGCCGACTCCCATGGAGAGCCCCTGACCATTACTCACGGCAAGCGAAGGCGTGAAAGCAATCGCGGTCAACTCGGTTTCATCGGCAAAATAACGGCCAATGAAGTCATTGTCGTAATCGGCAGCCAGACCATAGGGCGCATGAACCCCGAATCCGACATCGATGGCGTCACTGAGCTCGTGTGTAAAGTAGAAATTGGGGAGGACGGCAGGACGGGCGATATCCCCGCCGGTACTGCCTGTCACTGGCATACCCAGCTGATTGGTCGCCGAGGTCGTGCCCTCTTTCGCTTTGGCATCGACATCCAGAACCGCCGCACCAAAGGAAACATTCATCCCGGAAAGCTGGCTCATGCCCGCCGGATTGAACAACACGGTTGTCGCATTCTCCGGGTTGGCCACAGCACCGGCATTGGCCACGCCCATGGCGCTGGCGCTTTGTTCGTTGAGCGAGAAACCACCCGCCATGACGCTGGCTGGCGCAGCGACAGCGGCCAGGGTTGCAAGACGAATCGCCTTTACGAGTGCGTTGGTATTCTTGTGCATGGTATCTCCTTGATTGATTCGGCGCGGAGTATACGCAGCACGGGCCAAAAGCCTCAAATGCCAAAACTACTGGTTCGAGGCCCTAACTACTTACGACTTTAGTCTGAAGTGATGAATACCAATTCACTCGTCCTGGATGGAGAGCTTGTCCACTGAAGTGGAGAGCTGGTCCGCTCCCGCCGCATCGGCACCAAGCTTGATCATCAGTCGCAGATCGTTCGCCGAATCCGCATGGGCCAGGGCGTCCTCGTAGGTAATCGAGCCTTCCGAATAGAGTCTGTACAGCGCCTGATCAAAGGTCTGCATACCGACTTCACCGGATTTCGCCATCAGCTCCTTGAGCTTATGGACTTCACCTTTACGGATAATGTCCGAAGCCAGCGGGGTATTGATCAGCACCTCGATAACCGCCTTGCGGCCCTTGCCATCGGGAGTGGGCACCAGTTGCTGGGCCACGATGGCTTTCAGGTTCAGGGACAGGTCCATCCAGATCTGGTTATGCTGCTCCGGCGGGAAAAACTGGATAATGCGGTCCAGAGCCTGGTTGGCGTTGTTGGCGTGCAGCGTCGCCAGGCACAGATGGCCGGTCTCGGCAAACTGCACGGAATATTCCATGGTCTGCTGGGTCCGGACCTCACCGATCAGGATCACGTCCGGCGCCTGACGCAGGGTATTTTTCAGGGCCACTTCGAAGCTCTCGGTATCGATACCCACCTCGCGCTGGGTGACGATACAGCCCTGGTGCTGGTGCACGAATTCGATCGGATCCTCGATGGAGATGATGTGCCCGCGACTGTTCCGGTTACGGTGCCCCAGCATGGCAGCCAGGGACGTGGACTTACCGGTACCGGTAGCACCCACGAAGATGATCAGGCCGCGCTTGGTCATGGCCAGATCCTTGATGATGTCCGGCAGCGCCAGGTCATCGATCTGCGGAATCTTGACCTCGATCCGGCGCAGCACCATGCCGCACAGGTTGCGCTGAAAGAAGGCGCTGACCCGGAAGCGGCCGATGCCGCGGGCACTGATGGCGAAATTGCACTCGTGGCTGGCGTCGAACTCGGCACGCTGCTTGTCGTTCATCGCGCCATAGACCAGCTCGCGGGTCTGTTCCGGGGTCAGGGCGTTCTTGGTGACCGGCAGAACCTTACCGTTGACCTTCATGCTCGGTGGCACACCCGCTGTGATAAACAGGTCTGAACCGCCCTTTTCCACCATCAGCCGCAACAGTTTTTCAAATTCCATGGTGTTACCTACTTACCTCAGAAGTTATCCGGCATTTTCGCCTTGGCGCGAGCCGCCTCGCGGGAAATGAGGCCTTTCTGCAGCAAACGCTCGAGACACTGGTCCAGCGTCTGCATGCCGAGCGAACCACCGGTCTGGATCGCCGAGTACATCTGGGCGATCTTGTCTTCCCGGATCAGGTTACGAATTGCCGGGGTACCGATCATGATCTCGTGCGCGGCAATCCGACCACCGCCCATCTTCTTCATCAGCGTCTGGGAGATAACCGCCTGCAGGGACTCGGAGAGCATGGAGCGCACCATGGACTTCTCTTCCGCCGGGAACACATCCACCACCCGGTCAATGGTCTTGGCGGCCGAGGTGGTGTGCAGAGTGCCGAACACCAGGTGGCCGGTTTCCGCAGCGGTCAGCGCCAGGCGAATGGTTTCGAGATCCCGGAGCTCACCAACCAGGATGATGTCCGGGTCTTCCCGCAGGGCCGAACGCAAGGCCTCGTTGAAGCCCAGGGTGTCACGGTGCACCTCGCGCTGGTTGACCAGGCACTTTTTGGATTCGTGCACGAATTCGATCGGATCCTCGATGGTGAGGATGTGCTCGTAGCGGGTGTCGTTGATGTAGTCCATCATGGCCGCCAGCGTGGTGGATTTACCGGAACCGGTCGGGCCGGTCACAAGCACAAGGCCGCGGGGAACGGACGAGATGTCCTTGAAAACCTGGCCCATGCCCAGATCTTCCATGGTGAGCACTTTCGAGGGGATGGTCCGGAACACGGCACCCGCGCCGCGGTTCTGGTTGAAAGCGTTGACACGGAAACGGGCGACACCGGGAACTTCAAAGGAAAAGTCGGTTTCCAGGAATTCTTCGTAATCCTTTCGCTGCTTGTCGTTCATGATGTCGTAGATCAGGCCGTGCACCTCTTTGTGCTCCATCGGCGGCAGGTTGATCCGGCGCACATCGCCATCGACACGAATCATGGGGGGCAAACCAGAGGAAAGGTGCAAATCGGACGCACCCTGTTTGGCCGAAAAGGCAAGCAGTTCAGTAATATCCATAGGGTTCCTCGGAGGGCTTTTTCTTTTAATCCAGAAGCGGCAAACTCACAGTATGAGCAGCATAGCAGACAACATCGGGAGCGTAACCCGACGCATACAAAAAGCAACATTGGCAGCGGGGCGGGCGCCCGACAGTGTGCGCCTGTTGGCAGTCAGCAAGACCCGCTCACCGGAAGACCTGCGTGAAGCCTTCGCTGCGGGGCAAACCGCGTTCGGCGAAAACTATCTGCAGGAGGCGCTGGAAAAGATCGAGGCTCTCAGTGAGCTGGCCGGCATCGAATGGCACTTTATCGGGCCGATCCAGTCCAACAAGACCCGACAGATCGCCTCTTCTTTCGCCTGGGTGCACAGTGTCGACCGACTGAAGATCGCCCGCCGCCTCAGTGAGCAACGGGCGCCCTCGCTACCGCCACTCAACATCTGCCTGCAGGTCAACATCGACGAAGAGGACACCAAGTCCGGCTGCACCCTGGAAGAGTTGCCCGAGCTGGCCGCTGCGATCGGCGAACTCCCCAAACTCAGTCTGCGGGGCCTGATGGCCATCCCGGACCCCGAACAGTCGGAATCGGAACTCAGGGCCAGTTTCCGAAAGCTGGCCAACACCCTCAAATCCCTGAAGCAGGAATTGCCCGAAGCCGGCCCCCTGGACACACTTTCCATGGGCATGTCCGATGATCTGGAAATGGCCATTGCCGAGGGTGCAACGTGGGTCCGGGTTGGTACTTCGGTGTTCGGAGCCCGCCCCCCGAAGGAGTCCCAGAGCTGAATCGCTCAGTTCCTGCTATCATCCGGTTCAAACTGTTAACCGATCAACCGTTGGAGTGAACCTTGAGCACATCGCCCACTATCTCATTTATCGGAGCCGGCAACATGGCCAGCGCCATCATTGGCGGCATGCTGGACAACGGCTACAAAGCCGGTGATATCTGGGTCAGCGCCCCGGACGACGGTCATCTGCAAGCCATCCGAAAACGCTTCGGCGTCAGTGTGACCACCGACAACCGCTACTGCGCCCAGCAGGCCGATATTGTCATCCTGGCGGTCAAGCCACAGGTCATGGCCGATGTCTGCCGTGACATTGCACCGGTGGTCCAGAACACTCGCCCCCTGATGGTTTCTATTGCCGCCGGACTCACCGCCGAAACGCTGGATGAATGGCTCGGTGGCGGGCTGCCCATGGTACGGGTCATGCCCAACACACCCTCCCTGGTTGGCAAGGGAGCTGCAGGTCTGTTCGCCAACAGCCAGGTCAAGGACGATCAGAAGAAAATGGTCCAGGCCGTGTTTGAGAGCATCGGCTCTGCGCTCTGGGTGGAGGATGAAAATCTGCTGCACGGCGTTACCGCCCTGTCCGGAAGTGGTCCGGCGTATTTCTTCCTGATGCTGGAGGCTCTCGAGGCGGCAGCGACCGAAGCCGGTATTGAGCCGGTCACTGCCCGCGAACTGGCGATCCAGACCATGGCCGGTGCCGCCGAAATGGCCGCCCGCAGCGAGCACGATCCGGCCCAGCTCAAGCGCAACGTCATGTCTCCCGGCGGTACCACCGAACAGGCCATCAACACCTTCGAGGAAGGCGGGCTGCGGGACCTGGTCAAGAAAGCCTACGGGGCTGCATTCAAGCGCTCTGAAGAAATGGCCGAAGAACTGGCTGGCAAACAGTAACCGATAACGGAGACACAGCTTCATGCTGGCAGACATTCTGATCACCATCCTGCTGATCGCGTCCACCTTTTACCTGACGATCGTGCTGCTGCGTTTCCTGCTGCAGCTTGCCCGCGCGGATTTCTACAACCCGATCTCCCAGTTCGTGGTCAAGGCGACCAATCCGCCGCTGCGCCCTCTGCGCCGCTTCATCCCGGGCTGGGGTGGCATTGACGGTGCCTCCCTGGTGCTGGCCGTGATTATTCAGGCCATCACGTTTTTCCTGATCCTGGTCGCACTTAACGGCGGGATCCCGGCGATCAATCCCGTCACCCTTCTGGTCTGGGCGGTGCTGAACGTGCTCAGCCTGATTGTAAAAATCTACTTCTGGTCGGTCATCGCAGTGGTAGTCGTGAGCTGGATCGCCCCCCACAGTGGCCATCCGGCCATTCAACTGGTTGCCCAGATCACCGAGCCGGTCATGCGCCCGGTTCGCAACATCATGCCCTCCATGGGAGGGCTGGATCTGTCCCCGATCATCGTGTTCCTGATCCTGAACGTGATTTCAGTCGTGATCGATCACATGAAGCTGGCGGCCGGACTCGGCTCCATTGGCCTCGGCATGTAACCTGCCTTCCGGATATACATTCAGTAACACCCGGAAACGAAAAACAATGAATCAGAGCCGCAAAATCATCTCTTTGATTTTGCGGCTTTTTATTGAAAAAAATTGTGACCCGTTCAGCGGAATGCAAAGGGAAGCTGCACATACATTCAGAAGACAGGATAGTATTACTACTTATTCATGAATTGCTGTCGCCGCGCGCTCACCAGGCAGCGAGCGCCGGCATACCGGGAAGTCGCGCAGAAGGAAATTCCAATGAACCCCCAGGGAACTCTGTCGCAGCAGGTAGAGGCTTATCACAACTGGAAGAAGGAACTGATCCGGCAGATCGGGCGTTACCGCCTCTGGCTGCAGGATAATGACCTGTTCTCCGACGACATCAGCACCCGAATCCGCAATGGTCTCGAGTTGTTGATCGAGGACGAACTGACCATTGCATTTGTGGGCGAGTACTCCAGGGGCAAGACCGAGCTCATCAATGCCCTGTTCTTCTCGGAGTATGGCCAGCGCATGCTGCCATCCCAGGCCGGCCGGACCACCATGTGTCCGACCGAACTGTTCTTCGACCGCACGGTCAACCAGAACTACCTGCTGCTGCTTCCCATCGAAACCCGCACCGGAGAGCTGTCATTGCAGCAACTCCGTAAACAGCCGGAACGTTGGGTCAAGCACGAGCTCGATGAGCGCGATCCGGAGGTCATGCGGGAAGTTCTGGCAGAGGTTGCCCGGGTCAAGAGCGTGCCACCGCAAGAAGCCCGGGACCTGGGCTTCGACGAGGCCATGCTCGAACATGACCGCAACAACCCCGGTAATGTCCTGGTACCGGCCTGGCGCAACGCCCAGATCAGCATCCGCCACCCCCTGTTCGAGCGCGGCCTGCGCATTCTCGACACCCCCGGCCTGAACGCCCTGGGATCCGAGCCGGAGCTCACCATCAGCATGTTGCCCCGGGCTCACGCAGTGATTTTCGTGCTCAGCGCGGACACCGGCGTCACTGCCAGTGACATGACAATCTGGAAAGAGCACATCGACACCGAGCACGCCGATCATCGCGCGGGCCGGTTTGCAGCCCTGAACAAAATCGATGTCCTCTGGGACGACCTGCAGGGTGAAAAGCACACCCAGGAGGCAATCGAACGGGTACGCAGCTACACCGCAGACCATCTGGGAATCCGCCAGCACGATGTCATCCCCCTATCCGCCAAGCAGGGGCTGCTGGCCCGCGTCCGCCAGAACGCCGACCTGTTCGAACGGGCCAACATCGGCCAGCTGGAACAACTGATCATCAAACGCATCCTGATGCACAAGGAGCAGTTGATCACCCAAAGCCTGATCAATGATTTGCTGGGCATGCTCCAGAACAGCCAGGCCGCCATGCAGACCCGTCTGGAAGGACTGGATGAAGAACTTCAGGCCTGCTCAGGCGCCACCATGGACAAGGACGCCCTCAGCCGACTGGCCGAGCGGGCCCAGAAGGATTATGACTTCTACTACAAGAAGCTCATCTCCCTGCGCTCCAGCCGCCGGCTGGTGGCTTCCCAGGGCAAGACGCTGAAGGCCCTGGTGAGCGAGCAGCGTTTTGAGGAACACGCCGATAAAATCCGGGCGTCCATGTCCCGGAGCTGGACCACTGCCGGCATGAACCGGGCCATGGACCATTTCTTCGAATTGCTGGAGGCCGACCTCACCAACCTGATGAGCGAGGGGCACCTGGCGGAGAAAATGGTCGGCGCCATCTACCGGCGCTATAACGAAGACACCCGGGCCCGGCACCTGGAGCCCATTCCCTTGCGCGCCGGGCGGCACGTGATCGCCATCCGGGAACTGCGCAAGAAAGCGAGGCGCTTCCGCATCAGTCCCAAAAACCTGTTGACGGAGCAGTCCTTACTGGTTCGACGCTTTTTCAATGTCATGGTCGGAGAGGCCCGGACACTGCACAACCGGGTACGCAAGGACGTTGAACGCTGGCCCCATGAGGCCCTGCTCCCCATCATGCAGTATTCCATGGAGCAGAAGCAGCTGCTGGAGCACCAGATCCGCCGTCTGCGCGACATGGTCAGAAGCGACCGGGACGGTCGGGCCGAGCGGGAAAAGCTCGAGACCACCATCGCCGACCTGCGCCGGCAGCTCGAACTCGCCGATGCCATGCAACGCCAGATCCGCAAGCCGGCTCCAACGCTGATCCAGCAAAAAGTCGTCAACATTTCCGGGGTCGTCTAGGCCCTGCCTTCCGGGCGACACTCCCGGTTGCAGCCATCTCCACCCGGCTATAAACTGCTGGGCTGGCGATGGCTTTGCCGTCGCCGATCCAGTTACTTACGGACCGAACCAGGAACCTGTCGCGCCGATGCCCGATTCCCTGCCCGCGGACTCTGTCGGGATAGTCACCCCACAGTCTTATCACTTTGACACTCCCATTGAACTGGCGTGCGGCCAGAAACTGGGAAACTATGACCTGGTGGTGGAAACCTACGGCGAACTGAACGCCGACGCCAGCAATGCGGTGCTGATCTGCCACGCGCTCAGTGGTCATCATCACGCTGCCGGCTATCACAGCATGGAAGACCGGAAACCCGGCTGGTGGGATAGCTGTATCGGCCCGGGCAAACCGATCGACACCAACCGGTTCTTTGTGGTGTCCCTGAACAATCTTGGTGGCTGCCATGGCAGCACCGGCCCGAATTCGGAGAACCCGGCCACCGGCAAGCCCTATGGCCCTGAGTTCCCGGTGATCACGGTCAGTGACTGGGTGCAAAGTCAGGCCGTGCTCGCCGACCGGCTGGGCATCCAGTGCTGGGCAGCAGTGGTTGGCGGCTCTCTCGGGGGTATGCAGGCCCTGCAGTGGAGCCTGGACTACCCGGATCGGCTCCGGCACTCGGTGGTGATTGCTTCCACGCCCAGGCTCACGGCCCAGAACATCGCGTTCAACGAAGTCGCCCGGCAGGCCATTACCTCCGACCGGGAATTTCATGGTGGCCGCTATTACGACTTCGATACCGTGCCTCGCCGCGGCCTGATGCTGGCCCGGATGGTCGGCCACATCACGTACCTGTCCGACGCCTCCATGGGTGAAAAGTTTGGCCGGGAGCTCCGGGAAGAGGCTTACAAGTTCGGTTATGACGCCGAATTCCAGGTGGAGAGCTATCTGCGTTATCAGGGTGAACGGTTCTCCGAATCCTTCGACGCCAACACCTACCTGCTCATGACCCGGGCTCTGGATTACTTCGATCCGGCCTATGAACACGACGGCGATCTGTCCAGGGCAATTGCCGCAGCCCAATGCGAATTTCTGGTGCTGTCGTTCAGTACCGACTGGCGCTTTACGCCCCAGCGCTCGGAAGAAATGGTCAATGCCATGATCTCCGCCAGGAAGAAAGTGAGCTACGCCGAGATTGACGCCCCCTGGGGACACGATGCCTTCCTGATTCCCACGCCACGGTATACCGACATCTTCACCGCGTACATGGATCGGGTAGCCCGGGAGGTGGGTGCATGAGACCAGACCTCGAAATCATCCAGCAGTGGGTAAAACCCGGCCATCATGTCCTGGATCTGGGCTGTGGTGATGGCACCCTGCTCGACTTCCTCCAGCGGGAACGCCAGGCCACCGGTTTCGGCCTGGAAATCAATCCGGACCATATCACCACCTGCATGGGCAAAGGTGTGGCGGTGATCGAGCAGAATCTGGACACCCAGGGCCTGGACAACTTTGATGACGGTATGTTCGATATCGTGCTGATGACCCAGGCCCTGCAGGCGGTGCGCCGGCCAGACAAGGTGCTGGACGAAATGCTGCGACTGGGCCGCGAAGGCATTGTCACCTTCCCCAACTTCGCCCACTGGCGGCTGCGCTGGGGCCTTGCTTTGAGTGGCCGAATGCCCGAATCCGAAGCGCTGCCGTATAAATGGTACAACACCCCCAACATTCGCCTGTGCACCTTCAAGGACTTCGAGGCTCTGTGCCGCCAGAAGGGCATCAGGATCAAGAGCCGCCGGGTGGTGGACGGCCAGCATCAGAATAGCTGGTCCGCCCGGTTATGGCCTAATCTGTTAGGGGAGATCGCCATTTACCGCATCACACGGGAGAACGAACAATGATGAAGCACATCCGGGCCTTCACAACGTTTCTGACAGCCACCCTCCTGACCCTGGCGAGCCTGCAGGCCCAGGCGGCCGGCTCCCAGGATTTTGGTGACTATCAGGTGCACTGGAGTGTACTGCCAAGCACCTTCCTGTCGCCCGAGGTGGCCAAAGCCAACGACCTCCAGCGCAGCAAGGGTATCGGTATCGTCAACATCTCCATCATGCAGGAGCAGGACAACGGCGCCCTCAAGCCCGTCAGTGGCCAGGTGGAGGGCAAAGTCAGTAATGATATCCAGCAGATCAATTTCCTGGCGTTCCGGCGCATCGAGGAGGGCGATGCGGTCTACTTCATCGCCGAGTACCAGTACCGTTCCGGTGAGCTGATGACCTTCAACATAACCGCCCGCCCGACTGGCCACCGGCAGGATTTGTCGGTGCGGTTTGCCCACACCCTGTTCAGCGACTGAGCCATGGCACAGCAACTCGTTATTGCCAGCAACAACAAGGGCAAGATTGCCGAACTGACCGAACTGCTCGCGCCGCTGGGCCTGACGCCCATCGCACAGGGCGAGTTGGGCGTGGGAGAGGCCGAAGAGCCGGCAGTTACCTTTGTTGAAAATGCGATCCTGAAAGCCCGCCATGCCGCCCGCGAAACCGGCCTGCCGGCACTTGCCGACGACAGCGGCATTGCGGTGGACGCCCTGGGTGGCCTGCCCGGCGTCCGCTCCGCCCGGTTTGCCGGCGAGAATGCTTCGGATTCGGATAACGTGGAAGCGCTTCTGGGCGCCCTCAAGGACGTCCCGGACGAGGATCGCGGCGCCCAGTTCCATTGCGTGCTGGTCTATCTGCGGCATGCCGACGACCCGACTCCCATCATCTGCCACGGTCGCTGGCCCGGCCGGATTCTGCGTGAGCCCCGAGGTACCGGCGGCTTCGGTTATGATCCGATTTTCCTGGCGCCGGAGCACAATTGCAGCGCCGCAGAGCTCAGCCGCGCCGAAAAGGGCCGCATAGGCCACCGTGGCCGTGCCCTTGTCCAGCTGCTGGAACACCTGAAGGCGGAACTCTGAAGCCATGTCCGCCACTACCCCGGTGGCGGTGAACCCGCCCCTGAGCCTCTACATCCACGTACCCTGGTGTGTGCGCAAGTGCCCCTACTGCGATTTTAATTCCCATGCCATCCGGGACGACATTCCGGAGAAGGCGTACCTGGCAGCATTGCTCGAGGATCTGGAGCAGGATCTTCCGCTGGCCCGGAACCGGGTGATCCAGACGGTCTTTATTGGCGGCGGTACACCGTCACTGATGAGTGGCGATTTCTATTTCCGACTGTTCGAGGCGTTGGGTGAAAAGCTTGCCTTTGCACCGGATGCGGAAATAACCCTCGAAGCCAATCCCGGCACCCTTGAGCAGGGCCGGTTCGAGGCGTTCCGCCAAGCCGGGATCAATCGTCTTTCCATCGGCATCCAGAGCTTCAACCCCGAGCACCTGCGTGTTCTCGGGCGCATCCACGATCGCCATTCGGCTCATCGCGCAGTGGACGCCGCCCGAACGGCCGGGTTCGACAACTTCAACCTCGACCTGATGCATGGCCTGCCGGGCCAGACAGCAGACCAGGCCCTGTCGGACTTGCGCGAAGCACTCCAGCACGGGCCACTCCACCTGTCCTGGTACCAGCTCACCCTCGAACCGAACACGGAATTCTACAGTCGCCCACCGGACCTTCCCGATGACGACCGGCTGTGGGACATCTACCGGGCCGGCGCCGGCCTGCTGCGGGAGCATGGCTTCGACGATTACGAGGTTTCGGCCTGGTGCCAGCCAGGACGGGCCTCCCGACACAACCTGAATTACTGGACTTTCGGCGACTACCTGGCGCTAGGCGCCGGAGCCCACGGCAAGGTCAGCCTCGCGGACGGCAGCATCCGGCGCTACTGGAAAACCCGCCAGCCTGAGGCCTACCTCAACCGCATTGGCAGTCGCACTGCCGGCAACGAATCCATTGAGCCCGATGAGCGGTCTCTGGAATTCCTGATGAACGCATTGCGGCTAAAGGCGGGTGTGGCCGAATCGCTGTTTACAGAACGAACGGGTTTACCCCTGGGGTCAGTTAGGGTACAACTTGATCAAGTACGTAAGGAAGGATTGCTGGAGAGTGGCCGGCTACAGGCAACGGAACTCGGCCAGCGATATCTCAACAGCCTGTTGGAGCGTTTTCTCTGATGGACCCGGCACACGGATGGGCTCCCCTGCCAAAATCCCTGAAGACCAGCCTGGTGATCGCCGCCATTCTGCTGGGAGGCCTGCTGATGGTCAATCAGCCATTGCAGACCGGGTCAGCACCGCAGGGTATTGTCAGCTTCCAGTTTGCTGCCACCGCCGATCAGGCCCATGCCATCCTGCGGAGCTGGCGCTCCGACGGCCAGTTCTGGGCCCGGGTTTCACTGTGGCTCGATTTTGTGTTTATAGCGGCTTATCTGCTGGCCCTGCTGCACCTGACCCGTCACCTGACGCGAGACCGGCCCGGCATCCGGGAACGGGTCGTCGGGCGCTGGGTAAGGGCGCTGTTTGTTGCGGCGGGCGTGGCGGATGTTTCCGAGAACATCCTGCTGCTGAATAACTTCAACCCACCCACCGACGTGGTCAGCCTCTCCGCCACGCTCTGCGCCCTGGTCAAGCTCACCGGCCTCACCCTGGGCGTGGCCGGTCTGGTCATCATCCGGGCCGCCCGACGGCACCCCCTCGCCCACGGCTGAACAAGGGCCAGGGAATCAGTTGGTCCGGTGGAACAGCAGATCCCAGACGCCGTGCCCCAGCCGCTCACCGCGCTTCTCGAACTTGGTTATCGGCCGGTCATCCGGACGTGGTGAGAATTCACCCGGTTCCCGGGCATTGGCAAAGCCCTCCGACTCGCTCATCACTTCCATCATGTGCTCGGCGTAATTCTCCCAGTCGGTTGCCAGGTGCAACACCCCGCCAACCCGAAGCTTATGCCGGAGACGCTGAACAAACTCCGGCTGTATCAGCCGACGCTTGTGGTGCTTTTTCTTCGGCCAGGGATCCGGGAAAAACACCATGACCCGGTCAAGGCAGGCGTCTGGCAGACACAGGTCGATCACATCATTGGCATCGATGTTGTAGATGCGGACATTCTCCAGGCCCCGGTCCTCGATTTCCTTGAGCAGCGCACCGACCCCAGGAAGGTGAACCTCCACCCCGATAAAATCCTGCTCCGGCGCGGCCTCGGCCATCTCGGCCAGGGATTTGCCCATGCCAAACCCGATTTCCAGGTTGAGCATGGCGTCACGGCCGAACACCTCACGGGGATCAATCATGCCGTCTTCACGGCTCAGGCCATACTTGGCCCAACCCCGGTCAAAGGCCTTTTTCTGGCCCTCGGTCATCCGCCCCTGGCGGAGGACGAAGCTGCGGACACCCCGGCGGGTGGTCACCGGCGAATCCGCGGTATCCTTCTCGTTTTGCGGTTCATTCTGATCGGTCATCTGGAATCCTTAACCGCAGGCTGCGGGTTCTGGTTAACAATCTGGAGCACAGTTTACCAGAGTCCGGCAGCTCAGGCGGACACCGCCGAATGCCGGCCCTGCTGTCGATCCAGCTGGCGATAGCCAAGCGCTTCCACGAGATGAGCGTAGGAGACCGTCTCCGCCGCCTCCAGATCCGCCAGCGTACGGGCCAGCCTCAGAATCCGGTGCAGTGCCCGGGCAGACAGCCCCAACCTTTCCATTGCCCCGGCGAGCATGCGTTCACTTTCGGCGTCAAGGCGACAGGCATCGTGGAGGGCGCGGCCAGACAGCAGGGCATTGAGCGCCCCGCGTGCCCTCTGGCGCCTCCGCGCCTGCTCCACGCGAGTGCGTACACTGGCGCTGCTTTCCTCCGCGGCGCCGGGCTGCATCAGTACTTCACCCCGCTGCACCGGCACCTCAACATGCAGGTCGAATCGGTCCAGCAATGGCCCCGAAATCTTCGCGCGATAGCGCATTACCTGGGACGGTGTGCACTGGCAGTCGATGGACGGATGGCCACTGTAACCACAGGGGCAGGGATTCATGGCCGCCACCACCTGGAAGCAGGCCGGAAACCGGACCTGACGCGCAGCCCGACTGATGGCGATTTCTCCGGTTTCCATCGGCTCCCTCAACACCTCGAGCACCCTCCGCTCGAACTCCGGTAACTCATCGAGAAACAATACGCCGCGATGTGCCAGGGAGATCTCGCCCGGGCGGGGACTGCTGCCGCCACCAACCAGTGCCACGGCCGAGGCAGTGTGATGGGGAGCGCGGAACGGCGGCTCCCGCCAGCGGCCCTCACGCACCGGCAAGCCTGCCACCGAGTGTACGCTCGCCACCTCCATGGCCGCATCGTCGGTCAACAACGGCAAAATACCGGGCAGACGGCTCGCCAGCATGCTTTTGCCCGTCCCGGGCGGACCGAAGAACAACAGGTTATGGCCTCCGGCAGCCGCCACTTCCAATGCCCGGCGCGGTACCTTTTGACCACGCACCTCGGAAAGATCGGCGACCGTCTGGCGGTCATCTGAGGCAGACTCCTGCGTCACCCCGGTAACGGGAACCAACCTGGCCCGGCCCGACAAATGCTCGCTCACGGCCAGAATGTGGGCCGCCGCCAGGACGTCATTCCGACTCGCCAGCGCCGCCTCGCCCGCATTGGCCTGGGGAATCAGCAGCTGACGCCCCTCACCCCGCGCTGCCAGTACGGCGGGGAGTATCCCTTTGAGGGGGCGCAGCGCGCCATCCAGGGACAGTTCGCCGACAAACTCGCAGCTTTTCAGGCTCTGATCCGGAACTTGTCCGGAGGCAGCCAGGATGCCAAGGGCAATGGGCAGGTCAAAGCGCCCACCCTCTTTGGGGAGATCGGCCGGGGCAAGGTTAATGGTGATGCGTTTTGCGGGGAACTCGAAGCCGGCGTTCAGCAGCGCACTGCGAACCCGCTCCTTGCTCTCACGGACACCCGTTTCCGGCAATCCGACGATGGACATGGCAGGCAGGCCACCGGAGAGATGGACCTCCACAGTGACCGCCGGGGCGGACACGCCAATACTGGCGCGAGAGTGAACAACAGCAAGCATAATAACCTTCCATGGTTCGTTCCGGCGGGCATCCTGCCCACCAACAGGGCATTATTTGCCCTGGAGTTTCTGTTCCAGCTCGGCGACACGGGACTCCAGTGCTTCCACCTTTTCCCGGGTCTTCATCAGCACCGCCTGCTGGGCATCAAATTCTTCACGGGTCACCAGCTCCAGGCGCGACAGGACCGACATCACGGTGGCACGGGCCTGGGTTTCAAAATCCTCCCGGGCGGCACGGGCCATATCGGGGACGAACTGGCCGAACTGGCCCTGAAGCTGGGCGAGTATGTCCTGCGGACCTTTCACGTTTTACCTCACTGGATTCCAATCTTGCGGATTCCGGCCTGAGCCGGACACCAAAACATAGCTTTGGGAGTGTATCACACACGCGGGCCTGCCATACTGTTGCCTGTCAGCTATATAATGGCTGCCGTCGCCACACGGCAAATGGCTCCAAAATGGACCGCCAGGCGACGAGCCGCCCCTTTTTGGTGCACACTTTTGCGCCAATCTGGGACAGGCTTAAGATAACACTTTGTTTTTAAATCATTTTTTTGCGTTGGCATACCCGATGCTAGAACACCCGTACGCAATCCGCACAATTGATGTGCGAGGTGGCAGCATCCCGAACTCAACAATCGGCCGACGGGCCCTCACTGTTGGGACGGCTTTACCAAGGAGAAAGCAATGAAACTTGTGACAGCGATCATCAAGCCTTTCAAATTGGATGATGTCCGTGAGGCACTATCCGAGATTGGCGTTCAAGGCGTAACAGTTACCGAAGTCAAGGGCTTCGGTCGGCAAAAAGGCCACACTGAGCTCTATCGTGGCGCAGAGTACGTGGTGGATTTTCTGCCCAAGGTCAAGGTCGAGATTGCCATCGGTGACAACCTGCTTGATCAGGTTATCGAGTCAATCACCAAGGCGGCCAACACTGGCAAGATCGGCGACGGCAAGATCTTCGTGACCGAGCTGCAGCAGGCAATCCGCATCCGAACCGGCGAAACCGGCGAAGAAGCGGTCTGAACCTGACCTGACAGTCAGCCAACGCAAAAAACTTATAACCTGAAGAGCCTTGTGCGGAGGGCTTCAAATGGAAAGCAATCTTTTTCACCTGCAATATGCTATAGATACGTTTTATTTCCTGGTGTGCGGCGCATTAGTCATGTGGATGGCCGCAGGCTTTGCCATGCTGGAATCCGGCCTGGTACGAGCCAAGAACACCACTGAAATCCTGACCAAGAACGTCGCGCTGTTCGCGATTTCCTGCATCATGTACCTGGTCTGCGGTTACGCCATCATGTATGGCGGCAACGTTTTCCTGTCAGGCATTGCCGACGTGGACGTTGCTGGCGTGCTGGGCGATTTCGCCGGCCGTGAAGACGGCTTCGAGGGTGGTTCCATCTACTCCGGCGCCTCTGACTTCTTCTTCCAGGTGGTCTTCGTTGCCACAGCTATGTCCATCGTTTCCGGTGCGGTAGCCGAGCGCATGAAGCTGTGGGCATTCCTGGTGTTCGCAGTGGTCATGACCGGTTTCATCTACCCGATGGAAGGTGCCTGGACCTGGGGCGGCGCCTCCGTGTTCGGCATGTACAGCCTGGGCGACCTCGGTTTCAGCGACTTCGCTGGCTCCGGCATCGTGCACATGGCTGGTGCGGCTGCGGCCCTGGCCGGTGTCCTCCTGCTGGGTGCCCGTAAAGGCAAGTACGGCCCGAACGGCGAAATCCGTGCCTTCCCGGGTGCCAACCTGCCGCTGGCGACCCTGGGTACCTTCATCCTGTGGATGGGCTGGTTCGGCTTCAACGGCGGTTCCGTCCTGAAACTGGGCGACATCGCCAGCGCCAACTCCGTGGCCATGGTGTTCCTGAACACCAATACCGCAGCTGCCGGTGGTGCGGTAGCGGCTCTGATCACCGCTCGCCTGATGTTCGGCAAGGCCGACCTGACCATGCTGCTGAACGGCGCCCTGGCCGGCCTTGTGGTCATCACCGCCGAGCCGTCCACTCCGAGCGCCCTGACGGCCACCCTCTTCGGTGCCATCGGCGGTGTCCTGGTAGTGCTGAGCATCGTGACCATGGACAAGCTGCGCATCGACGATCCGGTAGGTGCCATCTCCGTTCACGGCGTGTGCGGTCTGCTCGGCCTGCTGCTGGTACCGGTTACCAATAGTGGTGTGAGCTTCAGTGGCCAGATCATTGGCGCCATCACCATCTTCGTCTGGGTCTTCGTCGCCAGCCTGATTGTCTGGGGCATCCTGAAGGCTGTCATCGGTCTGCGGGTCAGCGAGGAAGACGAGTACGAAGGTGTGGACCTGTCCGAGTGTGGTATGGAAGCCTATCCGGAGTTTGTCAGCGGCAAGCAGTGAGACCACTGTGAAGCAGGGGTCAGATGAAAGCGTTCATCTGACCCCTGGGTACCGCAGACTTCGAGTTGAACATGGGGTCAGATGAAGATTTTCATCTGACCCCTTCTTCGTTCAGACATTCTGATACAAGGCATCGTCAGCATGGCGAAGGTATAGAAGCAACTCCATTTGCGCCTCCTTCATACTGTCGAATGGCCCTTCCATGGTTCCCTCCCGGGTCTGGAAATACCACTGACCGTTGATCACCTCAAAACGTTTACTGCGGAACCAGTTACGCTCCTGCTCTCCCTTGCGTACATCCATATCAACTTCCTCAACAGCTTCCTCTGGCCAAAACCAACGCAAATGATCGAGAGACGATCACTGCCTAAAGTCTAGATCAGACTCGGAGAGTGTCTAATCTTGCGTCATGCTTCACCTGGAATTACCGGATCCCCAAGGGCGT
The DNA here is from genome assembly GCF_022343555.1 of Marinobacter sp. C7. Classification (GTDB taxonomy): domain Bacteria; phylum Pseudomonadota; class Gammaproteobacteria; order Pseudomonadales; family Oleiphilaceae; genus Marinobacter. The sequence goes on along the minus strand of NZ_JAKQZH010000002.1, from coordinate 878,352 downwards.
CCAGCATGAACTGAGGCATGGCCAGAGCGCCGTGGTGCACCCCCGGATTGTAGTAGCGGGTGACAAACGGGCGGTTCGCGGCGTCCTCTTCGCGGAAATAGCGCAGCGGGTTGGTCTTGCTGGCCATGGTGCAGCTCCACCAGCCCGTCGGGTATACCGGCTGGGGAAATGGCAGGGTCTGCACATGTTCGAAACCGGCCTTGCGCATGTCCTCGTGGATCGATTTGATGATGGTGTCCGTGTGCAGCAGCGGTGACTCACTCTGCTGGACAATAATGCCGCCTTCCCGGAGCGCCAGCATGGCGTCCCGGTAAAAGTCGAGGGCAAACAGGCCTTCCGCCGGTCCGACCGGATCGGTACTGTCAATTATGATCAGGTCAACGCTGCCGGGTTCGATATCACGCATCCACTGGATACCGTCGCCGAAAAAGAAATTGGCCCGGGGGTCGTCGTTGGCTTCGCACAGTTCCGGAAAATACTTCTCGGACATGCGGGTCACCCGCTCATCGATTTCCACCTGCCAGGCTTCCTCCACACCCGGATGCTTCAGCACTTCCTTGAGCGTGCCGCAGTCACCACCACCGACAATGACCACCTTTTTCGGATCCTTGTGGGTAAACAGGGCCGGATGGGTCATCATCTCGTGGTACAGGAAATTGTCACGGGTGGTCAGCATCACGCAGCCATCCAGCACCATCAGGTTGCCGAAAGTCTCGGTCTCGTAGATTTCGAGCTTCTGGAACGGCGTCTGTTCCTCGTGCAGCTTGTTCTTCACCTGCAGGGAAAAGGCTGTGCCCTGATCCTGAAAGACCTCGGTAAACCATCCCTCGTTCAATGCTGTCATCTGTTGCCTCCCGCTGTGCACCATGGGCTATGTTGAAAGGGGCGTATTGTAGGGCCGGGATGCCGGTAGCCAAAGTTTTTCTCGCTGGCCGGAAGCACGTATTTTCCACACCCGGTTCTTTCAGCCGACGAATGTTGGCCCTACAATGGCGCCCATATTCCCGGCACCCGTCCGGCCCGGTTTCCTGACAGGATAGCAAGCATGAGCGAAGCCAGCGGCACCGCTGCCCACAAGGTCTACAACATCGCCCACTGGAGCGACGGCTATATCGGCGTAAACCCTGAAGGTGAAGTCGTGATCAGGCCGGACCGGAGCCGGACTCCGGCTGCCATCAACCTGCCCGAGCTGACCCGCAGCCTGAGCCGCTCAGGCGTGCAGCTGCCGGTGCTCATCCGCTTTACCGACATTCTCCACGACCGGGTCAACAGCCTCTGCAATGCTTTTAACCGGGTGGCAGCGGATCAGGATTACCGCGGTCGCTACACGGCGGTCTATCCGATCAAGGTCAACCAGCAACGTCGTGTCGTGGAAGAGCTGCTGGCGGCAGAGCCTGCTGCCTCCGCCGGCCAGATCGGACTGGAGGCGGGGAGCAAGCCGGAACTTATGGCGGTGCTGGCAATGTCCCGCCACGAAGGCTCGGTGATTGTCTGCAACGGTTACAAGGACCGTGAATACATCCGCCTCGCCCTCATCGGCCAGAAACTGGGGTACCGGGTCTTCATCGTGGTGGAGAAACAGTCCGAGCTGCCCCTGATCCTGGAACAGGCCCGGGAGCTCGAGGTCACGCCGCTGATCGGCGTGCGTGCCCGCCTGGCCACCATCGGCAAGGGCAACTGGCAGAACACTGGCGGCGAGAAATCCAAATTCGGCCTCTCCGCCAGCCAGGTTCTGGACGTCGTGGAAACCCTGCGCGCTGCCGGCGCCCTGGGATCACTGCAACTGCTGCATTTCCACCTGGGCTCGCAGATTGCGAACATCCGGGACATCCAGACCGGCCTGAAGGAATGTGCCCGCTTCTACGCCGAGCTGCACGGCCTCGGCGCACCGATCGGAACCGTGGATATCGGAGGCGGCCTGGGCGTGGATTACGAAGGTACCCGCTCCCGGAGCAGCTGCTCGATGAACTACAGCGTGGCGGAATACGCCTACAACGTTGTCCATGTCCTTCAGGCCGAGTGCGAGCGCCAGGGCATTCCGCACCCCGACCTCATCAGTGAGTCCGGGCGTGCCCTGACTGCACACCACTCGGTACTGGTCACCAACGTGATTGACCAGGAGCGGCCGGACAACCGTGCCCCCGTCCAGCCGGCGGAAGAGGCACCCGCGCCCCTGCACGATCTGTGGCGCGACCTTCTCAGCCTTGAAGACAGCGAATCCCCCCGCTCGCTGGCGGAAATCTACCACGACGTTCTGCACGCCATGGCCGAAGTGCACAGTCAGTTTGCCCACGGTCTGCTGTCACTGACCGAGCGGGCCCAGGCGGAAACCCTCTATACCCGTTGCTGCCGGCTGCTCAGGAGCCGGCTCGACGGTGCCAACAGGGCCCACCGGGAGATCATTGATGAGCTCAACGAGAAGCTGGCTGACAAACTGTTCGTGAACTTTTCACTGTTCCAATCCCTGCCGGATGTCTGGGGTATTGACCAGATTTTCCCGGTGATGCCGGTGAATGGCCTGACCCGTCCTCTGACCCGGCGGGCGGTCATCCAGGACATCACCTGCGATTCTGACGGCCGCATCGACCAGTACGTGGATGGCCAGGGCATCGAGACCACGCTGCCCCTGCCGGAAGAAAACAGCAAAGAGCCGTTGTTGATGGGCTTCTTCATGACAGGCGCCTACCAGGAAATCCTGGGCGACATGCACAACCTGTTCGGCGATACCCATTCGGTGGACGTGCGCCTCAACGACCGGGGCGGCTTTGACATCAGCGACCCTATCACGGGCGATACCGTGGCCAAGGTGCTGCGCTATGTAAACTTCGAGCCAGACCAGTTACTGGAAGCCTACCGCCGGAAATTCTCTGCCAGCGATCTGTCGCAAAGCCAGCAGAAAGCCTTGCTCGCTGAATTGGCCGCGGGGCTGGAGGGTTATACCTACCTTGAGGAATAGCAGCCGTCACCGGGACGGCACCCTGCCGTAACCAAAACTTTTCCGATTTTTTGTGGTCTCATTGATCCGGCGCGTTCTTGCCCTCGTAAAAGCTCAAACTGACAAACCCGCGACGAGTGCATAGAATGATGACCAGAACAAGCTCAAGCCATGCGACTGTCAAGGAGCGTCCGGTGACAACACTGGATCGGAAACCAGCAAAAGCCGAGGGCCGGAAGGACCCCTGGAGCCAGTTGCTGGACAAAGTGGGCAAACACCAGGACCGTGAGGCCTACCACGCGCTGTTCGAGCACTTTGGCCCGCAGATCAAGTACTATGCCATGGCCAACGGGCTGGCCAGTCATGCCGAAGAACTCGTACAGGAAGTGTTCGTTTCGATCTGGAGGCGCTCCTGTCTCTACGATTGGCGCAAAGCGGCGGCGTCCACCTGGATTTTTACCATCGCCCGTAACCAGCGCATCGACATGCTGCGCAAGATGCAACGTTCAAGCGCGGAAATGCTGGTTGAAACCGAAGACCTCTGGCAGATCCCCGGCGACAACGAAGACGAACCGGTCACCTCGCTGCACCGTCTGATGTCCGAGCGGCGTATCCGTGAATCACTGAGCCATCTGCCCGAGGAGCAGATCACAGTGATTGCCAAGGTGTACATGGAGAACAAGTCCCACCAGATGGTGGCGGACGAGCTGGACATTCCTCTTGGCACCGTGAAAAGCCGGGTCCGCCTGGCGTTGAACAAGTTGAAAGTGATTTTGCAGGACCAGAACGTATGACACGGCACCATCCCGACAGCCTGACTCTCATGGAGTACAGCGCAGGAAACCTGAGCGAGCCCCATGCCTTGTGCATCCGGCTCCACCTGGATAAGTGCCCGCACTGCCGGAGCCGTGTAGACACGCTGGACAGTCTGGGCGCGGTCATGATGGAAGAGCAGCCCAAAGTCAGTGTGTCAGAGAGCATATTCGACAATATCCTCTCGCGCATCGACAGCGAACCCGCCACCGAACCTGACCGGCCTGCGGCCCCCAGGATGGGTCCACTGCAGAAATTGCTGGGTGAGGACCTGAACGGACTGCCCTGGAAAAGACAATTGGGCGATGTCAGTGTTCTCGATATCAGCGAGAAGTTCCCGGGCCAGGGTGAGCAGGTTGTGTTGCAGAAACTGGCTGCCGGAGGCAAGGCGCCTGCGCACACTCACCGGGGAAACGAGACCACGATCGTTCTGCAGGGAGCGTTCGCAGACCAGAACGGCGTGTTCAATCAGTGGGACTTTGTCGTGCTCAATGAACAGGATGAGCACAAGCCGGTAGCCGTGGGATGCGAGGATTGCATCACCCTGTCGGTGCTCAGTGCGCCCGTGAAACTGACAGGTGCCTTTACCCGTCTTCTCAATCCATTCATCCGGTAACGCTCCCCTTCTTCATGGCACCACCTTCCCCTCTTGAGGTGGTGCCATTTTTCCCGTCACCACGGCAGCTCATCACCATCCCAGTTGTAGAACCGGCCGTTTGTCTGCTCGTCCATCCCGTCAATCACCGCCAGCAGGTTGCGCGCTGTCTCCCGGGGCGTGTGGACCTGCAACTGCGCCAGGGATTGCTGAAACGGCGCACTGAGAGGCGACTCCGTCGTGCCGGGATGCACAGCAACGCAGCTCACCGGGGGACAACGCCGCGGCAACTCCACTGACAGATTCCTAACCAGCATGTTCAGGGCCGCCTTGGAGCAACGGTAGGCGTACCATCCACCAAACCTGTTGTCCCCGATCGATCCGACCTTCGCGGAAACCGCCGCGATGCGCTTGAAACGGCGATGCCGTAAATAAGGTACTGCCGCCCGGACAAGGCTCCCGAAGCCGGTGCAATTGACAGCAAAAGAGCGCGCCATCACTGCTGCATCAAAGTCCTCGATGCGTTTTTCGGGGAAGACCTGATCGTCATGCAGCAGGCCAGCGGCATAGATCAGCGTATCGAGCTCGCCGTTCCGGCCCAGCACTTCGGCCAGACTGTTACTCAGCTCCCCGTGATTGCCGGATTCGGCGTTCCAGCGTACCAGCTGCAAACGCCTGTCAGGGATTCTGTCCCGAACCGGTTCCGGATTTCGGCACAGGCCTATGACAGTGGTCTCCGGCTCGCGGTCGAGTAACTGGCGGGCCAGCGCAGCACCGATCGCCCCGCTCACCCCTGCTATCAGAATCTGCCTCATGGTGAACTCCAACTGGCTGAAAAGATTACCAAAGCTCCCTTGAAATAACCCATTGATCATACGCAGAAGGTCGATACGTTTTTTTTATGACTTTGCGCCACTTTTTGGTGGATGTTTGAAGACCAAAGCGTTCAAACAGTCGTATGAATCATCAGTTTGAACCCGCGCCCGGCCAACCGGCCCGGGCCAGATTCGAGGCAACTGACTGATCTGATAACGACGAGGAGAGCGTCCATGCAATACCAGGCACCCGCGAATGACCTTCGCTTCCTGCTGTTCGACGTTTTGGGAGCTGACAAGCTGCACGAGCTGGAACAATACGCCGATGCCACACCGGACCTGATGGCCGCGGTCATCGATGAAGCCGGGAAGCTGGCAGCGGAGGTGATTCAGCCCACCAACCAGACCGGCGACCGCCAGGGCTGCCAGTACGATCCGGAAACCAGAAGCGTACAAACCCCCGACGGCTTCAAGGAGGCGTACCGCAAGTTTGTGGAGGGCGGCTGGACCGCGCTCGACGCACCGCTGGAGTTTGGCGGGCAGGGCCTGCCCCACACACTCAAGTTCGTGGTGGACGAAATGGTCTGTTCCACGAACCTGTCCCTGGGCATGTATCCGGGCCTCACCCATGGCGCCATCAGTGCGCTCTATGCCCACGGGTCCGAGGAACTCAAGCAGACCTACCTGGAGAAGCTCATCTCCGGTGAATGGACCGGCACCATGTGTCTGACTGAACCCCAGTGCGGTACCGATCTTGGCCTGATCCGCACCCGGGCCACCCCCAACGAGGACGGCAGCTACAGCATCGAGGGCACCAAGATCTGGATCACCGGCGGTGAGCACGATCTGGTCGATAACATCGTGCACCTGGTGCTGGCCAAACTGCCCGGTGCACCGGATACCACCAAAGGCATCTCCCTGTTCGTGGTGCCCAAATTCCTGCCCGATTCCGGTGAACGCAACCCGGCTTTCTGCGGCGGCCTTGAGCACAAGATGGGCATCAAGGGCTCCGCCACCTGCGTGATGAACTTTGAAGGCGCCAAAGGCTGGCTGGTTGGTGAGCCCAATGACGGCATGCGGGCCATGTTCACCATGATGAACGAAGCCCGCCTGATGGTCGGCATGCAGGGCCTCGGGTTGGCCGAAATGGCCTACCAGGAGAGTCTTGGCTTCGCCCGGGAGCGGCTGCAGAGCCGGTCGCTGACTGGCCCCAGGAACCCGGACGGGCCGGCCGACCCGATCATTGTGCACCCTGATGTCCGGCGCATGCTGATGCGCCAGAAGGTGCTGAATGAGGGTATGCGCGCCCTCGCCCTGTTCACCGGGCACCAGCTTGACCTGTCGGTCGCCCATCCGGACGAAGGCGTCCGGGAGTCCGCCGACGATCTGGTGCAACTGCTGACTCCGGTGGTCAAGGCATTCCTGACCGATGAGGGTTTCAACAACGCGAACACCGGCTTGCAGGTCCTTGGAGGCTCAGGTTTCACCACCGACTGGCCACTGGAGCAGCTGGTCCGTGACGGACGTATTGCCCGGATCTACGAAGGCACCAATGGCATCCAGGCCATGGACCTGGTCGGCCGCAAACTGTCGCTCAAAGGGGGACAGCTGGTTCGCACCCTGTTCGGTGTCCTGACCGGCTATCTGAAGGACACCCCGGAAGCGCCCCACCGCGAAGAACTCAAAGGTGCGGTCAAGGCTCTGGAGCAGGCAACCATGTGGCTGGCGACCAATGCCCCGAAAGATCCGGAGCAGGCCGGAGCGGCTGCCACCCCTTACCTGCGACTGACGGCCCTGACCGTGATTGGCTATCTGTGGTCACGTATGGCCGGTGTCGCCGCCGCGAAGCTGAAGGCCGGGGAAGGCAACCAACCCTTGCTGGAAGGCAAGCAGGTATCCGCCCGCTTTTACTTCGAGAAGCTGCTGCCGGAAGTCGATTGGCTGCTTAGTGATATCCAGAGCGGCAAGGACAGCCTGATGGCACTCTCGGATGACCACTGGGCTGCCTGAGGTCCCGGGCGGACCGGAAAGGCCACGCTACGCGTGGCCTTTCTGCACCTTCTTTCGTCTCTCTCCGGTGCCTGGGTTACAATTGGCTCCTTTGATTCGCGCCGGCACGGGCCGGCTATTGATGGAGGCTGAATGTCCGCGGACGACTTCGCTTTTCGTTTTGGGGGAATCGAGCGGCTCTACGGTCGCCATGCCCTGGAAGCATTCCGGAATGCCCACATAGCCATCGTCGGACTCGGCGGTGTCGGTTCCTGGGCCGCCGAGGCCCTGGCCCGCAGCGGCATCGGCACCCTGACGCTGATCGACATGGACGATATCTGCGTGTCCAACACCAACCGCCAGCTCCATGCGCTGGAAGGACAGTACGGTCGTACCAAGACCGATGCCATGGCCGAGCGCCTGAAAACCATCAATCCCCATGCTGACATCCGGGTTCATTTTGGCTTCCTCACCACAAAGAACGCCGCTGATCTGATTACTCCCGATATGACCGGAGTCGTGGACGCCATTGACAGCGTCAAGGCCAAGGCCGCGCTCATCGCTCATTGCCAGCGGCGGAAGATTCCGCTGGTCTGCGCCGGCGGTGCAGGGGGCCAGATGGACCCCACCCAGATCCAGGTGGCCGATCTTGCCCGGACCACCCAGGACCCACTGCTCGCCAAGGTTCGCAACCTGTTACGACGGGAATACGGTTTTTCCCGCAACCCCAAGCGGCGTTTTGGCATAGAGGCCGTATACTCACTGGAGCAGCTCACGTATCCTGCCGGTGACGGCGAAGTATGCCACCAGAAGCCGGTCAGCAACGGTCCCGTCAGGCTGGACTGTGCCTCCGGATTCGGCGCTGCCAGCCCGGTCACTGCCAGTTTCGGTTTTATTGCCGCCTCACGCCTGCTCAATCGCATTGCCCGGCGCGCCGGCCAGTAATTCAAAGGACCTGAAAGCCTATGCCCCTCAGCACTGTCATGCTTCTCGCCAGCATTGGTGTCCTGTCCCTGTTTTGTCAGTGGCTGGCCTGGCGGGTACGAATGCCCGCCATCCTCTTCCTGCTGGCCGGTGGCATTGCCGCAGGCCCGCTCTTCGGCTTTCTGGTACCGGAGGTGGTGTTCGGTGACCTGCTGTTTCCGGTGATATCACTGGCGGTGGCCATCATTCTGTTCGAAGGCAGCCTGACCCTGCGCTACGAGGAAATTCGCGGTCACGGCAAGATGGTGCGCAACCTGGTGCCGGTAGGCTCCATTGTCACCTGCATCATCGGCACCCTGGCAGCACGCTGGGCCCTGGGAGTGTCATGGGAGGTAGCCCTGCTGTTCGGAGCCATTTCCATCGTTACCGGCCCGACCGTGATTGCACCGCTGCTGCGGTCGGTTCGCCCGGACTCCAAACTTGCCAATATCCTGCGCTGGGAAGGCATCATCATTGATCCGGTGGGGGCCTTGCTCGCGGTACTGGTCTTCGAGGGCATCGTGTCCTGGGGCCAGGGCAATGTCTTCAGCCATTCGCTCTACATCTTCGGCAAGACTCTGCTGGTGGGCTTGCTGATCGGTGCGGCGGCCGGCTATCTCAACGGCCTGGTGCTGCGCAAGCACTGGATTCCCCAGTACCTGCATAACGCCGGCACCCTGACCTTCATGCTCGGCGTCTATGCCATTTCAAACGAACTGGCCCACGAGTCCGGCCTGCTCACGGTCACCATCATGGGCATCTGGATGGCCAACATGAAGCGGGTGCCGATCGACAGCATCCTCGAGTTCAAGGAGTCGCTCAGTGTCCTGCTGATATCGGCCCTGTTTATCATTCTCGCCGCCAGGGTGGAGTTTTCAGCCATTGCCGAGCTGGGCTGGTCGCTGGTCGCCGTGCTGGCCGCCCTGATGCTGGTTGCCCGCCCCCTGAGCATTTTTCTCTCGGCTATCGGCACCGAACTCAACCTCCGTGAAAAGCTGTTCCTGAGCTGGATCGCCCCCCGGGGCATCGTGGCCGCGGCCGTGTCCGCACTGTTTGCATTCCAGCTGCAGAAGCTCGGCTATGAAAGCGCCGGCGCCCTGGTGCCGCTGGTGTTCATGCTGATCATTGCCACGGTCACCCTGCAGAGCCTCACCGCGCGACCTGTTGCCAGGCTGCTCAAGGTTGCGGAACCGGCCGAGTACGGTTTCCTGATCCTCGGTGCCAACAATGTCGCCCGGATGATCGCCCAGGCCCTGAAAAAACACGAGGTCCCGGTTACCCTTGCCGATACCAACTGGGAGAACGTGAGGCAGGCCCGTATGGACAATCTGCAGGTCTACTTCGGCAACCCGGTCTCCGAGCACGCCTCGACCCATCTGGATCTGACCGGCATCGGCAAACTGCTGGTCATTTCCCCGTACAAGCACATGAATTCACTGGCGACGTACCATTTCCTCGACTGGTTCGGGAAAAACTGCGTGTTCAGTCTGGCCGAGGGCGAGCAGGACCAGAAGGCCCGGCACCAGACGGCAGAGAAAATCCAGATGACCCGGGGACTGTTTGACGGTGTCAGCTATGCCAAGCTAGCCAGCCTGGCCAGTCAGGGCTATACGGTGCGGACCACCCAGCTGAGCGAGGAGTTCAGTTACGAGGATTTCCTGGAAAAATACCAGCGTCAGGCCCTCGTGCTGTTTGTTTTTGACAGCAAGGGCTATGTCTCACCCGTCTGCAGAATGGAGGATCTGAAGCCGGAGGAAGACTGGGTTCTGATCAGCCTTGTTCCACCCCAGCCCCAGAAGGAACGGAAGGAGAAAAACAACGGCGGACAACCGGAAAAGGCCGGCACCAGGGCCGGAAGCGACGAGGGCAATGACTGAGGGCATGGCCCTCAGCGGCAATCCAACACCAGCTTGCCGCGAACATGCCCCCCCTCAAGGGCTTCATGGGCATCCCGGACCTGGCCCAGTGTAAACCGGCCATCAATATGCACCCGGACATCGCCGTCCTCGATCAGCTCGGCGATCTCCTCCAGGTGGAAAACATCCGGGCGCACGGTCATGCCATGGGCCCGAAGGCCCATCTCTTCAGCGGCACTGATGATTTCATCTGCAGTCACCGTGGGAATGGTGACCAGGACGCCGCCCTCGCCGAGGGTGTGCAGTGAACGCTTGCCGACGTCCCCGCCCATCAGGTCCAGTACCATGTCCAGTCCGTAGCATTCGTCGGCGAAGTCGGTGGTGTGGTAATCGATCACCTCGTGAACTCCAAGCTCCGCCAGAAAATCCCGGTTACGGGCCGAGGCCGTAGCAATCACATGGGCGCCCCGCTCCAGAGCAAACTGCACAGCAAAATGGCCAACACCGCCGGCACCGGCATGAATCAGGATCTTCTGTCCGGATTCCAGCTTGCCCATTTCAAACAGTCCCTGCCATGCGGTAAGGGCCGCCAGGGGCACACCGCCGGCAGCAACAAGGTCCAGTTCCTCGGGCACTATCGCCAGTTCATCGGCAGCAGCCAGGGCATATTCGGCGTAGCCTCCACCAGCGGCCGGAAATCCTACCATCCCCATGACACGGTCCCCCGGCGCCAGGGTCGTGACCCCGCCGCCAACCGCAGTCACTTCGCCGGCCACATCGTAGCCCGGAGTCCACGGCAGGGTGTTCTCGATCTGGCGTGCAGCGAACCCCAGCCCCTTGCGGGTTTTCCAGTCAATGGGGTTCAGGCCGGCGCCATGCACCCGCACCAGCACCTGCCCTTCTGCGGGCTCGGGTACCGGACTTTCCACCACCTGCAGAACGTCCCGTTCACCAAAACGGTCATAGACCACGTGGCGCATGGAAGTATCGGAGTTGTTGTCGTTGGTGAATTCCATGGGTCGCTCCAGACATCGGTGGTAACTATCGTTGGTAACCATGACGGGTTACCGGGGTTGACGCTCTCAGACTAGCAGAAATCCGGTCCCGGGGAAGCTCATACCTGAGCCAGGCCCGTGCCGCCGCTGACCGAAGCGGCTGACAGGATCTCGGCAAATTCCTTTGGCGCCCGGGAAGGACGCTGGGTTTTCATATCAACACAGGCATGGGTCGATACCGCCCTCACCAGGGTTTTACCGTCCGCGGGCCGCACCAGCTGGAATTGGCGGGCGGAACGGAAGCGTCCATCGAACCCGGTAAGCCAGGTAGCCAGTAGCAGCCGGTCGCCGGCATTGGCCGAAGCGAGGTAATCGATCTCGGTACGGGTGATTGCCATGGCCTTGCCGGTGGTCTGGTGCATTTCCCAGGTCATGCCCAGGCTTTCGATGTGGGCCCAGCTGACATCTTCGAGCCAACGAACGTAAACCACGTTGTTGGCATGCCCCAGGCGATCGGTATCTTCCTCACGCACGGTAATTTCGAGGGTAAAAGGATCCGGCAGATCCCAGTCAATTTCCTGTTCGACGGTCATTCGGCAGTATCTCCCAGCCCCGGAATGGCGTGTAACGGTAGCCGCCCGATACGGTCATTGTGAAGTGAACCAAAGTATAGAACGCCGTCGTGAGGATTGACCGAGGTAATCTCCTGCAAGTGGGTGCCCCGGGTGTCATGCAGGCTGGTGATCGGATTGCCGTCCCGGTCGAAGGCCACTACCAGCCCGTACTCCTGGGGAGTGGGTTTCAGGCTGTCTGGCAGTTTCGCAACCAGGTCCTTGAGCCACGGTGTCCGGTGCAGGGCATCGACCTGGGGATTACGCAGGGTCGGGAACGCTACCCAGTAACGGCCTTCTCCATCCACTGCCAGGTTATCCGGGAATCCGGGCAGGTTGTCGGCAAAGACCTCGGCCCGACCGGCCCGGGGGCCTTGCAGCCAGTACCGGAGAATGCGGTATTTCCAGGTTTCGTTAACCAGCACAAAGTCGCCATCCGGGGAGACCGCGACCCCGTTGGCAAAATGCAGGTTGCCCAGCAGGACCTCGGCCTTTCGGGTCCTCGGTGAGTACTGCAGGAGGCGCCCGTGAGGGCGCATCTCCAGCAAATCAAGGCGGTAGTCCGGCTGATGGAAGCGTGAGCTGGCGTCGGTAAAATAGATTGTGCCATCCGGCCCGATGTCGACATCGTCGGTAAACCTGAAAGGCGTGCCCCCGGCTTCCCGGGCCAATACCGTGATGGTTTTGTCCGGGGCGATGGACAACAGCCCCTTCCAGGCATCCGCAACAATCAGGTTGCCCTCGCCATCAAACACCATTCCGAGGGGCCGGCCGCCGGTTTCAAGCCACTTCTCCATGCGACCGTCCGGAAAGACGCGGACGATGAAGCCGTCCTGGGTGCCACCGTAAAGAACGCCATCGGGCCCGACGGTCGTATCCTCGGGACCATAGACCTGCCCGCGAGCCAACAGATCTGCCAGTCTGAGTCGCTCATTGGGCGCCAGAATTCCGGTCAGGGGTGGTGGCGAGGGCGGTTCCCAGGCCTTGCTGTCAATGGGCGACGGCGTCAGCAGAAAACTGCCGAGCAACAGAAACACCACCAGCAACCCGATCAACAACCACTTCATAGAGTGCGCCCGCCCGTTGTTATTTTCCGATTTCCCCGCCAGGACAATGGCCTAACCATAGCAGACCCGGGCCAGACCATAAAAACGACCCTCGTCAGACAGCGATGGCTTCAGTCCTTGTCATCAAGGAAGCGACGGCACAGTGCGGCGAAAGTATCGGCTTTCTCGGCATGCAGCCAGTGGCCGGTATCCTGGATGATGCGCAGCTCGGCTGAAGGAAACAGGCGCATGATCTGGTCCCGGTGTTTTTCCTGAATGTAGGCGGATTCAGCACCCTTGAGGAACAGGACCGGGCCATTGAAGGGGCCATCCCCCTCCGGGGCTTTGGCGAGATTTGCATAGCAGGCATCGATCACCGGCAGGTTCAGCCGCCACCGGAACATGGGGCCATCAGCGGATTGTTCATCACCGGGCACCCGCTCCAGGTTCTTCAGCAGGAACTGCCGGACACCGGGTGTCTCGACAAACTCCGCCAACAGTCGGTCGGCGTCCTGCCGGGTGCGCACGCTGGTCAGATCAAGGCTTCTCAGCCCCTCGAGAATGACATCGTGGTGGGGTTTGTAGCTGACGGGCGAGATGTCCGCCACAATCACTTTCTCGACCCGCTCCGGCGCCATCAGGGCCACTTGCATGGCCACCTTGCCTCCCATGGAATGTCCCAGAATCGAGGCCTTGTCCAGTCCCTGGGCATCCATGTAGGCAAGCACATCTTCGGCCATGGACGGATAGTCCATGGTATCGGTGTGCGGGGAGCTGCCGTGGTTGCGCTCGTCCAGGGCGTGAATCTGCCATTCATCCTGCAGCCGGCGCGCGATCCCTCCGAGGTTTTCCAGTGACCCGAACAGGCCATGCAGCAGGATCAGGGGTTTGCCTTCACCGGTTATTCGATGATTCAGCTCGACACTCATGGACAGACAGCCTCCGCTTTGGAAAGGATCATTCTTGAAGCGGATACATTACCACTGCCAGCCCATCGAGCAAGGCAGGTAATTCCAGGGACGAAAAAAAGCCGGGGGTTACCCGGCTTAAGGTCATAGGCTGAACGCCTGTCTGATCAACAGTAGAAGATGCTGTTCAGATATTCCGCCAGAGCAATCACGTTCTTGCGTTCCTGCTCGCTATGGGGCACAAAGATTTCCTGTTCCATACAACACCTCCATCAAGTGCGCTTTGATTATTCCAACCTGATACCTTGATGCTATCGTTGTAGGGCAAACATGCCGTTGACAAGTTGTCCCATACGTTTGACATTTTGTACCAGCGTCCATGACAGCCTGTTAACCTTCAGAAGGAATGTTGTGAGTTCCTCGCATCCGGATACCCCGACAGCCAGCCCTCCCGGCGTTGCCGCCTCCAGCACGCTGGCGCTGGTGCATTACCTGGAACGCCAGGGCGTACTGGACCGGGACCGGATCACCCGCATCACCGGCCTGGATTCCGGTGAACTCGAAGATCCGGACCGCCGAGTGGCCGCCGATGCCCACTACCGGCTGTGGGAATATGCCGAACAGGTGACCGGCGACCCTGGCGTCGGCCTACATGCCGGCAAGCTGGTCGATCCGGAGCGCATGGGACTGGTGGGGCATGTGTTCTTCAACTGTGACACCCTGGGCGAAGCAGTCACCCAATATGTCCGCCTGCACCGGCTGATCAACGAGTCGGTGATCCTTTCCTTCGAGCAGAGTGGCGATACTGCCATCCTGACCTGGCAACCGGACACCCCGGAACATTACTGCCGCCAGGATATGGACCGGACCCTGGCCGCCGCCCTGAGTCGGACCCGGCACTTCATCCATCCCGGCATCCGGGCCGAGTGGGCCGAGATCGCCCATGAAAAGCCCTCCTACGCCCATGAATACGAGGTCCTGCTGGGCGGGCCGGTAACCTTCGGGCATGGCGTCACCCGCGTCGCGTTCGACACCCGCCACCTGAGTCACCCGATACCTCACCGCAATCCCTACGTCTATTCGGCGGTTCTTCGCCAGGTCAATTTCCTGCTGGCGCGGCTGCAGACCCGTCGCTCCTTCAGCCGGAAGATCCGCCGGCTCATTTCCCGGCAGATGGCAACCGATCGGATTGATGCCGATACCCTCGCCCGCCAGTGCCACATGAGTCGCCAGACCCTCTACCGCAAGCTCAAGAAAGAAGGACTGAGTTTCCACGAACTGGTGGAGGAGGTGCGCAAGGACAAGGCGCTGCGTTATGTTGCCGCCGACCAGTATGCCCTGGGCGAAATCGCCTTCCTGCTGGGTTTTTCCGAACTCAGCGCCTTCAGTCGTGCCTTCAAGCGCTGGACCGGCCGGGCACCGGCCCAGTATCGGGCCGAACACCTGAACGCCGGAGCCACCCCGCCCGACTCAGGGAGATCGTCGTGATGGAGAGCTTCCCGCTGATTGCCGTTGCTGTCGGCCTGCTCTACGTCGGAGCGTTGGCGTGCATCTATCGTATCCTGCTGACTTACCGTACCCCCCAGGGTGCGATTGCCTGGATCATTGGCCTGCTCGGCATTCCCTATGTGACCGTACCGCTGTTCCTGTTGATCGGCCGGAACCGTTTCGGCGGCTACGTCAAGGCCAGGCGCATGGGGGACGAGTCCCTGACGGCGCTGCTGAACCGGTTTGAGCAACAGACCACCTCCATTCCCGCACCCGGTAACGACCGTTTCCAGGATGAACTGCAGGTATTGTGCAAACTGGGCCGACAGCCGTTCACCGACGGCAACCAGTGCACCCTGCTGCGCGACGGTGAAGCCACCTTCGAGGCGCTGTTCGAAGCGATGGAAGATGCCTGCAGCTACATCCTGCTGGAGTTCTACATTGTCCGCTCCGACCGGGTCGGGCAGCGCATCAAATCGATCCTGGAGCGGAAACTGGCCCAGGGCGTCGAAGTCTGGTTCCTGTACGACGACATTGGCAGCGCCTTCCTGCCCCGCCGGTATCTGCGGGAGCTGGCCCGGGCCGGAGCCCGGGTCGCCTCGTTCGGCGATGGTAACATCCGCCGACGCCGGTTCCAGATCAACTTCCGCAACCACCGCAAGTTGCTGGTGTGCGACGGCCGGGTTGGCTTTGTGGGTGGCATCAACCTGGGGGATGAATACCTGGGCACCGCCATGGACCAGGATCCCCTGCGGGACACCCACTGCCGGATCGAAGGCCCGGCGGTGAGTGGCCTCCAAATGGCGTGGCTGGAAGACTGGAACTGGGCCAGTGACAAGCTGCCTACCCTCGACTGGAGCGCCGGCGAGCACACGCCGGGCAACGAGGAGGTACTGATCCTTCCGACCGGGCCGGCCGATACCTGGGAAACCTGCACCCTGTTTTTCCTGAACTGCATCAACAATGCCCGTTCCCGGATCTGGATCGCCTCGCCTTACTTCGTCCCGGACTTCCAGATCATGAATGCCCTGCAACTCGCCGCCCTTCGGGGCATCGATGTCCGCATCCTGATCCCGGAAACCCCGGACAACCGTCTGATCAAGCTGGCCGCCTACTCCTACCTGGTGCAGGCCAGTCAGGCGGGCATTGGCATCTATCGCTATCAGCCCGGTTTCATGCACCAGAAGGTGGTTCTGGTCGATGACCGTTATGCCGCAGTGGGTACCGCCAATCTCGACAACCGCTCCATGCGCCTGAACTTCGAGATCACCGCCATCAACACCGATCCGCAGTTTGTAGCCGAAGTGGAGCAGATGCTGGAAGAGGACCTGAGCAGCTGCCGCCGAATGACCGAAAGCGACTACCGGGACCGTTCGATCCTGTTCCGGCTTGCCTGCCGTGCCATCCGACTGAGTGCGCCCCTGCTGTAACCCCGACCGCGGACTGGCTCAGGCCCACCGGAATGTGCGACTATGCGACCATCTCCAACCGTCTGCAGTAGCCATAAACCGACATGAACGCTTTCAAACCCCGTGAGACCCTGACCGAACAGGTCGCCCGCCACCTTGAAAACCTGATCGTGTTTGGCCAGCTTCGCTCCGGAGAGCGCATCTACGAGGGGTCCATGGCAAAGGAAATGGACGTCAGCCACGGGTCGATCCGGGAGGGGTTACTCCTGCTGGAAAAGCGACACCTGGTGCGCAATGTTCCGCGCAAGGGAGCGTTCGTCACAACCCTCGACGATTACTTTGTGCGCAGCCTGTACGAGACCCTGGAGCTCTACCTTACCCATACCGGCCGAAAACTGGTGCGCCAGTGGCAGCCCTCCGACATGGAACGGCTCGAATCACTTCACAGCCAGATGAAGGCCTGCTACCAGAAAAACGACCTGATGACCTTTCTGGAAGTGGGCATCGAGTACACCAAGGCCTCTCTGGCCTACGCAGACAACTACTTCATCGTCACCGCCATTGATGACCTCTGGCCCTCCGCCCGGCGCTGCGCTTTCGTTGCGTTCCAGCACGGCGGCAACCAGGTGCTCGAGGACAATCTCGCCAACATGGAAGAGTCGATCAGCGCGATCCGGGATCGTGACGAGGAGCGCCTCGCCGGCATCCTCCACCGCTTCGCCCTGCAGCAATGCCAGCAAGTGCTGGACGCCATTGCCCAGAAAGACCGATGAAGCAGACTGGCCGACTCAATAGAACAGCTGGGTGAAGGAAAATCCCAGGTTGAGGTAGGCACTCCAGTTGTCCTCGTTGTTGTAGGCGCCCGCCAGCTGGACCGGTCCGAGGAAAGTATCCACCCCGGCAAACAGACTCCAGGAACGCACCGAGCTATCCCAACTGGCATCACTCAGGGAATCCCAGGCGTTACCCGCCTCGAAACCCGCCCCGGCGAACCAGGGCAGGAGGGGGCCGCCAAAACTCTGGCTGGCGTAGAATGCCGTCATTGCCGCACTCTCGCCGGTGATTTGACCGGGTGCGAACGCCGACAGGCGCCGGAAGCCCCCCAATCGGACGTGGTTCTCGACCCCCGCCTCACCACGGACGACATCCTCCGCGAACACCAGCCCTGTGAGGGTCAGGTCCTGCCAGCTTCCGGTGCCCAGGAGCAGAGTGGTCACCGAGTCAAAATGCCGGTCAGACCCGAGGTCCTCCCTCTCGAACCGGGCCTTTGCTCCGGCAAACGCCCCACCGGTCGGGAAGAACGAATCGTTGAGGGAATCATGGACCAGCCGCAGCGTCAGGTTGCCCCGATGGATAGCGTCGTTCGGAGCCACCGGCTCCCCTACTTCCTCGTCCACCGTCGAATAGCCCCTGGTGTAGGTCAGCCGGACCTCCGCATCACCGCCCAGCTCCATACCCAGGGCAAGGTCCGCCGAGCGAAACGTGACATCCACCTCTGCAACCTGCCTGCCGGCGTCGTCATAAACACCGAAATTGTCCCGGGAATACTCGCCGCCGAGGACAAAGAAGCGGTCGTAACCGTAATCCAGTGGCTGATACCACTGGGTCCTGACCCAGGGTTCGGTACCCAGCTGGAGCCCGGTATGCCACTCGCCACCAAGTCGGTTAAGCTCCGTCATGCGCAGTGCAGACGCGATATTGAAACGGGTTTCACCGTCGAAATTGTCTTCGTAGCCAAGCCCGAACGACAGGTAATTGGGCCCCCAGGTCTTTTCCCGGGGTTGTATGACCAGCACCGTACCCTCCGGAGAGGGCGACAGGGAGTAGGAAACCGTTTCGTAATAGCCAAGCCCGTAGATCCGTTTGAGATCTTCCTCCAATGCCGGGACGTCCAGGGGTTCACCGACGGGCTGACGAATTCTCTGGCGAAGGAAATCCCCAGCCAGCCGTCGGCTGCTCTCGATCTCGATACGGGCAATCGGACCGGCACTGAACGCGCGGGTGGACATCCGGGCCTTGTAGGCAGCCCAGTCGGCGCGTGACACCTGCAACGGTCTCAATTCACTGGCATGGTTGCGGGCCGCGGTCGCACCCAGCTCGAACAGCAATGGCGCCTGGTAGAAATCGGCCGAGGTGTGGCCCTGCAGGTCCGGCCGGATCAGTATGTCCCGTTGGTCGAGCAACGCCAGTTGGTGTTCTGTGTTTCGACGGGTCAGCAGGGTGGTAAGCTGACCGACCACGGAAAATGCCTCCCTCAGGTCGTCGGCGTCCATCAGCGGGTCGGTGATGTCGACGGCAATGATGACCTCCGCCCCCATATCCCGTGCGACGCTGACCGGCAGGTTATTGGCCACGCCGCCATCAACCAGCAGCCGCCCGTCCAGCTCCACCGGGGCGTAAACACCCGGGATACTCATGCTCGCCCGAACCGCCTCAGCCAGGCTCCCCCGGCCGATCACAACCTGTTCGCCGGTTGCAAGATCGGTGGCAACCGCCCGGAACGGAATCGCCAGCCGATCAAAGTCCTCCACCAGGGCGGCATTTCGCGTCAGTTCGTTGAGAATAAACCCCAGGTTCTGGCCCGCGACGATTCCACCGCCAACGTGCAGCCCATCGGCCCGGACCCCGAGGCCCGGCATCACAGGAAAACGCCAGTCGTCCTGTTTGCGACGGATCGGCTTGAAGCCCCGTCCCGGGTCGTCACGGAAACTGGACAGCCAGTCCATTTCGATAAACCGCTCTTCGATCCGGGCAACCGACATGCCGGAAGCGTAGAGGGCGCCAACCGCAGAGCCGGCACTGGTGCCGACCACGACGTCCACCGGGATTTTCATCTCCTCCAGTACCCGGAGCACACCCACGTGGGCCATGCCCTTGGCCCCGCCGCCGCTGAGCACCAGCCCCACCCGGGCACGCTCGCGAGCGTCCGCCAGCAAGGATGCCGGCGTCAGCAGACACAGGAGGAAGATACAAAGAGCTTTCAACGAACCTGTCCTTGTTATCGGCCGGCCTCAGCGCTAGCCCTTGTCGTCCTCGTCCACGAGGGCCAGGTGCGACACATCCGGGACCATCGGAGGCGGCAGGTCCCGCTCGACCCCGAGGTCGGAGCCGGCCGGCGCCAGCGTCCAGTCATCCAGGTGCTCGAACATGGGCGCTTCCGCCTCCTGGTGTTCCACCAGGGTCACGCCAACGGGATCCAGATTCAGGCCGCTACCGGCGAGGATATCGTCCACTTTTTCCCCGGCCACCGGTAACCGGTCACCCGGTTCCACTTCCGGCACACCGCCTCCGGCGGCGCCGGTGGGCGCACTCGCTGTTGACTTGGGAGCCGGCTCACCGGCTTCCGGTCCGGGGGCGGCGGAGCGCGACGGCTCCGGCGCCGGTCGGGCGCCGGGCATGGGCTGGACATAGGCCAACATGCCATGTTTTTTCAGTACCGCCCGATACTTTTCGGCCTGGGCCTCCTCAAGCTTGTTGCGGATGACCACTGTCTGGCCACTGAACATCCGCTCGACCTGATCGACGGAAGCCTTGAACAGCGCCCGGGCGTTATTTCTTGCCGTCTGCTCATCGGTTCCCGGAACACACTCGCCTTTGAATACCAGCTGGAACATGGCTCTCTCCCTACCGTTTGTTCTTTTGAAAGAATAGTTGATCGGCCCGCCCGGAGCAGCCCGGAGATATGGTATCCAGACTGCAAACAATTGAAAAACTTTCCCCGACACCGGCGCAATCGACGCCACACTCTGGAATAATGGCCTGTAACGAGATGTTACACTTTGTTACACTGCCCGCACGGTAACCAGGGAGTGGACGCATGAGCCTTCAGATTCTAGCCCGCACAGTCATCGCCGGTGTCATCCTGGCTTCGCCAATGGCGCATGCCGAAAATATCGATGTGCTGATGAGCGAGCTCTTTCCCCAGCAGCAGGCGACCTACATAGGGTATGAAAGCGTTGTCCGCGAGGACATACCGGTTTCAGCCTCGGTGGACCGCAAATACCTGATCGTGGATTTCCGCTTCGCAGCGGGCGAACCACCGACCGAACAGCTGCAGGCCAGCGTCCACAAGGTATGCATGGCGCTGCTGAAAGACCGCGACCTGATCCGCGACCTGTCCGAATCCGGCTACGACATGGTGTCCGTCGCCTTCGACAGACGCTCCCAGTTCGACTGCCTGTAATCAGCGCCAGCCTCAGCCCTGCCGGCCCAACAGCTTCGGAAACGATTCCAGGGCACCGTTCACCGCATCCAGATTGAACGCTTCCACGTCTGCCAGCAGTTTTTCCCCGTAGCGGGTTACCGACGGCGACCGATGCCGCTGGCCCCAGGCTACGACACGCCGGGCAAAATCCTTCATCTGCTCCGGGTCGCCGCTCTCGCGAACCGCTTCCCACTCGTCACCAAAGTCCCGGGACAGCTGCTGGCGCAACCAGCCACGCTCCTGCATGCTCAGGGTCTGGGCCAGCAAGCGTTCCTCTTCCTTCGGCTCGCCATCCTCCCCGGCCTGTTCGACCGTGGCCTCTACTTGCGGCAGCGTGACGGTAAACACCGATCCCGCGCCGGGGTCGCTCTCTACCGCAAGATCCCCCCCCATCATACGGGCAAGCTTGCGACTGATTGCCAGCCCCAGGCCGGTGCCGCCATAACGCCGGGTATTCTGCCCTTCCTGTTGCTCGAAGGCATCGAAGATCCGGTCCAGCTGGTCCGGCGGTATACCGATGCCGGTGTCACTGACCGTGACCACCAGCTGATAGTACTGGCGATCCGTTGCCTTACCATGCTCATCCGGGGCGTCTTGGAGCGGTGTCGCTGTAGCACGGACAGTCACGCCACCTTCGTGGGTGAATTTGATCGCGTTGCCCACCAGGTTGAACAGCACCTGGCGTAGCCGGGTCTCGTCCAGCATCATCGCAGCGGGCATCCTCGAGTCCACACTCACTTCCAGGGTGATACCCTGTTCACGGGCGCGAAGGTCGAAAATATGCCGGACATCCCCGAGCAGGCGCCGAACGGATACCGCCGAATAATCCAGTCGCATCTTGCCGGCCTCGATCCGGGAGAGGTCCAGGATGTCGTTGATCAGCATCAGCAGGCTGCGGCTTCCGGCACGAATGGCGTCCAGATAGCTGCGCTGCTGGGGGTCGGTCACGCTGTTGCTGAGCAGGTCGCTGTACCCGATCACCGCATTCATGGGTGTCCGGATTTCATGAGACATGTTGGCCAGGAACTCACTCTTGGCCCGGCTTGCAGCCTCGGCCTCCCTGGCCAGGCGCTCGGCCTCCAGCTTCGCAGCCCGTAACTCATCCTCACTGCGGCGCAGGGCATTCTCGGAACGTATCCGCTCGTCCACTTCCCGGGACAGTTTCCGGTTCCAGTACAGGAAGATCAGGACCACCACGATGGCGATCAACACCACCCGACGCACGACCGTGTAATCGGTCTCCTGCTCGATATCCAGGTGAATCCAGCGGTTATAGATGGTCTCGGTCTCCGAAGCCTCCAGGCTTGAAAGCCCCTTGTTCAGGATCCGGTGCAGTTCCGGATTGTCCTTGCGCACCGCCAGCCTGAGGTCGTACTGGTAGGGGGTGATACTGGTTATGCGCAGGTTCGACAACCCCAGACGGGCCACAATGTAGCTGACCGCCGGTATGTGGGTCACCATGACATCCAGGTCTCCGTTGGACAGGGCCAGCAGACCTTCCTCCACATCCCTCACCGGATAGAGGTTCAGGTTCGGATGGTTGATCAGCAGGTAATCATGAGCTGCGTGACGATTGACGACACCGACACGCTCGCCCCTCAGCTCCCGAAGATCCCCGATAAAGCGACCGTCATCACGGATCACCAGTGCGATGGGCACATTGAGGTAGGCTCGGGTAAACAGGTAGCCGCTTTCGGTGCGGGGTGTACGCGGCAGAGCCGGAAGAATGTCCACCTCGCCATCCGCGAGCTTTTGCTCTGCCTCGGACCGATCCTTCACGAGAGTCCGGCTGAAACGGATACCCAACTCGGATTCCAGCCGGGTCACCAGGTCCGCCACCAGACCCGTGGGCTTCTCGTCCTGTTCATATTCGAACGGCGGCCAGTCCGAACGGAAGGCCACCCGGAGATTGGGATTGCGCTTGAGCCAGTCCACGTCCGTCGCCGATAGCTCAACACCGCTGCGTTCCATCGACGGTACATCGGCCTGCAGCCAGGACTGACGGATCACCCGGTGCTCGTTGTGGCTGATGGCGGCAATTGCACTGTCGAGTACCCGGAACAGGCGTTCGTTCGTCGCCGGCACCTGGAGCGTCACATCCACCGGCTTGTCGTCCAGCAACTTCGCCAGCCCGATACCGTTGATCATGGCTGATTGCAGATAGTCGGAAACCACCGGAACCGGCCCGACAAACGCCTGCGCCTTTCCGGACAACACGGCACTGACGGCCTCTCCGATCCCGTTGACCGGTACCGGCTGGAACTCCTCTACCGGTTCAAGCATCGCATACTGGTTGGTATCACCCTCAACGATGGCAACCTGCCCTCCCTCAAGATCCGCGAGGGTCTGGATCGCCGCGTCACCGGCGCTGACAAAGAGCCCGTAGGTCAGGGTCATCAGGGGCTTGGTCATTCGCTGGCCCCCGGAGATCCGGGTGCCGGGTGCATGGGTGGTCAGAATCGCGTCGGGCCGGGGCTGTCCGGCACCATCCTGATCCGTATCCTCCAGGACGACCGGGTCCACCGGCACCCTCAGCTTGTCAGAGAGACGGGCCAGGTAATCGATGTAGGTGCCTGCCAACACCCCGTCGCCGGTATCGAATACCAGCGGTACCTGACCGGCCTCGACGCCCACCACGAATCGTTCCTGATGTTGCAGCCACTCCAGGTCAGACTGGCCCAGCACCGGGGCGGGCGAGGGTTGGGGAGGGTCCGCCAGAACGGGGGATTGAAACAGGCCGAGCAGGCTGCATAGTATCAGGGAGCGAAGGGCGACCTTCACTGGATATCCTCCCGGGATTCGCTAAAGTTCAGTGAACAATACCTGCAAATGTTGGCGATTTCATTCAGACACTCTCAACAAGGAGACTCCACTCCATGGACACCAGCAAACATTCCCTGAGCACCCTGTTCGAACAGCTCGGCCTCGCCTCCGACGACAGGAGCATCGAGGACTTCGTCGCCAGGCATTCCCCGCTCCCCCGGGAAATTGCCCTGCAGGACGCTCCATTCTGGTCCGAGAGCCAGTCCCACTTTCTGGAGGAAGGCCTCGAAGAGGACAGCGACTGGGCTGAAATCATCGACGAACTGGACGCAATGATGCGTCACTGATCGTCCGGTCCGGTTCCCGACCTGGTGCGGCGGGCCCGGGGGTGACTCTGGTCATAGACCCGGGCCAGATGCTGGAAATCAAGGTGGGTATACACCTGCGTGGTGGCAATGTCAGCATGGCCCAGAAGTTCCTGTACCGCCCTCAGATCGCCACTGGATTCCAGCATGTGACTGGCGAAGGAATGCCGTAACAGGTGCGGATGCAGCTTTTGATCGGCGCCACGGGTGATGCCCCAGCGCTCCAGCCTGGACTGGATACTGCGCCGACTGAGCCGATCGCCCCGGCGGCTGACGAAAACCGCCTTCTCGCCCTCCGGCGCCAGCCCCGGACGCACGGCCAGCCAGGCCTGAATAGCGCCCAAGGCCTTTCGACCCACCGGCAGAACCCGTTCCTTATTGCCCTTACCGACCACGCGCACGTCTCCGGCACCCAGATCGAGCGATTCAAGGTTCAGCTGTGCCAGCTCAGAGAGTCGTAAACCGGAGGAATACATCAGCTCGAACATGCAAAGATCCCTCACCTCGAGCGGGTCGTCAGGCGTGGCGTCGAGTAATTGACCGAGCTGATCCACGTCCGCGACTCGGGGCAAGCGGCGACCACTCTTGGGGGCACGGACATCCACCGCCGGGTTATCCGTCACCAGCCGCTCCCGCAACAGGAAGTTGTAGAACCTGCGGATGGCCGACAGGTGGCGGGCAATACTGCGGCCACTCAACCCCTCGCGGCTGAGGACCGCCACGTAGCGGCGGAGATCATGGCTGAGCAGCAACCGCCATTGGTCACGCCCGGAGTCGGCCAGCCAGAACGCGAGGCGATTCAGATCCCGCTGATAGCTGTCACAGGTGCGCGGGGAATGGCGTTTTTCAGACGACAGATGGCGAACGAACCGGACAAGCGGCTCCTGCAGGGAGTCAGGCAATCGTGTGGCGCCGGACCCTGCAGACACCCTATCGGGACTCCGCGGTAATGTCGGCCACCGGTGCACCGCCGGTGTGGCGCTGGATCATGGGAGGCAGCAGCCTGCTCAGGGTATCACTGATATAGCTCAGAAACAGGGACCCCATGCTCTGGTCAAAATATCCGGGCTGGCAGCTTCCCACGGCAAACACACCTACCAGCTCTTCATGCCGCAGCGGCACCAGGGCAACCGACGCAATTGGCTCTTCCCGGTCGGGAAACAGGAACTCCCGCTCACTCTCGCGGAACTGCCCGCATACCGCGCGCTCGCCATCCAGAAGCATCCCGAGCCTGTCCCGGGCCAGGTCGGGGCCAACCACATGCAGGGCGCCCTGGGAGGCCTCCGGCAGGGCCTGATCGGTAAACAGCAGGACCGAGGCGGCATCCAGGCCGAAATCTCCCCGAATGCTGTCATCGATTGCCGCCGCCATGTCGTTGAGGGTGCGGGCTTCGATCACCTGCATCAGCAGACGTTTGCTTTTCTCGAACAGACGATCGTTATGACGGGCAATGGCGACCAGCTCAACCAGCTCCTTGCGGAGGGTATCGCGCTGCTCGCGGAACAGATGCACCTGCCGCTCCACCAGGGAGATGGCACGCCCGCTGTCATGGGGCAGTGTCAGGCTGCGCAACAGCTCATCCTGATCAACAAAGAAGTCAGGATTGGCCCTCAGGTAATCGGCCACCTGTTCCGGCGTGAGGTCTTCGGCCTTCTTCCGGACCGTCTGTTCTGTCATCGCGTTCTCCCGGGCTGTCAGGACCGTTGTCTGTTGGAACGACCGCTCTTTCGGCGGCGGTTAGAATTGTCACCAGGCAGTCGCAACTGCCCTTCAAACACTGTCGTCGCGGGGCCTTCCATCATAACAGGCGCCCCCTCGCCCTGCCATTCGATGACCAGATTGCCACCCCGAAGCTCCACTTCCACCCGCTTGTCGAGTAATCCCCTGAGATTGCCGGCAACCACCGCGGCGCAGGCACCGCTGCCGCAAGCCAGGGTCTCGCCGGAGCCCCGTTCGAACACCCGCAAGCGGGCATGGCCACGATCGAGGATCTGCAGGAATCCGATATTCGCCCGCGCCGGAAATCTCGGGTGGCGCTCCAGCAGCGGCCCCAGGGTTTCCACAGGGGCGCTATCAACGTCCTCCACCACCAGCACTCCGTGGGGGTTGCCCATCGATACTGCGCTGAGCTCGACCGTCTGGCCGTCCACGTCAACCGTGTAGACATCCTTGCGACGGTCGGCGGCAAAAGGAATGGCCGGCGGATTGAATTCCGGTACGCCCATGTTGACCATGACCAGACCGTCCTTTCCGACCCGCAGTTCTATGACCCCCTTTGCGGTCTGGACCCGGATGACTTTCTTGTTGGTCAGGCGCTGGTCCCGCACAAACCGGGCGAAGCAACGGGCACCGTTACCACACTGTTCCACTTCCGAGCCATCGGCATTGAAGATCCGGTAACGGAAATCCACATCCGGCAAGCCGGGCGGCTCCACCACAAGCAACTGATCGAAACCGATGCCAAAATTCCGGTCCGCCAGTTCCCGGATCATCTCAGGTCTCAGCCGGAACGGCTGGCTGATGGCGTCCACCACCATGAAATCGTTGCCCAGGCCATGCATCTTGGTAAACCGGAGGGTCGGGCCCTGCCCGCGACGCTGCTGACTCATCCCCTGCTCCCCGGTCATTCCGGCAGACAACTTTCAGGGGCGAGCTGGTCCTCCAGGGTTTCGCGCCGGCGAACCACATGGACCTGATCACCATCGACCATCAGCTCGGGCGGGCGATTACGGGTGTTGTAATTGGAACTCATAACGAAACCATAGGCGCCGGCGGAGCGAACCGCCAGCAAGTCGCCCGCCTGCAAGCGCAGGTGCCGGTCCTTACCCAGGAAATCCCCGGTCTCGCAGACCGGGCCCACCAGATCCCAGGCTTTCTCCTCGCCCTCCTGATGGGGCCGGACCGGAATGATGGACTGCCAGGCGCTATACAGAGCCGGGCGAATCAGGTCATTCATGGCGGCATCGAGGATGGCGAAATTACGGTGTTCGGTGCACTTCAGGAACTCGACCCGGGTCACCAGGATCCCGGCATTGGCGGCAATGGAGCGCCCCGGCTCAAGAATCAGTTCCAGGCTGCGATCCCCCATGCGTTCCGCCAGCGCCTTCACATAGTCCGACGGCTGTGGCGGTTGCTCCTGGTCATAGGTCACCCCCAGGCCACCCCCCATGTCCAGGTGGCGGATCCGGATGTTCTGTTCCGCCAGGGTGTCGATCAATGCCAGCACCCGGTCCAGGGCATCAAGAAACGGTGACACCGAGGTCAGCTGGGACCCGATGTGGCAATCCACACCATGAATCTCGAGATTCGGCAGCGCCGCCGCCCGGGCGTAGACCTGCGGAGCCTCGGCGATATCGATCCCGAACTTGTTTTCCTTCAGGCCAGTGGAGATGTAGGGATGAGTCCCGGCATCAACGTCGGGATTGACCCGCAAAGAGATCGGGGCCTTCACCCCCAACTCACCGGCCACCTCGTTCAGGCGGTCCAGCTCGGTGTCGGACTCGACGTTGAAACAACGCACCCCCACTTCCAGGGCACGCTTCATTTCCCACTCCTGCTTGCCCACGCCGGAAAACACCACTTTGCCGGGATCACCGCCGGCCCGGAGGACCCGCTCAAGCTCGCCCGCGGACACGATGTCGAAACCGGCTCCCAGCCGGGCCAGCACGTTCAGTACCGCCAGGTTGCTGTTGGCCTTGACGGCATAGCACACCAGATGCGGATGCCCCGCAAGGGCATCGTCGTAGGCCCGGTAATGGCGTTCGAGCGTCGCCCGGGAGTAGATGTAGGCAGGCGTCCCGAAACGCTTGGCAATTTCGGCGACAGGGACGTCTTCGGCGTAGAGCTCGCCGTTACGGTAGTTGAAGTGGTCCATGGATGTCCTGATTCGTTATGCGGGTGCGCGGTTGCTCAGTTATCACTCTGCTCACGGTCTTCGTCGGTCTGGCCACCGGTCACGGTCTGGACCGCCTGACCGGCGGTCGCTCCGCCCTGATCGCGGTACAACGGGCCTTTCTGGCCACATCCTGCCAGCAACAGGGTAAACACGAGACTGAAGATCGCAAAAAGTCGAAAAGGCATGAGCGCCCCCGGAAAGTTGCTTTGCCGCAGTATACCTGACACCCATGGCAGCGGGCGAGACACCGCACCGGACCAGGAGGTTCTTTTCCGGGTCAGTATCAGTATCATGGGGCCACTGTCTGACACCCGAGGCTATCTGCACGTGAAAGAATTCGTGATTCGCCGCTACCGGCCGGACCAGGCGCCACAGGATGGCCGCCAGACCCTGCTGAGGATCGACGACGAAGGCACAGTGGTCCAGGTCGATCATCACTCCGAGGCGGTCCTGGGGTATGAGGCCGGCGAGCTGGTGGGGCAACCGGTTCACCGCATTCTGGCGTCACGCCAGGACGATCCGTTTGCACCGGCGAACCGCCACCAGATCGAAGATGGCCAGCAGATTCTGGTGACTTTCCGGCACCGGGATGGCTTCTTCTTTACGGCCCAACTCAGCCTCAAACAGGCCATCCACGATTCCGACCAGGCGGCGCGCGCCACCATCGCATTGGCTGATGCCGCCCGCGTGGATCCCGGCCTGCTCAAGTCCGCTGAAAGCCTGGCCCGATTCGGGCTCTGGGAACTGGATATCGCCAGTAATGAAATGACCTGGAGTGAGGGCATCTACCAGCTTCTGGAATTGCGCCCCGGTCTGGACATCACGCCGGAGCAGGCATTGTTCTACTGTCAGGCCGGGCAGTCCCGTGTCCGCGCCCTCTTCCGTCGCTGTATACGGACGGGCCAGCCGTTTTCCCTGGAACTGAATGTATTGACCGCACGGCAGAAGCCATGCCGGTTGGCCCTGGACGGCCGGGCGTTACGCAGGGGCGGTCGGATTCACCGTCTTGTCGGCACCCTGGTAGATCGCACGGAGGTCATGGAGCAGGAAAAGGCGCTGGATCATTGCCGGCGCCTGATGGAAGGGACCGGGCAAGCGACGCCCGATCTGATCGTGGCGGTAGACACACGGCTGAACATCCTGCACTGCAACCAATCCTATGCCAGTCAGTTCGCCCAGACCTTCGGCAAGTCGCCGGTCCCGGGAGACAATCTCAGGGATCTCCTCCGGGACCATCCCAACGAACGCCGCCTGATCGAACGGCTCTGGCAACGCGCGTTCGAGCGGGGCAGCTTCGTGGTGGAGATGCCGCTGGCTCACCAGAATCGCGAACTGCCCATCCACGAGTTTCATTATCAGCGACTGACCAGCGCCCAGGGCGAAATCCTGGGCGCCGTTCACGTTGGCCGCAACACCCATACCCGTACCAGTCAGGGCGAAGCCGGTGAGCGTATCCGGCGCGATCCCGTCACCGGCCTGATGAACCGGCGGGAATTCCTTGCCCGGCTGCTCAGGACCCTCGAGCAGAAAACCCATCGGGACAGCATCGACAGCCTGCTGTACCTGGACCTGGATGACTTCAACCGATTCAATGAGAATGCCGGCAGTGGCATTTGCGATCGCTACCTACGGGAGCTGGCAGGCAACCTGGGAGTGCGTATCCGGCAACGGGACGCTCTCGCCCGCCTCTCCGGAGATACCTTTGTACTGTTGATCGAGAACTGCCCGGAACCGCGAGCACGAAAGATTGCCGACGACATACTGGAACTGGTGCACGGTTTCGTTTTCGAGTGGCAGGGAGCAAAGCTCCAGACGACGGCCAGCGGTGGCCTGCTGGTCATGGAGAACGAGTATCCCGGCGACCCGGAAAAACTTCTGTCCCAGGCGGCTGACCTTTGCCATACCGCCAAGACTTCCGGACGAAACCGGATTCACACCGCCAGGGCCATCGCCTCGAGCATGGACGAGAACCTGATTGCCAAACGGCTCGACCAGATCCG
This sequence comes from Marinobacter sp. C7, assembly GCF_022343555.1. GTDB lineage: Bacteria > Pseudomonadota > Gammaproteobacteria > Pseudomonadales > Oleiphilaceae > Marinobacter. The sequence goes on along the minus strand of NZ_JAKQZH010000002.1, from coordinate 848,702 downwards.
GGAGGCGCTCGATAACGACCGGCTGCTCCTTGAGTACCAGTCGCTGAAGCCCGTCGCCAGCGCCACCTGGGGCGACCATATCGAGATCCTGTGCCGCATCCCGGCACTCCGGGAGGGTCAGAGCCAGCTCCAGCCGGACCAGTTCCTGCCGGTCACGGAACGTTTTGACCTGGCCAAGCGCCTGGACCGGCAGGTGATTCGCCAGACTCTGGACTGGCTCTCCCAACACGAGCTTCTGGAGCCGAGGATCAAGTACTGCGGCTTCAATCTGTCCATAACCAGTGTGCTCGACGATACCTTCCCCGATTTTCTGGAGGCGGAGCTGGCCCATTCCCCCTTCGCACCGGAATACTTTTGCCTGGAGATCCGCGAGGAACACGCCACCCAATATCCCGATGACGTCGCCGTCCTGTGCGATGCCTTGCACAAGATCGGCTGCCGGGTTGCACTGGAAGGCGCCGGGGCCTCGGTGGAAAGCTACAGCCTGGCGGCCAAGTTACCCGTCGACATCATCAAGCTGGATCGCAGGATGATGGAAAAGCTCGAAGAGGACCCGGTACAACAGGTCATGGTCGAGGCCTTGCACCGGATTGCCGAGGCTGCGGGCAAAATCACGGTTGCCACCCACATCGAGAGCGACCATACGCTGCGGCAGGTCCGGACTCTCGGCATCCATTTCGGCCAGGGTTCCCAACTGGAGGATCCCCGGCCACTGGAGGACCTGACCCCTGCGGTGGCCGGCCCGGGATCAGGGCGCCTGGAAAGCTGAGTCAGGCGCCACACCTGTCGTCGGGATCAGCCCAGCAGTTTTCGGGCCCGGCCAACGGCAGCGCGCACCTGGTCCGGGGCCGTACCCCCCAGGTGATTGCGGGCCTGGACCGAGCCTTCCAGGGTGAGCACATCGAACACGTCTTCGCCGATCACGTCCGAGAACTGCTGCAATTCCTCGAGCGTCATGTCGGACAGGTCCCGCCCTTCGGCCACGCCAAAGGCCACGGACTTGCCGACGATCTCATGGGCATCCCGGAACGGTACCCCTTTCTTGACCAGATAGTCCGCCAGGTCGGTGGCGGTGGAGAAACCGCGCTTGGCCGCCACGCGCATGTTGTCAGCCTTGGCACGGATCGCGGGAATCATGTCGGCGTAGGCCTTCAGACAGCCCTTGATGGTATCAACCGTATCGAACAGTGGCTCCTTGTCCTCCTGATTATCCTTGTTGTAGGCCAGCGGCTGGCTCTTCATCAGGGTCAGCAGGCTGATCAGGTGACCGTTGACCCGGCCCGTCTTGCCGCGCACCAGCTCCGGGACGTCCGGATTCTTCTTCTGGGGCATGATGGACGAACCGGTGCAGAAGCGGTCCGGCAGATCGATGAAATCAAACTGGGCCGAGGTCCACAGCACCAGTTCCTCGCTGAACCGGGACAGGTGGGTCATCAGCAGCGCCGCAAAGCTGCAGAACTCGATCGCAAAGTCCCGGTCACTGACCGAATCCAGGCTGTTTTCAGTGGGACGGTCAAAGCCCAGCAACCGGGCGGTCATGTCCCGATCGATGGGATAGGTGGTACCTGCCAGGGCGGCAGCGCCCAGGGGCATGACGTTGACCCGCTTACGGCAGTCCTGCAGGCGCTCGGCATCACGAACCAGCATCTCGTACCAGGCCAGCAGGTGATGACCGAAGGTGACCGGCTGGGCGGTCTGCAGGTGGGTAAATCCCGGCATGATGGTCTCGGCCTCACGCTCGGCCAGGTCCAGCAGCCCGGTCTGCAGGCGATTCAGTTCCTCGGCGATGACGTCGATCTCGTCGCGCAGGTACAGGCGAATGTCGGTGGCCACCTGATCATTCCGGCTGCGCCCGGTGTGCAGTTTCTTGCCGGTAATGCCGATACGGTCGGTCAGCCGTGCCTCAACATTCATGTGCACGTCTTCCAGGCTCACGGACCATTCGAACGTGCCTGCCTCGATGTCAGCCTTGACGCCCTTCAGCCCCTCGATGATCTGGTCCCGCTCGTCAACGGTCAGCACGCCCACTTCCGCCAGCATGGTCGCGTGGGCGATGGAACCGGTGATGTCGTGATGATACAGCCGCTGGTCAAAACCCACTGACGCGGTAAACCGCTCGACGAAGGCATCGGTAGGCTCGCTGAAGCGCCCACCCCAGGGTTTTTCGGAGGATGTGGTCTGGTCAGACTTTTTCTGATCCGTCATGGTCTATCTTTCCTGCTGACGGCCCGGCATCATCTGCGGGCAACGGGTACATTTGATGTGGCGGGATTATAGCATTCTGACCGGTGCAAAGGAGACACCCCTGAACGGCGACAAAAGTGTGAGCAGCAATGATTTCTTCGTCCCGGACCTGTGCCGGGTGCGAGCCGTATTCCTGCTTCTGGTCACCAGCGAACTGTTTGTGCTGGTACTGGCCATTGTTCAGACCGAAGCCGGCTGGATCGACTGGAATTACTTCGGGCTGCTGTCCCTGTTCGTGCAATGGACCACTCTCACCAGCGCCGCACTGATCTGCCTGCTCCGAACTCGCATGGCCCGGATGACGGTCACCCGCTCGACCCTGCTCATCATCGCCATTGTGCTGGCCGATGTCCTTGCGTTCAGCCTGTTCGCCGACCGGGTCCTGCATCCGGAACCCGGTATCGCCAAGTGGCAGGGCATTGCCAAGAAGCTGCTGGTGGCCCTGCTGATTGTGCTGATGGTGCTGCGCTACTTTTACCTGCAGCACCAGTGGCAGGCCCAGCGGGAAGCCGAAATGGGAGCCCGACTGGCGGCGCTGCAGGCCCGGATCCAGCCCCATTTCCTGTTCAACAGCATGAACACCATCGCCAGCCTGATCGCCATACGCCCCGAACAGGCCGAGGAAGCGGTACTGGATCTGTCGGAACTGTTCCGGGCCAGCCTGCGCACCTCCGACCAGCTGATTCCCCTGGCCCGGGAACTGGAGCTTTGCCGGCGCTATCTCGCCATCGAAAGTCTGCGCCTGGGCGACCGGCTGCAGGTAGACTGGGTCGTCAGTCCGGGCCTCGAACATCAGGCCATTCCGCCGCTGACCCTGCAACCGCTGATCGAAAACGCCATTTATCATGGCATTCAGCCCCGACCGGAGGGAGGCGCCGTCCGGATCGAGATCTCTGCCCGGGGTGAGTTTGTCTACCTGATGGTGCAGAATCCAAAGCCGGAACGGGATCAACAGCGCCACCGGGGGAACCGCATGGCTCTGGCCAACATCCAGTCACGGTTACAGGCACTGTTCGGCGAACCGGCCGTGCTCAAGAACAGCCGTCAGCACGAAACCTACACCGTGACCCTGCGCCTGCCCCGGCGGGAGGCAACGCAACAGTAACCGACAACGCCAACGGAGCAGATCAGACGCCATGACCGCAAACGGCAACCACAACCTGAACATCCTGATTGCCGATGACGAACCCCTGGCACGGGAGCGCCTTCGGCGACTGGTCAGCTCCCTGCCCGGCTACCACGTCTGTGGCGAAGCCGCCGATGGCGACAGCACCTTGCAGAAGGTCGCCGAACTGGAGCCGGACATCCTGTTGCTGGACATCCGCATGCCGGGCATGGACGGTATGGAGGCGGCAGCCCGCCTGAGCAGCCTGGACAACCCGCCCGCCCTAGTGTTCTGCACTGCCTATGACCATTACGCCATCCAGGCTTTCGACGTCCGGGCCACCGCGTATCTGCTCAAACCGGTACGTAAGGAGGCCCTGGCCGAGGCCCTGGACCGGGTCGGCCGGGTCAATCGGGTCCAGCGCCAGCAACTGGCCGAAGGCAACAGCCACAAACGGGACCAACTGGCGGTCAGGACCCATCGTGGTACCGAGCTGATAGACCTGGGCGACATCCTCTACTGTGAGGCGGACCAGAAATACGTCACCATTCATCATCGGGGCGGTGAGACGATTTCCGATTACACCCTCAAAGAGCTGGAAGCCAGCTATCCCGATCAGTTGTTGCGAATCCACCGCAATACCCTCGTCGGGGTCCGATTCATCAAGGCACTGGAGCGCACTGGCGAAAACCAGAACCGTATCATCCTTCGGGACCGGCCCGAGCGGCTGCCGGTCAGTCGACGCCACGCTGCTGACGTGCGCCAGTGGTTGCAGGAGCACCAGCCTGGCTGACTGCGGTTTTCACCACGGGACATTTCTGCCTTCACGCGTTAACCTTGGCGGACATTTTCCCAACCGACAGTGAGTGCCATGTCCAAACGTACCCTTCGCATCGCAACCCGCAGCAGCGCCCTGGCGCTCTGGCAGGCGGAACACATCAAGTCCGAACTGGAGCGTCTGCACGACAACGTCAGCGTTGAGCTGGTCAAGATCAAGACCCAGGGCGACAAGATCCTGGATGTCCCGCTGGCCAAGATCGGGGGCAAGGGCCTGTTTGTGAAAGAGCTCGAAGAAGCCATGCTCGACGGCCGTGCCGACCTGGCCGTTCACTCCATGAAAGACGTACCCATGGAGTTCCCGGAAGGACTGGATCTGGTGGCTATCTGCGAGCGGGAGGATCCGACCGATGCCTTCGTCAGCAACAAGTACGAAACCGTAGACTCGCTCCCTGACGGTGCTGTGGTGGGTACTGCCAGCCTGCGCCGGGAAGCCCAGCTGCGGGCCTATCGCCCCGACCTGCAAATCAGGGTCCTGCGCGGGAATGTAAACACCCGGCTGGCCAAGCTGGATGCCGAGGAGTACGACGCCATCGTGCTGGCCAGCTCCGGCCTCAAGCGCCTGGGTTTCCACAACCGCATCCGCTACTGCCTGCCTGACACGGTATCGCTGCCCGCCGTCGGCCAGGGTGCCCTCGGGATCGAATGCCGGGTCAATGACACCGAACTGCTGGAACTGATCGCACCGCTGAATCACACCGACACGGCAGACCGGGTCCGCGCCGAGCGGGCACTGAATCGCCGCCTTGAAGGCGGCTGCCAGGTACCCATCGCCGCGTACGCGCTGCTGGAAGACGACGACACACTGTGGCTACGCGGCCTGGTGGGCGCAGTCAATGGCGAGCAGATCTTCCGGGTGGAAGGCCGGGCACCCCGCGCTGAGGGAGAACGCCTGGGCCGTGAACTTGCCGAAGACCTGCTGGCCATGGGCGCGGACAAGGTACTGGCGGAAATCTATGGTCACACCCCGCGCTGATCGGCCTGACCTCAGCGGCCGGCGGATCCTGATCTGCCGGCCGGAGCCAGAGGCCAGACGCCTCGCCGGGGCCTTTGAGTCGGCCGGTGCCGAGGTCCGGATCCTGCCGCTGATTGACCGCGAGCCGCTGCCGGAAACCCCGGAAAGCCGCACCACCATCCTCAATCTGGACCAGTTCACCCACGTTATTGCCGTCAGCCCCTACGCCGCCCGCCGGCTGCTGGAGGAAATCGACACCTGGTGGCCCCAGATTCCCATGGGAATACGCTGGTATGCAGTGGGGGCCGGTACCGCAGCGGTTCTGGCCGGGCAGGGTCTGTCCGTGCGGAGGCCTGCCAACGGCTGGACCAGCGAAGCCCTGCTCCAGCTTCCCTCCCTGACGCGTTCCGACGGCGAACGGGTGCTGCTGGCCCGTGGCGAGGAAGGTCGTGAACTGATCCGGCAGACTCTGGAATCGAGAGGGGCCAGGGTTACCGTGCTGCCCCTGTATCGACGCTTCTGTCCGGACCACTCCGCGGAGAAAGTGAACGCTGTCCTGGGTGAGTTCGCGCCGGAGGTCATCGTGGCACTGTCCGGGGAAACCTTGAACAATCTCATCGCACTATGTGCGAAGAGCGGCCATAATCTATACGATAGGTTACTGATCGTTCCCGCCGAACGCGTGGCCCAGACGGCCCGTGAGGCGGGGTTCGAAAAACCGTGTGTACCAGGAAGTCTTGCCGATAATGACATCGTGGCCACTGTTGCAGCACAGCTTTATGGCGGAAACGGTGGCGCCGCAAATAAAACGTAAGGACGCCCGTGACTGAAACAACCGATCAACTGCCCGCTACCATTTCCCGGGAACAGCCGAAGCGCCAGAAGCTCTGGCCCCTGTGGCTGCTTGCGACCGTTGCACTGTTGACTGCCATCGCCCTGTCCCTGTGGAGCTGGCAGCAGTGGCAAACCCACCAGGCCACCTTGCAGACCCTCGAAAACCTGCAACAGGATACCCGCCAGCTGGAAGATCTCTACGGTGATCGCGGCAGCCAACAGGCTCAGCGACTCCAGGCCCTTGAACAGAAGCTGGCCGACCAGCGCGAATTGATCGCTACCCAGCAACGCCAGATCGACCACAACGCCCGGGAGTTGCTGGAGGCGGGTAACCGCACCCGTACCGACTGGTTGCTGGCCGAGGCGGAATACCTGCTTCGTATCGCCAACCAGCGCCTTCAGATCGAAAAGGATATTGGCGGCGCCATCTCCGCCTTGCAGGCCGCCGACGAGGTACTGGCCGAATCCGACGACATCGGCGTCTACCCCGTGCGCCAGCAACTGGCCCGGGAGCTGCTGGCCCTGAAAGGCATTGAGAACGTCGACCGCACCGGACTGTATCTGACCCTGGAAGCCGGCATCGACAGCGTCAACCAGCTCACCGATCAGGCCCTGATTCATGAATCCGCCCCCGGATTCGTCGGCGGTGATGGCAGCGCCACACTGGACGCCACCGAAGGTGGCCCGAGCCTGCTCGATCAGGCCTGGAACCAGTTCACCGACACACTCGGCCGGGTCGTGGTGGTCCGCCGGCTGGATGAACCGGTCAAACCGCTGCTATCCCCGGACCAGAGTGCCTATGCCCGCCTCAACCTGCAGTTGATGCTGGAGGAAGCGGAAATGGCGGTTCTGCGCGGCAACCAGGCCCTTTACGAGCGTGCCCTAGCCAAGGCCCGGGCTGCAATCAGCGACTGGTACAACCCGGAAAACCCGCGGGTGAAAGCACTGTCGGATACCCTGGCGGAACTTGCCACACGTAACGTCGATCCGGACCTGCCGGATATCAGCAAATCCCTGGAGCTCCTGAAGCAACGCCTTGCGGGCCGCCTCAATGGTAATGGTGGCAACGGTGAAGGCGAGGAGACCGGTGCCGACGCCGGAGGCACGGAATCATGATCCGCCTCCTGCTGATTATCCTGGTTGCATTGCTGATCGGCACCGGACTGGCGCTTGGCCTGCAATATGACCTTGGCTATATCCGGGTCAGCCTTGGCCACTATCTGGTGGAAACCAATTTCTGGGTGGGCCTGGCGCTGTTTGTAGCACTGGTCGTACTGACGGTCGTGACGATTAACCTGATCCGCCGCTTTCGCCAGGGCACCGGCGTGGTGGCAGGCTGGATCGCCCGGGGGAACGAGCGCCGCGCCCGGCGCCGCACCACCCAGGGACTGCTGGCACTGGCGGAAGGAAACTGGCCCAGGGCCCGGAAGCTGCTGACCTCCGCTGCCGACAAAGCCGATACGCCGCTGATCAACTACCTGGCAGCCGCCCAGGCCGCTTTTGAGTCCGGTGACCATGAGGCCGTGGACGACCTGCTTCGCAAGGCGTTTGATAGCACGCCGGGATCGGACCTTGCCGTGGGGATCACCCAGGCCCAGCTGCAACTCGCGGGCAACCGCCTCGAACAGGCGCTGGCAACCCTGGTGCGCCTTCGCAAGCAGTCACCGCACCACCCCTTTGTGCTCAAACTCCTCAAGAACACCTATCTGAGACTCGAAGACTGGCGCGAATTGTCCAGGCTGTTACCCGAGCTCAGCAAGCGCGACGTCCTGCCGGAAGCCGAATTCCACGAACTGGAACGGGAAGTCTGGCACAACCTGCTGGAACAGGCGGCCGAGGAGTGTGAGCGGACGCGCAAGGAAGACCCGGAAGCGTCCCTCGAGCCGCTGACCCGTCTGTGGGACGAGCTGCCCGGGTTCCTGCGCCGGGATGAATACACCATCCGGGATTACGCCCGCCTGCTGGCCCGGCTCGGCGACGAGGCCCAGGCCGAGACGTTACTGCGCAAAGTGCTGCGGAATCACTGGAGTGACGAGCTGATCAACCTTTACGGGCGGATTGAGGGGCAGAAAACGGATGAGCAGCTGTTGATCGCCGAGCAGTGGCTCAAGGACCGGCCCAACAACCCCGAACTCCTGCTGGCCCTGGGCCGCCTGAGCCTGCGCAATGAGCTTTGGGGCAAGGCACGGGAGTACTTCGAGACCAGCCTGCGCCTGCGGCGCAGCCGGGAGGCCCTGGCAGAACTAAGCCGCCTGAACGCCCACATGGGTGAGGAAGAACTGAGCATCAAACTGATGATGCAGGGGCTGGCACAGGATAACGGGTTGCCGGAGCTGCCGATGCCGCGGGCCTGAGCTGGCGGCCAAAACCGGGGCAACGCCGAGAAGAAGGGGTCAGATGAAAGCGTTCATCTGACCCCGATTTCATGCCCGGCCGCTGACTCGGAGATAGCGCCAGGACGGGGTCAGATGAACGCTTTCATCTGACCCCATTTTCATCCCTGAGCGATAACTCGGGGATGGCGCCAAGTCGGGGTCAGAAGAAAGCTTTCTTCTGACCCCATCTTCACCTGGGCGCGTACTCCAATACGTCGGAGAAAAACGCCGCCTGCGGCAAGCCTGCCTCAATCAGCGCATCCATCAGTGTATAGACCATAGTGGGTGACCCACTGGCATGCACTTCCACATTCTGCCAGTCCATGCCGGAAGCCAACACGGCCCGCACCAGCTGATCATGGTGCCCGCCCCAATCATTGTCCTCATCATCACCCACCACCGGCAGGAAGGTGAACGGCGGCCAGTCCCGCTCCCATTGCTGGGCCAGGGTCCGCAGATACATGTCTTCGTGCTTGCGTACCCCCCAGTAGAGCTTGATGGGGTGATTGAAGCTGGTCTCGCGCAGGTAATCCACCAGACTCTTCATCTGGGCAAAGCCGGTGCCGGCGGCTACCAGCAACACTGGCTTCTCCGGCGCTGACGCCAGACAGGCTTTGCCGTGGGGCAGCTCAAGTGTTACATCCTGGCCGGAGGTCAGGGCATCAATCACCTTCTGCGCCGACACCCAGTCCGGAGACGCCTGGATGTGCAACTCGATGTTCTGGGCCGACGGGCTGCTGGCGATGGAGAAATAGCAGGGGTCCGCGTCGGGCAGGTTTACCGAAAGGTATTGTCCCGCGTGGAAGGACAGCTCCCGGCGGCGGGGAATTTCCAGTTCCACCCGGTAAACGTCGTGGCTGATGGACCGGACATCCACCACCTTTGCCTGCACCTTGCGGGGCTGATTGTTTCCTGCTGCCATAACGGCGGTTATCTCCAGTTCCAGGTCGGCGAGCGCGTGGGTTCGACACATCATCAGGCGCTCACCAATCGAAATTTCACGTTGATTGCGGGTGTTCAGGGCCTCTCCGGACCGCAACCGGGCCTCACAGATCTCACAGACTCCATTGCGGCACGCCGCAGGTACGGCAACACCTGCCTGCGCCGCGGCACTGAGCAGGTCGGTGCCGGGATCCGCCGAAAAACGCAGCCCGGAAGGCCACAGCACAACCCGATGCAAATGACTGTCCTTCTCAATCAGGGCGGGAGGCCGGGATTTCAATCCCCAGACTGTCCCAGATGTCATCCACGCGCTGCTTCACCTCATCGGTCATGGCAATCGGTTCACCCCATTCCCGGTCGGTTTCACCGGGCCACTTGTTGGTGGCGTCCATGCCCATCTTCGAGCCAAGCCCGGAGACCGGCGACGCAAAATCGAGGTAATCGATCGGCGTATTCTCCACCATTGTTGTATCCCGGACCGGGTCCATCCTGGTGGTGATCGCCCAGATCACATCTTCCCAGTTGCGGGCATTCACATCGTCATCAGTGACGATGACGAATTTGGTATACATGAACTGCCGCAAAAACGACCATACGCCCATCATCACCCGTTTTGCATGGCCGGGGTACTGTTTCTTCATCGTTACTACGGCAAGCCGGTAGGAACAGCCTTCTGGTGGCAGATAGAAATCCACGATCTCCGGGAACTGCTTCTGCAGAATCGGAATAAACACCTCGTTCAGCGCCACGCCCAGAATCGCGGGCTCGTCGGGCGGGCGGCCGGTGTAGGTGCTGTGATAGATCGGCTCCCTGCGGTGGGTGATCCGCTCCACGGTAAACACCGGGAACTGGTCTACCTCGTTGTAATAGCCGGTGTGGTCACCGAACGGTCCTTCGGGCGCCATATCGTCCGGGTAGATAAAGCCCTCGAGCACGATCTCGGCACTGGCTGGCACCTGCAAATCACTCAAACCGGCCTGAACCAGCTCCGTACGAGAGCCACGCAGCAGCCCGGCAAAGGCATATTCGGACAGAGTATCCGGCACCGGCGTCACCGCCCCGAGGATCGTAGCCGGATCCGCTCCCAGCGCCACGGCCACCGGGTACGGCTTGCCCGGATTCGCCTTCTGGAACTCCCGGAAATCCAGCGCACCGCCACGATGACTGAGCCACCGCATTATCAACCGGTTACGCCCGATTACCTGCTGCCGGTAGATCCCCAGATTCTGCCGCTCCTTGTGCGGCCCACGGGTAATCACCAACGGCCAGGTCACCAGCGGGCCGGCATCCCCGGGCCAGCAGTGCTGTACCGGAATCTGGTACAGATCCACCTGATCTTTCTCGATCACCACCTCCTGACAGGGCGCCGAACGGAGCACTTTCGGACTCATTCGCATCACCTGCCTGAAAAGTGGCAGCTTCTCGATGGCGTCCTTGAAACCCTTGGGGGGATCCGGCTCCTTCAGAAACGCCAACAGTTTGCCAATGTCCCGCAGCGCCGTGACATTGTCCTGCCCCATGCCCAACGCCACCCGCTTCGGGGTCCCGAACAGATTGGCCAGCACCGGCATGTCATACCCTTTCGGATTTTCGAACAGCAACGCCGGCCCACCTGCCCGCAGGGTACGGTCACAGATCTCGGTCATCTCCAGGTGTGGGTCGACCTCCACGCTGATCCGTTTCAGCTCACCCAGCTTTTCCAGCTGATGAATGAAATCACGCAGGTCGTTGTATTTCATCGTGTGCTCCGTTCTTTATCGGCCTATAGGTACGGAGTGACTCGTCGCCTGGACTGCCGGTGCAGTGCCGACACGAGGTGGGGAATCAAGAAAGTGCGCGCACAGTGTCTGAACGGCAGTGCCGGGGATGGCCTCCCCGGACTGTGTCTTGCCAGGGATGGCAAGACCAAGCCTACAGGGACGTATTCACGGCGTGTCCGGGGAGGCCATCCCCGGTACCGCCCGCCCCCGCAGGCCCAAGCGCAAAGGCTGGTTAGCGACGCTTCATGGACTGGAAGAACTCTTCGTTGGTCTTCGTGTCCTTGAGCTTGTCCAGCAGGAACTCGATGGCCGCGGTATCGTCGTCCATGGAGTGCAGCAGCTTGCGCAGGATCCACACACGCTGGATATCCGCCTCGGACATCAGCAGATCCTCCCGGCGGGTACCGGAGCTGCGGATATTGATGGCCGGGTAAACCCGCTTCTCGGCGATCCGACGATCCAGGTGCACCTCCATGTTACCGGTACCCTTGAACTCCTCGTAGATCACCTCGTCCATCTTCGAACCGGTATTGACCAGTGCCGTTGCCAGGATGGTCAGGCTTCCGCCCTCTTCCACATTCCGGGCGGCACCGAAGAAGCGCTTCGGCTTCTCCAGGGCATGGGCATCCACACCACCGGTCAGCACCTTGCCGGAGGACGGAATCACGGTGTTGTAGGCGCGGGCCAGACGGGTGATGGAATCCAGCAGGATCACCACATCCTTCTTGTGCTCGACCAGGCGCTTGGCCTTCTCGATCACCATCTCGGCCACCTGCACGTGACGGGCGGGCGGCTCATCGAAGGTCGACGCCACCACTTCACCACGCACGGTACGCTGCATCTCGGTCACTTCCTCCGGACGCTCGTCGATCAGCAGCACCATCAGGTGACATTCCGGGTTGTTCCGGGTGATCGACTGGGCGATGCCCTGCATCAGCAGCGTCTTACCGGCCTTGGGCGGGGACACGATCAGGCCACGCTGGCCCTTGCCGATGGGGGCCACCAGGTCCAGGACCCGGGAGGACAAATCCTCGGTACTGCCGTTCCCGGCTTCCAGGACCAGACGCTCCTGGGGAAACAGCGGCGTGAGGTTCTCGAACAGAATCTTGTTTCGTGCGTTGTCCGGCTTGTCAAAGTTGATCTCGTTGACTTTCAGCAGGGCAAAGTAGCGCTCGCCGTCTTTCGGCGGGCGAATCTTGCCCGCAATGGTGTCGCCGGTACGCAGGTTGAATCGACGGATCTGGCTGGGGGAGACATAGATATCATCCGGGCCCGCCAGGTAGGAGGCATCGGCGGAACGGAGGAAGCCGAAACCGTCCTGCAGAATCTCCAGTACGCCGTCGCCGTAGATATCTTCGCCGCTCTTGGCGTGCTTTTTCAGGATGGTGAAGATTACATCCTGCTTGCGCGAACGAGCCAGGTTATCGAGGCCCATTTCTTGCGCGATTTCGAGCAATTCGGGCACGGATTTCTGCTTGAGTTCAGTAAGATTCATAGTTTGTTGGATTTTCAGGAATGGAAATAAACGAGTGTTGGAATGACAGGGGTGCCCCTGAACGTATTGAACAAATAAAAAGCTGAAACAGGTGCTGGCCAGATGGAGCAAGCCGGTGTTGTGGAATCCGGAATAGTTTGCTGAAGCCAGTAGAGTGGGAACAACCGTTCGCCGGGCAAGAAGGATAATCGGCCACCTTGGCTGCGAATGTCAAGTGCACTGACCAAAATTAGACCAAATTACCATGAAACGGGGGCAACACTGGCCCGACACCTCCCCCTATGGGGTTACTCCCCTTCCATTATCCCTCGCCAATACGGATACTGAAGAAAATTCCATCACCTCCAGTTTTCAGAAGGCGGAGCCCAGTCATGAGCAGCGAAAACACCACCGAATTCAGACCCCTGAACATAGCCATCCTCACCGTCTCCGACACCCGCGGGCCGGAACAGGACACCTCAGGCCAGTTTCTGGAGGACAGTGCGGTTGAAGCGGGACACAACCTGATTGCCCGCCGCATTCTGCCCGATGATGTCTACCTGATCCGGGCCATAATGTCCCAGTGGATCGCAGATCCGGAGATCCACGTGGTCATCATTACCGGTGGCACCGGTTTCCATGAGCGTGACAGCACTCCAGAGGCTGTGGGGGCGCTGCTGGACAAATCCGTCGAGGGCTTCGGCGAAGAGTTCCGTCGCCTCTCTGCGGAGGAGATCGGCTCCTCGACCATCCAGTCCCGGGCTTTTGGCGGTCTGGCCAACCACACCGTGATCTTCTGTTTGCCGGGGTCAACCAGTGCCTGCCGCACCGGCTGGGAAGGCATCCTTAAGAGCCAGCTGGACAGCCGGCACCAGCCCTGCAACTTCACCGCCCTGACCCTGCGCAAACCCGGAAACGACGCGTTCCCGCGCTTGCAGCAGGTCATCGGCAACCGGGCAACCAAGTAACAGGAGCTGATCCATGGCAGGCCAAAACCTGACGTCCGTCGACGATGCCATCGCCCACATCCTGGACCGGGCCCCGGAGATTTCCTGGGTCGAAACTGTCCCGCTCGCCGAGAGTCTGGGACGTGTGCTCGCTGAAAACCTGCACGTACCGGCGGATGTTCCTCCGGCGGATAACAGTGCGGTGGATGGCTACGCCATTCGCAGGGCCGACCTGAAATCCGGCCAGCCGATCCCGGTTTCCGGCCGGATTGCGGCCGGCGAGGCCCCGACCCCACTGGCCGAGGGCACCGCCGCCCGGATCTTCACCGGCTCGGAAATCCCCGAAGGGGCCGATGCGGTAGTGATGCAGGAGCGGGTCGAGGTGACCGACGATGGCATCCTGGTTCAAGCCGAGGTTGCCGGGGGGCAGAACATACGCAATCGGGGTCAGGACCTGAAACAGGGCGATATCGCCCTGGTCAGGGGCACACCGATCCGCCCCCAGGAGATGGGCCTGCTCGCCTCCATGGGCTTTGCCAGGGTGTCGGTGCTCGCCCGCATGAAAGTGGCGGTGCTCACCACCGGCGATGAACTGGTGGACCCGGGAGAACCGCTCGCCGGCGGCCAGATCTACAATTCCAACCGATTCACCCTGCTCGGCCTGCTCGCACAGGCCGGCTGCGAGGTCACGATCTGCGAGACCTTGAGAGACAACCGGGAAGCAACACGGGACACCCTCAAGCGCGCCGCCTCCGAGGCGGACCTGGTGATTACCAGCGGCGGCGTCTCGGTGGGCGAGGAAGACCACGTCCGGGTGGTGCTGGAGGAACTGGGCCAGCTTTCGCTCTGGCGACTGGCGATCAAGCCGGGCAAGCCACTGGCGTTCGGCACTATCGACGGGACGCCTGTCCTGGGCCTGCCGGGCAATCCCGCCACCGTTCTGGTGACCTTCCTTGTTGTTGGCATGCCTTATATCCGGAAATGCCAGGGACGTCACAGGACCTGGCCTGTGGGCGAACGGTTGCCGGCCGGCTTTGATGTGGAGTCCCCTTCCATTCGCCGCGAGTTCGTGCGGGCCAGGAAAGACATATCGGGCGACGAGCTCCAGATTGTCTCCTACCCCAACCAGAGCTCCGGCGTTCTCAGCTCCGCCTGCTGGGCGGAGGGGCTTGCCGTGGTTCCGGAGAACACAACGGTGAAGGCCGGCGACTTGCTGACCTATTACTCGTTTGCGGAGTTGATGAGCTGACTATGAGTACTGAAACACTGACCGTGCGCTTTTTCGCGCGGTTGCGCGAAGAGCTGGACACCGAGAGCCTGGAACTGACGGCCTCGCCGGGCCTGACCACAGGGGACATCCTCGCCGAGCTGGCTGCCAAAGGCGGCCCCTGGGCCCAGCTGCAGGGCGACCAGCCGGTAATGATTGCGGTCAACCAGGCGATGGCGAAACCGTCAACGCAGGTTCAGGCCGGGGACGAGGTGGCCTTTTTCCCGCCGGTAACCGGAGGCTGAGATGATTTCCGTTCAGACTGACGATTTTGATTCCGCGGCGGAGTACCAGGCACTGCGGGACAGTGGCGCCGGAACCGGAGCCATCGTGACGTTCACCGGGCTGGTGCGGGACAGCGGCGACCTCGAAGGAGTGACCGGGCTGTTTCTGGAGCATTACCCGGGGATGACCGAGCAGGTAATCCAGGGATTGATTGACCAGGCCTCCCGGCGCTGGGATGTTCGCAAGGTACGGGTGATTCACCGCATCGGGCGCCTTGATCTGTGTGACCAGATTGTCTTTGTCGGGGTTTGCAGTGCCCACCGGGGTGATGCGTTCGCCGCCTGTGAATTCATCATGGACGCGCTGAAGACCTCGGCACCGTTCTGGAAGAAGGAAATTACCGGCGACGGAGAGCACTGGGTCGAGCAGAAGACTACCGATGTGGATCGGTCTTCGAGCTGGGATTAACCGGCTCCACCATCCTCGGGCGACTGGCCCGACTGATCGGAACTGTCCGACTCCGATCGCCCCTGCCGTTCGGGGTGGAGTTCCTGCTCGAGCCAACGGCGCACCTCCTCCCTGTCACGCCTCCGGATAAGCTGTTCACTGTGGATATTCCGGGGGAAGATCGCCGCTCCCCCCTCGTGGCGCAGCGTAAAGCGCCTGCGGACACCGACCGGGTAGCTGCTTGGTCCATGGACGACAGCAGCCCGGACTTCGATGGCGGTGATATCCTCGAACAGGTAATCGCTGTCACTCTCCTCACTTCTCCGGCCCAGGATAATGTTCCTGAACGATCCGAGCACCAGGTAGCCTCCCGGCTGCAATGGCCCCTGGCGCAGTACCTGATGGACATTGGTGTCGTCCGCCGCAACCCTGCGATACTCCGTCACCGTCATGACCTTCTGCTCTCCGGCCCGTGTGTACAGAACTGCCTGCACACACTGCACATGCACCGGTTCCTTGCCCATGTTTACCATCAGACAAAGGGCATCGGGGTTCTCATTTTGGGCATGATGAATGATGAGGTAGGGGCGGTTGTTGCGCTTGTACTGCAGAAAAAACAACTGGAAATAGATGATCCAGACAACGGCCATGACGGCGGTGCTGATGGGAGCGATATACTCCACGCTTTTCTCCTCCTGTTGCATTCACCCTTGACGGCTAGCCACTCACCCAGCTGAACCGGTACACCAACAGGATAGCCCCCACGCGACGGATGGCCATGCCCCCGCGCTCGCAGCAGCGACAAGCCGGCAAACGGGAGATCGGTAGCGAGTGGTGGATGTGAAACACTCAGGGCAATAAAAAACCGCCCGTGACGTCGAGGTCAGGGGCGGTTTTGCAGCAACAACGGGATCAGAGGTTGCTGTCGAGGAATGCCGCCAGCTGGGACTTGGACAGCGCGCCAACCTTGGTTGCGTCAACGTTGCCGTTCTTGAACAGCATCAGGGTCGGGATGCCGCGGATGTTGAACTTGGGCGGGGTCTGCTCGTTTTCATCGATGTTCAGCTTGCAGACCTTCAGCTTGCCTTCATACTCATCGGCAATCTCTTCGAGGACCGGCGCGATCATCTTGCAGGGACCGCACCACTCCGCCCAGTAGTCCACCAGTACGGGAACGTCGGACTTGAGTACATCCTGCTCGAAAGAAGCGTCGGTGACATTTACGATATTTCCGCTCATTACCTTTTCCTGATTCAGGCACCCTCTTTAACTGCGCGGTCACGCGAGCCGAAAGGTGCTGTTGACTGTACTTGAAGGCTACGGGAAGAGCAGCCGTTCAACCTGCTTAAGTTACGCAATACTTTACGCGATTGATCATCCCGATGTGAAGCAGTAGATCCCACACTAGTCATTGACCTGACCCTGACCGACGTCAATTGGCCGCGCGTTCTGTTACTGACAGGCCGGAGACAGATGGCTTATAGTACCTCGCAAGTTCACCTTACAAGGATTTCTGACGACGTGACGGCCGAAGACAACGCCGAAAACGCTGCACAGGGGCCGGAAATGCTGGCAGCCATTGATATGGGTTCCAACAGTTTCCACATGGTTGTGGCCCGACTGGTTCACGGAGAAATCCGTACCCTGGAAAAAATGGGCGAGAAGGTGCAACTGGGTGCCGGGCTGGACCAGTACAACCGCCTGACGGACGAGGCCCAGGACCGCGCCCTGGAATGTCTGAGCCGTTTTGCCCAGCGGCTGCGCGGAATGCCCCCGAAGGCGGTACAGGTGGTGGGCACCAATGCCCTGCGGGTTGCCCGCAATGCTCACCAGTTCATGAACCGTGCCGAGGATGTTCTAGGCTATCCGGTCGAGATCATCGCCGGCCGCGAGGAAGCCCGTCTGATCTATCTGGGCGTCTCCCACACCTTGTCCGATGACAGCGGCCGACGCCTGGTAATTGATATCGGCGGCGGGAGTACCGAGTTCATCATTGGTGAGCGCTTCGAGCCACAGGAGCTGGAAAGCCTGCACATGGGCTGCGTCTCTTTCCGCAATCGCTACTTCCCGGATGGCAAGATCACCCGACGCCAGATGGATCGGGCAGTGACCCACGCCGAGCAGGAACTGCTCAACATCCGCCAACATTATCGCAATGTGGGCTGGCAGAGTGCCGTTGGCTCATCCGGGACCATCAAGGCCATTGCCAGTGTCCTCTCGACCCTGAAAATCACCGACGGCACCATCACCCGTGCCGGGATGCAGGAGCTGCGCAAGCGCCTGGTGGACATGGGCAAAACCGACAAGCTTGGCGATCTGGGTGTCCGCTCTGACCGACAAAGCATATTCCCGGGTGGGTTTGCGATTCTCCTGGGCGCCTTCCAGTCCCTCGGAATCGAGAGCATGACCTTCGCCGACGGCGCCCTGCGGGAAGGACTCCTGTATGACATTGTCGGGCGGATTCGCCATGAGGATGTGCGTGAGCGCACCATTTCCGCACTGCAGGAACGCTATCACGTGGATCAGGCTCACGGTGCCGCGGTAGAGGCAACGGCAGTGGCCGCGTGGGAACAGGTTGCAGACCGGTGGGGCCTGCGCACCGCCACCGACGAGGAGGTGCTCCGATGGGCCTGTCGCCTGCATGAGATCGGCCTGACCATTTCCCACAGTCAGTACCACAAGCACGGGGCTTACCTGCTTCGCTACTCGGATCTTCCGGGCTTCAGCCAGCAGTTCCAGCGCGATCTGGCCACCCTGGTCCGCGGCCACCGCCGCAAGTTCGCGCCGGCAATCTTCGAGGGACTCGATCCCGAAGATACCTCCCGGCTTCGCCGCCTGTGCATCCTGGTGCGACTGGCCGTATTGCTGCAACACCCACGGAATATGGAGCCGCCACCGGATTTCGAGCTGGAGCCGGGCAACGACAAGCTGACGGTGACCTTTCCCGGGGGCTGGCTCGATGACCGCCCACTGACCCTGGCCGACCTCAAGAACGAACGGGATTATCTGGCCCGTCAGGATTTCACCCTGAAGATCAACCCGGACTAACCGGCCAGTTCCTCTTCCAGGGTTTCGACGGTTTCGCTAACCTCCAGCCACTGCGCCTCGACTTCCTCCAGGCGCTGGCTGGCGCTGGCCTGAGAGGCCAGCAGCTCGTTCAATCTGGCCTTGCCGGCGTCCTCATACAAACCCGGATCCGATAACTCTTTCTCCAACGCCGCCAGGGTCTGCTGCAGGGTTTCCATTTCTTTCTCGAGGCTCGCCTGCTGTTTCCGGAAAGGACTGAGTTTCTTGCGGATTTCCGCCTCCATGCGCTTACGGGCCTTCCGGTCATCGGCACTTTCACCCACGCCGCCGGCTGTTTGGGAGACCGCTGAACCGGCAACTTCCCGGCGGGGCGCCTCGCCCTCTTCGCGTTCCTTGCGACGATCAGCCAGCCAGCGCTCATAGTCTTCCAGATCGCCGTCGTACTCACAGACGCGGCCGTCGTTGACCAGCCAGAAGTTGTCGACGGTGTTGCGCAGCAGGTGCCGGTCGTGGGAGACCACCACAATAGCCCCTTCGAAATTCTGCAACGCCATCGTCAACGACTGGCGCATTTCAAGGTCGAGGTGGTTGGTCGGCTCGTCCAGCAGCAAAAGATTCGGGCGCTGCCAGGCAATCACCGCCAACGCGACCCGGGCCTTTTCTCCTCCCGAGAAGGATCGGATCGGGCTCAGAGCTTCGTCCCCGTGAAAATCAAAGCCGCCCAGGAAGTTTCGGACGCTCTGCTCCGACGCCTTGGGCGCAAGACGCTGCAGATGGAGGAAAGGGCTGGCATCGAGGTCCAGGGATTCCAGCTGGTGCTGGGCAAAGTAACCGATGGCCAGGTGCTCGCCACAGGTACGCTCGCCACCCAACAGGGTACTTTCCCCACGCAGGGCATCCATCAGCGTGGATTTGCCCGCACCATTGGGGCCGAGCAAGCCGATGCGGCTGCCCGGCAGCAACGTCAGGTTGATGTTGTCGAGCACCACGGTGTCGCTGTAGCCGGCCTGGCCGTTGCGAATCGACAGCAATGGGTTGGAGACCTTCTCCGCCATCGGAAACTCAAAGCTGAACGGCGAATCGATGTGAGCCGGAGCGATACGCTCCATCCGCTCCAGGGCCTTGACCCGGCTCTGGGCCTGGCGGGCCTTGGTCGCCTTGGCTTTGAACCGATCGATAAACCGCTGAATCTCCGCGACCCGAGCCTGCTGACGCTCATAGTTGGCCTGCTGCTGGGCCAGACGCTCACCACGCTGGCGCTCGAAGGCTGAGTAATTACCCGTATAAAGCTCCAGCTTGTGCTGATCAAAATGCACCACGTGGGAGGCAACCCGATCCATGAAATCCCGGTCATGGGAGATGAACAACAGGGTGCCCGGATAGCGCCGAAGCCAGTTCTCCAGCCACAGGCATGCATCCAGATCCAGGTGGTTGGTGGGCTCGTCCAGCAGCAACAGGTCCGAGGGCCGCATCAGCGCCTGGGCGAGATTGAGGCGGATCCGCCAGCCACCCGAGAAGGCCGAAACCGGTCGTTCAGCGTCCCCGTCGGCGAACCCGAGCCCGCGGAGCAGCGCTTCGGCCCGACGCGGCGCCGACCATGCCTCATGCACATCCAGCTCACCGTGGATCCTGGCTACGGCATTATCGTCACCGGCCGCCTCCGCCCGGGCCAACTCGGCCTCCATCCGTCTGAGGTCAAGATCGCCATCGAGCACGAAATCCCGCGCACTTCGCCCTGAAGCTTGTACTTCCTGGGCCATGTGGGCAATTCGGCAGCCCCCTGGCAGGGAAATACTGCCCTGCTCCGGCGCCAACTGGCCCAACAAGAGCTGGAAAAGACTGGATTTACCGGCACCATTAGCTCCGACAATTGCAACTCTTTGGCCCGGCTGAACCGTGAGATTCACGGATTCTAGCAACCAGACACCACCCCGTTGTAAACTGAGATCAGTAATCGTTAACATAAATCCATTTTATCAGCGTAAGATGGTCAGGGCAGGTTCGGCGTGGAATTACCGGAGAAACTGGAACCGGACAACCCGATTTGGCGTTTTGCCTTGGCATTCTGGCGAAAGCCCGGCGCTCAGCAAACCTGTCTTGCGCTCCAGGATCAGGGCTGGAGCGTTACACGAATTTTATGTGCTGGCTGGCTGGCCCTTGAAGGCAGGCCCTACAGCGGCACTGAGCACGCTACGTTAACAGAGTGGCGCCAGCATGTAACCGGTGCTTTGCGGGCAGTACGCAAATCTCTCCCCAAAGGCCACGAACACTGCCAGGACCTCCGTGACGGTGTCGCCGGCCTGGAACTGCAGGCTGAACAGCTTGAACTGGCTTTGGCCTGGCAACAATTAGCGAGCGAGACTCCGGACACGACCCTTATGACGGGAAATGCCCAGTTGATCCGTAACAATCTTGCCGCTGCCGCCTATCAGACGGATCAGGTCGTGAAGGCGGCAGACGAGCTGAATACACTGGCCTCGATATTGGCCCCCTTCTCCAATGGAGACTCCCAGCCATGATGATGAAATGGCTCATCCGGCTCTCGTTTCCGGCCCTGGGATTGCTTCTGGTTCTGATGTTCTTCGGAATTGATGATCCTCAGGAGGTATCCGAACCCGTGGCGGACAACGAGGAACCCCACCAGGAAATTCCTTCCTTTGAAGGCCTGGTTCCCTCGCCCGTGCCGACCGAAGGCCCGGAAATCATATTCAAATGGCAGGACACCGACGGCAACTGGCACTACGCCGATCAACCTCCAGCCCAGGGGCCCTGGAACACACTGGCCATCGAGCGACCGGACAAGGCTCGCGGGGGCTCTCCTGCGCGGGACCCTGAAACCGACTGGCAATCCCCATACAGCGCGCCCTTTTCCCTGGGCCCCACCGCCGGAAGCAACGGCAGCTGACGCAAAGGGTCGGGTTCCTTAACACATGTTCAGTGGCATCTCGCCCAGGAACCCGTTACCTTCTGTGTTTCAATAACGACAATCCGGGAGTGCTGCTCCCGAGCACTTACGTAAACCGTTAAGGATTCAGTAATGAAGAAAACCCTGCTTGCATTGGCCATGGCCGGTGTCGTCACCGGTTGCTCCACCCCACCTGAAGTCCCCGAAGATCCCAAGCTGGATACCACCGAGCAGAAGGTCAGCTACGGCATGGGCCTGGTTCTCGGTGAGCGGATGAGCAACGACCTGCCGGACCTGCAGATGGACCAGTTCCTGCAAGGTATCCAGCACGGCCATGCCGGCGACGAGGAAACCAAGCGCCTGACCCGCGAGGAAATCCAGCAAGCCCTGATGGCCTACCAGCAGCAGATGCAGGAAGACCAGAAGAAGCAGATGGAAGAACTGGCCCAGAAGAACAAGGAAGCCGGTGAAGCCTTCCTGGCGGAAAACGCGGAAAAGGAAGGCGTCGAGACCACTGAGTCCGGCCTTCAGTACGAAGTGATCGAGGGAGGCTCCGGCGACAAGCCTGCCGCCGAGGATACCGTCCGGGTCCACTACACCGGCGAACTGCTTTCCGGCGAAGTGTTTGACAGCTCCCGCGAGCGCGGCGAACCGGTCACTTTCGCCCTGAACCAGGTCATTCCCGGCTGGACCGAGGGCCTGCAACTGATGAGCGAGGGCGCCCGTTACAAGCTCTACATCCCGGCGGACCTGGCCTATGGCCCAGGTGGCAATCGCGGCATCGGCCCCAACGAAACGCTGGTCTTCGACGTCGAACTGCTTGACGTCAATCCCCAGGCAGACGCCGGAGACGACTCAGCGTCCGAATAACCTGCGGATACAAAAAAGCCTCAGGACCGGCAAGCTGCCGGGCTGAGGCTTTTTTTGTGGCCGACTGCTTTTCAGCTCAGGCAGAAGCAACCTTTTCGGCATGGGCGTTGTGCAGATGCTCGATCAGGAAATCCTCCATTTCGAACCGACTTTCCAGGGCCTCACCCAGCCGTGAAAGTTCGCTGAACAGCTCACGGACCTGGGCCTCCGAGAGCGACTGGCCGTCCAGGCGGTCATTGAAATTGAGGGCAATTTCCGTCGTCTGCTCGATCTGAGGGTACACTTTCGCCGCCAGTTCCAGACCGCCGTCATTAAAC
The DNA here is from genome assembly GCF_022343555.1 of Marinobacter sp. C7. Taxonomy (GTDB): domain Bacteria; phylum Pseudomonadota; class Gammaproteobacteria; order Pseudomonadales; family Oleiphilaceae; genus Marinobacter. The sequence continues at coordinate 826,171 of NZ_JAKQZH010000002.1, read as the reverse complement.
TCGCGGGCTTCCTGGATCAGTTGCTCGTAGATTTCGAAATGCCCGGCAGAGACATAATCAACCAGCACTTCACACAAGCGAACGAACTTTTCCTTCAGGGCTTCCGTCTGGGAGAAGTCGCTTTCTCCGGACAGGTCACAGTAATGGACCAGAAGTTCCTGACGCTCCTTCAGCCAGCGATCAATCAGTTCGCTGACACCTCCCCAGCGCTCCCTGGCATTTCGGCAATTCTCCAACATGACGCCTGTTCTCCGCTCGTTTACCCGAAGCGCTAGACCCCGGTGCAATTACTTACCGTACGGAACTCAAGTTACCCCAACGGCACGGTTGGCCGCAACCGTTTCAGCTGCGAATCCAACTGTGTTGTTGCGGACGGCGAAACAGGAAAAATAACCCCACCAAGACCAGCACTGAGAAAAACACCGCAGTCCAACCGGGGATACTCAGCCCCAGGAAGCGCCAGACCACCTCGGCACAGTCACCGGTTCCCCGCAAGGCGGTCGTAAGAACCTCCATCCACGGGAGCACTTCCAGCATGTAATCCACTGAGGGTCCGCAGGCGGGCACCTGATCGGCGGGCAGGCTCTGTAGCCAGAGCTGACGGCCAGCGACGCCCAGGCCTGCCCCGGCCGTCAGCGCCAGCAGAAAGCCATAGACACGTCCGCCCCAACCGGCGGGGCCATGCAGGAACGCCAGCAGACTCACCAACCCTGCGCCCATAAACCCGAAACGCTGAAGCCAGCACAGCGGACAGGGTTCCAGCCCCATCACGTGCTCCATATAGAAAGCCACGCCGAGCAACCCGGCACAGACCAGAAAAACAACTGCGAAGACCCATCTGCCAGCCAAAACAACCACCCTCGAAAGAAGACTTGAAGCCCAGAGACCCGTCACTTAACCCTAAACCCCGGGGAACTTCAAGCCTCAATGATCACGATCACTTTCAAGCAGATAGGCGCGAACGAACTCCCGCCAGAGTGGCGGAGCCAGCAGACAAGTGGTGAAGAAAACAGAAGAGAGAGCGTTGGTCTCCGGCCGGCCGTCAGGCGATGCGGGAAAACAGGTCGTCGCCCTGGTTTTCACGCTCCCGAACAGAGGCATCGGCGTCATCCCAGCCCGCCTCCCAGGCGGCGATCACGACATCGCCCCGGTACGGACAGCGGCTTTTGGGCATCCCCATCGAAGCGGCCATATGGCCCTGGCGGTAGGCCTTGTTCAGTGATTCCACGTCCCACCCGAGCTTGATATCCCTTGCCATAACCGCATCCTCCATAATCCCGATCACCACAAGCTAGCAGTGGCCTGACCGGGTGACAAACCCACATCCAGGTTCTGTGCAGCAGGTCCCCACCCGGGTGTGACAGAGGCCGAAATCCGCCCTCAGGACTTGAGGTAGTGCTCGAGGAACTGTCCGAACGGCTGGGTATCGTGGGCCTCCATCTGTGCCTGCTCGGCCAGGGACTCACGACTCATGGACCGGAACGCGTTCAGCACATCCGGAGCCATGGGCTCATCGCGCAACGCCTGCTGATGCCGCAGCGACATGTCCATCACCCAGTCCCGATGCCCGAGACCAGAAGCATCCATGGCATCCAGAACCCGGGCGGAGGGTACGCCGCTCGACAGGCTTTCCTGCTGGGTCGCCAGTGCACTGACGTAGGTATCACCCCCCGTCCAGTCATCGAGCAGCTCCGCCAGTGGCTGCAGACGATCCAGCAGTTCTGTGGCGGCCTGCTGCACCGGAACCCTGTTTCCTTCCCGGCACAGGGTGAGACCGGCGTCGCGGCCCCGCGTCACCACATCCTTGTAGTTGTCATCCAGGCGGTCACACTCGGCGTCGCTGATCCGGGGCGAGTCGCACAGCAGGCAATCCAGCAGGAACAGGTCAAGGAAATCAATCTGCGCCCGATTCACGCCCAGCGGCGAGAACGGGTCGAGATCCAGGCAGCGCACCTCGATATACTCCACACCCCGCGCCTCCAGGGCCTGAATCGGCTTCTCTTCCCTTTCAGTCGTCCGCTTCGGGCGGACGGCGCTGTAATACTCGTTCTCGATCTGCAGGACACTGGTATTGATCTGGATGAAGTCATCGCCACGGCGGGTGCCGATGGCCTCATAGGGCGGCCAGGAGGTATGAATCGCCCGGTCGAGGGTCCGGGTGTAGGTCCCCAGCTCGTTAAAACAGATATTCAGCGAAGCCTGGGCATTGTTGTGATAACCCAGGTCTCCCATACGCAGGGAGGTTGCCTGTTGGCCATACCAGGTACGCGCGTCAAACCGCGCCAGGTCATGCTGGACACCCTCGACAAAACTGGCATCCAGCGCCGGAGAAGCGCCGAACAGCAGCATCAGTAGCCAGCTGCGGCGACGGAAATTCCGGATCAGCCAGAAATACTGCTCCGATTTGAAGTCCCTGAGCGACTGGTTATTTCCCAGTAATTGCTGCCACTTCCTCCAGAACGCATCCGGCAACGACAGGTTGTAGTGAGCGCCGGCGATACTCTGCATGATGCGGCCATACCGCACTGCCAGGCCCTGGCGATAGACGTGTTTGAGGTAGCCGATGTTCGACGTGCCGTACTCCGCGATCGGAATGCTTTCGTCCCCGGCCAGCTCACAGGGCATGCTGGCGGCCCAGAACACCTCATCGCCAAGATTCTGCTGAACAAACTGGTGAATATCGCGCAGGGACTCCAGCAGGGCATCGGTGCTGCCGCAAACCGGTGTAATCAGCTCCAGCAGAGCCTCGGAATAATCCGTGGTGATTCGGGGATGGGTCAGCGTGGATCCCAGCGCCTCCGGGTGTGGGGTCTGGGCGATAAACCCGTTACGGTCAACCCGCAGGCCTTCCTTCTCTACGCCCTTAAGAAAGCCGTGCCACTCCGATTGTGAGAACTGGCGAAATAACGAATGGCGGGATTCAGCCATGGTTGACTCCTGCTGCGACAGCCCCGCCCACGCGGGACCGTCGGTGAACCTGATGTTGGGGAAGCTTAACGTCCGTCCTTGCGCGCCGAGGCCAGAGCCTGCGCCAATGCACCCGCCATGGCGCCCTGGGCCGGCTTCTGGCCTTTCGGTGCCCGGTTCTGACGCTGGCCGGAACGGTTATCGGCCCGGCCACGCCCGGACGAGGCGCGGGCTTCGTTTTTCTCACCGGGCTGGTCATCCATGCGCATCGACAGACCGATCCGCTTGCGGGGGATGTCCACCTCCATGACCTTGACCTTGACGATGTCCCCGGCCTTGACCACTTCCCGTGGGTCCTTGACAAAAGTGTGGGACAACGCGGAGATATGTACCAGTCCGTCCTGATGGACACCGATATCCACAAAGGCGCCAAAGTTGGTCACGTTGGTGACCGAGCCTTCCAGGATCATGCCAGGCTCCAGATCGTTCAGGGTTTCCACCCCTTCCTCGAAACTGGCGAAGCGGAATTCCGGACGCGGGTCGCGGCCGGGCTTCTCCAATTCGGCAATGATATCCTTTACCGTCGGCAACCCGAACCGTTCTGTTACGTAATCCTGGGGATTCAGACCACGCAGGAACGCGGAATCACCGATGATCTCGCCCACCTTGCGGTTGTTCCGGGCGGCAATCGCCTCCACCACGCCATAGGCTTCCGGGTGGACTGACGACCGATCCAATGGGTTCTCGCCACCGGCGATCTTCAAAAACCCGGCCGCCTGCTCGAAGGTACGATCGCCCAGACGGGTCACCTTCAGCAGCTGTTTACGGTTGGTAAACATGCCATTCTGATTGCGAAAATCCACGATATTCTGGGCAATGCTCTGGTTGAGACCGGAAACCCGGGCCAGCAGGGGCACCGAGGCGGTGTTCAGGTCCACACCCACCCCGTTTACACAATCCTCGACCACGGCATCCAGACTGCGTGAGAGCTGGACCTGGGAGACGTCGTGCTGGTACTGCCCGACCCCGATGGATTTCGGTTCGATTTTCACCAGTTCGGCCAGGGGATCCTGCAGCCGGCGGGCAATGGACACCGCACCGCGGATGGTCACATCCAGATCCGGCAACTCCCGGGAGGCAAACTCGGAGGCCGAGTAGACCGACGCACCCGACTCGCTGACCACAATCCGGGCCAGCTTCAGCTCCGGATAGCGCTTGCACAGATCGGCAACCAGCTTCTCGGTTTCCCGCGAGGCCGTGCCGTTGCCGATCGCGACCAGTTCGATTCCGTATTCCCGACACCAGACAGCAAGCTGTTCGATGGACTGATCCCACTTGTTCTGGGGCGCATGGGGGAAAATCGCGCCATGGCCAACCACCTGACCGGTGCCGTCAATGACCGCCACCTTGACGCCGGTACGCAGGCCCGGATCCAGCCCCAGGGTCGGACGCGGGCCGGCAGGGGCCAACAGCAAGAGGTCCTTGAGGTTGGCGGCGAACACGTTGATCGCCTCGGTTTCCGCGGCCTCACGTACCTGTGCCATCAGGTCCGTCTCGATCTGGGTGGACAACTTGACCCGCCAGGTCCAGCGCACCACTTCCGACAGCCATTTGTCAGCGGGACGACCGTCATCCCGGATGCGCCAATGCGCGGCAATACGCTGTTCGGCCGGGTGCGGCTGGCGGCGATCATCCTCTCCGTCACCGACCACAATGCTGTAGGTCAGGATACCCTCGTTACGGCCCCGCAAAATGGCCAGGGCCCGGTGCGACGGCACTTTTTTGAGGGGCTCGACGTGATCGAAATAGTCCCGGAACTTGGCGCCCTCGGTCTCCTTGCCCTCCACGACGGACACCTTCAGCTGGCCCTCCTGCCAGATAAAGTCACGCAGGTTCCCCAACAGTTCGGCGTCCTCCGCAAACCGCTCCATCAGGATGTAACGTGCACCGTCGAGAGCCGCCTTGATGTCCTCCACGCCGGCTTCCTTGTTGATGTAGGGCTCGGCCGTCACTTCCGGCTCAAGGGTCGGATCGTCGTACAGGGCATCGGCCAACGGCTCCAGGCCCGCCTCTCTGGCAATCTGGGCCTTGGTGCGGCGCTTGGGCTTGTAGGGCAGGTACAGATCTTCCAGACGGTTCTTGGTGTCCGCACCGTTAATGGCTGCCTTCAGCTCGTCGGTCAGCTTGCCCTGTTCCTCAATACTGTTGAGGATCGTCGCGCGGCGGTCCTCAAGTTCCCGCAGGTATCGTACCCGCTCTTCGAGGTTCCGCAGCTGGCTGTCATCCAGCGAACCGGTGACCTCTTTCCGGTAACGGGCGATAAACGGCACAGTCGCGCCCTCGTCAAGCAGGGCAATGGTGGCATTCACCTGTTGTTCACGGACACCAAGCTCTTCCGCGATACGGCTGGAAATCGTCTTCATGCAACCTCGACAAATCACATAGGAATCGAATTAACGGGAAAAGGTACAGCGGCTTACTTCTGCAAGCAAGCGGCCTGACTGCGGCTGTTCAGGAATTGCACAAGCTCGCTCCAGGGCATGGGGCGGGCGTAATAGTAGCCCTGGACCTCGTCACAATGTTGCTGGCGCAGGAACTCCAGCTGCCCCTCACTCTCCACGCCTTCGGCAACCACGCTCATCTGCAGGCTGTGGGACAGGCTGATGATCGCCCGGATGATGTGTTCTGCGTCCGCTGACTGGCCCAGCTCTTCGACAAAGGACTTGTCGATCTTGACCAGGGAGATCGGCAGGTGCTGGAGGTTGCTCAGGGAAGAGAAGCCGGTACCGAAGTCGTCCAGCGCGAAACTGATCCCCAGCTGATTCAGCTCGCGCAGGCAGCGCTGGGCATACTCCGGATCGTGCATCATGGCGCTCTCGGTGAGTTCCAGTTCGAGCAGGCTGGTATCGACGTTGGCGTTGAAGATGATCCGGAAGATGGTCTCGGTCATCTTCCGGTCGTGGAATTGGCGGAACGACAGATTCACGGCGAACACCAGCCCGGGGAACCCCAGCTCGGCAGACTCCTGCAGGCGCTGACAGGCCTGTTCGATCACCCAGTAGCCGATCGGAACGATCAGGCCACTGCGCTCAGCCACCGGAATGAACTCATCCGGCCCCACCAGGCCCCGTTGCGGGTGGTTCCAGCGCAGCAGGCACTCCACGCCGCGAACTTCCTCGGTCGCCAGATCAATACGGGGCTGGTAATACACTTCCAGTTCCCTGCCCCGTAATGCGTTGCGCAGATCCGCTTCGAGCCGTAACTGATAGCCGGCCGAGATGTGCAGTTGCCGGTCATAGAAACGGTAACTGGTACCCGGATCCCGCTTGGCCTCGAACATGGCACGATTGGCCCGGCGCATCAGGTTCTCGGCGCTGTCACCGGATTCAGGATAGGTGGCCACACCCAGGCTGGCACTGACCACCAGTTGCTGGCCGGCCACGGTCACGGGCTCATCCAGAATGGAGACCACCTTGCGGATGATGCGGGTAATATCCAGCGAATCCTCGATTTTCTCGATAATGATTGCCAGCTCGTCGCCGCCAATGCGCATCAGCGAATCCACCCGGCGCAGAGCGTGGCGCAACCTTTCCGCCAGTTTCATCATCAGCTGGTCGCCGCGGTGGTAGCCGAACGACTCGTTGATACTGCGGAAATCGTCGATATTGAGGTGCAGCAGGGCCAGCCTCTGCCCGCCTCTCTCGGCCCGCAACAGCCCCTGCTGGAGGCGGTCGAAAAACAGATCCCGGTTGATGACTCCGGAGGCCACGTCACGGCCAAGGTGGCCCTGGGCCGAGGTGCTCAGTTGTTCCCGGTACCACAGGTATTTCACTGCCCGGGGGAAGCTCCAGCGGTCGAGATGTTGCCGGCTCAGATACTCGGCAGCGCCCTCGGCAATCAGTTCGCAAGCCCTGTCAGCAGGTGCTTCGGCGCTCAGTGCCAGCACTGGCTTGTCGTCACTGGAAACAGAGAGGTATTGCAGGAAAGCGGCTTCGTTGCCGCCATGGAAGACACAGTCCCAAACGATGACGTCAAAACTGGCATTGCGGATCAGATCGTCGCAATCAATCAGGTCGGGGCACCAGGTCACGTCCGGATCGATTTCCGAATCGCCCGACAGCAGCGAGTCCAGCCAGAGAAAATCCGCGTGGTGGGGGGTCAGCACCAGTACACGCAATCGATCAGGCCTCGGAGTCTCCAGGGGCAATGTCATCAAACAGAATCCGTCTCTGCATAGGCTTTGACTGTTAACCTTATCATAGCCCAGAGATGATCGAGGTACAGTTCCGCCGGCTCGTGTAGAATAATGACACGCGAAATCTCTGGTCCCCGTTCCACCCTGGTCCGTAATCTGTGAACAAGCTCAACCCCCGACAAAGTGAAGCCGTTCGTTACGCGGATGGCCCGCTCCTGGTTCTCGCCGGTGCCGGCAGTGGCAAAACCAGCGTTATCACGCGCAAGATTGCCTACCTGATCGAGGAACTGGGCATTCCCGGGCGTCATATTGCCGCAGTGACCTTCACCAACAAGGCCGCCCGGGAAATGAAGGAGCGGGTCGGTCGGATCGTGGACCGCGGCAAGTCACGGGGCCTGATCGTCTCCACCTTCCATAACCTTGGCCTCAACATGATCCGGGAGGAGCACCCGCACCTGGGTTACCATCCCGGCTTCTCCATTTTCGATGCCGAGGATGCCAAGGCCCTGCTGCAGGACCTGATGCTGCGCGAAGCCAGTGCCGATGCCGGCGATGAGCTCAATGACGTGCAGATGACCATTTCGTCCTGGAAAAACGCCATGCGCGGTCCCGAGGAGGCGTTCAGCAAGGCGGCCGACGAGCGGGAACAACGGATCGCCCTGATCTACAAGCGCTACAACGAGTACCTGAAAGCCTACAACGCGGTGGATTTTGACGATCTGATCCTGCTGCCGGTCCAGCTGTTCCGCACTTGCCCGGATGTACTGACCAAATGGCGGCGCAAGATCCGCTACATGCTGGTGGACGAGTACCAGGACACCAACGTATGCCAGTACGAACTGGTCAAGCTGCTGGTGGCCGAGCGCGCCGCCTTTACCGTGGTCGGCGATGACGACCAGTCCATCTATGCCTGGCGCGGGGCCCGGCCGGAGAACCTGGCCCAGCTCAAGGAAGACTTTCCGAGCCTGAAGATCGTCAAGCTTGAGCAGAACTACCGCTCGACCGGACGAATCCTTCGCAGCGCCAACACGGTAATTGCCAACAACCCCCATGTGTTCGAAAAGGCGCTGTGGAGTGACCACACCATTGGCGAAGAGCTGCGCATCATCCGCTGTCGCAACGAGGATGCGGAAGCGGAACGGGTGGCAACAGAAATCATCGACAACAAGCTCAAGCAGGGTCTGGATTTCAAGGACTTCGCCGTGCTGTACAGGGGCAATCACCAGTCCCGGTTGCTGGAGATGAAACTGCAGGCCTACCAGATTCCCTACCGGATTTCCGGTGGCCAGTCCTTCTTCTCCAAAAACGAGATCAAGGACGCCATGTCCTATCTCCGGCTGCTGGTCAATCCCGACGACGACGCCGCCTTTCTCCGGGTGGTCAATGTGCCCCGCCGGGAAATCGGCCCGCGCACCCTGGAACAGCTCAGCCACTACGCCCGTTCACGCGATGTCAGTCTGTTCCAGGCCCTGGGGGACATGGGTGCGGAGGCGCACGTTACCGAAAAGGGGCTGGATCGCCTACGGCGTTTTGCCCATTGGGTCGACCGGACCTGCGAGCGTTTGCATTCAGAGGACCCGATTCCGGTGATCAAGCAGCTGTTCACCGATATCGAATACGAGGAATGGCTGCACCAGCACTCCGGCACACCGAAACAGGCGGAGCGGCGCATGGAGAACATCTGGTACCTGGTGGAGTCAATCCAGCGCATGCTCGATGACGGCAAGGGTACGGCGGATGAGATCGGCATCGAGGATGCCATCAGCAAACTGATCCTGCGGGACATGATGGAACAGAGGGAAGAGGAAGACGACAGCGACAAGGTTCAGCTGCTGACCCTTCATGCCTCCAAGGGTCTGGAGTTTCCCCACGTGTTCATCATGGGACTGGAAGAGGAAATCCTGCCCCACCGCACCAGCATCGAGGAAGGCAACATCGAGGAGGAACGCCGCCTGATGTACGTCGGTATCACCCGCGCCCGGGAAACCCTGACCCTCACCTATGCCGCCTCCCGAAAACAGTATGGCGAAAAGATCGAAACCATTCCGAGCCGGTTTCTCGATGAACTGCCCGAGGAAGACCTCAAGTGGGAGGGTCTCGGCGACCTCGACCGGGAAGCCAACCAGAAAAAAGGCAAGGCCACCCTGAGCGCCCTGCTCGGAGATCTTGGAAGCTGACTATTTTTTAATCTTCCCCCTGCATCTATTCGTGCTCCCGGTCCGTTGAACCCGATGGGGATACCCCCTCTCGACACAACAACAAGACCAGGAGAACGTAATGACACATCATGATCTTTCGTACGACTCCATCGGCTTCCGTCGCGGCAAACTGATACTGGCCATCGGTTCCGCCCTGGCTCTCTCCGCTTGCGGCGGTGGCGGTGACGGCTCCGATGCAAGCGGCGGTTCCGACACGGCAACCACCTCGAGCCAGGACACAGCGGTAGCCGGTGATCAGGTTGCCCAGGCGACTCCAACCGGCGACCCGGTGAAAGGTTTTTTCAGCGAGCCGTTCGCCGAGCCCACCATCATGGTTGACGGCGAGGCAGTCGAAACCGACGAAAAGTGCATCACCCGCGAGGACGGCACGGATGAGTGCAAGCCGGCGGCCGGCACCATGGCGCTGCTCAGGGACGGACGTCTTTTGTACCTCAACGCGCTGGAAGGTACCGAGAACGTTGAATTATCCATCGTCAAAGAATTTGGCGAAGTATCGGTCAACGATCAGTCACGGGTACTTGCACTCGACGACAACGACACCCCCTCCTGGCTGAAACCTTCGCCCCTGGACGCCGGCGCCAACCCTGACGGCAATGACAGCGAAACCCTGCTGGACGGCACAGAGCTGGATGGTCTGCTGAGTACGGCGGACGATACCAGTAAAAACGATGGCGCCCTGTTCTGCTCGGACGTGGTGGGCCTGGCCAACGGCGATGTCATGGCCGTTGGCGGGACCGACTACTATACCGAGGCGGGCCTGGTTGAGCTCGAGGGCATCAAGAATTCACGCATCTTCGACGAGGCGAACAACACCTGGAGCCAGAGTGGCGATATGACCTATGGTCGCTGGTACCCCTCTGTGATTACCATGGGCAACGGCGACCTGTTTGTGGCCAGCGGTGTCACCAAGCTGATCAAACCGGTTTACCCGGAGGACCCTCTCAACAGCGGTCGTAACGTTGTGCAAACGGAAACCTACGACCCATGCACCGGCACCTGGACACAGAACCCGTCGACGGCCGATCGCTCACTGCCGCTCTATCCGCGCATGCATCTGCTACCCAATGGCCATGTCTTCTACAACGCCGGCGGCCAGGCCTTCAATCCGTTCGGCCAGGGCTACGACCAGGCCCTGTGGAATATCGCGGCCAGCTTCAACCCGGAGACCCAGACCTGGACTGACATCGGTTACGCCGGCCTGCCTCTGCGCCTCGATGAAGCGGGGCTGGCTGAACTCAGCAGCACCCTGAACATCACGAACGCCTCTATGGAACAGGTCTCCTCGCTGCTCGGTGGGGTCATCGAATCACCTGCAGACCTGATGGAAAGTGGCGCGGATCTCGATATCACCGAGGAAGACCTGCAGATGGCTCTTGCCGGGGGTATGCGAGGTTCCACCTCGTCCACCATGCTGCCGCTGAAGCCGAATGCCGACGGCACCTATACCGACGTCGAGCTGCTGACCGCCGGTGGTGTGCCGAGCTACGCTCTGCTCACCAACCCCGGTGGCTACCTGCCTACGGACCAGAGCCGGATCGACCGGATCTCCACCAATGGCGACGAAATCGACTATGAATCACGCCTGACCGGCCCCCTGAACCAGCCCCGCTGGTATGGAACCAATGTCCTCATGCCGGATGGCAGCGTCATGGTATTCAGCGGCGGTGACCGGGACGGCGTTGCAGCTCCCGGACTGGAAGGCCCCATCCGGACAGCGGAACGCTTCGACCCGGAAACCAGTACCTGGACCGAGATGGCGATGGCCAATCGATCCCGTACCTACCACAACACCGCGGTATTGATGGAAGACGGCCGGGTGATGATCGGCGGACACTCGCCCATCAATACCGCCTACCTGACGTTCGTGGACCTCCAGGACTTTGGCCTGGCACCCTATGATGGCCGGGACCCGAGCTTCGAGATCTACACGCCGCCCTATGCCATGCGTGATGATCGCCCGGTCATCAAGAGCGCCCCGCGCAACCTGACCATTGGCGACCGCTTCAACGTCAAGGTGGATCAGGCCGAAGCCATCGACAAGGCGCTATTGATACGGCGCACGGTCATGACTCATGTGGTCGACAGTGACCAGCGCGCGATCGAACTGGTGGTTGAGCAGCATCCGGGCAACATGGTGACCCTGACCATGCCGGACAACCACAACGTGGTGCCCGCCGGCGAGTATATGCTGTTCGTCAGCAAGGACACCGGGGAGGGACGCGTTCCGTCTGAATCCGTGCCAATCACCGTCGTCAATGAAAACCTGGCCTGCATGGCGCCGGCCGACGGTTCGGACAGCACAATCACGACGGCAGACGGCATTATCGAATCCACCGTCGAGATTCTGTAGACCGGTCATCAGGGAGCAAGAGGATGAGACGAGAACGCACTGGAATGACCTTGCCGGCCCTGATGGCGTCCGCCGTGGTCCTGCTGACAGCCCCCGGGCTGACAGCGGCCCATGGCGGCCCGGCTGCCGATGAGGTACCTGAGGATTTCGTCAAGGCCAGCATTACCCGCCATCCGGATATTCAGGGTCTGAGTGCTTTGATTCTGGATGCGCCGCGACCGGGAATCATGCTTCGTTATCAAGGGGACGAACCCCTGACAGTGCTCGGCACTGAAGGGGAAAAGTTTCTGAGGTTTACCCGGGACGCGGTTGAGGTGAATGTGACCAGTTCCAGCTGGAAAAACCTGCCAAACGCGCCCAAGCTCACTGACGACGAGGCGCCTCGGGAATACCAGTCGGGGTCGGCATCGTGGAGGACCCTGTCCCGGTCCGGCATTTTTGGCTGGTTGGATCCACGCCTTAGCACGCACGAAGTCCGCGACCAGAGGCATTCAGGCACCTGGTCGATTGCCGTTGAGACCCCGGGAAGTGGCATCGATCACATCCGTGGTGAGCTGGCCTTCAAACCCATCCGATAAAACACGGAACCTGCTTCCGGCCGCAACAAAAAAGCCCCCGCGCAGCGGGGGCTTTTCTATCTTCATTGCCAGTCGAGAACTGTTACTGGCTCGACTCAACGATATGCTTGACGGCGTTCTCGATTTCCTCGTCCGGGCAGTTGGCGCAGCCACCCTTGGCAGGCATGGCATTAAAGCCATTGAGCGCGTGACTGATCAGGGTGTCGATGCCCTTTTCGATACGCGGGGCCCAGGCAGCCGTGTCGCCGATTTTCGGGGCGCCAGCGGCACCGGTGGTGTGGCAGGCCATACAGACAGCGTCGTAAACTTCGCTACCGGAGCGCGGGCCGGAGCTGGCTGCCTGGGTCGGGGCAGCGGCAGCGCCACACTCTTCACCTTCCAGACATACTTCACCCACCGGCTCGATACGTGCGCGGATCTCGTCTTCAACACTCGCCATAACGGCACCGGCGGTCAGGCCGAAACCGAGCAGTACAACAGCCAGGACTCTCTTCATGTTCACAATGCACCTCGCATTTGAGCGTTATAATCTTTGGTCGCCGCATTATAGCGACTGAGTCCCCGCAAAAAAACCAAAGGCCAGAATCAGAAATTGATTTCAACCGGTTTAATTGCAATTTCGTAAGTCCTCGGGCACCAATTTCCGATTACAGGTACCATACCGGCATTCCGACCACCACGACGCTCAGGACCACATTTCATGCCAGACGCAGACAACAACCGTCCGCACCCGTGGCGCAAGCCACTGTTGATTCTAGAATTCTCCGCCCTGGCGGTGCTACTTGGCTCCATGGCATGGTTCTCGAGCCAGACCGCCGATGGTGGCACGATCAGTGCCGGCTGGCTACTGGTCCCGGCCCTGGCCAGTCTGGGCGTGTTTGTAAGCTTCATTGGCCTGATGTACCTGCGCTGGGTTGCCGCAGCCAATGCCACCAACCGCACCCGCCACAGAATCATCTTCTCCTTGCTGGCGCTCACCCTGCTTGGAGTCTGGGTGTACGGCATCGCCAACACCTGGTTGAGCCTGAATGCAGGCTGAGGATCACCCCATGATGCATCACGCCTGGCTGCGGAACACCGGATTGAGCCTCTGTCTCACGGCCCTGACCGGCCCCGCGGCATTGGCTCAGCCGACCGGCAACGAACCGTCGGAGGCGTTATCCGCAGACCAATGTGCGCTTATCGGGAACGGGCTCCGCAGGCTGGCCTGTTTCGATCGGGTGTTCGGTACGGATGAGGAAAGGCAGTCCGCCAGCGAGGGCGAGCAGGAGCAGGCCGAGGAAGTCGTAAGCGAGGAAATGCCACTGGCAGACAGAGACAGCCTCGAGGATTCGGAGCTCCCGGAGGACGATGACAGTGTCATGAATTCCCTGCTGGAGCAGTATGTAGCCACGGAAAAGGCCATCTTCTCGTTTTCGGGCAGTTTTGTGGGCCATCGCCCGACCTACATCCTGCCGATCACCTGGGCGGATGATCCGAACGCCACGCCAGCCAGCCCGCGCCTGGGCACGACGGGATATGATTACGAGCTCCGGAACGAGGAGGCCAAATACCAGATCAGTTTCAAGGTACCGCTGCTGACCGGTCTTCTGGAGGATCGCACTACCCTGTGGTTTGGCTATACCCAGCAATCCTACTGGCAGGTCTACAACCGGGATGACTCCGCCCCCTTCCGGGAAACCAATTACGAACCGGAGATTTTCCTGCGCTACCAGACCGACTGGGATCTTGGTCCGGGCACCCTGAATGGCGTAACGATCGGTTTCAGCCACCAGTCCAACGGTCAGTCCGAACCGCGCTCCCGGAGCTGGAACCGGATTGTGGGCGGGGCGGCCTACAGTTACGGACGCTGGCTCTTCATGGTGCAACCCTGGTACCGGATTCCGGAGAACAGTAACGACGACAATGCCGATATCGAGCGGTATCTGGGTCATGCTAATTATCAGCTGGTGTATAAGCTGACCGAGGACCGGACGTTCTCATTGCGTCTGATGAATAATCTGCGGTCCGATAACCGGACGTCGCTGGAGTTCGGATACAGTTTTCCGATGGGGGAGACGTTGAAGGGGTTCTTCCAGTACTACAACGGGTATGGGGAGAGTCTGATTGACTATAACCACCGGATTGAGAGGTTCGGGATCGGGATTATGTTGAACGACTGGCTCTAAACCTGATGCAAATCCACTAAAGGCAGACTTCGGAGGAAGGCAAGGTGGCCGACACCACTGTCTGAAACACGCTCCTTGCGGCACGTCCATGTGACGCTTGAGCTCCGCCATCCATGGCTCCGCACAGTTTCAGACAGTGGTGTCGGCCACCTCGCCCCAGACTGATGGTGGTAGCCGCTCTCGTTAACCTTCTTTGTTCAGTCGATCCATTTCCGCCAGTAGTTCTTCCGTCTTTTCTTCCATCAGCGGGATATTCGCTCTCGATTCCACGTTCAGGCGCACAACCGGTTCGGTGTTGGACATCCGGAGGTTGAAGCGCCAGTCGTCGAATTCGATGCTGACACCGTCCACGTGGCTGACGCTTTTGGCGCCAACGCCGTATTTGGCTTCGATTGCAGCGATCACTTTGGGGGGATCCGCGATGGTACGGTTGATTTCGCCGCTGGCCGGGTAGGCTTCGATTCGGGCGTCGATCAACGAGGACAGGGTCTGGCCGGACTGGCACAGGCGTTCGGCGACCAGGAGCCAGGGGATCATGCCGCTGTCGCAGTAGGCGAAGTCGCGGAAGTAGTGGTGGGCGCTCATTTCGCCGCCGTAGACCGCGTCTTCGTCGCGCATGCGTTGTTTGATGAAGGCGTGGCCGGTTTTGCTTTCGATGGCTTCGCCGCCGGCAGCTTTGACCAGGTCGAGGGTGTTCCAGGTGAGGCGGGGGTCGTGGATGACTTTGCCGCCGCCGGTCTTTCTCAGGAACTGGTCCGCCAGCAGGCCGACGATGTAGTAGCCCTCGATGAAGCGGCCGTTTTCGTCGAAGAAGAAGCAGCGGTCGTAGTCGCCGTCCCAGGCGATGCCCATGGCGGCGCCCTGCTCGATGACGGCATCGGCGGTGGCGGTGCGGTTTTCCGGCAAAATCGGGTTGGGCACGCCGTTCGGGAAGTGGCCATCCGGCTGGTGGTGCACTTTGATGAATTCGAACGGCAGGTGCTGTTCCAGCTCGTCGATCACCAGGCCCGCGCCGCCATTACCGGCGTTGCACACGATGGTCATGGGCTTGAGTGAGCCGGCATCGACATAGCCGAGAAGATGGTCCACATAGGCGCTCATCACCTCCAGCGGCTCATAACGGCCCTGCTCCGCGGCATCGGCAAAGGGTTCGAGCACGCGGTCGCGGATCTCGTTCAGGCCGTTGTCGGAGCTGATCGGCCGGGATTCGGGGCCGACCATTTTCATGCCGTTGTGGTCTTTGGGGTTGTGGCTGGCGGTGACCATGATGCCACCGTCCATCTGGTAGTGGCTGGTGGCGAAGTACACCTGTTCGGTGCCGCACAGGCCGATGTCGAATACATTAGCGCCGGCGGCCATCAGGCCGGAACTGAGGGCTTCGGCGATTTCGGGACTGGAGAGGCGGATGTCATAGCCGACAATGACTTTCTTTGCGCCGGTCACTTCCACGTAGGCCCGGCCGATTTTCTCGGCGAGTACCGGATTCAGCTGATCCGGCACCCGGCCGCGCAGATCGTATGCCTTGAAACAGGACAGGTCCATTGTCGGGGTTTACTCCGCAGCAGAGGATTGAAGCTGGATGTAGTTCTGGATACCCATCTGGGCAATCATTTCCAGCTGGGTCTCGAGCCAGTCGATGTGCTCCTCCTCGCTGTCCAGGATGCTGCGGAACAGCTGGCGGCTGGTGTAGTCCTGGATCTCTTCGCAGTAGGCGATTGCCTCTTTCAGATCGGTATGGGCAATCTGCTCGAGCTTGAGATCGCAGGAAATCATTTCCTCGACGTTTTCGCCAATCAGCAACTTGTTCAGGTCTTGCAGGTTGGGCAGACCCTCGAGGAACAGGATGCGCTCGATCAGCTGATCGGCGTGCTTCATCTCGTCAATCGATTCCTCGTACTCCTTGGCGGCCAGTTTGCTGATCCCCCAGTCCTTGTACATGCGGGAATGGAGGAAATACTGGTTGATGGCGGTCAGCTCGTTGGCGAGGACCTTGTTGAGGTATTGGATGACTTTCTTGTCGCCTTTCATAGCGGGGCTCCCTGATGACTTGGTGAATCAGCCTTTTAGGATAGCCCCTTATCGGACAAGAGAAAAATACAGTGAGGCAATAACGTACCGTCAGGCAGGTTGAGCGAGCATATTGGCCAGGGCAAGGTAATCCGGCGAACGGCTCTCCCGAAGGATTTCCCGTGCTGTGCAGGCACAGCGGCCGCACTGGGTGCCAACGCCCAGTTCCTTGCCCAGCTGACGCATGGAGGAGATGCCGTTATCGGCTGCTTCGCGGATTTCCCGGTCGGTTACCCCGTGGCACAGGCAAACGTACATAGCAATAACTCACCAACGGTTATGAAAGTTAGTGATAATTATTGTTATTCACATCCGGAATTGCAACCCCGGTGGATTACTTTTGTGCAACGGAGTGTTTCGGAGCTAACCGTCTCGGGTCAGGTTCCGGTTTCCGGTCCCGGTCACCACGACGTTATCCTCGATACGGATGCCACCACAGCCCCGCAACCGCCTGATCAGATCCTGATCCAGGTGCGGCCCCAGCTCCCCTTCCAGCAACGGTTCCAGCAAGGAGGGAATGAAATAGAGTCCGGGTTCGATGGTCACCACCATGCCGGTCTCAAGTCTGCGGGTCAGGCGCAGGAAGGGCGCATCCTCCGGCGGGGCCGTCGGTTTGCCGGCAACGTCGTGAACCTGCACACCGAGGAAGTGACCGATACCGTGGGGGAAGAAAACCCGGGTGATGCCCCGCTCCACGATGCTCTGGTCGTCCAGGCCGGTCACCAGGCCGGTGGCCGAGAGCAAGGCGGCGATGCCCTGGTGGGCCTTCCGGTGAATGTCGATGTACTCCACCCCCGGCGCCACCATGTCGCACAGCCGGAGCTGGAGCCGCTCCAGACCGTGGATGAGGGCAGCAAAATGGGACTCCCCGGGCCCGGCGGTGGTGCGGGTGATGTCGGCACAATAGCCCCGGAACCGGACCCCCGCATCGATCAGCAGGCTGCGGGGATGCCCCGGCGGCCGGGTGTCGTAATACTGGTAATGCAGGGTACCGGCATGGTCGTTCAGACCGATAATGCTGTGATACGGCGCATCGGCCTCGCGTTGCCGGGTGGCATGCTGATAGGCCAGGCTGATGCCGAACTCACTCTCGCCTTCGGCAAAGGCATCCCGGGCAGCCCGGTGGCCGACCAACGCCACGGCATTGGCCTGCGCCAAGCATTCGATCTCATAGGGGGTCTTGCGAACCCGGGTTTCATCCAGGGCCCTGAGCAGGTTTTCCGGGTTCGGCTCCCCGGGCACGCAGTCAATAACGTCCGGATCCCCGATGACCGCCAGGCTGCCCGGGTCATCGAGCACCGGCGCCCTGGGCGACTGGCTGCTGCGAACCTCGATAAACGCCTGCCAAGGCTCTTCCGGCAAGGGTTGGTTCGCGTGCCAGAAATCCACCGGCTCGTGCAGCCATAGCACCGGCTTATGCCCTTCCCTTATCCACAACCAGCAGTGTTCGTGCCCCGTCAGCCCGGTCCAATGCAGGAACGGACCGTAGCCCTGAAAATGCCAGGCCTGGTCGTCGCCGTATCGGAAGGGGGCGGCGCCGGAGGCAATCAACAGACTGTCGAATCCCTGGTCCGCCAGCGCCGATTCATACCGGGCCTGGAGTTCTTTCAGGTGATCGAGCTGCAGCGACAGCAGGGCATCGTGGGGCATGTCAGTCTTCCAGTTGTTTCCAGAGGTTCAAAAGATCGTCCGAGCGGGCATCACGCTGGCGAATCAGGCGTATTTCCAGGGGCACGTCCCAGCGCTCGTCACCGGCCCGCACCAGGCTCCCGAACTGCTCGCTTTTCTCGGTCATCCGTTGTGGCAGCCAGCCCATGCCAAAGCCCTGCTTGACCAGGGCCTTGATGCTGGCGGACTGGGTGTTCTCGTTCAGCGGCAGCAGGTTGGCCGACAGTTTTTGCCGCCCGAGGTGACCTTCAATCGCGGACTGCAGAAAACCACGATTGTGGTAGGCAATCAGCGGCACCGGCTGCTCCGGGTTACCCGGCAGCGGGAATCTTGGGAGGCCCTGCTCGTCGGCAATACTGACCGGCACAAGGGCTTCACGGGCCACCACGAGCCACTCGAAATTGTCGGCAGTCAGCCGTCCGCCCCAGGGCAGGTCCGGATGCCAGTAACACAGCACCAGGTCACACTCGCCACTCTCCAGGGCCTCCAGAAACTGCTCGCCGACCCAGCTGGTGGCTTTCAGATTGAGTTGCAGGCGTTCCGCAATGCCCACCTCTCGGGCCCAACCCTGGTAGAAGTGGGAAAACAGCCCCTGGGTGGAGCCGACGCTGATTCGTGCCGAAGCCTCCGCCTCAAGAGCCGCGATGCGATCCCTGGTGTCCCTCACGTCCCGGGTGATGCGTTCGCACAACTCCCGGAACACCTCTCCTGCCGGCGTCAGCGACAGCGGCAGGCTCTGGCGGTTAACGAGGGTGGTGCCCATGGCCTCTTCCAGCAGCTTGATCCGGCGGCTGAACGTGGGCTGACTCACGTGCTGCAACTCGGCAGCTCGCGAGAAATGGCGCGTGCGGGCAAGCGCCAGAAAGTCTTCCAGCCAGCGTACTTCCATGGATCTCCCTGAGGATCAGCGGTTGAAATGGTCCGTGCATAACTGCAGGCATCATAGCCTACCTCAACGCACCCGTTACAAACGCCCCTCTTCCACGGCGTGGCAGGCCACCTGGGTACCGCCATCGGTGGCGATCAGCCGGGGTACTTCCTGCCGGCACCGATCATTCGCGTAGGGACAGCGGCCATGGAACACACAGCCGGATGGCAGGTTCACAGGGGTCGGCACCTCCCCTTTCAGGCGGATGTGGCTGGGCCGGTCATCCTCCAGTTTGGGAATGGCAGACAGCAGCGCCTGGGTGTAGGGATGCCGGGGTGCGGCAAACAGGGTGGCAGTATCCGCCAACTCACACACCCGCCCCAGGTACATCACCGCCACGCGGGTGCCGAAATGTTCCACCACCGCCAGATCGTGGGTAATGAACAGGTATGTCAGCCCCCGACTTTCCTGGGCATCCATCAGGAGGTTCAGCACCTGGGCCTGTATGGACACGTCCAGCGCGGAAATCGGCTCGTCCGCCACGATAAACTCCGGGTCCACCGCCAGTGCCCGGGCAATGGCAATCCGCTGGCGCTGGCCACCGGAGAACTCGTGGCCGAAACGGCTGCCCCAGTCCGGATCGATCCCCACCGAATGCATTACCTCGTGGATCTTGTCCCGCACCTGGATCGTCGACCAGTCCGGATGATGAAAGCGGATGGGCTCTTCCAGGGTCTGCTGGATGGTCATGCGCGGATTCAGGGAGGCATAGGGGTTCTGGAAGATCATCTGCATCTTGCGCCGATACGGCAGCGCCGCCTTGCCATCCAGATTGTCAATGCGCTGGCCGCCGTAATGGATCTCGCCGGCGCTGGGGGAAAGCAGCCCCATGACCGTGCGGGCGACCGTGGACTTGCCGCAGCCGGACTCACCCACCACGCACAGGGCTTCGCCCTTCTGCACTTCCAGGTCGACGCCATTGATGGCATGAACGGCTTCCTGTTTGCGCCGGAAGCGTCCGCCCTCAAAGGTGATCTGCTCGAGCAGACTGCCGGACAGGTCAAAACGCTTCTCCAGCCCGCGAATACTTACCAATGGGGAGGTCATGATTCGGCCTCCTGCATGCGTTTCTCCTGCTCAATCAGGTTGGCGACTTCGTAACAGGCCACATCCACGTTGCCCGAACGCACATACTCCGGCATCGACTGCTTGCACTGTTCGGTGGCGAAGTTGCACCGGGGGTGGAACGGGCAGCCCGACGGCACATTCTTCAGGGACGGCATGGAACCGGGAATCTGGAATAGCCGCTCTCCCGGTTCACCCATTTGTGGCAGCGCGTTGATCAGGCCCTGGGTGTACGGATGCTGGGCATCGTTGATGATTTCCCGGGTCGGGCCCTGTTCGATGATACGACCGGAGTACATAACCAGCATCCGCTGGGTAACCTGGGAAACCACTCCGAGATCATGGGTGATCAGCATCAGCGCCACATTCTCCTGCTCGCACAGGTTCAGCAACAGGTCCATGATCTCAGCCTGGATCGTCACGTCCAGGGCGGTGGTAGGCTCGTCGGCAATGATAATTTCCGGATCGAGCAGCAGCGCAATAGCAATGATCACCCGCTGGCGCATACCGCCAGACAACTCATGGGGATACTGGTCGAGGCGTTTCTCCGGCGACGGGATCTGTACCTTCTGCAACCGGTCGAGGGCGATCGCCCGCGCTTCTTTCTTGCTGATCTTCCGTTGCGCCAGAATGGCCTCGACCATCTGGGTACCGATGGTGAGTACCGGGTTCAGGGTCATCATCGGATCCTGAAAGATCATGGCGATGCGGTTGCCACGGATCTTGCGCAACTCACGCTCGCTCATGGCTGCCAGATCCTTGCCTTCGAACAGGATCTGCCCGCCGGCAATGTAGCCGGGCTTGGCGATCAGATTGAGAACGGAGAAAGCCGCCACCGATTTACCGGCGCCGGACTCCCCCACCAGGCCCAGGCGCTCGCCCTTGTCCAGGGTGAAGCTGATGCCCCGCAAGGCGGTCAGGTCACCGCCGCGCACGGCAAAGCGCACATCCAGATTTTTGACTTCCAACAGTGCCATGGTGTTACCCCTTGTACAGTCGTGGGTTCATGACATCCCGCAACCAGTCACCCAACAGGTTGATGACCAGCACGAGCACCACCAGCACCAGCCCGGGGATCAGGGTGATCCACCAGGAACCGCTCTGGATGTAGTCAAAACCGGACTTGATCAGCGAACCCAGCGACGGCTGGGTTTCCGGCATGCCCAGCCCGAGGAAGGACAGCGCCGCCTCGGAGATGATGGCGTTGGCAATCTGCACCGTGGCGATGACGAAGATCGGTGACAGGGTATTCGGCAGGATATGCCGGAACATGATCCGGCGGGTGCCAAAGCCCATGACCTTGGCCGCGTCCACGTATTCTTTCTTCTTCTCCGCCAGCACCGAGGCACGCACGGTGCGGGCGATCTGCGGCCATTCGGCGACGCCGATGATGAAGATCAGCATGTAGATGGCAATCTCGCCGAACATCAGGTTGCCAAAGCTCGCCTTGAACACGGCGCCGACAATGATCGCCACCATCAACGTGGAGAACGACAGCTGCACATCGGCGATGCGCATCAGGATCGCATCGACCTTGCCACCCAGGTAGCCTGCCAGCAGTCCGAACAGGATGCCGAGAAACGCCTGCAGAACCACCGCGCCGAAGCCAATCATCAGCGACACCCGGGTGCCATACAGAATGGTTGAGAGTAGGTCCCGGCCCTGGGCGTCGGTGCCCAGGGGAAAGGCTGAATCCGCGCCATCGAGGCCCACCGGCGGCAACTCGGAATTCATGATGTTGATCTGCGCGAGATCATAGGGATCGGTGGGTGCCAGCAGCGGCGCAAAAACCGCCGCCAGCACCATCAGCAACAGCACGGCAAAGCTGGCAATGGCCACCTTGTCGCGTTTGAAGCTGTACCAGAAGAAGGACTCGCGGAAGCGGTCCCAGCGGGAAACCGTTGCCGTTGTCATGCTTTCTTACCTGTCAGTTTGACGGTGGGGTTCACCAGGCCATAGACCAGATCCACCACGGTGTTGGTAATCACGAAAATCAGGCCCACCACCATCAGGTAGGCGACGATCAGCGGAATATCGCTACGGGTGATCGCCTCCAGGAACATCAGGCCCACGCCCGGCCACTGGAACACGGTTTCGGTGAGAATGGTGTACGCGACCATGATGCCGATCTGCACACCACCCACGGTGATCACCGGCAGCATGGTGTTCTTGAGCGCATGCAGGAAGTTGATGCGGCCGGCACCCAGCCCCTTTGCCCGGGCATAACGGATGTAGTCGCTTTGCAGGACTTCCATCATCTCGGCCCGGATAAGGCGAATGAACAGTGGCAGCATGATCGACGCCAGCGATACACAGGGCAGTACAAGGTGCATCAGGCCGGTGCCGGTAAAGAAACCGGACTCCCACGTCCCGAACAGATGGGTCAATTCATCACCGCGGCCATAGGAGGGCAGGCCGCCCTCGGTGGTGAAGAATCCGTTCAGCCACTGGCCCCAGCCGGTATCTGCCGGGAACCACTCTACCCTGACACCGATGGAAAACAGCTGGATCAGCACGATGGCCGTCAGAAACACCGGGATGGAGATACCCACGGTGCTGACACCCATGAAGAATTTGGACAGCCATGCCTGGGGTCGGATCGCGGCATAGACACCGATCGGGACCGAAAGAAACACAATAATCAGGCTGGCGCCGATGACCAGCTCCAGGGTCGCGGGCAGATGCTCGGCGATCACCTCCAGGGTCGGCTTGCTGTAGAAGTAGGAATTGCCCAGGTCGCCCTGCAATGCGTTACCGGCAAACCGGAGGTACTGAACCACCATCGGGTCGTTCAGGCCGAGCTCCTCGCGAATGGCTTCCCTCTCTTCTTCCGAGACGGACATGCCCACCATTTCCTGAAGCGGGTCCCCGAGACCATCCTGGATGGCAAAGGCGATCACGCTGATCACAAACATGACCAGCAATGCCTGGGAAATCCGCTGAACCAAAAACGCTAACATGGAAATTTTCCGGATAAGACTTGCAAACAAAAGGCCGGCACCGTTTCATGCCGGTGCCGGCCTGCCGTTAAAGGCGGTTACTCCACGACCAGGTCACCCAGGTACGGGAAGTTCATCACGTTGAGCACCGGCTCGATCTTCACGTTCTGCTTCGCCGCCCAGGCCAGGTCCTGCCAGTGCAGCGGGATGAAAGCAGCGTCGTCATACAGGCGTTGCTCCACGTCCTTCAGCATGGCGGCACGCTTGTCGAGGTCGGTCTCGACGTTGGCTTTCTCAACCAGCGCATCGATCTCCGGGTTGCAGTAGTTGCCGGCGTTGTACTGGCCGGCGCCACTGTCGGCATCCGGGCAGAAGGTCAGGAACTCGTAGAAGTTGGCCGAGTCCTCGGTATCCGCGTGCCAGCCAATCATCATCATGTCCGCAGCGCGGTTGTCATACTCAGGCCAGTACTGGGCCTTCGGCAGGGTCTTGAGATCCACCTTGATGTTGATGCGGGCCAGCATGGCGGCCACCGCCTGGGCGATCTTGTCATCGTTCACGTAGCGGTTGTTCGGCGCCATCATGGTAATGGTGAATCCGTCCTCATAGCCGGCCTCTTTCATCAACTCCTTGGCCCTGGCGACATCGAACCGCGGGGTAAGCGACTCGTTATGCCCCTGGTAGCCCGCCGGAGACATCTGGGCAGCCGGGGTGGCGAAGCCCTTCATGATCTTGGCGGCAATGCCCTCCTGGTTGATGGCGTAGGCAATAGCCTGACGCACCTTCGGGTTCTTGAAGGCTTCGACCCTTTCCTGGTTCATGTGGAACAGGATGATGCGGGTACCGCTCATGGTGACCAGGTTGGTGCTGTTGTCACGCTTGATCCGCTCCAGATCGTTGGGCGGTACCGGAGCGATGAAGTCGACACCGCCGGACAGCAGGGCGGACACCCGGGTGGCGTTTTCCTTGATCGGGGTGAGCACGATCTTGCCGACGTTACCCGGGGACTCGGAATCCCAGTAGTCATCAAAACGCTCGAATTCGACCCGCACGCCCTGCTTTCGCTCGGCAACGGTGTAGGGACCGGTACCGGAAAGGTTTTCGGAGGCAAAAGAGTTGCCGTGCTTGAGGATGGCGCTCTTGTCCTTGCCGTCCTCGGTCTGGCCACTGTAGAACTCGCTGTCCAGCGGGAAAATGTAAGTGGCGGTGTTCAACAGCAGCGGGTATGGCTCACTGGTCACCAGCTCGAAGGTGTAGTCATCAATCACGTTGATGCCGCTGAAAGGCTTGAAGATGGCCTTGAAGTCCTGGCTTTCCTTGAGGCGATCGAAGGTGAACTTCACATCGGCCGTGGTCAGCTCATTGCCGGAGTGGAACTTCACGCCTTCGCGAAGCTTGAAGCGCATGGTGTTCTCGTCAATACGCTCCCAGCTCTCGGCCAGGCGGGGCTCAAAGCCCAGATCCTGCGTCCAGCGCAGCAGCGGATCGAAGGTCATGTGGGACAGCTGCAGGATGCCGCCTGACAACTGCTCATGGATATCGAGGGTCACGGGGTCGGCGTCGTACGCCATCTTCAGTTCCTTGGTTGCCTCGGCGGACAAGGCCACCGGTGCCGCGGCCAGGGCCATGGAACCGACAAATGCTGCAATCAGTTTTTTCATCGCGTTTTCCGTCGCTGTTTTAGGAATTTTCACGGAACATCGGCGCACAATGGCGCCGATTGCCTGGGCAACAAGCTAGTCTCGGGAAACCCTTACGGCAATCGAAATTGCGACATGGAGTTATTCGCCAGGTGAATGACCTGATTCGGTGCTCAACGCACCAGGAAAAATTCTTTACAAATCAGAGGGGTTGAACGTGTCGTGCCCAGGCAGTACGCAAGGGCCCGTCGATAGGAGGCGGAGAAGCCACATTGAACCAGTAGGCCTCAATGGTCCTCATCACCGAAACCAGACCGTGAAACTTGATGGGCACCCGAATCACAGATGCCGCTCCAAGCGAGTAGAGGTGTTTGATATCCGGCACAATCCGCCCGGTGTGGAAAACGATGACCGGGACGTGGCGGAAGTCGGCTGAAGCCTTGAGCTTGTGGAGGAAATCCGGAGGCGCCTGCGCGCTGTCCCGAACCAGATACATCAGGAGATTGGGAAACCTGTCCGCGTCTCGGTCGATATCCCTGGCCAGGACATCGAACGCGGTCTCATCCGGGATGACGGTCAGATTGTGCCCGAGGGCATGGCCCCGCAACGCCTCTTCCAGATCAGCTCTCGACTGGCCTGACGCAATGAGCCAAACGTTGAACATCCGTCTTTTTAAAAAGGCCATGCTCTCTCCCTGTGCGATTCCGGAAGGAACCACCTATCTGGAAACCGCTTCACCGGCCAGTGCCCACTGCGTCGCTTCGTCAAAAGCGAGTGGCTCAGAGACCAGGTAACCCTGGCCCAACCGGCATCCCATAGCCCTTAAACGTGTGAGTTGGGGAATGGTTTCAATTCCCTCCGCCAAAACCTCCATGCCAAGCGAATCAGCCATGGTGACAACTGCGCGACAGATTTCCGGTTCGGAGAGAGCCTCCCCCCCATTGCCCGAAACAAAGCTCTTATCAATCTTCACGACGTCTGCCGGAAACTGACGAAGATATCGGAGCGATGAATAGCCTGTCCCAAAATCGTCAATGGCAATCTTGACCCCCAGCTCCCGGATTCGCATCAGATCCTGCTGCACCTTGGTATTCTCTTCGTGGCCGTCCAGCAGACTGTCCTCTGTAATCTCTACCTCAAGAAGCTCAGGATTTATGCCGGTCGAGTTCAACGCGGACTGCATTGTCTCTATGAAATAACCGGATTTCAGTTGCAGCGGGGACACATTTATCGCAATTCGGTATTGGGTTACCCCCAGCTCCTGCCATTTCTTGAGGTAACGACAGGCCGAGAGGAGAAGCCATTCACCGATAGGTACGATCAATCCGGTTTTCTCGGCCACCGAAATGAAGTCCGACGGTGAAACCAGATCCGAACCAAACCGCCATCGAATCAGCGCCTCAAAACCGAAAATACGGCGATCGCTGAGATTCCATTGAGGCTGGAGCATCAATTCAAAATGGTTGTGTTCCAGGGCATACCGCAGACCTTTCTCGATGTTCAGATGCTTCTCAAGCTGGGTCTGCAGGTTTGAAGTAAAACACTGAACCTTGTTCAGCCCTTTCCGCTTGGCCTCATACAAGGCGATATCCGCTTTCTGCATCAGTTTGATCGGCGCGTCTCCATTCTCGGGGAAAAGAGCCATCCCGATGCTTGCCGAGACATTCAGCTCATGCCCTCCTATTGCGGAGGGTTGGGACACGGCATGGATTATCTTGCGCGCCACGCTGAGAGCATCCTGGGCATCATGCAGATCGTCGATCAGTATGGTGAACTCGTCACCGCCGATCCGGGCAATAAAATCGGCCTCACGAATGACCGCCCGGAGTCGGTCAGCGATGAGCAGAAGCAAAAGGTCTCCGGTCGGGTGGCCGAGTGAGTCATTGATCTCCTTGAACCGATCGAGATCCATGAACAGCACAGCCAGCTTGGTGCCAGCGCGCTTGCATCTCGCCAGCGAACTCTCAAGGATCTCCTCGAACAGAAGCCGGTTTCCCAGACCTGTCAGGGGGTCTCGCTTGACCATCTTCTCCAGTTCAAGCTCTGCCCGCTTGTGCTGAATAGCATGACGAATGGTGCGTTCAAGCAGCGACGGCGTGATGTCGCTCTTGGGCAGGAAATCCGCGGCGCCAAGCTGGATCACCTCATCATCGAGCGCGCCCGACTCCACTCCGGTCAGGACGACGATTGGCGCCGGACAGTGAAGCTTGCGCGCTTCCACCAACAGGTCACGGGCCGTTTTTGCCCCAAGAAAGAAATCAAGAAGAAACACATCGCACTGTGGATCGATCAGCTCCTGACGGGCTTCACTGATATCACTGATATGATTGATCTCATACCGGAACCGCGTCGATTGCCCCAGCAATTCGTCGATGATCAGAAAATCCGCGGGGTCATCATCGACAACATGAACCCGGATACTTTTGTCATGATCAATCATCAGGCAACTCCACGATCGAACACCAGTATGTATTGAAGGCCTGGATCTGGGCCACCAGCTTTTCAAAATCAACCGGTTTGGTTATGTAGGAGTTGGCCCCCAGATCATAGCTTTGGAAGACTTCCTCCTCCCGGCTGGAAGTGGTCATGACTACGACCGGCAGGTGCTGAAGCTCCGGATCACTCCGGATTTCCCGGAGGCATTCCCGGCCATCTTTTTTGGGCATGTTGAGATCGAGCAGGACGATCCCGGGTGTCGGGTAACGTTCCTTGTCTTCGTAGGGAGACTCACGACGCAGGTAACGCATCAGCTCCAGGCCATTCTCGACAAAATACAGTGGATTGAGGGCCTTCGCCTCTTCGAAAGCCTCCCTGGTCAGGAGTTGGTCCAGCGGATCGTCGTCCGCCATGAGGATAGTGACCGGTTTCATGATTCTCCCCTCTCCCCCCGGGCCAGGGGCAGATCAAAACAGAACTCCGTGCCTTTGCCCTCCTCACTTTGTACCGAGATACGCCCCCCGTGCCGTTCCACGATCTTTCTGCAGATCGCCAGCCCCATGCCGGTCCCCTCATATTCCCCCCGGCCATGCAATCGCTTGAAGACATCAAAAATCTGATCGCTGTAGGCCATATCAAAGCCGATACCGTTATCGGCGACACACACCTTGCACCGGCCAAGGTCAGGGTCCTCTTCGCTATAGATACGAATCACCGGTGGCACACCAGGCGCACGATATTTGAGAGCGTTACCGAGCAGGTTCTGGATCAGTTGCCTCAGCTGGGCGGCATTGCCATGTACCTGACACAACTCATCGATCTGCACCGACGCACCACTCTCTTCAATTCTTAGCTGAAGGTCCCTGCATGCGTCACCGACCACCTTCCCGAGAGGGATATCCTCCTCACCTTCAGGGCTGGAACTGATACGGCTGTAATGGAGCAGACTGTTCAGCAACGCATCCATGCGGACAGCCGCCTCCCGGATGTAGCGGACAAACTGCTCGCCTTTCTCATTGAATTGACCATACTTTCCGGTCATCAGTAGTTGCGTGAAGGCCAGCAGCTTACGCAGCGGTTCTCTCAGATCATGGGAGGCGATAAACGCGAATTGCTCCAGATCCTCGTTGGATCTCCGCAAAGCCTCGGTTTTCTCGCGCTCCAGTAGCTCCAGCGCATGACGACGCTCGATTTCCTGTTCCAGACGCTCCTTGGTGAGCGTCAATTCCTCAACACGACGTTCCAACTCAACCCGAACCTTCTCCAGGTGGTTCTCCGAAAGGCTCCGGCGCGCGATTTCGCCCTGCAGTTTCTGGTTTGCGGCCTGGAGTTCTATGGGGCGAGGCAACGCTAGCGCCTTGGGTATAAGAGGCCAGATGAGTGCGGCGGTAAGCACAGAAACGACGGCTGTCAGTGCCTTCAGAATTCCGGAAACGTAATAAGCCCCGTTCCAGATGTTGTAGACGGCCATCAAATGGGTCAGGCCGCAGGAAAAAATGAAGACGGCAAAGAGCACGAACATCCATTGATATTCGATGTCCTTCCGCTTGTATATAAGCACATAGAGTGCAAGCGGAATCGTGAAATAGGCCCCGGCAATCAGACTGTCAGATATAGAGTGCAGCAGCACAAGGTCGGAGCGCCAGAGATAGCAATGGCCATGCCCCATGAACGTCAAATCAAACCAATCTGAGAGCCCCGAGAACACATCGCCCATGGCGTCCCCCTTTCCAGCGGCCCTGTATCCGTATGGATCAGCGCTTGTTATTGTTTGGTCTATTAAGGATACCCCCTTGCTGGCGATATACCAGTTTCGGGTACAGGCGTTAACGGAACGAGCCGAAAACCATGAGCAGGGGCACCGTTCTAGCCGGTATTAAAAATGCCCGATCCCACGAGCGGCAGGATCACCGCGGTGAAAACACCGGTCAGCCCCATACCCAGAGAAGCGAAGGCTCCGGCGGTGTGGCTGATGGCAAATGCCCGGGCCGTCCCGATGGCATGACCGTTCAGACCGAGGGCGAAGCCCAGGATACGTTCGTCCCTGACCGGCAGCAGACGTGCGAGCATGTCAACAAAGAGGGTGGCGACGACCCCGGTAATCAGTAGCCCACCCATCATCAGAGGCACCGCCCCTCCAAGTTGTTCGGTAATGCCAATGGCGATGGGCGCGGTCACCGACTTGGGCGCCAGCGACGCCAGCACCTCCGGTGTGGCCCCCAGCGCCCAGGCAATGACCAGGGCGTAGGCCGCAGCCAGGGTGGCGGCAATTGGCAAGGTCACCGCAATCGGGCGCCACATGGCACGGATATGGTGCATCTGCTGGTACAGCGGAATCCCGAGAGCGACCGTGGCCGGCCCCAGGAGAACCGTCAGCCAGCTTGCGCCCCGCTGGTAGGCCTGGTAATCGATGGCAAGAATGGCGATCACTCCGGACAGCAGACACGCGGACAACAACACCGGCGGCAGCCACAAAGGCCGGCCGATGCGGGCGAACAGCCAGTTACCGGCAAAAAAGGCGCCCAGAGTCAGCCCAATGGCGAGAATCGGCGTGGCAGCAAGGGTATCCGCCAAGGCCCCGAGGCGGTCGAACAGCTCACTCACGATGGCGCTCTCCCTTCACCGTTACCAGCTTCATTAATACCAGGGTCGTGAGTACGCTCAGAAAAGTACCGACCAGCAAGGCTGCGGCAACCGCCAGCCACTGGCCTGAAAACTGATCGGCGGTAAAGAACACGCCGACCACACCGGGCATGATCAGCAGCACCAGCACCGAGATCAGGCCCTGACTGGCTGACGCCAGATCATCGCTGACACTGCCTTTGACCATCAAGGTGAGTGTAATGACTACCATTCCGAGTACCCCGCCACTTACCGGCAAGGCGAACAGTACCCGCAGGGATTCACCAAGGAGAAAAAACAGCACCAATACCAGAAAACCACGCAACATCGCCATGCGTTCACGCTCAACCGGGAAGGAATGCATTACACTAGCGCAAACAGACATCTTGATACCAACACAGGACGCTCATGGCACTCAAAGCAACCGTCTTCAAGGCCACGCTCAACATCGCCGACATGGACCGGCACTACTACGCCGACCATCACCTGACCCTGGCGCGGCATCCTTCCGAGACCGACGAACGCATGATGGTCCGTCTGCTTGCCTTTGTCCTCAATGCCGACGAGCACCTTGAATTCACCCGGGGCTTGAGCACCGACGACGAACCGGAGCTCTGGCGAAAAAGCCTCAGCGGCGAGATCGAACTCTGGATTGAACTGGGCCTGCCGGACGAAAGCCGACTGCGCAAGGCATGCAACCGTGCCCAAAAGGTTGTGCTGTACACCTACGGCGGACGGGCCGTCTCCCTGTGGTGGGACAAACACCACAACAAGCTCGCTCGCTTCAACAACCTGACCGTGATCAACCTGCCCCAGGAGGGCACCGAGGCCCTGGCCGGCCTGGCCGAGCGCACCATGAACCTGCAGTGTACGATTCAGGACGGCGAGGTTGGTATTGGCGATGCCAACACTCTCGTTAACCTTTCGCCTTCCCGCCTGCAGCCACCCGAATAGCCGCCCCGATCAAGGAAACTCCGTAAGGGGTCTACCCGAATCCCGCAGTTTACGTTAAGGTAAGCATCAGATGACTCCGTCAGGTCGCACCAGACTCTGTCGGATTGTCTACACTTAAGTGATCGGCACCCCCACAAGGGGAGCCGTGTTCCTCAGGCCACTACCCCAGGAAGAGGATTATGACAACAACAAGATCCAAGGTTGTTTACTCCCCGGTTTTTACCGACGGAGCAGAGTTTCGTATTCCCACCTTTAAACTGCTCAAGCAGGACGGCTCCCTGTACAAGGGTGCCAAAGCGCCGGCACTGGACAAAGACAAAGCCCTGCGCATCTACCGGACGATGGTTACGACCCGGATCCTGGATGAGCGCATGCTCGCCGCCCAGCGACAGGGCCGACTGAGCTTCTACATGCAGTGCACCGGCGAGGAAGCCGCCGTCATCGGCAGTGCCGCAGCCCTGGATGACGCCGACATGATCATGGCGCAGTACCGGGAACAGGGTGCCCTCGCCTATCGGGGCTTCACCATTGATGAATTCATGAACCAGTTGTTCGGCAATGAACTGGACTACGGCAAGGGTCGCCAGATGCCCGTGCACTACGGCTCCAAAAAGCTGAACTACATGACCATCTCATCACCCCTGGCCACCCAGATCCCCCAGGCCACCGGTTACGCCTACGGCCAGAAACTGGCGGGCGAAGGTAACTGCACTATTACCTATTTCGGCGAAGGTGCGGCCTCGGAAGGTGATTTCCACGCTGCCCTGAACATGGCCGCCGTGCAGCGGGTCCCGGTCATTTTCCTGTGCCGCAACAATGGCTATGCCATTTCCACTCCGGCTGCCGAACAGTTCGCAGCCGACGGTGTGGCACCCCGGGCCTACGGCTACAAGATGGATGTCATCCGTGTGGACGGCAACGACGTCCTGGCCATGCACGAGGCTACCAGGGCCGCCCGCAGCCTGGCGGTGGAGCACAACCGCCCGGTACTGATCGAGGCCATGAGCTATCGCTTGGCCGCCCATTCCTCTTCTGACGACCCGTCCGGCTATCGCAGCAAGGACGAAGAGGCTGTCTGGCGCGAGAAAGACCCCATCCTGCGCATGCGACTCTGGCTCGAGCGCAAGAAGTGGTGGAGCGAAGACGATGAGAAACAGCTGCAGGAAACCATGCGCCGGGAGGTGCTGGAGACCATGAAACGGGCCCAGAAACGCCCGCCACCCCCGCTGGAATCGCTGGTGAGCGACGTCTACGACGAGGTGCCGCCGGTGCTGGCCGAGCAGTTCGAGAAACTGAAGGCGCACATCCGCCGCTATCCGGACGCCTACCCCAAGAGCGCCGAACACGCCAAGGGAGGGGCCTGAGATGACACAGATGAACATGCTTCAGGCCATTAACAACGCCCTGGACACCGCCATGGCCGCCGACGAGCGGGTGCTGTGCTTCGGTGAGGACGTCGGCGTCTTCGGTGGTGTCTTCCGGGCCACCAGCAACCTGCAACAGAAATACGGCAAGGCGCGCTGCTTCAACACGCCACTGGTGGAACAGGGCATCATCGGTTTCGCCAACGGTCTGGCTGCCCAGGGCTCCGTGCCCGTGGCCGAGATCCAGTTTGCCGACTACATCTTCCCGGCCTTCGACCAGATCGTGAACGAATCCGCCAAGTTCCGGTATCGCTCCGGCAACCTGTTCAATGTCGGCGGGCTGACCATTCGCGCGCCGTACGGTGGCGGCATCGCCGGCGGGCTTTACCACTCCCAGTCGCCGGAGGCGTACTTCGCACACACGCCCGGGCTGAAGATTGTCGTTCCGCGCAACCCTCACCAGGCCAAAGGCCTGCTGCTGGGAGCCATCCACGATCCCAACCCGACCCTGTTCTTCGAACCCAAACGGCTCTATCGTGCCTCCGTCGGCGAAGTGCCCGACGAGGACTACCGGCTGCCGCTGGGCGAAGCAGAAGTCCTCAAGGAAGGCACGGATGTGACCGTGCTGGGCTGGGGTGCGCAGATGGAGGTGATCGAACAGGCCGTCGACATGGCGGAGAAAGATGGCATTTCCTGCGAAATCATCGATCTGCGAACCATCCTGCCCTGGGACGTGGAGACCGTGGCGAACTCGGTGTTCAAGACCGGGCGCCTGGTGGTTACCCATGAAGCGCCACTGACCGGTGGTTTCGCCGGCGAAATCGCAGCGACGATCCAGGAACGCTGCTTCCTGTACCTGGAATCCCCGATCGCACGGGTCACCGGGATGGACACGCCCTTCCCGCTGGTGCTGGAGAAAGAGCACCTGCCCAATCACCTGAAGGTCTTCGAGGCCATCAGGTCGAGTGTGGACTTCTAGGTTGATATCAGGACAGGAGAGCAATCATGAGTGATTTTATACTGCCCGATATCGGCGAAGGTATCGTGGAGTGCGAACTGGTCAAATGGCTGGTCGCCGAGGGAGACATCATCGAGGAAGACCAGCCGGTGGCCGAGGTGATGACCGACAAGGCCCTGGTGGAAATCCCGGCACCGTACAAGGGCAAGGTGACCCGCCTGTACCACAAGGAAGGCGACATCGCGAAAGTCCACGCCCCTTTGTTTGAGCTGGTGGAGGTGGATGGCGAGGCCGGACAGGGCTCCGCGCCCGCAGAACAGCCGGCGGACACCGGCGACGAGGCACCGGCAGCGCCGGAGCCCGCCCCAGCAGGTGAAACTGGCGCCGGCGACGTCACCGAGGACTTCATCCTGCCGGACATCGGCGAGGGTATCGTCGAGTGCGAGGTGGTGGAATGGCGTGTGGCCGAAGGCGACGAGATCGAGGAAGACCAGCCGGTGGTCGATGTGATGACCGACAAGGCCATGGTCGAGATCACCGCCCCCAAGGCCGGCCGAGTGACCAAGCTTTACCACAAGCAACAGGAAATGGCCCGGGTGCATTCCCCGCTGTTCGCCTTCATCCCCAGAGACAGGGACGAGCCGGCCGAGGCCCGGACTGAGTCAAGACCGGCCCCGGAAAGCGCACCGGCACCGGCCAGACCGGTGGCCACCGGCAACCGTCCCCGGATTCCCGCCAGCCCGGCCGTGCGCCGCCTGGTGCGGGAGCACAACCTGGACCTGGCCGACATCGAGGGCTCCGGCAAGGATGGCCGGGTACTGAAGGCCGATGTTCTGGCCCATCTCGACCAGCCCAAGCCCGCCCCGGAACCCAGGCAACCTGCCGGTGAAGCACCGTCGGCACAGGCTGCCGGCGAGCACCGGAAACCGGAGCGCGAGCTGGAAGCACGGGTGGAACCGATCCGGGGCGTCCGGGCGGCGATGGCCCGCAGCATGGTGCAATCAGCAACCACGATTCCCCACTTCATCTACAGTGAGGACATCGATGTCACTGACCTGCTCGTCCTGCGCGAACAGCTCAAGCCCGAAGCCGAGGCTCGCGGCTCGCGGCTGACCCTGATGCCCTTCTTCATGAAGGCCATGGCCCTGGCGATCCGCGAATTCCCGGTGCTCAACAGTCGCCTCAATGACGAGGTCACGGAGATCCACTACCAGCCCCAGTGCAACATCGGCATGGCCGTGGACAGCAAGGCCGGTCTGATGGTGCCGAACGTGAAGGGCGTGGAAAGCCTGACCCTGTTGGGCGTGGCCGATGAAGTCACCCGCCTGACCGAGGCCGCGCGCTCGGGCCGTGTCAGCCAGGACGACCTCAAGGGCGGCACCATCACCATCTCCAACATTGGCGCGCTGGGTGGCACCTACGCCTCCCCCATTATCAACCCGCCGGAAGTGGCCATCGTCGCCCTGGGCCGGACCCAGAAACTTCCGCGCTTCGATGCCGATGGCAACGTGGTGGAACGTGCGATCCTGACGGTGAGCTGGGCGGGCGACCACCGCATCATCGACGGCGGCACCATTGCGCGCTTCTGCAACCGCTGGAAAGGCTACCTGGAATCGCCGCAATCCATGCTGCTGCATCTGGGCTGACGGGCGTTATGGAGCAGAAGACCGAGCTTCAGCAGTTCTATATACCTGAAGAGCAGTCGATCTATCTGCTCAGCCATGACGATGCCAAGAAGCTCAAGGACTGGGTGGCGCTGTGCGCCGCCCAGCTCCGCCAGCTGGGTTACCGGGACATCGAACTGATCGGCAAGGGCGCCTACGGCTTCGTGTTCGCCGGCAAGCTGCCGGGGAACGGTCACTCAGGCCCGGAGCACGTTTTCAAGTTCACCCGCATCAACCTGCCCCAACACCTGCAGGACCGGCTCGAGGACGAAGCCTTCATTCTCGAACAGGTCCGCCACCCACGGGTACCACGGCTGATCGCCTACCAACGGGCCCGCAACCAGCCCATCCTCGTCATGGAACGGGCCGCCGGCATCAACCTGGAGGAAGTCTCGCTGCAGGAAGGCCGCCTGAAACCGAGACTGGTGATCCGCATCGCCGACCAGCTCGCCGATATCCTGCGCAACCTGCGCAGCGGCGCCAGCGCGGGCGGACGTCCCATCGTGCATGGCGACATCAAACCCTCCAACCTGGTCTTTGACGCCAGAACCGAAAACATTGCCCTGATCGACTGGGGCTCGTCGGTATTCGCCCAGCTGGACGCCAACCAGCAGTTCATCACCGCCAATGTCATGGAGCTGATGTCCGACAACCTGCAGCAGACCAACGCCCGGCTGGGGGATGTCTATTTCATTGGCGAGGAACAACTCAACGGCGGACTCTCCTCCCCCCGCTTCGATGAACAGGGCGCCGCTGGCACCCTCTATGCACTCGCCTCCGGCCAGTCCTGCCGGTTCGGCCATCAGGCGATACCGGCCAGCTCACTGGGCCTGCCCATGGAATTCGCCCGCATGCTCGACGGCATGCTGTCACCGGATCCGGAGACCCGCCGGAAAGCCGGTGATTACTATCTCCAGGAAATGCCGAGGATGGCACACACCGTGATGATCGACCTGCCGGAGCCGCCGATCACACCGATGGTGCCGGTCTGGACCCGCGCCTCCGATCACGAGATCGACACCGTGGTATACAGCTCCCGAAAATCCTTCCTGCGCCAG
Organism: Marinobacter sp. C7; assembly: GCF_022343555.1. Lineage (GTDB taxonomy): Bacteria > Pseudomonadota > Gammaproteobacteria > Pseudomonadales > Oleiphilaceae > Marinobacter. The sequence goes on along the minus strand of NZ_JAKQZH010000002.1, from coordinate 790,391 downwards.
GAGAACGCCCCGGAAACCCTCAGCGACGTCAACGACGTCCAGCTGGACAGGTACTACAAGAACTTCATGCAGGGCATGGGCGAGACCGAAAAGGCGTTCCTGGCCGCCGTCAGCCGGCTGGGACGCTATCCGGTGGAAGGTGGCCTGGCCGTGCGCTGGGAAAGCGACGGTGTCTACATCGACACCTCATTGAACCTGCATGATCCGGCGCTAAAGACCGCGTTCATCCGGGCCGTGAACAACATGGTCTGCCTGGCCCAGGCCATCTACCGCCAGGGCATCTTCAAGAGCTGCCTGTTCAATGCCCGCAACACCCTGCACGTGGACCGCGACGGCCCAGACCAGCCGTTCCGGATCGATCCGGGCATGCAACTGCGCTATGAGGTCAGTGCCGCACCGGAGGTGGAAGACGAATCCCGGGTACACTCCTACTTCGAGGACGGCCCCGATCCGGAGGAGTTCCTTGTACTGCCGGGGACCATGATCAAGGCCCTGGAAGCCCTGAACGACATCCACCACACCGGCATGATCATCTTCGAGTCGCTGCCCCGGCACCTCAAGATTCACAGCCACTACCGACTGCTCGACCCCGACCGGGAAGACGAGTTCGCCCGCCTGCTCGATGAAATCCTCTCGGCCGTGGACCAGATTGCCGGTCTGGGCGTTTCCGGCTACATGAAGATGCCCTACAAGGACACCCGTTTCTTTCCCCACATCGAACGCCTGCCGGAGCGTTACTATCCTAAAAACCCCAGGGCCGAAGTCGGTTCCACCTGAAACGGGGCCGATGCAATCAAGATCGCCGGAGGGCTGGACAGAGCACCCGATCACACGTAAGATTGCGCCTCGAAATTGACGCACACCGTGCCCGATTTCTTCCGCCCGTAGCTCAGCTGGATAGAGCGTCGCCCTCCGGAGGCGAAGGTCTCAGGTTCGAATCCTGACGGGCGGGCCATATTCTACAAAAAAGCCCGCCATTGAGCGGGCTTTTTTGTCGGGCAGTCCTCTAGTTGTGCGGGTGCTGGGGACGGTACTTAATGTGTGGCACCTGCATTAGACGCCGCCAACCTGACGCATAATATTGGTCGCGGTCTGCTTCAGCTCAGACACCAACGTCTCCATGACTCCCTCAGCATTCATTACCGGATCCGGCCCAGAGATATTTATTGCCGCAATTACCTGCCCAGTAAAGTTCCTTATAGGCACTGCCAACGCGGTTGAATGATCGGAGTAATGACGAGTCCAACCCTGTGCTCGCTCCTTCTCGCAAAGCGCAATTAGTTCAGGCATTGTCTGTGGTGCTGGTCGCGGGTAACCATCCAGTCGCTGACCCTGGAAAAGGCTTTGTAACTCAGTGGGTGTCATCCCCATCAAGAGCGCTCTGCCCATAGCAGTCGTATGCAAAGGGAAACGGGTACCCACAGGTACGTTGACCGAAACCCTCTGCAATGCCAGCGCCCTGAATACATAAAGCACTTCAGTGCCATCTCGAACCCCAACATGGCTAGACAGCGAAGTACTGTCCCGAAGCCGAGTAATAAACGGAGCCGCTACCTCGACAATCTCACGACTGGCAAGGTAGCTAAAACCGCGGGAAACCACTTGAGTGCCGAGCGCATAGGTGTTGGTCCCGATTTTATTCAGGTAGCCCATGGACGTCAGGGTCTGCACAATCCGGTAAATCGAGCTTGTACTCACCCCCAGACGTTCGGCCATCTCCACCTGGCTCAATGCCCGACAGTTACTGTCAAACATCTCCAGGATGCGCAAGCCCTTGTACAGGGCCGGAACGGTATAATCCTTTTCACTCAAGTGGTTTACTCCCTATCCCGTCTGAGTCGCTAGCTGGTAGTTTCCGATTCTATAGTTTCTGCCAAGTATGGCGAGAACCAGGCCGCCAGAGATCACCAGCAGCCATGGGCTGTGTGCCACCAGCGACAAACCGGCAAGGCTCAGAACGGTCTTCTCAAGTTTCGATAGCGGCGCGCTAAAGAAGCCGATATAGGCTGCCGACAGCGCCACGATACAGAGGATGCCACTGATCATGGCAATCGAGAACTCATACCAGGTGAAGTCGAGGAACAGCAGGCTCGGCGCGTAGATGAACATCAATGGCACCAGTGCCTTGCCCATGGACAGCCGGAACGCGGTAGTACCGGTCCTCATTGGATCAGAGCCGGAAATGCCCGCTCCCGCATAAGCGGCCAGAGCAACCGGTGGCGTCACATCAGCCAACACACCGTAATAGAAGATGAAGAAGTGGGAAGCCAGAAGGGCGATCCCAAACTCATCCAGTGCCGGTGCCACAATGGAGGCCAAGATGATATAGGTCGGCGTCGTCGGAATCCCCGCCCCCATAAGGATACAAGCGACGGCCACCAGCAGCAGAGCGATGAACAAGGTCAAGCTGTTTTCGGTTACCAGATCAAAGGGCACGAACGCCGAAAGCGTGCTGCCAAAGTCATGAGCCAGACCAACAATGGCTCCGGAGAACTTGAAGCCAAGCCCGGTCAGCGTGGTGACACCCAGCAGGAAACCAACGCAGGCGCAGGCAGCGGTAATCGCGATGGACTGCTTGGCGCCTTCTTCCAGGCCGTCGATCAAGCGACGAGGCGTAAGCACGCTCTCATGATCCAGCTTCTTGAATCCCAGAGGCCGCAACACCAGAGGAATGTAGGAACAGGCAATGGTCAGGATAATGCCCCAGAATGCCGCCAAAAATGGCGTGAACTGCATCAACAGCAACGTCACCATCACCACGAGCGGAATCACCTGGTGCCAATGTTTGGCGAGTACGGCTCCAAACCGGGGAATCTGGTCAGCCGGCATGCCCTTGAGGTCCAGGCGACGGGCCTCGAAATGAACCATACAGAGGGTGGCCAGGTAGTGGAACGCAGCTGGAATAATTGCAATGAGAATCAGCTCGTTGTAGGGCACACCAAGCATTTCCGACATGACAAACGCCGAGGCCCCCATGATCGGCGGGGTGATCTGCCCACCACAGGATGAGGCTGCCTCGGTAGCGGCGGCAAAACGGCCACTGAACCCGTACTTCTTCATCATCGGGATCGTAAATGCCCCGGTTGTCACGGTATTAGCGACTGGGGAACCAGAGATCATGCCAAAGAAGCCTGATGAAACGACAGACACTTTGGCTGGGCCTCCGGAATAGCGACCGGCGACCAGTGTTGCCAACTCGATGAACAGCTGGCCAAGACCGGAAGCCTGAGCCAGTACGCCAAATAAAACGAAGTGGTAAACGTAGGTGGCAACCACGCCAATGGCAATGCCATAGATACCTTCGGTGCCCAGGTACAAATGCTCTACCAAACGGATGATGTCGTACCCACGGTGCGCCATCACACCCGGTAAATAGGGACCAAACATGGCGTATAGCAATGCCAGCACACCAATGATCGACAGTGATTCCCCCATGGTCCGGCGGGCACCCTCAACCACCAACATCACGGCAATACCGCCCATGATGTAATCGAAGGCTTTCGGGAAACCAACGTTGATAATGAAGATCTCTTCGAAGAAGACGATCAGATAAGCGGAGAAACCGGCCCCTGCCAACATCAACGGCCAGTCGATCCAGCTGGGCTTATTGCGCCCACCCAGAGCAGCTACGGGCAGAGCAGACAGCGCCATTAGCCCGGCAAAGCCGTAAATCCCCCATCCCCACCAGGCTGGGATATCGCCGGCCAGCGCCTGAACCAGTTGATGAGCGATCAACAGGTAAAAAGCACCATACAGAAGGCTCAGCCCCATATTGAGCTTGAAGTGTTTAGGCGGCCGTCTGGGAAACACGATAAACAGCAGGCCCATGATGAAGGCCATATGCACGTTACGGTGGGTCACTTCATTCAATAGACCGAAACCCGCCGTGTATATATGGAAGACACTGAGGACAACGCAGGTGATGGTCACAAGCGTTTTGAGAATGCCTTTCAGGTCCCGAAAATTCGATTCGTTATCGAACTTTTTAATCAGGTTATCCAGATCAGCCTGATGCATTTCAGGCCCGCTGGATGACGAACGGTTGGCAGTCTGGCTGTTTGAATTGCTCATACCCGTTGACTCTGCGTTATTGTTGGCAGTTGGAGACCGGCGCAATCAGCAGCCCGCTGTCCGGCCATTGGTTCAAATTGATAGTGCTGTTGCCAGTGTGCAGCCTGTTTTTGAACCGCTGGTCGGTGCGCACGATCAGGCGACCAATTTTACGGTCCATCTTCAGGATGAACTGACCGTTCCGATGCTCAAACGACGTGGCGTCCGGCTCATTCACCAGGGAGGGCAAACCCTGCCCATGAGCGACAAAAACTTCTGCCGTCTGCTTGATCGTTAGATCACCAGTTGGAGATTTGATCAGGCGATAGTAGTCCGTCACTGGCGTTAACGACACGGAGTGGATGAACGAGAGTTCAAACTCCGCGTCAATCACGGGAACGCAGGTGAGCACCCTGCCCTCCCGATACTGACTGATCTCAAGGCCATCGGCCTGGAGATCACCGGCCGAGGCAAGGACCCCAGCCAGCAGCAGAAGCAGAGCAAACTTATTCAATGATGCCCTTTTCACGGAAATACTTCTCCGCACCCGGGTGCAGCGGGATGGAAACCGACTCAAGCGCAGTCTCGACCGAAATTTCCTTGCCCTTCACGTGGACCTTGCCAAGGGTTTCGGTGTTTTCATAAAGCGCCTTGGTCACGGCGTAGGCGATATCTTCCGGAAGATCCGCGTGGGTTGCCCAGATTGCACGGACAGCGATGGTCTCAACATCCTTATTCACACCCTTATAGGTACCACCCGGCAGTACTGTGGAGGTGTAGTAAGGCTGGGTTTCCCGCAGTTTCTTGATCGGCTCGCCAGTCAGCGGAATGATGTTGATGTCATGACCGTTGGCCAATTCCACGATGGATGCAGTCGGGGCGCCGGCAGTAATCAGAGAAGCGTTCAGGTTACCGTCCTTGATCTTTTCCGCAGACTGGGAGAAGGACGAGTAGTCTTCGTTCACATCGTCACGACTCATACCGTGAGCCTTGAGCAGGTCGCCCAGCAGCTGCCATTGACCGGAGCCGGGAGAACCGGAGCTAACGGATTTGTCTTCCAAGTCCTTGACCGAATCAAGCCCGGGTTGAGCCACCAACTGGACCGCTTCCGGGTAAAGGGCGCCCAAAGCGCGCAGGTTCTTCTGTGCTTTGCCATCAAACTGGTTCTTACCTTTATAGGCAGAATCGAGAATGTCGGCTGCCACAAAAGCAGACTCAATATCGCCACGTCCAAGCAGCCCCGCATTGGCTACCGACGCGTTACCGGTTTCAGCGGTGGCGGACAGCTTCTTGCCGTCGAGATCAGCATTATTGGAAATCACTTGCGCCAGCATGCCGCCGAGCGGGTAGTAAGTACCACCAGTTCCGCCAGTCGCAATGCCGAAAAACACACGCTCCTGCGCCTGAGCAGCACCAGCGGCGAGGCCGACTCCCAAGGCAGCAGACACAAGAATTGTCTTCAGTTTTCTCATTGTTGTACCTTCCTTTTCTGTTTGAGCTTAGGGGTGCCGCCTCACGGACGGCGGTTAGGACACAAAAGTGTGTCCGCCAGCAGAGCCGCTGTTTTAGCGGTCACGCCAGATTCGTCAAATTCAGGATTCAATTCGGATATTTCTACCAGAGGCATACCCTTGGGGAGCGACCGAGCAATATGCTCCACCTCATCAATCACCGCCTCGACTACTTCCAGAGCAACACCTCGTGCCGCTGGGGCGCTGACACCGGGTGCCTGGTAGTGAGGAAGCACATCAAGATCGATGGTGAGATAGAGCATGTCCATGCCCCGGCAAAAGTCGCGGACCTGTTCCAGCACCTCAGGAATATCCGAGACACGCATATCCCGATCTTCTCGGTAGCTGACACCCAACTCATCCGCACGCTTGAAAAGGGATTCTGTATTGCCAGTCTTTGCCAGGCCAAGACAACAGTAATGAAACGCCTCTCGACCAAATTGCTCAGCGATTTGCGCAAAGGGAGTACCGGACGAAGGTCCTTGTTCACCCGTCATTCGAAGGTCGAAATGGGCATCCAGGTTGATAATCCCGATTCGAGTGGTGGTCGGGTCGAAAGCACGGGCAAGACCAGAAAAGCTACCCCACGCTGTCTCATGACCTCCACCCATCACCAATAGGCGACGGACCGAAGGTAGCGCCTCAGCAACCTTTGAGGCCAACTCCTCTTGTCCCTGCTCTAACGCATCACCTTCCACCTCAACGGTGCCAAAGTCCTTCACCGACAGGTCTTCGTCACCATGCCACGCCAGATTTGCCAACTGACGGCGTAAAGCAGAAGGTCCGGCGGCGGCGCCCAGCCGCCCCTTGTTTCTCCAGACTCCGGCATCACAGGCAAATCCAAGCAAACCAACACTCGACTCAGAACCATCCATTGGCGAAGGGGACACCTTCTGGTGCCAACGGAGTGCACCCGGACCTTCCTCTGTATCTATCCGGCCTTCCCATTTTGATGCTGGTTTGAACGTCACGATATTCTCTCAACAAAATTCAATATATGATCATATAAGCACACAAAAATGACGCATGGAACACTTAAATAGCACAACTTATTTATACGTGAAGATAAATTTTATATTTGAATTTTTGTCACTAGAAGCGAAGTAACTTCTCACTTCGCGATAAGCCAAGACGCTCCGCAATGGGTACAGTGAAAGACACAAAATGGGACGAGCCGAAAAGAATGCAACGAAGCGGGATTCAGACCCTGGACAGAAGCTACTCATTGCTTCAGCTGGTGATTAGAGCAGGCTACCGAGGCCAATCAATATCTGAGCTCGTTGACGCTTCAGGACTGAGCACACCAACCGTGTATCGACTGGTCCGGGCCTTGAAGGACTTGGGGCTGCTCAGACAACCCCTTAGTCGCGGGCCAGTCTATCCCGGCCCGGAACTCCTGGGTTGGGGGGAGCTCATCCGTGACGCCCTGGACAGCATTGCGCACATGCATCTGCTGGACATGGCAGAAGCACTGGGAGACAGCTTTTTCCTGATGGTTCCAGACGGATTTCAGGTTTTGTGCCTGGATATAGTGGATGGCCAACACCCGGCACGGAGCTATACCCGTCAAAAGGGAGACCGGATTCCCTTCGGCGTCGGCCAAGCTTCTATTGCGATACTGAGTTTCATGAGCGAACACGAGCAAGCTCACATCCTCGACCACAATGAACCAGCCTTCCTTCGAACACGGGGGATTACGCGCCGTCGTGTAAGGGAGGCCATTGCAAACTGTCAGCACCTGGAAGTTAGTTGCGGTGTTGAAGACTCTGATCCTCCGGAATTCACCGGCGTGGCCGTCCCGGTCTTTGGAAAAGACCGGAAACCAATCGCCGCACTGAGCTGTTGCCTCAGGCGATCCAGATTATCTGATGATCACTACGAAAGGCTAACCAAAGCGCTCCTAACCAGTGCGAGAGCGATCAGCGATAACCTTTTCGACTCGGTGGAATCCACCTGATATGAGAGTAAAAGCACGATGAGTACAAGTGGTTCTCCCTACCCCATCTATCAACGTTCCTGTGGCTGGACCGAGGCTCTTAACCTGAGTCGAAGGCACCCAAGACTCACAAACACTCAGTCCTGCGATGCAGTGATTATTGGCGCCGGCTATACAGGCATCGCTATAGCGAGACAGCTTGCTACTCAAAACCCGGGCACGGACATCAGGATTCTCGAGGCAGAAACCGTGGGCTCGGGCTCTCCAGGTCGCAATTCAGGCTTCGTGCTTGAACACGCTTTCACCGCTGCCAACACGGCGGCCGCGGGTGCGCTTTATGAACAATACCAAGCCACGCAAAATGAGATGCGCGCAACCGCGTACCGAGACGCCCACACTCCAAAGTCCCAAATTTTCAAAGGTGCCGCAACGGAAAGGGGTGAGAAGAAGCTGGCAACCCTGGCCAAGTTCCTGGAGAAAAGTGGCCAGCCCTTCGAGTGGATGAGCTCTGACCATATGAGGTCGGTCACGGGTAGCAGCTATTATCGGGCTGGCCTGAATCTGCCAGGCAACAGTCTGGTTAACCCCTACGCCCTGATCTCCAACCTGGCCCACAGCCTGCCACCTTCAATCACGCTTTACGAGGAAAGTCCCGCCATCCATCTGTCTCAGGACTCTTCGGGCGACTGGCTAATCACAACCCCGGAAGGCTCGTTAAAGGCTCCAATGGTTTTTCTGGCGAACAACGCGTTTGCAGCCTCTCTGGGAGTCGGGAATGCATACAGCGTAAAAATCTTTACCTACGCCGGTGTCACGCCCCCACTTCCACCCGATCTGTTTGCATCTCTCGCACCGGAAGGCCATTGGGGCCTGCTGCCGGCTCATCGACTCGGTTCTACCTTAAGGACCACCGATGACGGTCGACTTCTCATACGCGGCTTCTACGGCTACGAACATGAGGGCAATGATTCTACCCGCGGCTACCTGGAGCAAAGCCTCTTTAACCGTTTTCCGGAATTACGTGATTACGGCTTGGAGAAATGGTGGGGCGGTACGACTTCACTGACAGCGAACGGCGCCCCCCTCTGGGGACAACTCAAAAAAGGCTTGTTCGCTTCCATAGGCTGCAACGGTGTTGGCATCCTCAAAGGCACCCTTCTAGGCCAACAGTTGGCCAACCTGGCGACAGGACACCCCTCCATGGACGTCCAAGGACTCATGGGTAAGCCAGGCTGGATGCCACCAGAGCCGATCCGCCATATCGGATTTAACATGGTCAGCGCCGTAGAGCGGCGACTGGCAGGTGCCGAACGTTAACCCAAGACCATTAGAGGTAATCTGACGACATGATCAAAACGGTCAAAACCGATCTCTACCAATCACCCTCACCACTTGAGTGGGCAACCATTGGTAACGGCATACTGTTCACCGCCCAGATTCCAATCGATGATCAGGGCAAGGTGGTTCCCGGGGGCATCGAGGCCCAGACGCACCAAACCATGAGGAACCTGTGCCATACAATTGACTGCGCCAACGCCAGTCTAACGGATGTCACTCAGGTGATGATTTACGTTACGGACAGGGCCTACCTGCCAACTGTGAACAAAATCTACGCGGAGTACTTCAAAGAACCTTATCCCAATCGAGCTGCTGTGGTAGTTGCTGGTCTCGCTCGAGAAGAAATATTTGTTGAACTGGTAGTTTATGCCGCAATTTCGAAATGAGACTTTCTTAATCTGTAGATAGCATTTCTCTATATTATTAGCCATTTCGATACAGGCCGGTTCCCGGCCTGCTCTACGCAATCTTTTTCCTACGTACGCACGCCGCCCGAACCGTTTCAGAAGCCACCCCGGCCAAAAGCCCGAAAAACGGATCGACCCAGACGGTAACCAGCGCTGTTATTGCGATCACCGGCCAGCACGACGGTTTAGCCATCCAAAGGCGCCTGGAGACACCAAGCTCGACCGCCGCCACCAACAACAAGGCCCCAAGCCCTGCCGTTGGAATCGCTGCAATGACTGAAAGGCCGTTCGGCATGAAGGCGACCAGAAGCAGGCCTGTTCCCAGAAGTACGGGTGCCACCCCGGTCCGGGCGCCGAAACGATAGTGGGCCGCCACACCACCGGCTCCATGACACATGGGCAAGGCTCCGAGCGGTACCAGAAACAGGTTGGCCAGGCCTGTGCTCACCGACAGCCGGGCCGGTGACACGCGATGCGATTGCTCGCCGAAATAATCCCCAACCACCAGAGACGTCAGTACGATGGCATTGGTTATCGTGAGCACCAGCTGGGGTAACACCACCGTTGAAATGGCCTGCTGCCATTCGTCTACGCCCGGTAACTGAGGCAACGTGAATGCAACGGAACCCCCCGCAGGAAGTGTGAGCCCCGGTGCCCCCAGCACTGCACCGAGCGCTAGAGACCCGCCAAGCCCCATCAGAGCTGCTGGCCAGTTCGGTAACAGCTTCAGCGTGAGGACCAAAATAGCTAAAGTGACCAGTCCCAGCGGCCACGAGGTGGCCATCAATCCCAGGCTCATGTTGGCCAGCAACACCCCCAGTCCCAGCTGGAGGCCGCTCAACACCGATCCGGGGACCAGACGGGCCACCCGGTTAATCCACCCGGTTGATCCCAGCAGCAGCAATATGGCCCCGATCAACAGGCCGCTGGCGATCAGGCTCCCGGAACTCACCTGGGTGGTCAGCAACAACGCAGCAACGGCTTTCATGGGCTGAACCGGTATCGGCAGGCGATAATACAGTCCCGTTGCGATATAGAACGCTGCGAACCCCAACAGGACCGGCACCGGTGCCAGCCCGGCAACGGCAACAGCCCCGAGACTCAGTGGCAGCAGGGTGCCCAGATCACCCAGAGCACCGCTGACCTCTTTTACTGAATCTTTATGGCTTGAATGCATACAGGCTCCCGGTTTCGCCCTGCCCCCGGGGTCAGAAGAAAGCTTTCTTCTGACCCCAATTTCATTCGCCCATTTATTGTTTGCACCGCTCAGGCGTTATACACAACCTGCCCCAATTCACCGATATCATAGCCACCCAGTGCCTCCGCGCGCTGGACGAAGCGCGCGCTACCGGCAAACGCCAGCAGCCGCTGCATGGCTGGCTCAAAGTAGTGGCGCCGGCGCATGGCCAGGTCAAAATGCTCCCGCTGCAGAGGGATAAAGGCCAGGCCCTGGCGGCGCGCCGCCGCTTCGATTCCAACCCCGACACCCGCTTCGCCCTGGCGAATCGCCAAAGCGAGATCATCCTCGCTCAGCGACGGGTGGGACGCCCACGTGAGATGCCCGGCATCGATGCGGTGGCGGGCGAGCAGGCTCTGCAGCAAATGGCTGACGCCGGCATCGGGCTGGCGGTGCGCCAGACGTATGCCAGGGCGTGCGATATCCTCAAGCCGCGCCAGTTGGTGAGGATTATCGGCAGCCACAAGAAGCCCCTGCTGGCGCTTTGCCCATCGAATCAGCACCAGATCGCGCATCCCGCTCAGCCCCAACGTGGCGGGATCATTGTAACGCTCGCTTTCCGTGTGCCAGATGTGCATGCCGGCAAGCATCGCACGCCCGTCGATCAGCCTTTGCACGCCATCGCCGCTGCCCTGGCACAGCAGCGCCAGCTCCGCGCCGCTCTCCTTCACGGCCCACTCCAGCAGGGGGTCCTGGCTGCCCGCGAGGACCGGGGGAGTCGGTGAACTGACGGCGTCGTCACCCTCCAGATGGTTCATCAACCACAGATCGATACGCTGACGCGGAAACAACAGCTTTCCCGTCACCCGCACACAGGGAATAACGCCCTGGCTGACCAGATCGTAGATCTTGCGTTCTTTCAGGCGCAGATACTCGGCGGCCTCGGCCGTGGTGAGGTAAGTGGGAAGGGGCATCGGTCTCTCCTGCTGTCCGGGAAAGCACAGGACTGTTTTTTGCTGCATAATTTTCAGCAGGCTGTGCAAAGCGTAGTCAAAGACGCCACGATGCTCAAATAACAAGGAGACGCAGCTGTGGAAAATAATGCGTTCTATGTGGCGCTATCGCTACTGTTAAACCTCGACACCTCGCTGTTTCAGATTGTGGTGCTTTCGCTGCAGGTTTCGCTTCTGGCGGTAGTGATCGCGGCTATGCTGGGGTTTCCCCTGGGGGCGGCGGTGGCGCTGTGGCGCTTTCCCGGGCGCGGAGGGGTGATTGTTGTGCTCAATGCCCTGATGGGGCTGCCGCCGGTTGTCGCCGGGCTGATGGTTTATCTGCTGCTCTCGCGCGCCGGGCCACTGGGCGAGTGGGGGCTTCTGTTTACACCGGGTGCCATGATCATTGCGCAGGTGGTGCTGGTGTTGCCGATTCTGGCTGCGCTCTCGCGTCAGAAGGTGGAGGAACTGCTGGGCGAGTACCGCGAGCAGTTCATGTCACTGGGTATGTCGCGCGGACGCATGATGCCCACCCTGCTGTGGGACGCCCGCTTTGCGCTGTTGACCATTCTGCTGGCCGGGTTTGGCCGCGCCAGTGCCGAAGTGGGCGCGGTGATGATGGTAGGCGGCAACATTGATGGGGTCACCCGGGTGATGACGACCGCCATCGTGCTTGAAACCGGCAAGGGCAACCTGCCGCTGGCACTTGGGCTGGGCATAGTGCTGCTGACGCTGGTCATGCTGATCAACGCAGGCGCCTATCTGGTCGGAGAACTGACCCGGAGACGGACAGGATGACCTCACTCAACGCGCCACTCCTTGCATCGTCGTCTCTTCTGTCACCGCCGGCACTGTGCTTTGAGAATGTGGCTTTCAACCACGAGGACAAGGTACTGCTCGGACCGTGCTCATTCACCCTGGAAGGCACCGGCCCGACCCTGGTGATGGGGCCTAACGGGGCGGGCAAGAGCCTTTTGCTGCGACTGGCTCACGGTTTGATCTTACCGACTCAGGGAAGGGTGGCGTGGTCAAGTGAAGGCACCCCCCGCCAGGCAATGGTATTCCAGCAACCGGTGCTTCTGCGCCGCTCGGCCGTGGCCAACCTTATTCACGCGCTGGCGGTGAATAACATCCCACGCAGGCAACGTTCGAAGCTCGCGTTTGACGCGCTTGAACGTTTTGGCCTGAGCGCCTGCGCCCATACGCCCGCACGCGTGCTCTCCGGAGGCCAGCAACAGCGTCTGGCTCTGGCGCGCGCCTGGGTACTTTCGCCCCAGGTGCTGTTCCTCGATGAACCCACTTCCGCACTCGACCCCGCAGCAATCAAGGCCGTAGAGGCGGCGGTGCGCGAGTTTCATCAACGGGGAACGCGCATCGTGATGACCACACACGATATCCATCAGGCCAGACGCCTGGCCGGAGATGTACTCTTTCTCTCTAGCGGAAAAGTTCGCGAACACACCCTTGCTGAAGCGTTTTTTGACGCGCCCGTCTCGAGGCAGGCACAAGCGTTTATTACCGGAGAACTGGTCGAATAATCCGGCCTCCATCTGCAAAAGGAGAAAACAATATGAACAGGATGCTAAACCTGGTACTTGCGGGCATTACCAGCTTCGGCCTGGCGTTCAGCGCTCACGCCGAGGACTACATCACCCTGGCCTCGACAACCTCGACCGAGAACTCCGGGCTGTTCGATGCCATCTTACCGAAGTTTGAAGACGCCACCGGCATCGAAGTGCGGGTGGTCGCGGTGGGCACCGGGCAGGCGTTCGAGATCGCCCGCCGCGGTGATGCCGACAGCCTTCTGGTGCACGATACCGCCGGCGAGCAACGCTTTGTCGAGAACGGCTTTGCCAGCGAGCGGGCCGACGTCATGTACAACGACTTCGTCCTGATCGGGCCAGCTGACGATCCGGCGAATATCCGTGAAGCGGAGAGTGCCGCCGAAGCATTCGCGGCTATCGCCGAGGCCGAGGCACCTTTCACCTCACGGGGCGATGATAGCGGCACCAATCGCGCCGAGCTGCGCCTCTGGAAAAGTGCAGGCGTCGAGCCGGACGGAGACTGGTACCGCGAGCTCGGCAGCGGTATGGGCCCGACACTCAACACCGCCGCCGCCATGGATGCGTACGTGATGTCGGATCGGGCAACCTGGGTGGCATTTGGAAACCCCCAGAACCTGACACTGCTTTTTGAAGGCGACGAAGTGCTGTTCAACCAGTACGGCAGCCTGTTGCTCTCCGAAGAGAAGCACCCTCACCTCAAGCATGAGCTGGCCCGGCAATGGCACAACTGGCTGATCTCCAAGGAAGGCCAGCAGGCGATTGCCGACTTCAAGGTGGATGGCCAACAGCTGTTTTTCCCGAATGCGAAGTAGCCCCTCTGAATAAGAGACCACCAAACCGCCCGCGCTTTGCCCTGGCCCCAAAAAACCTCAGCAATGCTGGGGTTTTTTATTGGCGGTAAGCAGCTGTTTTTCCCGAGTGGCAAATAGGCTAATCTCTGATAATGACCGTAAATTCTCCACCGCGGCGTCCATGAAACGGCTGTAACAAAAATGACGATTGATCCCATACTTCCCGATCCCAAGGATCCCCGGCTGTCCCGTGCTGTAGAGGGCGTTGACGAAACCGGTCAGGATAAATCAATCAGTGTGATCGAAGAGCGCCCACTGACCATCTACCTGAACAGTCAGGAGATCGTCACCGCTATGACTATTGGCGATCACCCGGAGTACCTGGCACTGGGTTTTCTTCTTAATCAGGGCATGCTCAAAGAGACCGATGAGGTCACCAGAATCGATTACGACGAAGAGCTGGAAGTCGTGGTGGTCCGCACGGCCGGCATCACGAATGTCGAGGACAAGCTGGAAAAGAAAACCCGGACGTCAGGCTGCGCCGTGGGCACGGTCTTTGGCGACATGATGGCGGGACTTGAGGGACTGGCACTGCCGGATACGCCGGTACACACAAGCACCTTTTATGATCTCTCCTACCAGATCAACCATACGCCCAGCCTGTATATGGAAACCGGTGCCATTCACGGAACTGCCCTGTGCCAGGGCCGGGAAATCCTGGCTTACATGGAGGATGTCGGACGTCACAACGCGGTCGACAAGATCGCAGGCTGGATGCACCTGAACGACATCCCGGCCGCAGACAAGGTTCTCTACACCACCGGCCGCCTGACCTCCGAAATGGTGATCAAGACCTCCCTGATGGGCATCCCGACCCTGATCAGCCGATCCGGTTTCACCGCCTGGGGCGTCGATATCGCCCGGCAGGTCGGGTTGACGCTGATCGGACGGATGCGGGGCAAGAAATTCACCTGCCTCAGTGGCCAGCACCGCCTGGTGTTCGATCAGGACCTGTCGCAGGTTCCCGATGAGGACAAGAAAATGCGTCGCAAAGGGGCAGAGCATGACTGAGTGCGCCGTCATCCTGGCCGGTGGTCAGGCAAACCGTATGGGTGGTGGTGATAAAGGACGACTGATGCTGGGCGATCGGTCATTGATCCAGCGTGTCATCGATCGCATCACGCCACAGGTGGACGCCGTGGTATTGAACGCTAACGGAGATCTGAGCCGTTTCGATGATCTGGGTTTGCCGGTGGTGGCCGACTCGATCCCCGGCTATGCCGGCCCTCTGGCGGGCGTGCTGGCCGGGATGGATTGGGCCGCCGAGCAAGGCCATGACTGGCTGATCAGCGTCGCCGCCGACACCCCGTCCTTCCCCCTGGACCTGGTCGAACGCTTCTCCGGGTACGAGACTCCTGTGGTATTGGCGGCGACGCCGGACCCGGAGCGTGGCCGGGTGCCCCAGCCGACCTTCGGCCGCTGGCAGGTCGCTTTGCGGCATGAGCTGAGAGCCGCCCTGAACGACGGTGTGCGCAAGATTCGCCAGTGGACACAAGCCCAGGGTGAGACACTGGTCATCTTTGGTGAGGACGACTTTTTCAACATCAACACGCCGGAAGATCTGGCCTGGGCGGAGCAGCATCTGAAGTGAACGTTATAGGTATCGTAGGCTGGAAAAATTCCGGAAAGACGACTCTGGCCAGCGCGTTGATTCGTGAGTTATCCAGCAGAGGATTAACCGTCAACTCGATCAAGCATGCCCATCACATGGTGGATGTGGATCAACCCGGTACCGACAGCTATAAACACCGGGAGGCCGGTGCCCGGGAAGTCATCCTGGCGGGCGGTCAGCGCTTTGCCATCATGCACGAGCTGCGCGGAGACAAGGAGCCCACACTGGACGAATTGCTGGCCCGATTGGCTCCCTGCGACTGGGTTGTGGTCGAGGGATTCAAGACCCATGCACACCCCAAGATCGAAGTGCACCGACAGGAGTCTTCCCGTGGCCCCCTTTACCGGGAAGACGCCAGTATTATTGCCCTGGCGACGGACTATGCGCCGGATTTTGCGGGCCCGGTTTTCGACGTAGACGATGTGCCCGGAATCGCTGACTTTATCCTGAACCGTGAACAACCATGAACGACACAACCAGTAACGGGGGAGCAATGAAACCGCTTCGCAACGACTGTTTTGCCCTGCCCCCCGGGGTGAACTGGACACCGGTAGACGAGGCACTGGAGCGGTTGCGCTCGCGCTTGCATCCTGTCGTGGGCGTGGATCGGGCGGTCGCATTGTCGCAGGTAAATGGCCGGATACTGGCCAGCGATGTGTACGCGCCTCGCGCCCACCCCCCCAGCAGCAACTCTGCGGTCGATGGCTATGCATTTGCCGGCCCCCTGACAGAAGTGCCCTGCACCATGCCCCTGGTGGATGGTCGCAGTGCCGCCGGCGAGCCTTACACCGGGCAGGTCCCCGAGGGCCATGCAATCCGGATCCTGACCGGGGCGGTGATGCCGGCAGGCACGGATACGGTGGTGCTCGAGGAGGATTGCGAGGTCGTCGATGGCCAGCTCCAGTTGAACGGCACATTAAAGGCGGGAGCCAATCGCCGTAAAGCCGGCGAGGACATCCAGGCGCAGGACCGGATCCTGACGGCGGGTACCCGCCTGACCCCTACCCAGATTTCGGTGCTGGCCAGTGTGGGGGTCGAGTCGGTCGACGTCTACCAGCGGCTCCGCGTCGGGGTCTTGTCGACGGGCGACGAAGTGAAACCCGTTGGTTCACCGGTTACCGACTGGCAAATCTACGATGCCAACCGCCCGATGCTGAGCGCCCTGGTATCGCAGCTGGGGTATGAGCTGGTGGACCTGGGCCATGTGCTCGACCGGGCCGATGACGTCAAGGCGGTCCTGGAACGAGGCGCCGAGCAGTGCGATCTGATCCTCACCAGTGGCGGCGTTTCCGCAGGAGACGAGGACCACGTGTCGAAAACGCTTAAAGCCCATGGCGAGATCAGCAACTGGCGTATTGCCATCAAACCCGGGCGTCCCCTGGCACTGGCCATGTTCAAAGGCACCCCGGTGGTGGGATTGCCGGGCAATCCGGTTGCCGCCTGGGTCTGCGCGCTGCGCTTTGGCGCGCCGGCCATGGCACTGCTGGCAGGAAGTGAGTGGTTCGACCCCCAGGGCTATCTCGTCCCTGCCAACTTTTCCAAGAACAAGAAGCCGGGGCGCAGTGAGATGTTGCGCGCCCGGATCCGCGATGGACAGGTTGAGGTGTTCGGTTCCGAAGGCTCGGGCCGGGTCACCGGCCTGGCCTGGTCCGAAGGCCTGGTGGATCTGGACGAGAGCGCCCGGCAGATAGAGCCAGGAACGCCCGTGCGGTTCATTCCCTACGGCAGCTTCGGGTTGTAATCACTCGTAGCTGCCGTGTACCGCAAAGGCCTCCAGCGAGGCATCCTGCGGGGCCCGGGAGCGATAGGTCTCCTCAACACCCAACTCGGTCAGCCGGCGGCTGACCATCAGCAGGGTGTTATCCTCGAAATCCTCACACATGCTGCGCATCTGATCGATTTCTTCGCAGGCGACGGGGTAGGCAGCGTCAATATCCGGCGCACCGTAGTGCTCTACAAAGGTTTGCGCCAGGGTCCGGCGGAGCTGCTCCAGTTCCGCTTCGGTGATGTCGCAGACGCCCACAAAGCTGGCGCGGCCACCCGACTCTACGCTGTACCAGCCGTTGCTGAAGGCTTGCCGGGCCTTGCCCTTCAGATCCGCCTCGGTCCAGTTGGAAAATTCAAAGCCGCCCGAGATCGCCCATTCACCGCTGGGAGCCGGCTTTTCAAATACATTGTCATCGGACACATCCAGTCGCAGGGTTCGGGCCAGTTTCATACGTGCTCCGCAAATTCAATCAAGCTCACTCTCTCGGTCATGACACCCTCGCGCAACAGCATCCGGCCTTTTTCATCAAGCCCCACGAAGAGTCCGGGCTTTGGCTGATCAATCATTTGACCCAGAGTGTCGCAGCGTGGCCGCCACTCGTTGTGCACCCGCTCGAACCCGCTGTCCATGAAGTAGGTCAGCCAGAGCAGCGTGTGTTTGGACCAGCTTTCCAGCAGCGCCATGGGGGTGATATCAACGCAACCTTCCTCGTACAGACAGGTTTGGTTCGGATTCTCGCCCGGCTCGTCACTCACGTGGAAAAAGGGCACATCAATGCCGATGACCAGCCAGTTGGGCTGCGCCCCGGGATCTGAAACATCCGCCGCAAAACGGACACTCCCGCAGAGCGCGCCATTCACCTTGATGCGATCGGGCCACTGAAAGTGGACGGGCACTTCCGGCGGGGCCAGTGCCCCCAGACTCTCGGCCAGGCCAATCTGGGCCACATAGACCGCCTGAATCGCCTCTTCCAGGGGCGTTTCCGGTGCCAGCACCAGAGCTGCGCGCAGCGTATCGATCGCCTCCGAGTAGAAGATCGTGCCCGAATCGACGCCTGCTATGGCGCGGCTGACAGCCTTGTCAAAAGGATCCGTGTGCCTGGGCACGACTTCGCCCGACAGCAGCGGCGGGAAATGGGGTGACTCGATCATCGGACAGCCCGGGCGTAGACGTCAGAGGCAATAATTTCGTCGGCGATACGCTGGAAGGCCCGGGCCTGCGGGCTATCGGGCTTTGACACCACAATGGGAACGCCGCCGTCCGATGCCACCCGGATATCGAGGTCAAGCGGGATTTCGCCGAGGAAGGGGGCGCCCAGCTTTTCGGCTTCCGCCCGGGCACCACCGGATCCAAACGGGTGGTGTTCCTTGCCACAGCCATCACAGACAAACGAAGCCATATTCTCGATCAGGCCGAACAGGGGCACATCCATCCGGTTGAACATATCAATGCCTTTGCGCGCGTCCATCAGGGCAACGTCCTGGGGTGTCGAGACCACCACGGCGCCGGCCACGAAAAACTTCTGACTCAGGGTCATCTGGACGTCACCGGTGCCCGGGGGCAGATCCACCAGCAGCACATCCAGCTTGCCCCAGTCCACCTGGTTCATCATCTGTTGCAGGGCGCCCATCAGCATCGGCCCGCGCCAGACGATGGCTTCGTCATCCGGGGCCATCAGCCCCAGGGACATCAGCGTCACCCCGTGATTGCGCAGCGGCAGGATGGTGTGCCCGTCGGGGCTGGACGGGCGACCTGATACACCCAGCATGCGGGGCTGGCTGGGCCCGTAGACATCGGCGTCCAACAGACCCACTTTCAGGCCTTTCGAGGCCAGCGCAACCGCCAGATTCGAGGCCACCGTCGACTTGCCCACGCCACCCTTGCCCGAGGCGATGGCGATGATGCGGTCAATGCCCGTGGGGTTCTTGTCCTGCGGCCGGGGCGCATCGGTACCAATCAGGTTGTCCTTTCCTACTTCGGTGTATTGAACCATGTCATATCCTGTCTGGTTTTCAGCTGTCCCGATAGTCGTCACTGGTGCGAACCCGGGGACGCTCGCCTCCCGCCATGGGAGCGTTGTCGCCGTGGTATTGGGCCTTGACCCGACAATCGTCACACATCTTGATCAGCTGGACATTGTCAGAGTTGGTGTACATCCAGTGCTGGTTTTCCAGTTTTTCAACAATCCGGTTGATGGTGCTGGCAACACCAAACGGCTTGCCACACTGGATGCACTCGAACGGTTCCTCGCCATGGAGTGCCCGGGCACTCAGCGCGTCCTTCGACAGATCCAGACGGGGCTTCAACGTGATGGCCGTCTCGGGGCAGGTGCTCTGGCAGATACCGCACTGGACGCAGGCGTTTTCCGTGAACTGAACCTCCGGCCGGTCGGGGTGGTCGCCAAGGGCGCCGGTCGGACACAGCGACACGCAAGCCAGACAGAGTGTGCATTTGTCGGAGTCGATCTCGATCGCACCGTAAGGTGCACCCACTGGCAGGGGGATGGGCGCCTCCAGGCTCTCCGCCATCGCCGTGGCGGTGACCCGGGTAATGTCGCGGCGACCGCCGACCAGCAAAACCGGCTCGCTCACCCGCCCGGCGTTGTCGCCAGCTGCGCACAGTTCGATGGCTTCGATAACCCGGACCCGGCTGGGAGAGTTCCGGGTGCCCGTGAGCATGGCCCGGGCCAGCTCCACCTCCGCAGTAACCGCCCGTCGGTCTATCTCGTTGTCTGCCAGGATCAGGACTTCGGCGTAGCCGGCCCCGAATGCAGCCATGATCTCGGCGTGGCCGATCCGGTCTATGTGCTCCAGTCCCAGCGGGATCAGATCGTCCGCCAGCCCGTCGTCGTAACGGGCCAGATAGGCAATGGCTTCCGTACCCGCATTCAGCGTGTGAAAGACCAGCCGTGGGGCTTCGTTGGCATGCTCGCGATAGACGCTGGCCATGACCTCCAGGTTTCGGGTGATGGCCTCGAAAGAGGTTTCGTTCATGGTCACGGCAGAGGTCGGGCAGACCGCCGCACAGGATCCGCACCCGGCGCAGATATCGGAATCGATCTGTATGTGGTCACCAGCGGAGAAGATGGCCTCGGTGGGACAGACATCCAGACAACGGGTACAACCGGTCTGGTTCGCCCGTGAGTGCGCACACAAGGATTCTTCCAGCCTGAAATATACGGTTTTCTCGAACTCACCCACCCGCTCCCTGGCGGTCAACGCAATGCGCTCCAACTCTCCGGTTTTGGCCGGGTCGGCCCAGAAATAGCCGTTGCGCTTCTGATGACTGGGAAACGCCGGAGCGCCGCCGCGCAGGTCGATAAATACGTCGCACTCGCTCCGGGCGGTGGCTTTCATCTCGCCATAACCGAGCTCGCCTCGGCCAGCAGGGTTCAGCATTTGCAGCCGGGCAAACTCCAGCTTGAAGTTGCCCAACGCGCCATAGGCGGCGGTCAATTGTCCTTTGGCCACGTCGTAACCCGCAGACGGCAGCTTTATCGGACCGGAATCATTGACGATACAGGTGACACCCAGCTCGTCCTGAACCAGCTCTGCCATCCGGATGGCCTGCTCGGTTGGGCCGACAATGCAGCACACACCGCTGGACTGTATGGTTTTTACCGGCGCCACGGGTGCCGGTAATCCGGCGGCGGCCATCAGCGCGGCCTGCTTGGCATGCAGACGCTTCGGGTTTGCGTCCGGCGCGCTCCAGCCAGCGCGATCCCGGATATCGATGGTGCCCAGTGGCGCGGAATGCTGGATTTCAGCCTGGATGTCCTCGCTCAAACGTTCGAACAGGGCGGCCTGCTGGCCACAGGCGATCAGCACCTCGCTACTGCCACTCAGGTGCTCGGCAGCGATCTTCATGTCCTTGCCGCACAGCTGATCCACGGCGATCACCTGCCCGGCGGAGGCAGCCGCCTTCAGTGCCTCTGGATCAAAGGACTGTGTTTTATCGCAGCTACATAACAGTAGGGTCTTGGATGCCGTCATCAGGATGTTGACTCTTTTCGTTGTTGTTATGCGTATACGTGTACATGCCGTTCTTAGAGCATGCCACAGCCTTTTGTGCTTGGACAATTGGATAATCATTTGGGTCCTGCTAGCTTTAAGCTATAACAAGAAGAGAGTCATCATGAGCAGTCGCACAGAACATTGGACACGGGAGTTGCAGGTTGGCGCGGTCGTTCGCCGGTCGCCGGGGGTAACACGGTGGGCGAAGAACGTCTGGAAGCCAGTGGCCGTTATACCGGGCGCTCCGGAGGCGTTCTGGAAAGAAATGGTCCGAGAGGGCGAGGTGATCGATTACCACGCAGGCACCGTGACAATGGAACTTTTCCGCGCCGATGTGGAAGGCTATCTCGTATCCCTGAATATGATCGTTCCCTCCGTCTGGGTCGTAATGGATAAGGACCAGACCGGCCGCTCTCCATCCGGGTGGGTAGTCAGCACCATCACCGCCAGTGCCCATGAGGCGCTGGATGCTCTGGACAGTGGCGAGAGCATCGTCGAAGCCGTCCCGATTCCGGAGTCGCTGGCAGCCTGGATCAAGGAGTTTATCGACATGCACTACATCGAAGAGCCTTTCAAGAAACGCCGCCGTGACGAAGTCCGTGTCGACGCCGTCGAGGATGGCAAGGGCGATCCTCGCATTCGCCAGGAGAGCGACGTCTACCGCGCACCTTCCAACATCAGGAAACCAAGGTTGCAGTGATGGCTGAGTCACGTTTCCAGCGTTGGTCACGAAGGAAATCCGAGGTTCGCAAACAGGCCGAGCCCACCCCTCCTCCGGGCATTGAGTCCGCACCCTACCCCGAAGAGCAGGAATCCGCCGCGCGCGAACTCGCTGTGAATGAAGCCCTGCCGGAACGTGAGGTGCTGGATAAGTACGGCCTGCCAGATCCGGATACCATCGAGTTGGGCGCGGACATTACAGGCTTCATGCGAAAAGAGATTCCTGAACTGTTGCGTCGTAAGGCCCTGCGGGCACTGTGGAAATCCAACCCGGTCCTGGCGGTGCTGGATGGCCTCAATGACTACGACGAAGACTACACGGATGCCGCTCTTGCGACGAAGAGCGTGAACACCCTCTACAAAGCGGGTCAGGGATTCATCGAGAAAAAGAACCGTGGCGTTGGGCACGAAGAGGTTCCGGCCGGGCAGCGGACCAGTGCTTCAGAGCCGATCGCTCCAGACCCGGAACCGGCTGCCCCTGCCGGCACCAACAAGGAATCAGAGCCCGAAACCGCAGCCACACCCTCCTCGACGACGCGCCCTGTAGAGTCGGCCTCCAACGAGACCGACGATGGACCAGAGCCGCGCTATCGGCCCAGGATGCGCTTTGAGTCCTAGGCTTGTTGCACCGGGCACAGGTTAGGACTATAACTTAAAATTAACTGTTCAAAAGTCAAACAACAATTCTAAGGGACAAGACTTGGCTAACACTGCTGAACTTCAGTGCCCTCGCTCGATCACTGAAGAAGATCGCGCCCGGGCTCAAATCTACCAGTTGCTGGCTGTTCTGCTGGGTGGTCCGCCTTCTGGCGAGCTGCTCAACGGGCTCGCGTCCCTCAAGGGCGACGATAGCCCCCTGGGTTCCGCCTATAAGAATCTGGCTGCGCTTGCCGAACGCACTTCACCTCATGATGCCGAGCGGGAGTTCAACAACCTTTTTGTGGGACTCGGCCGCGGTGAGCTGTTGCCGTATGCCAGTTATTACCTGACCGGTTTCCTCAACGAGAAGCCCCTTGCGGATCTGCGTACCGATCTGAGAGCCAGGGGCATCAAAGCCAGTGAGGGCGTCAAGGAACCCGAAGATCACATCAGCACGCTGTGCGAAATCATGGC
Organism: Marinobacter sp. C7; assembly: GCF_022343555.1. Classification (GTDB taxonomy): domain Bacteria; phylum Pseudomonadota; class Gammaproteobacteria; order Pseudomonadales; family Oleiphilaceae; genus Marinobacter. The sequence continues at coordinate 767,338 of NZ_JAKQZH010000002.1, read as the reverse complement.
GGGCATCATTACCGGCGAGTTCGCGTGCGATAGCGACTTGCCGTCACAGAAAGCCTTTTTTGACGCGCACCTGGCAAAGTGGGCGGCGTTGTTTTTTACCGATTTGGAAGAAGCGCAAAGCGCAGTCGTCTATGCGCCTGTGGGCTCGCTTGGGCGGGCTTTCATGACCGTAGAGGCTGACGCCTTTGCAATTCAATAACCGGGATCGGCCAGATCCCTTAACTCAGGTGGAGGAGTCCGATGGACAACCCGAAGCGTGAAAACAGCCGTCGCCGTTTCCTGCAAATGGCAGCAGCCGCAGCGCCCGCTGCCGTTGCGATGGCCGTTGCGCCGAACGCCGCAGCCGAGGTCGTGAAGGAGGCCCCGAAAAGCCGCGGACTGCGTGACACTGAACACACACGTAAATATTTCGAATCGGCTCGCTTTTGAGGAAGCGTGAATCATTCAAGGTTGCGTGATGCTCTTGGATGATCACACCTCCGGAAAACGAGAACAAAAAGAGAGAGGTACGTGACATGTTACGGAAGAAAACCAACGGGGTAGCGAAAGGCCCCCGTGCGGGATCTTTGCTTTCATCCCTCGCTGCCAGGACTATGGACCGTCGTGGTTTTTTGGCGGCCTCCGGTGTGACTGTGGGGGGCGGCCTGGCGGCTTTGTCCCTGACGCCAGGGCGGGTCGAAGCCGCGACCGCTTCGACCGAAGGCGGGGAAACCGTTATCAGAAAGTCCGTGTGTACCCACTGCTCGGTGGGCTGCACGGTCGAGGCCGAAGTGCAGAACGGCGTCTGGACCGGCCAGGAGCCGGGATGGGACAGCCCGTTTAACCTGGGGGCTCACTGTGCCAAAGGCGCTTCGGTGCGCGAGCACGCCCACGGCGAACGTCGCCTCAAGTCTCCGATGAAAATGGTCGATGGCCAGTGGCAGAAAATCTCGTGGGAAACCGCCATCAACGAGATCGGCGACAAGATGCTGCAGATCCGCGACGAAAGCGGCCCCGATTCGGTCTATTGGCTGGGCAGTGCCAAGTTCAACAATGAACAGGCGTACCTCTACCGGAAGTTTGCTGCCTATTGGGGCACCAACAACGTCGACCACCAGGCCCGGATCTGCCACTCAACCACAGTAGCCGGGGTAGCCAACACCTGGGGCTACGGTGCGATGACCAACTCCTACAACGACATCCACAAGTCCCAGGCGATCTTCCTGATCGGCGGCAACCCCGCCGAAGCACACCCGGTGTCGCTGCTTCATATCCTGAAGGCCAAAGAGGAAAACAACGCACCGCTTATCGTGTGTGACCCGCGTTTCACGCGCACCGCCGCTCATGCGGACGAGTTTGTGCGCTTCCGGCCGGGATCGGACGTTGCGCTGGTCTGGGGCATTCTCTGGCACATCTTCGAGAACGGCTGGGAAGACAAGGAGTTTATCCGTACCCGCGTATGGGGCATGGACGAAATCCGTGACGAGGTGAAACGCTGGAATCCGGAGGAGGTCGAGCGTGTTACCGGTGCACCGGGCGCACAGCTTGAGCGCGTCGCCCGAACCCTGGTCAACAACCGTCCCGGCACCGTCATCTGGTGTATGGGGGGTACCCAGCACACCAATGGTAACAACAACACCCGCGCTTACTGCATCCTGCAGCTGGCCCTGGGCAACATGGGGGTTTCCGGCGGCGGCACCAACATCTTCCGCGGGCACGACAACGTTCAGGGCGCCACCGACCTGGGGGTCCTGGCGGACACCCTCCCCGGCTATTACGGTCTGAGCGCCGGCGCCTGGGCACACTGGGCACGCGTCTGGGAAGAGGACCTGGACTGGCTGAAGGGCCGGTTCGCCGTGTGGGACAAGAACGGCAAGTCCAAGGCCATGATGAACGAGAAGGGCATCCCTGTTTCTCGCTGGATCGATGGTGTTCTGGAAGCCAAGGAAAACCTAGAGCAGCCCGATAACACCCGGGCGATGGTTCTGTGGGGCCACGCACCCAACTCCCAGACCCGGATGCTCGAAATGAAGGAAGCCATGGAAAAACTCGACCTGCTGGTCGTCGTGGATCCCTTCCCGACCGTCTCTGCGGTATTGCACGATCGGAAAGATGGCGCCTACCTGCTGCCAACGACCACCCAGTTCGAGACTTATGGTTCAGTAACCGCTTCGAACCGTTCGCTCCAGTGGCGTGAGAAGGTCATCGACCCGCTCTTCGACTCCAAGGTCGACCACGAAATCATGAAGCTCTTTGCGGACAAGTTCGGTTTCACCGATCGCATGTTCCGCAACATTGCAATTGAAGGCGACGAGCCGTCGATTGAGGACATCACCCGTGAATTCAACCGCGGCATGTGGACCATCGGCTATACGGGTCAGTCCCCCGAGCGTCTCAAGAAACACATGAAGTACCAGCATCACTTCGACAAGACTACCCTTCGAGCAAATGGTGGTCCCTGCGATGGCGATGTCTATGGGCTGCCATGGCCGTCCTGGGGAACAGCGGAAATGAACCATCCGGGCACGCCCAACCTGTACGACATGTCGTTGCCGGTTTCCAAGGGTGGCCTCACCTTCCGGGCCCGGTTCGGTGTCGAGCGGAACGGCGAAAACCTGCTGGCTGAAGGCGTCTACTCGAAAAATTCCGAGATCAAGGACGGCTACCCCGAGTTCACCATGCAGATGCTGATGGATCTGGGCTGGGACAAGGACCTCACCGAGGAAGAGCGCGCTACCATTGAGGCGGTTGCCGGTCCCGAGACCAACTGGAAAACCGACCTGTCAGGCGGTATCCAGCGCGTTGCCATCAAGCACGAATGCGCACCCTTCGGTAACGCCAAGGCGCGCGCTGTCGTCTGGAACTTCCCGGATCCGGTGCCGCTCCATCGCGAGCCCCTCTACACCACGCGTCGGGACTTGGTGGAGGACTACCCCACTTACGAGGACAAGACCTTCTGGCGTGTTCCAACTTTGTACGAGTCCATTCAGAAGAATGACTTCAGCAAGGACTTCCCCATCATTCTGACCTCCGGCCGTCTGGTCGAGTATGAGGGTGGTGGTGACGAGACACGCTCAAACCCCTGGCTGGCAGAACTGCAGCAGGAGATGTTCATCGAGGTGAATCCGCGCGATGCGAACAACCTGAACATTCGTGACGGCAAGGACGTCTGGGTGTCTGGCCCGGAAGGCGGACGCATCAAGGTCAAGGCAATGGTGACGGAACGCGTTGGTGAGGGCGTCGCCTTCATGCCGTTCCACTTTGGCGGAGAGCTGGAGGGCAAGAGCCTGAGGGACAAGTACCCCGAGGGCGCCGATCCAATTGTTTTGGGTGAATCCACCAACGTTGTTCAAACATACGGGTACGACTCGGTCACGCAGATGCAGGAGACCAAGGCCACCCTGTGTTCGATTATGCCGGCATAGTGAGAGGTGTAGACCATGGCACTTGAAGGACAAGCACGCGCAAAATTCCTTTGCGACGCCGAACGCTGCATCGAATGCAATGCCTGCGTAACGGCCTGTAAAAATGAGCATGAGGTCCCTTGGGGCATCAACCGTCGACGCGTGGTGACCATCGAAGATGGCACGCCCGGTGAGCGCTCGATCTCGGTCGCCTGCATGCACTGCTCGGACGCGCCCTGTATGGCCGTCTGCCCGGTGGACTGCTTCTACCAGACCGAGGACGGCATCGTGTTGCACTCCAAGGATCTGTGTATCGGTTGTGGGTACTGCTTCTATGCCTGCCCATTCGGCGCGCCCCAGTTCCCCCAGGCGGGCAACTTTGGCAGCCGGGGCAAGATGGACAAATGCACGTTCTGTGCAGGCGGTCCGGAGGAAGATAATTCCACTGCCGAATTCTCCAAGTACGGCCGCAACCGTATCGCAGAGGGCAAATTGCCACTCTGTGCGGAAATGTGCTCGACCAAAGCCCTGTTGGCCGGCGACGGCAACGAGGTGGCGGACATCTACCGCCAGCGTGTGGTGAACCGCGGGTTCGGTTCCGGCGCCTGGGGATGGGGCACAGCCTATGAGAAGAAGGCGCCATAAGCTGATCTGAGTGTTCCGGGACCCTGCGGGGTCCCGGCATTCAATGAGGCAACGATTTCTTCTTGTCGATTCCGTTGGAGTGCTTTCATGAAATCAAAACTATGTAGTGCCGCCATACTCGCGCTGGCGACACTGTTCTTCAACCCTGTCTGGGCACAAGAGACTCCGACGGTTGACAGAACGGCCACAGGGGGAGCTCAAACCCTCGAAGACATCATGCGCCGTCAGGAACAGCTGAAGATCGACGAGTCCTTTCGGTCTGAAAACCTCGGAGATCCCGCCAATGCGGCGCCCGCAAGTGGCCAACTGGGTACGCTGGGGGGGCGCTCTGACGCCGATATCTGGAGATCTGTTCGCTATAACAAGATCGACCCCACCGTTCAGTCACCCGGCCCGGCCAATACCGTGATGATTCAGGACGAAGGCATTGCCTGGTACAAGCTGCGCGAAGGACCGGTCATCACCTACGGCGGCGGCGCCCTGTTGGGCATCATCTTACTGCTCGTCGTGTTCTACTTCGTTCGCGGCAGAATCATGATCGATGGCGGCCCAGCAGGCACCACCATTGAACGGTTCAAGGCCATCGAACGGTTTGGCCACTGGCTGCTCGCCGGCTCGTTTATCGTACTCGGTCTCACGGGGCTGATCACCTTGATGGGACGCAGCTTCCTGATTCCCGTGATCGGGCTCGACGCTTTTTCCACCCTCGCTACCGGGTCCAAGTGGCTTCATAACAATGTTGCCTGGGCTTTTATGCTGGGCCTGGTCATGACCTTTGTCATGTGGGTTGCCCACAACATTCCCAATAAGCTGGATTGGCAGTGGCTGAAAGCGGGAGGAGGTATCTTTACCAAGAGCCACCCCTCCGCGAAGAAATTCAACGCCGGCCAGAAAATCATCTTCTGGACCGTGATGTTGTTGGGCGTGTCCGTCTCCCTCTCTGGTCTGTCACTACTGTTCCCGTTCCAGATGCCCATGTTTGCGGACACCTTTGGTGTCATCAACAGTGTCCTGGGGACCAGTCTCCCAACGGAACTGGCACCGCACGAAGAGATGCAATACGCCAACATCTGGCATTCGATTGTGGCCTTTGTGATGATGGTGGCCATCATTGCCCACATCTACATCGGCTCGGTCGGCATGGAAGGTGCGTTCGATGCCATGGGTAACGGTCAGGTGGACCTGGAGTGGGCGCGCCAGCATCACGATCTCTGGGTGGCCGAGGTCGAGGCTAAACAAGGCAAGGGAGAATCATCGTGAAGGTCATGATTTCCGCATTTGTCGCAGCCCTGTTGATCGCCTCACTTGCTCCGGTGGTTCTGAACCAGTTCGGCTGGTCATCTGCCGAACAAACCAGCAGTGAGAGCGTGCGTCTTGACTGATCAGTCTGAGGTATACCAGATCGATGCCGTCGGTTTGGTATGCCCTCTCCCGATTCTGCGCTTCAAAAAACGCACTCAGGACCTGCCCAGTGGGACGCAGGTCGAGTTCCTGGCCGATGACCCGAGTGGCCGCAAGGATATGCAGGCACTTTGCGAGGTCACCGGTCACCGGATTGAATGGATTAGGGAGGAGGACAAGGGCGTCCTCCGCTACCGGATCTGTCTCGCATAGTTACAGCCATCATTTTTACCGATCATTCTCTACCCGCCAGATCGCCGTTGCAGGTCCCTCAGGCATACATCCTTTTTTTTCGCAATTCATTGTTGCCGGGCAATTGAGCAAAAACCACACTATCGGGGGGCCATGCGGAGCCGCCGGGCTGGTAATATTGCATATGAAAGACTTTAAACTACAATCGTGATGCAACGAAGATGGGGAGTTTGACCATTGACGCCTATACGGGGGTTCGACCGTAATCCGCCAGACGGCGGGAAAATTGATCATCGACGAGCCACGGTAGCGTATTTCTGCCTCGTTATCCTGGCAGCAACCTCTCTTGTTCTCGGCTTGATCAACCTGATTTTCTTTCAGGCGTATTTGCTCACGGCCGTCGAATTCATCTTCCTCGTGATCACTCTCGCTGCATTATTTGATCTGCAACGCCATCAAAACGTTGAGCGAGCCGCCTGGGTCTCCGTACTCTCGGCCGGTGGATTGACTCTGTTTTTCTTTTACTACGTGCGGGGTGATTTCTCGGCGTCGGTTTGGGCGGTGTTCTTCGTAATGATCAACTTCTTCCTGCTAGGGACACGCAGGGCAGTTCCCACTTACGTTGCCTTTCTCGGCCTACTGGCCGCACTGATCTTCGCCAACCGAACCGAGTGGCCAGCCGTGCAGGGGAATGCCTCACTGGTGAACATCTTCGGTGCACTTACCGCTGGTGGTGTTGCAGCCTATTGCCAAGAGCGCTCGCGGGAAAGCGCACAGGAGAAGCTCCAGACGTTAGCAGACCGCGACTTCCTGACCGGAATATCCAACCGGCGTCATTTCATCGAGATAATGACCGACGTACAAAGGGAGATGCAGGCAACCGGCCAACTCTATTCACTCCTGCTGGTCGATATCGACAACTTCAAACAGGTCAACGACGTCCATGGGCATGCCGTCGGCGACGAGGTCATTATTGCCATGACCCGAAGACTTACGTCTGCAGTTCGGGCCGAAGATCTCGTGGGCCGGCTTGGCGGCGAGGAATTCGCTGTCTTGCTGCGGGTCGGCGATCGCCAGACTGTGCAACAGCGCGCCGAGGCCATAAGGATGGCGGTGGCAAAAGAACCCTTCACCACGGAAGCGGGCCAGCTTCCGGTGACCATCAGCGTCGGCGTTGCCACCGGGGATCCCGATTCGCAAGGCGGGAAGGAGCTGTTCGCAATTGCCGACAGACATCTGTACATGGCAAAGGCCCAGGGCCGCAACCGGGTTGTGATGCACGATAACGAAAGTCCCGGATCGATCCCTGGCACAGCATCCGCAGAGCGGGTGTGAGTCCGGAAGCTCAACCCGAGCCACCTGCAAAATGCCCTGCATCCAGCAGGGCATTTTCAAAGGCTATCCGGGCGGCCGCCTTTACAGATAGGGAGGCTTGTTCGCCGCAGCCCGCTCGGCCTTCCATTGTTCCAGGGTCTGCGCGGCTTTCTCGCCCTCCAGCGATCCGACAACTTCGAAGAAGTCACTGCGCAGCTCGTCGCTCAGCACTTGGTTGCGAGGCTTACTGCGGACCACATAAACGGTCTGCAGATTCTGGTGATCGAATGCCCGCCACTGTTGCCGGTCCTTGAGCAACGTGTACTCATGTCCTTCCAGGGCCTTGATCAACGCCTGAGTATCGGTGGTTCCGGCACGCTCCACCGCACTCTTGTACTCGTAGACAATGTCATAAGCGGTGGCCGCGGTAGAGGTCGGCCGGACCCCGTATTCTTGCGTAAACGCCTCGACAAACTCCTTGCCACGCGGGAAATCGAGCTGATATGGAATCGTCCACTCCCAGGGGGTGGTCGAGATCACGCCTTCCAGGATGGTCGCACCGACAGCCTGGGCGATACCCAGCGTGATATTGGGCAGGATAATCTGAACCTTGTCTTTCAGACCCATCTCATAGGCGACCTGAAGTGCCCGGACCAGGTCGTCACCGTAGAGCACCAGGACCAGCACGTCGGCATCGCTCGCTTCGGCGGTCTCCAGAGCCTTTCTGAAATCCCGGATGAGGGCCCGCGGGAAGGGGGTCAGCGCGTGGGGGTGCTTTTCCGTATCGGAGGTATTGGTAAATTCGCGAAGCGACGCCTCAGAGGAGTGCCCCCAGGTGTAATCGGCGGTCACATAGAAATAGTTGGCGTCGCCGAAGTTTTCCGTCAGATAGTGACCCAACGCATTCGCCGTCATCCAGGCGTTGGGGTACTCGCGAAACATATGGTCGTGCCCTTCGCTGCCGGTGGTGGCATTGGCGGAGGTTGTTGTTCCGAAATACAGACGGCCGAGCTTTTTCGCGACCTTGCCCGAGGCAATCGTCACCGCACTGGACGCGCCCCCGAAGACCATGTCCACGTTTTCTTCGCGGATCAGCTCTTCCGTATTCGCGGCGCCCCGTTCGGGCTCGCCGGCCGTATTGCGAATGACCAGCTCTACCTCCCTGCCGAGGATGCCTCCCGTTTCGTTGATTTCATTCACCGCCAGAAAGGCGGCGAGCCGCTGCTGTAAGCCAAGGTTCTTGTAACGTCCGGACTCAGGGTAATTGAAACCCAGCCGTATCGTTTCCGCCATCAGCGGGAAACTGGCGATACACAGGATCAAGCCTGCGAGCAGGGTTGCTCTCCTTTTCATTGATACAGTCCTCTGATTTGTCTTGTATTTTTTGGTGTCAGAACTATACCCGCATTTAAAAGACTGAACGGTCGTTCAACGTAAAAAGAGGGGTATTTTTGGTTACGGACTGTATCCCCGGCACCTTGACTTCGCTCAAGCGTGTTTATTCGACTCCTCAATTCCTCCGCACTCGTGTACCATTCACTACTGTACAAACATACAGTTCCCAAAGACTGCGAGGAAACCTCATGGCAGTACAAGCACTCTATTATTCGGATAAGGATGGCCTGGAAATGGCGCTGAAGAATCCCGAAACGATGCTTTTTCAATCCAAAGCCGAGGCGGATGCCCGAGACAAGATTCTGGAACTGGCCGAGAACATCCAGATGTTCCTTGAGCGCAAAGTTGAGGGCCTGGGCGAGGACCTGGCCGAACAGTGCGCCATGGCCATTGCTGAGGAAAAGGACCTGTTCCAGAAGGCCCTGAAGAAGCCACAGCTGCTGAACGCCGAGGCCGGCGAGTAAGCTGGCACCGCCATTTACACGACCGTAACGCCGTTCTTCTCCTCCCCGCACCTTATTCTGGCTACACTATCGGAAAGCCGTGCGGGGTCTCTTTCCATCCATGAATATACGCTGTCTTTTCCTATTGCTCTGCTCTCTGTCCCTGTGGACCAGCGGAGCTGTCGCCAAGCAGGTTACTGCTGCACTGGACGACCTGCTTCCTCCGGTGCAGACCCAGACTGAACAGCAGCCCCCTGTGAGTGCGGACGAAGCAAAAGACAAGGAAGAAACCGACAGCAAGAATGCCTCGGAAGAAGAGAAAGAACCCGAACCCTCTCCTACCCCGGTAAAGCCGGAGATCGAGGCACTGGAAGAGCCTCTGGAAAGCCAGCTGCCGACACCCGAGAACGAGGACATTCGCCAGCACATCCAGAAACTGGGTGAAGCGCTCGCCGCCCGCCGTAAAGCACTGGGCACCAGTCAGGAGCGACTGGCCTTTGCCGAATCCCTGCTCAAGCGACTGGACAACGAATACGAGAGCTTCCAGCTCCGGCTGGAGCGGGCCGGGCTGAATCTCACCGACGATTACGCCAATCTGCTACGTCAACGGCTGGAACGTTTGCGCAGCCAGACCATTGCCGCCGGTCTGACCCAGGGCATCACCGCCCAGCTCTCCGCAGCCCGCGAAGAGCAGCTGCGCCTGGAAGAGTTCGAAGCGGTGATCAATCCAAGCGACGACATCCGCGGCCAGCTGGAAGTCAGGCGCTCGCAGCTGCTGCGAGAATTGCACGGGGTGGTCACCGAGCACATTGAAGTGCTGAACGACTATTACAACACCGTCGCCGAGCTGCAGGACCGGCTGGAAGCCTACAAGGAACTCCTGCAGCAACGCCTGTTCTGGTTACCCAGCACCGAGGCCATTGACCTGGCTACCTTCGGAAAGCTGTTCGAGGGCGTCAGCTGGCTGGCATCGAGCCTGGAATGGACCCCTTTAGGGGAGGGCGTCAAAACCTCGCTCGATGAACACTGGCCTGAAATCGCCCTGCTTGCGGCCCTGCTGATCGTCCTCTCGGCCCGACGCAGGCCCATCCGCCGGGCATTGGCCGAGTCCGGGGAAGACGTGGGCAACGTCGGCAAGGACCACTGGAACCTGACACTGTATGCCAGCCTCCTCAGCCTGTTGCGAGCCCTTCCCGCGGTGATCGCGCTGGGTATCACGTCATTACTGCTCGATGAAGGCAACGAATTCCTGCATGCGTTGTCCCGGGGTTTCTCCAATGCCGCGTTTACCATGTTGCTGCTAAGGACGGTCTATACCGTTGCCTATCCGGGTGGTTTGGGAGAGCAGCACTTCCATTGGAATCCCAACACCCTGCAGGCTCTGCGTAAACAGATTCCGCTTCTGCTCTGGGTCCTGACGCCCATCGTCATCATCATGCCGGCCATGGCATTGCCCGAGGGATCGGTCTACAGCGACAGTCTGGGCCGCACGCTCTTCGCCATCGCATCACTGGCGCTGGCCTGGTTTGCTCACCAGTTCATGTCCGCCGTACGCCAGGATCAGCCGAGTCGACGGGCGCTAAAGGTGTTGCACGTTGTCGCCGTTGCGGTACCTCCCATGCTGGCGGCGCTCTCGGCCTGGGGCTACCACTACAGTGCCGTTCGCCTTGAAGGTCTGATGTTCATGAGCATCTGCTGGCTCGCCTTTGTCATCCTGCTGCATTACCTCGGACTGCGGGGGCTGACCGTCCGGGAACGGCGCATGGCCCTGGTACGGCGGCTCGAAGAGCGCGAGGCCGAGCGCAAGCTGGCAGAAGCCCGCGAAGCCGCAGAGTCCACCGGTGAGGCCATGCCGGCAAGCTACGACTCGCCCCGGCAGGATATGAATGACATCAGTCAGCAGAGCGAGACGCTGCTTCGCACCCTGTCCCTCGTGGTGGCCGGCATCGGCCTCTGGATGCTGTGGGACGATGTATTCCCGGCCCTGGGCATCTTCGACGCCATCACGCTCTGGAGCATCGATACCGGCGTGGAAGGGGAAACTCCGGTGCCCATCAACCTGGGCGACCTGATGCTGGCGCTTGCGGTCGGAGCAGGTACCGTGCTGGCCGCCCGCAACCTTCCTGGGACCCTGGAGGTGATGTTCCTGAGCAGGCTACGCCTGGAGCCGGGGGTCGGTTACGCCATCACCACCATGGCCACCTACATCATTGTCTTTATCGGCATCATCGCCGCGCTCGGGGTGCTGGGGCTGCAGTGGTCGAAACTGCAATGGCTGGTGGCGGCCCTCGGTGTGGGCCTGGGCTTTGGCCTGCAGGAGATTGTGGCCAACTTCGTCTCGGGTCTGATACTGCTGTTCGAGCGCCCCATCCGTGTCGGCGACACCGTCTCCATTGGCGGCATCACCGGCACCGTCTCCCGGATCCGTATCCGCGCCACCACCCTGGTGGACTGGGATCGCAAGGAACAGATCATACCCAACAAGACTTTCGTTACGCAGGACCTGACCAACTGGACCCTGACCGACGCCATTACCCGGGTCATCGTCAGGGTGGGCGTGGCCTACGGTTCCGATGTGGACAAGGTCCAGGACCTGCTGTTCCGGATTGCCACCGACAACGAGCGGGTCGTGAATGACCCGGCCCCGGCGGTGTTCTGTGTTGGCCTGGGCGACAGCAGCGTGAACTTCGAGATCCGGGTCTTTGTGCGCGAAATCGGGGACATCATGCCCCTGTCCCACGAACTGCACGCCACCATCACCCGGTCGCTGCGGGAAGCGGGAATCGAGATTCCCTTCCCGCAACGGGACATTCACATCCGCACCGCAACGGCGTCGTTTCCGGGCAGCACCACCCATACGCGCAAGGATCAGGAAACTCGTCCGGAATAGGACTGGAAGAAAGCGGCATTTACCGGATCTTTACACCGGTTGACGACATCCCGTTGCCCGCTTTGAGAAGATAACGGGTAACAACAATACCGCCGGAGGTTGGGATGGGAAGAATCACAGCAGTCGTTATGGGCCTTACCCTCACGCTGATATCTGGCTGCAAGGTGACGGTCTCCGAAGGTTTTGATGATGAACACGACCGGGATTCGTTCTCTTCGGGATTCTTCCTCTATATCGGTGACACCGGCGAAGATTTCCCGGACGATTCCTGGAGCCTGGATGTGGCGGCGGAAGCCTGCATTGATGATTCCCTGTATTTTGAGACTGACAGCGGTCGGGTCCGGGTCTATGGCTCCCCCGCCTACAGCGAGACCGACTTCCGGGCGGCGGCAACGGAGCTGGAGCGACGGATTGACGGCGTACTGAGCCGGTTCCAGTTGCGCTGGCCGGAGTTTGTCGAGGACCGCAGTACGTCCGTGCCGGATCCGGACCATCTGATTGGCTGCCTGAGCCCGACGCTGTCCAGAAGCGAGTTTGCATCCGCTTCCGTCGCCGCCGTCAGCATCATGCCCTACGCCAGCCAGTGGCCCTACGACTCAGACCGGATCATCACCCATGAACTGGCCCATTTCGTTCAGGAGAACCTGAGCCGCTATCAGGCCCGGCATTCGTTGCTGCCCCTGTGGTTTGCCGAGGGCCAGGCATCGGTGGTGGCCGGCGAGCCCATTGCGCCGGTCTACCAGCACTATGATTACGACCCGCTGATGGATGTCACGGTCTTCGATGCCACCACCGCCGATTACCGCTTCGAACATTACGCGCTGGCCTACCATTACCTGGAAGAGGCGAACGGCCCACTGGCGCTGACAGTCCTGCTGGATCTCGTGCAGTTCGCAGACTGGGAGGGCCTGGACGGCACCACGGCCTCCGGCGAATCGCTGGCCTTCGTCGAAGCCTTCAATGCCGCCGGACTGGTAGACCATCGCAACCGCTACCTGAGCCTCGAAAGGTTCAAGACCGAGTACCATGAACTGTTAAGAAACAGCTACTGATGCCGACTGTCAGGTATCGGGCAACCCGGTCGGCAACAGACTACTTATCGAGACGCTCTATCTCTGGCTGCGTGAAATTCCCGGGCCCATTCCAGCGCCTCTGCTGCAGGTAGGGGCTTGGTGTAGAAATAGCCCTGGACAAGCCGACACCCCATTTCCAGCATACGGTCCTGCGTTTCCTGATTCTCGATCCCTTCGGCAACGATGCGTTTATTGAAGTTCTTCGAGAGCCCGATGATCGCACTGACGATCAGCTCATCCTCGCCATCCTCCAGCATATCGGTCACAAAGGAGCGATCAATCTTGATTTCGTCGGTGGGCAATCGTCTGAAGTAATCCAGCGACGAATAACCTGTTCCGAAGTCGTCCAGCGACACCAGCACGCCCTGCGCCCGGCATTCAGTCAGGAGTGATATGACCCGATCCGTTTCATCCAGAGCCGTTGTTTCCAGAAGCTCAAGAATAAGCCGGGAACGAATCGACGCCTCACAGCCGGCCAATGCCGATTTCAAATCCGCAACGAAATCATCGCTGATGAAATGCGATGGGCTCAGATTAATGCTCAGCGAATAATCCAGCCCCTCTTCTTGCCATGTCTTCAACTTTTCGACCGCATCGCGGATAACAAACCGGCCCACCTCAGCAGCGTACTCCGTATATTCCAGGTGCCCCAGGAAACTGATGGGGCTCAGCAGTCCCCTCGCAGGGTGCTGCCAGCGAATCAGGGCCTCGAATCCCTCAACACGATTTTTCAACAAGTCGATCTTCGGTTGCAGAAAAAGCTCAAACTGCCCCATTTCCAGAGCCGCCGGAATCTGTTCCAGAATCTCCACCCGCTCTTTCCGGGAAACGTGGGTTTCAAGGTCAAACACCTGGTACTGATTCTTGCCGGACTCCTTTGCGGCATACATTGCCTGGTCGGCATGCCGCAGGAGTCCATCGGTATCCGAGTGATCCGCAGGATAAACCGTCACGCCCATGCTCCCTGAAAGCTGCAGAACATGGCGTCTGAACGGAATCGGGCGCCTGATCTCTTCAAGAATCCGCCGATAGATTGAGGGCTCCTGCGTGTCCCGGATGATGGCAACGAACTCATCACCCCCCAACCTCGCGATAATATCGTGTTCTCTGACTGCGCTTTTCAGGCGATCCGCCACAGTTTTCAGCACGGCATCGCCAACCGAATGACCGTGAGTGTCATTAATCTCTTTGAACCCGTCCAGATCAATAAAGCAAATCGACAGAATACCCTGCCTCTCATCGGCCTCACCAAGCTCCCGCTCGAAGAGTTCAGTCATCAGGCGACGATTGGGCAAGCCGGTCAGAGCGTCAAAATTAGCCGCCTTCTCGAGGTTTTCCTTATGATTGAGCTTTTCTTCAAACAAACGCTTACGCTCGATAAGCTGGCTGATGGTCTGCAACAAAGGACCAAGTTCACTGGCGATTTTCGGGGAATAACCGTTGTGGCGGTTCGCCAATCCGACGAGCCCAATCTGCTCATCACCTGAAAAAATCGGAATACCCATGTAGGCGGAGATTTCAGGGTGCCCCTCGGGCAAACCGCCTCGCCTGGGATCCGATTCAAACTCGTTCGAGATAATTACTTTTCCAGCGGTAATGGATACTCCGATCATGTTATCCAGGCGTTCGAACCTCATGCCTCGGCGCTGAACTTCCTGGTACAGCCCTTTTGTTTCAGGACTCCAGGCAATGTTAGTGATGGCTCCGACCTCCAGGAAAGGATTGCCATGATCGTTGTGCCGAACCTCACCAATAAAACCAAACTGGCTGTGGGTCAGGTTGAGCAGATCCTCTAACATGATCTCGAAAGCTTCGGAGTGGTCCTCATAGGTCAGGAATATGTTTTGAGCTCTTTGAATTGCACGATTCAACTCGGAAACGGTCATGAATTCCTGATGGTGATCACTCAGGTACGCGCGCTCTATCTCATCTTCGATCAGGTTCGCAAGGCTTCGGAGTACATCAAGCTCAACATCCGGAACGGTGCGGGGTTTTCTGTCGATAATGCAGAGAGTTCCAATCTTGAAGCCGGTAGGCTCCCGAACAGGCATGCCTGCATAGAACCGGATATAAGGCGGGCCAGTGACGAGCGGATTGTTACAAAACCTGGGATCCTTGGCGGCATCCTCGATGATAAACACCCTGTCCTGCTCGATCGCGCGATCACAGATTGCGTCTGAACGTGGTGTTTCCTGTGTCTCGAGACCCTGGCGGGATTTAAACCATTGCCGGTCCCGATCGATTAAGGAGAACAGAGCTATTGGCACCGAATAGAATCTCCGGGCCAGGTAAGTCAGGCGGTCAAACCTCTCCTCCTGTCGTGTATCCAGAATCCCCAGCCGTTCAAGAGCAGCAAGACGACTCTTTTCTGTCTCGGCCTTCCCCATAAATAGTCTCCAAGAGCTCCCGCAACGGTGAGCAGGTAATAACAGAGGGCTAACCCCTGAAATTTTACCCCGCAAGATTAGCTTGCTCTGTAACGTTTAGAAACCTTGGTGTCGGGAAAAGCTCAGAGGAGAAGGACCGAGCTCTGAAGTTTCTTAAGCCACTATGCGTAGAGTGACTCGATGACCTCAATGTATTTTTCGTAGATGTTGCTGCGGCGCACCTTCATGGTCGCCGTGACTTCATCATCATCGTGGTCCAGTTCCTTGGTCAGCAGGTGGAAGCGCTTGATCTGAGCCACCTGGGGCAAGGTGTCATTGCCCTTATCGATCTCGGTACGGATCAGTTCGTTGACCTGCTCGTTCTCGGCCAGGCTGCGGAAGGTGGTGTAAGGAATCCGCTCCTGCTCCGCCCACTTGGCCACGGTCTCGAAATCGATCTGGATCAGGGCCGAGACATACTTCCGCGCTTCCCCGATCACGATGCATTCCTTGATGTAGGGGCTCGCCTTGATCGTGTTCTCGATTTCCGTGGGCGAGAGGTTCTTGCCCCCGGCGGTGATCATGATGTCTTTCAGACGATCAACGATCCGCAGCTGGCCGTCACGCCACTCCCCCACGTCACCGGTGTGCAGCCAGCCGTCTTTGTAGGTCGAGGCCGTAGCCGCATCGTTCTTGTAATAGCCCTTGAACATGCTGCCGCCGCGCATCAGGATTTCGTTCCGTTCGCCCAGCTTGACCTCAACGCCTTTCACCGCAACCCCTACGGTTCCCAGCTGTATATTGTCCAGAGGCTGGGCGGTGGCCACCCCAGTGCTCTCCGTCTGACCGTAGACTTCCACCAGGGGAACGCCGATGGTCCGGAAGAACGACAGGATACCGGTGGAGATCGGTGCTGCCCCGGTCAGGGCGATGTGGCAGCGGCGCAGGCCGATGTAGTTCTGCAGGGCCCGGAAGATCAGCCAGTAGCTGAGCCCGTAGACCAGCTTCTCCCGCAAGGTCCAGCGTTCCCGGGGCTTGGTGGCCATGGGCTCGCAGGCCCGCATCGCCCGGTTGAACATGGCCTGGCGTAGTCGGCCGGTCTCCTGGATCTTGATATAAATGGCGGAGTGGAGCTTTTCCCAGATTCTGGGCACGCCCAGAAAATAAGTCGGGGCGATTTCACGGAGATCCTCCTGCACCGTCCTCAGGCTCTCCCCGAAACTTACCGTGCTGCCCACATAGACCGGGGCGATGTTGGTGAGTGCCTGCTCAGCGACATGGCATAGCGGCAGGTAGGACAGGCTGGAGGCATGCCGGTCGACACCCAGCAGTTCGATCAGCCCCGGTGCCGCCGCGTGCAGATTGCCCCAGCTGATCATGGCGCCCTTGGGTCGCCCGGTGGAGCCGGAGGTGTAGATCATCAGCGCGGTGTCGTCCATGGCCTGGCGGGCGAGCATGTTATCGATCAGGTCCGGATGTTGCTGTTCGAACTTCCGGCCCATGGCCTCCACGGCCCCGAAGGCGGTGGGAGGCGCCGGATAGCTGCGCAATCCCTTCATATCGATGGTGACACAGTGCTGCAAATGGGGCAGCTGGCCCCAGGCCTCGATAACCTTGTCGGTCTGCTCCTGATCCTCGCACACCACAATTTCGGCATCGCTGTGTTCGAGGACATAGGCCACCTCATTCCAGGGACTGGTGGGATAGACACCGACGCAGATGCCGTTCACCAGACCGATCCCCATCTGGGCTATCACCCACTCCACCCGGTTCTCGGAGATGATCGCCACGTGACCACCCTCGGACAATCCCAGGGCCCGCAACCCCAGTCCAAAGTGGCAGGCGCGCCGGTAATAGTCCTGCCAGGTGTAGGCCTGCCAGATGCCAAAGTCCTTCTGGCGCAATGCCAGATGATCGGAACGGTCGCGGGCATGGGCCCGCAGCATCTGGGGAAGGGTAAGTTCGGGTACGGTCGGTGTTGTCATGAGAGCCATCGCTTGCGACGTTTGTAATGCTTGATATCCCGGTAACTGCGGGTTTCGCCTTCGGCACCCCCCACCCCGAGGTAGAACTCCTGGACATCCTCGTTGGCGGTGAGCTTTTCCGTCGGCCCATCGATCACGATCTTGCCGTTCTCCATGATGTAACCGTAGGAGGCGATCGCTAGGGAAACCGCCGCATTCTGCTCCACCAGCAGGATGGCAGTGCCCTGCTCCCGGTTGATCCGGGCAACGATGGTGAAGATCTCCTCTACCAGCAGTGGTGCCAGCCCCAGCGAGGGTTCGTCGAGCATGATCAGGTCCGGCTGGGCAATCAGTGCGCGGCCGAGCGCCAGCATCTGCTGTTCGCCCCCCGACAGGTAGCCGGCCAGCTGCTTGCGCCGTTCCTTGAGGCGCGGAAAGTAGTTGTAGACCAGCTCGTAGCTGTCACTCAGGGAGGGTTTGTTGCCGGTAAGTGCATAGGTAGCGGCAATCAGGTTTTCCTCGACGGTCAGGTCCTCAAAGACCCGGCGCCCCTCCATCACGTGGAACAGGCCATTGCGCACCAGTTTCTCCGGCGGCACGCCCTTCACATCCTTGCCACGAAAGCGAACTTCCCCGGCGGTGACCTCCCCGTCCTCCAGGGTGAGCAGCCCCGAAACGCTTTTCAGCGTGGTGGATTTACCGGCACCGTTGGAACCGAGGAGCGCCACGATGGCGCCCTTCGGTACCCGCAGGGACAGGCCCCGAAGGACCTGCACTGCCTTGTTGTAGACCACCTCGATGTTATCGATTTCCAGTAAGGCTTCCATACAGCCCCTCAGTCGAGGTGAATCCAGTCCGACACCGGCTCGTAGCGACCGGCCTCGGCATTGACCCGCCAGATCCGTCCAACCGGGAACGACATATCCTTCACCGTCACCGGAATGCCGATGATGCCACCGGTGTCCCAGTCCTCGATGGAAGCCAGCGCCGCCGCCATGTTGTCGGCATTGAGTTCCTTGCCGGCATCCAGGGTGCGCTTGATCACCTCCGTCCAGACCATGGCGTTGAACCAGCCCTGGATGTAGCCGGTCGGGCGGTAGCCCGCGTCCGGATCACTCTTCTCGGCCTGCGCCCTCAGGGCATCCAGCATCGGGCCACTTTCCTCACTGTCGTAGTAGTTGTAAGGCATGACCCCCATGTAGCCGTCGGCATCCGCGCCCATCTTGTCGATGATCAGCTTGTCCGAGGACCAGAAGGTACCCATGAACTGGGTGTCCAGCCCCATCTGGCGCATCTGCACCATGAACTCGTTGATCGGCGACAGCACGTAGCCGTGAAACACCACGTAATCCGGGCGCACCCGGCGCAGCTTCAAGACCTCTGCAGACACATCCACGCTGCCGGGCTTGGTGACAATCTCCTCGACCACCTCGATGCCCAGCTCAGCGGCACGGGCCTTGCCGTTTTCGATCGGATCCTTGCCGAACTCGGTGTCGCTATAGACGAAGGCCACGTTCGGCATGTCTCCACCCTCGCCCTGGGAGGCAATGTATTCCAGGATGATGCCGAACATCTGACTGTAGCTGGGGCCGGGGATGAACTGGTAGGGATATTGTTCGTTATCCGTCAGCGCAGTGGCGAAGGAGGCACCGCTCATCAGCGTGGTGCCCATGCTGTTCAGCTCCGAGGCAATCGCCTTCATGAAGCCGGTACTGTCACCATAGTAGGTGGCCGGTGAACTGCTTCCGGAAATCTTCTTGAAAGCCGCCACCGAGCGGTCCACCTCGTAGGCGGTGTCCTCCATCACGTATTCCACCGGATGGCCATTGATGCCGCCCTGGCTGTTGATCCAGCTGGTGTAGTCCGTGAGTCCCGCATGGAGATGGATGCCGGCAAAGGCAAACACCCCTGAGAGCGGGATCGAACCACCGAACACGATGGGCTCCTTGTCCTGGGCCATGGCCGGTGCGGTTACGGTTAACGCAGCGACCAGGCTGCCAAGCCCGGCGAGCCGGCGCCCTTTTTTGAGGATGTCTCTGAACATGTTTCTTCTCCTTGCTGCTTCTTGTTGTTGCTGTTGCACGGGTTCCCGGTACCAGGCCCGGGGAAACACGGTTAATTCCGGAATGGCCACAGGCGGAAGAATCTGCGAATGCGGTGCCAGATTTCCGCGAGGCCATGGGGTTCAAAAATCAGGAAACCGACAATCAGGGCACCGAAGATGATCTCCAGCATCGGTGACATGAACACCGGGGCATTGGGATAAAACGGTGTCAGGGCGGCGGTCAGCAGCTTCAGGGCTTCCGGCACGAGGGTCATGAACGCGGCACCGAGGATACCGCCCAGCAGGTTACCCATGCCGCCGACGATCACCGCCGCCAGATAGAAGATGGACATGGAGAGGGGAAAACTCTCCGGGGTCACCACCCGGTAGAAATAGGCGAATAGCCCGCCGGCCACCCCGGCATAGAAGGAGCTGAGCGCGAAGGACATCAGTTTGTACCGTAACAGGTTGATACCGAGGATCTCGGCGGAAATGTCACGGTCGCGGATGGCAATAAACGCCCGGCCGACGCGGGTCCGCAATACATTGCGGGCGGCAAACACCATCAGCACTGCCAGCGGCACGATGATGAAATACATCCGGAAATCGCTCTGGAAGGTCCACCCGAACAGATGGGCCGGCTCCAGGCTCAAACCGCCCATACCACCGGTCACCGATTCCCACTCAGCGAAAATGAAATGCAGAAACACGCTGGCCGCCAGGGTGGCAATGGCCAGATACAGCCCCTTGACCCGCAGTGAGGGAAGCCCCACCAGGATGCCGACGGCGGCCGCCATGAGCCCGGCCAGCAACAGGGTGACCGGAAATGGCAGACCGGTGTTGAGAGAGAGCCAGGCCACGGTGTAGGCACCCACCCCCATGAAGCCCGCCTGCCCCAGGGAAATGAGGCCGGTGAAACCGGTCAGGATATTCAGGCCGGTGGTGCTGATCACGGCAATGCCCACCAGGCAGCCCAGGTACAGCAGATAGGAGTCGGCCATGAACGGGAACAACAGAAGAATCAGCAGCAACAGGCCGAACCAGAGCTTCTGGGTGTTGCTGGTCCAGATTGCCTCATCGGCTTCGTAGGTCTGTTTGGCGTCACCGATGCGCATCTTATACTCGCTCTATTTCGTGGGTGCCGAAGAGGCCGTAGGGACGGATCACCAGGATCACCGCCAGCACCACGAAGGTGGCCGGCATCCGGTACTCACCTCCCAGATAGGCGCCGGCCACAGTTTCGAGCCAGCCAATGAACACGCCAGCCACAAGTGCACCTAGAATGCTGTCCAGGCCACCGACGATAACCACCACCAGCACACTCAGCCCGATGATCCCGAACTGGGGGCTGAGCCCCCCGGTGGCCGCCACCAACACACCGGCCAGGGAGGCGGCCAGGGAGCCGAACACCCAGGCCAGGTTGAACACCCGGCGCACATTAATGCCCATGGAATAGGCGGCGGCCTGGTCCGAGGCCGTGGCCCTCAGCGCCACCCCGCCCCGGGAAAACCGGAAATAGAGCAGATAGACGATCAACAGGGCAGCACCGATCAGGAAGCCGTAGGCGATCTTCGGAGCCAGATAAAGCGGGCCGATAAACACCGGTTCCCGTGGCAGGAAATTGGGCAGCAACTGCGGATCCGCGGTCCAGACGAACTCCACCAGCCCCACCAGGATGCTGGCGATGCCGATGGTCACCATCACTACCGAGATCGGGGACTCCCCCAGCATCGGGCGGATCATGGTCTTCTCGATCACCCCGCCCAGAATACTGCCGCCGATCACCGCCAGTGGCAGCGCGATCCAGGCGGACAACTCCATGCCACCGGCAAACGCCAGGAACAGGTAAGCAGCGAACATCATGATTTCACCGATGGCGAAATTGATCACCCGGGTGGCCTTGTAGATCATCACGAAGCCAAGGGCAATCAGGGCGTAGAGCCCACCCATGGCCAGCCCGGCCAGGCTGATCTCACCGAAGAACAACCAGTCCATCAGGCCGCCTCCCCCTGGGGATTAAGCTTCCTGCGCAGACTGTCGATGTCGCTGTTACCCAGATACGCCTTGATCACCTCGGGGTTCTTCTGTACATCGGCCGGCTCGCCTTCGGTAATGACCTGTCCGAAATTGAGTACGGCAATGTGATCGGAAATGTCCATCACCATACCCATGTCGTGCTCCACCATCAGCACGGTGACGCCCCATTCTTCACGGATATCGAGGATGAAGCGGGCCATGTCCTCCTTCTCTTCCCGGTTCATACCCGCCACAGGCTCGTCCAGCATCAGCACCTTCGGGCGCATGGCCAGCGCGCGCGCCAGCTCGACGCGCTTTTGCAGGCCGTAGGACAGACTGGCCACCGGTTGGCGCCGGATATGGTCGATTTCCAGAAAATCGATGATCCGGTGCTCCACCTCCCGGCGCACCTCCATCTCTTCACGACGGGCCGCTCCGAAATAGAACATGGAAGCCAGCAGGCCACTGTTCATGTGTACATGGGCACCCAGCTTGATGTTGTCCAATACGGTCATACCACGGAACAGGGCAATGTTCTGGAACGTTCGGGCCAGGCCAAGCGCGGCCCGTTTCGGCGGTTTGATGCCGCTGGACAGCTCCCGCCCTTCGTAGCGGATGGTGCCCTGCTGGGGCTTGTAGAAACCGGAAATGCAGTTGAACAGCGACGTCTTGCCGGCACCGTTCGGACCGATAATGGTGGTCACGGTGTTCTCCGGCACCCGGAAACTGACGTCCTGAAGAGCCTTCACACCGCCAAAGGACAGAGACAGGTCACTGATCTCGAGGATGCTCACTTCACCTCCCGGCACCCCTGGCGCCGGGCAGCGAGGCACGTTTCCACGTGTCGTTTCTACCCAACCTACGCCCAAAGATGATTGTAATTGTTGTTTTTTCTCGTCACCGGGGTCAGCCCGGTTACAGATTCAAAGTAGTCTACCAAGGCAACATTCGCCAGATGCTCCTATTCTGTTACCTGATGACAGACATTAACGGTTACGCAGGGAACCGACCTTCAGATGCACCTTGGCTGGAAAAACAGATATGACAAACAGATTGGTAACCACCGTCTTCAACCCTGACACCGGTGTGGCAACGGTTACCTTTAACCGGCCTGAAGCATTGAACGCCATTAATGTACCCCTGGCGCAAGCCTTTCTCGCGGCAGTGCGGGAAATCAATGGCCTTTCCGGCGTTCGCTGCATAGTGCTGACAGGCGCGGGACGTGCCTTCATGGCAGGCGGAGACGTGTCCAGTATGGCCGGCACATCGGAGCAGGCAGGCGCAGCAATCAGCGCGATCCTGGATGCCGTCAAACCGGCTATCCTGCTGTTGCGCAGCCTGGATGCGCCGGTGATCGCAGCAGTGAA
The DNA here is from genome assembly GCF_022343555.1 of Marinobacter sp. C7. Classification (GTDB taxonomy): domain Bacteria; phylum Pseudomonadota; class Gammaproteobacteria; order Pseudomonadales; family Oleiphilaceae; genus Marinobacter. Next base: position 744,845 of record NZ_JAKQZH010000002.1, on the reverse strand, counting down.
AGGGATCGCCGCTGGCGCCGGCCTGAGCCTGGCACTGATGGCGGACCTGGTTGTGGCCCATGAAGACACCAGATTTCTGCTGGCTTATAACGGCATCGGCGCCGTTCCCGACTGCGGCGGCAGCTGGTTTCTGGCGCAAAAGGTCGGTGCTGGCAGGGCGGCCGAGTTAATGATGCTGGGGCGGACTCTCAGCGCGCCTGAAGCGAAAGACTGGGGCATGATCACCAGCATTGCGCCTGAGGAGGACTTCGAGAAACAACTGAACGGGATCATCGGAAAAGTCGCCAACGGCCCCACACGGGCGTTTGGTGCTTTCCGCCAACTGACCGACAGAGCCAACGGCAATCAGCTTGCCGCCCATCTTGAAGCAGAGCGGGCCGCGTTTCTGGAAATGACCCGGACTGAGGATTTTGCCGAGGGTGTGACGGCGTTTCTGGCAAAACGACAACCACGCTTTCAGGGTCATTGAACCGACCGCAATGAGTCTGATACCAACCCCAACTCATCAAGTATCCGGGGGTCATCAAAGTGTCGCTGACCGATGAATGCGATGGCATGGGTACCATGAATGCGCATGGCGCCAGGACTCGGAATACCCATAGGCCAGAACAGGAAGCGTTCCGGCCGCCGGGACTCCGGCATTAGGCCCTGAGAGTTGAACGGACTGTGATACTGTCCGTCCGGGCGGGCAAGAGCTCTCAGTTCCGCGTACGGCAACACATTCAGAGGCTCTGCAGACTTTCGCATTTTAGTGGGCAGTACACCCAGCAAATAATGAGTATTGGACTCCAGCCACAAGGTAGATTGTTGCTCCGGGCGCAGCGTTTGCCCGATATTGAATGGTTCCTGAATAACCGGCAGCTCCGGCTGGGCGCTGAAACCGCTCGCGGGGAAGAACTGATACCAGCAGCCGCATTGATGCATCTTGTCATAGCCCAGAACAGTGCCTGAAGACGACACGTGGACACGCCATGTGAGGCCATCGAACTGCCCGGCGAACAAGTCCAATCGCTGATCAGGCCTGCGCTCTGCAAACCAGACGCTGTAATTCAGTTGTATCGTTATCTGTTCCTGATAGCGCCCGTAGCTGATATGAGTGTAGATTGTGGGCTGGCTGGCATCCCGGAGAATGGCTCCGGAGGCGTCGGCTATAAGCCGGATTGGGCGGTCATTTGCAGCCAGACCATTTGCTGTGTGCTGGATCGCCAGCGAAGGCATAAAGGCGTCAAGCAACTGGTCCTCTGTGGCTGGAGCCAGCATCGGAATACCCAGCGCATCCAACTCCTGCCGTCCAAGTAGCGCCAATACCTCATCAGGAGCGAGAGCAGGCACCTGCCGGTCATAATACGTCCACTGAGCTATTTTTTCGGGACTGGCATCGGCAAACTCGCGCTGTTTTTCCTGAAGGTACTCGTGCTCGTGAACAACACCTACATAGAAGGGAATGGCCGCCAAAGGGTAAAGGCCAACCCAGCGTTTCCAGGCCTGATACTGATCATCGGGCGTTATCCCGGTTAATCGGGGTAACCCGGCCTGCCATTGTACAAGCGCCTTACCACACTCCCCCAGCGCGCGCTTCACGTCTGTCTGGGTGCCCGGCCAGTACTGGCTAAGCCGCCTTTTGTTCCCCGGCGACAGCCGTTTCCACTCCATCAGCAGGCCTTCAACAGCCTTGTCATTTTGACGCATCAACCAGTGCAGGTATGCAACCTCGGACAGCTCACCCGAATCGAAACTTGCCAGGAATCGTGACGTACGCAAATAGGGGAAGCCCTGCACCCGCTGATGCCTTGCATCCACAATACCGAGCTCTCGTGCCGTTGTTTCCAGAGCGTCGTATCCGACCAGGCAATCAGCGAGGCCTTCCCGCATCAATGCCTCATTTTCTTGCATCGGCCCCTGGTCCACGGTGGCAATATTTATACTGGCGCAGCCCGCCAATACCGCGACCACGAGCGGCAGGATCATTCCTGTTCTGAAACAATGTGTGCGCAAGGTATCCGACCTGTCTCGAGAACTCTATTGAACGCCTGAATTGCGGCGATCACGGCTGCAACGGCTGACATCGGTACCGACGGCATAACTTCGTAGAGCACTCAGCAGTTCAGCCGTGCGTGCCATACCGACGCGATCAGACAACCACTGAGGCGTCCTCCCTCCCGGTTCGATACGCTGTAAGTAGTCGACACGGGTGGCGCCGGAAAGTTCGGTGCGCAGCGTCCAGCTTCCCTCGCTAAACGGAATTCTCTGATAGCCGGCCACTTCCGGCATAGCCTTCGGCCGGGACTGCATATCCAGGGTTATGGGCGGTCCTTCATGACGGGTAAACAGTGTGATGCTGTCGCGGGGGGGCATGGGCCAAGGCAGGTCCGTGGCCATATAGACCAGGGTCTGGTTCTCCCGTGGCCTGGCCAGGATTATCAACGATCCCAGGTTCGGCACCCATCGTCGCAGATGGCAAGGTTCTTCGAGAGCGGCCAGCACCTGAGTTATCGGTGCCGGAATCAATACTGTGGCGTGGATCTCGTCCGGGCCCTGGCGAGGTACGCGTTCGACTTCCACCGCCACGGCAAAACCCGACACACCGAACGCCAGGGCGGCCAGTAAAACAGGAGCAATGGCCCTCAACAGGTCTCCGTAAAACAGGGAGGTGCCACGAAGGGACCGAATCAGTATTCCGATGATAGACACTGACGATGACCCCGCGCAGGTCAGGATAAGCCCTTCACCTGAACACTTTTTAAACTACCACCTTTCTCTCTTCATGGACAAAAAGAAAAGACTTCAACCAGCAAACCGACAGACGCTGGAGGCCCTGGCAAGATCTCCTGCGACTTACCCAATAACGCCGCGATCCTTAAGGCCTTCAATGTCCTCCGAAGACAAACCGGCCACCTTCCGCAGGATCTGAACCGACTGTTCTCCCAACAACGGGGGCGCCGTGCGATAAGCCACCGGGGTCAGCTTCAGATTGATCGGATTACCCACCGTCGGCACTTCGCCCAGCCTGGGGTGAGTAACACTCTGCTTCATGCCGCGCGCCAGAATCTGGGGATCCTCAAACACCTGGTCCAAGGTGTTCACCGGGCCACAGGGCACTCCGGCCTGCTCCAGAATCCCGACCCACTCCCGGGTTGAGCGCATCACCGTGGCCTGCCTAAGTTTCGGAATCAGTTCCTTGCGGTTGGCCACCCGGGAACGGTTGGTGGCGAAGCGTTCATCGCTGGCCCATTCCGGATGCCCGAGCACCTCGCACAGCCGGGCAAACTGCTGGTCATTACCGACCGTCAGCACCATATTCCCGTCGGCCGTGGGGAAATCCTGGTAAGGCACGATGTTGGGGTGGGCATTGCCCATCCGGGCCGGTGCCTTGCCCGTGGTCAGGTAATTCAGGGCCTGGTTGGCCAGGCAGGCCACCTGCACATCCAGCAGCGCGGCCTCCACATACTGGCCTTCACCAGTCCGATCCCGATGGCTGAGGGCCGCGAGCACTCCAATGGTGGCGTATAGTCCGGTCATGATGTCCGTCAGGGCCACGCCGACTTTCACCGGGCCGCCGCCGGGCTCGCCGTCCGGCTGGCCGGTAATGCTCATCAGCCCGCCCATGGCCTGGATCAGGAAATCATACCCCGGACGGCTGGCATAGGGACCATCCTGGCCAAAGCCGGTAATCGAGCAATAGATCAGTTTCGGATTGATTTGCTTGAGGCTCTCGTAATCGAGGCCATAGCGTTTGAGGCCGCCGACCTTGAAGTTTTCCAGCACCACATCGGATTCGGCCACCAGTTTGCGGACCAGCGCCTGCCCCTCGGGATGAGCAATATCCACCGCCAGCGACTGCTTGTTCCGGTTGGCCGTCAGGAAGTAGGCGGAGAGTTCCGCGCTGCCATCGGCGCCCTTGAGGTAGGGCGGGCCCCACGCGCGGGTGTCATCGCCGGTACCCGGGCGCTCGATCTTGATCACCTCCGCGCCCAGATCCCCCAGGATCTGACCGGCCCAGGGGCCGGCCAATACCCGGGAAAGATCCAGCACACGCAGGTGCGACAGGGGAGCTGCCATCCGATTCTCCTCGTAATCGACGCGTTAGCGCATACCGCCAAGACACAGGTATTTGAGTTCCATGAACTCGTCCAGGCCATAACGGGAACCTTCCCGGCCAAGGCCGCTTTCCTTGACCCCGCCGAACGGCGCCGCTTCGGTGGAGATGATGCCCTCGTTGATCCCGATCATGCCGGTTTCCAGGGCTTCGGCTACATGCCAGATACGCCGGATGTCATTGCTGTAGAAGTACGCCGCCAGGCCGAACTCCGAATCGTTGGCCATGGCAATCGCCTGCTCCTCGGTTTCAAACCGGAACAACGGCGCCACCGGGCCAAAGGTTTCCTCGCTCGCCACCAGCATGTCCTGGGTGACGTCGGTGAGGATGGTCGGTTCGAAGAAGGTACCGCCCAGGGCGTGGACTTTGCCACCCAGAGCTACCCTGGCGCCCTTGGCGGTGGCATCGGCGATGTGCCGCTGGACCTTCTCCAGGGCGGCGGCATTGATCAACGGACCCTGCTGGGTTTCACCTTCGAGACCGGCACCCACCACCATCTTGCTGACGGCAGCCTTGAGCTTTTCGACAAACTCGTCATAGACACCGGACTGGACATAGATGCGATTGGCGCATACGCAGGTCTGGCCGGTGTTGCGATACTTGGAGGCCATCAGCCCGGCGACCGCAGCATCCAGGTCGGCGTCATCGAAGACGATAAACGGGGCATTGCCTCCGAGCTCCAGGCTCACTTTCTTGACCGTACCGCTGGCCTGGCGCATCAGCAGTTTACCCACCGGCGTGGATCCGGTGAACGACACCTTGCGAACCACCGGGTTGGTGGTCAGCTCCTCGCCCACCGCCGGCGCCCGGCTTTTCGAACAGGTCACGATGTTGAGAACCCCGGGCGGCACACCGGCCTCCTCCGCCAGCACCGCCAGGGCCAGGGCGCATAACGGGGTATCCTCCGCCGGCTTGACCACCACCGGACAGCCGGCGGCCAGGGCCGGCGCCACCTTGCGGGTGATCATGGCCACCGGGAAGTTCCAGGGTGTGATCGCCGCGACCACCCCGATGGGCTGTTTGATCACCACGATGCGCTTGTCCCGGCCGTGGCCCGGGATAACGTCGCCATAGGCCCGCTTGGCTTCCTCGGCAAACCATTCGATAAAGCTGGCGCCGTAACCCACCTCGCCCCGGGCCTCGGCCAGCGGCTTGCCCTGTTCGGCGGTCATCAGCCGTGCAAGGTCCTCCTGGTTCTGCATCACCAGATCGAACCACCGGCGCAGAATACCCGCGCGCTCCTTGGCCGGGCGAGCCCGCCATTCCGGCCAGGCTGCCTCGGCGGCCTGGATCGCCTGCCGGGCGCCGTCAGCGCCCATGTCCGGCACAGTGGCCAGATGTTCACCATTGGCCGGATTGGTCACCGGTAACACATCGCCGGAAACGGCCTGCAGCCACTCGCCATTGATATAGGCGCTCTCGCGCAGCAATCCGGAATTCGTCAAGCTGATAGTCATCACAGTCCTCACAAGAGAGAGTCAACGCCCTCAGAGCAGATAGCTTTCGATCACATCTCTGACAAAGGCGGCATAGTCGTCAACGGCCACACTCTGGTCGCGGTATTTCCGACGTTTCAGGTACCAGTCCTGCAACAGGGCCTTGATCATCGAGGCCACCAGCCGGGCATTCCTTGGCCGGTACACACCCGCCTTGATGCCGTCCTCGATGACGCCCAGGAAGATGCCCTCAATCTCCAGCTCGATAGCCACTGCATCCCGCTTCTCCGGTGCCGGCAGGCTCTTGGCTTCCATGTAGGAAAAATAGAACCAGGCCCGCATCAGTTCACTCAGGTACAGGTGCGCCTTGATCGCCGAAAACAGCTTGTCACGTACGTCATCCACCTCGCCAGTGTAGTGCAACAGGGTGCGGCGGGTGATGGTGAACCCGTGGCTCTGAATCAGGTGGATCAGGTCGTCTTTGTTGCGGATGTAAGCATAAAGCCCGCCCATGCTCATGCCCGAGTCCGAACACAGATCTCTGAGGGTCATGGCATGGAACCCCTTGGAATTGGCCAGTCTCAGGGTCGACTCGATGATCCGGATCAGGTTCTTGACCGCCGTCGCCTCCTTCTTGATGCTGATCCTGTCCTTGTTCTGGCGGTAAACCTCACGGACCACGTCCTCCTTGGACATGCTCAATTCGTTGCGAAATGCCTCGTAGTTTTCAATCATCGGTACCACGCCTGTCTGCTCCTGCGGCGGGGATTATAAGCCAGATCACGCCACCGACAGGAACCGGTCCTGGGTCGCCTGGTCGGCGCGCAACTCGTCACTGGGTGCCTCGTGCACAACCTGGCCCTTTTCAAGGATGTATGCCCTGCGGGCATGCTTGAGGGCGAACCGAACGCTCTGGTCCGTGAACAGGATGGTCGTGGTCTTGCTCAGATCATCAATCAGCTCACCAATCTGCTGCACGATCACAGGCGCCAGTCCTTCATTGGGCTCGTCCAGCAACAAAAGCCGGGGCTGAATCATCAGGGACCGCGCCACCGCCAGCATCTGTTGTTGGCCACCGGAGAGAGTAGCACCATCCTGATCTGCCCGTTCACCCAGCATCTCATACTTCTTGAGAATGCCATCCACCGTCCAACGGGCGGCACTGCCCTTGCGCTGGTAGGATGCCACCTCCAGGTTGTCCCGCACAGTCAGGCCCGGGAAAATCCGGCGGTCCTCCGGTACGTAGCCGATACCGGCCCGGGCGATCTGGTGGGCTGGCAGACCGTGAACCGGCTTGCCGTCAAAAATCACTTCCCCGGATCTCGGCGGCGTCAGGCCCATGATGCTTTTCAGTGTCGTACTCTTGCCGGCACCGTTCCGGCCCAGGATGCATACCGTCTCACCCTCGTCCAGTTGCAGCGTTACGCCCTGAAGCGCCTGGCTTTCGCCGTAGAAGGTCTGGATATCGCGAACTTCAAGAATCATGGGTTGGCCTCCTCGACCACTTCATCTTCTTCCTCGCCCAGGTAGGCGACACGCACTTCCGGATGATTCTTCACTTCCTCCGGTGTGCCGGCGAACAGCTTTTCACCGCGATGCATGACCAGGATGCGATCAGCCAGATTGAAGACCACGTCCATATCGTGCTCGGTGATCAGGAAGGTGTAGTCACCGCTGTCTGCCAGGCTCTTGACCAGCTTCGTGGTGCGCCGGGTTTCGTCCGGGGTCATGCCGGCGGTGGGTTCGTCCAGAAGCACCAGTTTGGGCTGGGTCGCCAGCACCATGGCAATTTCCAGCAAGCGCTTGTCACCGTAACTGATGACCTCGGCTCGCTGATCTTTGAGGCCGTCGATGCCCAGCCTTTTGAGATACTCCACTGCCTCCTGCTGGATCCCGGTATTGCGGGAAGCAAGGTTGAACAGCTTGCGGCTGTGGCCATGGTACGCCGAAAGCACCACTTCCACGTTCTCCTGAACGGTCATCTCCGGGAAGATGTTGTTGATCTGGAACGAACGGGAAACCCCCAGCCGGCTGATCTTGTGGGGCGGCAGTCCGGTGATGTCCTGGCCGTCGAGCATGATCTTGCCTTCGGTCGGCTGCATCCGCCCGGACACCATGTTGTAGAAGGTGGTCTTGCCGGCACCGTTGGGACCGATGATGGCGATGGTTTCCTTCGGCATGACTTCCAGGTTGATACCGTTGACCGCGGTTACACCACCAAAACGCTTAGTCAGGTTGTCTATGGTCAGGATCGGGTTGTTCATTTCTTCACCTCCATCCACCAATCAAGGGCGGTACCCAGCAGTCCCTTGCGGAAGAAAATCACCATCATGGCCAGGATGATGCCCAGAACCAGCATCCAGGACTCGGTGAAGCTGGTAATCCAGGTCTCCAGCAGCACGAACACCGCCGAACCGACAAATGGGCCAAGGAAGTAACCGGTGCCACCGAGAATGGCCATCAGGACCGGTTCGGCCGACATGGACCAATGCAACAGCTCCGGGCTGGCCACCCGCAGGAACGGGGCGATCAGGCCACCGGCCAGGCCGGCAAAGGCGCCGGCAATCACGAAGGCCACCAGGCGGTAGGTGCGTACGTTCAGACCGGCGAAGGACACCCGCTCGGGATTCTGGCGGATCGCCTTCAGAATCATGCCAAAAGAACTGCGGCAGATCAGATACAGGACCACCGCGGCGATGGCGACGATGGCGAGCACGACGTGGTAATAGACCGCCGGATTACCCAGGGTCAGATCCAGACCCAGCCCGAAGGAACCCAGGGTGAAACCCGCCAGGCCGTCACTGCCGTTGGTAACGGAGCGCCACTGGTAGGCGATGGCGAACACCATCATGCCGAACGCCAGGGTGAGCATGGCGAAGTAGACCTCGTTGAGCCGGACACTCAGGAAGCCGATCACCAGTGCCAGCAACGCCGAGGCGCCCATGGATACCAGCAGACAGGCCAGGAATGGCCACTCCAGGTGGATGAGTACCAGTGCTGTGGCGTAAGAACCGATACCGAAGAAGGCCGCGTGCCCAAAGCTGAGCATACCGGTGTAACCGAAAATCAGGTTGAAGCTGGCCGCGAACAGGCCAAGGATCAGGATCTCGGTGAGGATGAAGATATAGAAGTAGGAGGCAATCCAGGGCACCGCGATCAGCCCCGCAATCACCACGGCCAGAAGGCCCATCAGAATCCTGGTCTTCATGCGGTCGCCCCCTTGCCCATGATGCCGTTAGGTTTGAACAACAGAACCAGTGCCATGCCAAGGAACGGCAGCAGCAGGTTCACTTCCGGCAGATAGCGGCCGCCAAAGCCGTGAATCAGCCCCAGGATGATGGCGCCAAGCAAGGCTCCCGGGAAGCTGCCCAGGCCGCCAATGACCACCACAATAAAGGACTCGATGATGATCTTGTCCCCCATGCCCGGATCCAGGGCCCGCATCGGTGCCGCCACCACACCGCCAACGGCGGCCAACCAGGCACCGAAGGCAAACACGCCGGTGACCACCATACGGGTATTGATACACAGGGCTTCCGCCATGTCCCGATCCAATGCCGCGGCGCGCATGATGCGGCCCACCCGGGTGCGGTTGAACAGGTACCACAAGCCCGCCAGCAGAAGCAGACCAACGACAATCACGAACAGGCTGTAGGTGGACACGGAACTGCCCAGCAACTCCACCGAACCGGACAACAACTGCGGTGGCTGGACCACCTGGATCCCGCTGCCCCAGATGACACGGACACTCTCATTGATGATCAGCAGGATTGCGAACGTCAGTAGCAGGCTGTCAGCCACATCCCGGGAGTAGATGAATTTCAACAGTACCCGGTCGATGATGACTGCCAGGATAGCGACCCCGATGGGTGCCAGTAACAAAGCCGCCCAGAAGGGCATCCCCACAAGGTTGATCAGCGTGAAGGCCAGGTAAGCCCCCAGCATATACAGAGCCCCGTGGGCAAAGTTGATGATGTTCAGCACACCGAACACGATATTCAGACCGACTGCGATGATGAACAGCAGCAGGCCGATATCGAGACTGTTTAGCAACGCCGCTCCGATGCCAGACATGGATTACCTCATTACGTTAGGGCCGGTTTCGTGGCGCCCCCGAAAGGGCGCCACGGCAAGCTTTAAAAAGGATGGGATCAGAGCTTGCAACCGGTCTCTTCAATGGTGCGGGCTACTTTCTCGCCGTCGAAGATCTGCAGGTTGGTCAGGCTCCGGATACCGAGCTCGGAATCCATCGGGCCTGAAACGCCCCAGTTCGGGCTGACCATGGCCTGGTGATCTCCTGCCCGGAACGTCACCTTGCCGTTCGGCGCATCCATGCTCATGCCACTGAGCGCCGCGGCAACCGCAGAGCCCTCAGTCGTACCGGCCGCTTCCATAGCCTGCTTGTAGGCGTAGATCGCAGCATAGGCACCTTCGGCGTTGTAGCTGGGCGCTGTGCCATAGGCATCAACGTAGGCTTTGACGAAGCGATCATTCACCTCGTTGTCATAGGCGTCGTACCAATACCGGGTTGAAAGGTGGACCCCTTCCGGCATTTCCTCACCCAGCGCGGAGAGAACCTCCGTCGCCGCGCCGACCGTGAACATGACTTCCATATCCTTGTCGAAGAAGCCGCGGGTGTTGGCCTGGCGGATGAAGTTAACCAGATCGCCACCCCACACCGAGATAAGAACCCCCTCAGCATCGGAATTCATCACCCGGTCAATGAACGGGGTAAAGTCCTCGGCACCAAAACGTGGGAAATTGGTCTCGGACATCAGGTTTACGTCCGGCTTGATCTCCTTCAGATAATTACCGAAAAATTCCCAGGACTGGTGTCCGAACGCGTAGTCCGGGCCGATGGTGGTCCAGTTGGTGGCATCGGTCTCGGCAGCGACCAGCGCGGCAGCCTTCATGTTCTGGGCCACGTTGACACTGATGCGGTAGGTGAACGGATTACAGAGCTTGCCGGTAACATCCGGCGTAGCCGCGTGGGTAATGATGAGAGGCTTCTGAAGCTCCGGCATGGTCGGCACCATGCCCTGGGCGACACCCGAGCTGTCCAGACCCACGAGGGCATCGGCATTCTCCGAGTAGACCAGTTTCCGCGCAGCCTGGATGGCCACCGAGGCCTTGCCCTGGCTGTCCTCGTAGATCATTTCCACCTGGCGCCCGAGGATGCCGCCGGAGGCATTGATTTCACTCACTGCGAGGTCAATACCCTTCTGGGCAAACTCACCGTAGGTGGAGGCGCTGCCCGAGAGGATGTAGATACCACCAATCCGGATCGGATCCTCTGCGTAGCTGGTACCAGCAGTGCCAAGGGTCGCGGCTGCGGTCATCGCAACCAGCAGTTTCTTCATGCTTGTTGTTTTCATGGTATTGCTCCTGTGTTCTTGTCTTTGTTGTCACTGGAACTTTCAGGCCCGTTACATCGGGGCCGGTTTTCGTAGGTCTGAGTGCGTTGTTCGCGCTATCGCAACCTCCTGCTGACCATGGTCAGCCCGATCATCGGGACAGGGAGTCCCGGAGAATGTTCTTGCGGATCTTGCCGGTGGCAGTCTTGGGCAGCTCGCCCAGCACCACCTTCCGCGGCGCCTTGAAATGCGCCATGTTGTCCCGGCAAAAGGCAATGATGTCCTCGGCGGTCAGCTCCTCACCGCCATCGACAGGATTGACGAAAGCACAGGGCACCTCGCCCCATTTCTCGTCGGGCATGGCTACCACTGCCGCTTCGGAAACTTTCGGATGGCGATACAGAACCTCCTCCACCTCGAGGCTGGAGATATTCTCACCGCCGGAGATAATCACATCCTTGGCCCGATCCCGGATTTCGACGTAGCGGTCGGGGTGCATGACTGCCAGATCGCCAGTATGAAACCAGCCATCCCGGAAGGCCTTGTCGGTAGCACCCGGGTTCTTGAGATAGCCTTTCATCACCGTGTTACCCCGGATGCAGATCTCGCCCATGGTCTTGCCATCGGCCGGCACCGGCTCGCCACTGGTCATATCCAGGATGTCCACGTCGTCCAGTCCGTGGGTGGGGACCCCCTGCCGGGACATCTTCACGGCCCGCTCTTCCAGCGGCAGTTCCTGCCATTCCGGCTGAGGCACGCACAGGGTGGAGGGGCCGAAGGTTTCGGTCAGGCCATAGAGGTGGGTGATCTCGAAACCGATTTCCTCCGCCTTGCGAATCACACTGCTGGGGGGCGCCGCGCCGCCAAGGGCAAAACGGGCGCACCGTGAGAGGGTCAGATTCTCGCGACCGAGATCCTGCACCAGCATGTTCATCACCACCGGGGCGCCACACATGTGGGTTACGCCATAGTCCTCGATCCGGCGATAGATCTCCCGGGTATCCACCTCCCGCAGGCAGACGTGAGTGCCACCGACGGCGGTAATTGCCCATGTATAGGCCCAGCCGTTGCAGTGAAACATGGGCAGGGTCCACAGGTAGACGGTCTCCGCGGTCATATCGAAGGCCATGGCGTTCGACATCGCGGCCAGATAGCCCCCGCGGTGGTGATAGACCACGCCCTTGGGGTTACCGGTGGTACCGGAGGTGTAGTTCAGGGTGATGGCGTCCCACTCGTCGTCCGGCTGCGTCCAGGCTGACTCCGGGTCGCCCTCCGCCAGCAGGGACTCATAGTCCAGTTCGGCCAGGCCTTCGCTGGGACCGGCCTTGCGCTCGATGGCCACCAGCAGCGGTGGCACCTCCAGTTCGGCAATCGCGGCCCGGACCTGGTTTTCCCACTGGGTGTCGTAGAACAGGACCCGGGCCTCGCCATGGGCCAGAATAAATGACAGGGTGCCCGCGTCCAGACGGATGTTGATGGCATTCAGTACCGCCCCGGCCATAGGCACCGAGTAGTGGGACTCGAGCATCTCATGGCTATTGGGGCACAGGATCGCGACGGTATCACCAGGCGAAATGCCCCGGGCGCGCAAGGCGTCCGCCATCTGCCGGCAACGGCGATACAGGTCCCGATAGGACAGGTTCATGTCATCGTCGATGACTGCCTGCTTGTCCGGGTAGACCCGCGCGGAGCGCTGCAGCAGGGTCAGCGGTGTCAGGGCGGAATGATTGGCGGCGGTCTTGTTCAGGTTCTTGTACTTGTACTTGTTCATATCGCACCGTGTTGGACTGTCCGGATTACTTCAGAAAGCCCGGATTGTTGATTCGCAAACGGGCCTCCGTAAGGCCTCTCAGGACCGATCTCAGTTCCGGATCATCGCCATCGAGGCTGCGCTCGCGGAGGGCCCGGGCCAGGGTCTGCTCACCCTGCAAGGGGTCATCCGGCAACTGGTGGCCCGCCAGGAACTGTGACAGCACCCGGTCGGTGGCTTCGGGCTCACCCTCAGCCCGCTGCTCGATTTCCCGGATGGCCATGCCCATGGCGTTGGCGATCATCAAAGCCTGGTATTTCTGCTCACCCGCCAGTCCCGGGGCCAGCGAATCCAGGAGTACCTCGCGGGCCTCGGTCAGCAGATCTCGGGTATCCGGGTCGTTGATCATTGCCCCTCCTCCAATTCCGGAATCTGGTTCAGCAGGTCGTATTCCATCTGGGCCACCATGCGCCCGGTGAGGGCCAGTTCCAGCGAGCGCTGCTCGCCGGACATGTGCCGGCGCGCCTGCTGCAACGCGATCAGGGCCCAGCGCACCAGCGCCATGACTTCCCAGTAGCTGACCACTGCCGGATCCACATCAACACCACTCACCTCCCGGTAACTGGCCAGAAGATCCTCCTTGTCGCCGACTCCACCGACTTCCCGGTCATCAGCGCCGAAACGCCAGCTGCGGCAACAGAGCCAGCCCAGGTCCTCGCAGGGGTCGCTCCAGGACGTGAACTCCCAGTCCAGGACAGCGGTCAGCTCGTCGCCATCCACCATGTAGTTGCCGGTGCGGAAATCGCAGTGGCACAGAACGATCGGGCCCGGTTCGGGAGCGTTGTCTGCCAGCCAGTTCAGCGCCCATTCGAGTACCGGGTGCGGCTCGGCGATTTCCTCGAGGTAGCCGCGGTAAAGCGCTACCCGGCTTAACGCCGGATTGTTCGCTTCCGGCATCTCAAGAAAAGCCAGCGAATCCATTGGTGGCCGCACCGTGTGCAGCCGGGCCAGCTCGGCACCGAGGCGACGTACCAGGTGCCGGCGTTGGTCTTCGGTAAGACCGCCTTTAACCAGCTTGCGTGGTGAGGCGCTGCCGGACGCCCGGGTCATGACGTAGAACACCCGGCCGCTGACTTCCCTGTCCTCGCATAGCCACAGCGGTTCCGGAGCCGTTACGCCGGCTTTGAACGCGGCTTGCAGAACCCGGAATTCCTCGGGCCGGGACAGACTTTCCGCCACCCCGGAGGGTGCGTCCTGACGGACTACGAATGCCTGCCGGCCCGGCCGGTCACCGCCCTCCAGCTCCAGCGTTAACCCGAAGTTGTCCTGGATGGCGCCCCCGGAGAGCTTGTCGAACTCGATGACCCGCACGCTGCGGGCTCCGGTCTGCCGGGCGACAAAATTGCTGAAGGTGTCAGCCAGGGAAGACATCAGGGCTTCACTCCCCAGTGCCAGAAGTCAGTTCGCTCGGACAACAACAGCTTCGAGAACACCATCTTGTGTACTTCCGAGGCACCGTCCACCAGACGCGCCTGGCGGGCATAACGGTAGATCCACTCCAGCGGAGTGTCCTTGGAATAGCCCCGGGCGCCACACAGCTGGATCGCAGTATCGACTGACTTATGCAGGGTATCCGCCACGGCGACCTTGGCCATGGACACTTCCTTGCGGGCAAAATCGCCCTGATCCAGCTTCCACGCGGCGTGCATGGTCAGCAGACGGCCAATCTGGATCTCCATGGCGGCCTCGCCGAGCAACCACTGCACACCTTCACGCTGGGCCAGGGTCTGACCGAAGGATTCGCGCTTCTCGACATAGTCGGTGGCGATTTCCAGGGAACGACGGGCCAGCCCCAGCCAGCGCATGCAATGAGTCAGGCGGGCCGTACCCAGGCGGATCTGGGTCAGCTTGAGGCCATCGCCCACTTCCATGAGCCGGTTCTCATCGGGAATTTCCAGACCGTCGAAGCGGATCTCACAGTGACCACCGTGTTCCTCCGGCCCCATGATCGGAATACGCCGGACCACTTCCCAGCCCGGATCGTCCTTGTGGAACATGAAGGCACTGAGCCCCTTGCGGGTGTCTTCGGAGGTGCGGGCAATCAGGATGAAATGGGACGCCTCACCGGCCCCGGTAATGTAATGCTTGTGACCATGGATCACCCAGCGGTCGCCCTTGCGGGTTGCGGTGGTCTGCATCATCCCGGGGTCCGAGCCACAGCCGGGAGGTGGCTCTGTCATGGCGAAGGACGACCGGACTTTTCCCTCGATGATGGGCTTGAGCCAACGCTCCTGCTGGGCCTCGGTGGCAACCTTGGCCAGCACGATCATGTTGCCGTCGTCCGGGGCCGCTGAGTTGAACACCACCGGCCCGAAGATGGACCGGTTCATTTCCTCGTAGCAGGCTGCCATACCCTGGATATCCAGGCCCTGGCCACCGAGATGCTCCGGAATCTGCAGGCACCAAAGGCCCTGCTGCCTGGCCTTGGCGCGCATCTGCTCCAGATGTTCCGGCGCAATGTTTTCGTGCTCGTCGTACGCCTCCGGGTTCTGTTCCAGCGGCAACAGCTCCTGCTCCACAAAGTCCCGGATGCGTTTCCGGTATGACTCGTTCCTGGGGTTCAGATTAAAGTCCACAGCCTGCTCCTTACAGCGAGGATTGAAGATGTCCGCCATCCACCACGAGAGTGCTGCCGGTCATGTAGTCGGAATAGTCTGAGGCCAGCAGCAGTAAGGGGCCGCTCAGATCCCTCGCCTGCCCAAGGCGACGCTGGGGAATGCGGCGAATCATCTTCTGGCCGGGCTCACTGGCGAAAAAGTCTCGGTTCAGATCGGTCTCGATGTAGCCCGGTGCCAACGCATTTACGCGAATACCGTACCGCGCCCACTCCAGCGCGAGCGCCCGGGTCAGCTGCTCAACACCGGCCTTGGCCGCCGCATAGGGCGCTACGTTGCCAGCCACGCGATGACCGAGAATGGAAGAAATCATGATGATACTGCCGCCCTTGTTGATGGCGGACAGACGGCGGGCCGCCTCGTTACAGACCAGCCAGCAGCCCTTGAGGTTGGTGTCGACTACCCGGTCCCAGTCGGAGCCGGTCAGGTCCAGTGCTTTCTTGCTGGTGGCAACACCGGCATTGGAGACCACCACATCCGGGATGCCGACGTCATCGGCCATGGTGTCGAAGGCTTCGGTGACACTCGCCTCGTCGGTGACATCCATGGTGACCACATGGATCCGACCGGAATATTCTGGAAATTCGCTCTTCAGGGACTCCAGCGCCTCGCGGCGGCGGCCACTCACAATGACTGTGGCACCGGCCTCGAGCAGGCACCGGGTAAAGCTGTGACCCAGACCGCCGGCGGCTCCGGTGACCAGGGCGATCTTACCGTCAACGCCCAGGGACCAGTTTGTATTACCAGGGTTCGCGTTATTGGAATTGTTCATATCTCGACCTCCGGAAGGCAAAAATAGAACGAGCGCTCGAAATATTCAAGCCCCAATTTCAATCGGGGGTGCGCGGACACGACAAACCTGGAAAAAAGATCCACCCCGGAGATGACTATTAGGAAACGGTTCAGAAAGTTCCCGGAAAGAACGGAAATTTTAAGACATTTTTGAAATGATCCCGCCCGAAACCATAGATAAAAAGAATTTGCTGACACCCCATTCGTCAATTATTTGACGTTCATTTGTGCCATCAAACGCGACGCTCTCGCCTCTCACCCGACCGGAAATCAACCAGTTGGATAGCACCTGTCAACCTCGACCTCACTCACAAAAATCTACATGTAAATCGTCGCTACAAATCAAAATTATCATTGTGTAACAGGCATTTAATCATTTGTTTCTGTACGTTTTAAAACTGTTTCAGGGCCAGCGTAGAAGATTTTTCCTGGGCCCGAAACAGCAAAAGGACTGCGGAAAGCTGTTCAGAACCTGACCACCCAAAGACATAGGGACTGTTCGTTTTTTCTGCAGGAGGAACGCCAGGGCTGATCGGCTTTGGCAGACAACCTCATAAACACCATTTTTTTGACGTTTTTCGGAAAGTAACGCCGAAACCGGCAATACGGGGAAACCTTTCCGGAACAACAAGGGAGCAGATAGCCATGCGAGTAAGCATTTTTGGTCTGGGTTATGTGGGTGCCGTTTGTACGGCGAGCCTGGCCCGTCGCGGCCATGAGGTCATCGGGGTGGACGTGTCCCCGGTCAAGATCGACCTGATCAACAAGGGTAAGTCGCCGATTGTGGAACCGGGGCTTGAGGAGCTGCTGGGTGAGGGTGTTGAGGCAAACCGCATCGCGGGCACGACCGAAGGATTTGCCGCAGTCATGGACAGCGAAATGTCCATGATCTGCGTGGGCACCCCCAGCAAACCCAATGGTGACCTGGACCTGACCTTTGTTGAGAAGGTTTCCCGGGACATCGGCACAGCCTTGCGCGAGAAGGACAGCTGGCACCTGGTGGTGGTTCGTAGCACCGTACTGCCCGGCACGGTGCGGGATGTGGTCATCCCGATCCTGCAGGAAACCTCCGGCAAAATCGCTGGCCAGGACTTCGGTGTGTGCGTCAACCCGGAATTCCTCCGCGAGAGTACCGCTATCAAGGACTATGACCACCCGCCCATGACCGTCATCGGACAGCTCGACGACCGCTCCGGTGAGCTGCTCGCGGAACTCTATGGTGACCTGGACGCACCTCTGATCCGCAAGCCCATCGAAGTGGCGGAAATGATCAAGTACACCTGCAATGTCTGGCACGCCACCAAGGTCAGTTTCGCCAATGAAATCGGCAACATCGCCAAGTCCATGGGCGTCGACGGCCGTGATGTCATGGACGTGATGTGCGTGGACAACAAGCTGAACATCTCCCGTTACTACATGCGTCCCGGCTTTGCCTTCGGCGGCTCCTGCCTGCCCAAGGATGTCCGCGCCCTGACCTATCGGGCCAGCCAGATGGACGTCAAACATCCCCTGCTCAGCTCCATCATGAGCAGCAACAACGAACAGGTGGCCAAGGCCTTCAATATTGTCACCGGCTACGGCCGTCGCAAGATCAGCATGCTGGGCCTGAGCTTCAAGGCCAACACCGACGACCTTCGGGAAAGCCCCCTGGTGGAGCTTGCCGAGCTTCTTATCGGCAAGGGCTACGACCTTCGGATCTTCGATCGCAACGTGGATTACGCCCGCACTTATGGCGCCAACCGCGACTACATCAATCAGAAGATCCCCCATCTCTCGAACCTGATGGACGGTGATCTCCGGGGCGTCATCGAGCATGGCGATGTACTGGTGGTCGGCAACAATGACGAGCTGTTCGAAACCGTCATCGCCGACGTGCCCGAAGGCAAGCGGGTCGTGGACCTGGTGGGCTTCATGAAAACCACCACCAACGACGTGCTCGAAGGCATCTGTTGGTAAACCCCGGCCAGGGCCCCGGCGAGCGCAGTGCGCCGGGGCCGCGCAAACGGTCCTTATTGATGAACCCTGGAGAACCTCGGCCATGTCGATGATTCCGGACAACCCATTCTCGCGCGCCGGAGGCTGGTGCCTTTACGTGGCAGTGCTGGGATCGCTTGCGATCGCTCTGCCCAGAGAGTTTATTGTCCCCGGCGGCGCGCATTTCATCCTGCTGATCGGCGGGATCGGCCTCTGGCGTTACTCCGTGGGCATCACCCATTTTGTCCGGGGCATGTACTTCCTGCACCACGCCTATCCGATTCTGCGCCGCAAGGCACGGAAGCTCGGCGATGAGGCCGCACCGTCCCATGTATTCCTGATGGTGACCAGCTTCCGGATCGATGCCGCCACGACTGCCCAGGTCTACGAGTCCATCATCCGGGAAGCGATCGACTGCGGCTGGCCGACCACGGTGGTCGCCTCCATCGTGGAACTGTCCGATGAGATGCTGATGCGTTCGCTCTGGCGGAAACTGAACCCACCGGAGCGGGTCCAGCTGAATCTGGTCCGGATTCCCGGCACCGGCAAGCGCGACGGCCTGGCTTATGGCTTCCGGGCCATTTCCCGCGCCATTCCCGATGACGACGCCATCGTTGCGGTCGTTGACGGCGACACCGTTCTTGACCCCGGCGTGGTCCGCAAGACTGCCCCCTATTTCAAACTGATGCCGCGGGTGGGTGCACTGACCACCAACGAATTCTGTGAGGTGAAAGGCAGCTACATGATGTCCGAGTGGCACAAGCTGCGTTTCGCGCAACGGCACATCAACATGTGCTCCATGGGTCTTTCCCGGCGCGTCCTGACGCTGACCGGCCGGATGTCGGTCTTCCGCGCCAGCGTGGTGACCCGCCCCGAGTTCATCTCCGATGTCGAGTACGACTCACTCAAACACTGGCGGCTGGGGCAGTTCCGCTTCCTGACCGGCGATGACAAATCAAGCTGGTACAGCATGATGCGCCTGGGCTACGACACCTTTTACGTGCCCGATGCCTCTATCCATACCGTCGAGCATCCACCCGATCCGAGTTTTATCCGCTCGGCCAGGCAGCTCATGTTCCGGTGGTACGGCAACAACCTCCGCCAGAACAGCCGGGCCACCAAGCTGGGGCCGGGGCGTCTGGGCTGGTTCACCTGGTACGTGCTCTGGGATCAGAGGATCTCCATGTGGACCAGCATCCTGGGGCTGACCGCCGCGATCGTGGCAGCGATCAAGTACTCCGGCGTGATCCTGATTGCCTATCTGCTCTGGATCGGCCTTACCCGCCTGGTGCTGAGCGCCATGCTGTTGGCCACAGGGCACCCGGTCGGGCCGGCCTACCCGCTGATCCTGTACTTCAACCAGATCTTCGGGTCCCTGATGAAAATCTATGTGTTCTTCCGGCTCGACCGGCAGTCCTGGACTCGCCAGAAAACCAGTTACAGCACGGATTCGGCGTCGTTCCAGCAACGCATGAACCGATGGTCTTCCCGGATCATGACGTTCTCTGCCTCCAGCGTTTTCCTGGCAACCGTCATGTTCATCGTGTGACGCCAACCGCGTCACCGGGAACGAAGCATTACCAAAACAGCTAACACTCAAGGGTCAAAGTAATGAACACGGCAGCGATTGCACCGCAGTTTGTACACGAATCCGAAGCACAGAGGCAGTTCGCCAGGGTCCGCATGCCGGCGACGCTCTTCGTGAAACTCGACGGCGCCCCGGTGCGCTTTCCACTGGAAGATCTCTCTGCCGGTGGGTTCTGCATACGCCTGGGCAATGAGTCCCTGCGTCGCGGGAAGGTCTATAACGGCCGCCTGGTCTTCAAGGTCGATGGCATGGACATGGCCGTGGAAGTGGAGTTCGTGCCCCGCAACATGGGGCAGGACAGTGACCGCTGTGGCTGTGAATTCCAGAACCTGGGCCAGCGCGAAGTTTCAGTCCTGCGCTACCTGATCACTTCCTTTCTCAGTGGTGAGCTGGTCTCTGCCGGCGACGTCCTCAACACCCTGTCCCGGGAGAACTTCACCAAGGCACGCAAGAGCAAATCGAGCCAGGCGCTCGGATTCTTCGCCAGTGCCCGGGCGATGATCGTGAGCCTGGTGGTGATGGGCATTGGCCTGATCGCGGTCACCTTCATCGGCTACCAGCTCTGGCAGATCTATTTCGTCACCAAGGCAGAAACCGCCATGGTGGCCTCCGAGGATATACCGGTCAGCCTGCCCAAGGATGGCAAGGTCACTACCCTGGTCAAGCCTGGCGACAAGGTCGAGGCTGGCCAGCCCATCGCGACCTTCGATGCGCCCATGCTCGCTTACGTCAACGATCTGGTAGGTAACGGCAATTACACCGTCGAACAGATCGAGGAACTTCTGGGCCAGAGCGTCCGGGGCACCCTGACCAGTCCGTGCGACTGCAAGGTACTTAACCTGCTGCCCGCCAAGGACCAGTACATGAGCAAGGGTGAACAGATCGCGGTGATGGTCCCGACCGATGCTTCCGCCCACGTCATCGCCCGATTCAACTTCACGGAAGGGGAAAACCTCCAGGAAGGCCAGAGCGTCACCCTGCACCTGGCGGGCGGCGAGACCCGTGCGGGCACCATCGAGTCGCTCTACGTCGATGCCGAGACACCCAACCAGCCGGGCACCGCCATCAACGCCCTGGTTCAGGCGGAGAATCCCCTGCCGATCGAATCGGTGGGACGCCCTATCGGCGTGACGGTTGATGTGTTCCAGCTTTCCTCGCTGGAAGGCGTCGTCAACCAAGTATCCGGCAACTGATTGGAGCCACCGGCCATGATCCATAAGGCGTCAACAGCAATGCTCCTGATGCTGGGAATCGCTGGTTGCAGCAGCCTCCCGGATATGGAGCGCGCAGAGCGGGAAGCCGAGGCCGGTAACCTTGGCGCAGCCCGGGCGGAGCTGACCAAGCTCGCCGAGTTCGGGCTCGCCGACGCCCAGGTTGAGCTGGGCGACCTGTACTCCGATGAAGACTCGGATGAGGCCTTCCGCAAGGCTCTGCACTGGTATCAGGCAGCTGCGGAGCAAGGCAGTGACCGGGCCCTGAGTCGCCTGGGCAAGCTGTATGCCCGCGACGGCAAAAGCGTTACCCAGCGAGGAAAGGGCGAATTTTACCTGAAAAAAGCCATGGCGGCCGGCGATGACAGCGCGCTGATGCCGTTGATCGAGCTCTACCTCGATCACCCGCGGGAATTCCCCGAAGCCGACCCGGTGCAGTGGATCCAGCGCGCGCGGCAGAAAGGTGACCCGTCCGGCGACCTGGCCCTGGCGCGTTACTACATCATGAACGGCCAGCTCCAGGCACGGGCAGGCGAGATCGTGTCCCTGTGTGAGCCGATCGCCATCTCCCACCCGGACTGCCTGATCATTCTGGCCCGGGTCTACCTCGAAGAACGGCAGAACGACCGTTTCGACGCCCTGGTCACCAGGGCCCGCGAGGCCTGGGAGCAGGGCAAAATCGACGATCGTGACCTGTACGTGTTTGCCCGCTGGCTGTCGGACGACGAATCGCCCGCCAAACAGGTCGCCGTGACCAACGATCTATACCAGCTATTGATCCCGGACTATGTGCCTGCGATCACCGGCCGGGCCCGGCTGATCATGGACAACACCTACCTGGCGGACGCGGAGGAGGTCATCCGCTTACTGGAGACCTCCCGCAGTCAGGGCGACCTCAAAGCCTCTCTGACCCTCGCCCGGGTGTATGAGCGGGGACGAATCGTCCCGATCGACGCCCGCAAGGCCATCGAATACGCCCTCGAAGCAAGGGAGAAGTACCCCTCGGCAGACTACCTGCTCGGCCGGATCTACAAGCGGGGATATCTCGGCGAACCAGAGCCCCGCAAGGCCAGGGACTATTTGCTCAAGGCTGCCCGGCGCGGGTACGCCAAGGCGGATTACGTGCTGGCAGAGATGTTCTGGGAGGGCAAAGGCATCGAAGTGAACAAGCTCTACGCCTGGTCCTTTGCCCTGCTGGCCAACGAGGCCGGCTTGCCACGGGCAAGAGAACTGCTGGTGGAGATGGTGCCCCAGATGCCCCGCGCCCTGGAACAGGCTGCCGAAACACTGGCGAACCGGGAACTGGCAGCGCGCCGTGAGGCGTCCGGCGAGGCCGGGGAAACAAACAGACAAAATCAGGGGAGTTGACCAACATGGTAAACAACGGAACCACCGGAATGGCCGGACTGATAATGGTGCTCGGCTGCCTGGGTACATCAGCCAGCTGGGCGCAGGAATTACAGGACGGCGAAAGCGAAGCGTCCTATCCCAGACTGCTGGACTACAACACGCGGGCCAAGCTCAGCGTCATCAGCGAGGGTGACCGCAAACTCGGCACCAACCCCGCTTCCAGTACCAAGTCGGACGAAGTGGCACTGGACCTTAAGCCCGAATGGGTCTGGCAACTCTCACAACACTGGCGTTCCAAGCTTCGCCTGCAGGCATTCGGAGCGACGGGGCAAGTCGACGTCAGTGATGAGATTGGCGGTACGGAAACCGACGCCTTCTTCGCGCTCAGGGAGTTCTGGTTCGATTACAACGGGCTTACCGACTACCCCGGTGAATCCATCCGCTTTGGCCGCGAGCGGCTGAAGGAGGATACCGGCATGTGGTGGGACGATGACATCACCCTGACCCGCTGGATTTTCGACACCACCCTGCTGGATACCACGGTGGGCATCGCCAACAAGATTTCCGAAGCCCGCACGGACGTCACCGAACTGCCGGTGGAGGAACAGGATCTTGCCCGGGCGTTCGCCCAGACCCGCTGGCAATGGCACAAGGACCACTACCTCACGTTCCTGGTCACCCACGCCGAGCGTTACAGCGATGACCGGGACCTGCAGCAGGAAGCCGGCGACGGGCTACCCGAACGGGTCACCGATTCGCTGACCTGGGCCAATGCCCGCGCGGATAACGCCTACTTCGACTGGCACTCCGACAGCTGGTTCCAGTACCTCGCGTCCGTGGCCGCGGTTAACGGTGATCAGTCCCGCCCGGATATATCCGACACCGGCGTGCTGTCCCGGCAGGAGCAGGAAGTCAGCGGCTGGGCCGCGGATATCGGCCTCCGGGCCCAGCTTCTGGACAGTCCCCGCTGGACCGCAGGTATCCATGGCGCAATGGCCTCGGGCGGCGAGAGCACCGATGAGTCAGACGCCTTCCACCAGACCGGCCTGGAAAGCAACCGGTCCCGGTATACCGGTACCCGATCCCAGGTCGCCCGGTTCGGCGAGGCATTCCAGCCGGAGTGGAGCAACCTGAAGACGGCGACGGCGTACACCGCCCTGACCAACCGGGACGACTGGGCGGCAAACTTCATCTACCACCGGTACTGGCTTTCCGACCGGTCCGGCACCGTGACCTCTGACCTGATCGAGCCCGGATTCACCGGCAACAGCGACGATCTCGGCGAGTCCTTCGACGTGGTGCTGAATTACTTCGGCGATGACGCTTCGTCCTGGGCGACCGCGGACGTGCGACTGCGGGGAGGTGTTTTTCTCCCGGGCGACGCCTACGGACCGGACGCGGACGACGCCCGGCACCGCGTAGTTCTCGATGTTTCCAAGCGATTCTAGGTAAACGCCCATGAAACACCATCAACTGTTGCGCATGCTGCCTCTGTATACCTGTGTCCTTCTGGCACCGGTGGCAGCTGCAGCAAATATGGAGACACAGCTGGCGCCTTCGGAGTCCGCCACCCAGTATGAACTGGATGACTACCGGCTCCAGGTGGTACCGGGCGACGAAGTGGCCAGCGAGCTCCCGGAGCTGCCGGACGTATCGCAATACAACCGCGACGCGGTGGAGCAGCAGCTGGCAGAACGGCCGGACGGTGCGCCACAGGTATCCGTCCAACGCATAGGTGACATCCCGGCCCTGGGCGACTTTGTCGATCAGGGCCGGGCACGGGAGTGGGTAATCCGTCAGTACTCCCACCCGAAGGCGATTCTGGTGGATGCCGGCCGGGCAACGCTCGACGACGTCTACGAGCAGGTCGGCAACCGTCGTTACATGGAACGCAACGACGATGGCTCCTACACCATACGCCTGCCGCTGGTGGTTCAGCCGGAGGCAACGTTGGTGATCCGTGAGGAGACTCTGAGGCTGTCCGAGGAACGGGGCGCCTTCATGGCCAACGACGGCTGGCTGTTCGTCATCGACAGCACGATTACCGGCTGGCGGGAAAAGGCCAACGGGCCGGCCACGTTCGTCAAGAAATCCCAGTTCCGGCCGTTTTTCGTGGGCTGGGGTGGCAGCGAGACCTTTGTGCTCGGCTCCACGTTCAAGCACCTGGGATACAACCAGAGTAAGTCCTATGGCTTCACGGTCGCCCAGTACTCGGAATACGACAACAAGCGTCTGCAACGGTCCGCACCCGAAGGCTGGCTGATCGAATCCACGTTCTCGGACATCTATTACGGCTTCTACTGCTACGAGGCGGAGAACGTCGCCATCGTCAACAATCTCTACCACGACAACATCGTCTATGGCATCGACCCGCACGACTACTCCAGCCATCTGCTGATCGCCGGGAACGAAGTGTACGGGACCCGGGAGAAGCACGGCATCATTATCTCCCGCGAGGTGAACGACAGCTGGATCATCAACAACCACAGCTACGAGAACGGTTTGTCGGGCATTGTGCTGGACCGGCAGAGCCGCCGTAACGTGGTTGCCAAGAACCTGGTCCATGACAACCAGGGGGATGGCATCGGCCTGTACGAGTCACCGGACAACCTGCTGTGGGGCAACCGGTTGATGAACAACCTGCGCAATGGCATCCGCGTGCGCAACAGCACGAATGTCCGGGTCTACCATAACGTCGCTGCCCTCAACGGCACCTACGGCATACTCGGCCAGATCAAGGATCTGAGCGCCACCGACCGCAACTTCAAGGAAGACTATTACCACCAGGCGGTGTCGATGACCATCGTCGGCGGCAACCTGGCGTCCAACGCCAGCGGACCCCTGGCGACGGACAATCCGCAATATCTGGAAATCTACGACATCAACATGCGCTTTCCGCGCTCCGACGTCGGCATTCACTTCGAGGGTCTGCTGGGCACCTACCAGACCGAGATTTTCGATGCCCTCCTGAACGGGCGCCATGCCGTGCGGCTGACGCCGAATCCCGTTTCCAACAACGGTAACGCCGGAGGCTGACCATGGTATTTTCATCCAATATCTTTCTGTTCCTGTTCCTGCCCGCATTCCTGGGGCTCTATTACCTGACGCCGTTCCGGCACCGGTCCTGGGTCATCCTGCTGGGCAGCTACGCCTTCTACGCCTGGTGGCGGGTGGATTTCCTGCTGCTGTTCGTTGCGGTCACGCTGTGGAACTATGTGATTGGCCTCGGCATCCACCACAGTGGCATCGGCACGGCCCGGGCGCGGAAGTGGGTGGCCGTGGGCATCGCGGGCGATCTGGCCACCCTGGGCTACTTCAAGTACGCCAACTTCGGCGTGGACAGCCTGAACAGCCTGTTCGTGTCCCTCGGCTATCAGCCGCTGGAACTGGCACATATCATTCTGCCCATCGGCATCTCCTTCTATATCTTCCAGGCCATTTCCTATGTGGTGGATGTGTACCGGGGGGATACCGAGCCGACCCGGCGCTTTGTCGACTTCGCCGCGTTCATCGCATTGTTCCCGCAACTGATCGCCGGACCGGTCCTGCGCTACAAGGATCTGGCGGACCAGTTCGCGTACCGCACCCACACCCTGGAGAAGTTCGGCGAAGGCGCCATCCGCTTCATGCAGGGCTTCATCAAGAAGGTGTTCATCGCCGATTCGATCGCCCCGTTGGCGGACAGTGCCTTCGCACTCTCGGACCCGAGCACGGCTGACGCCTGGCTGGGCATCCTGGCCTACACCGCGCAGCTCTACTTCGACTTTTCCGGCTACTCGGACATGGCCATCGGGCTGGGCCTGATGATGGGCTTCCGCTTTATCGAGAACTTCAATCAGCCCTACATCAGCCAGAGCATCACCGAGTTCTGGCGGCGCTGGCACATCAGTCTGTCCAGCTGGCTGCGCGATTACCTGTACATCCCGCTCGGAGGCAACCGGGGTGGCGTGTTCAGTACCTATCGCAACCTGCTGCTGACCATGCTGCTCGGTGGTCTCTGGCACGGCGCCAACTGGACCTTTCTGCTCTGGGGCGCATGGCACGGTGGTCTGCTGGCGATTGAGCGGGCCCTGGGCGTATCCGGTGCTCCCCGCAGCTTCCGGGTCAGCCGCTGGCTCATGACCTTCCTGTTCGTGATGATCGGCTGGGTGACCTTCCGGGCCTCGACCATCGGATCGGCTTTCGAGTTCTACGGCGCCATGTTCAGTTTCTCCGGCTTTGAGCTGAGCAGCGTCTATCTGAAGGACATCCGTGGTCTGAACGTGGCAATCCTGGCCCTGGCCTACCTGATCGTCGTGGTCATGGGCATGAGGGACCGCTTCTCCTGGAGCCTCAACGGGGTGCGCAGCACGCCGTTGCGGGTGGTCCTGCCAACGCTGCTGTTGCCCGTGTTCCTGATGGCGGTGCTCAAGCTCTCTGCGGAAAGTTTCTCACCGTTCCTCTACTTCCAGTTCTGAGGTGATGCCATGACCAGGACTTCAAAAAAACTGACCGCCGGACTTTTCATCGTCACCGTCCTGACTCTGGGCGGACTGTCACTGCGCTCGCTCGCCAACTACGGGGGAGCCGAAAAGCTCGACCCGATCAACGGCGAGCTGGCGCGGGATCTGGAAAGCCACTACGACGACAGCTTTCCTGTCCGCGACCTCGGGACCAATATCTGGGCGGCCATCAATTACCTCGTGTTCGACGAGGGGCGTCCCGGCGTGACCATCGGACGCGAGAACTGGCTGTTCACCGATGAGGAGCTGTTCCCGGCCACCGACAACCCGGAGCTGATCGACACCAATCTCGAGCGCGTGGCAGAGGTCAGCCGGTTCCTGCGCGCCCAAAACATTCCCCTGGTGGTTCTGGTGGTTCCCAGTAAGGCCCGCGTGTATGCCGAGAAGCTGGGTGATCACCGCCCTGCCCCCGAGATGCAGGCGCTGTATCCCCGGTTCCTGGAACGCCTGGAGTCCGAGGGCATCGCCGCGCCGAATCTGCTGGACGATCTCGAGCAGGCCCGGGAACGGGGCACACAGGTGTTCCTGCGGACCGACACCCATTGGTCGCCCGAGGGCGCCGAGGTCTTCGCGCGGCATGCCTCGGGCTTCGTCCGACACACCCGGGAGGAGCAGTCATGGGGCGAACAGACGTTCGTCACCACGCTGGGCGAGCAGCGCACCCATGAAGGCGATCTGCTCAACTACCTGCCGCTGGATCCGTTGTTCGAGCAGCTGGCGCCGCGTCCCGACCGTTTCAACGAGCGCGAGACCGTGAAGGCCAAGAATGGAGAAAGTGCCAATGACCTCCTGTTCTCCGATCAGCAGACCGACCTGGTGCTGGTCGGCACCAGCTACAGCGCCAATCCCCTGTGGGACTTCCCCGGTGCGCTGCGCCGCTATCTGGGGAAGGACCTGATCAACGTGGCCGAGGAGGGGCAAGGTCCCTTCGAACCCATGACGGAATACCTCCAGTCCGAGGAATTCCGGTCAAACCGGCCGAGCCTGGTGCTCTGGGAATTCCCGGAGCGTTACCTGGCCCAGCCGATCGCCTCCGAGCAGGCACTGGCCTGGTTCGGAAACACCAGTCATCAACTGGCTGCTGCAACTAACCACCGTAATCAATCAACCCCTGAGGAGCACTGACATGCATCCATTATTCAAAGCCCTGAGTCTGCTGCTGGTTTTTCTGCTCACTCCCCTGGCTGCCCAGGCCGGTGAAGATGCCCTGTATGCGGCCGAAGCGCCGGACGGCGCTGCCTTCATCCGGGTCGTCAACGCGGACGTCAAGGGTACGGTGCCCGAGGCCTCCATTGGCGGGAAGTCCCTCAAAGACATCGAGCCCTTGCAGGCAAGCCCCTACATCTACTTGCCGGAAGGCGGGTACAAGCTGTCGGTCGCAGGCCGCTCCGCCCAGGTAACCATGACAAAGAACCAGTTCTACACGGCCGTGGTCATGGACTCCGGCGAGGTCATGATCCTCGAGGACGAGGAGTTCAATAACCCGCGCAAGGCACTGATTTCTTTTTACAACCTGACCCCAGACTCGCCGATTTCGCTCAAGACCGCCGACGGCAAGGTGGAAGTCATCCAGGGGGTGGACTCCATGGATGTGTCGAACCGCGAAATCAATGCGGTCAAGGTTTCTCTCGGCGCCTTCGAGGATGGCCAGGCCGTGGCCACCACACCACCGGTCAATCTGCAGCGCGGCAAGGTCTTCAGCTTCTTCATCCTTGAGGTCGAAGGCTCACCGCGGCTGATTGTCAGCGAAAACAAGGTGGACACCTCGATTTGAGCCGTGACAGGGCAAAGAGATATTCCGTGAAACAAGTGGAGACGGTATTCATGCACCGCATCAGCAAGCGTGCTCTCCGCCTTGCCTCCTGGCCGGGGTGCTTCTTGGCGACGGTACTGGCCGGGATTGCGCTCGGCCTGCCGGACGCGTCGGCGGCAGAGTTCCCGGAGTACGAGGTCGACGCAGAGCTCGACCTCTGTCCGGCAGCTTCCCGGCTTGAGTCCTACGACACCAGCTACCTGAAGAACTTCAATGTTCTGGTCGATGGCAAGGACGGCTGGCTGTTCCGGTCGGATGCCGAGCTGCCCGAGCAATTCGGTCCGAGCCCGGAAGGGCTCGTCCATCTGAGACGGCTGGCCCGTCACCTGAAACAGACCACCGGCACGGAGCTGGTCATGGTGTTCCAGCCCACCAAGGGCCTGGTCCATCCGGACAAGCTCCCCGAGTATATGCCGGTGTCTTTCTCCTGGCCCTATGCGCGGACCAACTACGTCGGCGCACTGGAGCGTTTCCGGTCCGCAGGCCTGGTCGTTCCCGACCTCAGCCCGCTGCTCCGGGAAAAGGACCGTGAGCAGGCCTACTACTTCAAGCGCGACCACCATTGGACACCCTACGGTGCCAGGCGCACGGCGAAACTGGTAGCCGAGCGGATCAAGCAGATGCCGGCCTACGAATCTTTGTCCAAACAGAGCTTCGAGACGCGCCGTACCGGCCTGATCCGCAAGAACGGCTCCCTTCAGGATGCCGCACGCAGGATCTGTGGCCAGACCTGGCCGACCCAGTATGTGGACGAGTTCCGGACCCAGGCCGCCGGCACTCTGGAATCGTCCGAGGCCAGCGCCCTGTTCGGCGATGACACGCTGCCACCCATCACCCTGGTGGGCACCAGTAACAGCAAGGGCGCCCAGGACTACAACTTTGCCGGTTACCTGCAGGAATACCTCGGCGTTGAAATCCTGAACGTCGCGGTTGCCGGAGGCAGCTACGACGGCTCCATATTCGAGTACCTGATGTCCGACAACTTCCGGCAATCGCCACCAAAGATCCTGATCTGGGAATTGCCGGCCTACCACACGGTCGACAGCGTGGAGTTCTACCGCCAGGTGGTTCCCATGGTGACCGATGGCTGCAACGGCAGTAAGCCGGTGTTGCAGAACACCGCCAGAGTCTCCGCCGGAACCACGGAAGTGCTGTTCAACGGCGGCGGTGAATTCCTGGAACTGCCGAGCGATGAATACCTCATTGAACTCCAGTTCAGCGATCCGAAAGTCAAGGAAGTCGATGCTTTCATCTGGTTCGTGTTCGGTCGCAAGGACCGGATCGACCTGGAGTACGGTTCCCGGGTCGAGACCACGGGACGTTTCATGTTCGAGTTGCCCACCGGCGAGAGCTGGAACGACGAGCTGTTCATGTCTCTCGACCTGAAGCTCGAGCCCGAACAGGTCACCGAGGACCTGACGGTCACCGCCAAGGTCTGCCGCCGTCAGGACATTTAAACAGTACACCCACAGTGACAGGAGTGTTGCGTTATGAGCACGGAAGATCCGAGACAACTACCCAGAGCCTGGCGCGCCTTGATACCAGCAACGGTGCTGGGCCTGATCGGCACCCCCGTCCTCAATGCCGCGGAGTGCCCGACCGAAGGACTCAGGGCACCTCTCGGCTACTACCAGATCCCCGAGCCCCGGGACAGCGGTAGCTACAACTGCGAGATGGTACCGCCACACACCGGCGACATGGATTTCACCAGCAAGTACGAGGGCAGCGACAGCGCCCGCAATGAACTGAACGAGGCCGCCTACCAGGAGTATCTGGCTGCGTCGGAAAAGATCCGTACTTTCGAAAAAGAGCTGATTGCCGCCGCCGATGACTATCAGGTGGACGGCGATGGCCCTGCGGCACGGGACTGCGTGCTGGCCAACCTGGAGGAGTGGGCAAATGCGGACGCCCTGCTGCCAGAGAACATCAACCACGTTGGTCAGGCGGTACGCAAATGGGCTCTGGCCGCATCGGCCAACGCCTACCTTCGGGTGAAACTGTCCTCCGGCGAAACCGCCCTGGACCAGGACCGGATGGCGCGTATCGAAGACTGGTTCTCCCGGGTCGTTGATGGCGTGCGCGGGTACTACACCGATCGGGAGCCCCGCAAAGTCAACAACCATGACTACTGGGCCGCCTGGGCAGTCATGTCCGCATCCGTGGCGACCAATAATTGCGGGGACTGGTCCTGGTCACTTGCCAAGTTCGACGAGGCGATGGGCCAGATCACCGCCGACGGCTATCTCCCGAAAGAGTTGAGCCGGGAGGACCGCGCCCTGGAGTACCTGAACTACGCCATGCAGCCACTGACCCTCCTGGCGGTATTCGC
Organism: Marinobacter sp. C7; assembly: GCF_022343555.1. Classification (GTDB taxonomy): domain Bacteria; phylum Pseudomonadota; class Gammaproteobacteria; order Pseudomonadales; family Oleiphilaceae; genus Marinobacter. The sequence continues at coordinate 713,975 of NZ_JAKQZH010000002.1, read as the reverse complement.
CGAGGTAAACGACACCCCGGCCTACGGGGAAAACCGGGAGCAATTCTTCAAGCTGGCCCAGAACGTCGTGGACGGTCTGGAGGACCCCAGTCTCATTGCCGAGATCAACGGGCACGAGCAGATCACCAAAGGGCTCTACACCGGCTGGGGGCTGGCGTGGCTGAGGCCCTGGACGGAAACCTGGGGGGGGCTGTCGGGCATGGCGTCCTTCCTGGACGAATACGGCCCGATGAAAAGCACCCGTCTCGGGGGCGATATCGAGTTTCTGTACGGTGTCGAGCCGCTCTGGCCAGACGGAACCGACCCTTACCCCCCGTTCGATCTCCGCATCGACGGACAGACAACCAACGGCTGACCAATGGCACCCGCCCAGGTCAGAAATCAGCCCGGGCCTGACTCCGGGCATTCAAGAAGCGAGGAAAGGAGCAGGACTATGATTCCAGTGATACTCTCAGGTGGCACAGGCTCCCGGCTTTGGCCACTGTCACGCCGGGCCTACCCCAAGCAGTTTCTTCCCCTGCTGGACGAACAAAGCATGTTCCAGCAGACCCTGGCCCGCCTGCCGGAAACGGAGGTTGAGGCTCCCGTGATTGTTGCCAACGAGGACCACCGTTTCCTGGTTCAGGAACAGCTCAGCGCCATCGGCAAAACCGCGCATTCCATCCTGTTGGAGCCTTTCGGACGCAATACCGCGCCTGCCGTGGCACTTGCCGCCATCGAAGTGGCCAGGAACGATCCGAAAGCCATCATGCTGGTCCTGCCGGCCGACCATGCCATTGACCAGTCCGAGCCTTTCCACAAGGCGATAACCGAAGGCATGAAGGCGGCCAGGGACGGTAATCTTGTGCTGTTCGGCATCACGCCGGACCGCCCGGAGACCGGCTATGGCTACGTCGCGGCCGGCAACCCCGAACTGGCGCCCAACGAGCCGCGCCCGGTTCGCAAGTTCATTGAAAAGCCGGATTCGGCGACCGCCCGGGCTCTGCTTGAGGAGGGCGGTTACTACTGGAACAGCGGCATGTTCATGTTCCGTGCCGACGTCTATCTGGCGGAGCTGAAAAAGCACAGCCGCGATATCTACGACACTGTCCTGCTGGCCGCAAAATCCCTGGAGCAGGACATGGGCTTCAAGCGGATTCCCGCCGAAATCTTCGCGCACTGCCCCGAGGATTCCATCGACTACGCGGTGATGGAAAAGACCACCCGCGCCACCCTGGTGCCGCTGGATGCGGGCTGGAGCGACGTGGGGGCCTGGTCCTCTATCTGGGACATCAGCAACAAGGATGACCAGCGCAACGCCGTCTACAGCGACGCCTGTCTGAGGGAGACCTCCGGTTGCCTGGTCCATGCCCCCGATAAACTGGTGGCCATGGTCGGCGTGGAGGATCTGGTTGTCGTGGACACCAAGGACGCCCTGATGGTCGCCCGCCGTGATCGCGTTCAGGACGTCAAACACGTCGTCAATGAGCTCAAGTCCGAGGCAAGATCGGAAACCGAAGTTCACCGCGAGGTGTTCCGGCCCTGGGGCAGCTACGACAGTATCGACAACGGTAACCGGTTCCAGGTCAAACGGATCACTGTCAAACCCGGCGAAAAGCTCTCCCTGCAGAAGCACCACCACCGGGCCGAACACTGGATCATCGTTCGCGGCACCGCGGAAGTGACCCGGGACGAGGAAACCTTCCTGCTCTCGGAGAACGAGTCCACCTACATACCCATCGGTTCGGTCCATCGCCTGTTCAATCCCGGCAAGATTCCCCTGGAACTGATCGAGGTCCAGTCCGGCGCCTATCTGGGCGAAGACGATATTGAGCGCCTCGATGACCAGTACGGGCGGACGCCGGAGGAGGCGGAGCCGGACCAAAGCGAACCGGAAGAAGAAGCAATCCCGGTGATGATGGACCGGGCCTGATGCCAACGCCCGCTCCCCTGGTGGCGGGCGTTATTCCCAGAATTTCAGAGGAGACTGATCATGGATTTCGAATGCTTTAAAGCCTATGACATCCGGGGGAAAGTACCGGAGCAACTCAATCCCGAACTGGCCGAGCGCATCGGTCGGTCCTATGTGGAAGTCACCGGTGCCCGCAAAGTGATCGTCGGCTATGACATTCGGCTGTCCAGCCCGGAGATTGCCGCCGCGCTGAGCCAGGGACTCATGGCTGCAGGCGCCAATGTGTTCGACATTGGCCAGTGTGGGACCGAGCAGGTGTATTTCGCGACCAGTCATTTTGGCATGGATGGCGGCATCATGGTGACCGCAAGCCATAACCCTAAAGACTACAATGGCATGAAGATGGTCGGCCCGGATGCCCGCCCGATCAGCTCCACCAACGGACTACTGGCCATCCGGGAAGGCTGCCGGGAACCCCTGGGCAAGGCCGCCCGCCAAATGGGGGAGCTTTTCCACATCGACGCCATGAAACCCTACATCGAACACCTTCTCGGCTACATCGACAGGGATACCCTGACGCCGCTGAACATCGTTGTGAACCCCGGCAATGGCGGCGCTGGAGAGGTCATCGATGCTCTCGAACCGCATCTGCCCTTCCAGTTCCATCGTGTTCACCATGCACCCGATGGTAACTTTCCCAACGGCGTTCCGAACCCGCTGCTCCCGGAAAACCGGACACCCACCTCCATGGCCGTCACTGCCAGCAATGCAGCCATGGGCATCGCCTGGGACGGTGATTTTGATCGCTGCTTTTTCTTTGATGAGAAGGGCCGGTTCATCGAGGGCTATTACATCGTCGGCCTGCTGGCAGACCAGTTCCTGGGCAAGACCGGCAGCGGTAAGGTGATCCATGACCCGCGCCTGACCTGGAATACCCGCGAACTCGTTGAAAAAGCGGGTGGAGAGCCCATCGAAAGCAAGACCGGTCATGCGTTCATCAAACAGCGGATGCGGGAAGAGGACGCGATCTACGGTGGCGAAATGAGTGCCCACCATTATTTCCGGGACTTCGCCTACTGCGACAGTGGCATGATCCCGTGGTTGCTGGTGGCCGAACGACTCTGTCAGTCAGGGGTGTCATTGTCGTCACTGATCGATGCCCGCATCGAGGCCTTCCCCGCCAGCGGGGAGATCAACCGCACGGTAAAAGACCCGGAGAGCATCCTGCAGGCCATCGAGCGCCGCTATCTGGAAGAGGCCCTGTCGGTAACGCACACCGATGGCCTGAGCATGGAATTCCAGCGTTGGCGCTTCAATCTGCGCATGTCCAACACCGAACCCGTGATCCGGCTGAACGTGGAGAGCCGGGGTGATATCGAACTGATGAAATCCTTTACCCGTTCCCTGCTCGATGACATCGAAGAACTCGATGGCCAGACGCGGAAGGACGCCCAGATCAGCGTCGCCATCTGAATCCGGGTAACCTGGCCCTCGCCAGCGGGGCCAGGTTACCTTCCCCCACCAGAGCCGCCACGCACTGGATAAAAAAACGCCAATCGGCGATAATCCCCGACCGTTTTGTGTCCCGAAATCCTTACTTTTCCGCTCAGTACCATGACATTTTTACAAGTAGCCCAGACACTTATCTTTGTTGTTCTTCTATTTAACACCGTACACCTGTTACCTGTGCTGGGACGCACACTGGTGGGCCCGGCCAACACTCTGCAGCCGGGATTTCATTACAGCATTCTCGGTATCCGGCTGCTGCGTAACGGCATCGGCCTGATCCTGGTGCCCGCCACCGCGGCGCCAAACCCCGAGATTCACGCCCTGGTGCCTTTCGGCATTTTCGTGTTCCTGATGCTGGCGGGCATCAACAGCCTGCTTACCCAGCTGCAGAAACGCAGCCTGATGGACTGGTCCGAGGACCGTTACGGGACCGAGTGACCGCGGCTTTCCTGAAATTGCAGTAAAGCATTCACTGTTTGGGTGTAGGGTGCAGAAACATCCAGACGTTCGCATCGCCGGAGCACCGCCCCGGCGATGCTGTCCAACTCAAGCGGCCTGCCCTTTTCCTTGTCCACCAGCATGGAAGTCTTGATCGCATTGAAGTTGCTGATCAGGTCGAACATCTCGTCCAGATCCTTCTGACCAAGGTTTGCCCCATCTGCCTTTGAAGCCTCCACCGTCTCCGACATCATGCCGTAGACGATCTTGCCGAATTCCGGGTGGTGGGTCAGGCTGCGGGTGTCGAGCCCCGTTAACGCGGATAGCGGATTGACGCCGTTGTTGATGACCAGCTTGCGCCAGAGCTCGTAGCGGATGTCGTCGGTGACGGTGGTCGGTATCCCTGCTTCGTTGAAGGCACCCTCAAGCCGATCAAGCAGCGGCAACCGGGTATCATCCGGCGCGCCTGCCTGCGGCCAGGCTCCCATAACAATCTGGGCAACTCCCTCGGCAAACACCTTTCCGGGCTCGACGATATGCCCCCCGATGCGCACAGCCAGACCACCCAGCACCCGGTTTTCCCCGACCACATCGGCAATCATTGGTTCGTTGTCCACACCGTTTTGCAGTGAAAGCACCGGCACGGATCCGGCCCGCAGCCAGTCGCCTAGCTCCTCCATCACCGGTCCGGTCGCGGTCGATTTCAAGGCAACCGCAACCAGATCAAAGTCATCCGGCTGATAATTCTGCACCAGTGTTGGGTGGTCGACCGACGGTAACTGGCAGTCGAGCCTCTCGCCCTCATAATCTACCTGAAGCCCCGCATTTTGCAGGGCCGTCAGGTGATCGCCCCGGGCCGTGAGCACAACGTCATGGCCTGCCTTGGCGAGCCGGGCCGCATAATAGGCGCCGATCCCGCCGGCACCGATCATCAACACTTTGAGGGTCATGGTGTAATTTCCTGCCGCAAGAAAGCCAACACTTTACCATGACAATCCCTGGAAATAGCGGATGTGAGAATGGCCGTTACCCCTGACGGCTGACAATCACCCGGCCATCCCGAACCGAGGCCATAACCGGAAGTTGCCCCAGCAACACCTCATAGGGGGACCGCCCCTGAAGAACCACGCAGCGTGCCGGCAACCCTTCCTCGATGCCGTACTCCTTCAAATCCAGGGCTGCGGCGCCGTTGTCCGTAATGAGTTCCAGCGACCGATCGATCCAGCCCATGCCAAGCATGTGGCAGGCGTGCAGGCCGACGTCCAGGGTGCGCAACATGTTGCCGTTCCCCAGCGGGTACCAGGGATCCCGGATGGAGTCCTGACCGAAGGCTACTTTCAGGCCCGCGTCCAGCAATTCTGGCACCCGGGTCAGGCCACGCCGTTTTGGGTAACCGTCAAATCGCCCCTGCAGGTGCAGACTCTCTGTGGGCATCGACAGGAAACGCAGGCCGGATTTCTTCAACAACCGGAACAGCCGGCTGCAGTAGTGGTCGTTATAGGAACCCATGGCACAGGTATGGCTGGCAGTGACCCGGGAGCCATAATCGAGCCTGAGGGCTTCGGCAGCCAGAACCTCCAGGAAGCGGGATTCGGGATCGTCGATCTCGTCACAATGCACGTCGACCAGGCGGTCGTGCTTGTGGGCCAGCTCCACCAGCCAACGCACCGATTCCACACCGTAATCCCGGGTGAATTCGAAATGGGGAATGCCACCAACCACATCGGCTCCCAGACGCACGGCCTCCTCCATCAATTCCCGGCCCTGGGGGAACGACCAGAGGCCCTCCTGCGGGAAAGCCACGATCTGGAGATCCACCGTTTCAGCCATGCGCTCGCGCACTTCAAGCATGGCCTTAAGGCCTGTCAGCTTGGGGTCGGTCACATCCACATGGGTGCGGACATGCTGAATACCATGATCGGCAAACAGTTTCAGCGTCTGCTCGGCCCGGCCGATCACGTCGTCGCGGGTCAGGCTGGCTTTGCGCTCGGACCAGCATTCAATACCCTCAAACAGGGTTCCGCTCTGGTTCCAGCGTGGCTCGCCGGCGGTCATGGCCGCGTCCAGGTGGATGTGCGGCTCCACGAACGGTGACGTGACCAGATTACCGCCGGCGTCCAGCTGATTCTCACCGGCATCGGCGGGTGCGGACTGGGCCTGGATGCTGCGGAACCGGCCATCGACGATGGTCAGTTGAAACAGTCCCTCACGGCCCTGCAGCCGGGCGTTGACAATGGCATTCAGGTTTTCACTCATAACATCTCCACATTCTCACTCTGGCCCGGATCATCGCTTTGACAGAAGGTGAGCCAGCACCAGGGTCTTGAAGGTTTCATCAGGGTCGGTCTGCGGAGGCATGTCCTCCGCCAACCGGTTCATCCGGTTCCGGATGGTGTTTCTGTGGCAGCCAAGCGCCTCGGCCATGGCACATTGATTGCCCCGCTCGGCCAGCCAGGCTTCGAGGAGATCCGCACTCCCGGCAAGACGGTCCTGCATCCCGGGCAGGTACTGCCCGATGAGTTTGTCCAGCTGATGACTGCCGAGGCGGCCCACCAGGGCATCGGCCAGACCGTCACCCTCGGGCGGTTGTACCTGTTCCTCGGTCAGAATGGCCCTGCCGATGGTCTCCGTCACATCCACCAGCGGCAGCGAATACGGCTGCTCGAACAACGGTATGGCAAGCTCATCCGCCAGTCGGCTCAACATAGAGGGCAACTGGCCGATGTAGGCATCGCCGGTCAGCACAACCAGCCCCGAGATGCGGCAGTCCTTGCCTTCATAGAGACACTCGGCCAGGTTCGCCGGGCTACGATGGCGACTGATCCCGGTGACAAACACCAGCTCGCCGCCCCTTACCCACTGCCGGAAAGAACGGTTCTCCGCCAGGTAAGGCCAGCGCACCGAGTTGTCCGCGCCGGAACTTCCGCCCCGGAGCTGAATCGCTCCGAGGCCGGGAAGTTGCGGAATGTCGCGGCATTGCAGGGCCATTTACGCGACTCCCAGGACCTGGGCCCGGCGCTCGCGCACCGCGTCGCTGACCAGCAGCACCAGCCCATAGCTCGCCGCCGCAACCAGTACCCCGACAATCGGAGCAATCCAGGGTGAGGTATAGGCCGCCGCAGAGCCGATGGCATAGGCCGCCAGCCCCGGCACGTTAAACGCCGGCAGGGTCGCTTCCTCAAGGGCCGGGTACTGACGCTTGTAGCCGATAAAGTAGCTGGCCATGATGACGCCACCGATGGGCGGAATGAAGGTTCCCAGCAGGACCAGGAACGGGATCAGCCACTCGTACATACCCATGACAGCCAGTGCGGTACCGATGGCGGCACCACCAATGGTCACCGACTTGCGTCGACGGGTACGCAACATGTTGCAGCCGGCGACCGCGAAGTTGTATACGGTATTATCCTGCGTGGTCCAGAGATTCAGGAACAGCATGAGGATGCCGAGCGTGGCCAGGCCCTGGGCTACCATGATGTCGACGATGTCTGCCTGCTGGTAGACCAGCGCGCCGAAGGCGCCGATCAGGGTCATCAGACCGTTACCGAGGAAAAAGGCAGCCAGGGTGGCAATCACGGCAGTCTTGCCGGACCTGGCAAAGCGGGTCCAGTTGGTGGCCTGGGTGCCGCCACTGACGAAAGTGCCAAACACCAGCGTAATCGCGGCCGCCACCGTCATGTCATCGGCCGGGGTAATGGCCAGCAGCCCGGTGAGACCTCCGGCATCGGAGGTGGCAATGGTCATGCTGACCGCCACCAGAATGATCATGGCCGGTACCGCAAAGCGGGACAGCATTTCCAGCCCCTTGTAGCCAATGAAGGCGGTGATACAGAAGCCAAATCCGAACACCACCATCAGGGGGGTGGTCCAGCTTTCCGGCAGGCCGGTCAGCTTGACCAGCAGGATGGCCATGGTGGCCGTGCCCCAGGCGTACCAGCCGATCTGGGTAAACCCGAGAATGAAGTCGGACAGCTTGCTGCCCAGCTCGCCAAAGGTGAAGCGGCTCATCAGCGCCGTGTTCAGGCCGGTCTTGGCGGCGATGTAGCCGAGTATCGCCGCGTAGGTGCCCAGCAGGAGATTACCGACGGCCAGCACCAGCAACATGGTGGAAAAATCGAAGGCGACACCGATACTGCCACCGGCCCACATGGTGGCCGTGAAGAACGTGAAGCCAAGGAGAACCAGACCCATGGACCAGATGCTGCGACGCTGATCCATGGGAACCGGGCTAAGGGGATAGTCCTGTTCCTGGGGAGATACTTGTGAAGTCATTGCCATTGTCTCTCTGTGGTGAAAACTCACCAGAAGACATGGCAACGTCTATGCCACATGGCGTTTAATTCAGCCACGCGCTAAGGAAATAAGGACCCTGCCTGTGCACTCTGCACAAAAAAAAAGGCGAAGAGACCTCTGATGAGACCTTTTCGCCTTGTTTTGGTGCAATAAAGCCGGCCAGTTTTCGTTTCAGTGCAGCCCACGATCACCTACGCCTCAATTCCTGCCTTGCCGATGCCCCCGGAGTTGAGAACCCAAAACGATATAGAGCCCCGGCAACCACCGCCACCACAATCCCCGACAGCGCAAACGACACACCAAAACCACCAACGGCCAGGATCGCACCGAACAGCAACGGGGCCAGGAAGTGGATCGCCCGGTTGGCCATCAGCCGCATACCGAGCGCTCCGGCCCGCTGGGCTTTTTCGACACTTTCCGCCAGCACCACCATCGACAGGGGCTGGCACAGACCGGACCCCACTCCCACCAGAACCGACAACAACGCCACGAGGGGCGCATTCCCGGCAAATCCCAGGCAGCCCAGGCCAACCGCAAGCGTACCGAGGGACAGATAGGTCGCGTTTTCGCGGCCGCCCACCCAAGCAATAATCCTCGGGATGAACGGGCGCGCAAGCATGGACACGCCTGCCCGAATGCTGACCAGCACCCCGATTACCGCGGCGCTCATTTCGAGGCTGTCGAGATACACCGGCAGGTAGCTGCCATAGACACCCAGTGCGAACATTCCGGCAATTGTGATCAGTACGGAAATCTGCACGCCGGTATTCGCCCGCATCAGCCGGGCCTGCGCCCGGAATCCGGTTTGTGACCGGGCCACCCGTTCGCCCCGGTTGGCTTCGCCGGTAAGCAGCAGGCCGGTGACGCCACCGGCCAGGGCGATGGCGGCCATCACCAGGAAAAGCCTGCCAACGCCGCCCGCCAACTCGATCCAGCCCCCGGCCAGCAGGGGCCCGAGCACCTGGCCGCCGGACAGCCAGGTTGCATACCATCCGAAATAGCCTTCCAGCCTGGGCCCCGTTGCCAGTGACGAGATCACGGTCTGCGCCGAGAGCACCATCTGCAGGTGGGCCAGGCCGACCAGCAACTGGCCGGCAATCAGGCCGTAAAAGCCCGGTAATGCCTGCATCAGCACCAGGCCCACCACCATGACCAGCGCCCCCGCGACCAGGGTCACCCGCCCGCCATACCGGGTGACCACGCCGCCCAGCGGAATAGCCAGCAGAAACGGGAGCAGGTACTGGGAACTCAGCACCACCCCCAGCATCAGCGGGCTCGCGCCCAGCTCCAGACTGTAGACCGGGACCGTCACCAGCAGCATCGAGTAGACGACGAAGCAGAACGTCAGCGATACGCAGACGGCCACGAAATTTCGTTTGGTCTCGTCAGCAGACAAGAGCGTAGTCTCCAGGGAAAGGAATGTTCAGTCGTTTGCCTTACGGCCATGGAACGGATTATTGTGAACTGTTTCGTATGCTACCTGAAAGCCATGTATCAGAGAGACCCCATGAATCCGACGATTGAACTCCTGAAATCCCACCGCTCCATCCGAAAGTTCAAGGACCAGAAGATCCCCCGTGAGCTGCTGGAAGAGCTGGTCAGCGCCGGTCAGTGTGCCGCCACATCGAACCACGTACAGGCTTATTCGATCATCCACGTGGTCAATCCGGAGAACCGCCGCAAGATTTCCGAACTGGCCGGTGGCCAGGCCCATGTGGTGGAAGCCTCGGATTTCCTGGTATTTTGCGCCGACATGAAACGCTCCACCGAAGCCGCAGAACGGGCCGGCGCCGACGTGGTCCGGGGCATGACCGAGCAGCTGGTGGTGGCCAGTGTCGATGCTGCCCTGATGGCCCAGAACGTGGCGGTTGCCGCCGAATCCGAGGGGCTGGGGCTGTGTTACGTGGGCGGAATCCGGAATGACCCGGCCCGGGTGGCCGAGATCCTGAAATTGCCGGAGCACGTCTACCCGGTGTTCGGCATGAGCCTTGGCTATCCGGATCAGGATCCGGAAGTTAAGCCCCGGCTGCCGCTGGAGACCATCCTCAAGGAAGATTATTACGATGACAGCAAGGATGAGGAGCAGGTCGCCGCGTTCGACGACACCATGCACCAGTATTACCTGGACCGCACCGGTGGCAACAAGGATTCCAGCTGGTCGAAGGAGCTGAAACCGCTGTTCACCACCAAGCTGCGCCCGCACATGAAGGAATTCCTCAACAAGCGCGGGTTCGGCGTCAAGTAACCCCGACGACCTCAGGCGTCCTCAAGGATGAGGACCACCAGTTCCTTCGGACCGTGGGCACCGTAGGCCAGGACCTGCTCGATGTCCGCGGTCTTGGACGGGCCGGACACCAGAAGGAGATTGGTGGGCAAGCCCGCCGACCAGTTCTGACGCTGCATCATGGCGTAGAGGTTGTCCTCGATCTCGCTGGCCTTGAGCAGGGCAATATGCAGCGGCGGCAGGAGGCTCATCAGCCTCGGCTCGTGCCGGTCCGGCCACAGGACCAGCGAGCCGGTGGCGGCAATGGCGCCAACGGTCCCGGTCAGGCTCGCATCCACTTGCCAGAACAGCTCCTCCTTCCATTCCTCCACCGGCCGGTCATAGGCCAACAGTTGCGCGGACGAGCCTGATTTCGGCCAGTATTCCGCGAGTTTCTGGCCATGGGCCGTTGCCGGGGCATGCAGCAGGTTGGATAGGTTACGCTCGGCCAGGATCGCGGCCACCTTGTCCGGCCAGTTGTCACTGTGGACCTGATGAATCTCGGTGTGCACCGCTTCCATGAGGTTGCGCAGCCGTGTGATCCGGTCCTCCGGCGCGTACTGCCAGGGTTCGGTCACCAGACGTTCGTCGAAGTCGTCCGGCCGTGGGATGGAGCCGGCCAGGCCGGTGCGAAGCTTGTTCAGGATATTGCTGCGGGCGCTCATGTTACTGCCCTCCGTTGCGGGCCAGGTGCTCCCGGGCCAGGTGCTCCCGGGCCAGGTCGTGCAGGGAACGTTTCGCCGGGACCGGCGCGGTGTGATTCTCGGTCCAGGGGCCAACGTGTTTCGGTGTCAGTTTGCGGAACCGGGTGGCGCCCCAAAGGAACAGGCGGTAGAGCACAGGACTGCTGTTGAGCGTCTGCCAGAAACGCCAGATCAGACGCTCCTTCCGGGAATACTTGGCGCCACCGTCTTTTACCTTCGGCCCTTCGGCCGGACTTTTCACATTCTCCTGGCGCAGGCGCTGGAGCAGCTCCGGAATCGGGATCTTCACCGGGCACACGTCACCGCAGGCGCCGCACAGGGAGGAGGCGCTGGGATGATCCGGTACCTGGTGCAGCCCGACCATGTGCGGCGTCACGATCTTGCCGATGGGCCCCGGATAGACCTCACCGTAGGTATGGCCACCCACCCGCGTATACACCGGGCAATGGTTCATACAGGCGCCGCATCGAATGCAGTTGAGGGTCTGACGCATCTGGGCATCGGCGAAGGCACCGCTGCGGCCGTTGTCCAGCAGCACCAGGTGTACTTCCTCCGGGCCGTCCAGCTCATCGGCCTTGCGCGGGCCGGAGATCATGTTCACATAGGTGGTGATCGGTTGCCCCAGGGCAGAACGGGTCAGCAGCGACAGCAGCGGCACCACGTCCCGCAGGTTCTCCACCACCTTCTCGATACCGGTCACGGCGACGTGGACCGGAGGTGCCGTAGTACTCATCCGGCCGTTGCCCTCATTCTCCACCAGCAACAACGTCCCGGTCTCGGCAATGGCAAAGTTCACACCGGACACTCCGACGTCCGCCTCCATGAACTTGCGGCGCAGGGTCCGGCGGCCGACCTGGATCAGTTCGTTGACGTCGTCGGTTTCCTCCACGCCCAGCTTGTCGTGGAAGAGCTTCGACACCTGGCGACGGTTCTTGTGGATGGCCGGCATGATGATATGGGAGGGTTTCTCACCGTCGAGCTGAACAATGTACTCGCCCATGTCGGATTCCAGGCACTCTACCCCGCGCTCGGCGAGGTAGTCGTTCATCTCCATTTCCTCGCTGACCATGGACTTGCCCTTCACCACCTGCGAGCCCTGACGGGCCCGGATGATGCCATGGACGATCTCGTTTGCCTGTTCGGTGGTTTCGGCCCAGTGCACTTTCACGCCGTTTTCGGTCAGCTTCGTTTCCAGCTGCTCAAGCAGGTCCGGCAGCCGGGACAGAGCCCGCGCCTTGATCCGGTTACCCAGCTCCCGCAGGCCCTCGCGCTCGTCCTCATCGGGGAAGGCATCGGCCCGTTTTTTCATCAGCGAGTCCATGGCAGTGCGGAAGTTGGTCCGCAGCTGGCCGTCCGCGAGGGCGACTTCCGCCCGGTCCCGGAAACCACCGGTCAGTTCGGTAACAGGTATGCGCTGGCTCATGCCTTGCCCTCCCCGCTAACGCGTTCCCACAGGAAACTGGCCAGGTGGCGGCCCCGGAAGGCCTGCTGCTGTTTGTCCAGGGAACCATTGATGTTCATCAGGCAGCCGCCATCAGCGGTGACCATCTCGTCCGCGCCGGAGGTCATCAGGGATTGCGTCTTGTCCTTCACCATGGCGCCGGACACTTCCGGCATGCGCACCGAGAAGGTGCCGCCGAAGCCACAGCACTCGCTCTCGTGGTCATGCTCGACCCGCTCCACCTTTGCCAGCTTACCCAACAGTTCCCGGGCGTGGAGATGGGTGTTCATCTCACGGCGGGCGGAACAGGAGGTGTGCAGGGCAATCCGGGTGGGTTCACCCAGGTCCTGCCAGTCGACCCGGCAGACGTTGAGCAGGAACTCGGTCAGTTCGAACGTGTGCTCGGCCAGGACCTCCACCCGGGCCAGGGTATCCGGCTCGTCGGCGAACAGTTCCCGGTAATGCTGGCGGAACATGCCGGCACAGGAACCCGAGGGCACCACCACCGGCATACCCGCATCGAGAATCGCCAGCTGCGCCCGGGCCACCTCGCGAGCCTCCGACGCATAGCCGGAAGTCCAGGCCGGCTGGCCACAGCAACTCTGCCCTTCGGGGAAGTGCACCCGGACGCCCTCGCGCTCAAGCAGGCGAATGGCATCCAGACCCGCTTCGGGAAAAAACAGATCCACCACACAGGTCCCGAACAGGATCACTTCCCGGGGTTTGGCGGGGTACTGCCGCGGCCCGGGTCGTTCCGGAGCAACCCGGGTCGCATTGGGGGCAGCGTCGTAAAACAGTTCGCTCATGATCGGCTCCTCCACGGAAACGGCGCTTGTGCGCTTACACTCAGACCAACGGATCCACGATGCCCAGCCCGTAGGCGGCGATCAGTGCAATCAGGCCCGTCATCAACAGGTAATACAGGGTTGGCCAGACGGTCTTGCGCAGGGTCTGCCCTTCACGGCCAAGCAGGCCGACCGTGGCAGACGCGGCCACCACGTTGTGGATCGCCACCATGTTGCCGGCCGCGGCGCCCACCGCCTGCACCGCCACGATCAAGGCAGTGGACAAGCCCAGGCTCTCGGCGACGCCGAACTGGAACTGGCTGAACATCATGTTGGAGACGGTGTTGGAACCGGCCAGGAACGCGCCCATGGCCCCAACGGCGGGGGCCAGCAGCGGATAGATGCCGCCCACGGTATCGGCCACCCAGGTCGCCATGGCAATGGGCATGCTCGGCAGGTCAGACAGGTTGACGCCGGAGTTGATCAGGATCCGCACCATGGGCACCGTGAACAGCAACACGAAGCCGGCGCTCAGCAGGACACTGCCGGATTCTTTCACGGCGGCGGTCAGCTCCCGTACCTGCATGCGGTGAATGAAGAACGTGGCCAGTACGACCATGACCAGGATGCCGCCGGGCAGGTACAGCGGCTGCACGCCGGCGTTGATGCCCGCCTCACCCAGGATGTTGGAGAAACTGACTCCGACAGAGGTAAAGGCGGTCTTGACCTCCGGGATCACCCGGCTGACCACCAGCACCACACCCACCAGTACATACGGCAGCCAGGCTCGGAAGCCGCTCATGGGCTTGGCAGCGAGGTCTTCCAGTTTCATCTCGATAAGGCCGAACCACTCGGACGGCCACCGCTCACGGGGCGCAAAATCCCAGGTGGTTTTCGGCAAAAGAAAGCCCCTGCGCGCGGCCGTGGTGACGATCGCCAGACCGATCAGGCCGCCCAGTAGGGACGGGAACTCGGGACCGAGGATCACGCCAGTCAGTGCGTAAGGCACCACAAAGGCGATACCGGCAAACAGGGCAAACGGCAGCACCTCGAGACCTTCCCGCCAGCTTCTGTTCCTGCCGAAAAAGCGGGTCATCATCATGACCATGAACAGCGGCATGAGCACACCCACGATGGCGTGGGTAATGGCCACTTCGGAGGTAATCAGCTGAAGGTACTGATCCCAGCCGGCCCCCACCTGCTCCATCCGCTCTCCGATGCTGCTGCGGTCCAGGCCGGTGGTCACCCCTACGATGATCGGCGTGCCGACCGCCCCGAACGATACCGGAGTGCTCTGTACCATCATTCCCAGCATCACTGCCGCCATGGCCGGGAAACCAACGGCTACAAGCAGGGGCGCGGCGATGGCCGCCGGGGTTCCGAAACCGGAGGCACCCTCGATAAACGATCCGAACAGCCAGACGATGATGATCGCCTGAACCCGCCGATCGGGACTGATATTGGTGAAGCCCGCGCGGATGGCGGTGATAGCCCCGGAATGTTTCAGGGTATTCAGCAACAGGATGGCGCCGAAGATGATCCACAGCAGCCCAAGGGTGATTACCAGCCCCTGTAGAGAGGAGGCCAGGATCCGATTGAAGCTCATGTCCCAGCCGGTAAAGGCGATCAGGGCCGTCACCAGGAATACCAGCGGCATGGCACGACGGGCCGGCCAGCGCAGGCCGATCAGCAGAATCCCGGCCAGGAGGATGGGCGTAAACGCCAAGAGGGCGAGCAATCCGGACGACATACAACTCTCCAAGTCTTGTTTTTGGAATCTGGATGGATAATTGGTATTACCAATTTACAAGAGCCAGGCGCTTACGTTATGGGAAGGGACTGACTGCTGTCAAAATGGCCATCTGCGACATTGGTCCAATTGCCTTTGGTGAACGCTGTCAAATCAAGTGGTAATCGAGGTATGCTGTTTTGGTAAGACCAATCTGAAATCCATCGAAACCCTCAGGTAGTAGACCCCATGGCCATCGGACACATTGCGCCACGGCGACTGGCCGACACGATCGTCGAGCAGCTGGAAACCATGATTCTGGAAGGTACCCTGCAACCGGGCGAGCGGCTGCCGCCGGAACGGGTACTGGCCGAGCAGTTCGGGGTTTCAAGGCCTTCGCTTCGGGAAGCCGTACAAAAACTGGCAGCCAGAGGCCTGCTTACCAGTCGTCAGGGCGGCGGAAATTTTGTCACCGAGAACCTGGGCTCCAGCTTCAGCGATCCGCTGTTCTCACTGCTGGAACACCGGCCCGAGGCCCAGCGCGACCTGCTGGAGTTCCGCCGGACACTCGAAGCGGATTGCGCCTATTACGCTGCGCTGAGGGCGACGGAAGTGGACCGTGAGCATCTGCAAACCGCCTACGATGAACTCCAGGCCTGCTACGGATCAGACTCCAGGCGGGATGTGGAAGCCGAGGGTGCTGCCGATGCCCGCTTTCACCTGGCCATCGCCGAGGCCAGCCACAACGTCATTCTGCTGCACACCATCCGTACCCTCTTCAACATGCTCAAGAGCAGCGTGGTGACCAACATCGGCGGCATGTACGCGAGGGAAGCGGAAACCCGGGAAGGGCTCAAGGAGCAGCATCGGCTGCTGTTCAGCGCCATCATGGAAGGGCGGGCGGATGACGCCAGGGAAATTGCCGGCACCCATATTCAGTACGTGCAACAGGTGTTGTCCGAGCGCAGCGAAAGCCACCGTCGCCTGGAGCGGGCCATCCGCAGGGACAGCCTCACGCGAGGCTGATGCTCAGAGCTTCTCCCAGACTGTCACCTCGGAAAAACTGTGCTGGAACTTGTTCCGGGTCTCACGGATCACGAACGGCACACTGTGGGGATCGACCAGCAGCCGGAAATGAGGCGCCAGCATTTCCTGCAGGCCGTCAAAAGTGGTGTAGTCCTCACCATCCTTCCGAAAGCCACCGACCCAGGCATCCCGGGGCGTGTATTCCTCAAGCCAGGTATAGGGGGAGGCAATGACCAGCAGGCCGTTGTCGGTGATGCGTTCGTGAATTGTGGTCAGGAACCGGGACGGCTGATACAGGCGGTCGATCAGGTTGGCCGCCAGCACCAGGTCGTAACCGGTAAAGCGGGGCTGGAGATCGCAGGCATCACCCTGATGGAAGCCCACTTTTCCAGCCGTACCTTCCAGTCCGAGGGACGCCAGACTCCGCTCCTGGTAACTCACCAGCTCGCCCTCTTCCGGGCGGGCGTAGCGTACCTGCCTGTGCTTCGCCATTTCCGAGGCGGCGCGGACAAAACGCTCGGAAAAGTCGATCCCGTCGACATGGTCGAAGCGGGTGGCCAACTCGAAGGTCGCCCGACCACAGGCGCAACCCAGGTCCAGCGCCTTGCCGGCATCCCGACCGTCCATCGCTTCGAAACACAGTCGCGTCAGTTCTTTGGGGAAATTCGGCTCGCCGTGCCAGGATTCACCAAAGTGAAACTCCAGGTACTGCGCCAGGGTCGTGTCACTCTCGTAGTAGCCACTCGGCTCGTTCACATGTATATCCTCGTTCCAGGGCCGAATCCAACGCGGAAACGGCGCATCACTCACCCGCCAGTTTCGGGTACAGGGGCTCCACTAGCGGCTTCAGCCCCTTGGCATCATCGATGAACAGCTGCAAATGCGGGAACGGTATCTCTATTCCGGCTGCATCCAGCGCTTCTTTGATCTGCTCGAGGATCTCGGCCATGATCGTAGGCTGAACGTCCAGGTTGTCCGGAGTAATCCACACCTGCGCTTTCAGGTTGACCGATGAATCTCCCAGGCTCTCCATCAATACTCTGGGTTCCATGCCCCGCGACTGCAATGCCTCCGGGTGCGCCCGCAATACCGGCATGATGACTTCCCTGGCGGCCCTGGCCGATTCCTTATAGGCAATGCCCACCGGAATGTTCAGTCGTGTTGCACCCTCGGCACTGTAATTGACGATGTCGGAGGACGCCACGCTGTCGTTGGGGATCATGGTAAAAATGTTATCCCGGGTCCGCAGCCACGTCGTCCGCAGGGCGATCTTCACCACCTTGCCATCCTGGCCGTTGATGGTCACCCAGTCCCCGATCCGGAACGGTCTCTCAATCAGCAGGGTGATACCGGCGATAAAATTGGAGAGGGTGGACTGGGCGGCAAATCCCACCGCAATACCCACAATCCCGAGCCCCGCCACGATGGAAACGACGTCGAATCCGAACTGGGCGAGGACAGTCACCACCGCAAAGGTCACCGCCAGCACCGAGAACAGATTCTCGACCAATTGCCGGATCGACGGATCCAGCCGATAGCGGATCATCGTTTCCCGGATCAGCCGACCAAGTAGCAGCCAGGCGACAAAAAAGCCGAGGGCCATCAAACCGGCCTTGGCCATTGCCCCCAGGAACTCGGACCCGGCCCCGAACTGGGCCAGGATCACCAGCAAGGCGCCGAGCCCCGCCAGGTAACGCAGTCCCGTGCTTACGTGACCAACCACAGGGTGGGCAGCCCGGCGTTTGCCGACCAACAGCCGGATCAGCCCCATCACCAACAGGTAGGCCCCCAGAAACAGGGCCAGGTAGAACACCGAGATCAGCAACTGGCTCAGGGCATGGACCGCAAAACTCCCCCAATCCATCCGGCCTCCGCCAAGGGCATTGACGGTGTCACCGAGGTTTTTCTTCAGTTGCTCGATCACAGCCCCGATAAATGTCTCAGCCATTCGCCATTTCCTTGTTGTCTTTATCAGCGCTACCCGACCCTATCAGCCCTGCCAGCCAGGGCAGCAACCCGGGATAGGCATCCAGGTCCAGCACAAATTCCTGGCCTCTCGCTGCACTGGTCAGGTAACACCAGGGCGGCTGCAGTCGCCATCGATCAGCATTCAGATGATAGCTTAGCGCCGGTTTGCCGGCGGTGGGAAAAAATCCGGCCGGCAACCGCCATCGCGTGGGCAGCCGCGCCTCGGGATCCGTCAGCATCAGCCGTTCCTCGAGCCTGTGGAACACACCACTCCCTGGCACGAGGGGCCGATCACCCGACAACCGCCAGCGGTCCGAGGCTATGTACAGAGTGTTGCCGGGGTCCGGTCCACGGCAGAAATGAGGATGGTAGCGGGCCCAGGACAATGCATCCGCCGGCAGATCATCAACTGCTTGCA
Source organism: Marinobacter sp. C7 (assembly GCF_022343555.1). GTDB lineage: Bacteria > Pseudomonadota > Gammaproteobacteria > Pseudomonadales > Oleiphilaceae > Marinobacter. Next base: position 695,510 of record NZ_JAKQZH010000002.1, on the reverse strand, counting down.
TCTGCCCCACCCGCAGCCAGCCCCAGACCGCATGAAACGGCCTGGTACCGGGCACAAACCGCCACCGACGACGTACAATCTCAGCCCTGCGGAATACGCCAAAAAACAGAAACAGATCCCCCTCACCCACGCCCTGATTCTTCAGGTGGCCCTGGGCGGATCCGGTTTGGCCAAGCAGCGGGCGCCACCCCGGTTGACGTGGAAGCGCCCCGGTCACCAGGTCGGGATCGAGGTGCGCGCCGGAACCGGCCCGTACCCGCCCGCCAGACAGGTCCCTGGCGATCTTGCCCAAACGACGCGAGCAGAACGACACATCGTCATAACGAATCTTCGAGAGCGGATCGGGAATCGGCAGAACACACAGGGAACCATCCGGCAGCACCGGACTGGGGCAGCCTCCGGCAGATGAATCGAAGCCTTTCCGGCTCAGGATCAGTCGCACAATCACTCCTGGATCAATGGGGGTTCAGCAGCTGAAAATGCTATCGTAGATCGTTGGCCAATGCGCCCCGACAGCCCGCCAATGGGAGATTTCCATGAAAATCGTCTGTATTTCCGACACCCACGGCATGCATCGCCAGGTAAAGGTCCCGGATGGCGACCTGTTGATCCACGCCGGCGACTGCCTTGGCCAGGGCACCCTGGATGACCTGGAGGATCTGAATGACTGGTTCGGCAGTCTGCCCCACCGTCACAAGATCCTGATCGCCGGCAACCATGACTGGTGCTTCCAGGACGAACCGGAAGAATCCCGCATCCTGCTTACTCACGCCCACTACCTCCAGGACAGCGGCCTGGAACTGGAGGGGCTACAGTTCTGGGGCAGTCCCTGGACCCCGGTGTTCTTCAACTGGGCGTTCAACCTGGAGCGGGGGCCGGAACTGGCCGAACGCTGGGCAAGAATACCGGACCACCTGGATGTGCTGATCACCCATGGCCCGCCTGCCGGCATCCTGGACACCGTCCCCGGCAGCCACGGGGACCAGTCCGTGGGCTGCGAAGAACTTGCCCGGGCCATTGAAACCCGGCGGCCGAGGCTCCACATTTTTGGCCACATCCATGAAAGCTATGGCCAGAAACAGGTGGGCAACTGCCTCCATGTCAACGCCAGCACCTGTACCGGCAGCTACAAGCCGCTCAATCTGCCCGTCACCCTGGACCTTTGAGGAGCACCATGTCCAACCAACCCGATTACTCCCTGCTTGAACTGGCCTCGGTGCGCGAAGGCGACTCCGTGGGCACCACCCTGGCCAACAGCGTGGCCTACGCCCGGCATGCAGAACAACTGGGGTTCAAACGGTTCTGGCTGGCCGAGCACCACAACATGGAAGGCATTTCCAGCTCGGCAACGTCGGTACTGGTTGGCCACATCGCAGGCAAGACCCACTCAATCCGTGTCGGTTCCGGAGGGATAATGCTCCCCAACCATCCACCCCTGGTGATCGCCGAACAGTTCGGAACACTCGAATCCCTGTACCCGGGCCGCATCGACCTGGGCCTGGGCCGCGCCCCGGGCACTGACCCGATAACGGCCCGCGCGCTCCGCCGGGACGGACTGGGCGCTGAACAGTTCCCGGAAGACGTTGCCCGCCTGCAAACCCTGCTGGGACCTTTGCAGCCCGGCCAGCCGGTCAAGGCCATCCCCGGTGCCGGCACCAACGTGCCCATCTGGCTGCTCGGCTCCAGTCTTTACAGCGCCCAGCTGGCTGCCATGCGCGGGCTGCCCTACGCCTTTGCGGGCCACTTTGCGCCGAGACTCTATCGAGAGGCCCTGCGGGTCTATCGGGATAATTTCCAGCCTTCGGAGCGCTTCCCCGAGCCCCGGGCGATGCTCGCGGTCCCCGCCATTCCGGCGGACACCGAAGAAGAAGCACGCTTTCTGGCCACCACCAGCTACCAACGTATTCTGGCCCTGTTCCGTGGTCAGCCTCTGTGGATGAAGCCCCCGGTGGAGACCATGGAGGGCCTCTGGAACGCCGGTGAAGAAGCCAGTGTCCGGGACTTTCTCGGGCTGCAGCTGCTGGGCGATGCAAACTCGATTGGACAGCAGATCGACAACCTGCTGGCGACAGTCGAAGTGGAAGAGCTGATGTTTACCGTGGACATCTACGAGCCCGCAAAGCGCCGCCATGCCCTCGATATCCTGGCCGCCACCCGGCGTCAGAGCACCGACTCCACCGCCTCGATCAACTGAGGGTCTTCCGGCCGGACCTGGCTCGGAAACCGCTCTACCACGGCACCATCCCGGTCCACCACGTACTTGGTGAAATTCCACCGGGGTGGCTCGCTCTGGCGGTTGAGTTCCCGGAAGACCGGATTGGCGTCGGAGCCGGTCACCGGACCCGGGGCGATCATGGTGAAGGTGACGCCGAAATTGACGAAGCAGACTTTCGCCGCTTCTTCCTCGCTGTCTGCCTCCTGCCGGAAGTCATCGCTGGCGAAGCCGACCACAACCAGCCCCTTGTCGGCGTAGCGCTGGTGTAATGCCTCAAGTCCCTCGAACTGGCCGGTATAGCCACACCGGCTTGCGGTGTTGATCACCAGCATCGGTTTGCCGCCTGCAAGCTCACAGAGGTTGACGGACTCCCGGGAATGCAGTTTGCGCTGCTCATGATCAAGAAAAGCCGGACAGCCTTTCACCTCCTCTGCCTGGGCAAAGCCGGACAGGGCGGCCAACATGAGGATGGCTATCAGTCTGGACATAGTCAGTCTCCTTGTACCTGACTCAATCTTACGCGAAACGCGATGATATGGTTCTGACCACTGGACACCCGCGGCATCAACCGCAATCATCCCCGTAAACACTCGATTCAGGAATCTTCAAATGTCCCAGGAAACCATTCACCTGTTTCTTTCCCACGGACTCGAAAGCGGCCCGGGCAGCACCAAGATCCAGGCCATGAAGCAGGCGGCCGAAGCTTTTCCCAATGTGCAGGCCGAGGCCATTGACCATCGCAGCAGCAAGGATCCGGACGTTCGCCTTCAGCAGATGCAAACCGCCATGGACCGGGCAGGGGCTGTTCCGGAGCGCACGATTCTGGCCGGGTCGAGCATGGGCGGCTGGGTCTGCGCCCAGACCAGCGCACTCACCCCGGTGCTGGGCTGTTTCCTGCTCGCCCCGGCGCTGGCATTACCCCGCTACCCCCAATCCCGGCCTGTCATTCGCGCGAGACATGCCCAGATCATCCATGGCTGGGACGACGATGTGGTACCGATAATGCCGGTTCTGGAACTGGCCCGCGAACAGCAGCTCGCCACTCTGATCCTCCCGGACGGACACCGGCTGCAAAACAGCGTGGACAGGGTGGTACGGGAGTTCACCTTCTTCCTTGAAACCTGCCTTTCCGAACTGAATCCATCCTGAATTCATGCACTTGCGATCCGGCTAAAACCTGTATCCGATGTTGGCTTATTTCCGCCATTTTCTTGCGAAAACCACTTTGTTTTGCCAGTCTTTATTAACGTAACAATGGATTAACGTAAAATAACGAGCGGAGACAACCCGATGAGCAGCAAGAGTAAATTCAGGAAACTGGCTTGCATTTCAGCGCTGGCGTTTGCCGGCCTGACCGCGGCAAATGCCGTAAACGCAGCCAACTGGCGTTACGCCCATGAAGAATACGAAGGCGACGTTCAGGACGTATTCGCTTACAAGTTCAAGGAATACATCGAAGAAAACTCGGATCACACCTTGCAGGTTTACCGTTTCGGCGAGCTGGGCGAATCCGACGACATCATGGAGCAGACCCAGGCCGGTATCCTGAACTTTGTGAACCAGTCACCGGGCTTCACCGGCTCCCTGATTCCAGAGGCCCAGATCTTCTTCATCCCCTATCTCATGCCGACTGACATGGACACGGTGATTGAGTTCTTCCGGACCAGTGAAGCGATCAACGAGGACTTCCCCGAGCTTTACGCGGAAAAAGGTCTGGAACTGCTGAAGATGTATCCGGAAGGGGAAATGGTTGTCACGGTCGACGAGCCGGTCACCAAGCCTGAGGACTTCAACAACAAGAAGATCCGGGTAATGACCAACCCGCTGCTGTCCGAAACCTATTCAGCCTTCGGTGCCACACCGACTCCGCTGCCCTGGGGTGAAGTGTACGGTGCGCTGCAGACCAACATGATCCAGGGTCAGGAAAACCCGATCTTCTGGATCGAGTCCGGCGGTCTGTATGAAGTGTCTCCGAACCTGGTATTCACCAAACATGGCTGGTTCACCACTGCCATGATGGCGAACCAGGACTTCTACGAAGGTCTGTCCGACGAGGACAAGAAGCTGGTTCAGGATGCAGCGGACTACGCCTTTGAAGAGATCATCGTTCACATCGATGGCCTGGCGGAAGAAGCCCTGACCAAGATCAAGAAAGCTTCTGACGAAGTCACCGTAACCCGTCTGAACGACGAACAGATTGAAGCCTTCAAGGCCCGTGCGCCGCAGGTGGAAGACAAGTTCATTGAAATGACTGGCGAGAGCGGTAAAGAACTGCTGAACCAGTTCAAGGAAGACCTGAAAGAAGTTCAGAACGACTGATCTGAAGGAAACAGTCCCGTCGGCTCATGCCGACGGGACTCGGTCTTAATCCCGCCCTGCCGGCATCCCCTTTCCGGTCGGGCGCAGAATGTTCTGGAGCGCACCCCATGTCCGAGAATTCCCCGGATCTTGAAGATGACACCGGCTCGTATGAGTCAGGGCTGCCCGGGTTTCTGGGAACCATTGATGTCTGGATAAGCAAGATTGAAGCGGTCATGCTTGCCCTGGGCGTCATCCTCATGGCCATCAACACCTGCGTGAACGTGATCGCCAGGTACGTCTTCGGCGAAGGCCTGTTTTTCTCGGGAGAAATCAACCGAATCCTGATCATACTGATCACCTTTGCCGGCATCGGCTACGCGGCCCGACATGGTCGCCACATCCGCATGTCCGCCGTCTACGACGCGATCCCGACGAAGGGACGCAAGGTACTGATGATCATCATTGCCCTGTTCACCTCGGTGGTGATGTTTTTCCTCTGCTACCACTCTTACGGTTACATCGAGACTCTCTACGACCGTGGCCGGATCCTGCCCGCCCTCGGGTTCGAGATCTGGTGGATCTACATCTGGGCTCCGGTTGGTTTCGCCATCACCGGTATCCAGTATTTCCTGACCGCCATCAAGAATTTCACCAGCAAGGATGTATACCTCTCAACCGGGGTTGTTGATGGCTATGCCGATACCGAATCGGAAGTATGACCCCCGCAGCTGAACTCAGGTAAGGACAAGAAATCATGGCAACTATAATGATGGTGATCATGATCGGGTTACTGCTGCTGGGCTTCCCGATGATGGTTCCGCTGATTACCGGCGCGGTAGTCGGCTTTGTAATGATGTTTGACGGCTTCGGCCAGATGGGCACCTTCATCCAGCAGATGATGGGTGGCATCCGGCCGGCGTCGCTGATTGCGGTTCCGATGTTCATCCTGGCCGCGGATATCATGACCCGGGGCCAGTCCGCGGATCGACTGATCAACATGGTCATGGCCTTTATTGGCCACGTTAAAGGCGGTCTGGCGATCAGTACCGCGACCTCCTGTACACTCTTTGGTGCCGTCTCGGGTTCCACCCAGGCCACCGTGGTCGCCGTGGGTTCGCCGCTGCGCCCGAAGATGCTGAAAGCCGGCTACTCGGACCCGTTCACGCTGGCACTCATCATCAACGCCAGTGACATCGCGTTCCTGATCCCGCCCAGCATCGGGATGATCATCTACGGGGTTATCTCGGAAACCTCCATTGCCGAGCTGTTCATTGCCGGTATCGGTCCGGGCATCCTGATCCTGTTCATGTTCTCGATCTACTGCCTGATCTACGCCTACAAGAACGACGTCCCCACCGAAGAGAAGGCGAGCTGGGGGCAGCGGGCGGTTTCCGTGCGCGACGCACTCTGGCCACTGTTCTTCCCGGTCATTATCGTGGGCGGTATCTACGGCGGCATCTTCAGTCCCACCGAAGCGGCTGCAGTATGCGTACTCTATGCGTTCCTGCTGGAGTTCGTGGTATTCCGTTCGCTGAAGCTGCCCGATGTGTGGCGCATCGCCAAGTCCACCGGCCTGATCACCGCAGTGGTCTTTATCCTGGTTGCCGTGGGTAACGGCTTCTCCTGGATCATCTCCTTTGCCCAGATCCCGCAGAGCATACTGGCAGCCGTCGGGGTCAATGAAGCCGGCCCGGTCGGCGTGTTGATCGCCATCTGCGTGGCGTTCTTCATTGCCTGTATGTTTGTGGATCCTATCGTGGTGATTCTGGTGCTGACCCCGATCTTTGCGCCGGCCATCGAGTCCACCGGCCTGGATCCGGTTCTGGTGGGTGTACTGATTACCCTCCAGGTTGCAATCGGTTCTGCCACCCCGCCCTTTGGCTGCGACATCTTCACGGCGATCGCCATCTTCAAGCGGCCCTATCTCGAAGTCATTCGCGGTACCCCACCGTTCATCTTCATCCTGGTGGCCGCAGCCGGCCTGATCATCGCCTTCCCGGACATCGCCCTGTTCCTGCGGGATCTGGCGTTCAGGGATTAACGGAGAGACTCAAGGGTCCTTAAGGAGACACTCATGTTCAAAAGAATCCTGGTCGCGGTGGATGGCTCCAAAACCTCGCTGAAGGCGCTGGACAAGGCCATCGAACTCCAGAAACTCATTCCCGAAGCCGAGATCTACATTTTGTGCGTCTACAAACACCACAGCCTGTTCGAAGCCTCATTGTCGATCGGCCGCCCGGCTGACATGGACATCCCGGATAAAGTGCTCTCCGAGTATGCGAAAGGCGTGGTCAATCATGCCAAGGAGTTGGCCAAGGAACATGGCGCGACCAAGATCCGGGGCTTTGTGAAGGCCGGCCGGCCTTCACGGGTGATCATCAAGTTTGCGGAAGACAAGGAAGCCGACCTGATTGTGGTCGGCACCAAGGGCACCAACAGTGACAAGGAAGGCATGTTCCTGGGCAGCGTGTCCCACCGGGTGGCGTCCCACGCCAAGTGCCCCGTCCTTGTTGTCTGATCTATCAAATCTGCCCGGGACAGCACCGTCAGGGCTGTCCCGGGACCTTCCCATCGGAATTACCGCCCGGACTTGAGCATCTCCCAGTACTTGGCATAGACCTGCAACGCCTCGTCTCCGATATCCACCTGGAATTCGGCGTTGGTCATGTCTTCTGCGGTGGGGTAGCTGGCGCGGTTATTGGCCACCTCGTCAGGCAGCATCTCGCGGGCCGGCAGGTTCGGTGTGGCATAGCCGATTTCCTCACTGATCAGCGCGGAGATTTCAGGCCGTAACACGAAACTGATGAACTGGTGAGCCGCCTCCGGGTTCTTGGCATTCTTTGGAATCACGAAGCTGTCCAGCCAGGCAATGATGCCCTCGTCGGGATAGACGTATTCCAGTGACGGCATGGTCTCTTCGGCCATCACCGCTTCACCGTTCCAGATCATGCCAACATCGGTCTCGCCTTCCAGGTAGGGAACCCGGGGCGCGTCGGAGTTAAAGGTGCGTACCGAGGGCATCAGCTCGGTGAGTTTCTGGTAGGCCTCCTCGATCTGCTCCGGATTCGTGCTGTTGCCGGAATAGCCCAGCACACGGAGGCCGACATGGAAGACCTCACGCATGTCGTTGGTGAGCATTACCCGGCCTTCAAAGCGCTCGTCCCACAGGTCCTCCCAGGCGGTAACCGGCTCGCCTTCAATATCGGCCGTGTCCACAGCCAGGCCAGTGGTGCCCCAGAGGTACGGAATACTGAACTTGTTGTCCGGGTCGATATCCAGGTTAACCAGCTCCGGATCCAGGTTGTCGAAGCCCTCGATCTTGCTGCGGTCGATGGGCATCAGCAGGCCTTCCTGGCGCATCTTGCTGACGTAGTAGGTGGAGGGCACCGCCAGGTCATAAGCGGCGCTGTCGTCCAGCAGTTTGAGCTTGGCGTACATGGCCTCGTTGCTGTCGTACGTGGTGTAGACCACCTGGATGCCGGTTTCTTCCTCGAAGCGAGTGAGTACTTCCTGCGGCATGTACTCGGACCAGTTATACAGGTTGAGAACCTTTGGTTCCTCGGAACTGCAGCCAGTCAGGCCCACCGCCAGCAGGCCGGCCAGTGCGAGTTTCTTCATCGTTTGCTCCTTATGAGTATCCATTGAGACAACATCAGCATAACCAGTGAAAACACCAGCAACAGTGTGCCCAGGGCGTTCACCTCAGGCTTGAGCCCCACCCGCACCATGGAATAGATGCGCAGGGGCAGAATTTCATAACTCGGGCCACTGACAAAGGTGCTGACCACCACATCATCCAGTGACAGTGTAAACCCCAGCAGCCAGCCCGCCAGCAGGGCTGGCATGATGACCGGGATCAGCACGGTCCGGGTCATGGTGAAATCGGAGGCGCCGAGATCCCGCGCGGCCTCGGGCAGGCTTTCGTCAAATCCGCTGAGCCGCGCCATCACGGTAATCACCACGAAGGGCAGGCAAAAGGTGACATGGGCCAGCAGCAGGGAAAGATAGCCGAGCTGGATGCCCACCAGCAGGAACAACGCGAGCAGCGAGATCGCCAGGACGATCTCCGGGGACATCATCACCACGAACAGCATCCCGTTGAGCACTTTCTTGGCCCGGAAACGGTAGCGGTGCAGCGCCAGCGCCGTCAGGGCACCGATAATGGTGGATACGGTGGCGGCCGAGAGCGCCAGCCACAGTGAGTTCCACATCGCTTCCACCATGGCGTTGTTGTGGAACAGGGACTGGTACCAGCGCAGGCTGAGTCCGCCCCAGGTATAGCCGCTGCGGGAATCGTTGAAAGAAAACACCACCAGTACGCCAATCGGCACGTACAGCATCAGGTACACCAGCACCAGATAGACTCTTGGCAACCATCGGGTCATCCTGCGCCCCCCTCGCCGAGGCGCTGCTTGCTCAGGCGGTGGGCCAGCATCAGGATGGCCATGGTAATGGTCAGGACAATGCTGGCAGCCGCGCCGAACGGCCAGTTGCGGGCATCCAGGAACTGGTTCTTGATGACGTTCCCCACCAGCAGGTTACGGGAGCCGCCGAGGATGTCCGGCACGAAGAACAGGCCCATGGCCGGCAACAGTACCAGCATCACACCGGCGAGAACGCCGGGCAGGGTCAGGGGCACGATCACGTGGATAAAGGTAGCTAACCGCCCGGCACCCAGATCGTGGGAGGCCATCAGCAGCTCCTGGCGCAGGTCATCGAAGACCGAATACAGCGGCAGGATCATGAAGGGCAAGAGCAGATAGACCAGGCCGATAATCACTGCGCCCTCGGTGTAGAGCATCTGGATCGGCTCATCGATCCAGCCCAGGGACATCAGGGCGCTGTTGATCAGACCGTTGGTGGCCAGCAGCATCTTCAGGGCGTAGGTGCGCACCAGCGAATTGGTCCAGAACGGCACGATCAGCAGGAAAATCAGCAGCAGCTGGCGTTGTTTCCCCAGTTTCGACAGTGCCCAGGCGAAGGGATAGCCCACCAGCAGGCAGACCAGGGTGGTCATTGCCGCCATATACAGCGAATGCAGGAACACCTCGAGATACAAGGGATCGAACAGCTGCCGGTAGGCATCCAGGTTCAGGGGCAACGCGATGAAAGTTCCCGGGTCCCGGGTCATCACGCTGGCGCCCACCACCAGCAGGTTGGGCGCCAGCACCAGGAACAGCAACCAGCCCCATACCAGCACCAGCACCGCCGTCCTGAACGGCTGCCGGGTAACGCTAGGCATCGGTCAGGGCATCCTCATGGACAGATTCATCCGCCTCCTCAGGAAGCAACCATTCCCAGCCATCGACCCAGCTCACCTTCACTGGCTCGCCCAACCGGTAATCGAAGGCGGGATCGTCCTCATCGAAAAACTCACTGGCCAGGACTTCGCTGCCGTCTTCCAGCTGGATCACCGAATCCAGGGTGCTCCCCTTGTAGTTTCGCTCAATGATCTTGCCGGCGACGCCCTGCGCATCAGCCGGGTCCAGCACGCGAATGTCCTCCGGGCGCAGCAGCACGTGCAGCGGCTGCCCTGGGCGTACCGGAAAGTCCGGGCGACGCAGGGTCCGTTTGAGACCGAACACATCCACGGTGATGGCGCTGTCATGGATTGATTCGACCTCGCCGGGGAAGAAATTGGTTTCACCGACAAAGCGCGCGGTAAAAAGGTTGGCCGGACGTTCGTACACTTCGCGGGGAGTACCGAGCTGCTGGACCTCGCCATCCTTGAGCACCACAACCCGGTCGGACATGGACAGCGCCTCTTCCTGGTCGTGGGTCACGAACACGAAGGTGATACCCAGTTCCCGCTGCAACCGCTTCAATTCGCCCTGCATGGTGCGGCGCAACTTGTAATCCAGCGCAGAGAGCGGCTCGTCCAGCAACAACAACCGGGGGCGCTTGACCACTGCCCGGGCAATGGCCACACGCTGTTGCTGGCCGCCGGACAGCTGATGGGGTTTCCGGCCTTTGAAATCCTGCAACTGCACCATCGCCAGCGCTTCGTCGACGCGCTCACGAATCTCTTCCTTCGGCCGTTTTTCCATCTTCAGACCGTAGGCGACATTGTCGAAAACGGACATGTGAGGAAACAGCGCATAATGCTGGAACACGGTATTCAGGGGCCGGTGTTCAGGTGGGGTCCCGGTCAGGTCCTGTCCGGCCAGGGTGATCGTACCGGCATCGGGATGTTCGAAGCCTGCCATCAGGCGCAGCAAGGTGGTTTTGCCGCAGCCTGACGGACCGAGGAGGGTAATGAATTCCCCGTCGTAGATGTCGAGGTTCAGGGAATCCAGAACGTTTTTGCCGTCAAACTGTTTGCTGAGGTTACTCAGAGAAAGCAGTGTCTTTTTCATCGGCCCGGTCCGGAAAGTGAGCCCGCTATTTTTTCAGAAAGCGTAGCAAACAAAAAGGGGCGTCGGGGTAATCCGAACCCCCGACGCCCCTTGTTATCAGGACCTTAACCGTGCCGGGCGATCACTCGCCGGCAACACTGTTCAGGTAGGCCTTGTCCGAGATGTTGATCCAGGGACGCACCTGCTTGAGGTAATCGCGCTGGGAAGTGATGATTTCCTTGGCCAGCGGATCCTCTTCCGCTGCTTCCTGAAGCAGGCGGTCGGTGGTTTGACGCAGCGCATCGATAACTTCCGGCGGGAACACCTTGTGGGTCACATCCGGATAGTTCTCCTTCATCTTGTTCCAGGCGACACCGCTCTCATGCACACTCTGGATGTACATGTCGTAGGCGGCCGTGCGCATGGCGACCCGGAGCACCTCCTGCAGATCGGCCGGCAGCTTGTCCCAGGTCTTCTTGTTGATCAGGAACTGTACCTCGGCACCGGGCTCCTGCCAGCCGGAGTAGTAGTACTTGGCGATCTGGTGGAAGCCCATGGGGAAGTCGAGGGCCGGGCCCACCCACTCAAGGGCGTCGATGGTGCCGCGCTCAAGCGCGGTATACAGCTCTCCCGGCGGCAGGTTGGTAACCGCCACGCCCAGTTCCGACATAACCTCGCCGGCAAAGCCCGGGGTGCGCATCTTCAGTCCCTGGAGATCTTCCACGGAGTTGATTTCCTTGCGGAACCAACCTCCCATCTGGTTCCCGGTATTACCGCCCGGGAAGGACAGCAGACCGTGCGGCTCGTAGACCTTCTGCATAAGCTCCATGCCACCGCCATGGTAGAACCAGGCGTACATTTCCGGGGCGATCAGGCCGAACGGAATGGTGGTGAAGTACATCGCGTTGGGAATGGTGCCCTTGTAATAGTAGGAGGCGGTATGACCCATGTCGTACTGGCCGGTGCGCACCAGGTCGAAAATGCCGAAAGGTGCCTTGTGCTTGTTGGATGCGTCTATCCGCACTTGCAGCCGGCCATCGGACATTTCCTCTGCCATCTTGGCAAAGTGTTCAGTGGTTTCCCCCAGAATCGGTGAGTTCGGTCCCCAGGTCTGAGCCAGGCTCAGGGTGTACGTTTCCTGCGCCAGCGCAGACACGCTGAACGCCGACGCCGCAACAGCCACCGCGGCAAAGAAAGACTTGCGTAAATTCATGGTGTTGGCTTCCGTTTTTTATAGGTATGAATAGGTATTTCGGGTCCATGTCCATCATAGCCTGCTAACGGCAATGAGCCAATCTTTGTCACAGATCGACGGCAGACTCTGCGACATCACGCCACACAGGCACTACGCTATTATCAAATTCCCCCGACTCGAGATTCCATGAAGCAACTGTTTCTCGTACGCCATGCCAAATCCAGCTGGGCCGATGAAGACCTCAGTGACCGTGAACGCCCCCTCAACGACCGGGGCGAAAGCCAGCTCGCGGCATTGGGCCGGGCACTGGCACGGAGCAGTGGTTTCGGCGGCACCATCTACGCCAGCGATGCCTCCAGGGCCCGGCAGACCCTCGGCGGCATCCTTCCGCAGGGATTTCCCGAGAACCGGATTCACATCAGCGCGGAGCTTTATACATTCGACTATCGGCGGCTCCTGCGTTGGCTCAAAGGCCTGGATGATCGAGAGGAAACGGTCACCCTCATCGGCCATAACCCGGCCTTGCTGGAGCTGTCGGAGCATCTGCTCAGACACCCGCCGGCACATCTGCCCACGGCCAGCTTTGTCCACATCCGGTTACCGGACAAGCCCTGGCGCAAAGTGGCGGCCGGCAAGGGACAGCTCGAACACTTCCTGACCCCGAAAGAGTTCAGCTACGAGCAGTTCGCCCGAAAGCAGAAGAAAAGGGCCAAAACCAGGGGCAAGGAGCCCGGACGAGACATTCCCGAGGCCCTGTCTCACCAGCTCCAGCGAATGCGGGAACTGGAACCGGGGGTCCGGGTGGGTCTGGATGACGAGTTCCTGCATCAGTTCCGGATTGCGATCCGGCGCAGCCGGGCAATCGCCGAATCGGTGGCCGAGGTCACCGGTGACAAGTCCCTGGACAAACCCGTCAAGCAACTGAAGCGCCATGCCCGTGCCACCAGCCGATTGCGGGATCTGCATGTTTTCCTGCAGGACCTTGCCGGGTGGTGCGAGCCCAACAATGAACTGCAGTCCGCGCTGGGCACCTGGATCGAAACCGAAGCCGAGCTGGAACACCACAGGCTGGTGAAACGGCTGGCAGGCAAGCGCTATCGGGACGCCATGCACCGCTGGGAGGACCAGATTCATTCCCGGGAGTTTCGCAAACTCGCGGGGCGGCTCTCGCCGGAGGACATCCGAAAGGCGGTAGAGCGACGTATAACCGAGTTCAACCGGCGTACCGCCGAGCTGCTCCACAACTCACCGGATGACGATATTCACCGGCTCAGGAAGCTGCTCAAGCGCATCCGTTACCTGATGGAACTGGATGCGAAAGGCTGGAAACGGCCGCTCAAGGCCTTGAAATACCGGCAGGAGCTGTATGGCCGGTTTCAGGACCTGCACGTACAGATTGAGCTGATCACAGCGTTCCGAGCCCGGGCCCCGGAGACGTTACCGGGGGCCGTGGACGGTCTGAAGGAGAGACTGGAACAGCAGAAAACGGACGCCCGACGCCAGATACTCGCGTTAGGAGGACTCGATGGACCCCCGCTATGACACACTTTTCCATGATGGCCAGTGCCCGCTGTGCGCACGGGAAGTCCGGGCGTTGAGGCGCTGGAATAGAGGCAACCTGGTTTTGGCGGATATCCACCAGCAGTACAATGGCAGTCCGGTACTGCCGCCTCATGAAATGCTCCTGCGCCGCCTGCACCTGATGACGTGGACCGGAGAATGGGTCACCGGGCTGCACGCCACTGTCCGCGCCTGGTCCCACACACCGTTCGGCTTTCTCTTCAAGCCCCTTCTCTGGCCGGGAATCTATCAGATGGTTTCACCGGTTTACGAACTCTGGGCGGATCGGCGCTACGAGCGCAAATACGGCTGCGCAGAGTGCGACCCGGGCTGACGGATCGAGGCCGGAACTCAGGGCTGCTCGTCCGGCGGCGCGCCCTGATCACACTTCTTGCAGTCCAGCTCGAACCCGAGCATGGAGCGTCTGCCCTGGTCCGAGATAACCCAGGGCCGATTCACCCAGGGCGGATCATGGCGCACATGCTGGTTATGACCGCAGGCAAGCTGTGCGACCCAATGGTTCTCTTCGTCCTTGTGATAACCGGTAATGGGTTGTTTCATTGTCCTGCCTTCCTCCCGCTCCAGGCCGACCAGGAATAGATAGCCAGCGCGACCCAGATCATGACAAAACTCACCAGTTTCTCCCCACTCAGGGGCTCCTCAAACACAAACAGGGCAATGAGGAACTGGATCGTCGGGTTGATGTACATGAGAAAACCAACCGTCGCCAGACGCAGGCGACGGGCGGCACCCGCGAAGGCCAGCAACGGGATGGCGGTGACGATTCCCGACGAGATCAACAAGAGCATCATGCCGGTACTTTCGGAGAAATGGGATATGCCCTCTGCGCCCAGCCAGGTCCAGGTGAGCAGGCCGACGGGCAGAAGCAGGAGAGTTTCCACAAACAGGCCGGACAGACCGTCCAGCTCCACTTTCTTCCGGAACAGGCCGTAGGTGCCGAAGCTGAAGGCGAGCAGGAGGGTAATCCAGGGCACGATGCCCAGCAGGAATAGCTGGTACAGAATGGCCACGGTAGCCAGAGCCACAGCCATGCCCTGCAGGCGGGAAATGGTCTCCCGGAGGATCAGCATTCCCATGGCGACATTCACCAGGGGCGTCAGAAAATAACCAAGACTGGCCTGAAGGACATGACGGGTCTCTACCGCGTAGATGTAGACGCCCCAGTTCAGCGCTATGAACAGGGCGCAGCCGAGCACGAAGCCCAGTTTTCGGGGGCGGGCCAGAGCCGCACGGACCGGTTGCCAGCGTTGCATGAGGGTAATCACGATGGCGAGGAACAGGCAGGACCAGATCACCCGGTGGATCAGGACCTCCCAGGCCGGCACGCCCTCGAACAGGGCGAAATACAGGGGGAAACTCCCCCACATGGTGTAGGCCGCGAGGCCGTAGAGAACGCCCTTGGTCGTCTCGGGGGTGGCTGCTTTCATAGGTTCCTCATTATCCAGCCGGACAATCTACCACAGGGCAAACAGGGAATGCGCTTGAACTAACGGCTTACCGGCAACAGGCCTTGAATTTTTTCCCGCTGCCACATGGGCAACGGTCATTGCGACCGGGCTTCAACTGCCCTTCCTCGGTTTCCCCGGACAGGTAATACCAGCGGCCCTCCTCCCGAACAAAATCCGAGTGTTCCTCGAGATAACCCCAACCGTCACCGATGCGATAAACAGCGCGAAAATGGACCACGCCCCTGTTACCCTGTCCAGTGCTGTCGAGGATCTGCAGGGATACCCAGGCAGGTGAGCCTTCCATGTCCAGCTCGGCCGGGCGGGTATCGGGGTGCCAGGTCTCAAGCAGATAGTCCACCCGTTTCTGTACAAACGCCGTATATCGGGACCGCATCAGAGCTTCCGGCGAAGGCGCCGGTTTTCCCTGGTGCCAGGGCTGGCAGCACTGCTCGTAAGCTTTACCCGAGCCGCATGGGCAATGGCCCTTAGACTGGTCAGATATCATGATGTGGGTGTGCTCCGGTTAACCTGTGGGCCCCAAAGTGTACCAAGTTCAGAAGGACCGAAAGCCTTGTTTGATGTTTCCGTGGTGCAACTCCTGCTGGCCAACCTGGCGATTATCGCCGGTGCCTGCCTGCAGGGCGTTGCCGGCTATGGCATCGGCACCCTGTCCGCGCCATTGCTGTTCCTGATCAGCCCGGCTCTGCTACCGGCTCCCCTGGTGCTGAACGCCACGCTGCTGACCATCCTGATGCTGATCCGCAACCGCGGTGCCCTGGAAATCCGTCAGGTGCGGTTCGCCATCGGGGGCGGTTTTGTCGGTATGATCCTGGCAGGCATTACCCTGGCCCTGATTTCACCGAAAGGGTTTGAACTGGTGTTCGGCGCCCTGATCCTCGCGGGCGTTGCCCTGAGCGTGGGCGGCCTGAAGCCGGGGCTCAATGCCCGGAACAGTGCCCTCGCCGGGGCCGCCTCCACCTACATGGGCACCATCACAGCAGTGGGAGGGCCTCCGATTGCCCTCATCTACCAGAATGAAAAAGGTCCGCTGGTGCGGGCCAACATGTCGGCGTTCTTTCTCGTCGCCAGTTTTTTCAGCCTGACCGCCCTGTCACTGTCCGGCTATCTGGGCGTTCGGGAGCTGGGCCTGTTCGCCGCCACCTTTCCCGGGGTGCTCATTGGCTTCCTGCTGTCCGGAAAACTGGTGAACCGCCTGCCTTTTGAGGGCCTCCGACCGATCATCCTCGGGATTGCCGCCCTGGCTGGAACCGCCGCTCTGGTGCGCGGGCTGATTTCGCTCTGAGGGCCAACTACGTCCCGAAATTCCCGCATTTCACCAGATTTTACATTCCAGATGGACAATCTTTGCCCAATCGGGGCCAAAATGGTGCAGGACAAAGGAATCAACAGAAGCGGACTCTGCCATGGCTCTTCGGCATCAGGAAGTCGTTGAAACCCGGATCGACGTCGTTGATCTGGAAATCGGCATGCACGTAATCCGGCTGGACCGGCCGTGGGAGGAAACCGACTTCCTCCTCCAGGGCTTTATCATCCAGAACACATCCGAACTTCAGGCCCTCCAGGCCCAGTGCCGGTTCGTGTTTATCGAGGGGCGGGTCGAACCGACCATGCCCGCTGCCCGGCCCGAGCAACCCGCCCGAAAAGGCTTCAGCCTGTTCGGAAAACGAAAAAAGCCCCCTGCCTCACCAGCCACATCGTCCCCGCCACGAAGCAAACTGCCCCGCAAACGGGTCAACTACATCAACAAGGTGAGTATGGCGGCAGAGATGGCGCCGGCCGTTATGCGCTTCGAGGACGCTCGGGATACCGCAAAATCCCTGATGGCGGGCCTTCGGCTTGGTCGCACCCTGGATCTGAACAATGCCCGCAAGGTGGTCAACAGCTGCGTGGACAGTGTGCTGAGAAACGAAAACGCCCTGCTGCTGCTTACCAAGATCAAGAACCAGGACGAGTACACGGCCGAGCACTGCATCAACGTCTCCATCCTCTCTGCTGCATTTGGCAAGCACCTGGGATTGCTTGAAGGGGAAATCCGCAACCTGGCCCTGTGCGGCCTGCTGCACGACGTGGGCAAGACCCGGATTCCGGACCGGGTACTGAACAAACCCGGCGCCCTGACGCCCGACGAATTCAGCATCATGCGGGAACATACCAATCACGGTCGCTCTATCCTGATGGGCACCAGCAATGCGCTGGCAACGGCGGTTGACGTGGCTTTCAGCCACCATGAGCGGATGGACGGTTCCGGTTACCCCCGCGGGCTGGAGAGTCACCAGATCCCACTGTTTGCCAAAATGGTGGGGCTGGTGGACACCTACGACGCCATCACCAGCAACCGGATCTACGACAAGGGCCGGGCATCCATGCAGGCTCTGGAGATCATCCACAACCATCGCGGCACCCAGTTCGACACGGAGCTGGCCGAGGCGTTTATCCAGATGATCGGCGTGTACCCACCCGGTTCGATCGTGGAGATGCACAACGGCGAAGTCGGCATCGTGGTGGAGACACACCCCGGACACAAGCTGAAGCCGAAGGTCCTGCTGGTGCGGGAAGCCGACAAATCACAGCTTGCGCCCTACCGGCTGATCGATCTGATGGCCTCACCCGATGACCGCGCCGGCACCACGTACCGCATCAAGAAAGAAGTGCCGGACGGCAGCTTCGACATTGTCCTTCAGGATTTCGTGGATGAGGGGCTTATCACAAGCACGCCTGCGCCGTCCGCTCGGTGAACCCTTCGGTTATGGACGTTTGGTGACAGCCATGGTCAGCCGGGAGATGCAGGTGGTTTTACCCAGCTCATTCTCGATACGGATCTCCCAGACCTGGGTGGCACTGCCAATGTGCAGGGCGGTGGCGGTACCATAAACCCAGCCTTTGCTGACCGGGCGGATATGATTGGCGTTGATGTCCAGACCCACGGCGACGGTATCCGGATCCTTCAGGCAACAGTTGGCAGCCATGCTGCCGAGGGTTTCCGCCAGCACCACCGATGCACCGCCATGCAGGATGCCAAAGGGCTGGACCGTGCGTTCATCCACCGGCATCCGTCCTTTCACGTAATCGTCACCGACTTCCAGGTACTCAATGCCCATGTGGCCAACCGCCGTTTTTCGGCTGGCTTCCATCATTTGCTCAAGATTCGGTGTTCGGGTCCAGATCGCCATGGTGTTAGGTATCTCCTGAGTTGGATGTGTGCACGAGGCTGTTATGGCCAGAGTCTATCCGGTTAGCTTGCTCAGCACCATGGCTTTTATCGTCTCGGAAAACCTTTCAGTAAACCCGCACCAGCTCGCGCTTTTCCCAACCCAGCCGGCCGGTTTCTACCACTTGCCGGCGGATGCCGGGTACCGGCCGGATCATGAACAGGTCGCCGTCCCGGCCCACCAGGGTTCGGGGCACCCCGCAGGCCCGGGCAATATCTGCGTTGGTTTCCATATGTTCCATCTCACCATGGACCGGGATCGCGAGGGCGGGCTTGACCCAACGATACATGGTTTCCAGCTCCTCCTGGGCCGGATGTCCCGAGGCGTGGATAGGAACGCCGGCGTTTTCCGCCGTGATCACCCGGACGCCCAGATCTCTGAGCCGGGAAATCAGGGCTTCGATTGCGTCCTCGTTGCCCGGGATGGCCCGGGCGCTGAAAATCACGGTATCGCCTGCCTCCAGCTCAAAGTCCGGATGGCTGCCCATCGCCAGCCGCCGAAGCGCGGTCCTGGGCTCCCCCTGGCTTCCGGTCGCGACCGCCAGGACTTCCTCCCGGGGCAGGTAACCCAGATGGGCGGGATTAATCAATTCATCGGCCCGATCCCAGATTCCCGCAGCCTTGGCCGCCCCGCTCATATTGATCAGCGACCGCCCCAGCAGGCCCATGTAGCGGCCGGTCTCCCGGGCAATCCCTGCCAGCGTGTGCAAGCGGGCAATGTTGCTGCCGAAACAGGTCACCACCACCCGGCCTTCAGCGGCACGGACAGCCTCCAGGAGTCCCTCGTGCAGTGTGGCCTCGGACAGGGAGTGGCCTTTGACTGTGGCGTTGGTGGAATCGCAAACCATGGCATCCACGCCTAGCTCAGCCAGATCCGTGAAGGTCCTCGGCGAATAACCGTGGCCAACCAGGGGGTGGGCATCCAGCTTCCAGTCGCCACTGTGGAAGATGTTCCCGCGAGGGGTTCGGATCATCAGGGCATTGGGGTCCGGGATGGAGTGTGTCAGGGCCAGCCACTGCACCCTGAACGGACCGATCTGTTTCTCTTCGCCAGTGTTGACCTCGATGATCGGCACCCGGTGCAACAGGTCGAACTCCGCCAGCTTGCGCCGGAGGATCTCTGCGGTAAACCGGCTGGTGTAGACCGGACACTGCAGCATCGGCCAGAGGTAGGGCACGGCACCGACATGGTCTTCATGGGCGTGCGTGATGACCAGACCGACCAGTTGCTCGCGACGATCGGCGATAAAGGCCGGATCGGCCATCTGCACCGGCGGCTCGCCCCGGTGATGCACGGTGCCGTCGGCGGCAACCCGGCCCGGCTTCGGGAAGGTCACGCCACAATCCACCATCAGCCAGCGGCCGTCGTGCCCGTAGAGGTTCAGGTTCATGCCGATTTCGCCGGTACCGCCAAGGGGTAAAAACCAGAGATCGTCTTGGTCCGGAGTCATTGGGGAGCATTTTCCAGGTATTTCAGCACCAGGGCCTCGTGGGTTCCGTTCATTTCGATCAGTTTCAGCGCTGCCCGGATGTCATCGGCATAGGCCAGGGCGGGCGACTCCCGGGAGACAGCAATCCAGGAACGCTCGCCGGGCACGAAGAACGGGGATACCCTGGCCGCCAGATCCAATTGGCGAACAGTGTACAGCCCCAGCAATTCCGGCGCGATCACCACATCCACCCGCTCCCTGGCCATCATCAGCATCAGGTTTTCATAGCGGGGCGCCGGCTCTTTCATCAGATTCTCGTCGTTATCGAAGCGATTGAAATAACTGGCACCCTCGAGCACGCCGATGCGCTTGCCGTACAGATCCGAGTAGCGCTCAATCCGATTCTTGTCGTTCAGGTAGAAAAACAGCCGGCGCTCCGGTGGGAAGGCCGGGGCGACAAACGCCAGGCGGTTACTTCGCTCCTCGGTGCGAACCGGGCCAAGCATGATGTCCACCTGCCCCTCGGCTGTCATTCGGAGGACACGACGGAAGGGTGCTTCACGGTAATGCACCTCCCAACCCAGCAAATCGGAGATTTCCTCGAAAATCTCGACGTAGAGACCGCTCTTTTTCCCAACGTCGATGATCCGGTACGGGGGTGCGTGATTGACTCCCACCGTCACCGAGAGGGGTTCAATGGTTTCGGTACCCTGCTGGGCCATGGCTGGTACCGCCATGATCAGCAGCAGGAAGGTCGCGATACGTCGCATCAGCAGTGCCTTTCGCTGAAGTCTCGCCGCCGGGGCTTAAGACCGGTTGATTTCGATCACCGTTCAGTATAGCTGTTCCAGATCCACCCCTTGTGAAATTACGTATGCAGGGTTGAATCCGGACCACTCCGATGCCAAGTCAGAAAGTACATCGGACAAAACGTGCCATTCATTCCGAAACGAGAGGTACCGACCTGTATGAAGATCCTGATGGTTCTGACATCACACGACCAGATGGGCGACACCGGCCACAAGACCGGCTTCTGGCTCGAAGAGTTCACCGCGCCCTACTACGTGTTCAAGGACGCCGGTGCCGAGATCACCCTCGCCTCTCCCAAGGGCGGCCAGCCGCCGGTGGACCCGAACAGTGAGGCCGAAGGCGCCCTGACCGAGACCACCGAGCGCTTCATGAAGGACGCCCACGCCAAGGAAATGCTCGCCAGCACCAAGAAGCTGAGCGACGTCGACATGAACGAGTACGACGCGATTTTCTATCCCGGCGGTCACGGCCCGCTGTGGGACCTGGCCAACGACGAGGCCTCCATCGCGCTGATCAAGAAGGCCTACGAGCAGGACAAGGTCATCGGCGCAGTGTGCCACGCCCCGGCCGTGTTCAAGAACGTGTTCATCAAGCCGGAGCAGAACATCGTCGGCGGCCGGAAGGTCACCGCCTTCACCAACACCGAGGAGGATGCGGTACAGCTGACCAACATCGTGCCGTTCCTGGTGGAGGACATGCTCAAGGACAATGCCGGGGAATACACCCGCGGCGACGATTGGGCACCGCACATCGTGGTGGACGGCAAGCTGATCACCGGGCAGAACCCGGCGTCTTCCGAGGGGGCTGCGAAGGCAGTGGTGCAGGCATTGCAGGAGGCCTGACTACTGGTGAAGATGGGGTCTGATGAAGGCGTTCATCAGACCCCGATGTGAAAGAGGGGTCAGAAGAAAGCGTTCTTCTGACCCCGGAGTTGGATTCAGACCTGAACTTGGGGTCAGATGAAGGCGTTCATCTGACCCCGACTTTAACCGCCGAAGCCTGACTGGAACCTGGGGTCTGATGAAATCCTTCATCTGACCCCGTCTTAGCCTTTGCACTACTTCCTGCCATTCAGCACCAGATAACACCCATACCCGATCACCACCCCCCAGAACGCCGAGGACAGCCCAAACAGCGACAACCCCGAGGCAGTCACCACAAAGGTGATCAACGACGCCTCCCGGTGACTGGCATCCTCCAGCGCGGCAAACAGGTTGTTGGCAATGGCACCCAGCAGCGCCAGGCCCGCCAGCACGGCTACGAACGCCGCCGGTAACGAGGTGAACAGGGCCACGATGGTGCCGGCAAACAGCCCCCCGACGAGGTAAAACACCCCGTTGAATACCCCGGCCACGTAGCGTTTATCCGGGTCTTCATGGGCATCCTTGCCGGTACAGATGGCGGCGGTAATCGCGGCGACCACGGTGGTGATGCCACCAAAGACTGCCATGGGCAGGGACACCAGGCTGGAGACCGCAATCACCGGTCTGGCCTTCACCTTGTAGCCGGCCCCCTGCAGGATGGCCATGCCTGGCAAAAACTGCCCGGTCAGGCTGACCAGCACCAGGGGTATGGCCAGGCTCAGGGTCGCTCCGAGATTCCATTCGGGCATGATGAATTGCGGCACCGCCATGCTTACCCGTACGCCAGCCAGGGACGCGCCCTCCAGCACCACTGCCAGGATCACGCCGACGATCAGCAGCAACACCAGCGTGTATTTCGGCACCAGCCGGCGGAACACCACGTAGGCCAGCAGCATGCCGATGGCCAGCGCCGGCGTGGACTCGATCGCAGTAAACGCACCGACCCCGAACTGGAACAGGATGCCGGCCATCATGCCAGCGGCGACTCCCTTGGGAATCGCCCGCACAAACGCATCAAAGGTGCCGGACACCCCGATAATGAAAATAATCACGGCGGCCGTGAGGTAGGCGCCTACCGCCTCGTTCAGGGACAGCTCCGGAAAAAGGGCGACCAGCAGCGCGGTACCGGGAGCCGACCACGCGGTCACCACCGGGGCCTTGAGCCAGAGCGACAGTACGATCCCGGAGATGGCCGCGCCCAGGGAAATGGCCCAGACCCAGGAGGTCATCATCTGCGGGGAAATATCGGCGGCGGCACCCGCCTGGAAGAAGATCGCCAGGGGGCCGGCGTAGGAAACCAGTACGGCCAGGAAACCGGCTGCAACGGCGGATAACGACATGTCTCGGAATAGCTGGGGCATGTGCACATCCTTCTTATTGGTCAGATTGTTCGGATGGTGGAAAACGAAAAAGGCCCCGGACACTTGCGTGCCGGGGCAAAAGAGGGGTTCGACTGACTCTCACCCTCAGGGTCGCATCAACGCTCCACAAAATCAGTTACTGGTTGCCAGACTGGCCTCTCCTTCAGACGACAGGCGCTTCGCACTGAAGCGGCGGCCCACCAGGGCAATGGCAACGGTGGCAATGGCGCCGGGAATGGCCAGTGCCAGGAAATTCATATGGTGCGGCAGAGCCAGGGCCAGCAGGGTACCGCCGAGCATGGGGCCGACGATAGCACCGTTACGGCCGATGCCCGACGCCCAACCCAGACCGGTCGACCGGATGCTGGTGGGATAGTACTGGGCCACATAGGCGTACAGCAGGATCTGTGAACCAATGGTGGTGGCACCGGCAATGCCCATCAGGGTGTACAGGAACCACATCGGGTTCTCATAGCCCAACATGACCAGTGATACCGAGCCGAGGATAAAGAAGCTCACCAGTACCGAACGCAGGGAGAACCGGTCTGCCAGCCAGCCGCCGCCCACGGCACCGATGATCGCACCGATGTTCAGAACCATCAGGAACATCAGGCTGGAGCTCAGGGCATAGCCGGCCATGGACATCAGCTTCGGCAGCCAGGAGCCGAGCGCATAGACCATCAGCAGGCAGCAGAAGAAAGCAACCCAGAACATGCTGGTGCTGAACGCTCGCCCGCCGCGGAACAGTTCCAGGACCGGTGCCTTGCTCTCGGTGGTGGGAGGGACTTCCAGGCGGTCCATCTCGCTGATTTCATGCAGCGGGGCCACTTTCTGCAGAATGTCCCGGGCCTCCCCTTCACGCTTCTGGGCCATCAGGAAGGCCACCGACTCCGGCAGGAACTTCATCATCAGCGGCAGCATCAGCAGGGGTACCACTGCCAGATAGAACATGATCTCCCAGCCATAATTGGGCACGATCCAGATGCCCAGACCGGCAGACATCATGCCGCCCACGGCGTAGCCGGAAAACATCAGGGCCACCAGCGTGCTACGGCTCTTCTTGGGTGAATACTCGCTCATCAGCGAGACCACGTTAGGCATGACTCCGCCGATACCCAGGCCGGCAATGAAGCGCAGAATGCCGAACTGCCAGGGCGTGCTGGCGAAGCCGTTGATGACCGTGGTGAGGCTGAACAGCACCACACACATCAGAATGGTTTTCTTGCGCCCGAGCTTGTCCGAGAGCATACCGAAGCCCATGGCGCCAAACATCATGCCGAACAGCGCACTGCTGCCGAGCAAACCGGCGACATAGGGATTGAGGTTCCACTGGTCCATCAACAGCGGCAGAACCACGCCGTAGATCACCAGGTCGTAACCGTCGAAAATTATGATCAGTGTGCACCAGAAGAGCACCTTCCAGTGAAACGAGTTGAATCGTGCGTTATCGATAACGTCGTTGACGTCTATGTTTCTCATGGTCTGTTACCCCGTTTGTTCTATTTGTACGGAGCCGGTCCGTTGGCTTGATGTCAGTGTCGTTGTGTTCGGTCAGATTGGCTTCCGGCCTGGCCGGAAGCCGTGTTCTCAGCCCAGGTCTCCGCCGGCTACCGGCAGGATGGTTCCGGTCATGTAGCTGGCCGCATCCGAGGCCAGAAACAGGATCGGCTCCGCCTGCTCATCCAGGGTGCCGTAGCGGTGCATGAAACTGGTGTCATTGGTCTGGTCGATCAGGGTCTGGTACCAGGCCTTTTCCTGTTCGCCCTGCTCCTCCGTGTTCCGCGGCGTCAGCCGGGGTGGTGCTTCGGTACCGCCCGGTGCGGTGGCGTTCACCCGGATACCATGCTCGGCATACTCGAAGGCCACGTTCACGGTCATGGCGTTGACCCCGCCCTTGGCGGCGCCGTAGGGCACCCGCATCAGGCCCCGGGTCGCGACCGAAGACACATTCACAATGGCACCGCCCTTCTGCTCCACCATGTAAGGCAGAACCGCACGGCAGCACCACAGGGTCGGGAACAGGGAACGCTGGATTTCCTTCTGGATCTGCTCCGGCTGGTAATGCTCGAACGGCTGGGCCCAGATGGTGCCGCCGACGTTGTTGATCAGGATGTCGATGCGGCCGTACTGCTCATGGGCTTTGGCCATCACAATTTCCGCGCCTTCCCAGGTTTCCAGGTTGGCCTGCACGGCCAGGGCTTCGGCGCCCCGGTCGCGCAGCTCGGCGGCAACGCCCTGCACGTAGTCAGCGATGTCCACCAGCACCAGGCGGGCACCTTCGGCGGCGGCCAGTTCGGCCACCCGCCGCCCGATACCCTGGGCAGCGCCGGTGACCACCATCACCTTGTTGGTGAAACGCGGGTTCATGCGACCTTCTCCTCCGCCGCAGACACGCTCGGGGTGAACTTCTCGTAGTGGAACGAGTTGGGCTCGATACCCTGCTCACGGAAGTAACCCAGTACCGCGTCCACCATGGGAGGCGGTCCGCACAGGTAGACATCGACATCGCCATCGTTGATGGGTGCGTCTTCCATGTGATTGGTCACATAGCCCTTGCGGGGATGATCGCTCTCATCGCTGGCCACCACGGTTTTGAAGGTGAAGTTCTCGATCTCTTCGGCGAACTTCTCGAGGGCCGCCACGCACACCAGATCGTCGTCGTTGGTCACGCCGTAGATCAGATGGGCCGGCTGGTCACAGCCCTTCTCCTTCAGACTTTCCAGCATCGCCAGGAACGGGGCCAGACCGGTACCACCGGCCAGCATCAGCACCGGGCGCTGGACCGGACGCAGGTAGAACACGCCCATCGGGCCGGTGATGGTGACCGGGTCGCCGGTCTTGGCCTTGCCCACCAGCCAGGAGCTCATCAGGCCGCCGGGCACATTGCGGATCAGGAAGCTCAGCTCGCGGCTGCCGGGACGGGAACTGAACGAGTAGGCGCGGGTTTCTTCGGTACCCGGTACCTGGATGTTCACGTACTGCCCCGGCAGGAAGCCGATGTCGGCGTCTGCGGTGATCTTCAGTTCGATGGCGGTAGGGGAGATCAGGTTGACCTCGTCCACGGTGCCGGTCACGGCTTCGTTGCCGGCCTTGCTGCATAGGGACGCGGCCGCCGGGATCTCCACCACACAGTCGCTGGAGGGCACCATCTGACAGGTCAGGACCATGCCCTGCTCGGCTTCCTCGTCGGACAGCGCCTCGTCGATGTACTCGTCGCCCATGTCGAACTCGCCCTGCTGGCAGGAACCCTTGCAGGTTCCGCAGACGCCGTCAGAGCAGTCCATCGGCAGATTGATCTGTGCCCGGTAGGCGGCGTCGAGTACCGTCTCACCCTCGTTGCAGGTGATCACGCGGGTGACGCCATCTTCAAAATTAAGCGCGATGTTGTAACTCATGATGATGCTCTCCCCATCAATTACAGGTGATAGATATCAATCACCTGATTGATGTAATCGTTTTTCAGAACCACCTTCTTCTCGGTAATCAGCGGCTGCTCGCCACTGCAGTCCAGGGTGTAGAAAGACACGCCAAAGAAGGACTGGGTCTTGTGGTAACGGTGACTGTTGGTCTGCCAGTTGAAGCGCAGCTTTACGGTGTCGCCGTCCCGCTCCAGGATTTCCAGGTTGCTGGTCAGGTGCACGGTGCGCGGCTCCGGAATGGAGCTGGCGCCGGAACGCTCGGTCTTGAGCCGGTAAACCCGATCCTCCAGGCCGTTACGGTTCGGGTAGTAGATCAGCGAGATCTCGGTCTGCGGATCCTCGGTCAGCTCGTCATTGTCGTCCCAGGACGGCATCCAGTAGGTGACATCCTCGTGGTAGCACTTGAGCCATTCGTCCCACTCCCGATCGTCCAGCAGACGGGCTTCCCGGTAGATAAACGCCTGGATCTGTTCGAAAGACATGCTCATTTGGAAGCCTCCTCTGACAGGGAAATGAAACGCGCACGCTCGGTCTCGACAGCCTTGGTCATCTCTTCCACCCAGTGCTGGTGGTGAGTCACGTACAGACCTTCATCCTCCGGCTTGGCGCCACTGAGAATCGGCTTCATGTTGATGCGCTTGGCCCAGTCGTCCGCACCTTCGATCCAGTGCTGGGCGCCACGGCTCATGTCGTTCCACTTCACGCCTTTGGCGTAGTAACCTTCCTGACAGCCACGGAATTCTTCCAGGTCGTCCGGAGTACCCATGCCGGATACGTTGAAGAAATCTTCGTACTGACGGATGCGCTTGGCGCGATCGGCCGCCGGCTCACCCTTCGGCGCCCAGCAGTAGATGGTGATCTCGGTCTTGTTGACGTCGATCGGACGCAGCACCCGGATCTGGGTGGAGAACTGGTCCATCAGGTACACGTTCGGGTACAGACACAGATTCTTGGTGGTCCGTACGATGAAATCGGCACGCTCTTCGCCCAGTTCTTTCTCCAGGCGCTCGAGGTGGTTGTAGACCGGACGCACTTCCGGGTTGGTCAGGCGGGTCCACAGCATCATGTGGCCGTTCTCGAAGGAGTAGAAACCGCCCTCGTTGGACCAGCTCTTGGCATCCACCGCCTCGGTGCCGCCCTTCTCGTAGTTACGCTGGCCCATGGTGGACAGGTAGTTCCAGTGCACGGTGCTGACGTGGTAACCGTCGGCGCCGTTCTCGGCGGTCAGCTTCCAGTTGCCCTCGTAGGTGTAGGTGGAGGCGCCCCGCAGGATCTCCAGACCGTCTACCGCCTGGTCAACGATCGCGTCGATCACCTTGGTGGTCTCGCCCAGGTACTCTTCCAGCGGCAGAACGTCCGAATTGAGGCTGCCGAACAGGAAGCCGCGGTAGTTCTCGAACTTCGGCAGCTCCTTCAGGTCGTGGGAACCGTCGACATTGAAGCTGTCCGGGTAACCGCCTTTCTTCTGGTCCTTGGCCTTCAGCAGCTTGCCGTCGTTCTTGAAGGTCCAGCCGTGGAACGGGCAGGTGAAGGAGGTCTTATTGCCGCGCTTCTTGCGGCACAGGGTTGCACCCCGGTGGGTGCAGGTGTTCAGAATCGCCTTGAGCTCGCCATCCTTGGTCCGGGTGATGATTACCGGCTGACGACCCACCGTGGTGGTGTAGTAGTCGCCCGGATTCTCGATCTGGCTCTCGTGGGCCAGGAAAATCCAGTTGCCTTCGAAGATGTGCTTCATCTCGAGCTCAAAGAGCTCCTGGTCGGTGAAGATGCTGCGGTCACAGCGGTAGTGACCGGTTTCCGCATCGGCTTCCACCGCGTTGCGGATCGTTTTCTCAAGTCGGTCGAGTTGGCGAGTCATGTTCGTCACTCCATTTTGTTGTTGTGAAAACCGTTTCTCGGGCGCGAAGGTCCCCTGGCCGGCCCGCAGCCGCAGGCCGGTCGGATCACAAGAACTTTGGGATTAAGGGTTCGGTCTTAAGCTACTTCGCCTTCCAGAGCACGCTTGCGCTCGTGGCGGTTCTGCAGCTCGGGCTTGTCGGTGGAGACCAGCTGGATGTTGAACTCCACTTCGGTGAACGGCTTGTTCAGACCGAACTGCTCAGCCTTGGCCGGATCCTCGATGCGGTTGGCTTCAACCACCAGTTCGTCACGGGTGGCGAAGGCGAAGTCATCGTAGGTGTACTCGTCACCGGCCAGGTTGATCTGGGTAGTCAGGTGCTTGTAACCCGGCTTGGAGATAAAGAAGTGGATGTGCGCCGGACGGTTACCGTGACGACCCAGCAGGTTCAACAGCGCCTGGGTGGAACCTTCGGGCGGGCAGCCGTAGCCAGCCGGAATGATGGAGCGGGCGGTATACCGGCCGTTCTCGTCGGTCTTGATGCGGCGACGCAGGTTGTACTCGCTCTGGGACTGGTCGAAGTAGGAGTAGTTGCCCATGGTGTTGGCGTGCCATACATCAACCACCGCATTGGCAACCGGCTGGCCGTTCTCGTCGGTCACCTGACCAGTCAGGATCATGGTCTCGGCGGTCTCATCGGAACCGTCGTCCATACGGGCAAAGCCTTCGCTCAGCGGTGCGCCAGCCACATACAGCGGGCCTTCGATGGTGCGCGGGGTACCGCCATTGAGGCCCGCCTGTTCATCTTCGGCGTCCATCCGGATGTCCAGGTACTTGTCCATACCCAGGCCCGGGGCCAGCAGGGCAGCCTCGCCGTTGGCGCCCAGATCACCCACGTAGTAGACGGCCTGCCAGAACTCTTCCGGCGTTACGTCGAAATCCTCGACGATCTGGAAAACATCGTGCATGAAACGGTGAACGATCTTCTTCACCCGCTCGTTGCCACCTTCCTGGTTGAAGCCGGCAACTTTCTCCAGCAGATCCTTCACTTCCGCAGTTTGCATGGTCTTGACGGTCATTGTTGGTCTCCTCGGTGCTTTTGTTGTTGTTGCTCAATTCAGCTCATCTGTTGGCAACGGTGTGTTGATTTCCTAACGGTCGTCTTCGTGGATCGAGGACGGATGCCGGCACAGCGGCGCGACAGTGATATCCATGTAGGGAAACAGAGGCAGGTTGCTGATCAGGTCCTGCAGCTCGGCGTTGTCTTCCACATCAAAGATGCTGACGTTGGCGTAGCTGCCCGCCACCCGCCACAGGTGGCGCCACTTGCCCTGCTTCTGCAGGTCCTGGGCGTAGGCTTTCTCCCGCGCCTTGATGTCCGCAGCCACTTCCGCGGGCATGTCGTGGGGGATATTCACCTTCATCTCGACTTTGAACAGCATGTGCTTTCCTCCGTTTACTGATCTTTGCGGCGTTCTCGGGGCCGGCGGCTTATGCCTTTCTGCGGTACTCGGCCAGCTTGTCTTCATCGATCTCGACACCCAGCCCCGGCCCTTCCGGCAGCTCCACGCCGTTGTCATGGAAGTTCAGCGGCTTGACCACGATGTCGTCCTTCATCAAAAGCGGACCAAACATCTCGGTGCCCCAGTGCAGGGTCTCGAGCGTGGACCAGGCGTGCAGGGAGGCGACGGTTCCGATGGTGCCTTCCAGAAGGGTGCCGCCGTACAAGCCAATCCCGGCAGCCTGAGCTACCGCGGCCTGCTCCAGGGCGCGGGCCGGACCACCGGCCTTGGCGATTTTCATGGCGACCGCACCGGCGAAACCGGCTGCGGCCAGGTTGTACATATCCTTGGCATCGGCCACGGCCTCGTCGGCCAGGATGGGCAGATGGAATTTCCCGGACAGACGCACCAGCGCGGCGTGATCTTTCATCGGGGTCGGCTGCTCGACAAGGTCGATACCGGCAGCCTGCAGCTCCGCCATGCCCTTGGCAGCGGTGGCTTCATCCCAGGCCTGGTTCACATCCACTCGCACACTGGCGCTCTCACCCACGGCTTCCTTGATAGCCGCGACGTGGCGAACGTCGTCCATCACCGAACGGGAACCGATCTTGAGTTTGAAGTCGCAGTGACGACGGGTTTCGATCAGCCCCAGGGCCTCTTCGATATCCTTTCCGGTATCACCACTGGCCAGGGTCCAGAGCACCGGAAGGTGCTGATGAATGGCTCCGCCGAGCAGATCCGAGACCGGACGGTTCAGGCGCTTGCCCTGCAGATCCAGCAGTGCGGTCTCGATGGCAGATTTGGCCAGGTTGTTACCGCGGGTTGAGCGGTTTAGCATTACCCTCAGGGTATTGAT
This sequence comes from Marinobacter sp. C7, assembly GCF_022343555.1. GTDB lineage: Bacteria > Pseudomonadota > Gammaproteobacteria > Pseudomonadales > Oleiphilaceae > Marinobacter. Next base: position 665,128 of record NZ_JAKQZH010000002.1, on the reverse strand, counting down.
GTTGCCTGCAGGCTGGCCAATCAGTTGCGGTTTGAAATAAGTATCAATGGTAAGCTTTACGCTTTCGGGACTTTCCGGGCCGTAGGCCAGACCGCCGATAGTGGTCGCCTCGCCGAGGCCTTCAAGGCCGTCGGAGTCTTTCATCCGCACGATCACCATGCTCTGAACCCCCATGGTTGTCATGGACAGCTTGTGAGGGCGGATGGTCGGGATATCGACCAGGATCGCTTCAATGGACTGAATGGTGGCGGACATGGGCTCTCCGAATCGCAAGTAATAAATCCTGTGATTCGAACAGTACGAAGTTTCACGGATGTGAACCAATATTGATTAAGTAATAACCGATACCCTGGAGGTATGGATGGAGCTGAGACACTTGCGGTACTTCGTCGCCGTGGCGGAGGAAGGCAACCTCACCCGGGCAGCGGATAAGTTGTTCATTGCACAACCACCGCTGACCCGGGCCATCAAACAGCTGGAAGAGGAAATCGGGGTGGAGCTGTTTATCCGTAAACCGCGGGGGCTGGAACTGACAACGGGCGGGGAGTACTTCCTGGAGCAGGCGCGCCAGATTCTGGACAAGGTATCAGCAACGGTGGACGACACCCGGCGTATTGCGCAACACCGAAAGACTCTGTTCTCCATCGGCTTCGTACCATCGGTGTTCTATGGCCAGTTGCCGCTCATGGTGCGACGCCTGCGCCAGAACAAGAACCTGGAAATTGTGTTGCACGAACTGAAAACCCGGGAACAGGTGGAAGCCCTGAAGTCCGGCAAGATTGATATCGGCTTCGGCCGCCTGAGGATTGAGGACCCGGACGTGGAACAGGAAAACCTGTTTGATGAGCCCATTATTGCCGCACTCCCGGCCAAGCACCCGCTGACCCGGCACCCGCCATCCATGAAGGAGTTGTCCGAATGGCCCATGGTGGCTTTCCCCTCCGGGCCCGGCCCGAATTTCGCCGACATTACCCAGGGCCTGTTCCACCGTCGTGGCCTGAAGATTCATGTCGTCCAGCAGGTGAATGACCTGCAGACAGCGTTGTCGCTGGTAGCCTCGGACATGGGCTTTACCCTCGTACCCGAGCAGGTGCGCCGGCTACACCGGGAGGGCGTGGAGTACATGCCACTGGAGGACAGCAGCATCTCTACCCCGGTCATCGCTTCCCGGCGGCGGGGCGAGAATCCCAATGCGGTGATGCGTCTGGCCAACACCATCCTGGCGGAACTGGTGGAGAACCGGCTGACCGGCCGTTATCCGTAACGGGCTCAGCGTGCGGTCTGCCGCACCTTTTCTGCCACCGCCTGCAAGCGCGGCAGATACACCTCCAGCAGGGTGTCCATGTCTACCCGGGCGGCATTGGTGCTGATATTGAGCGCACCCAGCAATTCCCCGCTACCGGAGAACACCGGCACCGCCACGGAGCGCAAACCAAGATCCAGTTCCTGGTCCACCACCGCATAACCCTGAGTCCGCGCCTGATCGATCGCTGCGCGCAACGCATCCTTGTCCGTCACCGAGGAGACCGTGAAACGTTCCAGCCGGACCCGCGCCAGAAACGCATCGAGTTCCGCCTCCGGCAACTGCGCCAGCAACACCCGCCCCATGGACGTGTAGGCCGCCGGCAGGCGGGTACCCACCGACAGGGTAATAGCCATGAGCCGATGACGAGCCGCCGAGCGCACCACGTACACCACATCATCCCCATCCAGTACCGCCAGCGAGGAGGATTCACCCAGCTCGGCGGTGATGTCCTCCAGGTATTGCTGGATCACCGCGCGGTACTGGTTTGAGGCCTGGTAGGCGTAACCCAGTTGCAGGACCCGCGGAGTCAGCTCGAACTGGCGCCCCGTGCGCTTCACAAACCCCAGCGCATGCAGGGTGAGCAGGAAGCGGCGGGCCTTGGCCCGGTCCATCTCCGTTCTCGCCGCCACCTCACTCAGGGTCATGCGCGGGTGTTCGGCATCAAACGCCTGGAGCACGTCCAGCCCCGAGGCCAGCGCGCCCACGTAATCCCGGTCTCCGGGTTTGAGAATCTGTTCGTCCATTCCGGCTCCTTTAACCCGTCGCGCGTCGATATGAGCGCATGGTATCAGCTCGTTCGCTCTCCGAACATCGGTGCATTTTTGCCAGCTGGTGAAAATTTGTACTTGACGACACAAAACCAATCACGCCATCATGTTCGCATATTAAACTTATGTTCGTATATCGAACTTTTCAACCGAAACACGATGGAGACACTGCGATGGCTGAATTCCTCTCCCTCCAGGAAGCGGTGAGCAAACACATCAACAACGGTGACACCGTGGCGATGGAAGGCTTCACCCACCTGATCCCGTTCGCGGCGGGCCACGAAATCATTCGCCAGGAAAAGCGCGACCTGACCCTGATCCGGATGACCCCGGACCTGGTGTACGACCAGCTGATCGGGGCCGGCTGCGCGAAAAAACTGATTTTCTCCTGGGGCGGTAACCCCGGTGTCGGCTCCCTGCACAGACTGAGGGATGCCGTCGAGAAAGGCTGGCCGAACAAGCTGGAAATCCTGGAGCACAGCCACGCCGCCATGGCCTGTGCCTATGAAGCCGGCGCCGCCGGCCTGCCGCTGGCTGTCCTGCGCGGTTATGTCGGCAGCGACCTGCCCAAGGTCAACGACCAGATCAAGTTCATCGAATGCCCGTTCACCGGTGAGCGTCTGGCTGCCGTGCCGTCGGTTCGCCCGGACGTGACCGTGATCCACGCCCAGCGCGCCGATCGCAAGGGCAATGTGCTGGTGGAAGGCATCGTCGGCATCCAGAAAGAAGCCGTGCTGGCCGCCAGGCGCAGCATCGTCACCGTGGAAGAGATCGTGGACGACCTCGGCGCTTCCGTGAACGCCTGCGTACTGCCGTCCTGGGCGGTGACCGCCATTGCCGAGGCTCCGAAAGGTGCCAGGCCCTCCTATGCCCTGGGCTACTACGACCGGGACAACGCCTTCTACAAGGACTGGGACGGCATCGCCCGTGACCGCGACACCTTCCAGGCCTGGCTGAAAGACAACGTATTCGAGAAAGGAGCAGCGTGAGATGAGCCTTGAATTTACTTCCTCGGAAATGATGAGCATCACCGCCGCCCGGGCGCTGACCAACGAGATGACCTGTTTCGTGGGTATCGGCCTGCCCAGTGAGGCGGCCAACCTGGCGCGTCTGACCCACGCTCCGGATGTGACCCTGATCTACGAATCCGGCACCCTACAGACCAAGCCGGACGTGCTGCCGCTGTCCATCGGTGACGGCGAGCTGTGCGAGTCTGCCCTGACCACCGTCTCCGTACCCGAGATGTTCCGGTACTGGCTGCAAGGCGGCCACATCAGCGTCGGCTTCCTGGGTACCGCCCAGATCGACCGTTTCGCCAACCTGAACACCACCCTGATCGGCGATTACCGCGAACCGAAGGTTCGTCTGCCCGGCGGCGGTGGCGCCCCTGAGATTGCCACCAACGCGAAGGAAGTGTTCATTACCGTGAAGCACTCCAGGCGCACCTTCGTGAAGGACGTGGACTTCGTGACCACCGTCGGCTTCGGCCGTGACGGCAAGGCCCGGGACAACGTGCCGAACATCGGCCGTGGCCCCACAGTGGTCATCACCGACCTGTGCATCCTCAAGCCGGATCCGGAGACCAAGGAGCTGGTGGTCACCTCCCTGCACCCGAATGTGACCCGGGAAGACGTGATCGAGGCCACCGGCTGGGACATCCGCTTCGCGGACCAGCTGGAAACCACACCGGCGCCGACCGCCGAAGAACTGGAAGTGCTGCGAGACCTGAAAGCCCGCACCAATGCCCACCATTCCGGCCAACAGTGAGGTCTACCATGACTGACGTATTTCTCTGCCATCCCCGCCGTTCGGCCATCGGCCGCTTCGGCGGCACCCTTGCCAGCGTGCGCCCGGACGACCTGGCGGCGCATATCTTCAAGGCCGTGCTCGAGCAGGCTCCGGAGCTGGACCCCGCTGCCATCGATGAAGTCATGATGGGCAGCGCCAACCAGGCCGGTGAAGACAACCGCAACGTGGCCCGCATGTCCGCGTTGCTGGCCGGTCTGCCCACTTCCGTACCCGGTACCACCCTCAACCGGCTGTGCGGCTCCGGCATGGACGCCGTGGGCACGGCCTTCCGCGCCATCCGCGCCGGTGAAATGGATCTGGTGCTGGCCGGCGGCGTGGAATCCATGTCCCGCGCCCCGTACGTAATGGGCAAGGCCGACACCGCCTTCTCCCGCGGCCAGAAGATCGAGGACACCACCATCGGCTGGCGTTTTGTGAACCCGCTGATGAAGAAACAGTACGGCATCGACTCCATGCCGGAAACGGCGGAGAACGTCGCCGAACAGTTCAACATTTCCCGCGAAGATCAGGATCTGTTCGCCTTCCGGTCCCAGCAGAAGACCGCCCGGGCACAATTGGATGGCGTCTTCGCCGAGGAGATCGTCCCGGTCTCCATCCCGCGCCGGAAGCAGGATCCGCTGGTGTTCGACACCGACGAGCACCCCCGCAGCACCACCCTGGAGAAGCTGGCTTCCCTGCCCACGCCCTTCCGTGACAACGGCAGTGTGACCGCGGGCAATGCCTCCGGCGTCAACGACGGCGCCGCCGCGATGCTGGTGGCCAGCGAAACGGCAGTGAAACAGCAGGGCCTCAAGCCCATGGCCAAGATCATTGGTATGGCCACCGCTGGCGTGGAACCCCGCATCATGGGCATCGGCCCGGTACCGGCGGTTCAGAAGCTGCTGGAGAAGCAGAACATCAGCATCGACGACATCGACGTGATCGAGCTGAACGAAGCCTTCGCCGCCCAGGGCCTGGCCGTCCTGCGCGAGCTGGGCGTCGCCGACGACGATGCCCGGGTCAACCCGAACGGCGGTGCCATCGCCCTTGGCCACCCGCTGGGCATGTCCGGCGCCCGCCTGCTGATGACTGCCGCCCACCAGCTGCAGCGTACCGGCGGCCGTTATGCCCTGTGCACCATGTGTGTGGGTGTGGGTCAGGGTATTGCTACACTGATTGAACGGGTCTGACCGAAGGAGCGTCCATGTCATTTGTTAACCATAACGGCCGAACCATCTGCTACCGCCTGCTCGGTGACAGCGAGAAGCCCCTGCTGGTACTGGCCCACCCGCTGGGAATGACCCAGGGCGTCTGGGACGACATGCTGCCGGCCCTGCTCGGCAAATTCCGGGTGCTGACCTGGGACCTGCCCGGCCACGGTGCCAGCAGCGCCTGGCCGGAGGACGCCGGGGAAATCACCCCCGATGACCTGGCCCAGGAAGCGCTGACCCTCGCCCAGGTGGCCGGCGCCAGCGCCTTCCACTTTGCCGGGACCTCCATCGGCGGTGTGATCGGCCAGCAGCTGGTTTCCGGGTACAGCGACAGGCTGATTTCGGCCACGCTGACCAACACCGGCGCCATCATCGGCACCGTGGAAGCCTGGAATCTGCGTGCCGCCAACGTTCGCGCCAAGGGTCTGGCCGCCATGGCCGGGGAGATTGTGCCGCGCTGGTTCGGTCCGGCGGCCTGCAAGGAGCAGCCGGCCCTGCTCGACGGCTGGAAAGTGATCATGGGGCGCGGTGACGACAACAGTTATGCGCTGCTGTGCGAGATGCTGGGCAAGGCGGATTTCCGCGAGAAACTCCGCGGCCGCGATGTGCCGGTGCTGCTGATTGGCGGCGCCGACGATCTGGCTACCCCGCCGGAGTCACTGAAAGCCCTGGCACAGTTCAGCGGCGCTCCGGATCCGGTGATTCTGGATGGGATCGGCCACGTACCGTCGGTGGAATGCCCGGGAAGTCTCAGTGAGATCCTGATCAACCGTCTGGCCTGATCCTCGGGCTACCCGGACGCCGGGTCCGGACAGACGTCCGGGCCCGGTCCATTGAAAGGGCAGGCCTAATCCGTTTCCCGATCCGGCTCCGCCCGGGAGAGCTGCACCAGCGCCCCCAACTGTCCGGAGTGTCGGGCAGCATCCAGGGCCCGCTGGAGCCCGGCCACAATCTCTGGCGAGGTTTCCTTGCTCATCGACAGATACAGCGGTGTTTCCTTGAATTCGAGCACCGGCCGCAATCCTTCAATACCATACTCCGAGCGCGCCACCATCGGCCCCATGACCGCATCGGCCACCCAAAGGTCGGCCTGATCCAGTACAAGCCGTCGGGCATTGACCGCGCCGAAGGCTCCCATCGTCATGTTGAAGCCCCGCTCCAACAGGTATTCGGACATGACATCCCCCTTGTAACCGGCGATGCGCATTCCTCTGGCGTCTTCGAGGCTGGCGAGGGTAATGCTGGAACCCGGCGCTGCAAACAGAGTCCATCGCAGTGACATCAGGGGCCCGACCCACTGGAACAGATCCTCACGCTCATCCGTTCGTGCGGTGCAGAACACACCATGGTTCTCACTCCCCTGACCTCGCTCGAACGCGTAGCTCCAGGCCCGCATTTTCATCACATAGTCATACCCGGCGCGCGCCAGAATGGCCTTTACCATGTCACTGCAGACACCCTCGATGTCATCCGCGCTGTGGGCAAAACCCTTACCGGTCGTGGAGGCGTGCAGAGGCGGATAGTTCTGGGTGAACAGATAGAGACGCTCCCCGGCCATGGCGACAGAGCCGGCACCCAGGGCGAATGTGAATAATGCAACACCGGCACCCCGAACAAGGGCGCCGATGACAACAGCAGTCATGGCGTGCATTCGAAACTCCTTTTATGTTGATTCTTTTAACTATCGCCACATCGGCAACGTCACTATCGGCGAACTTCCCTGACGCCAATATCCTGATCAGGAAAAGGTTTATCCGTTTTCTGTAATCGCAGCTGCCGATACCCGTGCAAAGCACGGACACCCCTCTGCAGAAAACGGATATTGCCGGCTGCGACACACGCCTCTAATGGGACAACCGCACAACAAGAATCCGAGGTGTTGATATGTCCCGTATGAAAACCCTGGCCAGCGCTGTTCTGGCTACCACCCTTGCCGCCACGGCAACCACTTCCGCAGCCGCCACTGATCCGGTCAAGGTCGGCGTCATGCTTCCGTTCAGCGGCATCTACGCCCAGCTGGGTGAAGCGGGCCGTGATGGCCTGAAGCTGGCCCTGAAGGAGAAGGCCGCAGAACTGCACGGCGCGGACATCGAGTTCATCGAGATGGATACCGAAGCCAAGCCGGCGCGTGCCCCGGAACTGGCGTCATCCATGCTCGGCCAGCACGAAGCCGACTTTGTGATCGGTCCGGTGCACTCCGGGGTGGCCATGGGGATGATCAAGGTGCTGCGAGGCAAGGACACCGTGATGATTATTCCGAACGCCGGCGCCGCCGCAGCCACCGGCCCGCTGTGCTCACCGAACATCTTCCGCACCTCCTTCTCCTCCTGGCAGCCGTCCTACCCCATGGGCAAGGTCGCCCTGGATAAGGGCTACAAGGACGTCTACCTGATCAGCTGGAACTACGGCATGGGCCGGGAAAGCCTCGAAGCCTTCGAGGAATCCTTCAAGGCCGGCGGCGGCAACGTGGTCAAGAAGGTGCTGATGCCCTTCCCGTCCACCAATTTCCAGCCGCACATCAGTGACATCGCCGCGCAGGACCCGGACGCCGTGTTCGTCTTCTTCGCCGGTGGCGGCGCCATCAAGTTCGTGAAGGACTACGATGCCATGGGCCTGCGCGGCAAGATCCCGCTGCTGGGTTCCGGCTTCCTCACCGAAGGTACGCTGGAAGCCCAGGGTGAAGCCGCCGAAGGCGTGCTCACCGGTCTGCACTACGCCGAACAGCTGGACGTACCGCAGAACGAGAAATTCCGCGAGGCCTTCAATACCGAGTACGGCCACTACCCGGACATCTACGCGGTCCAGGGCTACGACGCCGGCCTGGCCATCGCCAACACCATCAACCAGCTCAGCGGCGATGTCAGCGACAAGCAGGCGGTGATCGACACCATGGCGAAGCTGACCATCAACAGCCCCCGTGGCGACTTCACCTTCTCCCGGGCCCATAACCCGGTGCAGAACATTTACCTGCGGGAAGTGAAAGATGGCGTGAACGTGGTGACGAGCGTCGCGGCCGAAGCACTGGAAGATCCGGCCCGAGGCTGCAAGCTCTGATCCGCCGGTAAACCCTGCCCCGGCCGGCTGGCACCGGCCGGGGTGCCCCATGCAAACCACCCTTCCGGACCCGGCCCGGGTCCGCTGCAACATCCCTGGGTACCTCTATGACGACCGAACTCTTCTTCGTACAACTCATCAACGGCGTTCAGTACGGCTTGTTGCTGTTCCTGATTGCCTCCGGACTGACGCTGGTGTTTGGCGTTATGGGCATCCTGAATCTGGCCCATGGCTCCATGTACATGGTGGGCGCCTACCTGGTTTGGTATTTCGCCACGGTGACCGGCAGTTTTACCGTTTCGGCGGTGCTCTCGGCCATCATCGCCCTCTCCCTCGGCATCCTGATCGAGCGGGTACTGATACAGCGGCTGTATAACCGCAACCACCTGGACCAGGTGCTGCTGACCATCGGCATGATCTTCGTGTTCAACTCGCTGCAGAGCATCCTGTTCGGCAACGATCCCTACGGCGTGGCCGTGCCCGGCGCCCTGGACGGCGGCATTCCGTTCACCGACAACTCCAGTTACCCCATCTACCGCATCTTCGCGGCCCTGGTCTGCGTGGCCATCGCCGGCGTGCTGTATTACGTGGTCTCCCGCACCCGCCTGGGCATGCTGATCCGCGCCGGGGAATCCAACCGGGAGATGGTGGAAGCCCTGGGCGTGAACATCAAAAGCCTCTACACCGTCGTGTTCGCCATCGGGGTCATGCTGGCCGCCGTCTCCGGCATCATCGCCGCGCCCATGCGCTCGATCGTTCCGGGTATGGGTGAGAGCGTGTTGATTACCTGTTTCGTGGTGGTGGTCATCGGTGGCATGGGCTCGATCAAGGGCGCCTTCGTCGGGGCCTTGCTGGTGGGCCTGATCAGCACCTTCTCGTCGGTGCTGATGCCGAGCATGTCCAACATGATTATCTACATCTTTATGATCCTGGTGCTGCTGGTGAAGCCCCAGGGCCTGTTCGCCAAGTAAGCGGGAGCCGATCATGATTTTCGAGAAACGCACCGAGCGCATCCTCGTCCCGATGTTCTTCATGGTGGCCCTGTTCGTGCCACTGTTCCTGGAGTCCAACTCCTTTTTCGTGGGCAAGGTGACCACCATCATCATCCTGTCCATCTTCGTCATGTCCCTGGATTTCCTGGTCGGACGGGTGGGCCTGATCACCCTGGGCCACGCGTTGTTCTATGGCCTGGGTGGCTACCTGTTCGTCATCCTGTCGCCGGAATACGAGGCCGTGAACTTCTGGGTCTACACCTTCTACATCTGCGGCATTGCCGCCCTGATCGCCCTGGTGACCGGCGCGGTGGTGCTCCGGACCACGGGTATCTACTTCATCATGATCACCCTCGCCATCTCCCAGATGATGTTCTACTACTTCTTCGACTCTCTGGAGTTTGGCGGGGACGACGGCGTGTTCATCTTCATGAAGCCCGAGACCAGCATCTTCGGCCTCAGCTTCCTGAATCTGGACGACCCGCAGCACTTCTACTACCTGGCGCTGTTCTCCCTGTTCAACACCCTGGTGTTCTTCAAGGTGGTGCTGCGTTCGCGCTTCGGCCGCATCGTCGAGGCCACCAAGCAGAACCCGGATCGCACCGAGGCCCTGGGCTACAACATCTTCGCGTTCCGCCTGACCTGCTACGTCATCGGCAGCACCCTGGGGGCCTACGCCGGCTTCCTGTTTGCGCTGCAATACGGCTTTGTGAACCCATCCTTCCTGGCCTGGGAGATGTCCGGTACGGCGCTGGTCATGTCCATCCTGGGCGGTCTGGGCACCATCTACGGCGCCATCCTCGGCACCTTTACCTACGAGGGCCTGCAGTACTTCTTCGAGCACCTGACCGAAGACTGGCTGCTGTTCATGGGCTCCGCCATCATCCTGATGGTCATCGTGCTGCGCAAAGGCATTGCCGGCTACCTGGAAAAGCTTCTGGAGAAATAACATGGCTAACGACATCGTTCTGGAAACCGAAGCCCTCAGCAAGCACTGGGGCGGCATCAAGGCCCTCAACGACATCAGCCTGCAGTTCCGGGACCGGCAGCTGCACGGCGTGGTGGGGCCCAACGGCGCCGGCAAGAGCACCCTGCTGAACATGCTCTGCGGCACCCTCAAGCCCACCTCCGGCTGCATCTTCCACAAGGGCCAGCGCATCGACACCCTGAAACCCTGGAAGTTCGTGCGCCGGGGTATCGGCCGGAGCTTCCAGAAGACCAACATCTATCCGGAAGTGACCTGCCTCGAGAACTGTGCCATCTCGGCCCAGCGACGTTTCGGCGGCAACTTCAACCTGTTTGCCTCCCGCCACAGCAACCAGATGGTGCGCAAGGCCGCCGAGCAGGCGCTGGCGCAGGTGGGCCTCGACGACCGGACCCACACCATTGCCGCCGAGATTTCCTACGGCGAGCAGCGGCAGCTGGAAATCGCCATGGTGCTGGCCACCGATCCCTGCATCCTGCTGCTGGACGAACCCATGGCCGGGATGGGTCACGAGGAGTCCCAACGCATCATCGCACTGCTCAAGGAACTCAAGAAAACCTACTGCATCGTGCTGGTGGAGCACGACATGGACGCCATTTTCGAGCTCTCGGACCAGCTCACGGTACTGGACAACGGTCGCCACCTGATTACCGGCACGGTGGATGAGGTACGGGCCGACCCGCGGGTGAAAGAAGCCTATCTGGGCGCGGAAGAGGACGACGCAGAGGAGCAAGCGGCATGAGCACGGCACTGCTGGAAATCAAGAACATCAACACCCTGTACGGGCGCAGCCACATCCTGCACGACCTGTCGTTCCGGCTCGACAAGGGCCAGTCCATGAGCCTCATGGGCCGTAACGGCATGGGCAAGACCACCACGCTGAAGTCCATCCTCGGCCTGGTGCCGCCCCGCAGCGGGCACGTGTACTTTGATGGCGAGGACATTGGCAAACTGCCCACCTGGAAGCGCATGCGCCGGGACATCGCCTACGTGCCCGAAGGGCGGGGCATGTTCCACAACCTGACCGTGAAGGAACACCTGCAGATGGCCGCCCGTCCGGGCAGCGACGGCCAGACCAGCTGGGATTACGACCGGGTGATGGAAACCTTCCCGCGCCTGCAGGAGCGACTGTCCAACCTGGGTACCGAGCTGTCCGGCGGCGAACAGCAGATGCTGGCCATCGGCCGGGCGCTGGTCACCAATCCGCGCCTGATGATCCTGGACGAGGCCACCGAAGGCCTGGCGCCGCTCATTCGCCAGGACATCTGGAACGTGATTGCCACCATCCGGGAGTCCGGTATCTCCACCCTCGTGGTGGACAAGAACATCAAGGCCCTCAAGAAGCTGTGCGACCGGCATGTGGTGCTGGTCAAGGGCAAGGTGCACTTTGACGGCAGCTCCGAGGACCTCGACCAGAACCTGGAAAAGGTCGAAACCGCACTGAGCGTATAACGCTACAAAAAACGGATAGGGATGTTCATTCACCGGATATTTGACCTCCCCGGAATAGCCGATAGTTCACTGGCCAAACAAAAAGGAGAGGGCAAAACAATGAACTATCGCAATTCCCTTCTGGCGCTGGCGATCGCTTCCGGTCTCAGCGCCGCACCCGCCGCCCAGGCGGTCGATCTCGGCACCTACAACGACACTAGCTTCAGTATCGGCGGCTACCTGAAAGCCGAGGGCATCTTCGAGGATCCCGAAACCGGCGACAGCCGCTTCTTTGGCCGGGCCAACCAGAGCCGCTTCAACCTGAAAACCGTCACCCAGAAGCAGGGTCATACCGTGGTGGGGTTCGTGGAGGGCGACTTCTACGGCGGGGACTACCCGGGCGAAGACAACGACTGGCGCCTGCGCCACGCCTTTATCAAGATTGATAATGCCACCGTCGGCCAGACCTGGACCGGCCAGTTCTGGGCCGTGGCCCACACCGACTACCTGGACTTCCTCGGTGGACCGCGCGGCACCCTGGGCGGCCTGAACTTCCGCACCACTCTCGCCAGCTACGAGTTTGCCGGGTTCCGGGTAACCGCCCAGGATCCGGTCTACAATGACGCGGACCTCCCCGACCTGGCGGTCAACTACACCCTGAACTCCGAGTCCGGGCACAAGCTGATCCTGACGGCCAGCGGCCGGGAAGTGGACAACGGGGACTTCGTCGCCGGCGGCGCCATCGGCACCCGGATCATGCTCGGTCGCCACAGCCTGAACCTCAACGCCCACCATGGTGAGGGTCTTGGCGCCTTTTCCGGTGTCGGTGTGGGCGGTTCCCTGTCCGGCGATGTGGAAAATGGCGACGCGGTCAGCCAGACCGGTGTGAACGCCGGGTTCCGCTATGTCTTCAACGACCAGTGGCGCGCCAATATCGCCTACACAAAGGTCGAGGTGGACGACCAGGCGGAAACCGATTACGAAGCCCACCGGGTCAACCTGATCCACAACATCATCCCGGAGCTTGAGGTCGGGGTTGAATGGCGCAAGTACAATCTGGCCTTCGGCCCGCTGATTCCGGAAGGACAGCAGGTCGAGGTGATGGCCAAGTACTCGTTCTGATTTGAGCGTTCAGAATTGAGCACCTTGCTGCCAATGGAAACAGACGCCGACCGTCTTCCCGGCGTCTGTTATCCTTCACCTCCAGGCTCAATCAGCAACTTCATGACGGCGACCTCCATGGCAGAAGAAAGTCCCAAACGGCAAGGGATCGGTTCCCTCGAAATCGGCCTCCACATCCTCGACTACATTTCCAATGCTGCCAGGCCGCCGACACTCAAGGAGCTGTCCGGAGCGCTGGACCTGTCCCCGAGCCGCGCCCACAAGTATCTGGTGAGCCTGCTTCGCGAGGGCTACATCAACCAGGTCAACCAGACCCAGTACACCCTGGGGAACTCCAGCCTCACCCTGGGCATCTCCGCCCTGAGACGGATCAACCCGATCCAGCTTTCCTACGAGGCGGTGGACCAGCTGAACGAGGACACCGACAAGACCGTTTCCGTGACAGTCTGGAACGGCAATGGTCCCCTGGTGATCAAATGGCTGGATTCCAGCCAGCCGATCTCGGTAAACGTGCGCCTCGGCGCGGAACTGTCAGCCCTGAACTCGGCTGCCGGCCGGATCTACCTGGCCAGCCTGCCGGAAAAACGGCGCCGGGAGTTGATCGATCAGCATTACCGCTCCACCCGCACGCTCCCGAAATACCGCGGTGAGGACATTCCACGGGAAAAACTTGCAGCGCACCTGGAGATGATCCGCGCGCAGGGCTACTGCGCCTTCTTCAGCGATTACCTGCCCGAGATCAACGTCTTGAGCATGCCGGTGCACGACCTGAACGGGAATATCGTGACTGTCATCACCCTGCTCGGCCTGGATCGGGACACCGACATCAGCGAGGGATCGGAGCTGTTCAACCAGGTGCGTCAGTGCGCGATCAAGGTCACGCGGCAGATCTGTGGTCAGCCCACCAGCCGGACCGTCTCCGAGGGCAGTTCGCCGAACAGCTTGCGGTAGTCGGAGGAAAAACGGCCCAGGTGACTGAAACCGTAATCCAGCGCCACTTCGGTGATGTTTCGGCACTGGCCACGCAGCAAGTCCTCCCGCAACTGCCGGAGCTTGGCCTGCTTCACGTAGGTTTTCGGGGTGGTTGAGAACGCCCGGGAAAAAGCGTTGTAGATGGAGCGTACGCTCATGTTGGAAATCCGCGACAGCTCGTCCACGCCGATATCCTCCTTCACGTTCTGCTCGATGTAACGGACCATACGGTCGACTCCCGGAGGAGTGGCGGCACCGGATTGCGGATCCTCAAGGTTACTGGGAAACACCCGCAGCAGCTTTTTCAGAATGATCTCGCGGTAGGACAGCGAGATTTCCGGCGCCCCATCCTCCCCGGCCTCTTCCAACTCGGCAAAGACCGCTTCCAGCACGTTGGTCAGTGATGGACACAGCGTCAGGTTCACCGGCACCCGGTCGAAGCGGACAGGCTGCCTGCAGACACTTCCGCGTGCCGAATTCAGCACCGACTCCGGCACCTTGATAATGACCTTCTCACACTCGGGGCTGTATTCCAGGTCAATCGCTTCATCCGGGTTGACCATCAGCGCCTGGCCACGGCGCATGGTCAGACAGTCACTGCCCTGGCGCCAGCGACACTCCCCGCGGGTTACGATCTGGAAATGGTAGATGTCCTCCAGGGCCGGGCTTTTCACCCGGACATGATTGCCGTAACTGACCCGGGACAGGCCAAAGCCGGCAAACTCCCGATAGCTCAGGCTCGACGCGCGGTTTTCCCCGCCCAGCAGATCCAGGCTGTGACCGCCGATATGGCGATTGACGAAGGCCGAGACGTCCTCGGGATGGGCACCATGAAAGATGGTGGCGGCGGCTAGGGACTGAGAGAACATGACTGCTCCGTTGTATTTATTGTTAACGCGTTTACTTTATATAAATCACGTTGATCAATCAACAACCACGTACCTGCGCAGCCTGTGCTATGTTTCTGTGAAACTTCCTTCAGGCTGGCCTTTCGTCATGAGCAATCCCAAACACACTCTCTTCTGGATGACGCTTTTCCTCGGCGTGGTCGTGGTTGTCGGTGTTCTGATCCACAAACCGCTGATGACCGCCTTCATGGCCAACTGGGTTTTCAACCTGCTGATCGTCGGCGTTCTGATCGTTGGTATCGCCCTGACCTACCGACAGGTGTTTGTGCTGTTTCCGGAGCTGCGTTGGATCGCCCAGTTCCGCACCGGCCATGCCGGTCTTTCGGTGGTGCAGGAGCCCCGCCTGCTCAAACCGCTGGCCCGGCAGCTTGGCGAAGAGGCCAAACGGGACCGGTTTACGCTGTCGACGCTGTCCCTTCGCACGGTGCTGGATGGCATTCATTCGCGCATGGATGAGCAAAGGGAGATCACCCGGTATTTCATCAGCCTGTTGGTATTCCTCGGCCTTTTGGGCACTTTTTGGGGGCTGTTGGGCACCATCAATGCGGTGGGGCAGGTCATCACCGGGCTGGACATGAGCCAGGAGGATTTCGGCAAGGTGTTTGGAGAGCTGCAGAACGGCCTGCTTAAACCGCTGGAAGGTATGGGCACGGCTTTCAGCTCGTCGCTTCTCGGACTCGGTGGCTCCCTGATCCTGGGCTTTCTCGACATCCAGGCCGGTCACGCCCAGAACCGTTTCTATGACGGCCTGGAGGAGTGGCTGACCGGCGTCACCAACCTGGTGGATCGGGTCGATGACGAGAAAGACCTGTCATGATCGGATCCAAACGCCGCAGCCGAAGCAGTACCAACATCTGGCCGGGCTATGTGGACGCCCTGTCGGCCCTGCTGATGCTGGTTATCTTCATGCTGCTGGTTTATGTGGTCAGTCAGCTCTATCTGTCCCAGACCCTGTCCGACCGCGATACCCAGCTCGCGCGCCTGAACGCCCAGTTGAACGAGCTGTCCGAGCTTCTGGGGCTGGAGCAGAGCAAAACCGATGCTCTTGAAGAGCAGATGATCGCCCTGCAGGAGGATTACAGCAGCAGCCTGACCCGTAACGACGAACTGGTGAGCAGCCTGGAGTCCACCCGCGAACAGCTGATGCAGCAAACGGCCACCGCCGAGGCGCAGGCCGAACGCCTGGCCAGCATGGAAGCCTCCATCGATGAAAAGGACGAAATGTCCGCGAGCCAGCAGGCCATGATCCTGCGCCTCTCCAACCAGATCGCTTCGCTGCGGGAACAACTACGGAAGATAGCCTCGGCGCTGGAACTGCAGGAACAGATGACCGCGGAGAAGGAAGAAGAGCTGGCCAAGGTCAGCCAGCGACTGAACGCCCTGCTGGCCGAACGGGTGAGTCAGTTGGAGCAGTACCAGTCCGAGTTTTTCGCCCGGCTCCGGGACATTCTCGCCAGCAACGAGAACATCCGGATCGTAGGCGACCGCTTCCTGCTGCCTTCGGAACTGCTGTTTGCCTCAGGCTCGGCGGAACTGGGCGAGGACGGCAAGCGCGAACTCGACAAGCTGGCGAGTCTGCTGCTGGATGTTGCCAGCAAGATTCCCGAAGATGTCGACTGGATCCTGCGAATTGATGGCCACACCGACATCCTGCCCATCAACACGCCGAAATTCCCCTCCAACTGGGAGCTGTCCACCGCTCGCGCGGTAGCGGTGGTGCGTTACCTGGCCGCCCAGGGGGTACCCGAGCGGCGCATGGTGGCCGCCGGTTTCGGCGAGTTCTTCCCCGTGGCCGAAGGCACCAGTCCGGAAGCGCTGCAGAAGAACCGGCGGATTGAGTTGAAACTGACAGATCGCTAACTGTGCAGGCGCTCAGGAGGGCTACCTCATCCAACCGAACCCGGAGAGCATCCGTTCGGAGTTGTCCATGCCGCTGCTGAACATCCTCTGGGGAAATTGCGAACCACCAAGACCGAAGGCCGCATTGAGCAGGCACACCGTCGGATCGTCCAGTCGCAGGGTTGGTACGATTTTCTGAGAGCCCCCCTTGAATGTCATGACGTCTCCCCATTGCTGGTTCTGGACCCAGCTGTTGATCATCTCCCGCAAGTGACGGTCATGCAGCAGCACCTGGCTATCGGTCTTATCGTCCAGGCAAATGATGAGTACGCCCTGCTCGCGCAGGACCTCCAGACACTGGCCGATACGACGATACTCCTGCTCGCTCATCCCGGTATTCAGCCGTACTTCTGAGAGATCTCCAGGCTCCTCGGACAACAGCACATGAAGCAAGCCGTCACGTGTGCTTGCAGGCTCCGACTGGATGCTGGCTTTAAAACCCTGTGAACTCAGCAGTGCCTGAATGCGCTCGGCCCGAGCAGCGCCGCCTTTGAGCGGCACGACAAGTGGCGCCTGAAGATCTGCGTCCGTACTGATCAGCACCACACTTTCGAAGTGCTTGCCCCAGATCATCCGGGCTGGCCCGGAGCCAGCTTGCTGCTGAGCCTGCAGGCTGCTCGCGTTGCAAGAGACGAATAACACCGGCAACTTGTTCACGGGTCTTTCTCCTGAAAAATCGGATCAGAAGCTGAGGCTCATCGCCCCAGCTTCTTTGCAGATTGACCACCAATACCAAAGTGTTGCTTGGGCATTTCCGTAATGATGATCCGAACGCTTTCTACGGGTGCTCCCAGGGAGCGTGAGATTGCATCGGTCACTTCTCTGATCAGCTCTTCCTTTTGCTCGTCAGTCCGACCTTCCAGAATGTTGATCTGCGCAACAGGCATGATGCCTCCTTACTCGAACCGGGCAGATACGGTGCCCAGCCCCTGGTAACGAACGGTGATGTTGTCACCCGGCTCGACCGTGATGGCCGCGGTAATACCGCCGGTCATAATGAAGGTGCCGGCCGGGATGTGCTCGCCGCGCTCTGCCAGCAGGTTGGCCAGCATGGCAACACTGGAGGCCGGATGGCCCAGCACCGCAGCACCGGCACCCACGTCCACCACTTCGCCGTTCTTTTCGACAACCACACCCAGGGTCTTCAGGTCGACGTCCGCCACATCGGCCATCTGGCCACCGGTAATGAAGCGGGTCGAGGAGGCGTTGTCCGCCACCACACTCACCAGGTCAAACTTGAAGTTCTCGTAGCGGGAGTCGATCACTTCCACCGCGGGGATCACAAAATCGGTGGCGGCCAGCACCTGGCCAATGTGACAACCCGGGCCTTTCAGCGGCTCCTTGGTGACAAAGGCAATCTCGGCCTCGATCTTCGGGTGGATCAGCTCCTTGGTGTTTACCACGCCGCCATCGGGCACGCTGAAGTAATCCGCCAGGAAACCGTAGATCGGCGTTTCCACGCCCATCTGGGCCATCTTGGCCCAGGAGGTCAGCCCCATCTTCATGCCGACCACCTTGTTGCCCCGCTCTTCCTTGCGACGGCGGATTTCCCACTGGACGTCGTAGGCGTCCTCAAAGGTCATGTCCGGATAGTCGTTGGTGACCTTGGTGATGTCATGGGCCTTCAGTTCGGCGTTCTCGACGTGCTCGGCCAGCGCCAGCACCTGCTCTCGGGTCAGTGTCTTGCTCATGCGTTTTGCTCCTTCTGTGCGGCGAGCAGATCCAGCGCCACATCCACAATCATGTCTTCCTGGCCCCCCACCATGCGGCGGCGGCCAAGCTCTACCAGAATGTCCACGGTCTTCAGGCCATACTTCTGCGCCGCCACTTCGGAGTGACGCAGGAAGCTGGAGTAGACGCCGGCATAACCCAGGGCCAGGGTCTCGCGGTCCACGCGAACCGGACGGTCCTGCAGCGGGCGCACGATGTCGTCGGCCGCGTCCATCAGGGCGTACAGGTCGGTGCCATGCTCCCAGCCCATCTTGTCGAAGGCGGCGATGCACACTTCCAGCGGGGCGTTGCCGGCACCGGCGCCCATGCCGGACAGGGAGGCATCGATACGGTCACAACCCTCTTCCACCGCCACGATGGAGTTGGCGACACCCAGGGCCAGGTTATGGTGGGCGTGCATGCCGGTCTCGGTTTCCGGCTTCAGCACGTCTTTCAGGGCCCGGAAACGGTCGCGGATGTCGTTCATGTTCATCGCGCCGCCGGAGTCGACCACGTACAGGCAGGTCGCGCCGTAGTCTTCCATCAGCTTGGCCTGCTCGGCCAGGCCCTGGGGCGTCTGCATGTGGCTCATCATCAGGAAGCCGACGGTGTCCATGCCGAGCTTGCGGGCGTGTTCGATGTGCTGCTTCGAGACATCCGCCTCGGTGCAGTGGGTGGCCACCCGGACCGTCCGGGCACCGGCCTTGTAGGCATCTTCAAGGTCTTCGACCGTGCCGATGCCGGGCAGCAGCAGGGTGGCGATCCTGGCGTGTTCGACCACTTCGGCCACCGCCTCGATCCACTCCAGGTCGGTGTGGGCGCCGAAGCCGTAGTTGAAGCTCGAGCCCTGCAGGCCGTCGCCGTGGGCCACCTCAATGGAGTCCACCTTGGCCTTGTCCAGCGCCCGTGCGATGTCCTGGACGTTCTTGATGGAGTACTGGTGGCGGATGGCGTGGCTGCCGTCGCGCAGGGTCACGTCGGAGATGTACAGTTTCTTGCCGGGGTTATAAGTCATGAGTCAGTCTCCTCACTTGACCAGCGATTCGGCGATGCGCTCGGCGGTGCCCAGCGCGGCGGAGGTCATGATGTCCAGGTTGCCGGCGTAGGCCGGCAGGTAGTGGGCGGCGCCCTCCACTTCCAGGAAGACGGAGGTCTTCAGGCCGCTGAAGCGGCCCAGGCCCGGGACGTTCATGGGCTGGTCTTCGGGGATGTCGTCGAACTGCACCTTCTGCTTCAGGCGGTAGCCCGGCACGTAGGAGGACACGGCCTTGACCATCTCCTCGACGGAGGCTTCCACCTCGGCCTTGTCGGCGGCGTCGGACAGCACATAGACGGTGTCGCGCATCAGCAGCGGCGGCTCGGCCGGGTTCAGGATGATGATGGCCTTGCCCTTCTGGGCACCGCCCACCACTTCGATGGCCTTGGAGGTGGTTTCGGTGAACTCGTCGATGTTGGCGCGGGTGCCGGGTCCGGCGGATTTACTGGAGATCGAGGCCACAATCTCGGCGTAGTGCACCTTGGCGACCCGGGACACCGCCGCCACCATCGGGATGGTGGCCTGGCCCCCGCAGGTAACCATGTTGACGTTGCCTTCCTGGAGGTTCTGCTCCAGGTTCACCACCGGCACACAGTACGGGCCGATGGCCGCCGGGGTCAGGTCGACGATCTTGATGTTTTCCTTGTGACCGCGCAGGAACACCTCGTTGTGCATGTGCGCCTTGGCGGAGGTGGCATCGAACACGATGTCGATGTCGGCGAACTCCGGCATCTTCACCAGCCCGTCCACACCCTCGTGGGTGGTGGCCACGCCCATGCGGGCGGCGCGGGCCAGGCCGTCGGATTCCGGATCGATCCCGACCATGGCGCCCATCTCGATGTGCTGGCCGTTGCGCAGGATCTTGATCATCAGGTCGGTGCCGATGTTGCCCGAGCCGATGATGGCGGCTTTCAGTTTCTTGCTCATAGTCTTGTCCTCTTCAATCCGGGTCAGGCAAAGCGCACCGACGCGCTGCCAATGCCACCGATATCCACACGCATGTAGTCCCCGGCCTTGACCGGCTCCAGCGGTACCAGCGAGCCGGAGAGAATCACCTCACCCGCCTTCAGGGGGATGCCGAATTCGCCCAGCGTGTTGGCCAGCCAGGTCACACAGTTCACCGGGGAACCCAGGGCGGCAGCACCGGCACCGGCGCTGATCACACTGCCGTTCTTCTCCACCACCATGCCGCAGGTCACCAGATCCACCTTGCGTGGGGAGACGGCCTGGTCACCCAGCACGAACAGTCCGCAGGAGGCGTTGTCGGCGATGGTGTCCTGGATGGCGATCTGCCAGTCCTGGATTCGGGAATCGACGATCTCGAAACAGGGCATCACACACTCGGTCGCGGCCAGGACATCGGCATTGGTAATCCCCGGCCCGTTCAGATCCTTTTTCAGGATGAAGGCGATCTCGCCCTCGGCACGGGGTGCGATCAGCCGGTCACTGATCGGCATGACTTCACCGCTGTTGAACACCATGTCGTCGGTGAGGTAGCCGAAATCCGGCTGGTGCACATTCAGCATGTTCTGCACCGCCTTGCTGGTAACGCCGATCTTCTTGCCGATGACCGAAGCACCGTCCGCCAGACGGCGCTCGAGCATGCGCAGGGAAATGTGGTAGGCGTCATCAATGGTGATGTCTTCGCCCCGGCTGGTCAGGGGGGACACCGCCTCCCGCTTGACCATGGCCTGGTAGAGCTCGTCGCCGAGCGCCTGGATTCGTGTTTGTTCCATCAGGAGTCTCCTGCAGCCGCTTGATCGGCTTCATTGAGAAAATCGTTGACCAACCGGGCAAACCGGTCGGCATGTTCAATCTGGGTCCAGTGGCCACAGCGGCCGAACACGTGTAGCTGGGCGCGATCAATCAGCTCAGCCAACCGGTAAGACGCTTCCAGCGGGATCACCTCATCCTCGCGGCCATGGAGAATCAGGGTCTCGTGGGGCAAGGCCCGGATATCGTCCTCGTTGCTCGCCAGGTTATCGACCCAACGCTGCCGGGGCGCCGGGAACATGGCTGCGAAGGACTCCTGGAAACCGGGTCGAATGCTTGCCTGATAGCGCATCTCCGCCAGCTCATCGGTCAGCAGGCCTTTGTTGTAGGCAAATACATCCATCAGGCGACGCATGGTTTCGAGTGACGCCTCGTAACCCCAGACCTCATCCAGGCCTTTGGTGATCGGGAAGCTGACGCCAACCGAACCCATCAAAACCAGGCGACGAACCCGGTCCGGGTGTTCGATGGCCAGAGCAAGAGCCAGACCACCGCCGAAAGAGTTGCCCACCAGATCCACCTGTTCCAGGCCCAGCTCATCCATCACGCCAAGCGCATGCCTGACCCAGCGTTCCCGGTTGTAGGTCTGGTCCTCCGGCCGTTCGCTGTAACCAAAGCCGAGCATATCCGGCGCGATCACACGGCGGTGTTTCGCCAGCTCTGGGATGACCAGGCGCCAGTTGGCCCAGGCGGTCACGCCGGGACCAGAGCCATGGATCATCATCACCGGGAAACCACCTTCACCCTGGTCATGGACGTTGGTCCGATAGCCCGCCGCGATGATTTCGCGCCCGATTTCCGGGCTGTCTACAGGTGCGTTCATGGCTACCTCACAGCTTGATGCAGACGTTCTTCATTTCGGTGTAGAACTCCAGGGAGTGCACACCACCTTCACGGCCAATACCTGACTGCTTGCTGCCACCAAAGGGTGTGCGCAAGTCACGGAGGAACCAGCTGTTGACCCAGATGATGCCGGCTTCAACCTGACCGGCCACACGGTGAGCGCGGCTCACGTTCTCGGTCCAGATTGCCGATGCCAGGCCATAGGGGAGCCTGTTGGCCAGTTCAATCGCTTCTTCCTCAGTGTCGAACGGACAGATATGACAACAGGGCCCAAAGATTTCATCGGTGACGACGGCAGAATCCTCGGAAAGACCTGTCCAGATCGTGGGCTGAACCCAGGCACCACCGGCGTATTCCTCCGGCATGTCCGGGACACCACCGCCGGTGACAACCGTTGCACCGTCCTCAACCGCTTTCTGGTAGTAGGACAGAACCTTCTCCCGGTGCTTGAGGCTGACCAGGGGGCCAAAGTTGGCCTTGTCATCATCGGGCGGGCCAATCCGCAGTTTTTCCGCCTCTTCCTTCAGGCGCGACACGAACTCATCAAAGATCGAACGCTCCACGTAGACACGCTCGGTGCCGAGGCATACCTGGCCACAGTTCACGAATGCGGAACGCATGGTGCCTTCGATCGCCTTATCCATGTCGCAGTCGGCAAAGACCAGGCCGGCGTTCTTGCCACCCAGTTCCAGGGAGATATCCCGGATTCCTTTGGCAGCGGATTTCATGATGATTTCACCGGTGGTGGTTTCACCGGTAAAGGTGAAGCCGTCTACGTCCTGGTGTTCAGTCAGGAAGGCGCCGGCGGAATCACCACCGAAGCCGTGAACGACGTTGTACACGCCGTCCGGTACGCCGGCGTCCTTCATCACCTCACCCAACAAGGCCGTGGTGCTCGGAGTTTCCTCTGAAGGCTTGACCACGACGGTGTTACCACAGGCGAGGGCTGGCCCCACTTTCCAGGTCATCAGCAGCAAAGGCAGGTTCCACGGGCTGATTACACCGATGACACCTTTGGGTCGACGCACCGCGTAGTTCAGTGCACCGGTGCCATCCGGAGTGGGCATTTCAAAGGATTCGGTGGGCACGTTCTTGATCATGTCCGCGAATACCTTGAAGTTGGCCGCACCCCGGGGGATGTCGATGTGACTGGCCATGGACTTCGGTTTCCCGGTGTCCTGGCACTCCGCCTCCAGAAACTCGTCAAAGCGGTCGTTGATGCCATCGGCCACCTTGTGCAGAATCCGGGTGCGCTCCTCCAGCGTCATCTTGCCCCAGGGACCGCGCAGAGCGGCACGGGCCGCTTTCACGGCCGCGTCCACTTCTTCCCGGCCGGCCTCGTGAACCTTGGCGATCACCTTGCCGTTCACCGGGTTGACGTTGTCAAACAGCTTTCCGCTGGCAGAACCCACGTACTCGCCGTTGATGTAGTGCTTGATCTCTTTCATTGCTGCTTAGTCCTGTTTCAATCGGTTCGGGATCAGGTCAAAACGGTCAGGAAGCGTTCGTTCAGCACACGATCGTGATAGAAGATCGCTTTGCCGAGCTGTTCAGCCTGCCAGGTCACCGGCTTGTGATCCGGGTAGAAGTAATCGCCGCCACAGAACACCTCGTTACGGTTGCCGGACGGGTCAAAGAAGTAGATGGTCTTGCCATGGGTGAGACCGTGGCGGGTCGGCCCGATATCAATGGAGGTATCGGTCATGGAGATCAGATCCGCTGCCCGCAGCACGTCTTCCCAGGTTTCCAGGAAGAACGATGCATGGTGGAACTTGCCTTTCTCTTCATGGTGAATGAAGGCAATGTCGTGTTCTTTCATCGACACGGTGAGGAACTGGGCAATGCGGGTGCCTTCAGGGTCCAGCACCTGCTCGGCAAGGTGGAAGCCCAGAACATTCACGAAGATGTCGTATACGGCGGCCAGCTCCGGGCCATAGAACAGGCAGTGGTCAAAAC
Organism: Marinobacter sp. C7; assembly: GCF_022343555.1. Taxonomy (GTDB): domain Bacteria; phylum Pseudomonadota; class Gammaproteobacteria; order Pseudomonadales; family Oleiphilaceae; genus Marinobacter. The sequence continues at coordinate 641,375 of NZ_JAKQZH010000002.1, read as the reverse complement.
GAACGGCCTTCATGCCCTGCAGGCCACGGGGCCAGGCTTCCGGGTTCACGCTCGACAGGCCCCACTTTCCGGTGTACTGCTTGTCAGCAAACAACTCGAAGGTATGGCCTGAGGGCACCTGGAAGCGGACCCGACGGCCACAATCCTTCAGCTCCTCAGCCGGTACCTGCTCAACCTCGACGCCATACTCCACCAGATCCCTTTCCAGCTGGTTCAGAGCCTCTTCATTAACCACCTTGAAGGCCATGAAGTCACAGCCTGGCTCGTCGGCTTCACGCAGAACCAGAGAGAACTTGTCCACTTCAGTCCATGCTTTGAGATACACACGGCCCTGGTCGTCGCGATCGGTTTCGATCATGCCCAGCAGGTCCGTATAGTGTTTTACAGCTTCATCCATATCGAGAACACGGATCTGGACGTGGCCGGGGCGCATTACACCTTTCTTCATGACAATTACCTCAACGATTTTGTTGTTGTTTGCTTGGCAAGTGCGGCCTCAGGAAGGGGCACGCACTCTATGGTCAAATCCGTCAGGGGGTAGATCCGGCAGGCCAACACTTCCCCCTTTTCAACAGCTTCGGGGGGAACATGCACCTTGCTCATCTTTCCGCACTCGAACTCCCCCTCCAGCACTCTGATCTTGCAGTAACCGCAACCCCCACCGCGGCAACCGACAGGCACACACTTCAGGCCCAGTTGCTCCATGGCCTTGAGCACACTCTGGCCATCCTGGCAGGTGAAGCGATCTCCGGTGGTCCGGTTCAGTACATGGAATCCGGCCATGACTGCCTCCCCTGTCATATCTTCTTGAACAGGGCCGAGCGCTGGGTTTCTTCCGCGCCATCCGCCGCTGTCAGGAATTTCTCCATGAAGATGTCCCGCTCGAACAGCCGACCCTGCATCAGGGCGGTGATGGCAGCATCGATCATGGGAGGTGGCCCGCACATGTAGGCCTTGTTGCCCGAGAAACGACCGTCGTAATGCTCCTTGGCCGCTTCATGGACATAGCCCCGGAATCCCTGCCAGTCGGCATCGTCTGCTGCGTCACTCAAGGCCGGTACGTAGGTGAAGTTGTCGTGATCCCGGTCCAGGGCCTCGAACAACTCCCGGTTATAGAGTTCGGCCTGGTTCCGGGCGCCCTGGAACAGGGTGATCTTGCGCTCGTCGTTCTGCTCCAGCAGATCGAGGATCATGGATTGCGGGCTGGAGAGCCCCGAACCGCCGGCGATGAAGATCAGATCCCCTGGCTGGGAGCTGCGAACGAAGAACTGACCGTAGGGGCCGGACAGATTCAGCTTCTCGCCGTTCTTCAGTTGCTCGTGGATGTACGTGGTGGCGGCACCGCCCGGTACCAGACGCACGTGCAACTCCACTTCATCGGCCTTGCTCGGCGGATTGGCCAGCGAGAAAGCCCGCGGCCCATCCACGCCAGGCAGTTCAATGTTGATGTACTGGCCGGCCTGGAAAGTCATCGGCCGATCCAGCTTCAGGTGCACACCCTTGATGGTCGGTGACAGATCAACGATATCGGTGACCGTTGCTTCATAATCCTCGACCGGGTAGCCCTCGAAGTCCGGGTCTACATCAATGTCCGCTTCGATGGTGACGTCGCTCTCGACCGTGGCGCAGCAGGCAAGGACTTTGCCTTCGTCCCGTTCCACATCCATCAGGGCGAACGGCGATGCATCGCCAACTTCGACATCACCCTCCAGCACCTGGACCTTGCAGGTGGCACAGGTGCCATGGCCGCACGCAAAGGGCAGCCAGACGCCCTGGCGGAGAGCCGCCTGGAGAATGGTCTGGCCATCCTCCACCTCAATCTGCTCGCCAATCGGCTCGATGGTTACGGTGTGACTCATGACAGTGCCCTCAGGATGCGGTGCCGGCGATGCCGTCCAGCCCTTTGGTGGTGACGGTCAGCATGCTCTTGTGATCAATGCCGCTGTCCTTGAGGGTGGCATTGGCATCGGGGATGAATGATTCGCCATTCAACTGCCACGTGGCGCCGAGGAAATCGGCTTTCGCGGCATCCGGATGGGCCGACACCGCCGGCTTCAGCACTTCCTCGATCATCGCGCCGAAGGTCATGTCCGGCGCAACCAGAAAGGCAAAGGGGGAGCAGTACATCAGGTGATGCGGCCAGTAGACATACAGCAGCTGCATGCCGTGGAAGTTCTCGACCTTGTCTCTCGGTTCGAATTTGTAGTCGTATAAGGCATTTACACTCATGATGGTCACCTTGTTGTTTTTGTGGGTGAAGCATCCGGAGCCCTGAGGCTCCGGATGAATCCCGGATCAGGCGGCGTCCTGGCTGGAACCGCTTTCTTTGTCATCACTCTGCTTGCCCTTGATGGACAACCAGCGCTTGTGGTCCGGGGACCCGATGTACTCGAAATTGTCCTCGCCGATATTGATGTGGTAGTACTTCGACACCACGGTCTCGACGTCCCCACCTTCGCAGTTGCCCTGGTAGATCTGGTGCACGGGCAACCAGGCCTGAACGTACTTCTCCGGTTCGTCCTTGAAGATGTCGCAGCAGCCGTCCGAGCAGAAGTGATAGCGCTCGCCCTCGTGGACAATCTGGCGGTGACTCAGGACAGTCGGATCATCTTTCTCGGTGAAGATGGTCGGGATCTGGCACACCTGGCACAGCTGCGGCAGGGTGTTGTTGTAGAAACGGCGACCTTCCGCGTGTTCCTTCGCCCAGTACTCGAAGCGGGGGCGATAGTATTTGTCGAAAGTTTCCGGGTACTTCTGGGACAGCCAGTCCAGTTCGTCCTTTTCCGGCATCCAGGTGTGGAAGTTGGTCGCATGGCCGTACTGGTAGAAGGTGGCCCAGGCCTGGTGGCTGACATGGTTCTTGGCGTCATTGGCCACGTCCTGGTACTTGGGCGGACGGATGCCGTAACGCTCCAGATCCTTGAACAGGGCACCACCATTCTGCTCGTAGTACACCTCCCAGGCCTCCGCCCAGGACATGACCCGGTTCGGCAGCATGTAATCCATCATCATTCCCACCAGACTCAGCAGGCGGAAACCACGCCAGAACCACTTGTCGATCCAGCGCTGCACGATGGGTACGTTGTCCTCGTGCTGCTCCAGGATGAACTTGATGACTTCAAGCCCCAGGGTCATGTGGCGCGCTTCGTCGGACTGGGCCGAGAAACCGAAGGTCACGGTGGCCATATCACCGTTGTAGGCGGCACCTGACATGAACGGTACGAACAGCAGATTGGTCAGTACATACTCGAACGAGAACGAGATAGCGGTCAGGAACTCGAACGGGCCGGCGGTACGCGCGTCGTCAAAGAACGACTTCGGTACGGACAGGAACCACACCCGGTCGTGCATGTGAGCAGCATCATGCAGGCCGTTGAAGTGCTTGTTGTAGTGGCTCATCGCGTGCTGCTGGGTCTGCGAGTGACGCAGCTCGTCGATCGCCTGCATCTGACACGCCACCCGGGCGCCGGCGCCGCTGAAGTCCCGGCCAACGCGGGCATAGCCCTGGAACGCAGCGTGCTCCAGAGGAGATACGCCGGTCAGGAACAGTTTCAGGGCATTCACATAACGGGCATCCGAGATATTCTGGTGGCCGTTGTTCTGGGCAAACGCATCGAAGATCGCATACAGCTTCTTCTCTTTCTCGGCCTGGTATTTCCAGTAAGCATCCATGGTCAGACGGAATGGGTCTTCCCACTGGGACCAGTCGGTGATCTTGATGCCTTCGAACGATTCGTTCGGAAAGATGTCCTCTTTCTTCTGGTAGCTGGGCTCCCAGGCCATATCCCGGGTCAGGTACTGGTACTTGTCTTTGAGATTAAGCTTCTTGTTTTTAACAGGCATGGTATGTCTCCCAATCAGTTCCACTGAAGAATGAAGTGGTCGTCGTCTTCATCGACGTTGCCGCCGATACTGATCACATCGATCAGCATCTCCTGCACGTCCCAGTCGCGACCGAGCTTTTCTTCCATGGTTTCCCGGTTGATCACCAGGCGTTTCTCCGCCTGGATCCGGATCATCGCGGGCTGGTGCTGAACCTCCGCTTCCGGGTTGTCCTCGGCAATGGCGTCCACCAGGTAGCGGGCGTTGTCGTTGTCCTGGAAGGCAATGAATACGAGCTGGCTCATGCGGATACTCCCTGGCTGTTAAGACCGAATTTCTTGAGACGGGTGGCGAGTTGGGCCCGGGTTTCGTCCAGGGCTTCAATACCGGTGCTGGCTTCTGCCAGAGGCTTGAGTGCGTCGTAAACCCGCGGCTCCCAGTGATCGATCCAGGTCTGCAGCAGCTCGCGATTGGCTTCGCTGTCAGCGGCCACCGCTTTCATCATGGCGTTGGTCCAGCGCAGGGATTCCTTGTACCAGTCGCGCATGAACTCGGTGAGCATGGAGACGTCTTCGGCATCCTGTTCGCCCAGCCACTGATCCATCTTTTCGTAGACCAGCGGGTAGAGCAGGCCGTCCATCAGAACGTTCTGGACCAGGCTCAGCTCAAACCAGTCCTGCATGACCAGGGTGTCTTCCACCAGCTTGCGCAGCGGCTGCCAGAGTGCATCGTCCATCCAGTAGCCCTTGGACTCGTCCAGACTGGTACCGGTACTGCCGTCGATCATCAGCGCGATCCGGGACAGGTACTGGCCGATGCCGAGGCGGTCCATGGCCTGATAGATATGCATCTGGGCGACGGTCGTGGCGGTGGCGTCACCGGCAGCCTTGCTGTTGTTCATGTTGGCTCCGAGCTCGACGTGACGAAGCGGAACCAACAGGCGTAGCAGCTGCTTCTGGGTTTCCTCGGGCAGTCGGCCCAGCAGGTTGCGCTTTTCGCAGAAGCCAAAACTGGTCTCGGCCGCTTCCTGCATCTTGGCGCGGTTGCCCACGTAGGCGCCGTAGTAGAACTGACGTGGATCGGTCACCGCATACCAGTCTTCCATGCGGATGGCGGTGCGGTTCGGATCGTTGAGTCCGTGCTCGGAATCCCACAGCGGGCGGTAGTGGAAGTTGGTCTTGGCCTCAAGGTCGTAGCTGGCCTCCTGGTAACGCGAGGCCGGCTTGTCGCCGAAACGACGGGCAATGTGGCCGTAGGTCTGGCGGATAGGTTCCACCGAGTTGGTCTTGATTTCGATGCTCATATCAACTTAACCGTCTTGTTGTTGTGAACGTGGAGGTTGATGGGTGTTGCCTAGTAACGCTGTCCCCGCTCCCCGAACCGCCACTTGACCATGTCTTCGTCAATCTCGCGGATCATGTCGGAGTCCATGTGGACAACTTTGTTGTGCTTGCAGAAGAGTTCGAAGGCCTCGCGAGGCAGCACAAGCTCGACGAACAGTTCCGGGTAGCCAATGGCAAAGTCGAATTCAACGAACTTCTCATCCGGCTCGCTGCGGACCCGGATGTATCGGGTCAATTCGTCGAAGGTTTTGATGTCAGTCGGAGAGGTCATTGTTTGCCCCTTGTGTTTGTTGTTGGCTGCAAGGGGTGGAGCAACGGCTGTGCCAGATTGGCCTCAGGATCAGGAAAGAGTTTTCAGATCACTGTTTTTAAATGTTTTTTCTAGCAGTCTTTGGGTCGAGGGCTTTCCGGAAGGAGAGCGGGGAAGGAAAAAAGAGGCGGGCATTTTTTATCAAATAATCAATTTTCATCACTCGCGTAAGCAAATGCTGAGAAGGCCTGGACTGGCCACTTTCTGAACAAAAAATTTTATCATTTGGTTGATTTTTGACTTTCATCAGGTGTTATATAAAGAGCCAACAACCGAAAACGAGCTCCAACAGAGCCGTCCCACTACAACTACAACAGGGACATCCCCATGGCCGTTACCTACAAGCCACAGTTGAATTACGTGGATTTCCGGGATCTTACGGAACAGATCCGGTTTCAGAGCACGGAAGGCAAAATCTGGTTCGGCGAGCAACGAATGCTGCTCATGCACCTGAATGCCATGGCGGCGTTCCGCCGGGAGATGGTGAACAGCATGGGCGTGGAAAGGGCCAAGGGGTTCTTCCTCAGGCTTGGTTACCAATCCGGGGTCCGGGATGCCGAACTGGCCCGCAAACTGCGACCTCACTGTGACGAACTGGACATCTTTCTTGCCGGCCCCCAGCTCCATTCCCTCAAAGGCATGGTCAAGGTGATTCCGCTGGAAATCGATATTGACCAGGAAACCGGGGAATTCTATGGCAAGCTGGAGTGGATCGATTCCTTCGAGGTCGAGATCTGCCAGACCGAGCTTGGCCAGATGGATGAGCCCGTCTGTTGGGCACTGCTTGGCTACGCCTGTGCCTACACGTCCTCGTTCATGGGCCGGGAAATCATTTTCCGGGAGATCAGCTGCCGCGGTTGCGGTGATGAAAAGTGCATCATTGAGGGCAAACCGGCGGAACAGTGGGACGACGCCGAGGAATTTGCCCGCTATTTCAGGGCCGACCCGATCATTGAAGAACTATATGACCTGCAGGCCCAGCTGAGCTCCCTGCGCAGCAGCCTGCAGAAACAGCAAGGCCAGTACTACGGCATCGGCCAGTCCGCCGCCTACAACAAGGTCTGCAAGATGATCGACAAGGCCGCCCAGGGCAAGGTTTCCGTCCTGCTCCTGGGTGAAACCGGGGTCGGCAAGGAAGTCATTGCCCGCAGCGTCCATCTTCGGAGCGAGCGCGCGGAAAGTCCTTTCGTCGCGGTGAACTGTGCAGCCATTCCGCCGGATCTCATCGAGGCAGAACTGTTCGGGGTCGAAAAAGGCGCCTATACCGGCGCCAATCAATCCCGGGAGGGGCGTTTCGAGCGCGCCAACGGCGGCACGATTTTCCTGGATGAGGTGATCGAGCTTACGCCCAGGGCCCAGGCCACGCTCCTGAGGGTTCTGCAGGAAGGTGAACTGGAGCGGGTTGGCGACAACCGGACACGCAAGGTCAACGTCCGGGTTATTGCCGCCACCAACGAAAGCCTTGAGCAAGCTGTCGAAGAAGGCAGGTTCCGGGCCGACCTGTTCTACCGACTCAATGTCTTCCCGGTGAAGATCCCTCCGCTGCGGGAACGGCTGGAGGACCTGCCGGTATTGATCGAGCATTTCCTCGGCAAATTCCATTCAGAGTATGACAAACGGACACTTGGCCTGTCCGACAAGGCCCTGGACCTGTGTCTGAGATATCACTGGCCCGGCAACATCAGGGAGCTGGAGAATGTCATCGAGCGTGGCGTGATTCTCACCGACAACAACGAAACCATCAGCCAGGAAGCGCTGTTCGTAGTCTCCCCGCCTACGACAGAGAGTTCACCCACCGACTGCGTGGATCCGGGCGGCAAGGTCACCACCGGCGGACCGGAAAGCAGCGCCACAGGGCACTGGTCTGAACATATCCTCGGCGCAAACATCAGTCTTGAGGAAGTCGAAGAGACGCTCATGCGCGAAGCCATGGAACGGGCGAACCAGAACGTGTCCAAGGCAGCGCGCATCCTTGGGCTGACACGCCCGGCGTTGGCTTACCGACTGAAGAAATCCGGAATCCTGGCCGAAACCTGAGGCCTGAAATCCCGGGACATGGATGTCCCTCCCTCCTCCTTGATCAAATCGACAACCCCTCCACCCAGTTAACGATTTGATAAAAATCAAACCACTTTCCTGCTCCCATCAAAGCATTGATCAAATGCTCAAAACTCCGATTTAGGCATTATTTTTCAGTAGCTTGAAAGCACTTTAGCCGTCATGGCACAGCGGTTGCTGAGTCACCGTCAGTCGCTTTATCCACAAAAACAAAGACGGTGACATAACATGCCATACGCTTCGGAGTGCCCTCGCGGCATATTCCCCCCTTCGATTGCCATCGCCGGCCTGTCCGCGATGTTGCTGACCGGATGTGAAGCACCGCTGAATCTTGAAGCTGTCAGGGAGCAGTCCCAGCAGGCCATTCAGCGCACCGACTTCTTTCAATCCCTGGCGCAGAACGATCAGGTGGTTGCCATGGCCGGTAATTCCGGCGCGCTGCTGGTCAGTCGGAATGACGGTCAGGACTGGCAACGGATCTCCGTATCCACCAGCGAAAGCTTCCTGTCCCTGGATACCTGTCCGGACGGAAGTTTCATTGCACTGACCTTCGACAACCGACTCTGGCACGGGAACCCGGCCGGTACCGACTGGACACCCCACGATCTGCCCAGCCGGGAACAGATGATGACCGCGACCTGTGCGCCTGACGGTTCCTGGTGGACAGGCGGCAGCTTCACCACGCTCCAGAGTTCGTTTGACCAGGGCGCAACCTGGAATGAAACCACCCTGAACGAAGATGCCATCCTGACCAATCTCCAGTTCCTGGACACTGACACCGCCATTGCCACCGGGGAATACGGCCTGGTTCTGAGAACCCGGGACGGCGGCCAGACCTGGGATTACGCCGGCTACCTGCCGGAGGAATTCTACCCCCACTCCGCCCACTTCGAGTCTTCCGACGAGGGATGGGTGGGGGGCCTTAACGGCTTCATCTATCACACCACGGATGGCGGCGAGAGCTGGGACCGCCAGGCCACGGACACGAGCATGCCGGTGTTCGGTTTTATCGATGCTGACGGTGCCCTGTTCGCGCTCGGCGACAACGCCACGGTCCTCACACTCCAGAACGACCACTGGACAAGCCTGGAGACGCCCAATCAGCCCCTGTACCTGCGCGACGGCGTTGTCCTCAGGAACCGTCAACTACTGGTTGCCGGTGGACGAGGGCTGCTTCTTCATCTCGACATTCCCGTGGCCAACGTGGCCAGTAACAACCGAGGAAACTGATCATGGCCGGACTGCATCGCTTCACGCATTTCCTGCACCTGCTGGAACTCTGGATATTCAGGAATCCGAGGAAAGTACTGACGCTCATCGCACTGCTCACGTTGTTCTTCGCCCTGCGGATTCCGGGGCTGAAGATCTACACGGACTTCGCGGACCTGCTGCCACAGCAGCATCCCTACATCGAGCTCCACAACAGCATCAAGGACGACTTTGGCGGCGCCAATGTCCTGGTGGTCGGGGTTGAATTCGCCGAAGGCGACATCTTCTCCAACGAGAACCTGGCCACCATCGACCGGGTCACCCAGGCCGTCGACAACCTGCCCGGGGTCAACCACAACCTGGTGGCCAGTGTCACTCACCGCAACTCCCGGGAAATCTGGCTGACCGAGGTAGGCAGCATCAATTCCGAGCCCTACTACGACTCCACCCAGGGCGAATACTCCGAGCAGGCCCTGGCGGAAATGAAAGCCGCCGTTGCCGCCAACCCCCGGGTTTACGGACCACTGGTTTCTCCGGATTTCAGAATGGCACTGGTCAAGGCCCAGCTGATCGAGGGCAAGCTCGATTACGCAGAGACCTTCGCCCAGCTGCAGGAACTGCGCCAGCAGGAGGCCCACGACGGTGTCACTATCTACGCCACCGGCCAGCCGGTGCTGGTGGGCTGGGCCTATACCTACATGGACCAGATCCTGCAGATTTTCATCTTCACCGTACTTGCCATGCTCGCGCTGCTGGTCTTTCACTTCCGCAAGGCTTATGGCGTGCTCATACCGCTTGGCGGCGTCCTGATCTCCACGATCTGGGGGCTTGGGATCATCAGTCTGCTCGGGTACAACCTGGACCCACTCGGGCTGGTGATCCCCTTTTTGATCGCTGCCAGAGCCATGAGTCACGGCGTTCAACTGGTGGAGCGCTACTACGCCGAGACCCGCATCCTGGGCGAAGGTCCGAAGGCCGCCAAAGCCACCTTTGACAGTCTGTTCCGCCCGGGCTCACTGGGTGTGGTCTCCGATGCCATCGGTCTGTCACTGATCGCCATCGGTTCGATTCCGCTGAATACCCACCTGGGCATCTACGCCTCCCTGTGGGCGATCACCGTGGTCTTCACCGTGCTGATCGGTGTCCCGCTGCTGCTGTCCATCCTGCCGACTCCGAAGAACGCCGAGATGCGGGAAACCGCATTGCGTTACATCGGCAGCAGCTGCTCCCGGACCGTGACCCGCCCCGGCCGCGCCCGAGTGGTTCTCGTGGCGGCGGCCATCGTCATGGGCGCGGGAGTTCTGGCAGCCTCGAATGTCCAGATCGGCGATTCCGAACCCGGATCCCCCATTCTCTACCCCGACCACGACTACAACATCTCTTCCCGCGTGGTGAATGACCGTTTCCCCGGTTCCGAAGAACTGTATGTGATTGCGGAAACCGACGAGAAAGGCGGCCTGAAACGGCCGGAGGTCCTGAAGGCGCTGGCCGATTTCCAGGCCCATATGCTGGGTGACCCGGCCGTCGGCGGCAGCAAGGGCCTGCCGGATCTGGTCAAGCAGGTGAATCGCCTGATGCACAATGACGATCCGCGCTGGTACCAGATCCCCCACGACGAGCGCTATGTCGGCGGCCTGATGTTCACCTACATGGCGTCCAGCCCGATCCCCGGCGCCCTGGACGAGTTCAACGACACCGACGACCGTGTTGCCAACCTGGTGTTCTTCTACAAGGACCGTCAGGGGGAAACCATTCGCCGGGCCATCCACATGGCCAAGCAATGGATTGCCGAGCATGGCAACGACGTCGAAGGCCTGACCATCCGGTTGGCCGGGGGCACCCTCGGCGTCGCTGCCGCGATGAACGAGTCGGCTTTCGACACCAACCTGATCGTGCTGCCGCTGGTTTTCCTGCTCATCTTTGCCTTCGTGATGCTGTTCTACACCTCCTGGCACGCGGGCCTGATGATGCTGCTGGCGATGCTGTTCGCCACCACCCTGACCTACGCCTACATGGGGCTCTATGGCCTGAGCATCGACATCAATACGGTACCGGTCATTGCCGTCGGTATCGGTGTCGGGATCGACTATTCGATCTACATGATGGACCGGATCCGCGAGGAAATGGCCAAGTGTGGAGAGCTGCGCGAGGCCGTACGCCGGGCCATCGCCACCACCGGCATGGCGATCAGCTTCACCGCCCTGACCCTGATGGCCGGAATCATCATGTGGGTGATCTTCTCCGATCTGCGCTTCCAGTCCGACGCGGCGATGCTGCTGTGCGTGATGATCGTGATCAACGGCATCGCCGCGATGCTGCTGGTGCCATCCTGGGTGCTGGTCTTCAAGCCCCGTTTCATTACCAACGTCTACGCCGACGAAGACGGCATCCTCCATGCCGATCGTCCACGCCCTGAACCGACTCCATCGCCCGCCAGCAACACGCTGGAAGGTGACGGATACGTAGCCGGAGCGACGTCCCGGGTCTGACCCGGGCGTCCTCCACCACAACTTAAACGAGGATCTGCCATGCAAACAAAAATAAAAGGCCTGAGCCTCTGGTGTGCCGCCCTCACGGGCGCCACCGGGCTCACCCTGGCTCCGCTGTCACAGGCTGTTGCTGCAGAAGATGCCAGGATCAACGGCTTCTACGAGAACGCGACGTATGCACGCGACGGTGTCGGACTGTCGAAATTCCGCAACACCGTTCAACTGGAAGGGGAAAAGCGTTATGGCGACGTAGGCATTTTCAGCAACGTCTCCGTGAATGCCACGCTCCGGGGCACCTACGACGGTGTCTACGATCTCAACGAGGACGAATACGGCAGTGAGGCCGGCGGCCCCATCCAGCTCCAGGATCTGGCCCAGGGATCCGTACCCCATGGCGGCGGTCTGGTTGTCCCCGGTACCGAGCTGGGCTTTGACATCACCGAGAACCCCAACGACGGCATGGTGGTTCTTGGTGAGCACCTGCACCCCCAGGATAACGGCGTCGCCTTCGGTGTGCCGGTCCGCCCCTGTGATGTCGACAGCCGCGGCTGTATCGACGATTACCTGGACAAGGACGAGGACGAACTCCGGTTCCAGGAATTCAACGACCACCTGGATTTCATCCGCGAGCTCTATGTCGATTTCGACCTGAACTTCGACAGCGGTAACGTACTGAGCACCCGCCTGGGTAAACAGCAGGTGATCTGGGGCCGGACGGACCTGTTCCGGGTGCTGGATGTGATCAACCCCGTGGATTATTCCCGCAACAACATCTATGACGAACTGGAAGACATCCGGATTCCCATGTGGATCCTGAAAACGGATTACCGCATGGGCCCGACGGAAGTCTTCGAGGGATTCGCGTTTGACGATCTCAACTTCCAGGTGGTGTGGAACTTCGATGAGTTCCGGCCCCACGACATCGGCCAGTGTGGCCAGCCCAACGTGATCCTCGATGCCGGCTGTTTCTTCCGCGGCATGAACAACCTGTGGGAGAACGGCGGCACCGTGGCCAACTTTGCCGGCGCCACCCCGGACGGCGGTCTGGCAACCGACTTCGGCCCGGGCCAGATCGGTATCCGCCGGGCCAACCTGCCCAGCTGGAAACTGTCCAACACCCAGCTCGGTCTGAAACTGGAAGGCGTCTACGGCGATCTGGGCTTCTCCCTGAACGCCCTGACCTACCGGTCCCAGCTGCCGTCACTGCGTGGCGGAATCCCGGCCGAAAACGCGTTCACCAGTGAAACCGCCGTCTGGCCCTCACTGATCGCGTTCGACATCCACTTCCCAAGGGTCAACCTGGTGGGCGGCTCCCTGGATTACTACTCCCAGGGCATCGACACGGTGTTCCGGTTCGAAACCGCCTACACCTCCGGTGAGGAATTTGCCAATACCCTGCGGGAAAGACTCTATTCCGAGTCTGACGTGCTGCGTTACGTCATCGGCGCGGACAAGAACATCTTCATCCCGTTCCTGAACGAAAACCAGTCGTTCCTGTTCTCCGGCCAGATCTTTGGTCAGCACATTCTTGATCACGAACGTGAGCAGCGGACCTATGGCGAAGCCGGCATTCCCGACTGGGAACACAACTGGATTGGCACCCTGCTGATTCAGGGCTTCTACATGAACAACCGTCTGACCCCGAAACTGATCACCGCTCATGATTTCCGTGCCCAGGCCACCACGCTGGCCCCGAGCGTCGACTGGATTGTCACCGACAACCTCAAGCTGACCGCCGGCGCCAACATCAAGGTGGGTGACGGTGCCCGGAAATTCGACGACTGCCGTTCCTGTAACCCCTGGGATCCGTTCACCCAGACGCCCGGTGTCGTGAACCACCAGCCGGGTGAATCCGCGGGCCTGTCCGGCTATGAACCCCTTGGCCGCTTCCAGTCCGGACCGATTGGCATGGCCCAGGAAGAAGACGAAGTCCAGCTGACCGTTCGCTACAGCTTCTGATCACGAGGTAAACCATGAAACACAACAAGATGAATACCCTGACGCGCACACTGATCGCCGGCTGCACAGCCGGCATGATGGCCACGGCGACCTTCGCAGAGGAAGCGGTCATTACCGAGTCGTTCTATCCGTACAAGACCGAAACCCCGCAGTTCGAGGGCCTGCAACCGGGCATGGTGATCAACCAGGACAACGTTGCCCAGTTCAAGGAGGTGATCGATCCCGCCTTCTACCGGTTTATCGAGCAGGGCTGGACCACGATCACGGTCGGCGAAACAACCTCCTTCGACCTTCACCCGAATTACGTCGAAGCCACCCGCGTTTCCCTCGGTAATGTCTCGCTCGGTGACAAGGTGGGCGAGATCAACGGCTGGCAGGCCGGGCGTCCGTTCCCGCAAGAGCCCAGCGCCGATGACCCCCGCGCCGGCGAGAAACTGGCCTGGAACTACAAGTACGGCTACAACTGGGGCGACAGTGCCGCCATCTACCCGTTCTACTGGAAGTACCGGGACATGGACTCCGGCGATGTCGAGCGGACCATCAAGTTCAACTTCCACTTCCTGAACTACAAGGGCCGGGTGAACCAGGAGCCGACTCCGGAAATTACCCCGAACCCGTCTGACCTGTTCCGGGCCATCTACGTTCAGGTACTGGACCCGGCGGACGTGCGGGACACCCAGCTGCTGATTCACCGTGCTGCCGACGACCTCAAGCGCGACAACTCCTGGCTGTACCTGGGTTTCCAGCGCCGGGTCCGTCGTCTGGCCACCGGTCAGGTCACCGATGCCTTCCTCGGCTCGGACCTGATGATCGAGGACTTCGAAGGCTATAACGGCCGCATCTCGGACATGAACTGGACCTACAAGGGCACCCGGTACATGCTGATGCCGTTCTACAACCACAACGAGCTGACACTGGACAGCGAGACCCACCAGGATGATGACGGTTACCAGGTCGTGGCCTTCAGCGGCAAGGGCGGCTGTTTCCCGAACATCACCTGGCAGCTGCGCAAGGTGTATGAAGTGGAATCCGTGCCGGTCGACGAAAGCCACCCGTTGTCCAAGCGTGTGCACTTCATGGATGCACAGACCTTCACCATCCCGCGCACGGTCTCCTACGATCGCAAGGGCAGCCTGTGGAAGACCTTCACCATCGGTCAGGCCCATCCGGACCACCATCTGCCCAAGAACAAGGGTAGCGGCGTCTCCATTGACGACAGCTTCAGCATGATCGACGTCCAGGCCAGCCATTGCACCACTGGCCAGTTCAAGGGTCAGGTCGATCCGGAGCTGACGCCGACCAACATGTTCAACGTGCAATACCTGCGCGCCACCGGCAGCTGATCTGCCATTCATTGTTGCTCCTCTATTGGGCCCGCTTTCGCGGGCCCCTTTTTTGGATCATGAGGAAGAAAAACATGTCAGTAGCAGAAACCACTTCAACCGCAAGGGATCAGAGCCAGGAGCCGCTGACGGTCGTTGTGTCACGAAGGGTGAGAAAAGGAGAGCAGCGCGCATTCGAGCAGCTCAGCAGCCAGATGACCGAACGGGCAGCGAATTTCCCGGGCTACCTCGGGGCCACCATGTTCCGGCCATCCTCCCCGGACGATCCCGAGTACCGCATTGTCTTCAAGTTCCGCGACCGGGAAACGCTGACCGCCTGGGAAGAATCGGAGGAACGTGCGGAACTGCTGGAACAGATTGAAAGCTTGCTGGTACAGCCCAGCGAACGGGAAGTCACCTCGGGCATCGTTACCTGGTTCACCCTGCCAGGCCAGAACCCGGTGCAGCCACCACCCAAGTGGAAGATGACCCTGGTCAGCTGGCTGGCGCTTTATCCCGCCGTGACTCTGGTGTTCGTGCTGTTCGGAGACCTGCTGGCACAGATACCGCTTCTGGTGCGCACACTGCTTGTCACTGCAGTGGTGATGGTGTTGATGAGTTATGTATTGATGCCCAGGATGACCCGGTGGTTCAGATTCTGGCTGTTCCCGGATCACCGCCGAAACAGCCGTTGACCCCTTCGAAGGCAAGCCCAGTCACAGGTGATTCATCAGCGCCTTCAACCTTGGGTTATCCGGGAAACGCTGCAGCAGTGCGCTTGTCACCTCCCGGGCTTTGTCCCGCTGTTGAAGCTGGAACAGGGCCACGGCATAGCGGTAACCGAACAGCCACTGATCGGGCGCCAGGACCACGGCCTGTTCGAGATCCTCCAGAGCCGAGCTATAGCGTTTCAGCTTCAGATTGATCAGGCCACGTAAGTGAATGAGGCCTGCCTCCTCCGGAGTTTTCTCCAGAGTACGGTTGATGGCATCGATTGCCTCCAGGTTGCGACCGCCGGATCTCAGGATATCGGTCAGAAGAATGGTGGCAGGGGCATAGCCCGGGTCCTTGTTCAAAGCCCTCTCCAGCGCTTTTTCGGCCTTGTAGACAAAATCACGCGCAAGCAGGTAGCGGGCTTTCAGCACAAGCCCCGACGGCAGGTCGGACTGCATGTCGAGAAAGTGCTCATACTCGCCACGTGCCCTGGCCCAATCCCCGGAATCCAGTTCAACCCCGAGCCAGGTCAGGGACTCGAACGCAGCGATCCGCACCGCCAGTGACCTGTCCCTCAGCCCCGCCTCACCCAACTTCCGGGCATGATCGGCCGAACCGTGCCGGAGCACCCGGAACGCGCTTTCCCGAATGACGGCGTCGTCACTGGCCGCCAGGTTCGCAAGCAGGGCCGGCTGTTCCTGAGCCAGCCATTGGCCCCGCTGTTCCAGCAAGGTGGCCCTGCGCAGCGCGGGTTCGTTGGTATTCTGCAGGTATTCCATGATGCCCGAAGCTGGGCGCTGCTGAATCTGGTACCAGGTTTCCTGCTCATAGAGTTCCGGGAACCAGCCACTCACCGTCGCGATCGACCAGTCACGGTCTTGATCGGTATGGCAAGCCAGGCACACATCCGGGCTGCCGCTGGCTGTCGAGATATCGGGCCTCGGTAGCGTGAAACTGTGTTCGCGGCGGTCGTCGATCTTCATGAACGTGCTTTCGGGCATATGGCAGTTCACACACTGCGCCCCTTCATTGCCCGCGGTATGCCGGTGATGTTCGGGGGTGTCAAAGTCCCCGGCGTTATGACACTGGGTACAGACAGCATTGCCTTGGGCTTTGAGCTTACCGGTGTGGGGGTTGTGGCAATCGCTGCAGACCACGCCGGCCTGGAACATCTTGCTCTGCTCAAAGGAGCCCAGCACAAACACTTCTTCGCGAACCCGGCCATCGGGATAGTAAAGCGGCTGGTCCAGGCGGCTCAGGCTGTACTGATCATGGACCTGACCAGCGCCACGGTCAGTCAGGCTGGTCCGCAGTGAATGGCAACGACCACAGCTCACCACCTGACTCGGGCTGGATTCCGGTCCCTCATGCCTGGGCGGTTGTGCGCCCTGGCTGACCAGCCACGCGCCCATGGCGGCAAGCTCGACACCCGGGGCCAGAGACTCGCCTTCACGGGCTGCCTGCGCATGCTCTTCCGCGCTCTCATGGCACGCCGCACAACCGACGGAAACCTGTTGCCAGCGAGTGTCATAGCTGTCCGATTCTGCATTGTAGTTGCGCTTCAGCCCGGTGGAATGGCAATCCGCACATTGATTGTTCCAGTTCTGGTAAACACCGGTCCAATGCAGCGCATCGCCGGGATGATTCTGATCCGGGGCATCCAGCCGGAACCAGCGCTGCCCGCCTTCGGACTCCGGTCTCGTATCCCAGGCGATATTGAAGGCCTGCAGACGGCCACTACCGACAGCAACCAGATACTGCTGAAGCGGGTAAACGCCAAAGGTGTATCTGACCTGCCACTCCCGGGTGTTTCCGCCTTCGTTCACACGGATAACAAACCCGTCGTCTTCACGCCGGAAGCTTGCCTGGACATCGCTGTCTGCATACCGGCCCTTTGAAAAGTTCCCCGCCACCGTGTCCGGGGTGGCCGGTGCCATTGCTGCGGCATGCTGGGAACGGGACCACTGGCGCACCTCGGAAGCATGACAGCCCGCGCAGCCGGAGACATCGGCGAGGGCGACCTCCGTGCTGGCCAGCAATAGCGCAAAGCTTGCAAAAGCGCTCAGAAAATAGTTGACCATATCATTCAATTCCAGGCCATAATTCCAGAAATTTGACCAGATCGTAAAGCCGGTATCGCTCTTTCAGCGGGCGAAAGTGTTCTCACTGTTTTACCTGCAAGACCCGGCCCGTTTTTGCACGGTATGGCCTGGCAATTGCTTGTTTTTATCCAGGCACAGGAAGCGACTCCTGGCAATGCTGACAACAATAACGATGCTGCCATGAATCAACACAACGTTCCGTTTCTCAACAATGTCGGTGTGCAATCGCCCGATTTTGAGGAGGCCCGACACTTTATCAATTCCCGGATTGACGACCGGGAAGTTTCACCGGTCTCCGCAGGCGGCCGCACCGAGAACATCCTGACCTGGCAACCCCTGGACCGTTCCACCCTGTTCGGTGCTCGCTGGTCGGAAAAGGTACACATCCAGTCGGAACCTCAAACCACCTTTCATGCCATTCTGGTACTGGCTGGCTGCATTCACTGCAAAACCAGTAAAACCGACATTAAAGCCGGTGGACTTCTGCTGATCGCCCCGGGGCAACAGGCGGACCTGATCTGGGAAAAAACCACCCGCTCGGTGGTGATCAACCTGTCCCGTCAGGCGCTTGTGGATCACCTTGGCATTCCATGTCTGGAAGTGCTGGGAAAAACTTCCGCCGTACTGGCACCGGATGACCAGGATGCCCGCCTGATCCGCCAGGGCATTGAATGCATCGCGCAGCAACACGAAATTTGTCAGGGAAACCTGGATCCCGCCCTTCAGAAACAGTGGCAGAGCCTCTTACTGACGCATTTCTCGAACCGGATCCTGCAGGCATCCCGAATCAGCCCGACGATTCTGCCAGCCAGGGTGCGACTGGCGACCGAATGGATACAGGCCCATCTCCGGGAGCCCATCTCCGTGGCTGATCTGTTGCAGGTGTCCGGCAGCAGTCGGCGCTCGCTGGAATCCGGGTTCCGCACCTACCTCAACACCACACCGGCAAAATACATTCTGTGCCACAAGCTCAAAGGGGTTCGGGATCTGTTGCGTTCCAATGCTGACATCAGCGTGGGAGATGCAGCCTTTGCTTTCGGCTTTCAGCATCTGAGCCACTTTACCCGACACTATCAGGAGGCGTTTGGCGAGCTTCCGTCCGAGACCGTTCGCCAGCGACGTAAAAGCCGGGTTCTCTTCCAATAAAAAGGCCCGGTCTCAGGCGAACTGAGCCGGGCAAGACGCTTTCAGAGTCAGAATCTTACGTTGAAGCCCACGGCGTAGTTGGTGTCCACGACTTTCTCGCCCCCGACAACTGCCGGCTCATCATACTGGCCGGTTTCCGCCCAGACCTTCACCGCCGGGGTGACCCGCTGTTCGACTTTCAGGGTGTACACCGAATTATCGGCCGCATCGTAATCATGGTTCTTTTCCTTGAACCCGAGTGCGATCCCGGCGCCATTATCCGCCTGGTAATAGGCTGAAACACCGTAGGCGTCATAATCCGCCTTGCCCTCAGGGTCGAGGGGATAGGGCGCGTTACGGTTATTCTCCCAGGTCGCCCCGAGCGTGAGCCCGCCGATCCTGTAGCTGGCGCCCGCCGCAGTGATCAGATAATCATCGGTCGCAAAGGGCGGCAGCTGATTTTGCATCAGCAGCGTGGTCCCGATGGCCACGCCGAGGTTGCCGCTTCTGTGCACCAGCCGCATCGAACGGCCATCAACATTCTCATCGTTGCTGTCGTTCAGGGTGATCGCCGCCACCACCAGCTTGGTGTTCAGGAACCAGGGGGTGTGATAGGCGAAGGTGCCCGAGGTCCGGTCCGGCTGGGCAAAGATGCCATCCGGGTTCAGATCGGCGTGGGATTCGTTGTATTCGTAATGATTGATCGGGCCATAGATATCTCGCCACTGGCCACTGGTGCCCCGCGGCGCCACCACAAACATACCGTACCGGGTGGGCAACCAGAACTTGGCCTCTTTCACGTGGATATCGGCTTCACCGTCACGCCCGGTCGAGGGATCGTCAGCGCTGTTGGCAGCGCCGGCCAGATCCACCTCGACGGCATAGTTGAGGTTGAGTTTTTCTTCCAGAGCGACCTTGCCCTGCAGTCCGAGTTCTATTTCAAAGGCATCCGCCTCAGCATCCTCACCCTCGACTTTCAGCGCCCCGGCACTCAGGAAGCCATAGAAGTCGGGTTTGTCCAGCTCGACCGCCAGCGCCGGCGTTGCGACTGCCGCGGAAACCGCAGCAGCCAGAAAAGTTTTGATCAGTTTCATCATCGATCTCCTGCCTGGAAAGTTGGTTTTGACTTACTCGACACACTCGCCATACAGGCAGGTGGTGAAGCTGTAACCGACTTTCCGCATGTCCGCAGGATCGGCCGGAAAGACGCCATTCCGACGGATATAGTTGTCCCATTCAGCCAGCAGCTCTTTCAGCTTTTCCGGCTCTTGCTCGGACAGATCGGTGGTTTCGGTCGGGTCGTTGGCCAGGTCGAACAGTTGCCACTGGCCCGGGCCGTAGGGATCTTCCAGCAGTCGAATTTTCCAGTCACCCATGCGCACAGCAGAGCGTCCAAACAACTCCCAGCCAACCACGCGATCCTCGGGGCCATTGCCATTCAGGCCCGGCAGCATGGAAACACCCTGGATCTCGAAGATGTCGCGCCCGTTATAGGGGCTGGTCGGCTGCTCGATACCCGCCAGCTCAAGGAAGGTAGGCATGACATCCATCACATGGAAGAACTCGTGGCTGATCTCGCCACCGGCCTCGTCACCCGGCAGGTTGAGAATGGCAGGCACAACCAGCCCTCCCTGAGCCGGGTACCCTTTCCACATTGGCCAAGGCGTAGCGCTCACCTGACCCCACTGCGGGCCATACCAGATGTAGGAATCGGGCCGGCCAATGTTGTCGTAGCTGTTATCGTATTCATTGGCGATCCACTCCTTGTTCTTCGGCAGTACCTCAGGGCTGTTGCCATCAGCGCCGTTGTCAGACATGAACAGCACCACGGTATTGTCGAGTTCACCGGTTTTCTCCAGGTGGGCAAGAACGCGACCGATGTTGTCGTCCATGTTGTCGACCATGGCGGCGTAGACTTCCATCTTGCGCGCCTCGATCTTGCGCTGTTCGTCCGTCAATTCATCCCAGCTGGGCAACTCGTCAAAAGGCACGTTGGCCGCCAACTCGTGGCCCACCAAGCCCATTTCCTTCATCTTGCCGAGGCGTTGCTGACGGATGGCTTCATAGCCCTCGTCGTAACGGCCTTCGTACTTGTTGATGTAGGAGTCGGGTGCCTGCAGCGGCCAGTGCGGCGCGGTAAAGGCGAGAAAACTGAAGAAGGGTTTGTCGCCGGCAGCGTCAATGTAGGAAATCACCTTGTCGGCATAGAAATCCGAGGAGAAGAAACCTTCCGGGACCTCAACCTGCTTGCCGTCCTCAAGGTAGATCGCTTTCGGGTCTACCCCGATGATGGCGCGACCGTCATCAAAGTGGCTGGCACCCCCCTGCACAAGCACCCAGGAATGATCAAAACCGCGGGCAGCCGGGCTCAGCTCTTCGGTTCGGCCCAGGTGCCACTTACCGGCAATTGATGTGCTGTAACCATTGTCACGCAGGACTTCCGGCAGGGTGGCCACCAGATCATTCAGATAACCTTCATAGCCCGGTTTGCCTTTCTGCTCCGCCGTCAGCAATTCGGCCATGTTGCCAATGCCTGCCTGGTGGTTGTCGGTACCCGACAACAGCATGGAGCGGGTGGGAGAACAGGTCGGTGCGGTGTGGAAGTTGGTCATGCGGATGCCTTCATCCGCCAAGGCATCGAGGGTCGGCGTTTCGATTTCGCCGCCGAACGCGCCGATGTCCGAATAGCCGAGGTCATCGGCCACGATCAGAAGAAAGTTGGGTTTTTCATCCTGGCTTCCGGAAGCCAGTGTGGAGGCTGCCATCAGCCCCAGAGCCATACCCAACCGACGAAGCAGTGCATTGTTTTTGTACATACTATGCCCTCAGTCAGCTTGTTGTTGTGCCACCTGTGTGGTGGGAACCATTCTGCTGAGAGCGAGTAAGTAGGGGTTATCCCGTATGCGCAGGCTTTGTCATATTTGCGCAACAAAGTGAGGAGGGCGGGGTCGACAGTACTGGTAGGAGGCCTGTCTGTTATTCCCCGGCCGTAAACGCGACCGGGGAGTTTCCCTCAGACTCAGAAATGAATCACCGACCGGATGCTCTTACCCTCATGCATCAGGTCAAAGGCTTTGTTGATGTCTTCCAGCTTCATCTCGTGGGTAATGAAAACATCCAGCGGGATCTCGCCCTTCTCCGCCTTTTCCACGTAGGACGGCAGCTCGGTGCGGCCCTTCACGCCGCCGAAGGCGGAACCGCGCCAGACCCGGCCGGTGACCAGCTGAAACGGGCGGGTGCTGATTTCCTCGCCGGCACCGGCCACGCCGATGATGGTCGATTCACCCCAGCCCTTGTGGCAGGCCTCGAGCGCGGCGCGCATCAGCTTGACGTTGCCCACACACTCGAAGGTGTAGTCGGCACCGCCGTCGGTCATCTCGATGATCACTTCCTGGATTGGCTTGTCGTAGTCGTTAGGGTTCACCACGTCGGTGGCGCCCAGCTGTTTGGCGATGTCGAACTTGCCCGGGTTGATGTCGACACCGATGATGCGGCCGGCCTTCGCCATCTTGGCGCCGATGATCGCCGCCAGGCCGATGCCACCGAGACCGAAGATGGCCACCGTCGCGCCCTCTTCAACCTTGGCAGTGTTCAGCACCGCACCGATACCGGTGGTGACGCCACAACCAAGCAGGCAGACCTTGTCCAGCGGGGCTTCCCTGGGGATTTTGGCCAGGGAGATTTCCGGCAACACGGTGTATTCGGAGAAGGTGGAGCAGCCCATGTAGTGGTACAGCGGCTGGCCCTTGTAGGAGAAGCGGGAGGTGCCGTCGGGCATCACGCCTTTGCCCTGGGTCTCGCGTACGGCGCCGCACAGGTTGGTCTTGCCGGAGGTGCAGAATTTGCACTTGCCGCATTCGGCGGTGTAGAGCGGGATCACGTGATCACCAACCTGAAGATCCTTCACTCCTGGACCGACCGCCTCGACGATACCACCACCCTCGTGCCCCAGAATGGTCGGGAACAGGCCTTCGGGGTCGGCTCCGGACAGGGTGTATGCGTCGGTGTGGCAAACACCGGTCGCCACGATGCGCACCAGAACCTCGCCCTCTTTGGGTGGCTCGACATCCACTTCAACAATTTCAAGCGGCTTGTTGGCTTCAAAGGCCACCGCGGCGCGGGACTTGATCATTTCCGGGCTCCTTGTTCCGGTTGAGTCAACTTACTTTAGCACCATTCCTGGCAGGGCCAATCCCGTTTGACGCAGTGACCGTAATTACGGGACATTGCACCGTAAGGGAGGGAACTACGTTGCAGACACTTTACTGGTTTACGCGGGACCTGCGCCTGCATGACAACACTGCCCTGCTGGCCGCCGCCCGCTCGGACATGCTGCTGTGTGTTTATGTGGTGGACCCGCGCTGGTTTGTCACCGGGGGCCTGCAGAGCAAGGCCATGGGCAGCCATCGCTGGCGCTTCCTGTGGCAAAGCCTGATGGCGCTGGAGCGCAGTCTCCGGCCCATGGGTCAGCGCCTGCATATTGCCTTTGGGCAACCGGAACACGTGATTCCGGAACTGGTCCACGCCCATGGCATTGGCCGGGTGGTGCGTTCGCGCCTGCCGGGCACCGAGGAAGCCGCTCAGTGGCAGGCCCTCAAGGAGGCGCTGCCCGGTACGGCCTTCCAGCAGTTTGAAACCCTCTCCCTGTTCACCGAAGGGTCGTTACCGATGCCGCTGGCGGAGCTGCCCGACACCTTCTCCCAGTTCCGAAAGCAGGTGGAGAAAACCGGGCACCGGTACAGCGAGCAGATGCGCATCCGCACCCTGACGGCGCTACCACCGGCCCCCGGCTTTCCCGAGGACAACCGGGGCGAGTGCCCGCCCATTCCCGAGCCGGTCCATGCTTTGCAATTTACCGGTGGCGAGGATGCGGGCCTGAGCCGCCTCCGTGAGTTCCTGTTTATCAATCATGGCATTGCCCGCTACAAGGAAACCCGCAATGCCCTGGACAACTGGGACGCTTCCTCCAAATTGTCCCCCTGGCTTGCCAATGGCTGCCTGTCGGTGCGTGAAGTGGCGGAGAGCATTGCCGAATACGAGCGTCGGGAAACCAGCAACGAGTCCACCTATTGGCTCTGGTTCGAGTTGCTCTGGCGGGAATATTTCTTCTGGTATGCCCTCAAGCACGGCGCCAACCTGTTTCGCCGGGATGGCGTACAGCGCAAGCGCCGGCCGGCCACTTTCTATGGTCATCGCTTCAAGGCCTGGTGTGAAGGCAACACGGAATACCCGATCGTCAATGCCGCCATGAACCAGCTGCGGGAAACCGGCTACATCAGCAACCGGGCCCGGCAACTGGTGGCCAGCTGTTTTGTGAACGAGCTGGGCCTGGACTGGCGCTACGGCGCGGCGTGGTTCCAGGAGCAACTTATCGACTATGATGTAGGCAGCAATTTCGGCAACTGGCAGTATCTGGCCGGTGTCGGCGCCGATCCCCGGGGCTTGCGTCAGTTCAACCTGGAAAAACAGGCGAACCAGTACGATCCCTGCGGCACCTTCATCGATCGCTGGGGCGGCCACGCCGAGCAACCCGTGGGACTCCATACCGTTGATGCAGCTGACTGGCCCCTGTCATGACAAATCCTGAACCTAATGCCGCCGCGATCCTCGCCCGCATCCTGGACACCGCGCAGCCGGGCAGCCTGCTCTGCTGTGGTAAAACGGCCCTGGATGTGGCCAGGCTCTGGTGCGACCGAAAACCGGACACCAGCCTGCAAACCCTCGACATGTCGGATCCCAACGCCGGACTGCCACCGGATACCGTGAAGGATCTGGCCCTCGTGACCGATACCCTGGAGCACCTGCCGTTCGACGAGGGCGCACTTCTGCTCGGTCAGCTGCGCAACTACGGCACGCACCAGATAGCGGTGCTGGTGGGCGAGACACCCGGCTGGGCGTTTACCGATTTCATCGGCCTCGGCTTCCGGCGCCATGCCGAGATCGACACGCATCAGGGGCCGCTCACCCTCTACACCTACAACCTGGACACTTACAATCATAAACGGGCCTGGAACAATCCCGACAACTGGGCCAATCCGGAAATGTGGGGGAAGGCGTGGTGGTAACCAGTCCGTCATCAGACAAACTCAAACCCAGTACCATCCGTATCGGCCGACGGTACCGGGCCAACCGCCTCGAAGGTCCCTACGATGCCATCGTGATCGGCTCCGGCATCGGCGGTCTTACCACCGCCGCCTGCCTGTCCAAAGCTGGCCAGAAAGTCCTGGTCCTGGAGCAGCACTACACCGCCGGCGGCTACACCCACAGTTACGCCCGCAACGGCTATGAGTGGGACGTGGGCGTACACTACATCGGCGACATGGGCTCGCCCCACACCCTCGGCCGTCGCCTGTTTGATTACATCACCGACGGCAAGCTGCAATGGGCTCCGATGGATGAGGTCTACGATCGTTTCTATCTGGGCAACAAGGTGGTCAACCTGCGGGCCGGCAAAGAGGGCCTGCGCCAGTCCCTGCTGGAAGCCTTCCCGGACGAGCGCGAGGCGATTGACGGCTACATCCGGTTGCTGGGCAAGATCGCCGACGGCATGCAGTGGTATACCCTGTCCAAGCTGACCCCCGGCATCCTCGACCCGTTGGTTCACAAGGGGCTGGATGTCGCCCTGCCGGACTGTTTCAACCGAACCACCCGGGACGTTCTGAGCGAGCTCACGGATAATGAGGAACTGATTGGGGCCATCACCGGGCAATGGGGCGACTGCGGCGTCACGCCGAGCCATTCCAGCTTCATGGTCCACGCCCTGATCGCCAAGCACTATCTCTATGGCGGTTTCTACCCGGTCGGTGGCGCCTCGGAAATTGCCAAAACCATCATTCCGGTGATCCAGGCCTCCGGCGGTGAGGTCTTCACCTACGCCGACGTGACTGACATCCTGCTGGAGAAAGGCCGTGCCGTCGGTGTGCGCATGGCCGATGGCGAGGAGATCCGCGCACCCCGGGTAATCAGCAACGCCGGCATCATCAATACCTTCGAAAAACTGCTGCCGGAAGAAGGCCGTAACATCGCCGGCTACCGGAGCAAACGTGAACACATCACGCCGTCCATGCCCCACATTGGTCTCTACATCGGCCTGAAAGGCACACCGGAAGAGCTGGGACTGCCCCGGACCAACTACTGGATCTACCCGAGCGCCAACCACGACGATAACGTGGCGCAGTTCCTCAAGGACCCGGACCACAGCGAGTACCCCGTGGTCTACGTTTCCTTCCCCGCCGCCAAGGATCCCGATTACCAGAATCGCTGGCCCGGGACCTCCACCATCGAGATCGTGGCTCCGACGACGTGGGACATGTTCGAACCCTGGCAAGACACCATCTGGGGCAAGCGGGGCAAGGACTACGAGGCCCTGAAGGCCCGGATCACCGATCAGCTGCTGGAAATCATGTACCAGAAACTGCCTCAACTGCGTGGAAAGGTGGACTATGTGGAGACCTCCACACCGCTGTCGACGGCCTGGTTCTGCCGCTACGGCCGGGGCGAGCTCTACGGCCTCGACCACAACCCGGAGCGGTTCGAACAGGACTGGCTCAGGCCGAAAACCCCGATCCCCGGGCTCTACCTGACCGGCCAGGACGTACTGACCTGCGGTGTGGTCGGCGCCATGATCAGCGGCCTCGTTACGACCCTGGCGATCCGCGGCTGGCGCGGAGCCCGCCTGGCCAAACGGATTTTCGTGGGCTGAACCCGTGGCGAGACCGGTGTGTGAGCAGTGTGGGCAGCACCCGCGCATCTGCGTCTGCGACGTCTGCAGACCGGTGCCGAATTCGACTCCGATCACCATCGTTCAACACCCCCGTGAAGCGGGCCACAGCAAGGGCACTGTCCGATTGCTCCGGCAGACGCTCACCAATCTGTCGGTACAGGTGGCCGAGTGCCTGCCACCGGAAGCGCTACCGCAAGCAGGCGCTGCCCTGCTGTTTCCCGGCCCGGATAGCCAGCCGGTCACAAGCCGGAACGCCGCCGAAATCAGACATTGGATCGTCCTCGACGGTACCTGGCGGAAGGCTTCCAGGCTCCTGCATCTGAATCCGGAACTGGCCGGGTTGCCCGCCTACCACTTCGCCGATCCGCCGCCAGGCCGCTACCGGATCCGCCGCCGACCGGCCGAAGGCCAGCTATCGACCGCCGAGGCGGTCCGTCATCTGCTGATGATTGTCGAGCCGGATCTGGACACCCGTCCGATCGACGACGCTTTCGAGGCCCTGGTCGAACGCCTGATCAACCAGATTCCGGAGCACCTGCGGCACCGATACTGATCCTGATCGGGGACTGATCCACCCGTGACATGACCCGGAGCGATCGGCGATGATAAAGATCTTGATTCGGGAAGATAGTGTGAGGTCAGAGCATGGCGCTCTTCAGCGAGCGAAACGCCAAAGAACAGCTGGATGCAGAGGCATCGAAAGTCCACCGGCAGGATCTGGAAACCCTGCTGGACCGGCAGCGGGCGATCGAAGAGAAAGTCAAAGGCAGCGGCAAGCTCAAGCGCTTTGGCGCGGACATCAAGCTGATGTTCTCGATGATCCGGGACTACTGGTATGGCAACTACCGCTCGGTGCCCTGGAAATCCATTGCCGCAATGGCCGGTGCCCTGCTGTACGTCCTAAACCCGCTCGATTTCATTCCCGACATCATTCTCGCCTTCGGCTTCCTGGACGACGCCGGCGTGGTCGCCCTGTGCCTCAA
The DNA here is from genome assembly GCF_022343555.1 of Marinobacter sp. C7. Taxonomy (GTDB): domain Bacteria; phylum Pseudomonadota; class Gammaproteobacteria; order Pseudomonadales; family Oleiphilaceae; genus Marinobacter. The sequence goes on along the minus strand of NZ_JAKQZH010000002.1, from coordinate 614,216 downwards.
GCTGGTGGAGTCCGACCTGCACCGCTACGCGGCCTGGAAAGAACACCAGGAATCGCTCGCGGCATCCGATCCGGACGTCACCAGATAGGTGCACACTCCCCGGAAATGCACCGTTTTCGTGCAGATAGACGGAAATTTTCGGGAAGATCCATCCCAACTATACGCTCAACCCCTTTCCCGCTCTTGATTTGCATTGTTTTGGAACACCTCTTGCTTGTTGTGCCCTCTGTCAATGCATCAGCGGTCCGCAGAGACCGATATCACAACATCAGGAGCATCAACCCGTGGACATCACGAGTGCAGTACATACCCTGACGGAGAGCGCCAACACGCTGTTCATTCTCATCGGTGCCATCATGGTGCTGGCCATGCACGCCGGCTTTGCCTTCCTGGAAGTCGGCACCGTCCGGCACAAGAACCAGGTCAACGCCCTGGTCAAGATCATGACCGATTTCGGCGTCTCCGCCGTGCTTTATTTCTTCGTCGGTTACTACATTGCCTATGGCAGCCATTTCATGACCGGTGCCAGCGAACTGACCGCCGGCAATGGCTATGAACTGGTCAAGTTCTTCTTTCTCATGACCTTCGCTGCGGCCATCCCGGCCATCATCTCCGGCGGCATTGCCGAGCGCGCGAAGTTCTACCCGATGCTGATCGGCTCCGGCCTGATCGTGGCCCTGGTCTACCCCTTCTTCGAAGGGCTGATCTGGAATGGCAACTACGGTTTCCAGGCGTGGCTGGAGAGCCAGTTTGGTGCATCGTTCCATGACTTTGCCGGCTCTGTCGTGGTGCATGCAGTCGGCGGCTGGGTTGCACTGGCGGCCATCCTGCTGCTGGGTGCCCGAAAAGGGCGCTACCGTAACGGCAGGGTCGTGGCCATTGCGCCCTCCAACATCCCGTTTCTCGCCCTGGGAGCCTGGATCCTGACCGTCGGCTGGTTCGGTTTCAACGTCATGTCGGCCCAGACCCTCGATGGCATCAGCGGTCTGGTAGCGGTCAACAGCCTCATGGCCATGGTTGGCGGTATTCTGGTCGCCATGGTGCTGGGCAAGAAGGACCCGGGCTTTATCCATAACGGCCCGCTGGCCGGACTGGTCGCCGTCTGTGCAGGTTCTGACCTGATGCACCCGGTGGGCGCGCTGATTACCGGCGGTGTCGCCGGTGCCATCTTCGTGTACCTGTTCGAATGGGCCCAGGACAAGATCGAACGCCTGGATGACGTTCTGGGTGTCTGGCCGCTCCACGGTGTCTGCGGTGTCTGGGGTGCCATTGCCTGTGGCATCTTCGGCCAGCAGTCCCTGGGCGGACTCGGCGGCGTCAGCCTGATGTCCCAGCTGGTGGGCACCCTGGCCGGCGTTGTTGTCGCCTTTGGCGGTGGTCTGATCGTCTATGGCATCGTCAAGACCGTGTCCGGACTGCGCCTGAGCGAAGAGGAAGAGTTCAACGGTGCGGACGTGAGCATCCACAAGATCGGTGCTACATCGCTGGACTGATCGATCACCTGTAGCCGGTAAGTTCCATGTACCCCTCTCCGGTATGACTGCCGGAGACATCAACGGGGCTCTCCCAGTATGGGTAGAGCCCCCGATTCATATAATCGCCTGCAGGCGCGGAAAGCTCCAGGCTCACACCCTGCTCAGGCACCTCGATCTGCCAGCGCACCGGGACACCGTCGCGTTGCTCGACCACCGACAGGGCCAATTGCCCGGACGTCAACGGCTGTATCTGGCCCGATGCCGGAATCCACGTGCCCGAGACAAAGGGCTTGCCTTCCTCGCGCAACCGGAAGGCCATGAGCCTGTCCCCCGAATCCAGGTGCAGTGCAAACCAGTCCCAGCCCTTCTGGCCGGTTTTCAGAAACTGGCTGCTCCACTCCCGGTCGAACCAGCCACGCCCCTCCACCTCGAGGGCCTGTCCCTGAAATGTGACGGTGCCGCTGATGGCGATGTCCACGAGGCTGAAGTACATGGACCCCTGACCACTGTCGGATTTGGCACTGAAACCATTGATGCCGTGAGCCACCGGCTGATCCGAGACCCTCAGGGTCAGGTCGTAAGCAAAGTTCCCGGCCGTTACCTGAAGCCGCCACCGCCGATCCGCCACGGCGTCGAGTTGCCAATGGTCCAGCCACACCGAGAACGGCCGAGCCGTTGCCCCGGCATTACCCACATCGCCGCGGGCCAGACGTTCGGCAAATTCATGCTCGCCCTGCCAGCTCACGGCGGCGTGGGCCATCCAGGCGGCCTGAAGTGGCCACGCTGAAGGATCAGGCACCGCATCCGGCTCACGCGGTTCCAGAGCCTGCCGGAACTGGGTCCATTGCAGTCCCAGCGGCTGACCGGATTCCGTTCTCAGGTTCGCGGTCAGGTACCACCATTCGATCCGGTAGCGGGGATGAGGACCCAGATCCGCCGGGAACGCCAGGCCGGTGGCCGGCCCCGGCTGCAGATAGGACTGCTCGCCGGTTTTATCCACACGCTCCCCCAGGCCGGCAAACCCGGACGGTTCCGGAGCCTCCGAGCATCCGGAAAGCCCCACCGTCAGAAGGGCAATCAGGGCCAGCCCTCTCATCGCTCACCTCCCGTCATACTGGTCGCCGATGCCGGCATCGCCACTCCGGCCCGCAGTTGCCGGCCCATCAGCAGCGCGATGCCCAGGCCGATCAACAGACTGAGTCCAACCAGTTCCACCCAGAATCCCGGGTATACCGCCATCGGCAACGACCAACCGAACGCCAGGGGATTGATCCTGTGCACCAATACCCAGGTGAGCCAGATGCCCAACGGCAGGGCAAGGAGCGCCACACGGCCAGTCAGCCCGACGGACAGGCGCGTCAGCTGCGCCGCCACCTCCCGCCGGGACAGCCCCCAGGTGGCCAGCAGCCGGAAGTACCAGGCACGGCCGGTGAAGAACACCCAGCCCATGATCAGCAAGGCCAGGCCAGCCAGCGCCAGCGTGAGGACGGTCATGGATCGGGTCAGCAGGAAGGTCTGGTCGAACACGCCCGTGGCAAGGTCACGGATTTCCTCGTTGTCGCGGAGGGTAATGTCGGAAACCTGCCACACCGATTCAAGACCGCTGCGCAGCCTGGCCCGGGACAGAGCCCCCGGACTGATGGAGAAACTCTCGAACTCCGGCTGGAATTGTTCCGGAAGCAACCTGCCGTTGATCAGTATCTCCCCGGCGGGCCGGCCATAGTCGGCATAGATCCCGGCCACCGGCAGATTCGAACGCTGTCCCGCCAACTGGAGCTCAAGCCGGTCGCCGACACTTAGGCCCAGGCGTCGGGCCAGCTGCTCGTTCACCAGCACAGCTTGCTCCCCGGCCAGGCTGGCCCAGGGATCATCGCCAGAGGCGAGCAAATCCCAACCGGTCAACAGGGAGGAAACCGGTGACAAGGCAAAAACGTCCACCGGCGTCTGGGTACCTCCGGGAACAGACACGCCGGCACGACCGCGGATCACCCGGTGCCAGGCGCCACTGGTTTTCAGTTCGGGCTGTGCCGCCAGCCACCGGGCCGCGGCCTCACCCGACCGCCCTTCCGGCACCGGAACATACAGCTCGGCCTCCAGGCGCTGCGCGAGCCAGCGGTCAAAGGTGTCCTCGAAGGTTGTGACCAGAGCCTGGATCGCCAGCACCATGGCGAAGGTGAACTGCAGAGCAACAACCGGCAACGCCAGCTGCCTGGCCATGACCGCCAGCTCCCGGTAACGCCACCGAACGAGCGGGTCGGCCCTTGCACAGGCGGCGCGTTCAGCAAGCCGGTAGATCAGGATCGGTATAAGCAGCCCTGCCCCGGCAAAGACGATGGCGACGGCGGCGAACACCCAGATCAGGGATGGGCCCAGCAGGGCCAGGAGCAGACCGAGGCCCAGAAGTATGCCGGCCAGCTTGCCGTGCCCCCGGCTGCCGACAACACGCCGGCCACCTGGCACGAGGAAATCGGCCAGACAGGCCACCAGCACCACGGCCATCATGCTGAGCGCCGGCGCCAGCCACTGTCCGGATATCGAATACAGAGGTGCGTCAAATAGACCCTGAAGGGATCGACCGAAACCCTGACCGAGCAGGCCCGCGAGCTCGCGGCCAAGCCAAAGCCCCGGAAGGATACAAAGTGCGGACAGGGTCAGGAGTTCCATAATCAGCCATCGATCGATCCGGGCCGGGGGAACACCGAAACGATGCAGCAGGGCGAAGCTTTCCCGGCGCTGGACGATGCCGAGGCGATAGACCGCACGCAACAACAAGGCGGTGATCAGCAGGACCAGGACCCCCAGGGCATCCAGGTTGAGCAGGAAGCTCTCGCCGAGTTCACCCGTCTCCGGCCCCCTGGCGAAGGTTTCAAGCCGGTACCCCCCGGGCAAGGCCCCGGCGGTGACGTTTCCGGAGGCAATCAGGACCAGAGACGGCCTCCGCTCGGCGGCCGGTGACTCGCGGGCCAGCCGGACGGCCTCACCGATATCGACAAAGGGTTCACTCTCCAGCCGGAGCGCGGCGTTGTCGAACGCCCCACCCCCGCCATCGAAACAGGCGGCCGCGAGAGGGTCAACGCCAATGACCACCCCTACCTGCCCCTGCCGTGGCACTTCCAGCCAGGGCATCACGCAGAGGCCGGCACGGCGCAGGGTAACGAAATCGCTGACGGTCAGCCCGGCACCGTCCACCCGAAGCACCTGCTGGCGCCCGGCAATGACCTGTTCGCTCTGGGACAGGCTGGCCCGTGCCTGCTCGGTGAGTTGTCGCACGCCCGACCAAAGTGTGGTCGCCACCAGTATCATCAGTGCCAGTGCCACCAGCTGAAGGGGGTGGCGTCGATAATGGCTGAACAGAGCGGCAAAGAGCGTCATGACGCGCGACCGGACCCGGCCCCGTGTGCCAGGTCGAGGGTCATCCGGCACCGCTCGGCCAGTTCCGGATCGTGGGTGGCCAGAACCAGGGCAACACCGGTCTGGGCCTGCAAACGGAACAGCTCGGCACTGACTTCTTCGGCCGTACGACGGTCCAGGCTACCGGTAGGCTCGTCTGCCAGGATCAGGTCCGGGTTCATGGCGAACACCATGGCCAGGGCCGCCCGCTGACGCTGTCCACCAGACACCTGGTCCGGATAGCGCCGGGCAAGCTCACCGATTCCGAGGCGGTCGAGCCAGGCCTGACACTGCTCCAGCGGCTGTTCCGCCAGCCGGGCCCGAAGCCGGACATTATCCAGCAGAGACAGCGCCGGCATCAGGTTGGCTTCCTGGAACATGACGCCGACCTGGCGTCGCCGGAGCCGGGCCCAGCGCTTTTCCTGCTCGCGAAAGCCTTCCACCGCCCGGCAATCAAAGCGCTCGCCCAGCAGGGTGATCACTCCGTTGTCGGGCCGCTCCAGACCACAGAAAAGATTAAGCAGGGTACTCTTTCCGGAACCCGAGCGGCCCATCAACGCCAGGGACTGCCCCGCCGCCAGTGAAACAGACACTCCGGAGAATACCGCTATCCGTTCCGCTCCGCTGGCAAAGGATTTCCCCAGATCCCTGGCGTCCAGCACCGGCTGGCTCATAATTCCTCCTGCTGCTTCACGACTGGGCCCCAAGGGGCTCGGCGTGCTCTCCGCGACGTTGTGCGCGCCATTCACGGAACTGCTCCAGCCAGGACAGCAATGCCGGGATGACAAACAGCACCAGCAACGTCGACAGCCCCAGCCCAAAAGCGATGGAGGTGGCCATGGGAATCAGGAACTGCGCCTGCAGTGACGTCTCGAACAGGAGCGGCAGCAGGCCGCCAATAGTGGTCAGGGAGGTCAATAATACCGCCCGCACCCGCTGCACCGCTGCCTCGTTCAGGGCCTCCTGGATCTCCAGGCCCTTCTGCCGCTGCTGGTTGTAGAAGGCAACAAGAATGATGGCATTGTTCACCACAATCCCGGACAGGCCAAACAGACCGAACAGGGACAGGATGGTCAGTTGTAATCCCATAAACCAATGGCCCAGCAACGCACCGACCAGGGCAAAGGGAATGATGGCCATGACGATCAGGGGCAGGCTCCAGGACGCAAACACCCAGGCCAGCACCACATACATCAGGGCCAGGCCGATCATCAGGCCGGTCCTCATATCCGCCATGGTCTCCCGTTGGTCTGCGGCCCGGCCCTCGAAGCTGTAACGCACCCCGTACCGGCTGGCAATATCGGGCAGGGCTTCAGCCTGCAGGCTGTCCAGGATCTGGTCGGTGGTGGCCACCCGGGTGTTCAGGGCGGACGTAACCTCCACCGCCAGCTTGCTGTCGGCGTGGCGCAGCGCCTGAAAGCCCTGTCGATGATCCAGATTCATCACCTGGGACAATGGCACGAAACGACCATCGGGAACCCGGATGGTCATGCGGGCCAGGGTCGACAACCGCTCCCGCTGGTCCCGTGGCAGCTGGACCCGCACTTCCACTTCATCCCGGCCGTCCTGGTAAATCTGGGCGATTCGGCCGTCAAAGGCCGCGCGCAGCTGTCGGCCCAGATCCGCGGTCGTCAGACCCAGGGCTTCACCGTAGGGACTGACCTGGTAGATAAGCTGCTCCCGCCCCCAGGGCATATCGTCCTCTACGTCGAGCACGCCGGGCAGGGTCGCCAGTGCCTGGGCCAGTTCATCGGCGGCGCGTTTGAGTCGCTCCGCATCCTCACCGGTCAGGCGGACGTTCACATCACGGCCGGGAGGACCAGCCTGGCGCTCAGAGATAGTCAGATTGTCGATGCCCGCAGGCAGCGACAGCCGGCTCCGCCAGGCCTGGATAAACTCCGGGTTGCGTACGGAACGTTGGTCCGACGACACCAGCTCCACCAGCATCGAGCCCAGTTCATCCCCGTTTCGGGACGTGCCCTCGGCGCCCTGGGTAGCACCCTGGGTGGTGACGGCATGGAGGATCAGGTCACCGCCGAACGCCTGCTCGGTCTCGTTCAACGCCTGCTGCATCTGTTTCAGGAAGCGATCGACCGTGCGCTCGTCGGTACCGGCCACGAAGCTGGCATTGGCATAGAATACCGAGGGCTCCGGGGTCGGGAAGAAGTTGAATCCGAGCCGACCACCGGCCAACAGACCCACCGTCACGATTGCCAGGGCCAGGGCGCTGGCCACGGTGACGCCCCGATACCTGAGACTGAGACGGGAGAACCGGCGGAAACGGCCCTCGCGAAAGCCATCGAATCGTTGTTCAAAGCCCTTGCGCAGGCGTGCCACCGGATTACCCTCAGGGGCATTTTCGCCGTCGGCGCCGGCTTTTCCTCGTCGAGGGATGAAGGCATGACGCAGGTGTGCCGGCAAAACGATGAAACACTCCGCCAGCGAGGCCACCAGCACACAGATCATCACCGTCGGAATATCGCCCAGGATATTGCCGATCACGCCGCCCACCACCAGCAGCGGCATGAAGGCCGCCACCGTGGTCAGGGACGAGGCCAGTACCGGCCAGACCATGCGCTTGGCCGCGCCCTCCGAGGCATAGATCGACGGTTCCCCCATGCGGGCATGGGCATCGGCGTCCTCCCCCACGACTATGGCATCGTCGACGATGACACCGAGCGCCATGATCAGGGCAAACAGGGAAATCATATTGATGGAGCCACCCGCCAGCCAGAGCACCGCCAGCGCCGCCAGGAACGCTGTGGGAATCCCTACGGCCACCCAGAAGGCCACCCGCCCCGGCAGGAACAGGTAGAGCAGGCAGATGACCAGCACCAGGCCTCCGAGGCCGTTCTTCACCAGCAGGGAAATCCGGTCGTCCAGCAACTGCCAGGTTTCGTCGTACACCTCAATGTGCACGGACGGCGGCAGCACCGGTCGGGTATCTGCCAGCCAGTCTTCCAGCACCTGGGCTGCCGCCAGGGAGTTGCCGTTCTCCGCCCGCTGGAGCTGAAGCTCAACTGCGGGCATACCGCCGTTCTCGAGCGTTGTCTGGTTATCCCTGGATTCCTGGCGGATGATGGCAATATCGCCGAGCCTCAGCCGGATGCGGTCGCCACTGAGCACGGGTATGGATTCGAAGTCCTGGGGACTGCGACGTTGCTCCACGGAACGCAGTTCCCGGGTGGCGTCCTGCTGCGCCAGCAAGCCGGCGGGAAGATCCCGCGAGATGGCGGCAACCCGATCGGCAATCTGGTCCAGCGACAGGTCCAGGGATTCCAGGCGCTCCACCGGCACATCGATGCTGATCTGCTGCTCCGGAAGCCCACGGATGTTCACGCGGTCGATGCCCCGCTCCAGCAACTCGTCCTCGTAGCGGTATACCAGCTGGCGCAACTCACCGCGATCCATATCGCCATAGACCAACAGCCGCGCCACGGGTTCGTACCGCTCCAGGCGGGTGACCTGGGGCTCTTCGGCATCGGCGGGAAAGTTGTTGAACTCGTCCACCTGCTGGCGCACGTCATCCAGCGCCTGGATCGGATTGGTACCTTCCTCGAATTCCAGGGTGATCGAGGACACCCCCTGGGCCGAGGTGGAGGTCATCTTCTTCAGGCCATTGACACTGCGCAGGCGCTGCTCCAGTGGGTCGGTGATGCCCTGCTCCACATCTTCGGCCGAGGCACCGCTCCACACCACCCGGACACTGACCACATCGAGGGCAAACGTCGGGAAGAACTGGATGTTCATTCGGGTCAGTGCCAGCGCGCCGCCGAGCAGCATGACCAACATGACCAGATTGCCCGCCACCCGGTGGTGGACAAAAAATCCGATCACACCCTTCCTGCGCTTCATTGCGCAGCCTCCCCGTCCACCGCTGCGACGGTGACTTTCAGTCCGGTAACGGCATTGGGCAGGTGTGTGGTGATCAGACGACTCCCGGGGAGCAGCCGGTCACCTGCAATCAGCAACTGACGTTCGCCATTACTGTCGCGCGCCTCACCGATCCGCTGAACCTCCACTCGCCGCATCCGGTTGTCCTCATCCATCAGGTAGACACTGCCTGCGCCATAGAGCGCACTGAACGGCACTGTTACCGTACCGGGCCTGGGAGGCCGTTGCAGAGTCACCGGCAACAGCCCGCCCGGACGCAAGCCACCCGGTTTACCGACCAGCTCCAGGATGGCCTCGGTCCCGGCCGGGTCCGCCAGGCCGGCAAACCGGACCAGCCTGAACCGGTGACCGGTCTCGGCGGTCGCCATCAGCTGGTCGCCCCTCGCCAACGCCTCCAGGAGTTCCGACCGGAACACCTCCGGTACCCGCGCCCGCAGCTCCAGCCCCTCCACCGGGTAGACCGACATCAGCCGCTCGTTACGCGCCACCTGATCACCGGCGGCCACCTCTATGCCAGTGACCACACCATCGAAGGGAGCGGCAACGCGGGCGCGTTCGGCATCCCGTTGCACCGATGCCAGGTTGGCACTGGCCTGTTCGAGCTTCGCCTGCAGGCTCTGAAGCCTGGCCGGATGTTCATCAATGGCCCGTTGCCGGCTGCTGACGGTCAGCTCCGCCCGGGCCAGGCCATCGGTGGCGGCCTCCAGATTCTCGCGGGAAGCCAGGTTGCGGTCCACCAGGGACCGGACTCGCTCATACTGCCGGCGGGCGTTCTCGAGAATCGCCTGTTCGCTCTCGAGCGCCGTGCGATCATTACGGAACCGAACCTGCTCGGACCGGATCTGGGCCCTGAGATCATCCACCTGTGCCCGGGCCTGCGCCAACACCGGGGCAATATCCTCATCCGACAGGGCCAGCAGCAGATCTCCCTGCCGGACTGCCTCACCTTCGGCGACAGGACGCTCCGCCACTCGGCCGGCCAGGGTGGCGGTGATATCCACCTGTTCCGGTGCCACGATTTCGCCATAGAGCGGCACTACCGGCGTATGAGTGCCGGGCTCCAGGGTCTGGACATCCACCTGCCAGCTACGTTCGGAGGCACTGACCTCCGCCGGATCCGGCCGGGTTGCCTTCAGGAAAACAAAGCCGGCAAATCCGATAGCGAGGATAATCAGCGGCAGAAAACGTTTAAGCATCAGTGATTGGCCTGTCTGGTTGATTACGGGGCGACACGCGAAGGCATTGAATCTACTATACAATCAGCGTCTGATTTCAGATCCCCCCTCGAGGAAAGGGACGATATTTTATTTCGACTGGTGGAGCTGCCGATTATGGAACCCCACGTTAACCTGCTACTGGTGACGTTACTGAACGTGGCAGTCGTGTGCCTGGCCGTGGTGCTCCATAACGCCGTACTGGTCCGCCTGAGCGGCTTGCTTGCCAATATGCGCCAGAGCCACCACTTTCGCCTGATTGTTGCGGTACTGGGTTGCCTGGCCGCCCATTCCCTGGAGGTATGGCTTTTTGCCGTTTCCTATTACCTCATGCACCACGCCGAGGGCTGGGGCGAACTCATCGGTAACTTTAACGGTACCCTGCTGGACTGCGCCTACTTTTCTTTCACCACCTTCACCACCGTCGGCTATGGCGATGTCGAACCCCTCGGCCCGCTTCGGTACCTGACCGGCATCGAGGGCCTGACCGGCCTGGTACTGATCACCTGGAGTGCCTCCTTCCTGTTTGTGGAGATGCAGCGCTACTGGCCCACCCGATAATCACTGTCAAAGCCATTTGCACCGGGCCAGATTGTAGTACAGCAGCGGGACCACAACGATGGTGAACAGGGTGGACATGGCCAGGCCGAACACCAGCGAGATCGCCAGACCGTTGAAGATCGGATCGCTCAGGATAAAGTAAGCGCCCACCATCGCGGAGATCGCGGTGAGGGCAATGGGCTTGATACGCACGGCGCCCGCCAGAATCACCGCCTCGCCCAGATCGACCCCCTCATCCAGAAGCTGCCGGATAAACACCACCAGCAGGATGGAGTTGCGCACGATAATGCCTGCCAGGGCAATCATGCCGATCATGCTGGTGGCGGTGAACTCCCGTCCCAGCAAAGCATGGCCCGGCATGATGCCAATCAGTGTCAGCGGTATGGGTGCCATCACCACCAGGGGCAGGACGTAGGACCGGAACTGGGCCACCAGCAACACGAAGATCATGAACACGCCCACGCTGTAGGCCGCCCCCATGTCCCGGAAGGTCTCGTAGGTAATCTGCCATTCGCCGTCCCATTTCAGGGTACCCTTCTCCGGCAACGGGGGCGGGCTGATGAAAAACTGTTCGGGCGCATCCGGATCCTGCTTGAGCCGGTCCACCATGGCAAACATGCCGTAGAGCGGTGAATCAACCTCCCCGGCCATATCGGCCGTCACGTAGGTCACCGGCAGCAGATCCTTGTGATAGATTGCGCCCATCCAGTCTGCTTCCCGGATCTCGGCGAAGCTGGCCAGCGGAACCAGCTGGCCACTCCGGCTGCGTACCTTCACCGACAACAGCGCCGAAGGCTGTGCCTTGTCGCCCTCGCCCAGAATAATCCGGATCGGTACCGGGTATTTGGCATGGTCGTCATGCAGGAAACTCACCCCCCGGCCACCGAGGGCGGTCTGCAACGCACCCACCACCTGGGCCTGGGCCACGCCGAGCCGGGCCGCACGGGCCCGGTCGACCACGACCTCCCACTGTCGGGTCGGTGCCTCGAGGGTGGTGTCGATATCCACCAGCCCCTGGATCTTGGTCATGCCCTCAGCCACCCGGGTTGCGAGTTCGGCACGGCGCTGGTTATCCACCGCGTAGATTTCGGCCACCACCGGTGAAAGAACCGGAGGGCCCGGCGGCACTTCCACAATCTTGACCTCGGCACCGTGACGGTCACCGATGGCCGTGAGCGGCCCGCGCAACGATTGGGCAATGGCATGGGACTGCCGCTCCCGGTTCTCCTCACCCACCAGATTGACCTGGACATCCCCGTGGTAGGGATCACCGCGCAGATAATACTGCCGCACGAGCCCGTTGAAATTGATTGGTGAGGCGGTGCCTGCATAGGTCTGCCAGTTGGCCACCTCGTCTACGGTCTCCAGGTAATGACCCATCTCCAGCAGCACCCGCTGGGTTTTCTCCATGGGCGTGCGTTCAGGCATATCCACCACGACCTGCAACTCCGACTTGTTGTCGAACGGCAGCATTTTCAGGATCACTGCCTGGAACGCCGGCAAGGATGCCGCCCCGACCGTTAACAGCACCACCCCCAGCGCCAGGAGCCGGCGCCGCCAGGCGTGCTCTCCGAGGAAGGGTGAAAGAACTGTCCGGAAAATCCGCAGCGACGTGGGACTGACGCCGTCGGCGGAATTCGAGGCCTCCGCGGCTTCGTCGGCGGCCTGGCCTTTCTTGTGGCGAAGCAGCCGGAAAGCCAGCCAGGGGGCCACCACAAAGGCCACGATCTGGGAAATCACCATGCCGGCCGAGGCGTTGATGGGGATCGGACTCATGTAGGGCCCCATCAGGCCACTGACAAAAGCCATGGGAATCAGAGCCGCCATGATGGTGAGGCTGGCCATGATGGTGGGAGTACCCACCTCGTCCACCGCCACCGGGATGATGTCCTTTACCGCGCGGCGCGAGTTCTGAATGCGGCGGTTGATGTTCTCGGTAATGACAATCCCGTCGTCCACCAGGATGCCGATGGAGAAAATCAGGGCAAACAGCGACACCCGATTGAGCGTGAAGCCCCAGGCCCAGGAGAACACCAGGGTCAGCAGCAGAGTGATCAGGACCGCGATTCCGACGATCAGCGCCTGGCGCCAGCCCATGGCGGCGAGCACCAGGATCATCACTGCGAGAGTAGCGGAAATGAGATCGGTGATCAGTTTGCGCGCCTTCTGGGACGCAGTCTCGCCGTAATCCCGGGTAACAAGCACCTCGACCCCCACCGGCAGGGCCCGGTTGCGCAGCAGGTCCAGACGTTGCTGGATAGCGGTGGTGATATCGATGGCGTTTTCACCCGGCTTTTTAGCCACTGCCAGGGTCACCGCCGGATAGACCTGTCCGGGCTCGCCGGCTTTGCCGGTCTGCTGGCCGGGGCCGAATCCGGTCATCACGCTCTGGTCCACGACCGTGCCACCCCGGCGAACCTCCGCGACATCTTCAAGGTGCACGGCCGCCCCGTTGTGCATGCCCACCACCAGGCTGCGGACATCCTCGACGGTTTCCAGCAGGGTACCGACCTGGACCGGAATCGACAGATTGTTACGGGTGATCCGGGATTCCTGACTACTGGTATTGGCCGACTGCAGGGCATTCCGGACATCCCCGACGGTAAGCTGGAAACCCGCCAGCAACGCAGGGTCAAACAGAACATCCACGCGATCCGGCACCCCGCCCACGGTATAGACATCCCGGGTACCGGGTACCCGTTTCAGAGCCACCTCCAGCATGTGCGCCAACCGGGCAAGCTCCTCTCCCCCGTGGCGCCCGGTGGGGTCAAACAGGGTCAGGGTCATCACCGGCACGTCGTCGATGCCCTTGGGTTTGACCACGGGCTGGGTCGCGCCCAGGTTCGGCGGCAGCCAGTCCTGGTTCGAGTAGACCTGGTTATACAGCCGCACCAGAGCGTCCTGCCGGGGCACCCCCACCTCGAACTGGACGGTGATCACCGCCTGGCCCTGGCGGGAGACCGAATAGACGTGTTCCACGTCCCGGATCTCGCTCATCACCTGTTCCGCCGGTGTGGCGATGGCGCTTTCGACCTCCCGGGCACTGGCACCGGGAAAGCCCACCATGATGTCGGCCATGGTGACGTCAATCTGGGGCTCTTCCTCCTTGGGGGTGATGATTACCGCCAGAACACCCAACACGATCGCCAGCATCGCCAGAAGTGGTGTCAGCTTGTTGTCCTGGAAAACCCTGGCAATGGCGCCGGAGGGACCGACTCGGGGCAGTTCCTCACTCACTGGCCTTCCTCCTGGCCAGGACCGGACAGATCGAGCCGGTCACTACCGAGCAGAACCCCCGGATTGCGGACAACCCGCTCGCCCTCGCTCAGTCCCGCAAGGACCTCGAGGCGGTCCCCATCCAAAGTGCCGCTCCGCACCTGTCGCAAACGGGGTCGATCCTGATCGTCCAGGACAAAGACGGCCCTCAGTTCACTGTGCCGGATCAGGCTGCTGGCCGGGATCCAGAGGGATTCCCGTTCGCCGACCGGAACACTCACTTTCACCAGCATTCCCGGAAACAGGGAGCCGTTGGGCTCGGTCAGACGCATACGCAGGCGGAAGGTATGGGTGGCCGGGTCAGCGTATGGGTAGAAAGTCATTGCGCCGGTTTCCAGTGCCCTTCCGTCGGAGAGTGTCACCGTCGCCCGACGCTCGGTGCGAGCCAGGTCCGCGTATTTCTGGGGCAGATCCACCACCACACGCAGCTGTTCAAGGGACAGCCCGCTGAGCAGCGGCTGCCCGGGATTGACCGCTTCCCCGATCTCCACATGGCGTTCGGTGAGGATTCCCCCATACGGGGCCTCGATGCGGGTATAGCTCAGTTGTTCCTCGGCCTCGGCAACGGCAGCCTGCGCCCGCTCCACCCGGGCCCGGGCCGCGGCCAGGTTGTTCCGGGCCTGATCAAACTCCTGGCGTGATACCAGGCCCCGCTCATGGACAGCTTCGATTCGCTCGAACCGCTGGCGGGCATCGGCCAGCGCTGCGGTCGCCTCCTCCAAACCGGCGCGGGCCTGGCTGAGGCGCGCCCGCTGCTCACTGTCTTCCAGCTGAACAATCAGGTCTCCCGCCGCCACTGAATCGTCCACATCGAAGGGGAGCTTCAGCACCGTGCCGCTGGTCTGGGCCGAGACGGTACTCTGCTGGACCGCCTCGATAACTCCGTCCAGGTGCACCGTCTCCTCGATCGGTGCCCGCTCCACCTCGGCAACGGCCAGCTCCTCTTGCTGGGCGAGCGCCAGCGCCGGCATCAACAGGGTGACCGCCACCAATCTGAGGCGACTGAATGGATGGGAAACCATGGGCGACAAATTCCTCTGGGTTATTTGCTAATAACATCATGGTAGCAATGCTGGCGTCACACAGGAACGTGTGTCGAAGAAAAGCATAGTCCATCAGGGTCGGAGTGCTTTGATATGACACAAAAAAAGCCCCACATGGAGGAGTTGGATCCATGCAGGGCCAAAAGTCACCCGCCGGCTATGAGAAGCGGGTAACCGCCATTGCGTGACTTACCACCGCGCGGTCAGCGCCGTCCGGAAAGTCCGGCCCGGCTCGTTCACCCGGTAGGCCTCGCCGGTAAACAGGTCTTCCCGGCTGACGTGGGGCGCCCAGGTCCTGTCAAACACGTTATCCACTGCCCAGCTCAGCGTGAGGTATTCCATCAGCGGGTGGCTGCCATTGAGGTTGAACACGCCATAGCCCGGAGACGTACTCGGGTCGAGGCCGGAGTCTTCATCAATCCGGTCCTGCCGGCGCGCCAGCATCCATTCCGCCTGGACGGTATGCCCCAGGTGGTGCCAGCCCAGGGTCTGGATGTACTGTACGGGCGGAATCTGCGGCAGCGGCTGATCGGTGTCGCGGTTGGTGCCGCGGACACTGGCCAGTTTGCCGGTGGCACTCCAGGTGCCGTTGCTCCAGCCCAGCTCGCCCTCTACACCGAGCAGGCGGGCATCGATGTTCCGGTAACGGATAACGTCCGGTGCAGGCTCGTAGCGCAGGACGAAATCGTCCACTTCATCCACCCACACTGCCGGGCGCCAGTGCCAGCCGTCATTCTGCCCGGCCAGGCTCAGCTCCAGCTTGTGGTGTTTCTCGGTCTCGAGGTCCGGATTGCCGACCCAGGCAGTGCCCTTGGTGACATAGCGCTCATTGACGCCGGGGGAGCGGACGCTGTGAGACGCGGTCAGTTCCAGGGTGTTGAGCGGCGAGACCCGCCATTCGCCGGTCATGAAACCGCTGATGTTATCGTCGGTGGCTCTGGTATCGGTTACGCCATAGACATTCTGGTAGATCGATGCCGACGACATGGGCATGGCATCGGGTTGCATGGTGAACGTCTCGTCGGCACGGTTGGCATCCATTTCAACCCGGTCATACCGGATGCCCGCGCCCAGGCGCATGTTGATCCGGATACGATGGAAGGCTTCAGCAAACACCCCGACCCGATCACGCTCCACATCGGGCCACAGGAACGACGCTTCGTTGGTCAGATCCATGCCGTTGTACATGGTGGCATCCCAGGTGTTGCTCTCCACATCCACACCGACAGCGATGTCCCTGGTGTAGTTGACGGTCTGGTCCAGCACCAGCCGCGCGCCCTGAGTCCGGGTTTCCGAGAGGGTCTGCATTTTCATGGGCATGCCCATCATCACCGGCGGCTCACGCAGACTGAAATTGTCCATCACATGATCCACATCCGCCTGCCACGCCATCAGGTTCCAGCCACCACTGGCCACCGGCGCCCCCAGTTCCAGGCGGTACATGTCGGTGTCGGTCTTCGGGGCATCCATGCCGGAGGCGTACTTGACGTCCCGCTCTTCCTGGCGACTCACGAGGCCTTTCACATAGAAGCCGCTGTCCGCCGTCCAGGCACCGTCCAGACGACCTTCGGTGTTCTTGAAGGCACTCCGGACGTCGTTGCCATCACCATCCTCGTAATCGTCCGCTTCCTCATAACCGGCAGAAAGACGCAAGAAGCTCTCCCGATCGCCCACAGCGGCACTGCCATTGACCAGCCGGCCTTCACCGTTATCAGAGCCACCGATAGTGAGATGGCCGGTGGTCCGGTTGCCGTCGGCGAAGCCCGGCGCTGCCGTCGAGGCCACCACCTGCCCGCCGGCAATGGGGCCCCAGCGCAGGGTTCGATTGCTGGTACGCACCTCCAGTACCTGGGGTAACGCCGAACTGAGCCGGCTGGTGGGCGGGTCCATCCGGTTGGGGCAGGCCCCCTCGACCCGCATGCCATCGAGTAACACATCCACCCGCTCCTGACCCTGCCCGTGAATCACCGGATCCAGACCACGACCGCCAAGACGGGAAAGCGATACCGAGGGCTCCGAATCCAGTCTCGATACGGGTTCCGGGGCCAGCGCTGCCTCGGACAACCGGGCCGCCTCGGCAGACTGGCCTTCGGTGACTCTGATCAGCAATCGATCATCATCCTGAGCCTGTACAAAGCCTGGAGCGGTGACACATCCGGCCAGCGTCAGGCCGATGATGCGCGCCATGGGTTTTACGGTCATGCTCGTGGATTCCTTACCATTACGGGAGAGGGAAAGTCGGTTAGTTGCCGGTAATGATAAGGACCGACCTGCCCACTGGCTTGGGACACAATGCCGCACCCCGAAGGGGGTATCCCTGGCGAAGGGCCGGGGATAGAATCCGTGACATGGAATGGCTCACTCACTCCCAAACCGGTATCCGCCAGGCGGCCCGTTACCTGCTCGGCATGAGACTGGCGATCGTGACGATCCAGCTGGTCGCGCTTGCTATTGTGGAAACGATGATCACCCTGGCGCACGAAACCGGGGCCCTGTTGTTGTGCCTGGGATACGGTGTACTGGCCACTCTGGGCTGGCTCTGGTTCACGCGCAGGCCTCCGGCTTCCTCACTGGCGGTGAGTGCCGGACTGCTGGCGGATATCATGCTGATTGGCGGCTGGCTGTTTCTGACCGGCGGCTACACCAATCCCCTGGTATCCCTGCTGCTGCTCCCCATTGCCGTTGCCATCATTCTGGTTCCCCTCGGCCAGAGTATCGCCATTACCGCCAGCGGCATTGCCACCTACACGGCACTGGTGCTGTGGCATACCCCGGTTACCCATGACCAACACAGCAACAACCTCGCCCAGCTTCACCTGTTCGGCATGTGGGCAACCTTTGCCCTGACTGCGGCTATCCTGTTGCTGGTGGTCGGCACTCTGGCCCGGAGGCTTCGCCGCCAGCAGCTGCAACTGGCGCAGTTCCGGGAAAACCGGCTGCGGGACGAGCAGATCATCGCCCTCGGCCTGTCCGCCGCCGCCGTGGGTCACCGGCTGGGGACGCCACTGAACACCATGACCCTCCTGCTTGACGAGATCCGCTCGGAAACCGGCCGCAACGGTTCCACTGCCGATGCCGGAGCACTGCAGGAAGACCTGGACACCATGGAACAGCAGATACACCTGTGCAGCCAGCATCTCCAGCAGCTGACCCGTGCAGCCGTGGAGGCGAAGTCTGCGAACCGGGAAATACTGACGGTGGAGGACTGGCTGTCACGTCTCCGGGAATCGGCCACACTGCTCTGGCCCTCCGGTCCGATTCACTGGCAGCGGCCGTTCCCCAAGGTACCGGTTGCGGTCGATGCCACCCTCGACCAGGCGGTACTCAATTTGCTGGCCAACGCCCTGACCGCCAGCCCGGCCTGGGTAAACGTGGCGGCCCATACCCGAACCCCGGGCCGGGTCGAGATTGTCGTGGAGGATCACGGGGAAGGCCTGGAAGCTGCCCTGGAAGGCGCCCCGGGGGAGGAAATCGTCGACTCCAGGAACGGACTCGGAGTTGGCCTGTTCCTGTCCAATGCCACCATCCAGCGCCTGGGGGGAACACTCCGGGCCAGGACCGACGAGCACGGAACCACCATGGTAATCGATCTGCCGGAAGCGGATCCCGATGGAGACAATGCATGAGCCAACACAATCTCTGGCTGATCGTGGATGATGACGCGGCCTTTCTCCAGGTACTGCAACGCTCCCTGGCCCGCCAGGACATCGAAGCGGTGCCTGCCACCACCGGAGCCGAGGCATTGACGCTGATCGAAACACGGGATTTCGGGCGTTGCGTACTCGACCTGAACCTGGCCGGTGAAAGCGGCCTGCAGCTACTCCCCGAACTTCTGGCCCGCAAGCCGGAGCTGGAAGTCCTGGTGCTGACCGGTTATGGCAGTATTGCCACGGCAGTTGAAGCCATGCGCCGGGGGGCTGCCAACTACCTGTGCAAACCGGTCACCGTGAGCCAGCTCGTTACCGGCTTCGATCCTCTGGATGCCCCCCCGGAGCTGCGCCCGGAGCCCCCCTCGGTGGAAGAAATGGAGTGGGAACACATCCAGCGGGTTCTCAATGAGCACGACGGTAATATTTCCGCCACCGCCCGCGCCCTCAACATGCACCGGCGTACGCTCCAGCGTAAACTGCAGAAACATTCCCGCTGGCGGAACTGACAACCGGGCGGGAATCGATAAAAAACTGACGTTCGTCAATTTCTGTCCGGGTCGAGACCGTGCCAACCTACCCGAGTTCGGGTAGCATCCCCGCTTTGCCCTGGAGCCTGCAATATCCGGATAGGCGTTCACACGGCTAACACCCGGTGTCGCTACCCTTGCATGCAGGTGTCACACAAGGAGGCGTGTCCGTAATCCATCAGCGAGACCAGCAGAAGCCAAACTGAATGCCGAAATTGACGGATGTTTTAGCGCCCGGTGGGGGCATTGATGCCGAACGTCTGGCCCTGGTGGCCGCCACGACCCCCAACCTTGTCCTGTTCCTTGACGAAGCCGGCACCATCGAGTGGGTGAATCCGAGTTTCGAACAGCAAACAGGCCACCTGCTGGCCGATGTCCGCGGCCGCCACCCCCGGGATGTTCTCTACGGCCCCGACACCGACCCGGAGACGGTTGCCCGGATCAACCGGCACCTGCACCGCGGAGATACCTTCGCGGAAGACATCCTGCACTATACCCGGTCCGGCACCCCCTACTGGGTTCACAGTTACTGCGTGCCCATCGGCAGGGAGCAGGGCGTTGCCCCCGGCTACATCGTCATCCAGAACAACATTTCCGACCGCAAACACAGCGAGCGCGGGCTCCGGATCGCTGCCAGCGTCTTTGACCGCAGCCACGAAGCCATCCTCATCACTGACCAGAACAACCGCATTCTGGACGTTAACCCGGCGTTCTCACGGATCACCGGTTACAGCCGCGACGAGGTCCTGGGACTGAACCCCGCCATCCTGAGCTCGGGCCGGCACTCGAAAGCCTATTACCAGTCCATGTGGCGCTCCATCGAGAAAACCGACCACTGGCGGGGCGAGATCTGGAACCGCCGGAAAAACGGCGAGGAATTCATCGAAATGCTGTCCATCAGCCGGGTGCACCTGGACGAACCCGGTCAGCATTATTTCGTGGCCGCCTTCTCGGACATTACCGCGCTGAAGAACCACGCCCGGGAGCTCGACCGTGCCGCCAACTATGATGACCTGACCGGCCTGCCCAATCGGCAGCTGCTGGAGGAACGCCTGCGCTCAGCCTGCAACCACGCCGACCGCCAGGGTCGCCGGCTGTCGGTCTGCTGCCTGGACCTGGACGGGTTCAAGGCGGTCAACAACCGGCTGGGCCACAATGCCGGGGACCAGGTGCTGCGCACCCTTGCCGAACGGCTGACGCAAACCCTGCGCAGTGGCGACACCGTTGCCCGCGCGGGAGGCGACGAATTCGTCCTGCTGCTGCAGAGCGACGACACCAGCAACGTCTACCACCGCCTGCTGTCCGTCATCGGAGAACCCATTCCCGTCGAGGGGCAGTCTGTTACGCTGACCGCGAGCCTTGGCATTACCTGCTATCCGGAGGACACCGCCGATGCCGAAGGCCTGATCAGACATGCCGACCAGGCGATGTATTCGGCCAAGGAAAAGGGCCGGAACCAGTTCCACTTCTTCGACGCGGACCTCGACCAGCATCGTCAGAGACGGCGCCAGCAACTGACAGAACTGACCCGGGCGCTCGAGAACGAGGAGTTCGAACTCTACTTCCAGCCCCAGATCCGGCTCTCGGACTGGTCGTTGGCTGGCTTTGAAGCCCTGATCCGTTGGCGACATCCGGAAACCGGGCTTCTGAGTCCCGGCGAGTTCCTGCCCTACGTGGAAAACAGCCATCTGGAAGTGCCCCTGGGCCAGTGGGTTCTCAAGGAAGCGATCCATCAGCTGAACACCTGGCAAGAAGCGGGTTCAGACCTGACGGTAAGCATCAACATCACCGCCCAGCACCTGATGGACCGAAGCTTTGCCGATTACCTGGAGAGTTACCTGCACAGCCACCCGGAGCTTGATCCGGCGCGGGTTACCCTGGAGGTCCTGGAGTCCACTGCCCTGGAGGATACCCGGCATGCCAACCAGGTCCTGACCCGATGCCGGGACCTTGGCCTGCAGGTCGCGCTGGATGACTTCGGTACCGGCTTTTCCTCGCTGACGTATCTGCGCACCCTGCCGATCGATCTGATCAAGATCGACCAGAGTTTCGTCCGCAACATGCTGGACAGCGCCAGCGACAAGGCGATCGTAGAAAGCGTGATTTTCCTGGCTCAGCGCTTCGACCACCCGGTGCTGGCCGAAGGGGTCGAGAATGGCGAACAGGCCAGATTGCTGGCCCACATGGGCTGCAACCAGATCCAGGGCTACGGCATAGCCCCGCCGATACCGGCCGGCGACGTTCTGGACTGGGCCTCCCGGTGGCACCGCCAGAGACAACCGGTCGTGGATCAGGACGGCCTCATCGAAGGCGAAGGTATCTAGGGCCGGTACCGCCGCTGGTCCAGAGTCGTCAGCCGGTCGGGGTGAAAGACCATCAGGCCGGTTACGAAGGTTCCGTTGACGAACCCTTCCGGCAGCATAATCAGGGGCAGGTAACGGATGTACTCGTGAATCAGCTCATCGAAGGTATAGACCCCGCTGGACCAGAGCAACAGGCACATCACCAGGCCGGCCGCCGCGACCGCCAGCCCCGCGCCAAAGAACCCGCAGAAGAAAATATAAGCGAAGAAATTCCGGAAGTTGCGGCGGCGTTCCCACAGCATGATGGCGTGGCTGACCAGTGCCGGCACCATCACCGAAACCAGACCGTTGGCCGCAAACATGATGGCCGGCTCCCGGCCGGTGATGACCGTGATCACCAGCGCCAGCAGGCCACTGAAGACAGCCAGCGCCCACCCCAGCATCAGGGTGATGACGGTCATCCCGAAGATATGGATGGCAAGCCCGGGCGAGATGCCCGCCCGCAGCTGCCATAAAAACCCGAGCGCCACGGCGGCCCCGAAGAAGGAGTGCTGGAGGGCATTATCTTTCCGGAAAGCCCGCCAATCGATCGTGCGGGCGGCCGCCGTCAGGATCAGCAGAAACAACACCGCAGTCACCAGCCATTGACCGGTCGATAACAGGTTTTCCGTCATCCCCATGGCACGCACATCCCCGGACGATCAATTCAGTACAGACACCGGGACAATGATAGCGGGTGAACCCGCCCTGTTACCAAGGCGGGCTTGATCTAGGCAGTCTGCATGGCGTGTTGCCGGTGATTGGTGAGCGTCTGCCAGGCATCGAAGGTGCTCAGAAAAACCTGTCCCCCAAGATGGGCAAGGAATTCCGTATCCCTCAGCCTGTCCATGACCGGGCCCTTGACCTCGGACAGGTGCAGCCGCACGCCGGCATCCTTCAACCGGTCGTTAATGGCCTCCAGACTCTCCAGGGCCGAGGCATCGATCAGGTTCACCGCCGGGCATACCAGCACCAGCTCCCGCAGTTCCGGTTCCCGGGTCACCAGATCCATCACGGTTTCCTCCAGAAACCGGGCATTGGCGAAATACAGGCTTTCGTCCACCCGCAGAAACGTCACTTTCGGGCACAGCTGCACTTCGTGACGCAGCACATTCCGGAAGTGCTCGGTGCCCGGTACACGGCCCACCACCGCACTGTGCGGGCGGCTGGTCCGGTACAGGAACAGGCCGATGGACAGGGCAACTCCGGCTATGATTCCGGCCTCAACGCTGTGCACGAGGGTCAGTACGATGGTGGCCAGCATGGCGCCGAAATCCGTGCGCGAATACCGCCAGGTGCGGGACAGCGCCGGAAGATCGATCAGGGACGAAACCGCCACAATGATGGTGGCGGCCAATGTCGCCTGGGGCAACCAGGCAATGGCCGGGGTCAGGAACAGGGTCGCCAGGGCAATGCCCACGGCAGTGTAGGCTCCTGCAGCCGGGGTTTCCGCGCCGGCATCAAAATTGACCACGGACCGGGAAAAACCGCCGGTTACCGGCATGCCCCCGGAGAAACCGGCGCCCAGGTTTGCGGTTCCCAGCCCGATCAGCTCCTGATCCGGGTCGATCCGCTGGCGGCGCTTGGCGGCCAGGGTCTGCCCTACAGACACCGACTCGACAAATCCCACAATACTGATCAGCAGGGCACTGACTGCCAGCTGGGACCAGAGGCCGGCGTCCAGCGATGGCATCGTGAATTCCGGCAACCCCGCAGGCACCTCACCGACCAGGCGCACACCTGCCTGGTCCAGCTGGAAGAACCAGGCCACCAGGGTGGTCACCACCACGGCGAGAATCGGTGCGGTCTTGGTCAGGATATCCGCCAGCCTCGGTTGCATCCCGAACTGCATCAACAGCGGCTGCAGATACTTGCGTGCCAGCATCAGGAACAGGAGCGCACCGGTCCCTATGGCCAGGGTGTAGGGATTGGTTGTCCCGATGGCCGCCAGCAGTGACTGGCCGATCTCCCACAGGTTATGGCCAGACGCCTGGATACCGAAAATATGCTTGAGCTGGCTGGCTGCAATAACAAGACCGGAGGCGGAGATAAAACCGGAGATCACCGGGTGACTCAGGAAATTCGCCAGAAAACCGAGCCTGAGCACGCCCATCACGGTCAACATCAGGCCCGACATCACCGCCAGCAAGACCGCGCCCGCCAGATACTCGGGGGTGCCTGCATCGGCAATCGGTGCCAGGGCGGCGGCGGTCATCAGTGAGGCCACGGCTACCGGCCCCACCGAAAGGGTCCGGCTGGTGCCGAACACCGCATAGATCACCAGCGGCAGAATGCTCGCATACAACCCCACCTGAGCCGGCAATCCCGCCAGCAGGGCGTACGCCAGGGATTGAGGAATGAGCATGACGGTAACAATGACCGCGGCCACCAGGTCACTGGTGGCCTGGTCACGACCGTACTCCGGCGCCCATTGCAGGACAGGCAGGTACCGTTTGATCAGGTTCATGCGCTGCTCAGAACAGGTTGATCGGGACTTTCAGGTAGACCTGCCCGTTATCCTCCGCCGGCGGCATGGCGCCGGCGCGCATGTTGACCTGAACGGACGGCAGGATCAGCCGTGGCATGTCCAGGGTGGCGTCGCGCTCGGAACGCATCTTCACGAAATCGTCCTCACTGACACCCTCGTGAACATGGACATTCGCTTTGCGCTCCTCCTCCACGGTGGTCTGGAACAGGAACTCGTCCCGGCCCGGCGCGCCATAGTCGTGGCACATGAACAGCCGGGTCTCGGGCGGGAGCGACAACACTTTCTGGATGGACCGGTACAGGGTACGGGCATCACCTCCGGGAAAGTCGCAGCGGGCGGTTCCGAAATCCGGCATGAACAGGGTATCGCCAACAAAAGCCGCGTTGCCGATCACGTAGGTGAGACAGGCCGGGGTATGGCCCGGAGTGTGCAGGACCCGGCCCTCAAGGTTGCCGATCCGGAAGGTATCGCCCTCCCGGAACAGGCTATCGAACTGGCTGCCATCGCGGGCGAAATCGGTTCCGGCGTTAAAGGCTTTGCCGAAGATTTCCTGGACATCCACGATCTTCTCGCCGATGCCGGTCTTGCCACCCAGCTTTTCATGCAGGTAGGGCGCGGCCGACAGGTGGTCGGCATGCACATGGGTCTCGAGGATCCACTCGACCGTCAGGTCGTTGTCGCGGACGTAGCGAATTATCTCATCCGCTGAACGGACGTCCGTGCGGCCGGCGGCGTAGTCAAAATCCAGGACCGAGTCCAGAATTGCGCAAGCCTGGCTATCGGGATCACGGACCACATAGCTGAACGTATTGGTAGGTTCGTCGAAGAAATGCTGGACGACGGGGTTGCTCATGACACTCACCTCGAACATCGATCCTTTTAAATTTGATTCTAAGGATATATTAAAAGGTAATATTGGGTGAAATGCCAATTTCTTCTATCCGTATCCTCCCTGATACCCGGCCGGGTATGCCCCGGCCTGTTCCTGTCAGGTTCAAAGCGATTCCAGCTTGCTCCGGATTTCCTCTCGGCGGCCTGAATCGGCAAGCGGGCGGCTCGGGCGTTCAGGCGCATCAAGCGCCTTGTTCAGGTACTTCCTGGCTCGCTCGGGCTGATCCTGCTCGATCAGGAAATCGCCATAGAAAAAATTGGGGTCAATGCCGTCCGGGTTCAACTCCAGGGCCTTGAGCAGGTAGTGCCTCGCCTTGTCGTCATCCCCGAACCCGAGAGGCCAGCCCGGCACCTGATAGTAAAGACTTCCTAACGAAGTATAGGCCGAGCCCTCAAGGGCTGCCGGATCAATTTCCAGGGCCTTTTCAAGGGCTTTCCGGGCATCCTTGACCAGGCCGAGAGCACCCAGCCCACCCTTGGCACCGGCATAGGTGCTCAGCACAATGCCCTGCCAGATCAGCGGCTCAGCGCGGCCCGGGTAGGCGGCGACGAAAGCCTCGGCCTGCCCGGCCAGTTGTTCGAACGCCTTTTCCTTCCTGTCTTCCGGCAACTGGTACTGGATCTTCGCCCAGCGGGACTGGATACCGGCCAGATCCTTCTCCAGATCACCCGCCAGGGCGGGCATCGCAAGCACGGACGCCATCAACAGAATCATCCACTTCATGACAGTACTCCCGGTTTCAGAAAACGCCGGATGACCGGCAACTGTTTCAGCATGGCCTTGTCGACGATGCGCGGCAGGATGCCGTTGATGACCACGAACAGTTTTTCCGGCCAGCCGAGGAATTTCCGGCGTTCGTCGTTTTCCATGGCCTTGAGGATCTGGGCGGCAACGAATTCCGGGGCATCCATGGTGTTGCCGAGGGCCCGGTTCAACTCGTTGACTGCTGCGGGGTTCATATCGGTAGCGGTGGCACGCGGTGCTACATAGACCACCTGGACCGGGGTGTCCGCCAGCTCCCGTCGCAGCGCCTCGGTGAAGCCGCGTAACCCGAACTTGCTGGCGCAATAGGCGGTATAGCCGGGAAAACCGATGCTGCCGAACGTCGAGCCGACAAACACCAGGGCGCCGTACCCGTTCTTCCGGAATCGGGGAACGAAGTGCCGCCCCACCAGCATGGCCGAGCGCAGGTTTACATTCAGCTGGTTGTCCAGTTCACCGACCGCCATACTGTCCAGCCCGGCAAACCGGTTCTGGCCGGCGCAGTGGATCACACCATCAATGTTGGGATAGGCCTCGCTCAGGCGCACCAGTTGCTCATCCAGATCCGCCGCCGCAAGGTCCAGGTGGGCTACCGATACCCCCTCCCGATGCCCCAGTTTCTCCGGATGCCGGGAGGCGACAATCACCCGGGCGCCGGCCCGGACCAGCGGATCCACAAGCGCCTTGCCGATACCACCGGTTCCGCCCAGCAGAAGGAACACCCGATCATGCAGCCTCATGGCGCGACTCCTTCCGATCGGTCGGCAGAGGAATGCTGTGCAGCATGTCGCCATACAGACGGTAGACCATGCGAGCGGCGGCAATGATCGCCTGCTGGTCGTCCGGATCGGTAATCTCGTTCATCAGATTGCGGAAGAACTCGAAATGCTCCTGGTCCAGCGCGCCGTGGGAGTACAGATAGCTGAACGCCGAATCCGGCAGACCCAGCTGTTTCTGAATGGCTTCGCCCAGCGGGGTGGCCAGCTCGATGGAAGTGCCTTCCAGGACCTGAACCATGCCGAAGAACGCCGCCGGATTGCCGCGGTGGATCCGGTCGTACAGATAGGCAACCATCAGTTCGATCGAGGTGTCGGGAGTGCCGTGACGGATGGCCTCCCTGTCCTCACCGCAGGCTTCCAGGTCGTCGAGGATCCACTCATGGTGGCCGTATTCTTCCTCGATATATTCCACCAGGGCCTTGCGGACGAACTCCAGGCGCTCCGGCAGACGGCCGCCGCAGGCCATCATCAGCGGGACGGTATGTTTGACGTGGTGATAGGCCTGGGTCAGGAACCAGGTGTAACCGGCGAGATCGAAGCGACCCTCGCGGATGGCCTCAATAACCGGCGCGCCCGTCACATGGGCCCGTGCTTCAGCGGTTTCGGATTGCAGACGATCGAAAAAAGCCATGATAGTGTCTCCTGGCGTGTTTGATGAGGTTGAACGGGTCACAGACAGATTCATGAAAACGGGAAAGGCGCCGGCCATCAGTGCGGGCAGGTCCGTCTGGATCCTCTGGCGCATGGGCCGACCGTTGGCGGTAACGTGTCCTTCGGCATGGGTGAGGGGCTGTCGGCGGATGTACACCGCCTCCAGCCTGGCATAGTCAGGCAGTCCCGCATTGAGTCCGGCCAGCCCGGCCCGCAACTGCTCCGGCGAGCGACCATCCCGGATCACGATCAGGGCACTGGGGTTGGGATCGCCGTCCCCGAAGACAACGGCCTGCTCGGCCCCGAGGGCCTGGATCAGTTCACTCTCGAGCCACTCGGGGCTGATGTTGCGGCCAAAACTGGTAATGAGCAGATTCTTGGCGCGGCCATTAACGGTCAGGAATCCTTCCGGATCCAGGGCGCCGAGGTCCCCGGTGTCGAGCCACCCGTCCCCCTTCGGCTCATCCCCGAGATACCCGAGGTGGGTATTGCCGCGGACCAGAATGTGCCGGTCCGCATCCACACGGACCTCAACATGGGACAACGGTTTGCCAACGGTACCTTCGCATTCGTCCCCGGGAACGTTGAGCGCGACCACAGAACTGCACTCGGACAGGCCATAGCCCTCATAGAGCGGGAGTCCGGCGGCCCGGCCCCGAGCCAGTAACTCGGATGACACCCGGCCACCGCCGACCGCGAGGAACCGGAATGCGCCGCTGTCGAGCTGCCCCCTCTCGGCCGCAGCCACCAGCGCCATGGCCAGCTCCGGAACCAGAATCAGTGATTGCGGGGCGCTTCGGTTGATCCCCGCCACCAGGCGGTCCAGGTCCAGACCACTGCTGCCGCTCATTCCCAGGCTGTGCAGTGGCATTACGTTGACCGTGGCGCCCATCAACAGGGGCAGATATACCCCGGCGATGTTCTCAAGCAGGGTCGCCAGCGGCAGGATGCATAAATGCTGCTGCAAGGGCACGCGCGCCAGCCGCTCTTTCAGGGCGCGGGTGGTGGCGGCCATCTGCGCTTCCGACAGACAGACACCTTTGGGCGTGCCGGTACTGCCGGAGGTGAAGGTAATCTTGGCGGTTGTTTCCGGCATCCACGCCCCGGCGCCGGTGACCGGCAGATGCCGCAACCACACGCCATGGCCGATGTGCTCACCGAAGTCTTCCCGCTCGCCGGAGAGCAGACAGTCCAGACTGGCACGTTCGATCAGGTGGGCGGCCTGTGATTTCGAGAAGAACACAGGCACCGGCACACACACCACGCCGGCCATCAGGCAGGCCAGATCCGCCAGAATCCAGGCCATGGAGTTATCCCCACACAGGCCGGCACGCCGGATGCCCAGGCTTCGCAACTGGCTGGCCAGTGCCCCGGCCGCCTGCATCAACTGGCGGTAGCTGAAGCCCGAATCCGGACCCTGAAGAGCCATACGGGAGGAGTGGGCCAGCGCCTGTTGCTGCAGCATGTCAGGCAAGACGGCCATACGCACCTCCCGCGAGTGTGGCTCCGGCGTCGATACCCGCAGCGACGGGCTGGATCATCCTCAACAGGCCGGCCTGACGCAGGGCGGACATGGCCTCCGCGACATTGATGGCCATCACCACCGGGTGATGATCGTAGTACCGGCCCCAACCGGCACCGCCATCGGGCAGGCGCGCCGGGTCCGCGTCTGACAGCATTGCCGTGGCAATACCCAAGCGATGAAAACTGTTACCCAACTGATCGGTACCGGTACACACCACCCAATCGAAACCGGCACCGTCCAACCAGACCGCCAGAGAGGCGAAAAGGTAGCGGCTGACACCCGCCTCAACGCCGGCCAGATGAGCGATCTCGGCGATCCCGGAGCGAGGGACTCCCGGACCCGGCATCACCGATTCCACCGGATCTGACAGATAGTCCTCGAGGAACAGTCGCTCCGCAGCTGCATTGCGCACGCCGACTGCCGCGAGCAAGGTGCCCTGCGCCGTCGAGAGGGCGAGCAACGCCGGAATGCGCAGGGATGGCTCGGCGCCATAGGCCTGCAGGAATCGCCGGCGGATAAATGCTGCCACAGTGTCAGCCATCGCCGTCCCAGGAACGATCTGGCTCAGCCAGCGACCGGCACAACGGATGACCGGAACCACCTCCCGGGACTCCGGGGGACAACAGGTGGACATCGTCAGCGGGTCTGTCATAGGCGCTCTCCAGAAACATCAGGGCGCGATGCCCATTGCACATGACTGCCAGAGTAGAGAGCGAGGCTTAATTGAGCCTTAAGCCCCTGCCGTGGAATTCTTAAGCCGGCCTTAAGGTTTCTGTGGCAGACTGACTTCCGTGTGACCATCAAGGAGCGCCCATGCGCATACTGCTCGTTGAAGATGATCATCTGCTGGCGCGGACCATGCTCGAAATGCTGCGGGACGACCAGAACACGGTGGATTGGCTGGATGATGGCCTCCAGGCGGTCAATGCCCTGGGCGAAGAGCACTTCGACCTGGTCATCCTGGATCTGACGTTGCCCCGGGTGGATGGCCTGGACATCGTCCGGCGCACCCGGCAGCAGGGCAATCAGACGCCGATTATCATTCTGACCGCCCGGTCGGATCTGGATGAGAAGTTGCAGGGCCTCGATGCCGGTGCCGATGACTACCTGACCAAGCCGTTTGCCATGGCCGAACTCAAGGCCCGGATCCGTGCCGTTACCCGGCGTGGCACTACGGGCAACTCGCCGGCCGGGCTGAGTGTCGGCCAACTCACCCTGGATACGCAGAGCGGCCACCTGGCCATCGGTGGCAATACCGTTGCCCTGCCCCGCAGCGAGTACCAGATCCTGCATTACCTCATGCGCCACCCGGACCAGGTGGCCACCCGCCGCCGGCTTGAGGAACAACTCTATGGCTGGGAACAGGGTGCGGAAAGCAATGCTCTGGAAGTGCATGTTCACCACTTGCGCCGTCGGGTGGGCAAGCAAACCATCCGCACAGTGCGGGGTGTGGGGTATCTTCTCGACAGCCAGGCGGCAGAGGAACTGGCATGTCCCTGACCCGAACCCTGACACTCCTGGTCACCTCCACGGTTCTTCTGATTGCGCTGATTGCCGCGGTCTGGAGCTACATCGAAAGCAACCATGAACTGGAAGAACTGTTCGACGCGGAACTGGCGCAAAGCACCCGGATAGTCCAGGGACTCGTCCGCCACCTGGTCGACACCCAGTCTCTGGAGCAACTGGGGCAAACACTCAGCGAGACCCTGCAGCCACCGCTCGCCGGTAATGCGACCGTTGATTTCGAAACCGACGAGGACGAGATTCTTCCAGGCGGGACCGGCCACAAATATGAAAAGAAGCTGGCCTTCGAGGTCTGGACGCCTGATCGCAAGCCACTGCTGGACACACTGAAAGCCGATGACGCGGAGGGACTGGTGCCGGGCTACGCCTGGGCCGAATCCAGCGGTTTCCGCTGGCGCACGTTCACACTCCAGGACCCGGCTACCGGTTTCTGGATCCGTACCGCCCAGCGTGAAGATATCCGCGAGGAACTGAGCCAGGAACTGGCCCTGGGCAATGTCCTGCCCCTGCTGATCGCGCTTCCCCTGCTCCTCGTTGCCGCAAGTGCAGCGATTCAGGTGGGATTCCGTCCGTTACGGCGACTGGAACGTCCCATTCGCCACATGGCTCCGGAACGCATTCACCCACTGGATGACCGGCAAGCCCCCAGGGAAGTGGCGGGCCTGGTTCACGCTGTCAACGGCTTGCTGAAACGCCTTAATCAGGCCCTGGAGCGGGAGCGACGCTTCTCCGCCGATGCCGCCCATGAGCTCCGGACGCCGCTGGCGGCGCTGCGCCTTAATCTCGAGAAAGCCTGTGGAGATGACCCGGATCGGTTTGCAGACCTGATATTTTCCGTGGACAGGATGGTGCATCTGGTGGAGCAGATGCTGTTGCTGAACCGGGTCGATTCCGGCACGGACTTCACGCCGGAGTATCATAACCTGTCGGAAATTCTGGAGCAGAGCATTGCCGATGTGGCACCACTGGCACTCAGGAAGGATATCGACCCGGTCCTGGAAGATGAAACGGTCCAGGCTCTGGCATGCTGCCATGGGGCGCTGATCAATACCCTCATGCGGTCGCTGCTCGCCAATGCCATCCAATACAGCCCCGAGCACACCACCATTACAACCCGCCTCGCAGCCTCCGGCGAGGGCTACCACATTTCCGTCTGCGACCAGGGGCCGGGTATCCCCGCAGCTGAGCGAGAACGGGCCCTCAGCCGTTTCGTCCGGCTGGACCAGCGCCTCGGAGGCGGGGCCGGGCTTGGCCTGGCTATCGCTCGACGCATTGCCGAACTCCACGGCGGCCAGCTTACCCTGAGCGACCGCCCGGACGGGCAATCCGGCCTCTGTGTGAATATCTGGCTGCCCGCCCGAACCTCTGCCGCTTAAGGTTGAATTAAGGTTTAGGGACGATACTGCGGCGACTAACAACAGGAGTCGCGAGCCGGCCCTGTGGAGTTCATGCGGTCGGAGGTGAGTCTTTATGGGTCATGGAAAAACGCTGTCAGTAGTCATTCCCGCCAGGGATGAGCAGGAGAATATCGGGGGCCTTCTGACCGAAACCTTCAGGGTGATGCGAACCTATCCCGGCTTCGAGGTGGTTCTGGTGGATGATGGCAGCACCGACCAGACACGTGACGCCGCTGAACGCGCAGCCCGGGCCGTGGGAGGACGTCTGGTGACTATCCGCCACGACCAGAGCATCGGCCAGAGTGGTGCACTGGCTACCGGTGTCCGGCAGGCCCGGGGCCAGTTGATCGTCACCATGGATGGCGATGGCCAGAACGACCCCGCAGACATCCCTGCCCTGCTGCAAAAAGCCAACAGCATGCGGGCCGAGCATTTCTGCATTGCCGGCTATCGCAAGACCCGCAAGGACACCGCCTGGAAGCGCTTCCAGTCCAAACTGGCCAATCGGGTACGCGATGCCCTGTTGCACGATGGTGTTCCGGATACCGGTTGCGGGCTCAAGCTGTTTCCCCGGCAAACCTTTCTGATGCTGCCCTGGTTTGATCATGCCCATCGCTTCATTCCGGCACTGGTCAAAGCCATTGACGGCGAAGTTGCGGTGGTTGAAGTCCACCACCGGCCACGCACCGCCGGGACTTCCAAATACAATGCGTGGAACCGCGCCTGGGCCGGGATACTGGACCTGCTGGGCGTGCTCTGGCTACTGCACCGAACCCGGGTTCCCGCCATTTCCGGAACACAGGAGTCCGAAGCGACGGCCGCGGAGCACTCCTGACATGCACCGGAACGTTCGCGGACTGGCAATCGCGGTACTGGCACTGGCCGGCTACCTGGCTACCCAGCAGGGCTGGCTCGATTTTCTGGCAGATCAGAATCGGGTGGCCACTTACCTCCACGGGCATGGTGGCACCGGATTCCTGGCAGTCACCCTTGCCGGAGCCCTGTTCACGGGGCTCGGTGCACCCCGGCAGTTGCTGGCTTTTGTGCTGGGATTTGCGCTGGGAGGCCTCAACGGCACCCTGCTGTCGACATTGGCAACGGCTATGGGCGCTGCCGGTGGCTTCTTCACGGCGAGATGGTTGCTTCGGGGACCCGTGGCGCGGAGATTTGGTCAGCACATGGAGAAGTTTGACGGCCTGTTCCGGGACCGGGCCATGGCGAAAGTTCTGCTGATTCGCCTTTTGCCCGTGGGCAGCAATCTGGTTACCAATCTTGTTGCCGGTTGCACCACTGTACGATTTGCGCCGTTTCTGGCGGGCAGTGTCCTGGGCTACCTCCCGCAGATGCTGGTATTTGCACTGGCAGGGGCAGGCATTGGCAGTGCCGATAAATACCAGCTGCTGCTGAGTGTAGCCCTGCTTATTCCCGCCTCGCTGCTGGGCGTTTTTCTCTATCGCAATCACAGGACCAGAGGACTGGTCACTGCCATTTCCGAGCATTCCTGAGACCAGACCATGCCCTCGTCACCACTTGTTCGCCGGCTCCCGGAGCTTCTGTTCGGTTTGCCCCGCAACCAGTTACTGCTGGTACTGCTGGCCTTTTCAGCGGTCTTCATTTTCACCGGCATCGGCCTCCGCTCGCCCTGGCCCGCCGACGAACCCCGGTTTGCCGAAGTTGCCCGGGAGATGGTGGCGTCCGGGCAATGGCTCATCCCCATGCGCGGCGGTGAGTTCTATCCGGACAAGCCACCGGTGTTCATGTGGAGTATTGCTCTGTTCTACTGGCTCACCGGCAACCTGAAAGTCGCCTTTCTCTTGCCGAACGCCCTGTGCAGCCTGCTCACTCTCGGGCTGGTCTTTGACATCGGCACCCGCCTCTGGAACCAGCGCACCGGCGCCGTCGCTCTCTTGCTGGTGCTGCTTGCGCCACAATTCCTGCTCCAGGCCCAGAAAGCACAGATCGATGCCATGGTCGCCTGCTGGATCATGGTGGCGTGCTATGGCCTGCTCCGGCACTTTTTCACCGGTCCGTCCTGGGGCTGGTATTTCACCGCCTGGGCCTTCATGGGCCTCGGGATTATCACCAAGGGCGTCGGATTCCTGCCGGCGCTGATGCTTATTCCCATTGCGGCGATGAAGTTCCGTGACCGGACCCTGTTTACCGATACGCTGACCTGGCGAAGCGCGCTGGGGCCGCTGGCCATGCTCGCGGTCGTTGCCGCCTGGCTGGTTCCGATGGTGTTGTACGTCAATGCGCTGGGCACCGACGAGGCGCTGGCCTACCGGAACAACATCCTGTCCAAGCAGACCGGGGAGCGCTACGCCGATTCCTGGGGGCATCTCCAGCCCTGGTATTACTACCTCACCAGCGTGATTCCGTCGCTGTGGTTTCCGCTGCCCCTGCTGTTAATTGCGCTATGGCGGCCACTTGCCGACAGCGTCCGCCAACGTCCTGTGATTCCCGTGCTATTGATCTGGATTGCCCTGGTGATTGTGTTCTTCAGTCTGAGTCCGGGCAAACGGGGCGTGTATCTGTTACCGGCCCTGCCCATGCTCGCGTTGAGCCTGGCGCCCCTGCTGAGCACCCAACGGCCCGCGGGCTGGTTTCCGCCCTTACTGACCGGGGTGCACCTGATACTGGCCATGGTCCTGATCACGGTCGGTGTATTGGCCTGGACCGATCACCCCAAACTGGTGGAAAAGGTCAGCGACTACAGTCGCGATCCCGCCCGTCTGCACGAAGCCGGCACACTGGTGCTCACGGTCGGGCTGGTCTGGCTGGTCACCCTGTTCGGATTCTGGCGTTCCCGGGCATTGGGGCGCCTGTTCGTGGCGCTGATGGTCACGTGGCTGCTGCTGAGCACCTGGGGCTACCGGATCCTTGAACCCCTTCGCACCCCACGCAACATTCTGGCTGCGGCCGAGCAGCAAGTTCCGGCCGACGCCCAACTCGGCATGATCGACTTCCGGGAACAGTTCATCCTGTTCTCCAGACTGGATTTTGTGCATTTCAGCTTCTTCAGCGGGCTGCGTGAGGAAGAGCGCAATGCCTGGAAATGGATGAGCGAGGGCGACAACCGGTACATCCTGGCCGCCGACAACCTGGACCTGGAGTGCTTTACGCTGGACGGAGGCAGAGAACTGGGTGTTGCCCACCGTGAACGCTGGCTGCTGCTCGGACCGGATCAGATGGCACCGGACTGCAGCCCGCCGGCGAAGGTCCGCCAGTTCACGACGGAAAGGCCCGGACGCTGGATGGACTGACGGAAACCGACAAAGTGCCTTCCTGACAGGTTCAGTTGTCCACGGTAAAGGACACAATCCGGGACAGATGACTCACCGGCAGACCGGTCTCCCGATGCCACTGGTTGAAAGCCTCCTGCGCCTGTCTCAGGCCCTTCCCGCTGGTTGGCGAGGCATCGAGGATGCCCGCCCGGGTCAGCGCCGTGACCACATCCCGGGACAGTACGAAGCCGTCCCAGCCAACCCGGCGCAGGAAGTACTGGGCGGTGTTGCCACCGAGGCGCGCGCCGTTGCGCTTGAGCCACATCAGCAGGCCCGCCTGATCATCCTGCGGCCACTGGGCGAGGAAGTTGCCGAAGCTGCCACACTCCCGTGCGGCGTCCATGATCATCCGGGCGTTTTCCGGCACGGTCCGGATTTTCTGCATATTGCGGACAATGCGCTCATCGGCGGCCAGTTCTTCCAACACTTCCGGCGGCACCTGCTGCCAATAGGCGGGCACGAAGCCGTGAAATGCTGCCTCGAAGTCCGGCCACTTGTTCTCGATGACCCGCCAGACAAAGCCGGCCTTGAAGACGCACCGGGTCACTTCTGACAGGTAGCGATCATCACTGGTAGCCTCCAGCACGCCCGGCTCCGGGCGCTTTGGCAGCAATGCCTGCAGGGCCTG
The DNA here is from genome assembly GCF_022343555.1 of Marinobacter sp. C7. Lineage (GTDB taxonomy): Bacteria > Pseudomonadota > Gammaproteobacteria > Pseudomonadales > Oleiphilaceae > Marinobacter. The sequence goes on along the minus strand of NZ_JAKQZH010000002.1, from coordinate 578,914 downwards.
TTCACCGCCTTTACGGATCAGGGCCTGGTCATGAAATTCGGAGAAGGCCGGAATCTTTGCCGTACTCATGATGGTCACACCACTCTCGGGAATGAAGGTCAGGAACGAACCGGTACAAAGACCGGGGCACCATCGGCCTCGACAGTCACCAGGGTCTGGTTATACAGGCGTTCCAGGGCTGAGGGTACCAGCATCTGCTGTGCCGGTCCCCAGCAGGCCTCACCGGAGGGATACAGCAGCAACAGGTGATCGCACCACCGGGCCGCCAGATTCAGGTCGTGCAGACACATAAATACCGACCGGCCTGATGCCGCCTGTCCGGCAAGCAGGCGCATCACCGCCACCTGATGGTGCAGATCCAGGTGGTTGCTGGGTTCGTCCAGCAACCAGATATCCGGTGCCTGGGTCATCAGGGTGGCAATCGCCACCCGCTGGCGTTCACCGCCGGACAGGGTACTGACCAGCCGGTCCCTGAGGTGCCCGACATCCAGCGCGTGCAGCGCCCGCTCGGCAGTCGCGACATCGTCGCCGGTTTCCATCTGCCAGGCGGAAAGCCAGGGGTGGCGACCGATCAGAGCGGTCTCCAGTACCGTCGCCGGGAAACCATCCTGACGGTCCTGGAACACCAGTCCCAGCTGCTGTGACACCGCCTTCCGTTTCAGCGAGGCCAGCGCGTGGTTATCCAGCAGCACCCTGCCGCCATGGGCGGCGCGCAGTCCCGCCAGCGTGTGTAAGAGTGTTGTCTTGCCCACGCCATTGGGGCCCAGAACTCCCCAGACCTGACCGGGCCGAACCTCGAGGTTCAGGGGCGATCCCGGCGCGCGTCCGGGGATGTCGATTATGAGATTGTCGGTGGTCAGCGTGGTCATTACCGGCTCCGGTACAGCAGGAACAGAAACGTGGGAACGCCAATCAGGGCGGTGATTACCCCTACCGGCAGCTGTTCCGGGGCAATCACCACCCGCGCCAGGGTATCCGCCAGTACCAGCAAGGTCCCGCCGGCCAGGGCAGAGGCCGGCAGGATCAGCCGCTGATCGTTACCCAGAGCCAGCCGGAGCATGTGTGGGACCACCAGCCCGACAAAGCCGACGGCACCGGCCAGGGTCACGGCGGTCGCAGTCAGCAGGCTGGCCACCAGGTAGATCAGCCACTCCAGCGACCGGACCGACACTCCCAGGGCCGCCGCCTGCAGCGACCCGCGGGCGAGGACGTTGAGGCTTCGGCCGAGCGGAAACACCAGCAGGCAGACCAGAACCAGCACCGCCAGGCCCGGCCAGGGATGGCCGGCGTGGGAAAGATCCCCCATCAACCAGTACAGCATACCCGGCAACCGACTGGCTGGTGACATGGCCAGGATCAGGGTAATCAGTGCCCCCCAACCGGCGGCTACCACCACACCGGTGAGCAACAGGCGCGAGGGTGTCCAGCTACCACTGCCGTGGGCCAGACCGAATACCAGCAGGGTGGCGAGCACGGCGCCGGCAAAGGCCGAGCCGGAGATCAGGAAACCGGCGGCGCCGGTCAGCATGGCCAACAACGCCCCCACGGCAGCGCCTCCGGAGAGCCCGAGTACGTAGGGATCCGCCAGGGGGTTGCGGAGCAGGACCTGCATCAGGGCACCGGCCACGGCCAGCAGGCCACCGGTGGCGAAGGCGCTGAAAGATCGCGGTAACCTGAGGTCAAGAATCAGGGTTCGGTGCAGCTCGCTGCCGCCGCCGGCCAGCACGGACAAAGTCTCGCCCACGCCAAGATCGGCACTGCCAACACTCACCGACACCAGCATGGCGGCCAGCCCCGCCAGCGCCAGCATGGCCAGTGGCCGGAAGATATCAGAGACGGGCACGGGCCCGCTCCAGAATGGCGCACAACTCCCGTGCACCCTCGAGCATACGGAAGGTGGGGCGTTGCAGAAGTGACGGGGAAACGCGGTAGAGGTTCCCGCTGGCCACCGCGGCAAGGGCCGGATACGCCTTCCAGCTTGCCAGCCAGTCGTGGCCAGGGTCGCCGCGCCCGGCGGTAACAATCACTTCCGGATCGGCAGCCAGCACCGTTTCCACGGAAATCCGGGGCACCAGCCTGGGCAGGTCGGCAAACACATTGGTGCCACCGCACAGGGCGATGGCCTTGCTGATCAGTTCCTCGGCATTAATCGTCATCAGGGGCTGGTCCCAGACCTGATAGAACACCCGCAGCCCGGGGACGTCCCGATACCGGGCCTCCAACGCCTCGATGCCTGACCGGAACGCCTGCGCCTCACGATCCGCAATGGTTGTGTAGCCGGTCAGCCGGCCCAGGCTCTCCACCGACCGCGCGATGTCCCCGAAGGTCCGGGGAGCAAGCCAGAAAACCGGTACGCCCAGATCCGCCAGCCGGTCCAGCTGGGCCCTCGAATTGCCGTCGGTCCAGGCCACCACCAGATCCGGCGCCAGACTGACTATGGCTTCGAGGTCGAGGCGGTTGGCGTCGCCGACCTGCGGCAGAGCTGCCGCCTGCGGTGGGAAGTCACTCCAGGCACTGACCGCCACCACCGAGTTGCCGGCGCCGGCAGAAAACAGCAGTTCGGTGGCACCCGGGGAGAGCGAGACAACACGGCGGGCAGGCTCAGACAGGCATACGTCACGCTCGAGGGCATCGGTTGCGCACAGGTCAGCAGCGGATACTGACGCAGTCAGCGCCAGTACCATCGCCATAGTGCCCCAGACCCGAAATGCCCTCGTCGTCAAATCACGCGGCTCCTGTCAGACCGTTATTGGCGGAAATCATAGCGCACGGATGCCATGTAAGTCCGGCCCGCCGCCAGGTACTCGAACGGCTCGAAGCTTGTACTGTCGTACCCGAGGCTGGTGGAATACCGTCGATCAAACACGTTGGCCACTTTCAGCCCCGCAGACCACCCCGGAAGGAATTCCCAGGCCGCCCGGACATCCATGGTGCCATAACCGGACAGCAGACTGGTGTTGGCGGCATCGTTGTAGCGATCGCTTTCGGCGATGATGCTGGCCCCCAGCGACCAGGTGTCGAACAGCCGGTCGACATCCAGCCGGACGTTCTTCTCGGCGCGGCGGGGCAACCGTTTGCCGGTGTCCCGGTTTTCAGTGTCGGCGTAAGTGACCGCTGCATTGATGTCCCAGTCCGTGGTCTGGAATCCGGAGGACAGTTCGATCCCGCGGATTCTGGCGGTCTCGACATTCTCCATGGTGCCTTCGAAAGTCGCCGGATCGGACACATAGGTAATCAGGTCTTCCACATCGTTCTGGTAGACCGCCACATCCCAGAACCAGGTGTCGTACCGGCCGGAGAAACCGACCTCCACCATCTCGCCTTTTTCCGGATCCAGGTCCGGGTTACCGGAATAAAAGGGTACCTGCAGATAGAGATCATTGAACGTGGGGGCCCTGAAGGAAGTTGCATAGCTCAGGCGCAGACGGTGGGAGCGATCGAACTGCTGACCCAGCGCAATGCCACCGGTCTCTTCCTTGCCGTAGGCTTCGTTGTCATCCAGGCGCAGGCTGAACATCACATCGGTGGCGTCGAAGTTAAGGCGGGCCTGTCCGAAAACGGCGGAGTTGGTCCGGCTGTCCTCGGCAAACTCACTGCTGCCATCCACTTCATCAACCATGAACTCGGAACCGAGTACCAGCTCATGGACCCCGGCCGTCAGGGTGTTTTCCCAGCGGGCCGAGCGGGACAGGGTGTCGAACACGCTCGGATAATCACCAAAGGTATCCTGCTCGTCCCTTGCTTCCGAAAACTGGATGCGGGTCCGCCAGTAGTCGCTGGCGACCGCTTCCAGATACAGTCCGGTCGCCCGGATCATGTAATCGGTGTCGCCGCCCTCGAATTCGGTGTTGCCCTGGGACTGGAACATGGTGACACCCACGCCGCCACCCTGGTCAAAATCATGGCTGACTTTCGCCAGACCGGCCGCGTTGCGGAAGCCCCGGTCCTCGCCCCCCTCGCGCAATTCGGTGCCCTCGGTATCCGAGTACAGACCACCTGCCAGGACAGAGGAGTTGCCCTCCCGGCCGGCCACCCCGGCCGAGGTTCCCAGGGTGTCGTGGGAACCGCCGGACACCTCAGCCCAGCCCTGTCGGCCAGCCTCCGGTTCCAGGGTAAACGCCTGGATGACACCACCTACCGCATCGGCGCCGTAGAGCGAACTCTTGGCGCCGCGTACCACCTCGACTTTGCCCATCAGGTCCGGCGGCAGAAACTGCCAGGGCGGGATGCCGGCGGTCGCAGAGCGCAGACGGATACCATCCAGCAGCAGGACGGTCCCGGAGCTTCCGGCACCGCGCAGGAAGACACTGGTGGTCTTACCGAAGCTGCCGTCAGAGACTACGTTGACGCCTGGCTGCGCCTGGAGCAGGTCACGGAACTCGGCCGGCTGCTGCCGCTCGATGTCGTCCTGCTCAATGACAGTTACCGACGACAGGCTCTCACCAACCGTGTCCGGACCCAGGGTGGCCGTCACGACAATCGGATCAAGGGCATCATTCTGCGCTTCGGACTGGGCGGCAACCGCCAGCGGTAAAGCTGCCAGGGAAACGCCTGCCATCACAGCAGGAAAAGGAAACTTCAACATATCACGTTCTCCGCAAACCGCGCGCACCCGCACGGGAACCAGGTTTTGGTTGCGGAAGAGTCAGGGGGCAGGCGGAAACGGATGGAGATGGAGATACCGGAATACGCCCACCCATGCCGCCCACCGCAACTCCGGGTGTTTTTCCAGGCCGGTCTCCGGGCTTGCAGGCGGAACCCTGGCGGTTCCCGGACAATCACCTTCCCATGCCAGAGGCACAGTGGCGCGTTTGATTGTCGTTTTCCTGCTTACCGTTGCGGGGGCAGCATCGGAATTGCGCTGGCGTACCAGGCTCACCGATTTCCCGTTTCACCCGTCGCGCTTTGCGACGGACACCTGGAAAAAGTGCGGCAAGGCTAGCAACCCTCTGCAAAGTGGTCAACGAAATCCGTCAATTGTGCAGCTGGTCAAAAAATGGCCCGATGTGATGCCCATCACATTTCTACCCATATGTTACAACCTCTCACGTTTGGTCACGGCGCCCGGTGCCGACCAACCACCGCGAACAATAACAACGAGTTGCCGGCCCACCCGGCAACAGAATGGAATGAGAGGTCCCCATGTATAACAAGCAATGGCCCACCGGAATGGCATGGGCATTTGCCGGTGCCCTGTTGATCAGTGGCTGTGGTGGCTCGGACGAAGGTGCAGGCGCACCTCCCGGAGAGTCAACAACCTCGGCCCGAGATCCCGTCGTTGCTCCCGACAACGACACGTTCAAGGAGGCGGTCACGGTCGATCGCTACAGCGTCGCCAACGGCTGTTACACCCTCGAAGCAGAAGGTCGGTATGTGCACGCCGATCCCGGCTCCGGCCGGTATTCGATCACCTCCGATGCAGCCCGGGCCACCGCTTTCCGGCTCCGCCCCACGCGCCTGGGTGCTTACCTGCTAATGTCGGATTATCAGCGCAATGCCGGTGAAGTCGGTCGTTTCGAACTGCTTGGCATCAGTGATCCGGCGGGGGAATTTCTGGATGAGACCGGCAATTTTGTTGGCGAGATCAGCTACCTCATCGCCGGGCTTGGGGATACCACCAATCTGATCCTGGACCCTGTCGCTCCCCTGGGGGATGCCCTGCGGGCCATTGGTGAGAGCCTTGAGTTCACCGGTGATCAGATCGGCGATACCACCGTCAACCCGGCCCTGGCCATGGTCGATGCCCCCAGCGATCTGGCGGTGTGGCAACTTCAGCGATCCGGCCCGGGACCGGTGTTCAACATGGCATCCGATGTAACCGGCCTGATGCTGACAACCACCGAAAACGGCCTGGCCCTGGTGTCACCCTCTCTGATCGACGAATCGGGCGGTTTTGCCCTGCACAAGGCGGAGGGCTGCCAGCAGTACCCGGAAGCAGAACTGAACGCCGAGACGCTTGATGAGCAAGGGCCGGCCATCTACCTGAAAGAGGTGGATCGTTTCCGCAATGTCCGGGGCATCGACAAAGACGACGTGTTCGGCTTCGTCGATACCCACTCCCATATTTCCGCCTATGAGTTCATCGGCGGCCGGGTCAATTACGGCGCCCCTTTCCACCGCTTCGGGGTGACCCACGCCCTGAAAGACTGCGAAGCCGTTCACGGCCCCTGGGGTGCAACCGGTTTCGTGGAGCTGGCCACCAGCGGCATCGGCCTCCACGACACCCAGGGCTGGCCTACCTTCAACGACTGGCCAAGGTACAACTCCCTGCAGCATCACCAGAGCTATTACCGCTGGCTGGAACGGGCCCACCTGGCGGGCATGAAGATCCTGGTCAATCACCTGGTGCACAACGAGATCCTCTGTCGCATCAATCCACAGAAAAAGAACGATTGCGACCCCATGGAATCCATTCTTCTACAGATCCAGCGCATGTATGAAATGCAGGATTACATCGATGCCCAGCACGGCGGCCCGGGCGAGGGCTGGTTCCGGATCGTGACCAGTCCGGGTGAAGCCCGCGAGGTCATCGGGGATGGCAAGCTCGCCGTGGTACTGGGCATCGAGATGTCCAAGGTGTTCAAGTGCGGCGAGTTTCTCGGGATAGCCGAATGCACCCGCGAGGATATCGTCGAACGACTGGATCAGCTCTACCAGCTGGGTGTGCGCAACATCTTTCCGGTCCACAAGTTCGACAATGCCTTCGGTGGTCACCTGCCGGATCTTTCAACCGGCATCGGGATCGGCCCGATCCTGTATGCCGGAAACCTGCTGGAGACCGGCCATCCGGTCGAATTCGAGCAATGCCCGGAGAACGTCGAATACACCGGGGGCGAGCCGGATCAGAATGCCTCGCTCCAGCCTTTTGGCCTGATCGACCAGCTGCTGTACCAGATGGACTACCTGGGCGAACGGTTCCCTGAGACCCCCGAGGAACTGGCCGCTCTCGATCCCCGCCGGGGCACCGACCAGCTCTGCAACCGCCGCGGCCTGAGTGACCTGGGCGACTTCCTCATCGAGGAACTGATTCGCCGCAAGATGATGATTGAAACGGATCACATCAGCCGCAAGGCCGCAGCACGGATTCTGGAAATAACCCGACCGCTGGATTATCCGGTGATCAACAGCCATGGCGGCTGGGGTGGCACCGAGGCCCTCAGGGACCGAATTGCTGCCCAGGGCGGCATCACCGCGTCCTTCGGTGGCACCCGGGAAGACTGGGTACGCAAGCTGACCCGGGATGGCAACCGCCCGCGCAATGAAGACGACAAGGTCGGTCCCTTCGGCGGTGCCGGCTTCGCCTCCGACGTCAACGGCATCGCCCAGCTGGCAGCCAATTCCGGCACCGCCGAGGATGAAGCCGCGCTCTATCCGTTCACCTCCATCGATGGCCGGGTCCGGTTCGACATCCAGCGCACCGGTGACCGTGAGTTCAGCCTCTACGACGGGCGCGGCGTTGCCCACTACGGCCTGTATCCGGACCAGATCGAAGACATGATCCGCAACAGCGCAGCTGATCCCGAGCAGATCGATGACGCCATCAATCAGCTTTTCACCTCCGCCGAAGCCTACCTGCGGATGTGGGAACGAATTGAAAACGCCCCGTTGTAAGGAGAACAACAAGCCATGAACTTCACCAGAATCCAGAACCGTCGGCAACGGGGTCCGTTTGGCCTCATTTCCGTAATGACTGCCCTCGTGTTGCTCACCGGTTGCTTCGGTGGCGGAGGCTCATCGGATGCAACACCGACCGGTGAGAACGCGGGCGATAAAAACAGTGTGGCCGGCAACCGGGTGGAACGCTTCAGTGACGGCCGAACGTTCCGGGTCGATCCCGGACCCGAGGCCACCCACGAGATGATCAACGCCATGATCCAGCTGCGTCCGGGGGATACCCTGGAATTCGGCTGTGGTTTTTTCGAGCTGGATCATGGCCTGCTGATCCAGGCCACCGAGGACGTCCTGATCAAAGGCTGTGGCAAGGACCGTACCGTGCTGTCTTTCCGTGACAGTGACAACGTGACCGGTCTGGAAGCGCTCAACGTTCGCGGCATCACCGTGCGCGACCTGACCATCGCTGATTCCCCGGGTGATGCCTTCAAGCTCAAGGGCGTCAAATGGGGAACGCTGCTGAATGTGCGGGCCATCTGGTCCGGCGGTGGCGACCCCATCACCGCCGATAACTACACCAGCAGGCTGGACGTGCAGTGCACCAACCCGCCGCTGAACGAGGGGGACCCGACTCCGGATTACATCCCCAGCTCTGCCAGTGGCCGCTACGGCATCTATCCGGTGGAATCGGAGAACATCCTGGTGGACAACTCCGAATCCGTCGGCGCCTCGGATGCGGGCATCTACGTGGGTCAGACCAACACCGCGATCATCCGCAACAGCCGGGCCATCTATAACGTTATGGGGTTCGAGATCGAGAACGTCCAGGGCGGCGAATACGACAGCAACGTGGCCGAGTGCAACACCGGCGGTTTCCTGATCTACGATCTGGAGAACATCACCCAGTACGGCGACACCTCGGTGATGCACGACAACGTGGCCCGCAACAACAACACCTACAACTTCGCCCACAGCGGTCTGGTGTCCGCCGTGCCCCGGGGCACGGGTTTCATCACCCTGGGCTACGACAACATCGAGGTCTTCAACAATACCTTCGAGGACCACAGCACTGCAGCGGTCATCTATACGAGCTATGAGCTGATCGACGGCAAGGGCAAGACCTCGGACAAGAAGCTGGACCCGTATACCGAAGGCCTGCACATCCACGACAACGTGATGCGCAACTCCGGTTACGACCTGCCCCCACCCAACTTCGAGAAAGTGCTGCTCGAAGGTCAGGTGGAAACCGTGCTGCCCACGCTGATCGGCCTGAAAAACATCACCAATCCGGGTAAGGGCGCGCACATTGTCTGGGACGGGTTACTGGACGAACTGGATGCGGACTGCCCCTACCCGGTGGACGCCAACGGTGATCCTGTGCCCGCCGATGAAAACGGCAAGCCAATCCACACCAATGAGCACCCGAACCCGTCGTGTCACTACAACGCCTACAAGTTCAACGACGCAGGCGAACGGAAACTGCCCCAGTGGGGTTCCTGTTTTCATGACAACCTGCTGGATCCGGACAGCCAGCCGTACATGAATTTCCATGGCACCGAGGGACTGGAACTCGTCCTGGCGGCAGCAGAGCAGGACACCAGCATCCTCACCCTGGAAGGCCTGCAATCGGTACTGGCAGGTCTGGATGGTGCGGTCGCCGACACAGACCAATCCGTCCACGACTGTCAGGCCCGGTTCGGAAAGGTCCTGCCAGAGTTGCCTCGCGTGGAGATCCCGCCATTCGAGCCCAGCGGCACGATTGATCCGGCGCCAAGCGAGGAATACATCAACCGGCTCTGCAGCAACACAGGCAAACCCGGCAGCGTCAACCGGGAGGCCCTGGCAGTCAACTGTCCCAGACTCGACCAGTACAATCTGTTTGCCGATCCCCACGATCCCCGCAGCATGCCGAACGAGGGCGGGGTTCCTTTCGTACTCAACAGCAAGCTGTTCTCGGACTATGCAACCAAGTACCGGGTCGCCTTCGTGCCGCCGGGAACAAAGGCGGTCTACATGGATGGCCAGGGCGGCGGCAACCTGAACGGCACCATCCACTTCCCCACCGGCACGGTGATCGTCAAGACCTTTGCCTTTACCGACGAGAGCCAGGGCACCGAGGAACTGGTGGAAACCCGCCTGCTGATCAAGCGGGTCAGCGAGAGCGGCAAGGCATTCTGGGATGGTCCCACCTATATCTGGGACAAGGACAGTGAGGGCAATCCCGTGGCAAAACTCGCCCTGGGCGGCGGTACCCGGGCGGTGAGCTGGCATTATCAGGACCCGGTCACCGGGGAACTGCTGTCCGGCAGCACCGACAGTTACGCCATCCCCAACGCCAACCAGTGCATTACCTGCCACAGCAACGATGACGTGGAATCCGGCAGTGCACCGATCGGCCCGAAGCCGCGCAACCTGAACCGTGCCTACGCCCCCGAATCCGCCTTCATGGGCACGCGGGGCCAGGGAGGGTTCCCCCGGGTCAACCAGCTCAAGTACTGGCGGGACCAGGGCATCCTGACCAACGTGCCGGACCTGCAGATCGACGGTCGCGGCGTGGCCACCAACATTGAGCGCCTGCCCCACTGGAACCTGCCGGGTGACAGCGGCGAGACTGCCGGCTCCAACGCCGATGTCGAGGCCCGCCTGCGCGCGTACCTGGAAGTGAACTGCCAGCATTGCCATAACGATCGTGGCGCCGCCTCCAATACCGGGTATTACCTCGACCACTACCGGACCGTGGACGCCGGCTACGGTATCTGCAAGAAACCGACCGCCACCGGCGGTGGCTCCTGTGGCCGTCAGCACATCGTGGTGCCCGGGGATGCCGACAGTTCGATTGTGTCCTGCCGGCTGGCGGATGATTCCGATCCTCAAAGGCGGATGCCGCCCATCGCCCGCAGCGTTACCCACGCCGAAGGAGTGGAGCTGCTGAATTACTGGATCAACAACGTAGTGGACACCGACTACGAAAACGGCGATGCCTGTGGCAACCAGAGCATCTTCCAGTCCCTGAACCCGTAAACGCCCTCCCCGGACAATGGATGGCGACCTTCCGGTCGCCATCCATACACCACCCTCATGGCCAGTTTCCCCTCCGGTTGCTATAGTCCTTGATTAACAACAACTTTCGGACCTCACCCACGGCGCACCAGGGAGCGATATGCAGGCGGAACTCATTGATATCCGGAACCACATGGCCCAGTTCCCCCCGTTTGACGAAATGCCCGAGGAGCTGCTTGATCACGTGGTCGGCGGCGTTGAGGTTCAGTATTTCCGGGCCGGCACGCAGATCCTGGAGTTCGGCCAGGACAACCCGTGGCTCTATTACATTCGCAGTGGTGCCGTGGAGATCTTCCGACGCTCGGGCGAACTCTATAACCGGATCGGAGAGGGCGATATCTTTGGCCAGTTCGGGCTGCTGATGAACAAGACCGTGCGTTTCCCCGCCAAGGCGCTCGAGGATACCCTCATCTACCGGATCCCGGAGGCCACTTTCCAGTACCTGTTTGAAAACGATGACGGTTTTGCCGATTTTGTCGAGACGGAGGACCGGTCCCGGCTGCGATCCGCGGTGTCCCGTCGGGAGAAGTCCAATGACCTGATGACGTCAAAGGTCACCCGTCTGATCTCCCGTGCGCCGGTCTCGGCGCCCTGCACAGTCCGGCTGCAGGAGGCGGCCCGGATCATGACGGATCAGGGCGTTTCGGCGCTGCTGCTGATGGACGAGAGCGGCGACGAGCCCAGGTTAAAGGGCATCATCACCGACCGGGACTTGCGCACGCGGGCTGTCACCGAGGCCCTGCCATCGGAAACCCCCATCAGCGACATCATGTCCGAGGGCCTGATCACCATTCGTGCCAGCGCCTACATATTCGAGGCGATGCTCATGATGCTGCACAACAACGTCCACCACCTGCCGGTCATGGACAAGGACGAGGTGCGGGGCGTCATCGCACTCTCGGACATCGTCAAGTACGAGAGCCAGAGCAGCCTGTACCTGGTCAGCAACATCTACCACCAGAACGACGTCAAGGGCCTCAAGAAGCTCAGCCGGGATGTGCCCGATACCTTTGTCCGGATGGTCAACGAGGACGCCAACTCCCATATGATCGGCAGTGCCATGGCCGGCATCGGCCGCAGTTTCACCCAGCGGCTGCTGGAGCTGGGCGAAGAAAAGCTGGGGCCGCCCCCGATTCCTTACTGTTTCATGGCACTGGGCTCCATGGCCCGGGACGAGCAGCTGGTGGTAACCGACCAGGACAACGCCATGATCCTGGACGACAGCTTCGTGCCCGACGAGCACGACGAATATTTCCAGGCGCTGGCGAAATTTGTCAGCGACGGCCTGGCGGAATGCGGTTACAAGTACTGTACCGGCGAGATCATGGCCACCAACCCGAAATGGCGCCAGCCGCTGCGGGTGTGGAAGGGCTATTTCACGGACTGGATAGAGAACCCCAAGGCCGACGCGCTGCTGAACAGCAACATATTCTTTGATCTGGACGGAATTCACGGCCAGAACGGCTTTGCCGAGGAACTCAAAGCGCTGGTTGCGGAAAAGGCCAGCCACAGCCAACGCTTCCTCTCACTGATGGCACGCAATGCCCTGAACCGGACTCCGCCCCTGGGCTTTTTCCGCACCTTCGTTCTGGAAGAGGATGGCCAGCACCGCAAGACCTTCAACCTGAAACGGCGCGGCACCGCCCCGCTGTCGGATCTGATCCGGATCCATGCCCTGGCCTGTGGCTCCCGGGCCCAGAACTCCTTTGAGCGCCTCAAGGCCATCGGCCAGACCAAGCTCCTTCTGGAGGACGATCTCGGCAACCTGCGCGACGCGCTCGAATTCATTTCCATCGTCCGGATCCGGCACCAGGCCCTGGCTATCGAAGCCGGCCGGGCCCCGGACAACAACGTACGGCCCGAGGATCTTTCCCCCTTCGAGAGAAGCCATCTCAAAGACGCCTTCCAGGTGGTCAGTAACGCCCAGAAATTCCTGCGCTTCCGCTACAACGCTCAGGTAGGCCGCAATGCCCAGTAATCCGGATGATCAGGTGAGCAACCCGAAAGCCACCTGGCCGGAGCAGTACCGGACACTGGCCGACCAGGCCAGGTCCCCGCTGCTCAAGGCCTTCTACGAGGCGGGCTGCGTCGACCCGGATACTCCGATGTCGGATGTCCCGCTGGTGGCAGTGGATTTCGAAACCACGGGACTCGACCCCAACCAGCATTCCATCGTCAGTGTCGGTCTGGTGCCCTTTACCCTGAACGGTATTCAGCTGAGCCGTTGCTGGCACCAGGTGGTGCGCCCGGCACTACCCCTGCATCAAACTTCCATCGAGGTGCATGGCATCACCCACTCCGACATCGACAAAGCCCCGGACCTGGCCGAGGTCCTGGACAAAATGTTCAGCTACCTGAACGGTCGGGTCCCGGTCGTCCATTACCGGGAGATCGAACGGCCATTTTTCAATGTGGCACTGCAATGGCGACTGGGGGAGGGCATCCGGTTCCCGGTGATCGATACCATGGCGATTGAGGCCCACCTGTATCCCGACCGGCGGCCGGGCCGCTGGCAACGTTTGCTGGGCCGCAAGCCCGTATCGATTCGGCTTGCAGACAGCCGGCTGCGCTATGGGTTGCCCCATTACGCCTCCCACAACGCGCTGATCGATGCCATCGCCACCGCCGAGCTGCTGCAGGCCCAGGTTTACCACCATTTCGGGCCCAACACGCCGGTCAAGGATCTGTGGCTCTGAACGAGGGTCAGGACTGCTCCCCCGTGACCTCGTCAATGTACTCCCCGTAACCCTCGGCCTCCATCTGCTCCAGGGGAATGAAGCGGAGCGCCGCAGAATTCATGCAGTAACGCAGCCCGGTGGGGGCCGGTCCGTCATTGAAGACATGGCCCAGGTGCGAGTCGGCATAACGGCTACGGATTTCGGTGCGGGTCGTCCACAGAATTCGATCCTCCCTTTCAACCACGGCATCCGGGTGAATCGGGCGGGTGAAGCTCGGCCAACCGGTGCCGGACTTGTACTTGTCCCTGGAAGAGAACAACGGTTCTCCCGACACAATATCGACGTACAACCCCGGACGTTTGTTGTCCCAGTATGCATTGTTGAAGGCTCGCTCGGTCCCGTCCTCCTGGGTGACTTCGAACTGGATATCGGTCAGGCGTTTCTTCAGGGTTTTCCGGTCGGGCTTCACGAAGGCCTGCGGGTCAAAGCCCTCGCTCTGCCCGTCTGATTCCATGGCCGCCGGCCTGAACTTCGAGAAATCCAGCTCATAGTTCTCACCATAGATTTTCTCGATGAACTGGTAGCGTCCGGAATTGAAGGTGTAGAACTTGTAGCGCAATGGATTCTTCTTGTAATAATCCTGGTGGTACTTCTCCGCCGGATAGAAGGTGTCCAGCGGTACGATTTCAATCACCACCGGCTTGTCGTAGATACCCGACGCCTGCAGCTCCTGCTTGGCGGCCTCGGCCAGACGCTTCTGTTCGGGATTGTGGTAGAAGATCGCCGGCCGGTACTGCTTGCCCCGATCGACAAACTGGCCATTGGCGTCGGTGGGATCCATCATCCGCCACAGGCCCTGCAACAGCCCCTCGTAGGTGATTTCATCCGGGTCGTAGTAGACCTGGACCGCCTCGGTATGACCGGTGCTGCCTGACGAGACCTGCTTGTAGGTGGGATTTTCGACACTGCCACCGGCATAGCCGGAAACCGCCTCGACCACGCCGGGCACCTTCTCGTACCCAGCTTCCACACACCAGAAGCAGCCGCCAGCGAAGGTCGCGACCGCCAGGTCCGGGTTCTCCGGGGCGAATTCGGTATCGTGCCTGTCTGCGGTGGCGAGTGACGTATATGCCACGCCTGCCACTAGCAGGGACAGCACGAGGGCAAAACCTGAGTTTCTGCGTTTCATGGTACATCTCCTGTGTTTGATACCATGCTGTCAGCCTAACCCTGTGGCTTCACGAAACCGTTCACGGAGTATTACGAATCTATAACGGCGTGGATTTTCCGGGCGTTACCCGGTGCTGGCGAGCGGCAAACGGACCCGGAACTGGGCACCGGTCGGATCGAGGTTCCGAACCTCGATCCGACCCTGCTGGAGATCCACCATACGCCGGGCGATGGCGAGGCCCAGGCCCGCATGACCGGCGTTTGCTGCCCCGCCCCCCTGGTAGAAAGGTTCGAACAGGTGGGCGCTGTCTTGCGGGTCGATGCCCGCGCCGGCATCCGAGACAGTCAGCAGCACGGCATCCCCGTCCTGCCGGACGGCCAGGGCCACCTCGCTGTTGGCCGGGGCGTGGGCAATGGCATTGCTGATCAGGTTGTCGAGGACACGCTCGGTCATGGCAATGTCCGCCATCACCATGACTCCGTCAGCGTCAGTGATCCGGAGCCGTACCGATGCACGCTCCGCTTCAGGCTGGTGTTTCTGGACCACATCGTGCAGCAGTTCTGCCATCATGAAGGGTTCCGGGGACGGCTGTTTCTCCCGGGCTTCCAGCGCGGCCAGCTCGAACAGCTCCTCGACCAGCCGGCCGAGGCGCCAGGTTTCCGCCAGGGCAACGTCCAGGAAACGGGCTCGCTCAGCGGAATCCAGGTCCGCCTGTTTCATTTTCAGGGCCTCCAGGTAGCCCTGGATAGACGCCAGTGGCGTGCGCAGGTCATGGGAGACCTGGGCAACCATCTGCCGACGCTGGTGGTCCTTGTCTTTCAGAAGATCCATCTGGGCGGCAATCCGACCGGCCATCTGTTCGAACCGTGCTGCCAGGTAATCGATGTCGTCCCCCCGGGAGACGGGGAATTCCCGTGTCTCCGGGAGCAGAAGCTCGCCGTTAATTTCGAAGTTTTCCACCCGCTCGGTCAGTCGGGACAGTCTCCGCGTCAGCAGGTGAAAGAACACCAACCCTGCCAGAAGGCCGACAACCAGGCTGATTGCCAGGGCTCCCGCCCCCATCTGCAGCAACTGATTGCTGTGCACCATGCTCTCGGCAAGGTCATATTCCTCGCCCCGGAGCACGACGTACAGATAGCCCGAGCGGCCATTCTCGAAAGGCACAGGGGTTACCGAAAACACCTTGCGACGGTCGTGACTGCGGGGGTCATCCCCCGGGAGCGGGAAAGCACCGGGTTGGGCAAGCAGAGTCCGGATCGGCTCCAGGGAAACCCGATTGCGCTTGATCCGGTCCGGGTCAGCGGAGTAGGACAGGATCTGGCCTTCCGGGCCCAGCAGGTAGATCTCGATACCCGGGTTGATGGTCATGTACAGGTCGAACAGTTTTTTCAGGGCTTCCTGATCGAGCTGGCCCTCTGTCACCAGATTACGGTCGGATACCAGATTCCGGGCCAGGTCGCGATTGAGTTCCTGATTGACGGCAGCGGTGTACTCACGCACCGAATAGAGGCTGAGGAACGTGAACAGGCCGCCCACAATGACCAGCAGCAGGAACAGACCGAGCGCCAGCCGGGCATAGAGCGTTCGGAACAGTGACAGCGCCATGATTCAGTCCATAAACCGGTAACCGACGCCCCAGACCGTCTGGATGTATCGGGGCTGGGCCGGGTCGGCCTCGATCTTGTTCCGAAGCCGATTGATGTGGGTGTTGACCGTATGCTCATAGCCTTCATGGTTGTAACCCCACACCGCATCCAGTAACTGGGCACGGCTGAACACCCGGCCACGGTGACGAACAAAATGCCAGAGCAGATCGAATTCCCGGGCAGTCAGCTCAACCTCCTGGTCGTTCCTGAAGACGCGATGACGAACCGGATCTATCCGGAGGCCCTCCACCACCACCTCTTCTGTTTCACTCTCGTCGGTGTGCCCGGATGACAGGGCATCGACCCGGCGAAACAGGGCCTTGATACGGGCGGCCAGCTCGGCCACGCTGAACGGCTTGGTCAGGTAGTCATCGGCCCCCATCTCCAGGCCAAGCACCCGGTCCAGCTCGGAACTCTTGGCCGTCAGCATCAGCACCGGAACGTAACCGGTACCCGAGCGGATTTCCCGGCACACCGCCAGGCCATCCATCCCGGGAAGCATCAGGTCCAGGATCACCAGGTCGATCCCGCCCTGATGGAAACGCTCGATGCCCTCATCACCACGGCCGGCAAGAATGGCCCGCATACCCAGGTCGGTCACCTGCATACGCACCAACTCGCCAATACCGGGGTTATCCTCAATGATCAGTACGGTTCGCGTCATGGTTTCCTGGCCCTGATGGGCATTTCCGGCAATGATTATTCCATGGTGTCGTTGTCCATAGTGTCGTCCATGGGCATGGTCTTGTCGTCCATGGACATGCTGTCCATGTCGTCCTCTTCCATACCCTTCATGGTATCGTCTTTCATGCCGTGCTCCATGTCATTGGTCATGTCCTCTTTTTCCATGCCTTTTTCCATGGATTCTTCCGCCATCATCCCGTCGTCTTTCATGGTCTCGTCGGACGCCCCCATGTCGTCGGCAAGAGCAAACGAGGCGCCAACGCCCAGCATGACGGCCACAAACATTCGTGTCAGTGATTGCATGATAATCTCTCCGTGTGGTTCTCAAGGGTGCGGGCACCAGTGGCCCGCCTCACGGAAAAGATTCGCAGCATAGATTTACGGCAGCGTCACACCCGGATAAAGAGTCTATCGCGGAAATATCACGAAATGATCACGCCTGTCGCCGGCTACAGGAAGCTGGCCAGTCGCTCACGCACAATGGCATTGGCCTCGGCCATGATCCGGCTGATCAGTTCGTCGCAGCTGGGAATGTCGTGGATCAGTCCGGCCACCATGCCGCAGCTCCAGGCCGCTTCGTCCATGCGGCCCTCGTGGAGTACCAGCTTGCCCTTGGCGCCAGTCACCAGGTGGCGGATGTCGTCAATGGTGGTGGCGTCGCCCTTCTCGGCTTCAATGCGGATGATTTCATCCACGGCCCGGTTGCGAAGGACCCGCTCGGTATTCCGGAGCGGGCGCATGATCAGCCGGGTCTGTAATTCATCCGAGTCGACAATGGTCTCTTTCACCCGCTCATGTATCGGGGCTTCGCGAGTCGCCAGAAAGCGGGTGCCCATGTTCATACCCTCGGCGCCCAGCGCCATGGCAGCCACCAGACTCCGGCCATCCGCCATGCCACCGGAGGCCACGAACGGAATGGTCAGTGCCTCGGCGGCCCGCGGCAGCAGGATGAAATTGGGAATGTCATCCTCGCCGGGGTGGCCGGCGCACTCAAAGCCATCGACGCTGACCGCGTCACAACCGATACGCTCGGCCTTGAGGGCGTGGCGCACCGAGGTACACTTGTGTATCACCCGGATACCGGCAGTTTTCAGCTGATCCATGTACTTTTCCGGGCTCCGGCCGGCGGTTTCCACGATTTTCACACCGCCGTCGATGATCGCCTGGATGTAGTCCGGATAGGGCGGCTCCTTGAACGACGGCAGAAACGTGAGATTGACACCGAAGGGCTTGTCCGTCATTTCCCGACATCGGGCAATTTCCCGCGCCAGATCCTCGGGCGTCGGCTGGGTCAGGGCTGTCAGGATACCCAGGCCACCGGCATTGGATACCGCCGCTGCCAGTTCGGCGTAGCCGACCCAGTGCATGCCGCCCTGGATGATGGGGTGTTCAATGCCAAACAGCTCGGTAATTCGTGTCTTCATAGCGGCGTTCTCTTTTTGTCGTTAGAATGAAATCGAATTTGGATAAGAGGTTCCAGTGACAGCCAGAACAATAACGAAAGCGACACCGGCCGATGCCTTCAAGCGCGCGCGGCGGATGTGGCTGAAGGGCGAGCGTATCCACCTTGCATCCCTCTCGGACGAACTCAATATCGGCCGGGCCACGCTGTTTCGCTGGGTCGGCAACAAGGACCTGCTGATTGGCGAAGTCCTCTGGTCGCTCTACGAGCCGGTCCGGCAGGAAGCGCTGGCCGTCACCCCGGGGCACGGTGTTGACTACGTGGTCGGGGTTTACCGGCACATCAACTCCACCGTCATGCATTTCGAGCCTTTACGCCGCTTCATCAACGAAGATCCGGAGTACGCACTCAAGATCCTGACCTCATCCAAATCGACGTTGCGCAGCCGCACCGTCGAGGCAAACACCCGCCTGCTCCGGGACCAGGTAGCCAAGGGCTACATCACGCCGCCGATGAACATAGACAGCCTGTCCTCATTCATGGTCCGTCTCGCCGAATCCTGCCTTTACAGCGACATCCTCGGGGGGCGTGAACCCCGGGATGAAGAGCTGGAAGACGCCTGCACCGCGGTCCGGATCCTGCTGGGCGGCAAGGCCTGAGGTGAAGCTGGGGTCAGAAGAAGGTTTTCTTCAGACCCCGGGAACTTCGGCAGTTCGGATCCTGCTTGGGGGCAAGGCTTAAGAAGGGGTCAGAAGAAGGCTTTCTTCAGACCCCGGGTTTGAGCGTGAAGTCGGGGTCTGATGAACGCTTTCATCTGACCCCTTTTTCAGACCCCAGGTACAACGCCCACTCCGCCTCACAGCTGCAGCGACCGAACCTCCAGGAACTCCTCCAGCCCCCACTTGCCAAACTCCCGGCCGAGACCGGAATGGCCAAAGCCACCGAACGGCGCCAACGGGTTGAAAGCACCACCGTTAACGGTCACCTGACCGGTGCGCAGCTTGCCCGCGACCTTCTTCGCATGGTCGTCATCAGCGGACCAGACGGCGCCGGACAGACCGTAGGGCGTGCCATTGGCAATGCGGATCGCCTCGGCCTCGTCGTTGTAGGGGATGACGCACAGCACCGGTCCGAAGATCTCTTCCTGCGCGATGCGGCTGTCCGGTTTAACGTTACCGAACACGGTCGCCTTGACGAAGTAACCCTTCTCACAACCTTCCGGTGCTTCTGGACCGCCCGCCACCAGCGTCGCGCCTTCCTCGATACCGAGCTTGATGTAGTCGATCACCCGATCAAGCTGCTGCGCGGATGACAGCGGGCCCAGACGGGTGGTTTCCTCGAGCGGATTGCCCGGGGTCATCTTGGCCACGGCGGCGGCCGCCAGTTCACAGGCCTCATCGTGCTTGTCCGCCGGCACCAGCATGCGGGTCAGCGCGGTGCAGGTCTGACCGGAGTTCAGCAGGCAGTTGTTCACGGTGCCTTTGACCGCGCCGGCGAGCTCGGCGTCCGGGAGAATGACCGAGGCCGACTTGCCCCCCATTTCCAGCGCAATGCGTTTGAAGTCGTCGGCGGCGGCATGAGCGATCAGGTGACCGGTCCGGGTCGAGCCGGTGAAGGACACCATGCGTACGTCCGGATGCTTGATCAGGGTGTCGCCGACGGTCTGGCCGAGGCCACACACCATGTTGAACACGCCCTTGGGCAGATCGGTGCCGTCGAGGATTTCCGCCAGGATGTACGCCGTCTGGGGCGCGATTTCCGACGGCTTCAGCACCACGGTGCAACCGGCGGCAATGGCCGGTACGATCTTCAGGATCACCTGGTGCAGCGGGTAGTTCCAGGGGGTGATACAGCCGACCACACCCACCGGCGCGTACTGCACCTCCGAATTGCCGGACTGCTCGGTGAACGGGAACTCCGGCAACATCTTCAGGTAGGTCTTGGTGACCGCCGCCGGCATGCCGGCCTGGATGGGTGTGGCCAGTTTGATCGGCATGCCCACTTCCCGGCTCACGGTCTCGGCAATTTCCGGCGCCCGCTCCTTGAGTCCCGCGTGCAGCTGCTCCAGCACTTTCAGGCGCTGCTCCAGGCTGCTTTCGGACCAACTCTCGAACGCAGCGTCGGCGGCGGCGATGGCCTGTTCCATCTGCTCGCGACCGGAGGCGGGCACCCGGGCAATGACATCGCCGGTACCGGCCTCGTGGACATCGATCAGCTCGCCATTCCAGTCGACCCACTGGCCGTTGATGTAATTCTTGCTCAATTCGTTCATATGCTCCCCCTTAATCAAAGACGATCACGCCACGGGCGTTCTTGCCGGCCACCATATCATCGAAGGCCTGGGCAGCCTCTTCAATGGGGTAGGTCCGGGTAACCAACTCATCCAACTTGAGTTTACCGGCCTTGTAAAGTCCCAGGATCCTGGGGAAATCGTGTTGCGGGCGGGCAGAGCCCAGCCAGCTGCCTTTCAGCGTGCGCTCATCCGCCGGCAACGTGAGGGTAGTCAGGGAGGTCTTGTCCTTCGGATCGGCAACACCCACCACCACGGCGGTGCCCCCACGGCCGAGGCATTTGTAGGCCTGCTCCACCACCGGGCCGGAGCCGACACACTCAAAGGCGTAGTCCACGCCACCGGTGAGTTTCTTCACAGCCTTCGCGGCATCCTCCACCTCATTGATGTTGACCGTGTGGGTGGCCCCGAATTCCCTGGCCATCTCCAGCTTCTTCGGGTTGCTGTCCACTGCCACGATCATCTCGGCACCGGCGGTGGCACATCCCTGGATGGCGTTGAGTCCCACGCCACCGATACCGAATACGGCCGCCCGGGAGCCGGGTTCCAGTCGGGCGGTGTTGAAGACGGCGCCCACGCCAGTCATCACCGCACACCCGACCAAGGCGGCGTTCTTCATGGGTACGGTGTCGTCCACTTTCACACAATTGTCCACGTGCATAGTGGCGTACTCCGCCATCACACCGCAGGCCCCGAACACGTTCAGTGACTCGCCGTTGGCGCCCTTGGTGCGCACTGTGCCATCCGGCAGATTAAACATGGCTTTGCGGGCGTTCTCACACAACACCGGCCGGCCCCGGACGCACTGGCGGCACTTGCCACACATGGAGATGAAGGAACTGACGACGTGGTCCCCTTCCTGGAATTCAGTCACCCCTTCACCCACTTCCACCACGACTCCGGCAGCCTCGTGGCCCAGCACCAGGGGTGGCGGATAGGGAATCTTGCCGGTGGTGGCGGACAGATCGCTGTGGCACACGCCGCAGGCGGCAATCTTGATGGTGACCTCACCCCGCTTGGGGCCCTCAACGGTAATGGTCTCAACCTGGACGGGCTGGCCCCATTCCCGGCAGACCACGGCTTTGGCTTTTCTGTCCATTTTTTACTCCCCTTTTTTGTTTAAGGAGGGGTCAGATGAAGTTTTCATCAGACCCCGTTGGGGTTGGTGGAGGTGAAGATGGGGTCAGATGAAAGCATTCATCTGACCCCGGTTTAACGTCGCTCTCTGGGGTCTGAAGAACACCTTCTTCTGACCCCCTCTTAAGGCCTATCAAAACGCCTCATCGGCCATGCTCAGCGCCGTCTCGTCGACTGCACCCAGAAGCTCGGCAGCAGTCACCACACCCGGCAATTCATACGTCGCGAAATATTCACAGGCCTTGAGCTTGCCCTCGTAGAAAGCATCGTCCTGCCCCTCCGATCGTGCCAGGCCCTCGAGGGCTTTCAGTCCCTGGCGCAACCACAACCAGCCGACCACCACCTGCCCGAAGGCATCGAGGTACAGGGTCGCGTTGGCCAGGGCTTTTTCCTTGTCACCGCCGGCCTTGACAGCATTGATGGCCTCGGTGGCACCCGCCATCGCCCGTGCCGCTGCCTCCAGACGTTCGGCGCTGTCGGCCAGTCTTGGCTTTGTGCGCCCTTCGCCAATGGTGGCGTCAATCTTGGCCATCAGCTCCTGATAAAACCGTCCGCCGGCCATGGAGACCTTCCGGCCCAGAAGGTCCAGACCCTGAATGCCGTGAGTACCTTCATGAATCGGGTTCAGCCGGTTATCCCGGTAGAACTGTTCCACCGGATACTCCCGGGTGTAGCCATACCCTCCGTGCACCTGGATGGCCAGACTGTTCGCCTCCAGGCAATAGCGGGAAGGCCAGGACTTGATGACGGGAGTCAGCAGATCCAGCAAGCCGGCGGCCAACTCACGCTGTTCACCGGTTTCCGCAAACTTCTTCTCGTCCACCAGCATGGCACCCTGCAGGCACAGGGCAAGACCACCTTCCACGTAGGCCTTCTGGGCCAGCAGCATGCGCCGGATATCGGCATGACGAATCAGCGGCACCTGCGGGCTTTGCGGGTCCTTTTCACCAATCGGGCGGCCCTGGCGCCGTTCCCGCGCATACTCCAGGGCATGCAGGTAGCCGGTGTAACCCAGCATCACCGAGCCGAGGCCGACGCCGATCCTGGCCTCGTTCATCATATGGAACATAGCGGCAAGCCCCTGGTGTGGCTCACCGACCAGGTAACCGACCGCACCGCCGTTTTCGCCGAAGTTCAGCATGGTGGAGGTGGTACCGCGATAGCCCATCTTGTGGATCAGACCGGCCAGGGCCACGTCATTACGCTCGCCCAGGGAGCCGTCCTCGTTCACCAGGATTTTCGGCACCAGGAACAGGGAAATGCCCTTCACGCCCGGTGGTGCATCCGGCAAGCGGGCGAGCACCATGTGGATGATGTTCTCGCTCAGCTCGTGATCACCGCCGGAGATGTAGATCTTGTTGCCGAACAGCCGGTAGCTGCCATCCGCCTGGGGCTCGGCACGGGTACGAAGATCGCCCAGGGACGATCCCGCGTGGGGCTCGGTCAGGCACATGGTGCCGAAGAACCGGCCCGCCAGCATCTGGTCGGCGTAGCGGGTCTTCTGTTCCTCGCTGCCGTGAGCCAGGATCAGGTTGGCGGCCGCGATCGTCAGGCCGGCGTAGCCCTGGGTGCCGACGTTGGCCCCCTTCAGCAACCCCACGCACATCTGGGCCACGGCGGCCGGCAGTTGCATGCCGCCCCGCCCGTAATCCTGGCTGGCCGCCATCAGGCCGGTGCCCTTGAGTACATCCAGGGCCTTGCGGACTTCCGGTCGCATTTCCACGCGCCCGTTCTCGAAGACGGGTTCTTCCTCGTCCACCAGTCGGGCGTGTGGCGCAAACTCTTCCGCCGCCACTTTCAGGGCCAGGTCGAGCGCCGCCTGCAGGGTCTCGCGATTGTGCTCCGAGTAGCGTTCAAACCGAAGCACCTGCTCCACGTCGTGCAGCTCATAGAGCTGGAACGCCAGATCGCGGGTGTTGATGATTTTCTGCTGCATGGCGACGCTCCTCCGGTTTTACACGACTTCGAACAGACCGGCTGCACCCTGGCCGCCGCCAATACACATGGTGATCACCACGTACTTGGCTCCGCGACGCTTGCCTTCGATCAGGGCATGACCGGTCATGCGGGAGCCGGTCACGCCGAAGGGATGGCCGATGGAGATGGAACCGCCGTTGACGTTCAGCTTCTCCATGGGGATGCCCAGGCGGTCACGGCAATACACGACCTGGGACGCGAACGCTTCGTTGAGCTCCCAAAGATCGATGTCGTCCATGGTCAGACCGGCACGCTCAAGCAGCCGGGGAATGGCGAACACCGGGCCGATGCCCATTTCGTCAGGCTCACAGCCGGCAACGGCGAAGCCACGGAAGATCCCCATGGGCTCGATGTTGTGCTTCTCGGCATAGGTGCTGTTCATGACAGTACACACCGACGCGCCGTCGGAGAGCTGGCTGGCGTTACCGGCGGTGATGAACTGGTCCGGCCCACGCACCGGCTCCAGACCCGCAAGGCCCTCGAGGGTGGTGTTCGGGCGGTTGCACTCGTCGCGGTTCAGGGTTACCTGCTTTTCGCTGACGTCACCGGTTTCCTTGTCTTTGACCAGCATGGTGGTGTCGAACGGTACGATTTCGTCATCGAACTTGCCGGCCTGCTGGGCAGCTGCCGTGCGCTGCTGGGAAATCAGCGAGTACTCGTCCTGGGATTCCCGGCTGACGTTGTAGCGTTTGGCCACGATGTCCGCCGTCTCGATCATCGACAGGTACAACTCGGGCTTGTGCTTCATCAGCCAGTCGTTGGTGGCATGGAAGCTGTTGATCTTGTCGTTCTGCACCAGGGAGATGGACTCGACGCCACCGGCGACCATCGCCGGCACCTTCTCGGACACAACGCGCTGGGCAGCAAGGGCAATGGACTGCAGACCGGAGCTGCAGAAACGGTTAATGGAAAAACCTGCGGTGGTCACCGGAAGACCGGCGCGAATGGCCGCGAGGCGGGCGATATTCCGGCCCTGGGCACCTTCCTGGAACGCGGCCCCCATGATGACATCTTCAACGATGGCCGGATCAATGCCGGCGCGCTCGACCGCGTGCTTGATGACATGGCCGGCCATGTCCACGCTGTGGGTGTTGTTCAGGGAGCCCCGGTAAGACTTGCCGAGGCCGGTGCGGGCGGTGGAGACGATGACTGCTTCAGACATGGGTTTGCTCCCGTGAAGGAGGGGTCAGAAGAAAGCGTTCTTCTGACCCCGGAATTTTGGGTTAAACGCTGGTTAAGGTGGGGTCAGATGAAAGCTTTCATCTGACCCCGTTTTCATGAGACTCCGGGGCGGGGCCCTCAACCTGGGGTCAGAAGAACGTTTTCTTCTGACCCCGTCTTCAAACCCACCCCTCACTCAGATCAGAGGTCGCCGAATTTCTTCCCTTCGCTGACCAGCTTCTCCAGCAGTGCCGCCGGCTTCCACTGCTCACCGCCAACGGTATCCTGGTACTTCTTGACGGCTGCAAGGATGTTGTCCAGGCCTTCCTGGTCGGCCCAGAACATGGGGCCACCGCGGTAGGCCGGGAAGCCGTAGCCGTAGATCCAGACGATGTCGATGTCGATGGGACGGTCGGCGATACCCTCTTCGAGGATCTTGGCGCCTTCGTTGACCATCACATACATGCAACGCTCAAGGATTTCCTGGTCGGTGATCTCGCGCGGTGTAATGCCCTGCTCCTTGCGGAACTCCTCGATCAGCTGCTCCACCTCCGGGTCCGGAATCGGCTTGCGGCTGCCTTCCTCGTACTTGTAGACGCCCGCCTGGGTCTTCTGGCCAAGACGGCCCTGCTCGGCGAGTTTGTCCATCCAGCTGGCCGGGATGTCTTCGCCGGCCTTGCGGCGCTCCTCGCGGATGCGGTAACCGACATCGATACCGGCCAGATCGGACATGGCAAACTGCCCCATGGGGAAGCCCAGGTCCGTCAGGACCTTGTCTACCTGCTGCGGCGTGGCGCCCTCATCCACCAGGGACATGGCCTCGGTACCGCGCTTGTGCAGCATCCGGTTGCCGACGAAGCCGTAGCAATTACCCACCATGACGCCGACCTTCTTGATCTTCTTGGCGACGGCCATGACCGTGGCCTTCACCTCGTCGGAGGTCTTGCTGCCGCGCACGTTCTCCAGCAGCTTCATGACGTTGGCCGGGCTGAAGAAGTGCATGCCCACCACGTCCTCGGGACGCCCGGTGGCGGAAGCGATCTCGTCGATGTCCAGGGTGGAGGTATTGGAGGCCAGGATGGCGCCCGGCTTGCAGACCTCATCCAGCTTGGCAAAGATCTCCTTCTTGATGGCCATGTTCTCAAACACCGCCTCGATCACCAGATCAACATCCCGGAAATCGTCGTAGGTCAGGCTCGGCGTAATCAGCGCCATACGCTGCTCGACCTGTTCCTGGGTGAGCTTGCCCTTCTTCGCAGAGTTCTCGTAGTTGCGGCGAATGATCGCCAGGCCCTTGTCCAGCGCTTCCTGCTTAACCTCAACGATGGTGACCGGAATGCCCACGTTGGCGAAGTTCATGGCAATACCGCCACCCATGGTGCCGGCGCCAATGATGCCCACGCTTTTCACGTCACGAACCGGCGTGTCCTTGGCCAGCCCCTTGACCTTGGAGGCCTCACGCTCGCCAAAGAAGGAATGGATCAGGCCCGCGCGCTGGGGCGATTCCATGCACTCCATGAACAGTTCACGCTCGCGCTTCATACCTTCCTCGAAAGGCAGGTTGAAGGCAGCTTCCACGGCATCGACACACTTGAATGGTGAGAACAGGCCGCGGGCCCGCTTTTTCAAACCTTCGCGGAACTGGTCAAAGACATCGCTGCCCTTTTCCGCGTCAATCTTGTCGGTGATGTCCCGAACCCGGCGCACCGGCTTACCCTCGTCTGCGATCTTCTGGGCAAACGCCAGGCCCACGGCGCGGATATCGTCGCCCTCTTCCACGGCATCCAGAATACCGAGGGCCAGGGCGTCTTTGGCCCCGACGAATTCACCGGTAGTGATCATTTCCAGCGCCTTCTGGGCACCGGTCAGGCGCGGCAGGCGCTGGGTACCACCGGCACCGGGCAACAGGCCCAGCTTCACTTCCGGCAGGCCCACCTTGGCGCTGCTCAGGGCTACCCGGTAATGGCAGCTCAACGCGGTTTCCAGGCCCCCCCCCAGGGCGGTGCCGTGAATCGCGGCAACCAGCGGCTTGTCGCTGTTTTCATAGGTATTGACCACCGTCGGCAGCGACGGCTCCTGCATCGGCTTGCCGAATTCGCGGATGTCAGCGCCGGCAATAAACGTGCGCCCTTCGCACACCAGCAGCAGTACCTTGGCGTCTGTGTCCTTCTGGCCTTGCTCCAGGGCTTCCAGCAGCCCGGAACGAACAGCATGGCCGAGGGCATTGACCGGCGGATAGTTCACGGTAATAACGCCGATACTGCCTTCCCGGTTATAGCTTACGACCTCAGACATAATCTCTCCTCGCCTTAATTGAAATGTGATTTTAACTAGCGAAACATGCGTACGATTTAATACAAGTTTCCGGACGGTTTCAACCATCCATTAAACTACAGACACAAAAAAACCGCAGAATTTCCTCTGCGGTTTTTTTGTTTTTCCCGGACCAGGGACGCGTCAACCCGCCAGTCATGGGAGGCGGCGGGCAGGGCGATCCGAAACCTTGCGGAGCCAGGGATGGCGGAGCAGAGCGTACAGGGACGTATTCACAGCGTGTTTCGGATCGCCCTGCCCGCCGGCTACTACCCCAAGGTCTGGCAGTTAGACACCCAGCGATTCAATATCACCCGCCAGCATCGCCAGCTGATGGGCAATGGAGCCACGAAGCTTCTCACCGGATACCAGGTAAGACGGCGCCGCGCAGGTCAGGGCCATGATGGTGCCGTCCTGCAGGTGGATCGGCACACCCGCGGAGTTGATGTTGCGGTCCCATTCCCCCAGGGACAGGCAGAAGCCGTGCTCCTTGTAGTCCTTCATGGCCTGTTCCAGGCCCTCTTTCTTTTCCGGCCAGGCATCGCCGTATTTGTCGGCCATGGCCTCGTCGATCATCTTGCGGGCCTTGTCGCTGATGGCGCAGTAGTAGGCACGGCCGGCAGAGGTGGTGGCCATCGGCAGTTTCAGACCAATCTCCATGCGCAGCAGGGAGGCCTCGGGCGGCAGCCGGTTTTCCACGTAGATCATGTGCAGGCGGTCACGGCAGGTCAGGCCTACGGACATATTGGTCTGGCGCGCGAACTCATCCATGTACGGTTTGGCCAGCTGACGCACCTTGAGGTTGGAAACGTAGGCGTAACCCAGTGCCAGTACTCCGGAGCTGAGCTGGTACTTTTCCAGCTGGGTGTTGTAGCTCAGATAGCCAAGCTTGGTGAGGGTGTAGGTCATGCGGGACACCGTCGGCTTGGGCAGGCCGGTGATGCGGGCAATGTCCTGGTTACCCAGGATGACCGAGCCCTGGCTGAAAGCACGGAGCACGTCCAGGCCACGGGAAAGGGCCTCGACGAACTTGCGATCCTTTTCCGGCTTGACCGGCTCACCGTCACCCGATGCCACTTTCAGTTCCGGTGAACTCTGTTTTGTTCTTGCCATAATGGGGCGTCCTCCAACCGCGTCGCCTGCTCCGGTGTGCGGGATATGAATCTGATGAATAACCAAAGATTCGGTATTTTAATCGCTGCGTAAATCAAGTACCAGAAAGTCTTTTCAAAACTCGTGCCAAATATGAAACACTCTTGGGTTATGTTTCAAAATAAAGCTCGCAGGGCGATACCGAGTATCGCCTTTACGGCAATTAATCGATACCTTATTCTGCATTGCAAAACAAATTAGCAGTCTGAATAGTCAGTTACGACCCGGGAGGCCAAATGAAGGTTCTATTTGTAGCAGGTGACCCCAAGCCAGAGCGCTGGACGGTTCCCATCAAGGAATTGCTTCCGGAAGCCGAGGTCCATGTCTGGGACCCCGAGGGCCCGGCAATTGATGCCGACTATGCGATTGTCTGGCAACCGCCAGCGAAACTGTTCGAACGGGAGAAGCATCTCAAGGCGGTATTCAACCTCGGAGCCGGGATCGACGGGCTGCTGAAGGTGCCCAACCTGCCTGAAGATCTCACGGTGGTGCGCCTGGAGGACGCGGGCATGTCGGTGCAGATGGCCGAATACGTGCTGCACCAATTACTGGAGGCCAGTCGTGAGATGGAAACCTACCGGGAGCAGCAACGCCGGGGCATCTGGAAAATCCACCGCCCGATAAAGCGCAGCGAATGGCCGGTGGGCGTTATGGGGCTCGGGCATATTGGCAAGCGCGTGGCCCGCACCCTGGCGGATCTCGATTACCGGGTACACGGCTGGGCCCGGGGCCAGCACGAACTTGAGGGCATCAACACGTATGCTGGCCCGGACCAGCTTGGCGATTTCCTGGAATCCACCCGGGTACTGGTCAACACCCTGCCCCTGACCGATGAAACCCGGGACCTCATCGACTATGAATTGCTGAGTCAGCTGCAGCCCGGTGCCGTACTGATCAATGTCGGCCGGGGTGAACACCTGGTGGAAGAAGACCTGCTACGGGCCCTGGACGAGGGCAAACTGGCCAGGGCTTCTCTGGATGTGTTCCGCAAGGAACCGCTGCCCGAAGGGCATCCTTTCTGGCAGCGCAGTGAAATCACCATTACTCCGCACATATCGGCCCGAACCCTGCGGGATGCAACCCTGGAACAGATCACCGGTAAAATCCGGGATCATGCACGGGGCCGCCCCATTTCAGGCATTGTCGATACCGCCAAGGGCTACTGAACACCGGGAAAACGCGAAGAGTGGCGGCACCGATTACGATACGGTCGGTGCCAGCCAGGCCACCAGGGCCGTCAATACCAGCAGCAGGGGCACAGCAATCAACACGAATCGCCCGTTCCAGCGGAATGCCACCGCCCATCGTGACACCTGACCGAATCTTGAGAGCAACATCACCGACGGGCCAAACGGCGAGAGCATCATGGCCAGTGAGAAGCCGATCACCAGGGCCACAGCCACCGGCAGCGGATTCATCCCGGCGGCCACCAGTTGCGGCAGCAGTCCGGCCTGAACGCTCAGGACGGTGATCGGTATGATCCCGATCATCGAAAACATCGGCATCATCAGCATTCCCAGCACCGCCAACAGGAACAATCCGCTACCACTCGTTACCAGTCCCGTCAGAGCGTCGGCGGGTATTACCGCTGACAGGGCCACCCCCAGAATCGCCGAAGCAGCAAATATGGCCATCTCATTGTTCATGGTTCCGACCTGCTCCGCGCCTTCCTGCAATACCCTAATCAGGCTGCGTTCCGTCCAGAGCATGTAAAGCAGCGTCACGGAGGGCACAGCCAGCATGGCCGCCACGGACACTTTGAGACCGGTAACGGCCACAAGGCCCGCCATAACCGCAAACACCACGCCAATGAGGATCAACAGGCGACCGGTCCCTCCCGGCCAGCTCTCCAGCGCGATTCTTTCACTGCTGACCCGGCGGAAACGTTGCTGTTCAAGTACCCAGCCCACCAGAATCAACAAAGCCGCGGCAACCAGCCCGAAAGGCAACAACAAGGACCAGCTCAACTGGGGAAGCTCCCGGGTGAGAATGGCAACAGCCACACTGGTCGGGGCTACCAGCGGTACCAGGGCAAAGCCCCTCAGGGCGCTGATCAGAACACTGCGCAGCCACTGGAGACGGGATTCGCCGGTAATCCCCCTTTCCCGCAAGGTCTCGGACAGGGTTCCGCACAGGAGACTCATCATGCCGAAACTCAGTACCGAGGCAATGCCACAACTTACCACCGCGTACTTGGGATATAACCACAGCGGACGGCCACCCAGCAGTACATCGTGAATGCGGCGCAGCACCTCGAAGCGCCGAACAAGGCACTGCATCATCCCCAGGCTACCCAAAAACGCCGAATAGAACGCCGCATCCGACGCCGCCTTCACCAACCGGGCTGCCTCGAGCACTCCGTGCGCGGCAAGCCCCACCAGCACTGCAAGGGCGACCAACAGCAGCATCCGGGAATAACCCTGCAAACGCCGCGCGCCCGCCAGGAAAGCAGAAACGAACATCAGCCCGGCAAACGCGCTGAGCCCCCGGTGCCCGAGGCAGATGGCCACCAGCTCCGTCAGCACCGCCAGCGACATAAGCCATTTCAGAATCCCGTTCATATCCGGCCTGACCGATACCAATTGATCACTGCTTGCATTTCCATAATACCCGGATTAGTCTTTTGCCGCCCATTTACAAAACTGTGTTTCACTACACGAAACCATATTAACACACATAGCCGGGAAATCTTATGATCGGGCTTCCCGCTCATTGCCTGCAGGAGAATACGAATGGCTTCCGCACCCTGGAATGACCTGCTGAACTTCGATGCACAACTGGACGAGACCGAGCGCCAGGTTCGCGACAGTATCCGGAGTTTCTGTGATCAGAGATTGATGCCCGGCATCATCGAGGCCAACCGCCACGAGAAGTTCGACCGCAACATCTTTAACGAGATGGGTGAACTGGGCATGCTTGGGGCCACCCTGCCGGAAGAATATGGCGGCCCGGGGCTGAACCATGTCTGCTATGGCCTTATCGCCCGGGAGGTGGAACGGGTGGATTCGGCCTATCGCTCGGCCCTGAGTGTGCAGTCATCCCTGGTCATGTACCCGATCTTCTCCTACGGCAAGGAAGCGCTGAAACAACGCATCCTCCCGAAACTGGCTTCCGGTGAATACGTTGGTTGCTTTGGTTTGACCGAGCCCAATCACGGTTCCGATCCGGGTGGCATGGAAACCCGCGCGAAAAAGGTCGATGGCGGTTACCTGCTGAGCGGCTCCAAGACCTGGATTACCAATTCTCCAATCGCGGACATCTGTGTGGTCTGGGCCAAACTGGATGGCAAGGTGAATGGTTTTGTCATCGAACGCGAAGGCGCCGAGGGTCTGGACACGCCCAAGATTCCGGGCAAATTCTCCCTGCGGGCATCTGACACCGGCTCCATCTTTATGGATGAGGTGTTCGTGCCCGAGGAGAACCGTCTGGAAGTGGAAGGTCTGAAAGGTCCGCTGAGCTGTCTGAACAAGGCCCGCTTTGGCATCAGCTGGGGCGCCCTGGGCGCGGCGGAATTCTGCTGGCATGCGGCCCGCAACTACACCCTGGAGCGCAAGCAGTTCGGCAAGCCCCTGGCCGCCAACCAGCTGATCCAGAAGAAACTGGTGGACATGCAGACCGAAATTACCATCGGCCTGCAATCCGTGCTGCAGCTCGGCCGGATGATGGATGCCGGCATTGCCACCCCGGATGCGGTGTCACTGCTCAAGCGCAACAACTGCGGCAAGGCCCTGGACATTGCCCGGGTTGCCCGCGACATGCACGGTGGCAACGGCATCGCGGATGAGTACCACGTGATCCGGCATGTGATGAATCTGGAAGCGGTGAACACCTACGAAGGCACCCACGATGTTCACGCCCTGATTCTTGGCCGTGGCCAGACCGGAATTCAGGCGTTCAGCTGAATCGCGGTTGCGACCGGCAGTACTGCCAGCAGGTCAGCGCACAGGTCGCATGACTGCTGGCAGCACTTTTGCACCGAGTGCTGCATGAACGCCGCCGCCTCGTCATGATCGCAATGGCTGAGCTTGCCGGTGCAGATCGCGACGTGACGGTACAGCCCCTCCACAGCCTCCAGACGAGTGTCGTAAGGCCCCCGCTCGGGAATCTCACGAGTCCGGACAAACCACTTGCCATTCCGATAAACCAGCCGGTTTTCGATCTCAAGCAAGCCTATCTGGGTTAGCACATCAATCATCTGGAGCACCTCCTGAAAACCTCCCGGGCTCACGCCCGGGAGGCGGACCTGCGGTCTTTGGTACTGGAATCAGCGGACACCGGCGCGCCGGAGTGCCGCTGGGGTATACTCCCGTGAACTCCGTTCTGTGCCGTACTCGTAGGGGTTTTCCTCTTCGTTGGTCAGGCCCATGACCAGATAACGGCCGGAAAGCAGGTCATACAGGGACTCAAAGGCATAAGCCGGGATGTCGGCATCGTAAATCTGCATGGCGTGCGCCTCTGCGACGCGCCAGAGGTTGCCTTTGCCGTCGTAGTGGTCGACCACAGCGATCTGCCACGTGTCCTCATCGATGTAGAAGTCGCGCACCTCGTAAATGTGACGCTCGCCGTCCTTGAGAGTGGCACGGACGTGCCAGACACGGTGCAGCTCATAGCGTGCAAGTTCCTGGTCGACGTGACCCGGCTTGATGATGTCCTCGTAGCTGAGATCGGCACTGGCCAGCCGGTAGGAGTTGTAGGGAATATACAGCTCTTTCTTGCCCACCAGTTCCCAGTTGTACTTGTCCGGTGCGCCGTTGTAGAGATCCAGGTTGTCCGAGGTACGCTGGCCGTCGGCGGCAGTACCCGGACCGTCATAGGCGACGTTCGGTGCCCGGCGCACCCGGCGCTGGCCGGAGTTGTACAGCCAGGCCCGGCGGGGCTCCTTGACCTGGTTGATGGTCTCATGAACCAGCAGGACGTTACCGGCCAGACGGGACGGCGCGGTGATGGTCTGTTTGAAGTAGAACATCACGTTCGGGTCTTCCGCCGGATCGTAGTCCTCCAGCGCCACGCGCTCGGTGAAAGACTCGGTGAATTTCACCGGGCTGAAGTCGCCGTTGGGCTGCGGCGTCACCTGGGCCACGTTACGGGTGAACGAGCCACCCCGATAACGGGTGATATGGTTGAAAATCGCCTCCAGACCATTCTGGGGAATGGGGAACGGAATGGCAGTCTGGTAGTTCTGCAAGCCGTTACCACTCTCCACCAGCTCAACCGTGGTGGCGTTTTCCTTGCTCTTTTCCTGGATGAAGTCCGGATAGGTCGCCGTGCGCCGGGTTTGGTACACGGGAATAAAGTAGTCATCGTACTTCCGGATCATGGCAACCTGGCCCGGTGTCAGCTTGTCGCTGTATTGATCCACATTGCTCTGATCAATGCGGAACAGCTCCTGGTCACCCGGGAAGGGATCAACATAACGGCCGTCGCCCTGGTATCCGGCGGGGGCGTCGGTCAGCCCGCCGGTCCAGGCCGGGATCTCATCGCCATTGCCTGCCTTTTCGGCACCGATCGGGGTCAGCGTGTCCCCCAGCTTGGCGGCCTCGTCAGCCGATACCGCGGCCCCCGCATTGGCGGAAGCCATTATCGCTGCGGTTACAGCTCCGTAGATAAGGGTTCTTGTGGTAGTCATAGTGCTCACCTTTGGGTTCACGTGTTGATTCAGAACGAATAGGAAACAGAAGCGGCAACGAAATCCCGGTCATTGGTCTCGTTGTAATCACCGCCGAAATAAGTGGTGTAACTCAGGGATGCCTTGTAGGAGTTCTGGTAGGTCGCATCGAGCCCCAGGCCGACCGACTTGTTACCCTCCTTGAAGTTGCCGCCGGGGTCCGGTGCATAGCCCTTGACGTCGTGAGTCAGGAACAGCTTCGGACGGAGGTTGACCCCGGCAAATGCACTGGGGTAATCCCAGACAAACAGTGTCCGGTAACCCCATGAGAAGCTGGTGGTGAAGCCGTCGCCACCACAGTTGGTGGGGTTGATGTTCAGCCTTGATACGTCATCAGTGCCCTGGCTGCAGAAATCACCGGTGAAACTCTCACCATCCAGGGGCACCGGACCGACACCGTAAATGCCCGAACGGCCATACCGGGCTTCGGACTTACCGGGCAGATCGTGTACATAGGTCGCGCCAACTTCGCCAACAATGATGAAGCGGGCCGCGCCCATCACCCGGTCAATGAAGTGGATAAACGTCGCCTGGGCCTGGGACACCCCGAAACGGTCATACCCCTCCACTGCCTTGCCGGCGTAGTTGTAGCCTTTCTCGATTTCCCGCTGTTCAAGCTTGCTGATCACCTGGCCGTCCGGGCCTCTCTGCTGCAGGCCGCCATAGATCAGCTCGAAGGTGTTCCACTGGATCGGCATGTTGGGGCGATAGCTGTACTCGGCCCCGAGCGAGGTTCCGGTGGGAAGCGTCGTGTTGACGCTGATACCGTAAAGCTCGATATCCTGGGGATACTCGATGAAGTAGCTGGGGAAACGGGCATCGGGCAGGTCCGGATCCCGCATCTGCGTCTCGTCGGCATCGGAAGGGTTGTTCACGACGCCGCTGATGTAGGGCAGCCGGCTGTTGTAGCGGGTGTAGAACAGCCCCAGCTCGGCGCCCAGATCGGTCACGTACCAGCGGGCCGCCATACCATACTGGTCGGTGTCACCCGGTTCCTTGTCGCCAAGGCGCGGCGCGATGAAGCCCTCCTCGAAGGCCTGGGAGTCGGGTACCTGGCCAGCCAGTAACACCGGCCCGCAACCGTCAGCCGCGACATCCGCCGTGGAGAAGAAGGTACCGCAGTCGTCAATACGGAACGGCTCCCACTCCGTCTGTACGAATGCCTCGAGCGTGACCTCCTGCGTAATACCGACCGAGCTGTAGAGCATTTCCACCGGCAACAGGACGTCCTTCAGCTCTGCGCCCGGGGCGCGGAACGCAGGCACATCAATGGGGTTGACCGCATTAATACCGCCGAGGATGAATGTACTTTCACCCCAGTTCACCACCTGCCGGCCATATCGAACCGAAACCGGGGTGTCCCCGAAATACCAGTCGGTGAAAACATAGGCATCCAGCAAGTCGGCACCGGCGGCATTGTCCAGTGCTTCCTCGTTGAGCTCGCGACGCTGACCGACAGGATCCACGGCCCGGGGGTTATCCTTGAGTTCATAGTCGTAGTAATAGGTGCCGCGGACCAGCGCGCCCACCCGGGTCAGGGTGTCGCTGTCTGGTGCGTAATCCAGGAACAGCTCCGACCGGCCCCGCAGGATCTGGGAATACGGTTCCCCCTTTTCAAAATTCAGGTTGCCGTCATCGAAGTTGTTCGACGAGGCACCGGTGTTGCTGAACGCAAACTCCGGCCCCAGGTTACCCTGGGAGATCAGGTCCTTGTCCTGGTCTTCGAGACGGTAGGCCATACCCGCCGTCAGGGTTGTGCTGAACGAGGCGTCAATCTCATAGATGCTGAAATCAAAGGCCGACGCGGTCATCGAGAGGCCAGCGAGTTGAACAGCCAGCGCAAGCCGCAGGGGCGTATGCAAAGTCGGTTTTGTTGTTTTCATTGCGTGTCACTCCGCAAGTTTCAGGCGTAGCCTCCCCTGTATGGCGAGGCTAACGCCATGTTTTTATTGAATTCTCTGGTTGCTTCAGGGCGCCTGCTCGTACTCGGCGCTCTGGATCAGAATCGGATCCGGGTCAGAGCAGACCGCCCCCTCCGAGGAGACCGCCGTCACCGCCACCGTCTCCGCCGCCATCACCTCCGTCGTTCGGGGTGTCGCCGGCATCGGTGTTGCCGCTGCTGTCGGAACAGTCGGTGCCGGAGGTATCGGCGTCCTTGACGACGCAGGGGTTGGTCACGGACACGGTTCCGTCAGTGAACAGCTCAAGCATCTGCGCGGTCATTTCGTCGAAGACAGCCCGCGAAGAGAAGGGATCGGCCGATTTCTGACCCGCGGAAATCGGGTTGCCATGAGAGCCTTCCAGATAGCGAGTGATCAGCGGCAGGCCGTCAGTCTGCAGGGGCGTGGATTCCGCCCCCATGGCTGCAGCCAGGGGATCGGTTCCTGCCAGCGGCATGTTTTCGCCCTCGATCACGAAACCGGTCTCGGGAAGCGTGGTGGACAGCGGTCCGAGCGGGTACAGCACATCGTCGGCCGCGTTGGGCACCGTGTTATCGGTCGGGCGTTCGGGGTCATCGGGAACGCCGGCAATCTCCGTCAGCAGGATCGGCGCTTCCTTATAGAGCGGGGCGAAGGCGACCGGATCCGCGGAATCGAGCAGGCCCTGGAACACGTTGAAATAGATGTTGAGTTCCGTGCGGCCCTGGGCAAGCAGACCATCCGAGGCGGCATCCAGCCCAGGCAGTACCCGCGGCGCCACCGACTGGGAGTTCTCGACCAGACGCCCGAAGCTACCACCGGTATTGAACAGGTTGGCGGCAAGGATCGGATTGAGAGCGGTGTTGCCCGCCTCGATGGCGGCATTATTGACGTGGGGGAAGGCAGCCCCGCCCATCCCGCTGAGCGAATGACTCAGGAAATAGACCCGGTTCGGGTCCAGGTTGAGGCCCTGCGGACACTCGGCGCAAGCGGCGATGGCATCCTCGATGGCCTGCAGTGACGCATTCACGTTGAGCAGATCGAGCGCACCCTGACGCATATTGTCCCGGGTATTGGCATAGTTCGCGAAATTCAGGAACAGACTGCCGGATTCAGGCGCCTCGAGCTGACTCGCAGGTACCGGGTTCAGATCGGCATCGGCCGCAAATCCGAAGTGGCGCTCGACGGCATCGGGGGATGCACCGGCTTGCTCGCTGATCGGATTGAGGCCCACGAAGCCTTCACCAAAGATCCCGTGCAATGGCTGATCGATACCGATGGTCACGAAACAGTCATAGGTGTTGCCGGGGTCGGCGCACAGCAGGCCCGCAGCTGTGGCCAGAGGCAGGGTAGCAGAGCGGTCTGTGGTCACCGCATGCTGATAGATGATGACCGGGTAGCCATTTGCGGGAATACCGCCACTCAGTGTCAGGAAGGTGGCGTTGTTGGTGTCCGGCGCCGTAATCACGATCGGTACTGTGGTATCCGCATTCTTGCCCGCAAACGGGAACCGATAAGTGATCCGGTCCGAGGGCGCGCCATCGAGGCTGTCATCTCCGGAAAAATCAGCCGGCAGCCAACTTTCGGAGGTCAGTGCGGAACCATTACCCTCTTCGGGCAAAGACTGGAAATACGGCAGTGTGATTTCACCCTCGTAGACATGGACGTTTAGAGGCGTTCCCTGGACTTCCTGGGCCAGCGCCGGATTCACGTCACCACCGTCACGCTGACTGAACACCCGCACCTCCCGGGGCTTGGGCGTATCGACCAGAGTTTCGGCCGCAGAGGCGAGGGCCTGGGCGTCCGGCTCCACATCGGTACTCATATCTGTGGCCCGGGCGGTCGCTGCCTGCAGCGCGTAGGCCAGCTCGCGATCGGCCAGGGCATCGGACACCAGGTCGGTATAGAGCACCGTCATGCCGTTATCCCGGGCCTCGGTGAGGAGCGTGGCGAGCTCTTCATCGTAGAGACGGAAGCCGGTATCGGTCAGGGTCTGATAGATCTGGCTGTTGAGTGCCTCCTCTTCGGCCGTGGCATCGCCACCGATGGCCTGGTCACTCAGGTTATAGAAACCATCCACCAGCTTGTTCAGGGCCTCCTGGCGCTCGGCAACCGACAGAACGGACCGGTAGTAGGTGATCGGTGCCGCATTGGCGAGCAAAACGTCATCCACTGCGGTCGTGGTGATGGTGGTCGCGTAGGTGACGTCTTCAAAGGTCTGGGCAAAGCCCGCGGACGCAGTCACCTCGCGCTTGAAGTCGAAATAGTCCGCGGCCAGCTGTCGGGCCGGCAACATGGCATCCCGGAACGGCTGGAAGGCCGGGTTGGAGAGGGTCCGCTCCGGATCGGCGACGCTCTGGTAGGTGGGAGATCCGACCAGCGGCTCGCCGTCGGCATCGACGATGTCGTTGGTGAGCACCAGAACGTACTGGGTCTTTTCGGCGAGCGGCTCCAGTGGCAGCACCCGCACCAGGTTGTTCTGGCCCCCGTCGATATCCAGCAGCTCCACCCGGAACTTTTCCCGGAGCAGGTCGCTGAAGATGGCATCAGCCTCGGCGGTGTTGCCCTGCTCCCGGAGCCTGAGTGCCTGACGGTAGCGAATCGCCGGTGTCAGTCCGGCCGCTTCGGCATCCAGCGTCTCGATGGTGTCGCCACTGGCGTATTCAACCGGGAAGAAAAACACGTTCTGGTCCGGATTCGGAACGACTTCTCCGTCTACCTCGACGAAGTCCCGGGCGTCCAGGATCTGCTGGCTGTCGAGGCTGGCACTGATCTTGATATCGACAGGCGCCAGCACCGAGCTGCCGTCCAGGAAGCCGATGCCGGTCGTGACGGGATTGGCCGGGTCGGTACCATTGAGCATGGTGCCGTCGTCCGCCTCGCTCAGATAGAACAGGGCATCGCTGGGAATGGGGAATTGGGTTGCCAGCGGATCGAACAACGGATGAACACCGCGCTCGATCAGGTTGCTGGTGATGTTGTAGTCGGGACTGGCGTTCTTGCTGGTCTGGCTGCTGCCTTCGAGACAACCGGTCAATCCCAGTGTCGTAGCTGACAGCGCAGCAAGGCATACGGTGCGAATCAACATACTTCGTTACCTCTGGTTTTTTGTAGTTCGACGGTCCTTCGCCTTTAGTTGCCCTCGACGGAGGTCTAATTGCAAAGGTTCCAAAACCGGGTCCGATTTTTTGTCAATTCAGCCAAAAAAACGTCCAACCCCCTGACCTGCAATGAAAAAATTTATATTCATTTTTTTACAAACAGACATACCTCCCGAACGGGTGCGCTGGTACCATTGAAAATGCGATAAAAACCAGAAAAGTCATGCACCGCGTGTGACATGCAGGGTGTTTTCAGGGGTATCCGTTTGGCCTTACTTCCATTTCGCCAATCAAAATCGAAGCGGTTCGATCGTCTGGTGCAGCCTCACCTCAAGACGATGTTCACCTTCGCTTACCGATTGACCGGTCGCGAACACGATGCCGAGGACCTGGTCCAGGACGTCGTGGTCAAACTCTATCCGCGACTGGAGGAGCTGGAGTCCGTCGATCACCTCCGCCCCTGGCTGCACCGGGTGCTTTACCGGCATTTCATCGATACAATCCGTAAACGTCCGGCGGGACGTGAAATCAACACCAGCGCCCTGGACCTGCATGACGAGCAAACCCCGTTTCTGGAAACCCGGGTCGGCAGCGAGCAGGACCCACTGACAAATGTGGAAGGCGATATCCGAAGCCGGACCCTGAAACGGCTGCTCGGAGAGCTTCACCCCGACCAGCGAACCCTTTTATTACTGCACGACGCCGATGGTTGGCGTCAGGAAGACATCGCAGAGGTACTCGACGTGCCCATCGGCACCATCAAATCCCGACTTCACCGGACCCGCGCCCTGCTCCGCACAAAATTGCAGGAAGAGTTGGAACCTTTTGGAGAGCAACTCCGTGGACTCCAATGAGGTAGATGCGATGAACTGCAAACATTTTCTGCAAGACGTTGATGCCATGGCCGCCGGGGAACTGGCAGAGCCGGTGGAACTTGAGATGCGCCGCCATGCCGAGCGCTGCGGAGCCTGTGCCAGGGCCCTGTCCACGGCCCGGCTGATGATGGAAGGAATTGCCAACGAGCGTTCGCCCGAACCGGGACCGGACTTCGAAACCCGAATGCTGGCCGCGGCGAAGCAGGGCGAACAGAGTTCCGTCAAGTGGCATCGGAGCCTGCCCGTCTGGAGTAGTGCTGTGGCGGCTGCACTGGTTGTCGGCATCTTTATCGGCAGCGGATTTTCCGGGCCGAAACAGGGTGCCGATCCCGTAGCGCAGTCCGGCACAACCGTAGTCCAGGGTATTGCGGCGTCACCAGAGCAGAGAACCGTAAGGCTTGCGTTCACCTCGAAGGAGGCAGTGGACAACGTCACCCTGACCCTGGAACTGCCCCCGAATATGGAACTGGCGCCCTTCCCGGGTCGCCACCATGTGAGCTGGAAGGTCAACCTCAAGCCCGGGGACAATCTGCTGGCCCTGCCCATGAACATTCTGTTCCCGGGTGAGGGCACCCTGGTGG
Organism: Marinobacter sp. C7; assembly: GCF_022343555.1. Classification (GTDB taxonomy): domain Bacteria; phylum Pseudomonadota; class Gammaproteobacteria; order Pseudomonadales; family Oleiphilaceae; genus Marinobacter. The sequence goes on along the minus strand of NZ_JAKQZH010000002.1, from coordinate 538,491 downwards.
CCCATCTCGATGATGGCCGGAAACGCAAAACCTTCCGCACAGACATTGGCACAACGCCGGAGCCATCGTCATGAGTTCAGCATTCTTTTTTGTACGCCTGGTGGCTGCCATGATGCTCGCCCTGGCCCCAGCATTGGCAGCAGCCGAAACCGACTTTGAAGTCACCATGAGAATGGTGGAGGACGAGGACGTCCTGGACTCCTCATTCGTCCAGGAGATGGAACTTCCCGAATCGGTCAACGAACTCGACGTCACCGAAATCCGGAATGACGCGAGAGAAATGGAGGAAACTCTGGCTTCCGAGTCGAGGGAAACCCGCGATGCCCTGGATCTGGAACTGCCCGGAGAAGAGGATTCGACCCTGCCTGTAATCGACTTGCCGGATTCGGATCTTACCGATCCGGATCTGCCCCTCCCCACAGATCAGCTCCCCGGCTCCGACCTGGACCTTCTGGACACGGGCGACACCCTTCTGGACAACAGCGGAGAGTTGCTGAATAACACATCTGGCAACTAATACTGATTTTCTCCAGCCCCCTGAGTTAAGCTTACCCCTGAGACGCCGGTTTTGTTCCAGCTTCAAGGGTAATGTACTTGCTGCCTCGTTTCGTAAATCTACTGCTCATCACCTGGCTGGTCATGCTCGCTCCGGTCTTGAAAGCCGATACCCGGGTGGAAGCGGCTAACCAGCTCCGGTCAGGCATTGCAGCCTTCAAAGCCGGCGACCTCAAGCAGGCGCGGGCACTCCTCGAATCGGCGGCCGAACTCGGCATGCAGTCACGAGCCCTGACCTACAACCTTGGCGTGATTTACTACAAAACAGGCGATTTCCAGAGCGCTGAACGCATGTTCCGGCAGCTGCTCCAGACCCGCCAGAGAACCCTCGCTTTTTACAACCTCGGACTCATTGCACTCGCCCGCGATGACAATGCGGGCGCCCGGGCGGCATTCCGGGAAGTTGTCGACACCAATGATTCCGACAACCTCACCCGACTGGCCGCAGCTCAACTGGAGCGACTGGGTGAAAAGGCACCGCCGCCCCCCTGGCAGATACTCGCCTCAGTAGCGGCCGGCTATGAAGACAACATCGGCCTGTTTCCCGATGAGGCTGCCAGCACGATCGAAGACGGCTTTCTGGAGTCGGTGGCAGCTGCATCCGGCTACCTCTACCGACAGGACCAACACGGACTGATCCTGCAAGGGCAGGGCTATGCCCGGGAATACGATTCCGAGGACGATTTCAACTCCCATCTGTTGCGTCTGGATGCCAAGTGGGAATACCGGCTGGATCACTATCGGCTGCACGCCGGCATCGGTGGTGACAAGCTCTGGTATGGCGACAAGCCCCGGGAAGAGAGGGCCCGGATCACGACCGGCATGAGCACCTCAGCCTGTGCCCTGGCGAAGGAGCGAGCCCGATGCTCGCTATCGGCCATTGCCGAGCACGTATCCGCGGGTTCCCGTTACAGTGCTTACGATGGACGACACTATCGGCTGGATGCCCGCTACCGGGCGAGGATGGGCAACTGGGGAGGGGGATTGCGGTACTACCTGGATTACGATGACCGCCGCAACCTTGAAACGGAACGGGAGTACTTCAGCGTTTCTCCCCTGGGCCAAACCCTTGAGTTCAGCACCAGCTATTACCCGGTTCCGGCCCTGGAGGTCGGCGGTGTGCTGGGCTATCGCTACAACTTTTACCGCAACGCTCACCGACTGCGGGTGCCCGAGGGAACCTGGATCATCAACCGGGTGGACCAGCGGTTGTCACTGGGCGTGAATGCTGACTACCGGATCAACGACACCTTCTCCGTGGTCGGCGGCTGGCGGGGAATCCTGAATGACAGCAACATTCCCCGTTACGACTACAAGCGCAGTACGGCAACCCTGGGGATTACCGTACTGCTCTGAGGACGCTATCGGTCCGGTGGCTCAGCCGATCTCTACCAACACCTCACCAGGCACGACCCGGTCGCCCTTGGAAATAAACACGCCCTTGACCGAGCCGGAAATGGTCGCCTTTACCTCGGTTTCCATCTTCATGGCCTCGATAATCAGCACCGGGTCGCCGGCCTCGACTTCGTCGCCCTCACCGACCAGCACATCAACGATGTTACCCGGCATGCTGGTGGTAACGTGGCCCTCTTTGGTGGCACTGGCCCTGCCACCACTCCTGGCACTTCCCTCATTACCATCTCCATGGGACTCCAGGTGTATTTCCTCGGGGACACCGTCCACCGTCATGTAAAACCGGCGCTCGCTGTCACTGACCGGGTTGGCGCCTGTGACGTGAATATCATAACTCTCGCCATGAACAGTGATCTTGAACCGGGTATCCACCGGCCCCCCACTGCCCTTGGCCGGTAGCGGCTCAAGCGGTTCCGGCTGGAGCGTGCCATCCCGGCGCTGCTCCAGGTAAGCCTTCGCCTGGTCCGGGAACATAGCGTAGGTGAGCACGTCTTCCTCGCTGGTGGCCAGCTCTCCCACCTGCTTGCGCAGCTCCTCCAGCTCCCGGGGAATCAGGTTGGCCGGGCGCTCCTCAACCAATTCTTCCTTACCGACTGCTCGGCGCTGCAACTCCTGATCGACGTTGGCCGGGGCTTTGCCGTACCAGCCCTGGAGGTACTTCTTCACCTCGTTGGTGATGGATTCGTAACGCTTACCCGCCAGGACATTGATGACCGCCTGAGTCCCCACAATCTGGGAGGTTGGGGTGACCAGGGGCGGATAACCAAGATCCTTCCGTACGCGGGGAATCTCCTCGAACACATCCTGGATCCGGTCCAGGGCACCCTGTTCCTTCAACTGGTTGGCCAGGTTCGACATCATGCCACCAGGCACCTGGGACAACAGCACCGAGGTATCGACACCGTTATAGTCACTCTCGAACTGATGGTATTTCTTGCGAACCTCCCGGAAATGACGGGTGGCCTTGTCCAGCAACTCCAGGTTCAACCCGGTTTCAAGACCTGCATCGTGCAGTGAGGCCGCCAGGGATTCGGTGGGGGGATGGCTGGTGCCGCCGGCAAAGGCCGACAGAGCGGTATCGATATGATCAACACCCGCTTCCATGGCCGCCCACTGGCACATCGGCGCCATGCCCGAGGTGGCATGGGAGTGCAGGAAAACCGGCAGATTCAAGGTCTGCTTCAGCTTGCCCACCAGCTCGGAGGTAACCGCCGGTGTCAGCAGGCCCGCCATGTCCTTGATTGCAATACTGTCCGCACCCATCTCGGCCATGGCTTTGGCCTGCTCAAGATAGGCGTCCGTGTTGTGTACCGGGCTGACGGTGTAGCAGATGGTGCCCTGTGCATGCTTGCCGGCCTTCTTCACGGCCTTGATGCTGGTCTCGAGGTTACGCACATCGTTGAGGGCGTCAAAGATACGGAATACATCCATGCCGTTTTCCGCGGCCTTGGCCACGAAGGCCTCCACGACGTCATCGCCGTAATGACGGTAGCCCAGCAGGTTCTGGCCGCGAAGCAACATCTGCAGCCGGGTATTCGGCAGGGCCTTACGCAGTGTGCGCAGACGTTCCCACGGGTCTTCCTTGAGGAAGCGAACGCAGGCGTCAAAAGTGGCACCACCCCAGCATTCCAACGACCAGTACCCGGCCTGGTCCAGCCATTCGCAGGCCGGGAGCATGTCTTCTGTGCGCATGCGCGTGGCAATCAGGGACTGGTGGGCATCCCGCAGGATAACGTCGGTAATATGAATCTTGCGTTTGGTCATGGGATCTCTCCAATATTCTTTTACAGGCCCGCCTGAGCCGCGATGGCAGCGGCAATGGCTGTGGCAATGGATTCGGGGCGGGTCTTGGTGCTGTACTCCAGCAGCTGCGGATTGCGTTCAACAAAGCCGGTGTTGAAGTCGGCCGCCTGAAAATCCGGATGCTCCAGAATTTCTTTGTAATACGGGATAGTGGTCTGCACCCCATAGATACCCATGTCACCCAGAGCGCGGCGGGAGCGGGCAATCAGCTCCGACCAGTCCATGGCCCAGACAATCAGCTTGGCGCACATGGAGTCGTAATACGGCGGAATCTCATAGCCGGTGTACATATTGGCGTCGGTACGGACACCGGGGCCGCCGGCCGAGTAATAGCGGCTGATCCGACCGAAACTGGGCAGGAATCCGTTCTTCGGGTCCTCGGCGTTGATCCGGAACTGGGCCGCGAACCCTCGATAGCTGATGTCTTCCTGTGTCAGCCCCAGAGGCTCGCCGGCGGCGATACGGATCTGCGCCTTGATGATATCCACACCGGTGATTTCCTCGGTAATGGTGTGTTCGACCTGCACGCGAGTGTTCATTTCCATGAAATAGAAACTGCCATCGTGGTCGAGCAGAAACTCCACGGTACCGGCATTGACGTAGCCGCACTGTTTCGCGACCCGCTTGGCGAGATCGCCGATATACTCCCGCTGGCTCTCCTCCAGCTGCGGTGATGGCGCCAGCTCGATCAGTTTCTGGTTGCGGCGCTGGATGGAACAGTCCCGTTCGTATAGATGAACGACGTTACCGTGGGTGTCCGCCAGGATCTGGACCTCGATATGACGGGGTTCGATGATGCACTTCTCCAGAAACACCTCGGCACTGCCAAAGGCCTTGGTGGCCTCGGAGATGACCCGTTCATAGTTCTGGCGCAGTTCCTTTTCGTCGTCACACCGGCGGATGCCGCGCCCGCCACCACCGGAGGTTGCCTTGAGCATCACCGGATAGCCGATATCGGCTGCCTGGGCAACCGCGTCCTCGACGTCCCGGAGGTTGTCTTCCGACCCCGGCGTCACAGGTACCCCGGCGGCGATGGCCGTTTGCCGGGCCTGGGTCTTGTCACCCATCGAAGCAATGGCGTCGGCCGACGGACCGACAAAAGTAATGCCCCGTTGCTCGCAAACCGCTGCGAGTTCGGCGTTTTCAGACAGAAAACCATAACCGGGGTGCAGGGCATCGCAGCCGGTTTCCACCGCCATGTTTACGATGTGGTGGGGATTCAGGTATCCCGACAGGGGATCCTTACTGATCTGATAGGACTCGTCGGCCTTCTTGACGTGTAACGAGTACTCGTCAGCCTCCGAATGAATAGCGACTGAGCGGATGCCCAGTTCGCTACAGGCCCGGGCAATCCTGACCGCAATCTCACCACGATTGGCGATCAGCAGCTTCCGTATAGCCATGGAATATCCTCCAGGTGATGGAAGTCGTTTGAATCGAAAGGTCGGTTTGAACGGCGCGGAAGCCGATCATGAAGTTGGCCGTCAGGCCAGGGGCGGTGCCTGGGGAAGCACCGGGAAACTCACGCAGTGGGAAAGGTGAGGTGTTGCGGGGATCGCTGACTGGCAACGACCAAAGCTCGGCCCTGACTGCCCGGCCGGTTCGTTCCGGGGCAAGCCCCCCTCCGGATTCCCGTCACCGGTCGTTTCGCCGGCGATCAGGCACGAACTGGATTCACAGGGCAATAATGTAACGTCTCCGGCCGCAGGAAGAGAGAATCCCGACAGCAGAAACAGCACCATGAGCGTGAACAGACCTGGTGCAGTCAATCTGGCGTTACTTTGGGCGTCCTGCATGGGCGTCCTTTGGCATGACAAAAGTCAATGAGAGTTTCGCGATATCAAACATTCGATTCAATACCGTTTTTTGGGCCTTATACATCGATTTTTTCGAGGTAAAGCCCGGGAACGCCCACGTTCACACTGTGCGAAAGCATCGAGGAAATGGCGGCTTCGGCACCAAATCGGTACGGAAGCCGCCGGTATCCTAGAAGCCCCCCTGCACCACATTCACAATTTCATAGAATTTGGTCGCGCGATGCTCCAGGTCTATGGCCAGATTCAGCCGCTGAACAAGCTCCCTTGCCCGGACAAGGCCTCTGAGGTAGGTCTGGGAAGGATGTTCGCGATCATCGTCAAGCACGAGAAGGTACTCTTCGTGCACCTCGCGGAAGGTACTGACGAGATCGCCGACCGTTGCGGCACGCAAGTCACGGTAATGGATCGCCGGCAATTCGCTGAGCGGACGCATGATATCCCTCACTCGCAGGTCCTTCAGTGCCACACCCTGGCGATTAGCCAGCATCATCGGTTTTTCCCCGTTAACGTCCTCGATGGTAATGATGCCCAGGCAATCACCCACCTGGTTTTCCACCAGCTTGATGGACGTATCGGCAAGTTTCATCCATAGCCGGGCGTCTGATACCGGCATGTCGGAACTCAGGGAAGGTAGTTTCTGTTCGGAGAAATCGGTGAGCAAATGCACCGCCGAGTCGTCACTGCCGATATGTGAAAGGGGCTTGGCTGTCGTAATTGCGCCGGTACGTGCCAGATCCTGCACCGGCAAGGCGCTGAATACACTATTCATGGTGAACCTCGTGATTCTGAATTCAGGTTGGAAAGCGTGCGTCGGCACGGACAATCCCGTTGTGGTCAGAGTCAGGCGAGGTAAGGGGGCCCCTGCGGCAATTCCGGAAAGCTCAGCAACCGCTGTGGTGGCTGGACGAAACCCAGACAGGAAGAGAACTCCGCCCGCAACCCCGGATCCCGGAGCAGCAAATCGGAGGAGACTGAAACCGAAGGTTCGGGAGAAGCGGAGTCACCGGAGCCATCCACCGAAACCAGCGTCGGCGAACCGTGGTCATCAAGCTGGGGATCAAGGACCGGATGAGAGGCTCCACTGACAAACAGCAACAACAGGCCGGTGATCAGCAGTGAGAAAAGGCTGATACGGATGGCTTCCCTGTTGAACGAACATACGGGCATACGCTGGATCTGCTGTAGATGTTTTCAGTGACCGCCTTTAACTAACATAAGGCCTTTTTGGTTCAATGCAACATCTGCGTGCACCTGTACCTGACCAGGCATTCGGATTGGACCCAAAAAAAGCCCCGGCTCGGGGGAGTGTGAGCCGGGGCAAGAGAGCGCAAAAACCTGCGTTTATCTAACTCAACAGGAAGTGGGCCGGATCAGAAGCTCAGCTTTGCCGAAGCCATGACCTGCTCGTACTGCTCACTACCCGTTGTGGCGATCTCGCCGAAGTCCCAATACGCGTACTCAAGGCCCAGGGTGAGATTCTTGTGGGCAGACCACAGCAGGTTGGCGTGGACGGAGGTCGAACTGTCGAAATAGCTGAGGGTGCCTGCCGGCGAGAATGCCAGATCATCCACGATCTCGGTGTGAGAAACGGTCACCGAGGAACGCCAGGCGGGCGTCCAGAAATGGCGGTAGGCGGCAGTCGCGCCGTAGGTCTTGAGCGGCTCAACCTCACCCGCCGCCTGAGCACCAAGGTCGATGTCGGGATAGGTGAATAGCCCCATATAACGACCAAGCGCGCCATAACTGTACTGCAGGCGCAGATCATCACGACCGAAGGTGGGGATCCGGGCGCTCAGTGAGACCGCACCGGCAAGCTTGCTGTCATTTGATGCATCGTCTTCAAGATTACGGGCCATGGCGGCAATGGAATAGAAGCCGTGCTTGCCACGAACCTGATAACGGGCCGTCAGGTCCGGGTATGACTGGTCGTCATAGGAGTTATCGCCGAAACCGTCCTCCGGGTTTTCCAGGGCGACCATCAACTTCCCGCCGGGCACTGCCATGGTGTAACGGAGCATGGGCTGAACCGTATAAATGAAGGCTGCCTGTTTCCCCTGGTTCAGTATCTCCGGCATGGCCGCGAGGTCGGTGAAGGTGGTGTAGGTCTGGCCGAAATCCCAGCCATTCCAACTGCCGTAGGCCTGACGCAAACGAGGTGAGTAGCTGTTTGAAACTACCTCATTGCCTGGCGCACCGATACCTTGGTGAAAATCCATTTCCAGGTAGGTGCGCAGCCTGTGACCAGCCACATCGTCGGTTGACGTGCCGAAACTGAATCTGGATTCCCGGGCACTGAAGCCCACTTTCCAGTCATTTTCCGTTGCCGCTGCCGAAGCAAAGGTGCGCGGGAGGCCAATCGAATAGGTGTTGAGCTGGCCATTGCCATTAGAGCCGTAAATCAGGTCCGCCTTGATAAAGCCACCGAACGAGATGGTGGTCCCACCGATTTTGAGCCCGTCGCCTTCGCGCAGGATATAGGGGTTGTCATCACTCAACTCCGGGGCAGTGGATACGGCCTCTTCGATTTTCCGTTCCAGCATCTGTACCCGCTGGCGCAGTTCTTCCACATCGGAGTTGCTCTGTGCCATGGCGGAACCCGTTCCCAGGGTAAACACGGGAATACTGGCGAGTGTAATGGCGCGGACTAGCGGGCGGGTATTCGAGCGTATTCTTGTTGTCATCTCTTGACCTCGTATCTGAGTTCGTTGGTGTCTTTGTTATTGAAATTGCCGGCGCTGACACCTGCGGAACGTCCTTGCAGCTTTCTTATTCCGCTGTGCGGTATTATTGATATTATAAGTTCCGCCTAGCAGTACCAGCTTCCGGATTGTCGAATATAGACAATGATTTTTACGCTCACAAGTCGGTGAAACCAATTTTTTACGAAACACGTATTCAAATCCCATTATCGGGTTTCATTTTTATTGACAGCTCCAGAGTGATTAAAGGATCATTGAGTAATTCTGCTATGCGGTATATCTTTTCGCTGAAACGCCAAAACGAGGTTGTCTCATGAACATGAACTACACGGCCGAGGAACTCGCTTTCCGCGACGAAGTGCGCGCGTTCCTGGATGAGAAGCTGCCGGCGGACATTGCCGCCAAGGTGAAGGGCTTTCGCCGGCTGTCCAAGGAAGACCACCAACGGTGGCAGAAAATTCTGAGTGAACAGGGCTGGTACGCCACCCATTGGCCGGAGGAATACGGCGGTGTGAAGTGGACCCCGGTACAGAAACATATCTGGGATGAAGAGTCCTGCCGCTACGGTGTGCCCCGTTCTATTCCATTCGGTGTGAACATGGTGGCGCCGGTAATCATCAAGTTCGGCAACGAAGAACAGAAACAGCGCTACCTGCCGCGAATCCTGAGTGGTAAGGACTGGTGGTGTCAGGGTTACTCCGAGCCGGGTGCCGGCTCTGACCTGGCGTCGCTGAAGACCCGTGCGGTACGTGACGGTGACCATTACATCGTCAACGGCCAGAAGACCTGGACCACCCTGGGCCAGCACGCCAACATGATCTTCTGCCTTGTGCGCACCAACACCGAGGTCAAGGCCCAGGAGGGAATCTCCTTCCTGCTGATCGACATGAATACCCCGGGCATCACGGTGCGCCCCATCATCACCCTGGACGGCGAGCACGAAGTCAACGAGGTGTTCTTCGAGGACGTGAAAGTCCCGGTGGAAAACCTGGTGGGCGAGGAAGACAAGGGCTGGACCTACGCCAAGTATCTTCTGACTTATGAGCGTACCGGTCTGGCCGGAATCGGTTTGTCCAAAGCCGCTCTCCAGCATCTCAAGGAGCTGGCGTCACGCCGCCTCAAGAATGGCCGGCCGCTGATCGAGGATTCGAGCTTCAGTCAGCGCATTGCCAAGGTCGAAATCGACCTGATGGCTGCGGCTATCAGCAACCTGCGTATCATCGCCTCGGTTGAGGGTGGGGGTGTTCCGGGAGCAGAAAGCTCGATGCTCAAGGTCCGCGGCACCGAGATCCGCCAGGCCATCAATGATCTGGCGCGCCGGGCGATTGGCCCTTACGCGATTCCGTTCGTGGAAGAAGAGCTGGACCTGGATTACGAAGGCGACTTCCTGTCGGACGAGAATGCCGCCCCGCTGGCAGCCCAGTATTTCAACAACCGCAAGCTGTCTATTTTCGGCGGGTCCAATGAGATCCAGAAGAACATCGTGTCGAAAATGATTCTCGGGCTTTAAGGAGGCGACCATGGATTTCCGACTCAACGAAGAGCAGCAGATGCTGCAGGACACCGTGGCCCGTCTGGTGCGCGGTGAGTACAGTTTCGAAAAGCGCCTCGAATTCAGCGAATCCGACCTGGGATTCAGCGAGGACTTCTGGAAGCAGCTGGGCGAACTGGGCCTGACCGCTGTGCCCTTCCCCGAGGAACTCGGCGGTTTTGGTGGCACCGGCGTGGAAGTCCAGAGCGTCATGACCGAGCTGGGGCGTGGCCTGTGCATCGAGCCCTACCTGCAGTCGGTCGTGCTGGGCGGAGGCCTGATCAGCCAGGCCGGCAATGACCAGCAGAAAGAACAGTGGCTCGGCGGCATCGCCAGTGGCGAAACCCGTGCAGCGGTCGGCCTGCAGGAGCCCCAGAGTTTCTACGACCTCAACAACGTGGAAACCCGCGCAGAGAAATCCGGCGACAGTTACGTGCTCAACGGCCGGAAGGCCGTGGTCATTGGCGGCCATTGCGCTGACGTGCTGGTGGTTTCAGCCCGCACCGGTGGTGACAGTCGGGATGCCGATGGCATCAGCCTGTTCCTGGTTCCCGCTGACGCCGACGGTCTTGAACGGCGAACCTACCCGACCATCGATGGTGCCAGGGGTTGCGACCTGTTCCTGAATGACATCACGGTCGGCGCAGATGCGCTGCTGGGCGAGGAAGGTAAGGCCTCCGACATTATCGAGTATCAGACCGGTCGCGCCATCGCCGCCCTGTGCGGTGAGGCCGTCGGCGTGATGGAAGTGGCCTGTGACCTGACACTGGACTACCTGAAACAGCGCAAACAGTTCGGTGTGCCCATCGGCCGTTTCCAGGTTCTGCAGCACCGCATGGTGGACATGATGTCCGAACTGGAGCAGGCCCGCTCCATGGCCATTCTGGCCGCCAGCGTGGCCGACGAGCCCCAGAGTGACGAGCGACGCCGGATCCTGGCCGCAGCCAAGAACGTGATCGGTCGCAGTGGCCAGTTCATTTCCGAGCAGGGCATCCAGTCCCACGGCGGTATTGGCATGACCTGGGAGTACAACTTCGCCCATTACGCCAAACGCCTGATCATGCTCAACCACCAACTTGGCGATGACGATTTCCATCTGGAGCGTTACGCCACCCTGTTACAGGCCAGCTAAAACCCTTCATCAGTGAGCCTGGGGCCTCTCTCCACCAGTCAGAGGCCTTTTCGGGGGTGGCCACAGGCCATCCCCTTTTTTATTTTCGGGAAGCGGCCTTGCCTCCTGCCCGCCTGCAGAGGTGATAACCATGACAACAGACACCACGCCCGACGAACTGGCCAACCTGAAAAAAGCCGAGTGGAAGGTACGGACGGAACTGGCTGCGGCCTACCGTCTGGTCGCCCTGTTTGGCTGGGATGATCTGGTATTTACCCACCTGTCCGCCCGCGTGCCGGGCCCGGACCATCACTTCCTGATCAATCCCTACGGTCTGCTGTTCCACGAGATTACCGCCTCATCGCTGGTGAAGGTCGATCAGGACGGAGACGTCGTCGAATCTGGCAGTATCAGCCGGGTCAATCCCGCAGGCTTCACAATTCACAGCGCCGTTCACATGGGACGAGAGGACGCCGGTGCCGTCATGCACCTGCATGCCGCCGATGGCGTGGCCGTTTCAGCACACCGGGACGGACTACTGCCGCTGAGCCAGACAGCCATGCTGTGCCTCGACCACCTGAGTTATCACGACTACGAAGGCGTTGCCCTGAACCTGGACGAACGCGAGCGACTGATTCGGGATCTGGGTGACAGATCCATGATGCTGCTGCGCAACCACGGCGTACTGACCGCCGGCAAGGACGTGCCAGAGACCTTCACTTACCTGTATTTCCTGATGAAGGCCTGTGAGATCCAGGTCAAGGCACAAAGCTGTGGACCGGTCTACATGCCTTCGGAGGATGCGATCCGGACCACTGCCGAGCAGTCCCGGTCCCTGGGTATGGCCGCCCGCCTGACCTGGCCGGCACTGGTGCGGCTGCTGGACAGCAAAAACCCCGGTTACGGCGTGTAGGCCAAGCCCCCACAACCGATTGTCAGGAGAGTTCAATGGTTTCAGTCGCCATCAACGATCTGGAGAACTATCAGGGCGTGGTCATCGGCCACAGCCCCTGGGTCACCATCAACCAGGACATGATCAACGCGTTTGCCGATGCGACCGGCGATCACCAGTGGATCCATGTGGATATCGAGCGGGCAAAGCGTGAGTCGCCATGGCAGAGCCCGGTGGCACATGGCTACCTCACTGCCTCCCTGATCCCCAGGCTCAACAGCCAGATCCTGAAGGTCACCGGCATCACCGCCACAATCAATTATGGCCTCGACAAACTGCGCTTCCCGGCGGCGGTAAAGGCCGGTGCGGATATCCGCAGCAAGGTCGAGCTGAAAAACCTGACGCGTGTCGACGAGAAGCGAGTACTGGCAACCTACCACACCACCATCGAAATCCGGGGTGAAGACAAGCCAGCCTGCGTGGCCGACAATCTCGCCATGTACGTAATCTGAGGAGAACCTCGTCAGGCAGGCTGAACCGGACGAGGTAACAAGGCGCTTACAAACGGTAAAAGGAAATTTTTGCGACCTTCAAAAGATTGTCATAAGATGCGGCCAACATAAAAACAACAATCCCTGGCGGAAGAGTTTTACCCATGACAATCACCCAGGTACTGGAGCAATCCCAGCCAGACCTTGTCCGTCGTTTGACGGCTGCCATCCGTGAACAGCAATTGAATCAACGGGCAGAGCAAACCTACCTGCACTGGATTACCCGCTTTGTTCTGTTCCACGACTCCAAGGACCCCGAAGCCCTGGAAAACGAGGATCAGCAGCAGTTCCTGAGCTACCTCACCGAGGGCATGCGTGTTTCCCGGGCGCGCCGGAACCAGGCCAGACAGGCGCTGGCGTTCTTCTATGAGAAGGTGCTTGGCAAGTCCGAATTGAGCAATACTGTCGCTGCCTGAATACCGAATTCTCAGCGCTCGGTCATATTGGTGTTGAGCGCTTCGTAGCTGCGATTTGCCGGTGGCCGGATGACGTAGTTGTTGCTGTGGGTCTGCCCCGGGATGGATTTTGGATTGCTGAAGCGAATATCCACGGGTATCTCCGAACGCCTGAGATCGGTCCGCTCATCCCGGGGCTGCAACGCAAGCGGATCCAGATAGGCATCGTCGTCCGACCAGGGCTTGACGGCCACTCCCTCTGCGGGAGCCGCGAGGCCACCTTCGATCACCGTGTTGGCAAGCGCATCCTCCTCGATGGAACGAAGCGGGATGGTGTCGATTGTCGATCGCTCCTCGTAATGGAAGCCCTCCGTCACAACCGATTCAGCACTGGCCCACTGGGCCGCACCGTAAACAAGCATCACTGAAATCGGCAGGCCGATTATCCTTTTCATCAGACTGTCCCTACTCTGGTCCGGGGTGACAATTTCCAGTCGAATAACACGATAAACATAATAACCCGCCGGCTTCTGTCAGGTTTGTGACGCATTTACAATGCTCAAAAAATGTTCTGCCTTTCCGGGCTTGTGGATTGCCCGTAAAAAACTAGACTGCAATTTCAGGAATGAAATCCGTAAACTAACGAAGCCCCCCAGAATCCTGTAAGGACAAAAACAACTTGCTCGTGGTCAAGGTGAACAAACAAATCCCCTATGGCAGGGATCATTAATGAGAGACATCTCCCGATTCCTGACGTCGGGCAGGTTCGCCCGGAAGATCTGGCCTGCCCTGGTGCCACTCGCCGTATCACCTGTCTATGCTCAAACATCTTCTGACAGCAACGGGCTCTGGGATCTTTCGCTCGAACAGCTGAGCCAGATCCGCGTGGTTTCCATTGCATCGGGCACGGAAACGCCTCTGGACAAGGCTGCGGCCGTAACCTCCGTCATCACCGAGGAGGAAATCCGTGCCATGGGAGCAAATGATCTCGACCAGGTGCTGGAGACCGTACCGGGGCTGCACGTCAATTACTCGGACCAGGCCTATTCACCCAAGTACGTCTTCCGGGGCATCACTTCCAGCTTCAATCCACAGGCCCTGATGCTGGTGAATGGTATTCCGGTAACGACAACGATGTTCGGAAACCGGGGAAATGCCTGGGGTGGCATGCCGGTCAAGGCCATCCGGCGCATAGAAGTGATTCGGGGACCGGGGTCGGCTTTATACGGTGCGGATGCCTATGCCGGTGTCATCAACATCATCACCAAGAATGCCAATGACATTGACCGTACAGAGGCGGGCATCCGTGCAGGGGAGTTCGATACCGCTGGTGGATGGGTCGAAACCGCGGGGCAACTGAACGAAATTGATCTGAGCCTTTCACTGGAATACCAGACGACTGACGGCTGGGATAAAAACATTGAGGAGGACGCCCAGACGCAGTTTGACCAACAGTTCGGCACCTCCGCCTCTCTTGCCCCGGGGCCCGTGAACACCTCGGTTGATCAGCTTGAGGCCCGGATGGAAGCCAATGCAGAGCAATGGACATTTCGCGCCGGCGTCCAGGATCGTTCAAACATCGGCACTGGCCCTGGCGTTGCGCAGGCACTGGATCCACGAGGTCGTTTCGCCTCCCAGCGAATCAACACCGATTTCACCTACAATTGGCGGGAGGTGGCGGAAGGCCTCGATGTTGCCGCCAGACTGAGCTATTTCAACGTCACCCAGGAGCCGGAAGGTGATATCTACCTATTCCCTCCGGGCGCCTTCGACGGGGCCTTTCCATCCGGCCTCATCGGCAACCCGGGGTACGACGAACGCCAGTGGCGGGCCGAGATCAACTCCACCTACGCGCCAGCCGGGAACCATCGCATTCTTTCGGGCATTGGCGCTGTGTGGGCCCGTCTCGAAGAGGTGACCGAACGAAAGAACTACAATTCCGACTTCACACCCAAGGATTCCGTCGTGGATGTATCCTCGGATCCGGACCAGGTCTGGATGCCCGAGGAAAGCAGGCGGAACTACTACGCATTCATTCAGGATGAATGGCAGTTCCGGCAGAATTGGCAGCTGGTCAGTGGCGTCCGCTTCGATCACTTCACCGACTTTGGCAGCACGATCAACCCGCGCGCCGCTCTGATCTGGGCAACCACTGACAAGATCACCACCAAGTTTCTTTACGGTCGAGCCTTCCGGGCGCCCTCACTCAATGAGCTCTATGTATCCAACAACCCGGTTACCGCAGGCAACCCGGACCTGGAACCGGAATCCATCGATACCTACGAAATCGGGGTATCCCACTCTGTCGATCCGGGCTTTTCCTACGGGGTTAACCTGTTCTATTACGAGATTGACGACCTGATCAACGCCGAACCGATCGAGGGCCCGGTGAGCACACGGTACGAGAATTCCGGTAAACGTGAGGGGTACGGCGGGGAACTCGAGCTCCGCAAAACAATAACGGACTCCCTCTCGACGGTCGGAAATTATGCGTTTCAGCGCTCCGAAGAACGCGATACAGGCTCGCGTGTCGGCGATGCGCCAGAGCATCAGGTGTATGCCCGCCTCGAGTGGGACGTCCTGACAGACTGGCAGCTGAACACTCAGATCAACTGGGTGGGTGAACAATACCGTCGGCCAGGTGACACCAGGGACCCGGTCGACGACTACACAACCATCGACCTTACGCTGCTTGGCAACAGGGTGTGGCGGGATCTCGATGTTTCGCTGACCGTACGCAACCTGCTGGATGAGGATGCGCGTTCACCCAGCCCCTTTGCGGATCCCAGCCCGGCCGTGCCGGGCGATTTCCCTCTGCCAGGACGACAGGTGCTTGGCGAACTCAGTTACCGTTTCTAACCGGCGGTGGCGGTGTCGTCAAACCAGTCACGCTTGGGTGGCCCCTCGTACACCACGCTTTCACACCTGACCGGGAAAAAGCTTCCCTCCGGTCGTGCCATCGTGTCCTGATAGCACGGAACCATGCCGGTCACGAAACAAGGCGTCAAAAACAACTGGTACTGCTGGCAGGTCAGCCCGATATCCGCGGCGAGGCCCGCATGCAGTGCCGCAACGTTCATCGAAAAGCCATAACGGGCATTGAGATACTCGTACACATCAAACGACATCTTCAGATACCGCCCACCGGCGAATCCGTATTCCCGGGCCTTGTCCATCATGAACGGGATACGCTCATCCGTTTTGGCCAGGGGGCGTCCGTAGCCATAGAGGTTGCGGCCAGCGGCTTTTTCGCGCTCGACGAAGTCTTCCAGGGCACCTCCGGCATCACAATGCTCGCCAGCGCGATAGAAGAAATCCAGCGCCCTCACTTCCGGCCGTCGCCCGTATATGGAGGCCTCCGAAACACTCAGGCCGGCCATCAGAGACAATGATGGTGTCGAGCGGGCACTGGCGGCTAATGCGGTCACGTGATTGGGCCAGATGGAAGGATCCGGGTAAGCGGTTGAGACCCAGTAGGATTCCAGAAGGGCGGCCACCTTCTCACCGGGATCCCGGCCCAGAATGGCGTGCAGATACAGCCGTATCCAGTTTGAATCACCAAGATCCCGGTGCAGATCCAGGCCGTGCAGAACGACCCGATCGGAAAGAAACGCTTTGCCCACACGGGTTCGCCAGTGGCTCTCGGTCTCAAGCAGGCGCTTATGTGTCATTGGCCTTCCCCATCCTGTTCAGCAGATTCGGCAATCGTGTCAGCCGAAGGTTCCAGTTCGACTGCAGGCCCGTAATAGGGGAACTTCTTCCATCCCATATCCCACTGTTCAAGGGCATGCGCCGCAGCCCCCGGCAGGCGCATGATCAGGTAGAGCATGCTCGCCTGATCCGGATTGAAGCCCAGATCCACGAAAGCGGCTGATGCAACACCACTCATCGCAAGCGGGTATCCGACTCGGCTCTCAAGATCGGTCCGGTGGGCCGCCAGCCAGCACAGGGCACCATCACTCGGCGCGATCTCTGCCAGATGGTTCAAAACCTGTTTAACGGGTGTGGGAGTGACATCGCCATTCGGGTCAAATCCGGGTGCGTGCTCCATGGGGAGCCAGATGTCTGCAAACTCGGGCGCGTCCGGGTTCGTCAAGGCACGGGTCCACCGGTCCAGATCGGTTGAGCATGACTGCCAGAGCTTCACACACTCAACCACCTCCTGGGCTCCACCATATTGCCCCGCTCCGACAGCCAGGGCTGCCATCAAGGCAGAGCTGTGGTTGGTCCCGGCCACTCCTGCGTTCATACCTGCCCGGACGCTGGCTTCCCGGGGGCCGGGATTAGCCAGCGCAATTGCGAGCTTTTCCATAAGCCGGCTGGACTGGGGCGAGGGTCGTTCACCCAGGAACATAAGCAGCAGATAGTCGAACCAGCCGGCGTTGGGCAGGATCTGCCCATAAACATCGTAGCCACTGCAATAGCAGGCCTTTGCGGCGAACGGGTTTTCAGGCTCAGCCTCTTCCAGCCAGATTTTTGAATGATACTTGTATTCAGAACTCATGCGTCACCTGTCTCAGTGTGCACCGGTTAATACCTTGATGCGGGATCCCATGGGCGGAACCTGCTCCCGATCGATCACAACATCCAGCAGAAACGGCCCCGGACGATCCATTATGGCTCTGATGTCCAGGTCCATGAGGCTCTCCATCGAGGAGATACGGCGCGATTCGATCCCCAACGCTGCAGCCATCGCAGCGTAATCAATTCGGGGCAACTCATTGGCAATCGGTTCACCGCCACCCAGCGATTGGCCATGCCGAACCATGCCCAGGGCCGAATCGTTGAGCACGACCATCAGTACGTTGAGATTCTCCTGCAACGCGGTGGTCAGCTCCTGGCCAGACATCAGGTAACTCCCATCCCCCGTGAAACAGAGTACCGGCGCGCCACCAGCTGCCGCGGCCACACCAACGGAAGCACCAATGGCCCATGCCATGGAGGAAAAGCCGATACCGATATAGAAGGGCTGACCCCGGACTCTGGCTTTAGCCGGCGTCCCGGTGTTCCAGTGATGGATACCCCAGAGGTAGCTGTTCCCGCTGTCAAACAGGACATGGGCATTGTCCGGGCATACCTTGCTCAGTTGTGTCATCAGTGCCTGGGGCTTTATCGGGCCCTCCTGAGCAAGGCACCCGGCATGAAGCCCGGACTTGATGAACCCGGGCAAACCGTCTCCCGGAACAGGGATCTCCACAGCGGGCTCCGGGACTGAGCTCTGTGACTCGAGCAGACGTCTCGCCAGGGCACCGGTTTCTCCCAGCAACGTACACGCAGCGAAGGCTGACCGGTAAAGATGCCCCGGATGATCGGAAACGTGAATAAGGCGCTCGTTCATGAGGGCGTCCCGGTTCCAGCCTGATGTTGTCACTTCATCAAGACCGCTTCCAACCAGGACAATCCTGTCGGCGTATTCCGTACTCAGGGCCGTTGTCGCGCTCTCGTGACCGGCGAACCCGAAAACCCCTTTATTCAAGGGGTGGTAACTGTTGAGCAACCCTTTTGCGCGGGGAGTCGTCACCATGTTCCAGCGCCGGGCTTCAGCCAGCTTCACCCAATCCCGGACCGAGGGTTCGGCCCGCTCCCCCAGCACAAGGGTCACGTTCCGGGCATCATCGAGCAGGGCCTGGGCTTCCTGAAGTCCGGTCTCATCCGGCGCGCCCATGGGTGCAACCACCGGATTCATGCCACGATGTCGGCTGTCGCGGCCCAGAGGATGTCTCATTACGTCGTTTGGAATAGACAGGTGCACCGGCCCCGGACGGGGACCAAGGGCGACACTGATCGCCTGTAACAGTTTCGGCTCGAGCTGCTCGGGGTGGGATACCAGAGAGTTGTACAGTGTGCATTCCGCCAGCATGCGCAGGGTATCAACGCTCGTACAGGAGCTCTCCTGCAGCGCTCCCTGGCCAAACCTTTTCAGGGAGGTTTGTGCGGTTATCACCAACACCGGCACATTATCCGAGTACGCGGCGGCTACACCTGTAATCAGGTTGGTGGCTCCCGGACCGGCGGTAGAACAGACAACCCCCAGTTTACCGGAAGCCCGGGCATACCCGTCAGCCATAAAGGCAGCACCGGTCTCGTGCCGGGCGGTCACCGGGCGAACACCACCACGCCGCATACTTCTTGCCATGGCATTATAGAAGGGCTCTATGCTGCCACCCGGGACACCGAACACACATTCGACTCCCAGCTTTTCAAGGTACTCAAGGATCAGGTCACCACATTCGAATACCACTGCTAAAGGTTCCTTTTCTGCGGCCTTGTTCAGCGTTCAACAATCGGTAGGGGCATGGGTTTCCTGATGCCATAACCTTGTGCGTAATCGACTCCCAGATCCACCAGGGCGTCTTTGATGCTGTCGTTTTCTACAAACTCCGCAATCGTCTCCAGGCCCGCGGCGTGGGCAATCCGGTTACAGGCATCGACAATGCCGTAGTCGACCGGATCTTCCAGCATGTTTCGAACAAACCCACCGTCGATCTTCAGGTAATCGATGGGCAACGCCTTGAGATAGGAAAAAGAGCTCATTCCGGAGCCGAAATCGTCCAGGGCAAACTTGAAACCGTCGGCACGCAGTTTTTCGATGAAACCGATGGTCTCGTTCAGATTGGAAATGGCTGAGGTTTCGGTGATCTCGAAACAGATGCTCGACGGCAGGATGCCATGTTCTCCGGCTTTGTCCCGGATGTACCGATAAAGCCCCTCATCACTCAGGGAACTGCCTGAGAGGTTGATGAAGTAGGTATTCCCGCTCTCCCCGCTGGAGCCACTGGCCTTGATTGCCTCGAATGCCAGTTCAATGACCCGTCGGTCAATCCTGGGCATCAGGCCAAAGCGCTCTGCCCCCGGAATGAATGCCCCCGGCGGAATCAGGCTGCCATCGTATTCCAGACGAAGCAGGAACTCTGTATGGAAACTGCCACGGCCTTTACTCGCAAGCCCGAGCATCTGCTGGTAATACAGAACGAAATGATTCACATCGGACCGAAGCGCTTCCTGCAAGCGCCCGAACCAGTCCATATCGCTCTTCCTTCTTCGCATGTCCTGATCGGTGGCCTGGAACAACTGGACATTGTCGCGCCCCCGGTCCTTGGCGGCATAACAGGCAAGATCGGCCTGACTCAGCACCTCGCCCGAAGATCTGGTTTTCCGGCTTATCTCGGCCATACCGACACTGAGTGAAACCGAGAACATTTTTTCCTGCCAGATGAAACGGAATTCCCGGACCTCCTCACAGAGCTTTTCTGCAATGTCTCGGGCGTGCAAAAGATCACAGCCGCGCAACAGGATGCCGAACTCGTCACCTCCAACGCGGGCAAACGTATCGTCAGTCCTGATGAACCGTTTCATATGGGCGGAGAGTTGCTTGAGAAGCTCATCGCCGGCGAAGTGTCCACAGGTATCATTGACCACCTTGAACTGGTCAAGATCGAGAAAGAGCAGGGCATGGTTCTCACCGGTACTGTGCGTCTCCTCGATTGTCAGCGACAGCCGTCGCTCGAACTCTCTCCGGTTTACCAGACCCGTGAGGCTGTCGTGATAGGCCAGGTGCTCCAGTGTCGACTCGGCGGTTCGTTTCTCCCTGCGAACCCGGGCCTCCTGCAATTCTCTCTGGATCGCCGGGATCAGCCGCGCCGTGTTCCCTTTCATGATGTAGTCCTGGGCGCCCCCTTTCATGGCCCGGACCGCTTCCTCTTCACCAATCAGACCGGAAACAATGATGACTGGCAGATCGGGACACACCTGCCGGGCCAGCTGAAGTACAGAGAAAGACGAAAACCCGGGCAGGACGTGGTCGGTGATGATAATGTCCCAGTTATCGTGGTGCAGAGCCTCCTGTATCGAGGCCTCGCTATCCACCACCCTGAACTCTGCCTCCAGGCCACCCTTGCGTAATGACCGGATCAGAAGCATGGCGTCGTCTTCCGAGTCTTCGACCACCAGTATTCGAAGAGAAAGGCTTGTTTCCATCTGCAATCGCGTCTCACCCATTGCGTTCACCTGATTCGACCAGGGGTATTGAGTTGACGTTCAGCCAGTAATTCGCCAACACTTCCATCCGGGCCTTGAATTCACCATAGTCGATTGGTTTCACGAGATAACTGTTCGCTCCGAGTCTGTAGGCATCGACAAGCTCATGCGGCTCATCGGTCGAGGTCACCATTACGACCGGTATCCACTGGGCCCGGGGCGACGACCGCAACGCCCTCAGAACTTCCAGCCCATTGATTTTAGGCAGCTTTATATCGAGCAGGATCACGGCAATCGAATCCAGATCAATGCTCGGGAGCGTAAGCGGGGACCCCAACAGACAGTCCAGCGCTTCCTGGCCATCATTCAGGACATGAATCGCGGATTTATCAACAAGCCTTGATAGCGCCCGTACCGCGAGAAACTGATCATCGGGGTTATCCTCTACCAACACGATCGATCTTCTATCCATAGGACACCAATCCCTTATCTTCATCCATTGAAAACAAGCATGACACTTTCTGAGCTTCCCGCTATGCAGCCAGAAACGACATGTGGAGCCGCCCCATGCCAACCCTCAGCTATCATCCGGCTTTCGCGGCAGCTCAACAAAAAACGTCGCGCCTCTATCCACCGCGGATTCGGCCCGGACACTGCCCGCATGGCGGTTAACAATGCGGTAAACCGTTGCCAGCCCGAGCCCGGAACCGGGAAAGTCACTCGGTGAATGCAAACGATTAAAGGAAACGAAAAGCTTATCAACATATTTCATATCAAATCCCACCCCGTTGTCATCAATCCGTACGGTGATGGTCTCGGATTGACGGTCGGAAGAGACTCGAATTCTGCGTTCCGACTGTCGCGATGAGTATTTCCAGGCGTTCTGCAGCAGATTCTGGAAGGCGATCCGAAGCAACCGTTCATCGCCGGTCACCTTCATGCCCTCTTCGATCTCGATCACAGACTTTTTCGCAGCGTCGACCTCCTCAAGCTCCTCCACGATCTCACGAAGCATGGCCGAAAGGTCGATAACGTCAACATCGAGCTGTTTCCGACTTACGCGGGACAGAATCAGTAATCCGTCGATCAGGCTCCCCATGCGGATGGTGGCCGCCCGTATGCGGCGCAGGTAATCGCGGCCGGTGTCGTCGAGCCGGTCGGCACAGTCTTCCTCAAGCGCGAGGCCAAAGCCCTCGATAGCACGCAGCGGTTGCCTGAGGTCGTGTGAAACCGAATAACTGAAGGCCTCAAGTTCACTATTTGCCAGACGCAACTGTGCCGTGCGGGTCTCGACAACTCGCTCCAGTTCATCCTTGCTCCGGGTAATCCGCCGGTTCTGCTGCTGGATTGTGCTGATCATGTCATTGAACGCTGCCCCCAGCCTGCCCAATTCATCATCTCCGGCGACCCGGACGCGAACCGAGTAATCTTCATCCCGAGCGATGGTTTCGACCGCGTCGGAGAGCTCCTGGATGGGCTGTGAAACCAACCGCTGGAGTTTGAAGGCGATCAGCACAAGAATGGAAATGATCGTGACCGAAATCACCAGTGCATAGAGGATGAACTTGCGGATGTGTTCACGCAGCACCTGGAGCCGGGACTTCAGGTAGAAAGAGCCCACGGCATCGCCCTCGATGAGGATTGGCCGCATCATGGTGTAATGCTTCTCCGAGAAACCTTCATCCAGGGTGCCGGACGTGGACGGACACACTTCCCCTGCTTTTTCCTGGAACGAACTCAGTACCTCGCCGTTGGCGTCATAGATACAGACCTGCTCGATTGTCTCAATCTGCCGCAGGCTCGCGATGATAGTGTCAAGCTGGTTCTGATCTCGGAAAAGCACAGCGGCGGCCGACTGCTCGGCCAGAATACTCGCAACCGTGATCAGTTCCGATTCCAGCTGTTTCTTGTAAGCCTGGTGCTCGACAACCACCAGACTGATACAGACAAGAACAATTCCAAGGCAACTGACTGACAGGGTCAGCAACAGCAGCTTGGCCTTCAGGGGTAACGACCGCCAGTAATCCATGCTGGTCATCGCAGCACCCTCACGGCGAGTTCGAGCAGCCGGGAATTGACCATCAGGCCCGACGCCCGGGCGGCCCTGAGATTGATCTCGAATCTGATGACGTTGCCCTGTTTGACGTACCCAATGACACCTCCGTTATCGACAAATCCGGCGATATCACTGACCGTCATGATGCCCGCATCCGTGGCCTGTTCAATGATCCGGGAAAGCTCACGCCCCGCTGCAGAACGGACAAACAGAACCTGGCACGACTCAGGACGATCAAATTGCTCAATCAACGAGAGGGAAATGGTGCGGCCCTGTGCGCTGCGGCCACTGATTGGCTGGAGCGCATCCCAGAATTCTCTGTCATCAAGAACACAAAGGGACAGCTCCGACGTCTCCGGCAATTCCTCCCACTCGACGAACCGCGTGAAGTTGTAGAGATACGCTGCCTTGATTTCAGCTTCGGAACTGACCTCTGCCTGGGCCGGGACCGCCAGGGCTGCGAGTAACAAAGCGAAGATAACTACCCTGAGCACTCTCGGGGTACTCCATGTCATTTTAAGGATATTCCTGAACGCCCGAGTCTCAAGGTTCGAGTACAAGCTTGAACGCAAAGCGTAGCATCGCTAACGAGTCGATAAAACTCAAGATTTCACGCTGTAACAGATATCTGTGATGAACCAGGAGCTTTCGCCTTCGGGAGTCCGTACATGAACCTCATCATCAATACGCTTTCCAATCAGGGCCCGGGCCATGGGGGAATTGATGCTGAGATAGCCTTTATCAAGATCAAACTCGTCTGCCCCCACCAACCGGTAGGTCTGTTCCTCGCCATCCTCGTTTTCGATGGTCACCCAGGCCCCGAAGAAGACCTTGTCCCGCTGCTCCGGAAGCCGATCGACAACCGTGACTTCCTCCAGACGCTTGCTGAGAAAGCGGACGCGCCGGTCAATCTCCCGCAGCTGCTTCTTGCCATAAATGTACTCGGCGTTCTCCGAACGATCGCCGAGGGCAGCCGCCTCGCGCACGGCCTGAGTCACCTGGGGGCGTTTTTCCTTCCACAGGTACTGCAGCTCTTCCCGGAGTGCCTGCTCGCCCTCCGGCGTGATATAGCGCGGCCGGGCACCGCCGTTACCGGATGCCTGTTTCATGTTGCGGATGATTCCTTTGTAGTGTTGGCCTGAAATCCGGCCATAAAAAAACCCCGTGAGAACGGGGTTAAGGCTAGCGCTGTGCTGGAGGGAGAAGCAAGCGGTTGCTACCGCTCCTTCCTGTCTACAATGCCTATTCTCCACACTTCACATTACCCCGCTGTGGCCGGCGAATTACCTTTCAGACAGGCTTTGACCCACTTCAAATTAGGTTGCACAGCCTAGATGAACGGCGTTAGCGTTCTGGTAATCGATTATAGAATGCGGGTAATAGACGGAGATCCGACCATGAACACACAGAAACTGATGCAGCTGACCCTGAACGGCGTAGATGCGCTGGGGTACCGGCTGGACCAGCTGGGCGTGACCAGCAAGATCAACCGCCACAACCTGGCGGCCTTCCTGTTTGCCGAACAGAAGCACTGGGAAGGGGAGTGGGACAGCATCCAGGCTAAGGTGGACCGCCGACGCTCGCAGTTCGAGCACCTGGCTCACACCGTGGAAGACCGGGCTGACGCAGTGATTGGCCCCGTCCGGGACCGCTTCAACCGGTTCCGCGCCAGCCAGTAATCAATGGCCCGACGTCTCTGCCGGCGCTTTCGTATCCGCGCCGGCAGCTTCACTCGATTCTGCCTGGGTTGCCTTGATCCGCTTGCGGGCACCGGTGAAAGCCGGCATGTGGACGGTTACCGTCAGGCCCGGTGATTCTTCCCCGGGATAGGTATCGCTCAACACGATCCGCCCCTGGTGGATTTCCGCCACCGCACTGACGAGGCTCAGACCCAGGCCGTTGCCGGGCAGGGACCGGCTTTTTCCGACCCGGTAGAACCGCTGGAAGACCTGATCCTTCTCGTCATCGGGAATACCGATGCCGCTGTCCT
Organism: Marinobacter sp. C7; assembly: GCF_022343555.1. Classification (GTDB taxonomy): domain Bacteria; phylum Pseudomonadota; class Gammaproteobacteria; order Pseudomonadales; family Oleiphilaceae; genus Marinobacter. The sequence continues at coordinate 513,701 of NZ_JAKQZH010000002.1, read as the reverse complement.
GAACTTCAAAGATCGCCTCGTTCCCCTGACGCCTGACCACAATCCCGATCCGGCCTTTCTCCGGTGTGTACTTGATGGCGTTGTCGATCAGGTTGCTGATCATCTGGAACAGGAGGTCGCGATCCCCTTCAATCATCACCCCCTTGGCCAGGGACTGCTCGAACGCCTGCTCCTTGTCTTCCGCCAGCGCTTCGTAGAGTTCACAGGCATCGGAAACCAGTTCGTCCAGAGAGACCTCTTTCATATCGGCCGCGTTGCCCCGGGTTTCCAGACGGGCGATCCGCAAAAGGGCGTTGAAGGTGGCGAGCAGTTGGTCCGCCTCGGCCACAGCCTGGCCCACATGCTCCCTGGCCTCATCGTCGTCGACCATGATCAGGGTATTTTCCAGCTGATTCCGGAGTCGGGTAAGGGGCGTTCGCAGATCGTGGGCAATGCTGTCGGAGACATGCCGGATACCCTCCATCAGATACACAATCCGGTCCAGCATCTGGTTCAGGTTTTCTGCCAGCTGGTCAAAGTCGTCGTCGGTGCCCCGGGTGGGTATGCGCAGGGAGAGGTGCCCGTTCATGATTCGTCGGGAAGTGTTGTTGATCACCTCGATCCGCCGGGTGGTACTCCGGCTCATCAGGAATCCGCCCAGCAAGGCCAGGGCCAGGGTGATGCCCATGCCCCAGTTGATGGCGGTTTCAATCACCCGCTTGAGGTTGGTAAGTTCATCGACGTCCCGCCCCACCAACAGACGCAAGCCGCCCTGAACCTCGAAAATTCGCGCGCGAGCGAGGCGCTCGGGGCCGTTCCAGCCGACGGATTCGTTCAGGGTGAAGTTGATCCAGCCACTCTCCGAACGGCTGCCTTCCGGCCAGGCCTCAATGTTGCCGGCCAGCTTGAGGAAATCGTCAGTCGTCAGCAGGTAAATGGACTTGGCATTGGGATCCCGGGCAACCCGCTCCCGGATAATCGTGATCAGGCCGTTCACACCACGGCCCCGGTACTGCTCTGCCAGCCCGGCAATCTCAGCCTCGATGGTCTGGTCGGTCTGGGCAGTCATGAAGCCTGCTGTACGCCAGTAGATGAAGGCCAGTAACAGGAATACCGAGGTGGCAAAAACCACCATGTACAGCAGGGCGAGCTGAAAAGTAGAGGTTCTGAGCTGACTAAGCAGTTTCACGCAGCATGTATCCTGCACCCCGGATGGTTTGCAGCAAGGGTGTATCGAACTCCTTGTCGATTTTGGCGCGCAGGCGGCTGATGTGAACGTCGATGACATTGGTCTGGGGATCGAAATGGTAATCCCAGACTTTCTCGAGCAACATGGTCCGGGTCACCACCTGCCCGGCATTACGCATCAGGTATTCCAGCAACCGGAATTCCCGCGGCTGCACGTCAATATTCTTGCCGGCTCGTTTGACCGTGCGGGCCAGCAGATCCATCTCCAGGTCCGCGACCCGCAATACCGTCTCGGTCTCAGACGTCTGGCGATGGCGGCGAATCAGTGACTCGATCCGGGCCAGCAGCTCGGTGAAAGAGAACGGCTTGGTGAGGTAATCATCACCACCCCCACGCAAACCTTCCACACGATCATCGACATCCCCCAGGGCACTCAGAATAAGTACCGGGGTCTGGTTGCCTGTGGCACGGACCGTCTTGATGATGGACAGTCCGTCCATACCGGGCAACATCCGGTCAACAATCATGATGTCATATTCTTCACTGGCCGCCATCATCATGCCTTCTTTACCATCAGCGGCATGATCAACCACGAAATCGGATTCTCTCAGTCCCTTTAACAGGTAATTGGCTACATCCTTATCGTCTTCGATTACCAGTGCTTTCACCGGTTCCCCTCCTGATAGCGGATAACATTAACTGTAAGGTTACGGAGAAGTCGCAAACCCGGCCAGTTACGATCTTGTAAGAGGGTGTCGCCTAAAGCGACGGTCGCGAAGGGCCCGAAAACCACCCCAACGACGCCTCTGAGCCACCGGAAGGTCGATACTCCGCACTTACCCAGCCATCGTAGTCCAGGCCATCAATGGCCGCGAAAACATTCGAAAAGTTAATCTCTCCGGTGCCCGGCTCGTGACGACCCGGATTATCGGCAAACTGAATGTGGCCAATCCACGGCAGTAAGCACTCCATGGTCCGGATCAGGTCACCCTCCATGATCTGCATGTGGTAAAGATCGTACTGCAGGCGGACATTGTCCATGCCCACCTCTTCGATCAAAGCCAGAACCTTGCCCGAGGTATCCAGGAAGAACCCGGGCATATCCACCCGGGAGTTGATGGCTTCCAGACACAGCATGATCCCCTCGGAATCCAGCCTCTCCGCGGCATACTGGATATTGGCAACCAGGGTTTTCCAGGCTGTCTCCTCATCCAGATCCGCGGGCTTCAGCCCTGCAAGGCAATTCACCTGCTGGCATCCCAACGCCTGGGCATATTCGATAGCCTGGTCCACACCTTCCCGGAACTCCTCGACCCGGTCCGGCAGGCAGGCAATCCCCCGCTCGCCGGCATCCCAGTCTCCCGGCGGCAGGTTGAACAGGACCTGGGTCAGATTGTTGTTCTCCAGCTCCCGGGCAATGTCCGCTGCGGGCCAGGCATAGGGGAACAGATACTCCACCCCCTCAAAGCCCGCTTCCCGGGCCCGGGCAAAGCGCTCCATAAACTCCACTTCGGTGAACAGCATCGACAGATTGGCGGCAAAACGGGGCATAGCGTTTACTCCTTGGGGCCTCGGCCGAGAGAACCCATCAGGGCTCCGTTCAGGTGTTCCAGTTCCAGCAGCAAACCGCTGTGGTCGACATCACTGTGGCCGTTGGCCACCAGGGACAGATATTCATTATGCACCTGCTGGGACAGCGGCAGGGTCAAGCCTTCCGCCCGCGCCTCATCCAGAATCATGCGCAGGTCCTTGAGCTGGATCCGCGCCGGCGCGCCCGGTGCAAAATCCCGATCGATCATCCGCTGCCCATGCAGTTCCAGAATCCGGCTACCGGCAAAACCGCCCATCAGCGCCTCCCGAACCGCCGCCGGATCGGCCCCGCCCTTGGCGGCCAGCAACAGCGCCTCCGACACGGCCCCGATGGTAATACCGACAATCGCCTGGTTGGCCAGCTTGGCGAGTTGTCCTGCGCCTACCGGTCCGATGCGGGTACATTTGCCCAGCGCCTCGAACACCGGCCTCGCGCGCTCAACATCCGCCTCCGAACCGCCGGCCATGATACTCAACCGCGCCTCGGCGGCTCCGACGGTACCACCAGAGACCGGCGCATCCACATAACCGGCGTCCTTCTCCAGCGCGTGTTCCGCATGCCGCCGGGCCAGAGACGGCTGGACCGAACTCATGTCGATCACCAGTGCGCCGGGTTTCAGAGCTTCAATGACCCCCTGCGCAACCAGCACGTCCTCAACCACATCGCCGTTCTCCAGCATGGTGATCACCACGTCTGCCTCACGGACGGCCTCCGCCGGCGTTTCGGCGATGGTTGCCTCGTCGGCGAACGGATCACACTTACTGGCGGTCCGGTTCCACAACGTCAGCGGAAAACCGGCGTCCAGCAGATTGCGCGTCATCGGAGCCCCCATCAGGCCGATGCCGAGAAAGGCGATAGAAGGTTGTTTCGAGGTCATGGTCTGTCAGCCTTTAAACCAAATGTACGAGAAGCAGTTTTTACCGATTATACAAACAAAAACGCCACCAACCGCGAACGGTGGTGGCGTTTATATTCAGCCGATTGGCGGGACCGGATCAGGCCGCTTCCGCCATTCTCGCCTTGATCTTCTTCATGGCATTCTTCTCAAGCTGGCGGATCCGCTCCGCGGACACCCCATACTTGTCAGCCAGCTCGTGCAGCGTGGACTTGCTCTCGGACAACCAGCGCTCACGCAGGATGTCCTGACTGCGCTCGTCCAGGCTCTCCAATGCCTGCATCAGGCGACCGTTGGAATCCTCGGACCAGTCCGCGTTTTCCAGCTGGGTCGCCGGATCACTGCGGCGATCCTCCAGGTAATACGCCGGTGCCTGGTAGGCGTTGTCGTCATCATCGTCCATCGGACCATCAAACGCCGTGTCCTGGGACGCCAGCCGGCCCTCCATTTCGCGGACTACCTTCGGTTCCACACCGAGATCCTCCGCCACAGCGTTAAGCTCATCGTGGTTCAACCACGCCAGCTTCTTCTTCTGGCTGCGCAGGTTGAAGAACAGCTTGCGCTGGGCCTTGGTGGTCGCCACCTTCACGATCCGCCAGTTACGCAGAATGAACTCGTGGATCTCGGCCTTGATCCAGTGCACCGCGAAGGACACCAGACGCACCCCGTACTCCGGGTTGAAACGCTTGACGGCCTTCATCAGCCCGACATTCCCTTCCTGGATCAGGTCAGCCTGGGCCAACCCGTAACCGGAATAGCTGCGGGCAATGTGAATCACAAAACGAAGATGAGAGAGTACAAGCTGACGAGCGGCTTCCACATCGCCGTCATAATGGAGCCGTTCCGCCAGCTCCTTTTCCTCGTCTGCAGAGAGCACTGGGATGCGACTCGCAGCCTGTATATAAGACTCGAGATTGGCACCCGGAACCAGTCTGTCAACCAGTTGTAAACTCGTACCCATTCAGTTTCCTCCGAACTCGACGACCTTTAAATATAGCAACTAAAACTTAGACCGCCAAGAACTTGATAAGTTCCCGAACCTTCCAGTAAAACGTTTTAAATCAACTACCTGGAAAATTCACTGTTGCTTTCGCTGATTCTCAAACTACGCCAGCGCCAGCTGTGTTTTCAATACGGTTTTCCCGCGACGCGGATCACTCCTCCGCCTCAACCACCCGCAATATCACCGGGTTCAATGTCATCCAGATGACGCTTAACCGCCACCCATGAGCCAAGCCAGCCTAGCAGCATTGCCACAATAATCAACGTCAGCACACCATCAAAGCCCAGACCGACCAGGGCAAAATCCGTGCGGTACAGGCCCGCCAGACGCTCAATCGGGCCCGTCAGCCACCAGAGCGCCAATTGCAGCAGAATCCAGGCAACAACACCACCACCCAGGCCATACCAGGCACCGGTATAGAGAAATGGCCGGCGCACAAAGGCGTCGGTACCGCCCACCAGCTTGGCCACCAGGATCTCATCCCGGCGGTTCTCGATTGCCAGTCTTACCGTGTTACCAATAACCAGGATCACTGCCGCCGCCAGCAGGACCGCCAGCGCCCAGACCGCCCGGGCAAGCAGATCGGTCATCGCGTTGAGCCGTTGCAGCCAGCCCAGATCGACCTGCACCCGCTCAACGCCCTCCATTCCCCGGATAAACGTGACCAGCGCCTCGACACCGGTCGCCGACCGGCTGCGCTCCTCGGGGGTGATCAGGAGGGTGTGCGGCAGGGGATTTTCCTCAAGGTAGTCCAGGGCGTCCTCCAGGCCGGAATTGGCACGAAACTCCGCCAGCGCCTGCTCCCGATCCACCAGTTCGATGCCTGCAATGCGGCTATCGGCACGAATCTCGTCCACCAGCGCCTGCGCCTCCTCAAGCGGCACCTCCAGCTCCAGGTACGCGGTGACCCGGGCACTGCTCTCCCAGCCAGCACTGACACCCTGGAGACTGGTCAGCAACAGCAGCAAGGCCACCGGCAATGCCAGGGCGACGCCCATAACCGTCCAGGTCATGCCGGTGCCCACCGGCGTCTTCCATAGACGGCGTGCGCTGTCCTTCGCCACCTTCGCGTGGTGGTCAAAATAACTCCGGACCTGATCCTTCCAGGGCGAGCGCTCCGTCCTGGCACCGCGGGCCGGGTCGGGCTTCCGGCGCGAGTCAGTGGCCACTGACACCTCCCGTGGCTCCCTGCAGCGGCGAGCTGCCGCCGGCAATCAGGCGACCGTGGTCGAGGGTGAGGGTCCGGCGCTGCATTTCATTCACCAGACCGATGTCGTGGGTCGCGATCAGAACGGTCACGCCCACCTGACTGAATCGGGTAAACAGGTTCATGATGTCCGCGGACAGTTCGGGGTCCAGGTTACCGGTGGGCTCATCCGCCAGCAGCACCGGTGGCTTGTTCACCACGGCCCGGGCAATGCCCACCCGCTGCTGCTCACCACCGGACAGCTGCATCGGGTTCATCTTTTCCTTGTTGAGCAGCCCCACCTTGTCCAGCGCCGCACGCACACGGCGGCCGATATCCCGGGGGGAGGCCCCCATGACTTCCAGGGGCATGGCCACGTTGTCGAACACGGTGCGATCAAACAGTAACTGGTGGTTCTGGAAGACCACGCCGATGTGGCGACGGATGTAGGGGATCTGCCGGCGCGGCAGCCGGTTGAGCAGCTGGCCACCGACCACCACCTCACCGGCGCTGGGCCGCTCCATCACCATGATGAGCTTGAGGAGGGTACTCTTGCCGGCCCCGGAATGGCCGGTCAGGAAGGCCAGCTCACCCCGGTTCAGGGCAAAATTGACCTGCGCCAGCGCCGTGTGGTCGCTGTCATAGCGCTTGGTGACCTGGCGAAACTCGATCATCGGTGACTACTGCTCCGGGTTGAACGCGGCCTCAGTCGAACAGCGCGTCGACAAAGGTCTCGGCATCGAAACTGCGCAGGTCTTCGGCCTGCTCGCCCACACCGATAAAGCGGATCGGCAGCTGCAACTGGCGGGCAATGGCGAATACGATACCGCCTTTTGCGGTACCGTCCAGTTTCGTCAAGGTAATACCGGACACGCCCACCGCCTGCTGGAACACCTGGGCCTGGCTCAGGGCGTTCTGGCCGGTGCCGGCATCCAGTACCAGCATCACCTCGTGGGGCGCGGACTCGTCCAGCTTCTTCATGACCCGAACGACCTTAGCCAGCTCGTTCATCAGGTTTTCCTTGTTCTGGAGACGACCGGCGGTATCGGCGATGACCACATCGGTGCCACGGGACTGGGCAGACTGGATCGCATCGAAGATCACCGAGGCGCTGTCGGAACCGGTCTCCTGAGCCACCACCGGCACGTTGTTGCGCTCACCCCAGACCTGCAGCTGCTCGACCGCCGCCGCCCGGAAGGTATCACCGGCGGCCAGCATGACGGACTTGCCATCCGCCTGGAATTTCTTGGTGAGCTTGCCGATGGTGGTGGTTTTGCCCACCCCGTTCACACCCACCATCAGGATCACGTAGGGCTTCTTACCGGCATCAATCTCCAAGGGCTTGGTGACATCCGCCAGCAGGCCATGCAACTCGTCCCGCAGGGCCTTGCGCAGGGCTTCCCCATCCTTGAGCTGGTTGCGCTCGAGCTTGTCGGTCAGGGAATCGATGATCTCGGAGGTGGCCGTCACGCCCACATCGGCCATCAGCAGCGTGGTCTCGATTTCCTCGAGCAGCTCCTCATCGATCTTCTTGCCCACGGAGAACATGTCCGCCAGGCCACCGGTCAGGCTGGCGCGGGTCTTGCCCAGGCCCTGCTTGATGCGCTCGAAAACGCTGATTTGCGGCTCGGGTGCAGGTTCCGGCTCGGGCTCTGGCGCCGCTGCCGGAGCGGGCGCTTCCACCGGCTTCTCTTCCGCCGGCGCCTCAACGGGGGCTTCCGGAGCAGCCGGGGCCTCGGCTTCGACCGTTTCCTTCGCCTCTGGCTCGGCGGCCGGGGCCGGCCCCCTGGCGACCTCCGGCTTACGCTGGGGCACCGGCTTGGGCCGGGGGACCCGCTTGCGGTTCCCGGCGAGGTCCGCCACAAAGAAGAGCACCAGAAGGGCCAAAAGGCCGATTGAAATCCACTCTGCCGTCATAATTCTACCGTCTGTCTGAAAATGGGCGGGCGAAAACAAAGCCGACATTCTAGCAGACTGCTTGGTGTAAGTGAGGGGCCGCCGGGTTATCCACAGGGGCGGGGCTTTCCGGTACCATAACTCCCACCGATTCACCGCCCCCAGCACCCCGGAGCATACCCATGGCGCAACGCAGAACAGCCCGCCGAAAACCCGGCCCGCCGTCCCGGAAACCCGACGCCCAGAGCGGTACCGGCGAGCTGCGCATCATCGGCGGAGACTGGCGCAGCCGGAAGCTCCGCTTCCCCGACGCCGGCGGCGTGCGCCCGACCCCGGCCCGCACCCGGGAAACCCTGTTCAACTGGCTGAATTTCCATATCGCAGGGGCGGACTGCCTGGACCTGTTCGCCGGCTCCGGCGCCCTGGGCCTGGAAGCGCTCTCGCGCGGCGCCGGCAGTGCCACCCTCGTCGATCACACCCCGGCCCTGGCCAAAGCCCTGCGGGACAACCTGCGCCTGCTGAAATCCGACAAGGGTGACGTTGTCTGCCAGGACGTGGAAGCCTACCTGACCCACCGCCAGCGGCCACCCTTCGATATCGTGTTCATGGACCCGCCCTTCCGCCAGGGCTGGCTGGAAAGACTGCTCCCCCTGCTGGCATCGCAGCAATGGATCAAGCCCGGCGGTTGGGCTTACGTGGAACACGAGAGTGAACGGGCGACGCCGGCAATGCCTTCCGGCTGGCAACTACACCGGCAGAAAACCGCGGGGCAGGTGACCTATAGCCTTTTCCAGGTGCCATCCGAGGCCGCCGGCGTATAAAGAAGGGGTCAGAAGAAAACGTTCTTCTGACCCCGGATTCAGACCGTGAGCGCAGAGATTGAGTTAAAGAAGGGGTCAGATGAAAGCTTTCATCTGACCCCGCAGTCCGGCCGCAAACACAGAAGTTGAGCTGAAACTGGGGTCTGATGAAGACCTTCATCTGACCCCGACTTCGACGTTAGCACCAAAGCCATCCGTCCATCTCCCGCCCGATCAATAGAGGCTTCGCGGTATCCGGTACCCCGCCAACAGTTGTTGAGTGAAGGGGTTGGTATTGCTACTTGCATGCAGGCGGTACTTCATCTCCCCGTCGTCGACACGGAATCTCAAATCCACCGCATTACTGCTGACACCGGTAATGTCGGCTTTGCCCAGCAACCGGAACAAGGCCCAGGGGCCACGCTCGGAGATGCTACGGGGCGAGCGGTTGACTTGTATTGGCACCAGGGTGATGCGAGTTTCCACTGAATCCCTAAGCGTGTTAGGCCATATGAGCGGAATGCTCTGCCGCTGGCCATGCTCCCAAGCCCAGAGCATAGTATTGGGGCCAGCAATTTATCGTTCGCTGAGGTCGCAAAGCGAACATTGAGAGACTGCTCGTCGCGATCACTTTTTTAGACTTCAATGCAGTTTAAACTGGTTTGGCGTTTACTCCGAGTGGCTCGATCAGGTTCGACATGGCTGTATGCGACATCCGGACCTTTTTAAGCACAGGCCCGGATGTCGTCACCACACTCAGTGGCTAATCACAACATCTTCTTCAACTGCCCGTAGTCTCCTCCGGTGCGAAGTACCAGAGTAATGTCATTGTCGTTCCGGTTTCTGAAGAACCAGCCATGATTGCCGGTAAAGGCTGCTTCCAGCTCGCCTTCATCTTTCGGTACGCCCCGGCCTTTCTCATAGGAAATGGACTGGCCGCCTCCATCACCGTGGGTATCAAAGTTGATCGGGCCACCCTCAGATACCCAGGAGAACCGGGCTACCGCGCCTTCCTCCATTGTGAGTTTGAATTCGGTGCCCTCTCCCGGTGTGAGAACAACGCGCACTTCATCCTGCCATTTTGGTTCGGCAATTTCTGGTTCATGTGCGGGCTCTGGCTCCGCAGGCGCAACCTCGGCTTTCGATGAGGGAGCTGGTTCCTCAACGGCTTCAGCCATGACTGGTTCCGAGACTTCCGGAGCCGTCTGATCAGCCGAGGAGTTCACCGCAACCATCTGGGCAGCCTCGTCAGCCGCAGCTTCTTCGGCGAGCTGTTCCTTGATTTCGCCCATTTCGGTCAATCCCAGCAGTCGGCCCGCGCCAGTCGGGTCCAGAGCGTACTCGGCGGGCATGACCACGGTAACCAGCAGGACCAGTGCCACAATGGCTGCAATAATGGTTGATCGAATCAACTTGGCAGTGCTAGGCAGTTCTTCACGGTTGGGTATATCGGTGTTGTACATAGGGAATCTCCAGAATTAAGCGACAAAGTAACCGGTGAGCTGATAGCCAAATAGCAGGAAACCTGCACTCATCATGGCCACGTTGGCGGTGTAGGCGTGCCGGAAAAAGCCGTCGGTCTTCCGCCAGAAACTGATCGCAATCAGGATCATGGCGAGGGCGATGAGCTGTCCGATTTCCACGCCCACGTTGAAGGCGAGGAGGTTCGGAATCAGGCCATCCGGCGAGATGTCGTACTCGATAATCTTCGTGGAGAGACCGAAACCGTGGAAGAACCCGAAAATCAGCGTGGCGGCCTTGGTATTGGGTTGGAAGCCAAACCAGCGCTGATAGGCACCGATGTTGTCCAGTGCCTTGTACACGATGGACAGACCGATAATCGCATCAATGATGTAGCTATTGATGCCCACGTTGAAGTACACCCCGAGCAACATCGTTGTGGAATGCCCGAGGGCAAACAGGTTCACGTAGATCGCGATGTGCTTCATCTGGTAGAGGAAGAAAATGACACCCAGCAGGAACAGCAGGTGGTCATAGCCGGTGACCATGTGTTTGGCCCCGAGATAGGTGAAGGCGATGAGGTTTACACCGGTAATTTCCTGGATGTACCCCTTGTCGCCCTGGGCGACTGCGTGGGCGAGCACATCGGTACTCATCCCCAGCAAGCCCAGGGTCAGAAATATCCAAAACAGACGACTGCCGGTGCCCGTTGAGGACAGGCCACGGCAACCGCCAAGCAAGCTTGACAACATATAGACTCCAATCACATTTGTTTTCTTGGGCCGCTCCAGCGGCAAGAATCAAGTAGGAAGGGAGGCTTTTGGAGGGCGTTCGAGCCGATAGCGCAAACTGCGGGGAGAACCTCCGGCAAATGGAATGGCCTGCCGGAAAATGGTCGGGCTTTGGGAAACGAATGGAACCTTCAGCTGGTCAACGGTCTCGTGTGTATGGTTCCCAGCATCGTGGTGCAGTGAAGGTGACTCTGGTTCTTCGTCGAAATCGTGAGTGTGTCCGTGTCCACCGTGACTGCCATGGTGGCCGTCCGACTGAAACTCCCAGTCGCCCGCTATCTCAACCACACCGTGAGAGAACGACTCGCCAATCACCGACAGTGACAGGCCCGCCAATGCGAACAACATAACGAGCGTCGGAAGCAGTTTTCTCCGGTGAATGGCGGAAATCATCTATCGGATACGTCGAGTCTGTGGTTGGATATCATTGGACACAAAGGATACCAGCTCCCCCAAGAGGGATAGAAATTAAACATGGTAAAGCTACCACAACCGTTCAATTTTAGACCGTTTCACTGATGCCCCCATGCTTGAGATTCTGAAACACCGAACCTATCGCCATTTGTTCCTGGCCCAGGTGGTTGCATTGCTGGGTACCGGGCTGGCGACGGTGGCATTAAGCCTGCTGGCGTTTGACCTGGCCGGAGATCAGGCGGGACAGGTGCTCGGCACCGCCATGGCGATAAAAATGGTCGCTTATGTCTTGATAGCCCCGCTGGCGTCGGCCCTGGCAGAGAACATACCTCGTCGTGCTCTGCTGGTCTCCCTGGATGTGGTTCGAGCGGCGACGGCGCTGGCTTTGCCTTTCGTTACCGAAGTGTGGGAAGTGTACGTGTTAATTGCTGTCCTTCAGTCGGCTTCGGCGGCCTTTACACCAACCTTTCAGTCTACGATTCCGGAGACTCTCCCAGATGAGGATGACTACACCAAGGCGCTGTCGCTCTCCCGGCTGGCATACGATCTGGAAAACCTTATAAGCCCGGCACTCGCGGCGTTGATTCTGCTTGCTACCAGCTGGCAGGCGTTGTTTTCGGGCACGGTGATCGGGTTTATCGCATCAGCCTTGCTTGTAGTGTCCGTTGCTTTGCCATCTAGGACCAAATCAGAGAAACGTCGCGGCGTTTATGATCGAGCAAAGGCCGGATTCAAAATTTTCATGGCAACACCTCGCCTACGGGGCGTAATGGCCCTGAACCTCGTTGTCAGCCTTGCAGGAGCCATGGTAATCGTAAATACGGTTGTGTTGGTCCAGGGACGCTTCGGCCTCACTGAGCAGCACACAGCCATGGCTTTTGCGGCCTTTGGGGGCGGATCCATGTTGGCTGCATTGGCGTTACCAGCTCTCTTGAAGCGCTGGCAGGACCGGCAAGTCATGCTGACAGGCGGGTGGATTCTAATTTCCGGGTTGATTCTCGCACTGGCGTTGGATTCACTGGCGTGGCTATTACCCGTGTGGGGTTGGCTCGGCGTAGGTTTCTCGACGGCTCAAACCCCCATTGGCAGAGTCCTTACGAGGTCGTCGCATGCTGAAGACAGGCCAGCTCTGTTTGCCGCCCAGTTCTCTTTGTCGCATGCCGGATGGTTGGTCGCGTATCCATTAGCTGGGTGGCTGGGGTCTACTGCGGGTATGACCGTTACTCTGTTGGTACTTCTAGGGCTTGCTCTCGGAGGGCTGATTCTTGCGTTGAAGCTGTGGCCCTCCGTTGATCCGTCAGAACGCTGGCATAACCACGTGGATCTGCCAGGCGACCATCCTCATGTTGCAAACGCCTCTAACTCGGGAGTTCACCGTCACAACTATGTCATTGATAGCCTGCATCCTAAATGGCCGGATTGAGATTGCATGGGATGCTGCGAATGTCCGCTTTTGTTTAGAGGCGACCGGCAATTACGCGTTGAAAGAAGCCCAGGTCAACAGCAGTTTTTGCCTCATCTTTTCCCAGCCCAAGCGCCTTGGCGTGCTGGCCAATTTCCTTAGCCATGAACAGCACAACCAAACGGGACTTCGAATCAGCTGCATGCGCCAAAGGTCCCAGTGAAGCCAGGAAGGACGCCAGCACAAAAATTGTCATTTTTCGAACCTCGAATATGTCTCCAGAAAAGCGACCGAGGGTAAATGGTATACAGGACTAATTGGTTTGCTCTACTCCGAACATTCAGTGACCCTGGTTATGAGCGACACGTATTCAAAAAGTCACGGAGCCACGCCGCTTCAGTCTGTGTGGGTTGCAGCCCATACTGTTTGATGATCCGAGAGAACCGGGCGACATACTGACACTGACCCGACGGCGGCAGCCACTGATCCGGTCCTTTGGCGCCCTTACTGCGGTTCAGGCCCGCCTCGACTGGCCACAGGTTCACGGGGTCATTAGCAAAGCGCTCTCGTTTTTCGTCACTCCAATCGTCGGCCCCATGCGCCCAAGACCAGGCCAGCGGTACCACGTGGTCGATGTCGATATCCCCGGCATTCTGGATAACCTCGCCGGTGAACGGGCTGATCCAACGCCCTGTGGTTACCCGGCATCGGTCATCGTCATCAGCAAACCGGACGGTGGTCGTGGAGGTTGCAACTAGGGCTTCGGCCCGGCTGTCCTGGCAATCCCCATCGGCGTCGTCCCAGCCGTGACCGAACGCAGACCGGGTGTATTCCTTGCGGCCACCAGAGCGCGTCTGGCGGTCGCTGAGCGATGCCAATGTAATTCCGTTGGGCAGTCGACCGTCCGCCTCGAGGCACGCTTCAACAGAGTCGTAGGCGGTGTAGTTCTCCGTACGCTCATACCAGCTGCTTTCTGGCGGGTGACAAATGCCCGACGACGTTTTCTTGACCGTCTCTGCCACCGCAGGTGTGACCCCGATGACCCACCACAAAGCCAGTACCAAACACTGGAAATACCTCACCGACTGCTCCTTTCATCCGTAACCGTTTGAATTCATGGGCATAGTAAAGCGTGTGGCTGCGCGTGTCTCGCTGTAGGAAATGTCTTAACGGTTTTGCAGTAATATCGACTTATCCTAGGCACCAACAGCATAGATACTGTCGACGAGCCGTTTGATCAGGACGGTCGAGGCTCAGCGCCGGCACGGATGCCAGGCAAACGCGACACCTGCCGAGTGGTGTGACGCGCCGGGGAGAGGCCTGGCTTCCTTTCTCGCCTCGCCTTCGTCACCATAACCTCAGATTATGCGCAACGAAATGGCCTTGCTTTTTTGAGACCATCGCTCCCGACCTACGTCACCCAGAAATGATCAAAACGGCCAACTTTTATGGCTCTCGGACAGGTTGTTAGCAGAAAGTACACATCGCTACAATCATGAACGCCCCATACAACTGACTCCATGCTCGACTCTATAGGACGATCAAGCCAATTGCGCCCACTCGCCCGCTGCTATACTCCCACCATCCACCTCAGGACAGAACGATCAACCCCAAGGAGACATTCATGAGTGACCTGAAAGCCAAGTTCGACGAAGCGGTGAACTACATCCAGTCCGCTGAAGGCGATTTCAAACCGTCCAATGAGATGAAGCTGGAGTTCTATGCCCTGTACAAGCAGGCCACCGAGGGCGATGTCTCGGGCAAGCGGCCGGGTATGATGGATTTTGTCGGGCGTGCCAAGTATGACGCGTGGGAGAAGCTGAAGGGGATGTCGAAGGACGATGCGATGCAGCAGTATGTGGATAAGCTTGAGGCACTGAAGTAAGGGTGAAGTTGGGGTCAGAAGAAAGCTTTCTTCTGACCCCGGAGTTATAGCCCCTTTTTGATGGCCGCTGATCAGAATGCCGGGACGACGGCACCTTCGTATTTCTCCATGATGAAGTCCTTCACGGCTTCGGACTTCAGCGCGGCGGCCAGTTTCTGCATGGCTTCGCTGTCTTTGTTGTCCGGGCGGGCAACGAGGATGTTCACGTACGGAGATTCGGAGCCTTCGATCACCAGCGCATCTTCAGACGGGTTCAGGCCCGCTTCCAGCGCGTAGTTGGTGTTGATCAAAGCCAGGTCGACCTGGTTCAGGATGCGCGGCAGGGTTGCGGCTTCCAGTTCCTTGAAGTCCAGGTTTTTCGGGTTCTCGGCGATGTCACGCGGGGTCGCGGTGATCTTGCTGGCGTCCTTCAGTTTGATCAGTCCAGCTTTCTGCAGCAGGAGCAGGGCACGGCCACCGTTGGTCGGATCGTTCGGGATCGCGACGACGGCACCGTCTTCCAGTGCGTCCAGGGAATCGATCTTGCTGGAGTAGGCGCCGAACGGCTCAACGTGAACGCCGGTCACGGTGACCAGGTTGGTGCCACGGCCTTCGTTGAACTCGTCCAGGTACGGCTGGTGCTGGAAGAAGTTGGCGTCCATCCGCTTCTGGTCCACCTGGATGTTGGGCTGGATGTAGTCGGTGAAGACTTTCACGTCCAACTCTACGCCCTGCTCAGCCAGGGTCGGCTTCACGAACTCCAGGATTTCCGCGTGGGGAACCGGAGTTGCGGCTACGGACAGCTCCTCGGCGGACGCGGCAACGGAAAAAGTGGCGGCTGCGGCAAACACGGCCAGGGTCTTCTTGAAGTTCATCATGTGTTCTCCTGTTTGAGAGACATCGAAGTTAGATAGTCCTGCTGGCTCGGGCCGCCGACGGGCGCTGCCTCCCGAAAACGTGGAGCGCCAGGGACGGCGCGACCGAGCCCTACAGGGATGTATTCACGGGCGTTTTTCGGGAGGCAGCGCCCGTCGGCGGCCTCCCCCAAACTCTGACGGCTACTTACGACTGAAATACAGAACCAGACGGTCACCGACCATCTGCAGCACCTGAACGAAAATCACCAACAGGGCCACAGTAATCACCATCACGTCGGTCTGGAATCGCTGATAACCGAAGCGGATGGCCAAATCACCCAGGCCGCCGCCACCGATGACGCCGGACATCGCGGCATACGACACCAGGGTAATGGCGGTCACCGTAATACCGGCAATGATGCCCGGCAGCGCCTCGGGCAGCAAAGCCCCGAAGATGATCTGGCGCACGTTGGCGCCCATGGCCTGGGTGGCTTCGATGATGCCCCGGTCCACTTCCCGCAGCGAGGTTTCCACCAGGCGGGCGAAGAAGGGCGCGCCACCGGCCACCAGCGGCGGGATGGCACCGGCGACCCCCAGCGAGGTGCCGATAAGCATGACGGTGAACGGAATCATCACGATCAGAAGGATGATGAACGGCACCGATCGCAGCACGTTCACGACAAAAGACAGCACGGCATAAGCCACCGGCTGCTCCAGCAGCTGGCGCTTGCCGGTCAGGAACAACAGCACCCCGATGGGCAGGCCGATCAGCACGCTGAACAGCAGGGACATGCCCACCATGACCAGGGTATCCCAGCTGGCCCAGCCGATTTCGCTCCAGTCGACGTTACTCAGTAAGGCTTCCATCAGCGCAGCACCTCCACATGGACGTCAGCGGCTTCGAATTCCTGCATGGCCACGTTCAGGTCACCGCCGACCAGGGACAGGGTCAGCTGGCCGTAGGGGGTATCCTTGATGTGGTCGATGCGCCCGGACAGGATGCTGAAATCCACCCCGGACTTGCGGGCCACGCTGCCCAGCAGCGGCTGGTAGGTGGACTCGCCCTTGAAGGTCAGGCGCAGGATGCGGCCATTGGCTTTCTGCAGGTCTTCCTGCAGTTCCTCGTGGTCGATGCTCTCGCTCTCGAATACAAAATCCCGGGTAGTGGGATGCTGCGGGTGCAGGAACACCTCGCTGACCGGCCCCATTTCCACCACACGGCCGGCGTCCATCACCGCCACGCGGTCGCAAACGCGGCGCACCACGTCCATCTCGTGGGTGATCAGTACGATGGTCAGGCCCAGCTCGCGGTTGATGTCCGCCAGCAGTTTCAGGACCGACTGGGTGGTCTGCGGGTCCAGGGCGCTGGTGGCTTCGTCACACAGCAGGATGGTCGGGCGGCAGGCGAGGGCACGGGCAATGCCCACTCGCTGCTTCTGCCCACCGGAGAGCTGGGACGGGTACTTGTTGGCGTGATCGGTGAGGCTGACCCGCGCCAGCAGTTCCTCGACCCGCTCCCGGATCTCGGTTTTCGAATAGATGCCGGCCAGCTTCATCGGGAAGGCGATGTTGTCCGCCACGGTCTTGGAGGACAGCAGGTTAAAGTGCTGGAAGATCATGCCCACCTTGCGGCGGAAGGCCCGGAGCTCGGACGGGTTATAGCCGGTGATGTCTTCGTCGTCGATCAGGATGCGGCCGCCGGAGGGTGGCTCCAGCAGGTTGATCAGACGCACCAGGGTGGACTTGCCCGCCCCGGAGTGACCGACGATGCCGAATACCTCGCCGGTTTCGATGGTCATATCGGTCGGGTGCAGCGCGGGGATCGCCCGGCCACCTACCTGATACGACTTCTGTACCTGGTCAAATACAATCACAGTCAGCGCCTTGTGGGTGCAGCGTTAAAAGCCGCCGATTATAGCGCAATCAGTGACCAAACCCGAATGGGAATGAATTACGAACCGTGGCGAGGGCATGGGTAAATGCCCTTATAACCACGGTCCGAATTGCCGGTGCGAGCCTACAGTGAGTAAAGCTTGGTCACGTGCAGGATCGGTCCGGTGGGCGCACCGGTCGGCGAACCACCCCGGGGCTCCAGACTGATGGCCAGGGTCCGGCTCCGGGACAGCGCCTCGCGGGCCTCGTCACTCAGCCGGACCTGGTGAACGCCGCCAGCGGGAATGACGCCCAGGGAGAGCGGCTGACCGTTCTCCGGCACCACCCACAGCTCGTAGTCCTTCCCGGCCTCTGCCGCGCTGGCAGCGACCGAGCGCAGTTTCAGCAGGTTCTCGGCGCCGGATTCACTGACCAGCCAGAGCGGGTCTTCCAGGTTTGCCTGCACGATGGCGCCGGAGAGCTGCTCCCCGGTCGGGCGGGGCTGCTGGACCAGCACAACCGCCAGAACCAGTACCGCCGCCGTCGCCAACATGCTCCAGCTCGGCCAGAACCAGCGGCCGAGGCCGCGAACCGTGTTGTCAGCGGGTTGTTCCGCACCCCACAGCCTGCGCTCGATGTTTTTCCAGACCGAAGCGGGAGGCTGGTTCTCGGGGACGTCCTCGGCCAGACCTCCGAGCTTTTCTTCCCAGAACCAGACTTCCTGACGCACCCGGCCCGATTCCATCATCCACTGTTCAAAACGGCGGCGGGCGGCGCCCCTGAGGGAGCCGAGAACATATTCCGCCGCCAGTGCTTCAATGCGTTCCGGTGTCTTTTTCATTGTTCAAGGCACCTTTTCAAAGCCATCAGCCCGCGCCTGATCCAGCTCTTCACGGTGCCGATGGGAGAGCTCAGGGCCTGGGCCAGCTCTTCATGGGTAAAGCCACGGTAATAGGACAACAGGATGCTGTCACGCTGAACGTCCGATAACTCATCGAGGCAACCGGTCAGCTTTTCGGCACCGGCTTCACGCAGGGAAAATTCCAGCGGCCCCTCGCGGCCATCGTCGAGATCATGCAGATCGTCATCGCTGGTGGCCTGCCGCGCCTTGCGGGCCCGGACGAGATCCAGGGTCCGGTAGCGGGCAATGGTCATCATCCAGCTCAGGGGTGCGCCCCGGTCACTGTGGTATTCACCGGCGCGGTGCCAGATCTGGATAAAGGCGTCCTGGAGCGCCTCCTCCGCCAGCTCCCGCTGCCCGGCAAGCCTGAGGCACAGCCCGAACATGCGCGCTGCGATGCTTTCATACAGTTCCTGGAAGGCCCGTCGATCCTGCTGGGCAATCTTCATCAGCAGCCGCATGAGCTGATCCTGATCGGCATCGGTCTGTGCCATACCTACCCCTTTTTATCCTGGTTATCTTCGGGTAATACGCGGCAGCCGGCTTGAGGGATGCACGCCCGGGGCATTCCGGAATTTTTTATTCGGTTG
Organism: Marinobacter sp. C7; assembly: GCF_022343555.1. GTDB lineage: Bacteria > Pseudomonadota > Gammaproteobacteria > Pseudomonadales > Oleiphilaceae > Marinobacter. The sequence continues at coordinate 495,011 of NZ_JAKQZH010000002.1, read as the reverse complement.
TGCATCTGTCCGGTGTGCTCGCCCGTTACCCCCAGTGCAACACCACAAAATAATTGCCTGAGGAGAACGGGATGAACAACGTACTAAAACGGTCCGGCCTCACGGTTGCTGTCGCCAGCGCTGTGCTGACTGCGGGCCTGAGCGAGGCCTCGAGCCACCGGGAGGCTCCGTTCATCACGGAAGTGCCCAAGGTCGATGGTACCGACTTCTACATGTTTCGCAGCTACGAATCCGGCCGTGAAGGATTTGTGACCCTTATTGCCAATTATCTGCCCCTGCAGGATGCCTACGGCGGCCCGAATTACTTCGACCTGGACGACGACGCCATCTACGAGATCCATGTGGATAACGATGGTGACGCAGTAGAGGATCTGACGTTCCGGTTTGAGCTCCAGGACGTTCTGAACGACATACAGCTGCCGGTGGGTCCCGACGGCGCCACTGAAATAGTCTCTGTCCCGCTGAAGAACATCGGCGACGCGACCGACAACGCCAATGTCCAGCTTCGCCAGGAGTACAGCGTGAAGGTTGTTACCGGTGACCGGAATACCGGCACGGTGCAGACCGCGACCAACGTGAGCACCGGTACCGAGACCTTCGCCAAGCCGCTGGATAACATCGGCGCGAAGTCGTTCGCCGACTATGCAGCCTATGCAAACCAGCATGTGTTCGGCATCGACATCCCGGGCTGTAACACCAACGGCAGGGTTTTCGTCGGCCAGCGCAAAGAGGCGTTTGCCGTCAACCTGGGCGAAATCTTTGACCTCGTGAATACCAACCCGCTCGGCGCACGCAACGGCGAGGGGCCTGGTGATCTGGCAGACAAGAACGTCACCTCGTTGGCGCTGGAAGTCCCGACGGACTGCCTGACCGGTTCAGCCGTGAACTCGAACGGTCAGCCGGTGATCGGTGCCTGGACCACGGCCAGCGTGCGTCAGGCCCGTGTGCTCAATCCTGCGCCTTCTGCGGACGGCAAGGGGGCAACCGTCGAGGGTGGCGCCTACACCCAGGTTTCCCGTCTGGGCATGCCGCTCGTGAATGAGGTGGTGATCGGCCTCAAGGACAAGGATCGTTTCAATGCCAGTGAGCCCAGGGATGATGGCCAGTTCCTGACCTATGTGACTCATCCGACCTTGCCGGAGCTGCTGGAAGTTCTGTTCCCGGTGCAGGCGCCCAATAATTTCCCGCGGAACGATCTGATTACGGCCTTCCTGACCGGGGTACCGGGGGTCAATATGCCGGTGGGCGTGACCGCTTCCGAAATGCTGCGCCTGAACCCCGCCATCGCGGCGACGCCGCTGGACTCCCAATCCGATCTGGGCGTGCTCGGTGGCGATAATGCGGGCTTCCCGAACGGCCGTCGGCCTTATGACGATACCGTCGATATCGCATTGCGAGTCGCGATGGGTGTACTGGCCGACCCGGCCGATGCGCCAGATGGCGGACTTGCCTACACCGACGGCGTCCAGCTGGCCGCAGATCCGGCGACCTTGCCGGCGGACTACGAGGTCTTCCCTTACCTGGCAACACCGATTGCAGGTTCACCCAACGAGTAAGAGGTGCGAGCCATGAGAACGCTACTCCGATTAACCGCCGTTGGGTTATTGGCAGCCGGTCTGAGCGCCTGCTCTGGCAGTTCCGGCAACGGCCGACCGGAACCGTCTGTGGACTTCACAACCTTCGTGAAGGCCCAGATTGCCGCCACCGGCACCGTGAAGGCGCCGGTCGCCATCAACCCGGTCGCCTTCAGCTTTAACGACCAGAATAACCCACAGGCCTATGACGATCTTTTCCGTTAACACCAAAGGCAGCCGGACACGACCTGGCCAGTGTCCGGCGACCTTCCTCCCTGCCTTTCGGGGCAGGGCTTTTTGGTTTGGGCTCGGCCTCGCTGGCCTGTTGTTGTCTCCACACCCCTTGCAGGCAGCGACGAGCCCAATCCAAAGCGATTTTTCGGACGACGCGGTGCTGGCGACCCTGCCAGAGGCTCCGCCGGTGCCCGAACAACTCCCGACTTCGGCAACTGAACTCGCGGATCGGGTTCAGGATCTTATCGGGCAGGCACGCGGTACTGGCGACCCCCGCTATCTCGGGTACGCCGAACGGCTTTTCCAGCGATGGCCCGAGTCCCCCCTCAATGATCGCCTGCTGGTACTCCGGGCCACGCTCTACCAGAGCCTGCACCGGTTCGAGCAGGCGCGGGAGGATCTTGCCGTTGTGCTGGAGCGCAGCCGCAACCGCCAGCACCGGATTCAGGCCCGCCTGACCCTGGCCAACCTGGAAACCGTACAGGGCCGCTACCCCGAGGCGGCACACCAATGCCGTCAGCTGACCCGCCAGTATCCGGGTTTGATCGCTGCGAGTTGCTCCGCCCAGGTTACCGCCAGGACCGGCGAGCCGGAAGCCGCGTATCGGGCACTCGAGACGTTGTTGGCAGACGCCGATAGCGAGAGCCCGACGGCCCGGCTCTGGGCAGAGGGAACCCTCGGAGACATCGCAGCGCAACTGGGCTGGACGGTGGCGGAAAAGCACTGGCAACAGGTGCTGTCGGCCTCGCCCTCCGATCTCTACACCCGGGCACAACTTGCCGACTGGCACCTTCAGAAAGGCAACCATCGGGAGGTGCTGGCGCTCACCGAGGGCCATGAGCGAGTGGATTCGCTGGCGGTCATTCGCGCCATCGCCATGCTCCGCAGCCATCATCCCGACCAGGATACCCTGATCCGACAACTCCGGGAGCGCTTCAGCGAAGCCCAATGGCGCGGGGCGTTGCTGCATCAGCGCGATTATGCCCGCTTCCTGCTGGATGTGGAGGCCCGGCCCGGGCAGGCGCTGGAACAGGCCCGGGACAACTGGCGATCCCAGCGCGAACCCCTGGATACCCGGCTGCTGTTACGCGCCGCGCAGGCCGCCGGAAATCCGGACACGCTCGCGATTCTGCGCCAGTGGCTGAAACATCACGGGCAAACCGATGCCCGCTATCCGGAGGACGCTTCGTAATGGCACCCGGACTCACGAAACCGTGGCTACTGCTACTGGCAGTCCTGCTCCTGAGCACCCCCGCCCTGGCCCATAAGGCCAGCGACAGCTTTCTCTACCTGGATTCCGGCACGGGTGAACTGCGGATCGATGTGGCCCTGCGGGACCTTGCCCTGCTGGTGCCGCTGGACCAGAACCAGGATCGGCAAATCACGGGCCGGGAGGTTCGCAGCCAACGCGCGGCCATCACCCGAACGGTGGAAGCCGGGTTTGAGGTCCTGGCCAGGTCCGGTGCTTGCCGTCTTCAGGGTCTGGAGTGGGGCCTGAGCCGTCACAGCGACGGTCGCTATGCGGCGGCACGTTACCGGATCAACTGTCCGGCTGGAGAGTATCCCGAACAGCTCCGCTATTCGCTGCTGTTTGACCGGGACAGCCTCCACAGGGGACTGGTCCGGATCAGCTCGGATTCCGGCTCCACCCTTGCAGTGCTCTCCCCGGACCGGAACACGTTACAATTGGTCCCCGGCTCCTCCCGACCACTGGAGACCTTCACCACGTTTCTTGTGGAGGGCGTGATTCATCTGCTGATCGGACTGGATCACATCCTGTTCCTGCTGGTTCTTGTCCTGCCGGTCAGCCTGATGGCCAAAGACACCGGGAACGGCACTGCCAGAGCCCGGATTCTCCGGCTCGCCGGAATCGTCACCGCCTTCACCGTCGCTCACTCCATCACGCTGGCACTGGCGGCCCTGGACCTGGTGACCCTGCCCATCGCCTGGGTCGAGACCGTCATCGCAGTGTCCATTGCCGTCGCGGCAGTGAACGTGATCTGGCCCGTGCTTGGCCAGAAAACCTGGAAGCTGGCGTTCGCCTTCGGCCTGATACACGGTTTTGGCTTTGCGAGTGTACTGGGGGATCTGACCAATGGTGTGTCAGACATGGCCCTGGCGCTGGCCGGATTCAACCTGGGTGTCGAGGTGGGGCAGCTGGGGCTGCTGGCACTGGGCTTCCCGGTTTTGTATCTGCTCTCGCGCTGGCAGCTTTACCAGCGCGCTGTCGTGCCGGTCCTGCTGCTGGCTGTGGTGAGCACAAGTCTGGTCTGGGCAGCCGAGCGGGCAGCCGCTATCTGACAGGGAGTGCGGCAGCGGTTGCCCGCCACCGCAACACCGGGCCTCAGTGCAGGGCGCGCATCTGGCGCGGGTAAAGTGCGGCGCTTACCTCGGGTTCCTCGAGGAGGTCCGCCAGTTCACGATCCACTTCGGTTTCCTCACCCTCGGCCGGTAACGGCTCAAAGAGCGTATTCAGCCAGGCGGTGACCGATGGCGCTTCGTCCCGCCGGTAGTCCGTGGACAGCGCCTTGATCCGGCGAAAGCCGATAATGCGCTGGTGGCGTGGATCCCGGATCTGCTCAAAGCCCCGCCAGTACACGTGGTCCCGCGTGTGGAGCTGAACAAACAGGGTGTCGATGGGGCCGCCTGAATCGTCGTCCGCGGCGGCTTCGGTTGTTGTCTCGTTTGCTTCGCCTTCTTCGGTTTTTTTCTGGCGAATGGTGGTCCAGGCCGGGTAGAGCACCGCGACAGCGTCTGCCTCCACGTGCTCACGTGCAGCACGGAGAATCAGTCCCCAGCGGGCCTTGTCGGCATCGGTTTCAAGGGAGTTAATGGGCAAGTCGTAGCTTTGTTCACTGGACAGGACAATTGCCATCATCGGGGCGTCCAGCTCCCCCATGGCCTCGGCCTGTGCTACTGATACCAGTTCGTCGATTGCCATCGGTTGGTTCATAAGACGCTCGCCTCCTCGATGCCATCTGGTGGGTCAGGAAGAACATGCCTTCCTGACTCACAGCATAGCCTGTTCCACATACAAAGATAAACGTGGAGTTGAGAAGACCGGATCACAACCCCCTCAGAATGCATCCTCCAGGCGTTCATAGTGGCTGAACCAGGGCGAAGCCTCCTCCAGCTGTGAGGCCAGCTGGAACAGTACGTCCTCACCGCCGTGAGGCGCCCCGAACTGAACCCCGACCGGCAACCCTGACAACGTCCAGTGCAGGGGCACCGACATGGCCGGGGTGCCGGTCAGGTTAGCCAGCTGGGTGAACGGAGTGCGTGCCAGGCTTTCCAGGGCCATCTGGTCGACCTGACCGGAACGGTGCACCAGTCGCCCCGCCCTCAATGCCAGCATCACCTTCGCGGCAAACCGGAGGTGGGCCGGCGTCTCAAGCTCGCCGATGCGGGCCGGCAACTGGCCCGTGGTCGGGCACAGGTAGAGGTCATAACGCTCGAAGAAAGTCCCCAGTGCCCGGGCGAAATCATTCCATTGCTGGCGGCGCTGGACATAATCCGGCAACGGCATGGTCCGGCCGAGCATATCGATCAGCCGGGTATCAAGCTCGAAGTCCCGGTTGGTGGCCCCAATCTGCTCCCGGGCCCGGGCCATGAGGACGGAAACCTCGCCGAAATACAGCCCGAGATAGCAACGGGCCAGGGCCATGCCATCGAATTCCGGCTTGGCGTATTCGACGATGTGGCCCATCCTTTCCAGGGTCCGGGCGGTCTCTTCCACTGCCGCGATGCAGTCGGGGGCAACCTCGGTGTCGTACGGGGAGTCGGTGAACACACCAATCCGCAGACGGCCCGGAGATTTCTGCATCAGCTCCGAGTAGGATGCCTCCGGAGGCGCGATGGCAAAAGGATCGCCCTGAACAGGTCCGGCCAGCACATCAAGCATCGCAGCACTGTCGCGCACGGTGCGGGTCACCACGTGGTCGGTGGAAGCTCCGGTCCAGGCTTCTCCCATGTATGGACCACTGGAAACGCGCCCCCGGGACGGCTTGAGGCCGAACAGCCCGTTATAGGCTGCCGGGATGCGAATGGAGCCGCCGCCGTCATTGGCACCCGCCATGGGCACGACACCGGCGGCCACGGCAGCACCGGAACCTCCGCTCGAACCGCCGGGAGTAAGGTCGACGTTCCAGGGGTTACGGCTGGGGCCCCAGAGTTCCGATTCGGTTACCCCTTTCAGGCCGAACTCCGGGGTCGTGGTTCGCCCCAGGAACACCAGGCCACCCTGGCCGGCTCGTCGGGTAAACTCGGAATCGACCGGGGCGATGTTGTTTTTCAGCCCTCGACTGCCATAGCTGCACGGATGGCCGGCCTGTTCCTGGGCCAGGTCCTTGAGCAGGAAGGGTACTCCGCTGAACGGGGCGGATTCGGTAAACTTCTGCTCGAGAGCTTCCGAGAACTGGGGATGACAGATGGCGTTGAGGGTCCCGTTAACCCGGGTTGCCCTCTCTATGGCCGCCTCGCAAACCTCGCGGGCACGAACCTCGCCACGGTCGATCAGGCCGGCGAGAGCGGTAGCATCAAGTTTCTGATACTCGGATTGCTTCATGATCACGTCCGTTTGTTATTGTGTTATCTGAATGGTGACGGGTATTACAGGTATGAACCGGAAAATCGGAAGCTTACGCCAGGCTGCGCTGTTTTTCATCCTGGTCCTGAAGGCCTTTTCAGCAACCGGAGCTGCGTCACAGGACGAGAGCGAAAACGATGGCTGGACCAGCGTTATCCGCGATTCGCCGTACTGGGTCAGTCAGGGGGTCTACCAGAACATTCAGACCATCCGCAGCTGGGTGCTTGCCGAGAACGCCTATTGCTCCGAAGCCAAGCGTCATATCCTGTTCGATATGCGCGGCCGGTTCCTGGGCTGGATCGCCAACGGTCCGGACAGTGCCAGCACCCAGAAAAAACTGAACGCGACCCGGCAATCCCTGCATGAGGAGGGGGAAGTGGATCGCTGGGTGGCCGGCAGCGAAGGGCAGACCGGCTATCCCTTCGCCCTTGCCTGCGACCAGCCGCACGTCAATTTGCCCGAAGCGCTCGCCCGTTACCTGGGCACTCTGCCCGCAGACCGGCTCTGGGGTCGATGGGACGACCTGAGCTTTGCCAGTAACGACCAGCCCGGTACCCTGCATGATGCCCTGATGTATGTTTACAACACCCGCCAGAAGCAGGGCCGACTGGAACTTCCAGCTGCCATGCCCCGGTACCTGGCCGGCCAGTTGCTGATCGAGAGCGGTGGCCAGACCCGGGCCCACTCCGCGGCAAATGCCCGGGGCATCCTGCAGCTTTCTCCGAGTGCGCTGTCTGACTGCGGCCTGAAGCCAACCAACTACTGGCATCGTCTGGCTCAGATTGACTGCGCTCTTCGGCTGTCCAGCCAGAATGCCCGGAATCTGCGGCCGGCTTTCGAATCCCGGTTCGGGCACCTGCCCGAGGACAAGAAAGACAGGCTGTTCACCCTTCTGCTGGTCCAGGCCTACCATGGCGGTGCGGCCCGCGTTCAGGCCCTGCTGGACGACGAAACCCTGGCCCGCCCGGCCGCGTATTTTGCCGAGCACCAGGAACGTTTCACCGCCGGCGATATCGCCTTTGGCATCGTGTTCCACAACCTTGGCCGGGATCGGCTCGGCCTGGCCTCACTTTACTATGTGGCCGATGTCCAGCTGGCAACCGAGGCTCTCTGCCGGAGCGCCGGCATCAAGACCTCGGACTTCTGCCAATGGAACTGACCCTGATTCCGGAATCCCTGGCTCCGGGGATTGCTGTTTTCCTGCTGGCCTGTTCGATCCTGACGTCAATGATTACCGCCAGCCTGGGTGCCGGCGGTGGCTTGCTGTTGCTGGTTCTGATGGCGGGCTGGCTGCCGCCGACGGCCATCATCCCGGTTCATGGCATGATCCAGCTGGGTTCCAACGCCGGCCGCATGGCACTGACCTGGAGGCATATCGACTGGAAAGTCATTGCCGCTTTCGCGCCGGGGGTTGCGGTCGGCGCCGGCATCGGTGCCTGGTTGCTGGTGAACCTTCCTGAGCACCTGTGGCAGCTGGCCATTGCGCTGTTCGTGCTCTATCTGTGCTGGGGGCCGGCTTTGCCCAGGGCGGCACTCGGCCATACCGGGGTATTCCTGGCCTCCGGGCTGACCAGTTTTGTCAGCCTTTTCGTTGGCGCCACCGGCCCCCTGGTTGCCGCCTTCATCAAACAGATTCACCGTGACCGTTTCGCGACAGTCGCCACGTTTGCCACCGCCATGACCCTGCAGCACCTGCCCAAAGCCATGGTGTTCGGCTTTGCCGGCTTTGTCTTTGCGGACTGGCTGATCTTCATTCTCGCCATGGTGGCGTTCGGCTTTGCCGGGACCTGGCTCGGGCTGCATGTACTCCGGTCCCTGGGCAACCGCTGGTTCACATTGATCTTCAACGTGATGCTCACGGCCCTGGCACTGCGACTGATCTGGCAGGGAGGAATAACAGCGGGGTGGTGGTCGGCTCCAGTCTAGTCCATCGACTCAGCCGGTTCGGGGGGTGCGGGCACCACGACCACGGTGTTCCGGCCCTGTGACTTGGCCACATAACAGCCTTCGTCGGCCCGGGCCACCACCTCGCGAGGGCCTGTGTCCCACGGGGTGAGGTCGGTGAGGCCAATGGATGCGGTAACGCCGAAGCTGCGACCATCACGCTCAATGCGCAGCGCCTCGACGCCAGCCCGTATCTTTTCCGCCAGTAACTCAGCGGGTTCGAGTCCGCAGGAAGGCAGAATCACTCCGAATTCGTCGCCGCCAAGCCTGGCGACGATATCCGAATGACGCACGGACTCACGGAGCAGGTGTGCCAGCTGGCGAAGCAGGTCATCGCCGAGCAAATGACCGCCCTGATCATTCACCGGTTTGAAGTGATCAAGGTCGATCAGCATAAGCACCGAGGGTACTTCGTCTCGGGCAGCGTCTCCCAGCAGCTTGACCAGATTTGCGGTGAAGGCACGGCGGTTCAGGACCTGGGTCAGGCTGTCATGGGTGGCCTCCCAGGACAGGCGCTGCTCTTCCCGACGGCGCTCGGTGTCATCCCTCAGTACAAACACCAGCTGTTCGTTGTGCAGGCCTTTACGGAGATGCAGCAATGCCAGATCGACATCCAGCTCGACGCCCCGACTGTTCCGCAAGACAGCATCGAGACTGTCGATGTCTTCGCCATTGAGGAAATCTTCTCGACTCCAGGGCTTACCATCCACACTGATCGTCACCATCTCGAACAGGTTTCGGTCAATGCAGTCGGCTTCTGACCCGACAAACCAGCAGGCCGCCCCATTCGCAAAACGGACAAGCCCATCCGCGTCGACCATCAGAACACCCTCCCGAAGGACGCCGAGAATGTTTTCCGCCCGCCTTTGCTCGTGATAAAGCCTTTCTGTGACGTTATTGAAGGTCTCCGCAACCCGGCGAATTTCCCGCCCCCCGGCCACGTCAACCGGGCTAAGCCTTGTCCCCCGATAGCGTTCCTCGATCTGTACCCCCAGCGTCTGCAGGGGAGCCATCAGTCGCCTGAACCCCCACAGGGCCAGGGGCACCACGATCAAAAAGGTCGCAAGAAGAATCCAGACAGAGATATCCCCGACTCGGGTGATGGGCGCATAAGCCTCCCTCGCCGGCCAGACCGCTGCCACGAACCAGGGCACCTGGGCCATTTGCCGAACCGAAATGATGCTCTCCTGCCCCGTGCTACTCCGGTCTTGAGTCGTTCCCTCAAAACCATTCAGGGCAGCGGTCATGGCAGGGTTATCCTCAGGTACCGGAACCATCACCTCCCCGGTAGCACCATGACTGACAATGATGCCGCGACGGCTGGCGAGCTTCAGGTAACCTGTTTGACCAATGCTGAGGCTGGCGAATTCTTCCATTAAGTTATCGCCTTCCAGGAGAATTGCACCGCCCAGAACGCCGATAAACCGCCCCTGGTGATTGAACACAGGGGCCGCGATCATCACTGCCGGTTTGTCCCGGTAGTTGGAAACGTAGGGTTCGCTGATCACTGGCGTCAATCGGCTGGAAACCCGCTGGAAGTATTCCCGGTGACTGACATCGAACCCGGTCTGCTCGTAGGCTTTCGGGTATTCCGCCCGCACCAGCCCCTCGCTATCGATGAGATACAGTCCGTCAAACTGGTGGTGTAGGGCGACCTGCTGCTGCACCAGTACCCGGGCGCGGCCCAAAAGCGCCGCCTCACTCATGGTGAGACTCTCCGCCACTTCAGTGAGGATGTTCAGCCGCTGGCCGAGTTTGACGTCCAGCTCCACCGCCACCAGTTCGGCAATGGTCGCCACCTGGTTTATGGCCTGTTGCTCCAGCTCGGCCCGGCTCAGCAGGGAGCCGGCGCCGGCGACGATCAGCGCAATCACCAAAGCAACACTGGCGACCAGAGCCACCGCCCGGTTTACCAGACTTCCGAACCACCGCTGGATCAGCACGACAGGCCAACTCCGTAGTCGTTTACCAAGGGTGCGATTGACTTCCCCTCGCGTACAAAGGATTCAATGGCCAGTTTAGCGAGCCTGAAACCTCCTGCAAAAGACCCTCCCAGGCCAATCGACAAGATTTAACAGATTTGAAATTTTACTGATAATCGTTATTATTTAGATCCAACTTTGACACCGAGGGAATTCCGATGTCCGATCCGGCTGATTTGGCCAGCTTCCCGTTCCTGCATGGCCCGATAGCGCAACTGGTTGATATGGGCGGCCCGGTCATGGTGGTGTTGCTCGCCCTCGCCGTCGTGGGGGTGGTAACGTTTTTCTATCTGATGCTGTCCGGGGCCTTGTACGCCCCGAGGTTGAACCGAGACCTCAAGCAAACGCTTAACCGCTGGGGGGACGACCCCAACGCCGTTGATCCTTTACACCTTCGTCAAAAGGCCGGATTCCGTGACCGGAAGAACCCGCTGTTTCATCTGGTTGCAGACACGATCGAAGCCTGCAAAAAGCGGCTCGACGGACAACAAATCAGGGAAACCGCAGCCCGGGATGCCCAGCACGCCCTGGAACCGTTCGAAGCACCGCTGAAAATCATTGAAGTGATTGCCGCCCTGGCCCCCCTGCTGGGCCTGCTGGGCACCGTCATGGGCATGATGGAAGCATTCAGCGCGATGGCTGCCACCGAGGGCCGTGCCAATGCCGCGCAACTCAGTGGAGGTATCTACGAAGCCCTCACCACCACCGCTGCGGGCCTGGTGGTCGCGATTCCCTTTGCCGCCCTGGCCGCCTGGATCGAATTCCGCCTGCGCCGGATTCACAAGACCATCAACAGCACACTGGTGACCGTGCTGAACATCGCGGAAGGCGCCACAGGTGAACCGCACCGGCCTCCGCAATCCGGCCAGCCTGACGAGGGCGGAAATGACTGGCCCCCTGAGGAAACCAGGCACTACGGCTTTACCGGAAAGCAGCGATTCGCTCATGCAACTGGTTGAGCCAAGACCCGGTCGGCCCATTCCGATCCGGATCACGCCGTTGATCGATGTGGTGTTCATCCTGCTGGTTTTCTTCATGCTCACCAGCCGGCTGTTGCCGGTCGGTGCGCTGGAACTCGCCAACGACACCAGCGACCGCAACGGCGCGAGTGGGGACCCCCTGCCTGCGCTGACGATCCTCAGTGGCGGCAATGTTCGGTGGAAAGAGCAGACCCTCAGACCGGATGAACTGGCAGCCGCACTGGACCGGCAAGGTATCGGCGAGGTCAATCTGAGCACAGAGGGGAACACACAGCTCTCCAGCTTCACCCGGATCCTCAGCCTGCTCGACCAGCAGGGCGTTACCACCCACTGGAAACGGACAGAACCGAAACAGCCATGACCCATCTGGTTCCGCCTCCGGCCACGTCCGGAAAGTCCCTGCTGGAGCGGGTGGAAGACGCCCTGTTGCCGCTCATCAATCTGGTTTTTCTCCTGTTGATGTTTTTCATCGTCGCCGGTCAGCTGGCCAATGAGCCGTTACCCGATTTGCCGGGTACAGCCGCCAGCGGTCAGGAACAGGCACCGGAGGCGGACCTGCAAGTCACGGGCACTGGCCACTGGCTTGCAGGGGGCAGGATCCTGGACGAGGACAGCCTGCTGGCAAGCCTCCCGCAACCGGGCACCGGACAGCCACTGCGTGTGGCGGCGGACGAGTCCGTCACCATGGATGAGCTCGAACGCCTGTTCCGGGTGTTGGAGGGGGGTGGTTACAAAGATGTCCTGCTCCTGACGGAGCCGGACTCATGAATCCAATTCGCCCCCTTCCGAAAGCAGGCCTGCTGATCATCGCCATACTGCTGACCTCGGGAGTCCTGGTATGGGCAGCGCCGCAGACGCCCCTCAACCTCAAACCCCTCGGTGAGGAGGCCATCAACCCCGCGCCGGCCATTCGCATCAGCCTTGCCGGCCCGCGGCCGGAGCCTGAAGAACCCGCAACTCCCCCGGAGCCGACGCCGGAACCCGAAGTTCAGCCCAAGCCCGAGCCTGAGCCTGAGCCTGAGCCTGAGCCTGAGCCTGAGCCTGAGCCTGAAGCGGAGCGTAGCCCGGTTGTCCCGGACCCGGAACCCCAACCTGAGCCTGCCCCCGAGGTAAACCAGGTGGTGAAAGCGAAATCGCCGGTCACAAGCCCAAGCCAGCAACAACCGGTAGCGTTGCAGAACGCCGGATCTTCATCAGAGGTGGACAACTACCTTTCCCGACTCAGCCGTCACCTCGCACGATTCTACGATTACCCCAGACGGGCCCGCCGGCTGGGACAGGAGGGCACGCCGGTGATCGTGTTCGAATTCCGACGCGATGGCAGTCTGATCCGCCATGAGCTGAGGGATTCTTCCGGGCATGAGTTGCTCGATGACGCCGCACTGCAGATGCTGGCGCGCGCTGCGCCTCTGCCCGAGGTTCCGGAGCGGATGCGGGGACAGAGCTTCCACTACGCGTTGCCGGTCCGGTTCCGGCTGCGCTGATTCCGGCGCAAAGCCCGCCTCGGCATGTTGCAAAATCGCTGGTGCCTGCACGCTTGAGGTGCAGGAACATCGCCCACACTCCTGGCAATGCACCGCGCCTGTCATCGGCGTTCTTTTTTCAACCTGTTGAAAACCCGTTTCTTTCCGGTAAAAACCGGGATCTGGCACGAACCCTGCTATTTCTCTCCCAGGCGAGGCCACTGGCGGCCCCGCCCACAGCGACAGAATTATTCAGACGACGGCGTCTTCCTGTTTCCGGTTCTACCGGTCAACGGGAGCGCCGTTTTTTTTCGTTCAGAGGGAAGCATTATGTCTTATATCGTGCCTTCGGAATTCGCCACCAAGATGGTCGATGCCGGTGAATCCAAGATCTATATGTCCACCCGGGATACACTCATTCGCGCTTTCATGGCCGGAGCTATCCTGGCTCTGGCAGCCGCCTTCGCAGTCACCGTAGCCGTCCAGACCGGCGTTTTCCTGATTGGTGCCCTGCTGTTCCCGGTGGGTTTCATCATGTTGTACCTGATGGGCTTCGACCTGCTGACCGGCGTTTTCATGCTGACGCCTCTGGCTTTGCTGGACAAGCGCCCCGGTGTGACCGTCAAAGCCATCCTTCGCAACTGGGGCTGGGTCTTCCTCGGCAATTTTGCCGGCGCACTCACCGTTGCCTTCTTGATGGCGTTTATCTTCACCTACGGCTTCAACACGGAGCCGGGAGCCATCGGTCAGAAGCTGGCCAGCGTTGGTGAGTCCCGGACCCTGGGTTATGCGGAATTCGGCCTGGCCGGATGGGTGACGATCTTCATCCGCGGCATGCTGTGCAACTGGATGGTGTCCATGGGCGTGGTCGGCGCCATGATCTCCACCAGTGTCAGCGGCAAATTCCTGGCGATGTGGATGCCGATCATGCTGTTCTTCTTCATGGGCTTCGAGCACTCGGTCGTCAACATGTTCCTGTTCCCCTCCGCCATGCTGATGGGTGGTGGCTTCTCTATCGCCGACTACTTCCTCTGGAACGAGATTCCGACCGCACTGGGCAACCTCGTAGGCGGTCTGGCCTTCACCGGGCTGACCCTGTATGTCACCCACGTACGCACGGCTCCGAAGCGCCAGGTTGCACCTGCCGCCATGGACAGTGCGGCCATGTCCTCCAGCCGTGCCTGATCAATGGCGACGGCCTGCTCAAAGACCGGCCTGCGTATCGCGGCCGGTCAGCATTCTTCAACGGGCCGAAAGCCGGTCAACCAGGATTTCCATGGTTTGTACCGGCCCAGGAACCATCAGCTGGTCACCAAAGGTATTGCTCTGGCCATCGCCGACGGCATCAGCAGCAGTACCGTCAGCCAGGAGGCCAGTGCCGCCGCCGTCACCGGTTTCCTGAGCGACTATTACTCCACCCCCGACACCTGGAGCACCCGGCAGTCCGCGGGCCGGGTCATCCGGGCCAGCAATGCCTGGTTGCATGCACAAACCCGCCAGAGCCGTTTCCGCTATGATCTGGATCGCGGCTATGTCTGTACGTTCAGCACGCTGATCCTGAAGTCCGCCACCGCCCACCTGTTCCACGTGGGGGATAGCCGTATTTACCGGCTCACAGGCGATCGTGCGGAACAGCTCACCACGGATCACCAGCTGTCCCTGTCCTCCGGGGAGGGTTACCTGACCCGAGCCCTCGGCCTGGATCACCACGTCGATATCGACTATCTCCGGTTGCCACTGGCGCCCGGCGATACCTTCATGCTCTCCACCGACGGCGTCCACGACCACCTTGGCGACCGGGACCTTGCCAACGTGGTGCGCGACCACGGGGACGACCTCGATGGCGCGGCCCGGGCCCTGGTGGATCTCGCGCTGGCCCGTGGTAGCCGGGACAACCTGACTGTCCAACTGGTCCGTGTTGAAGCGTTACCGCTGGTCCGCCAACGGGAGGAACTGCAACCGCAATGGCGGGATCTGCCATTTGTGCCGGAATTGCGGCCAGGGCAGGTGCTCGACGGATTCCGCATCATCCGGCAGCTGCACGCCAGCAGCCGGAGCCACGTTTACCTGGCTGTGGATGACACTTCGGGCGTGGAGGTTGTCCTCAAGTGCCCCTCACTGGAGCAGCGGTCGAATCCGGACTACCTCGCGCAGTTCCAGAGCGAGGAATGGATTGCCCGGCGGATAGACAGCCCCCACGTGGTCCGCCCCTTCGCCATCGATCGGGTCCGTTCCTGCGGTTATCTTCCCCTGGTCTACGTTCCCGGTCAGAGTCTTCGACAATGGATGCTCGATAACCCTCGCCCGGAACTGGAAACCGTGCGGGCCCTCGTGGAGCAGATTGCCGTCGCCGTGCGCGCGTTCCACCGGCTGGAGATGGTGCACCGGGACCTGAAACCCGAAAACATCCTGGTGGATGCCCATGGCGCGGTTACCCTGATCGACTTCGGGGCCACCCGGGTTGCCGGGCTCCAGGAACTGTGGGCAGAACCCGAGGCCGACTGGCCCCGGGGTGCCGCCCTGTACAGCGCTCCGGAATGTTTCCTGGGGGATCCCGGGACCTGGCAGAGCGACCAGTTTGCGCTGGGTGTGATCACCTACCAGTTGCTCACGGGTCAACTGCCCTACGGAGCAGAGATTCCGAAGACCCGCACGCTCGCCCAGCAGCGGCGCCTGCAGTACCGCCCGATCACGGGCTTCCGTAACGACGTGCCGGCATGGGTGGACCGGACCATTGCGCGCGCGGTCGCGATTGAACCCCACCGCCGTTACCGGGCGTTATCGCACTGGCTATTCGACCTGAGGCATCCCGCCGATGACTGGCAGGGAGGCCGTTCCGTACCGCTGATCGAGCGGCATCCGGTGGCATTCTGGCAAGGTATCTCGGCACTCTTGCTGGCGGGACTGGTCGCGGCGCTCATCCTCCCCGGGCAGTGAGCAAAATCCTGCCCAGCGGCAACGTCTCGCCCGCGGGTCGGGTGCAATCTTGCCCACGGGCACCAATCGATCCGGCCAAAATAATCATAGGCCATTGTTCTAATTTGGAATTATAAGTCTGGCACAGTGTTTGTTAACTCCGTACTGTCCAGGGAAACACCCGGGGACACACATTCATCAGACAGTCATGGAGCAGACTCATGCCAACCCCCTGTTATATCAGTATCGAAGGCCAGACCCAGGGCAACATCACCGCCGGAGCGTTCACCTCCGATTCCGTCGGCAATATCTACGTTGAAGGCCACGAGGACGAAGTCCTGGTTCAGGAATTCAGTCATGTGGTTACGGTACCGACCGATCCGCAGTCCGGTCAGCCATCGGGCCAGCGCGTGCACAAACCCTTCCGTTTCACCGCCGCCCTGAACAAGGCCACGCCGCTGATGTACAACGCCCTGGCATCCGGTGAAATGCTGCCCAAGGTGGAGCTCAAATGGTACCGCACCTCCGTGGAAGGCAAGCAGGAGCACTTCTTCTCCACCATCCTTGAGGATGCCACGGTCATCAACATCGACTGCAACATGCCCCACTGCCAGGATCCGGCCAAGGCCGAATTCACCCAGCTGGTGGAAGTGTCCCTGGCCTACCGGAAGGTGACCTGGGAACATGCCGTGGCCGGCACCTCCGGCGCGGACGACTGGCGTTCGCCGATCGAGGCCTGATCCCGGCGCCCGGAAACGGCTGGCTGAAGCGCCAGCCGTTTTCGTTTGTGCTACCTGCCGCCCCCCGTTACCATGATTACCTGAATAACAGGTTCATCATGCGCGACTCCTCAACTCCCCTGCATCAGATCGGCCAACTCATGTGCCAGGCCACCCGGGAAATTCTCTGGCAGCCGGCCGGAGAATGGCTGGGTAAGCGAGCCACTGGCGTTGCCTTGCACTGCCGGGTGGGGTCGGGGCAAGCGACGTACCATCGCTACGACTCCGGGAAAAAGGTGCACCTGATCAACTACGGCCTGAGGATGATTGCGGCCAAACAACGGCCAGAGACTGCCGAAGGCTGGCTGTCCACCCGGGAAATTCAGGGGCGCGGTTATTTCCGGGGTGAGCTGAGCCCTCTCAACCTCCTCGCCCACACCTGCTGCCACGAATTCGCGCATCTGGTTCAGTACAGCGCCGGCAAGCGCGCCTATGGTTCGGTCCATAACCGCCATTTCTACGACATTCTCGATCAGTTGCATGAGGATGGTGGCGCGAAAGCCACCCGCGACTTTCTGGCCCGGGAGGCGGATTCTCGGGGCCTGGATCTTCCGAGCGCCCCGTTTGCAGTGCCGGACAGCCGTATTCTGGCGAGAAACTGGCAGGTGGGCGATTCGGTCAGTTTCGGCGAAGGTGTCCGCCAGCACCATGGCCAGATTATCCGGGTCAACCGCAAGACCTGTACGGTGCAGACCAAAGGGCCGTCGCGGGGCAGCCGCTATCGGGTGCCTCTGTCCATGTTGCGTAAAAGCAACTAATGGCAGACTAGACCTCTGCCACGGGTCGGCTCTGCTGAACCTCCGCCAACAGGGCCTTCAGTTCCGGCAGACAGGAGCCACAGTTGGTCCCGCACCGGAGTTTACGTCCCAGCGTCTCGACATCACCCACACCCTCGGCAATGGCCTGACAGATCTGGTTTTCGCCCACCTGAAAACAGCTGCAAACCAGGGCGCCGGCATCGTCGCTGTCGAGTGCGCGACCGGCCAGCAAGGAACGTCGTACCGGTTCGTCGAGCTCTGCCAGGGCGAACACGGTGTCCAGCCATGCACTATCCGGAAGGTTGGCTCCGTCGGAGTCCACCATTAGGACCCCTTCAAGGCGACCCTCACACAGGCGGGCCGCCCGGAAGCGTCCCTCCGCGGGATCCGCCATCAACAGTTGCGGCGGTCCGCCCAGCAAATCTTCCACCTCGGTCGCCCACCTCACCTCGCCGCCACCGGCAAGTGACCAGAGCTGGCTGTTGGCCAGCGGTTGGCGCACCCGGTACTGGCCGGGCAAGTCAGACCACCCGGGCACCTCACTGCGACGCATGAGACGTGCATGCCAACGGGTTTTCAGCCGTCGCAACCGGGCAGTACCATGCTTGCTCTCCGGTTGTCCCGAAACCGGATCCGTTACCGGACGGATCAGACTGCTGGCCAGACCCATCGGGGTGAAGCGCCGGTTCCAGTGGATCGGGATGAAAACCTCACCACTGCGCATTTCCGGGGTTACCCGGATCCGTCCCATGTACTCGCCGCCGTCCGGTCCGGAAAGAATGCCGAGATCACCGGCCTCGACTCCCCGGCGCCCGGCTTCCTCCGGGTGCAGCTCGATAAAGGGTTCCGTCCGGTGGGCCAATAACTTCGGGGTCAGGGCAGTGCGTGTCATCGTGTGCCACTGGTCCCTCACCCGGCCGGTGTTGACGATCAGGGGATAGTCGTCTGTCGGCGACTGGACTGGCGCCACCGTTTCAACAGCCACCAGACGGGCCTTGCCATCGGGGGTGGCAAACCGGCCATCGGAAAACAGGCGCCGGGTCCCCTGCACGCGGCCGTCAGCCCGGGCAACCACGGGCCACTGAATGGGCGTCAACTGGTCATACTGCTCCGGGCCCAGGGACGCCATTGGTGCGATATTGAAGCATCGCCCCGCGATACCGGAGAGCGCGGCGTGTTCCCGAAAGATATCCAACGGCGTCTCGTACCGGAAGGCCGGACCGTGGCCCAACGCACCGGCAACCTCGGACATGATCCACCAATCCGGGCGCACGTCCCCCGGCAACGGCAGGAATTTGCGCTGCCGGGAAATCCGCCGCTCGGAATTGGTCACCGTGCCGTCCTTTTCACCCCATCCCGCCGCAGGCAGCAGGATGTCGGCGAAGGCGGTGGTGTCGGTATCGGCCACGCAATCAGAGACGATCACCGTCGGGCATCGGGCCAGCGCCTCCCCGATCCGGTCACTTTGGGGCAAGCTGACGGCGGGATTGGTCCCCATGATCCACAGGACCCGGATCTCCCCCCGGTAAACGGCATCGAACAGATCGACCGCCTTCAGGCCCGGTTGTTCAGGAAGTCGGTCCGTGCCCCAGAAACCGGCCACCAACTCCCGGGCGCCCGGACTGTCGTAGTCCAGGTGACAAGCCAGGGTGTTGGCCAGGCCGCCAACTTCCCGGCCGCCCATGGCATTCGGTTGCCCGGTCAGGGAAAAAGGACCGGCACCGGGCAGCCCCACGCGGCCCGTGGCGAGGTGGCAGTTGATGATGCTGTTGCCCTTGTCGGTCCCGGCCACAGACTGGTTGATGCCCTGGGAGAACGCGGTCACCGTTCGCGGTGTTTCGGCAAACCAGCGGAAAAAGCATTCCACATCGGCGGGCGCAAGGTCGCATTGTCGTGCGACCATCGCGACGGAGGGCCCGGCCCTGCGGGCGCTGGCCAGTGCTTCCTCAAATCCCCGGCAGTGGTTGTCGAGATAGTCGCGGTCGAGCCTGTCCTGGTCGGCCAGCCAGGCCAGCAAGCCGTTGAACAGGATGGTGTCGGTGCCCGGTTTCAGGGCCAGGTGAAGGTCCGCCAGTTCGGTCGTCGCCGTTTTCCTCGGGTCAATCACCACGACCTTGCGGCCGGCACGGGCGGCGGCTTTCATCCGCTGATACAGCACCGGGTGCGCCCAGGCGGCGTTACTTCCGGTGAGTACCAACAAATCCGCCAGCTCCAGGTCTTCATAACACCCGGGCACACAGTCCTCCCCGAAGGCCCTCTTATGGGCCGCCACCGCCGAGGACATGCAAAGCCGGGAGTTGGTATCCACGTGGGGTGTCCCGATAAAGCCCTTAGCCAGCTTGTTGGCGATGTAATAGTCCTCGGTCAGCAACTGGCCAGACAGATAAAATCCGACCGAGCCGGGGCCGTACCTGTCAACCGCGTCCCGAATCGCACCGGCCACGGCACCCGCGGCCCCTGTCCAGTCGACCTCCCGGCCCTTAACCCGGGGGGCCAGCAACCTGCCCGCAGGCACCAGGGTTTCGTGTAACGCCGCCCCCTTTACACACAAGCGGCCGGAATTGGCGGGATGAGACGAATCGCCCTCCACCATGGCAGGACGGGCTTTCACACCGCAGCCGACGCCACAGTACGGGCAGGTGGTGTCGACCGCGATCGTGTCAGGTGTGGATTTCACAGCGGTTCCTCTTTTCATGGGACAAAAAAGCCCGCCGGTCCGTACACCTGCTGGAGGTTCGGACCGGCGGGCTTCGTCGCCTGCAATCAGTTTTCTGTCAACAATAACGGGAATGCTGCAAATAAAGGGCCAGTCAATCCGCCCATCCATGAAACCCGGGCAAAATCAGGCCTTACAGGGCCCTCGTCGGACTCGTGCTCGCAAACAGGCGGCAAAAACCGCTTCCGGGCGCTCAAGCGAGGGGCACACATTGGTGCAAATTCTCGCCAACGCGCACTAAAACGAATCGCGCCAGCACGGGTTGACGAACCCTGCCAGCGCAAGCCAACGCGCCAACCTTATGTTTTGAATCGATTTCCTAAACTGGCACGGGCTGTGCAACACCCGAACTGAACATCTCTCAAATTTGACGATCTACATCAGGCATCGGCGCCTGCTTCCCGAAAAAGGGAGGCGGGCGCTTTTTTTTGCGTTAAAGGAAAGTGGCGAGGCAAGCAATTATGAAGACTCCACTAGTGCACATCACCCGGGACCTGTTCCTGCTTCTTATGGCGGCCATCCTGGTCGCCCTGCTGGCTGGCGCCAGTGCTGCCCGGGCCGACATCGGGCCGGCGGAAAAACCGGACCTGAAACTGGGCTTCATCAAGCTCACCGACATGGCCCCCCTGGCGGTCGCCTGGGAACAGGGCTTCTTCATGGATGAGGGGCTGTTCGTAGAACTGGAAGCCCAGGCCAACTGGAAGGTGCTGCTGGACCGGGTCATCACCGGAGAGCTGGACGGTGCCCACATGCTGGCCGGTCAGCCCCTGGGGGCCACCATCGGCTATGGCACCCAGGCCAACATCATTACCGCCTTCAGCATGGACCTGAACGGCAATGGCATTACCGTCTCCAACGATGTCTGGGAACAGATGCGACCGCAGATCCCCAGCGAGGACGGCCAGCCGGTACACCCGATCAGCGCCGGCGCCCTGAAGCCTGTGGTCGAGGCGTCTCTCGCCAAGGGCGAGCGGTTCCGTATGGGCATGGTGTTCCCGGTCTCCACCCACAACTACGAGCTTCGTTACTGGCTCGCCGCCGGCGGGCTGAACCCTGGCTTCTATGCCCCCCAGCGGGGGGACACCAGCGGTACTCTCAAGGCCGACGTGCACCTGTCCGTGACGCCGCCGCCGCAAATGCCCGCCACCATGGAAGCCGGCACCATCCAGGGTTACTGCGTGGGCGAGCCCTGGAACCAGCAGGCTGTTTTCAAGGGCATCGGGGTTCCGGTCATTACCGACTACGAGATCTGGCCCAACAACCCGGAGAAGGTCTTCGGCGTGACCGAAAGCTGGGCGGAGCAGAATCCGAATACCCATCTGCGTCTGCTGCGGGCCCTGATCCGCGCCGCGCACTGGCTGGATGAGAACAACAACGCCAACCGTGAGGCTGCCGTGGAACTGTTGGCCCAGCCAAGTTATGTCGGCGCTGATGCCGAGGTGATTGCCAACTCCATGACCGGCACCTTCGAGTACGAGAAAGGCGATGTGCGCAAGGTACCGGACTTCAACGTGTTCTTCCGCTACCACGCGACCTACCCGTACCCCTCTGATGCCATCTGGTATCTGAGCCAGATGCGACGCTGGGGCCAGATTCCGGAGGCCAAGTCCGATGACTGGTATATGAAGACGGCGGCGAAGGTTTACCGCGGCGACATTTACGCCAAGGCGGCACAATCCCTCATCGACGAGGGCCTGATGCAGGCATCCGATTTCCCGGACTTCAGTCAGGAGAACTTCGCGCGGCCCGAACAAGGCAAGCTGATCGACGGCGTCCCCTTCACGCCCCGCCAGCCCAACGCTTATATCGACAGCTTTGAGATCGGTCTGAAAGGCTCGGATACCCCCTGAGCCGAAGATCCGAGGAGGAAACGATGACTACCCTGACCACATCCAAACCCGCCACGCCGTCGACACCGGCATGGCTGAAAGCCCTGGCAGAGCGGTTCAGCGGTCCAGCCCTGATAGCCACAGGACGGCAGCTCTTGCTGCCGATGATCGGCATCCTGCTCTTCCTGGGATTCTGGCACCTCGCTGCACCCCAGGTGAACACCTCGCTGGGCAGTTTTCCGGGGCCGGCTCAGGTCTGGGAGCAGGGCGGACAGCTCTGGCAGGAGCACGCCGCTCAGCGGGAAAAGGCAGACAAGTTCATTGCCATGCAGGAAGCGCGCAACGAGCGGATCCTGGCGGACAATCCGGACGCCGAGGTCAAAATCAGGCCCTATCCGGGTGCTCCGACGTTCCTCGACCAGATCGTGACCAGCCTCGGAACCGTGTTGGCCGGATTTATCCTGGCCACCATTATTGCCGTGCCGTTGGGCATCGTGTTCGGCCTGAACCGGTATTTCCAGGCGGCGGTCAATCCGCTGATCCAGATTTTCAAACCGGTATCGCCGCTGGCCTGGCTGCCCCTGGTGACCATGGTGGTTTCCGCCACCTATGTCAGTGACGATCCGATGTTCGAAAAATCGTTCCTGACCTCGATGATCACAGTCACCCTGTGCAGTCTCTGGCCCACGCTGATCAATACCAGCGTGGGCGTGGCGGCCGTCAATCCCGACCTCGTGAACGTCTCGCGGGTGCTGCGCCTGTCTTTCTGGACCCATGTCCGCAAGGTGGTACTGCCCTCATCGGTACCGATGATCTTCACCGGCCTTCGCGTCTCGCTGGGGATCGCCTGGATGGTCCTGATTGCTGCGGAGATGCTTGCCCAGAGCCCGGGACTCGGAAAATTCGTGTGGGACGAGTTCCAGAACGGCAGCAGTCAATCCCTGAGCCGGATCATGGTGGCGGTACTGACCATCGGCTTTATCGGCTTTCTGCTCGACCGGATCATGCTGCTGATCCAGAAGAAAGTCGCCTGGAACCAGTAAAACTACCCTGGAGATTACGCAATGACCAAATCACACCTGGAACTTACCGGCGTCGAAATGGCCTTCGATACCCCGAAGGGCTCCTTCATCGCTCTCGACAACATCAACCTGAAAATCCGGAAAGGCGAGTTTGTCTCCCTGATCGGCCATTCCGGCTGCGGTAAATCAACAGTCCTCAATATCGTTGCGGGTCTGCTCCAGGCCACCAGGGGTGGTTGTGTCCTGGACGGCCACGAGGTCAACTCACCGGGGCCGGAACGGGCCGTGGTGTTCCAGAACCACGCCCTGATGCCATGGCTGACGGTTTACGAGAATGTGGAACTGGCGGTCCAGCAGGTCTTTCGCAGGTCCATGGCCAAACAGGAGCGCAAAGACTGGATCAATCACAACCTGGAACTGGTGAACATGGCCCACGCCGCCAATAAACGGCCGGGGGAGATCTCCGGGGGTATGGCGCAGAGGGTGGGAATTGCCAGGGCACTGGCCATGAAGCCCAGCGTGCTGCTGATGGACGAGCCGTTCGGGGCCCTCGACGCCCTGACCCGGGCGCACCTGCAGGATTCGCTGATGGAAATCCAGCAGGACCTGAACAACACCGTGATCATGATTACCCACGATGTCGACGAGGCCGTGTTGCTCTCGGACCGCATCATCATGATGACCAACGGCCCGGCGGCCACCGTGGGCGAGGATCTTCGCATCGATCTGCCACGGCCCCGGAATCGGGTGACGCTGGCCGATGATCCCACCTATGTGCACTACCGCCAGGAAGTCCTGCGATTCCTGTACGAAAAGCAGCGCAAGCTGGAGAAAATCACCCCCCGAGCTGCCTCTACCAGGGAGGCAGCCAGTGCCACCGGGGAGAAAGACCGTCTGACTCAGGCCGCCCGTGCCTGAGTCAGACCTTCACTTCAGGACATCCGCCATGGAGACCAGGGCCCGGGCAACTTCCGGCAGTTTCTTGCCCTGATCCATGGCCAGTTTTCTTA
Source organism: Marinobacter sp. C7 (assembly GCF_022343555.1). Classification (GTDB taxonomy): domain Bacteria; phylum Pseudomonadota; class Gammaproteobacteria; order Pseudomonadales; family Oleiphilaceae; genus Marinobacter. The sequence continues at coordinate 471,219 of NZ_JAKQZH010000002.1, read as the reverse complement.
GCACCCGATGGGCCTCGTCGTTACCGATTTTCCGGTGTTCCATTAAGAGCAGTACCGCTTTCTCCTGGGTTTTCCGATCTTCCAGCGCTTCCTTGGCACTCTGGAGCTCATCGGTCATCTGCTGGAGCCGCCGGGTCTGTTCCTGCACCAGATCAAAGATCGAGCGTCCGAACTGTTGGCCCACGCCATCACTGCCCCAGGCTTCCCCGGACTGGCCCTCGTTGCCGGAATCACAAAGCACCAGCATGGGCTGAGTGCCCTGACCCCGTTCATCCAGCGAGCCAATCAGCGTTTCCTGGTGGGCCAGCGAGTTTCGGGCCTCGCCAAAGCGATCCACGCAGCGGGCGTGGAAACAGCCCTCGACCGCATCCTCGACCTTCTTGAGCTCGTCCATACGTTCGGTCATCAATTTGAACCACTGTTTCGCCAGCTCAGGGTCGAGGGTCTTGTAGGGACCGACCGAACAGCCATGGCGCCGCAACTGCTCGATTTCCGCCTCCCGCGGATGGGCACGGACGCGGTACCAGAGCTCCCGCGAATCCGCATCGGAAAAGCTGACAAACACCTCGAAGCACCGTTCCTGCGCTTCAACAAGGTGCATCATGCGCTGGGACAGTGCAGTATCGAAGCGGCCACTGGAAAACCCGGCAGAGCCCACAGCCCGCTCCTGGCCGCAAAACTCCTTGCCATTCATCAGGTGCACCATGGCCACCAGCAGACCGGCGATGGACGGGTCCACAGCCGTATCCGCCGCTTCGAAGACCACCGTGATCAGGTTCTGGATCAGCCGGCTGTACGCCTCTGTCGCCTCGGTGGCAGTGAGGGTCTGGCGCTCGACCTGCCGACGTAATGCCGACAGGTCCTCCAGACCGTGTACGGCACTGGCAATATGGTTGAGAAGCTGGGTGCTGACCGGGTGCGCGGTCAGGGAGTCATGCACCTCTGCCAGAGCCTGGTTGAACGTGGCACGCAGTCGTTCGGCTTCCTTGACCATCGCCTTTCGCTCGGTGCCAAATTTCTCCCCTCCGGAGCCCAGGAACATGTTGGCGGCTCCCCGCTCCTGCTGCAGTCCGTGGACGAGGTTGGAGATACTCTGGATCAGCTTGCCCAGCTGCAGAAAATGCTGCAGATGCCCCAGTTCACATTGTTTGGAGGCGATCAGATAATCCGCTGCGGAAGGCGCGGCAGGCATGTCTTGATGGCGTTTCGTGTTCATGACTCAACTCCGGGCAGCACCAACGGCGCCGCATTTTTCAAACTGTCATGCATAAACACAGCAATTACCACGCCATTGCTCTCCGGCCTGGCTTCAATCTCGTGCAAAGCGCCCCACCAAAGGGCAGCAATTCGTGTCCTGAAAGTGCCCCGGCCCGGCCAAAATACGCAAGCCACTGTTTTTAAAGAAAATAGAAAATTGGCACGAAGATCGCTTTAGCTTAAGCAAGGATGAATGTCCCGGCCAAGGATTCGGCCGGACCATCAGATCATTGTTGTTGGCATTGGCGCCGGACCCTCAGATCCCTCACGGGACGCGAGGCTCCGGCTTTTTTTGTTGGGCGGAAGAAAACACGGAGACACAGCCATGACCCGGACCCCGAATGACACTCTGGTGGTGTGCGGCCACGGCATGGTGGCACAGCGGTTTCTCGAAGAACTGGTAAACCGGGAGGACCGGCGATACCGGAACATTATTGTTTTCAACGGGGAGCCGGTTCCGGCCTACAACCGCATCCAGCTGTCGGCCCTGCTCGCCGGTGATACCACAGAGGAAAGCCTGACCCTGAAGCCGGAACGATGGTTCAGGGACCACGCCATCCAGGTCCATGACCGGGAACCGGTGGTCGCCATTGACCGGCGCGCCCGGACCGTCACCACCGCCACCGGTCGGGTTCAGCCATACGACTCCCTGGTGCTGGCCACCGGATCAAGACCGAGCACACTCGGGCTTCCGGGCGAGCAACTGTCCGGCGTGTTCGGCTTCCGGGATCTTCAGGATACCCGCACGCTCATCAAGCTCAGCCAGCACCACCGTCGGGCCGTTGTTGTCGGCGGCGGCTTTCTGGGACTCGAGGCGGCCGAGGGGCTTCGCCAACGGGGGATGGAAGTCACGGTGCTGCACCGGGGCGGGCACCTGCTTAATCGCCAGCTGGATCCCACGGGCGGGCAAATACTGGCCGAGAGGCTGACCCGGCGGGGCCTGAACATTCTCACCGGTGCCTCGCCGGTGCGATTCCTGGGTCGCGATACGGTCCGGGCCGTCCAGCTGACCGACGAAACCCTGATCAGTACCGACCTTGTGGTGGTGGCCACCGGGATCACGCCCAACCGGAACCTGGCCGAAGCCAGCGGCCTGGACTGCGACCGGGGCGTCCTCGTCAACTCGCAGCTACAGACCAGTGATCCGGCCATCCATGCCCTGGGCGAATGCTGTCAGTTAGGCGACCACACCTTCGGACTGGTGGAGCCGGGGTTCCAGCAGGCACAGGCTCTGGCACAGATACTGACCAGCGAAAGCCGTTCCGTCCGTTATCAGCCGACCGCTACCCCGACCCGCCTCAAGATCAGCGGGCTGCCCCTGTTCTCCTGTGGTCAGCATGCCCCTGATGACACCACTGAGTCCCTGATATGGCGGGACATGGATACCGGTCATTACTGCCACCTGCTGATCCGTTGCGATCGGCTGGTCGGCGCCATCCTGATTGGCAACACCGCCGACGGCCCCTGGTACCAGGAGCGGATTGTCACCGCTGACAACATTGCCCGCTTCCGGAGCCAGCTGCCCTTCGGACAACAGTTTTGCGAGGCCGCGGCCTGAGCCCGCGTGCCCCATGAGAGAGGAAATCACCATGAGCAAGAAAACCCTGATCGTTATCGGCAACGGGATGGTGGGTCACCATTTCCTGGAGCAGTTCGCGACCAGCCCCGCTGCAAAAGAGTATGAGGTCGTCGTCTTCGGCGAGGAGAAACAGCTGGCCTATGACCGGGTCCACCTGTCCGAATACTTCTCAGGTTCCACCCACGCGGACCTGGCCATGGGCACCGCAGACTGGTACGCCGACAATCACATCACGCTGAAGCTCGGCGAGCCGGTGCTTGCCATCGATCGTGACCGGAAAACGGTCACCACCCCCGCCAGCGACTATCCCTACGATGAACTGGTGCTGGCCACCGGCTCCTATCCCTTCGTTCCGCCCATCGAGGGCAACGACAACGAGCGCTGTTTTGTCTACCGGACCCTCGATGATCTGGACGCCATTCGTGCCAGCGCCAATGATGCCAGAACCGGCGTGGTGGTCGGTGGCGGATTGCTGGGTCTGGAAGCGGCCAATGCCCTGAAAAGCCTGGGTCTGGAAGCGCATGTGGTGGAGTTCGCACCGCGTTTGATGCCGGTGCAGCTGGATACCGATGGCGGTGCCGTGTTGCGCGGAAAGATCGAGGAACTGGGTGTCCGGGTCCACACCGAAAAAGCAACCACCGCCATCGTTGACGGTGAGACTGCCCGGCTGCGTATGAATTTCAGTGACGGTGAATTTCTGGAAACCGACCTGATCGTGTTCTCCGCCGGGATAAGACCCCAGGACACGCTGGCGCGCGAGAGCGGACTGGAGGTGGGCGAGCGTGGCGGCATCGTCGTCAACAACCAGTGCACCACCTCCGATCCCCACATCCACGCCATTGGCGAGTGCGCCCTGTGGAACCAGAGAATCTTTGGCCTCGTCGCCCCCGGCTACACCATGGCCCGGACCCTCTCGGCAGTGCTCAACGGTGACCGTGACGCCGCCTTCACCGGCGCCGACATGAGTACCAAGCTCAAGTTACTGGGTGTGGACGTCGGCTCCATCGGCGACGCCCATGGCCAGACCGCCGGGGCCAGGAATATCCGCTACAACGATGAACAGGCCGGCCACTACCGCCGCATGGTGGTCAGCAGTGACGGCAAGAAACTGCTGGGAGCCATCCTGGTTGGCGATAACAGCTATTACGATACATTGCTGCAATATGCCCTGAACGGCATCGATCTTCCGGAAAATGCAGAAAGCCTGATCCTTCCGGAGAGCCAGGGAGGCGCGCCGGCACTGGGTGCCGATGCCCTGCCGGATACCGCTTCGATCTGTTCCTGCCACAACGTCACCAAGGGCGATATCTGCGGCGCGATCGACGCCGGCTGCAGTGACCTCGGGGGTATCAAGGTCGAAACCAAAGCCAGCACCGGCTGCGGCGGCTGTGCCGCGCTGCTGAAAAACGTGGTAGACAGCGAACTCGAAAAACGGGGCGTGGAGGTCAGCAAGGACATCTGCGAGCACTTCCCGTACAGCCGTCAGGAGCTGTTCCATCTGGTCAAGGTCAACGGCATCCGGACCTTCCGCACACTGATCAGCCAGTATGGCAAGGGGCATGGCTGCGACATCTGCAAGCCGACGGTCGGTTCCATCCTCGCCACCTGCTGGAATGAACACATCCTGGCCACCGATCATGTGCCCCTGCAGGACACGAACGATACCTTCATGGCCAACATGCAGAAAAACGGCACCTATTCCATCGTGCCACGCATTCCCGGCGGCGAGATCACCCCGGAAAAGCTGATTGTGCTGGGGCAGGTGGCCAAGGAATACGATCTCTACACCAAGATCACCGGTGGTCAGCGGGTAGACCTGTTCGGTGCGACCCTGAGCCAGCTGCCGGAGATCTGGGAAAAACTCATCGCCGCCGGATTCGAAACCGGCCACGCCTACGGCAAGTCCCTGCGCACGGTGAAATCCTGCGTTGGCAGCACCTGGTGCCGCTATGGCGTGCAGGACAGCGTGGGCATGGCGATCTTCCTGGAGAACCGCTACAAGGGCCTGCGTGCGCCCCACAAGGTCAAGATGGCAGTCTCCGGCTGTACCCGGGAGTGCGCCGAGGCCCAAAGCAAGGACATCGGTGTGATCGCCACGGAGAACGGCTGGAACCTGTATGTGTGCGGCAACGGCGGCATGCGTCCGCGCCACGCCGATCTGTTCGCAACCGATCTCTCGGACGAGGAGCTGATTCGTACCATCGACCGGGTGCTGATGTTCTACGTGCGCACTGCCGACCGGTTGCAGCGCACCAGTGTCTGGATGGAGAACCTGGAGGGCGGCCTCGACTACCTCAAGGAGGTGGTACTGGAGGACAGCCTCGGGATTGGCGCCGAACTCGAGGAGCACATGGAAGGCATTGTCGGCACTTACCAGTGCGAGTGGAAGGCAGCGGTGGAGGATCCGGAGAAGCGCAAACGGTTCCGGGAGTTCGTGAATGCGCCGGAGAAAGCGGATCCGGTGCAGCAGTGGACGACGGAGCGGGATCAGCGGCGGCCTGCTTTGGAGTCTGCCTGACGGTTTGGGGGTGGAGCACGGCGGCGCGGGGGATGCCTTTCTTCTGGGAACAAAGAACTCGCTGCGCTCAGACAATTGTTCCCGGCAGAAAGGCATCCCCCACACCACCGCGCTCGTGGACCCTCGGGGAAGCGCGACGCGAAAACAAATTGAATCTGGCTAAAAAGACTCTGGGAGAATGAACATGAAAGCACGGACTCGTTGGGATGCGGTTTGTACGGTAGAGGATCTGGTGCCGGAATCCGGTATTGCGGTCTGGACAGAGAACGGCCCGGTGGCGGTGTTCTACCTGCCACACCGGCTGCCGGCACTGTTTGCGATCAGTCACACCGATCCGTTCAGCGGCGCCAATGTGCTGGCACGGGGTATCACCGGGGACCTGAAAGGTGAACCTATCGTCGCCTCGCCACTGTATAAGCAGCATTTCAGCCTGCGTACCGGTGTCTGCCTTGAGGATGACACCGTCAGCGTCAAAACCTATCCCGTCCTCTTGGACGGAAACCGTATCCGCCTGGAAGTTCAAGCAACACAGCAACAACCCCAAGCGGCCTGACCAAAGCCGAAAGGCGAGGGGCCCGGGGTGCTTTTCTACCGGGAACAATTGTCTGAGCGAAGCGAGTTTTTTGTGCCCGGCAGAAAAGCACCCCGGGCCTCGCGCCATGCACCGCCCTCGGACGGCCAATAAACCTGAATTGCCAACTTTCAGACCCACCAATCCCTCAAGGTCAATTCCATCACTGTGCAAGTGGGGTAACATCACGGAAAACAATGTGACAAGGATGCTCCCGTGAAGCCCCTGAGCCCTACTGACCAACTGTTCCTCTGGCTCGAAAAACGCCAACAACCCATGCATGTGGGTGGCCTGCAGCTATTTTCCTTCCCGGAGGATGCGCCGGACGACTACGTAGCCCGACTCGCTGATCAGCTCCGGGAACATACGCTGGTCACCCCACCATTCAACCAGCGTCTGGATTATCGCTTCGGTCAACCAATGTGGGTGGAGGACGAGCATTTGGACCTGGAGCACCATTTCCGTTTCGAGGCCCTGCCCACACCCGGTCGCATCCGTGAACTTCTGACCTTTATCTCGGCGGAGCATTCGCACCTGATGGACCGGGAACGACCGATGTGGGAAGTGCACCTGATCGAGGGGCTGGGAGAGCGGCAATTTGCCCTGTACACCAAGGTGCACCACTCCCTGGTGGACGGCGTCTCGGCCATGCGCATGGTGACCCGTACCCTGTCCGAGGACCCGGAGCAACGGGGCATGCCGCCGATCTGGGCCTTGCCGCCAAGAGTCCGGGAGGCATCAGGTGAGGGCGCTTCGCTGTGGCGCAGTGTCGGGCACCTGCTGGGGGAATCCGGCAAGCAACTCGGTACGGTACCCACCGTGGCCAGGGAATTGCTGAGGACCATCAACGAGGCCCGCAAGGATCCGGCCTACGACTCCATCTTCCACGCGCCCCGTAGCGTGCTAAACCAGAGGATCACCGGTTCACGACGGTTCGCGGCCCAGTCGTTCTGTCTGAAACGGATCAAGGCGGTTTGTCAGGCTTACGGAACCACGGTGAACGACGTGGTCACAGCCATGTGCGCCACGGCCTTGCGGGGCTACCTGATGAATCAGGAGGCGCTGCCGGCCAAGCCACTGATTGCCATGGTGCCGGTGTCCCTGCGCCGGGACGACAGCTCCGGCGGCAACCAGGTGGGCGTAATCCTGGCCAACCTGCATACCGATGAGCCGGATCCGGCGGAGCGGCTGGTGAAGATCCACCAGGGCATGCAGGAAGCCAAGGAACGCTATGCCCACATGTCACCCGAGGAGATCATCAACTACACCGCGCTGACGCTGGCACCGGCTGCATTCAACCTGCTCACCGGGATGGCTCCGAACTGGCAGACCTTCAACGTAGTGATCTCCAATGTCCCGGGGCCAGGCGAAACCCGGTACTGGAATGGTGCAAAAATGGAAGGCATGTATCCGGTCTCGATTGCCATGGACCGGCTGGCGCTGAACATGACGCTGACCAGTTATAACGATCAGGTGGAATTCGGGCTGATTGGCTGCCGGCGGACCCTGCCCAGTCTCCAGCGCATGCTGGACTACCTGGACAGGGGTCTGGCCGAACTGGAGGGCGCTGCAGGCCTGTAATCAGCCGAAGCGGCGTTCTTCGTTCCGCACCGAGATCTGATCGTTCAGGGTCCAGAAATCATAGAGGATCCCGATCAGGAACAGACCGCCGGTGAGCAGGTAGATGATGCCGGTTATCCACTTGCCCATGTACATGCGGTGTACGCCGAAGACACCAAGGAAGGTGAGCAGCAGCCAGGCGATGTTGTAGCTGATTTCGCCCTCGCGGAAGCGCAGATCCGCCTCGCGGTCCATGGCCGGGATCAGAAACAGGTCGATGATCCAGCCGATGAAGAACAGGCCCAGGGTGAAGAACCAGATGGTTCCGGTTACCGGCTTGCCGTAGTAAAAACGGTGTGAGCCCAGGAATCCGAAGATCCAGAGGAGGTAGCCAAAGAGTTTGCTGTGGGTGTTGGGTCTGTCGGTCATTTACACGTCCTGGTGGTTTTTTGGATTCAGGGGGTTATATGGGAGCCTGGTTTCAATTTAGCAAGGTCTGAGGGTTTGTGCCTTGGTGCCGGGCCGGAGGGCGGGAAGTTTTCCCAGCCGGTAAAAACAACTCGCTGCGCTCAGACAATTTTCCCGGCTGGGAAAACTCCCCACCCCCCGTCCTGCCGAACTCCGTGATTATTCCGATTTAAGCTCTCGTATCACGGACCGACCTCTGGCGCCGGGTCGGGGCCGCCCTCCCTGAATTCGCTGGCTGACTTTCCTGTCCACTTTCGAAACGCCCGGCTGAAGTTGGACAGGTCGGCGTAGCCCAGTTCGTAGGCGATCTCGCTGACGGACTGGTTGGTGTAACGCAGCAGCTGGATGGCCCGGTCCTTGAGCACCGCTTCGAGGATTTCCCGGTAGCTGGTGTCCTTGTCCGCCAGCCGCCGTTTCAGGGTTCGGGAGGAGACGCAGAAACGGTCAGCCATGGCCTCCAGTGACGGCAGTGGGCCGGGCGTCATGCGCAGCATGTTGCGGACCGCCAGGGCGATGTCGCCCTGTTCTTTCAGGGCTTTCTGCAGCTCGAACTCGCATTGTTCCCGCGCCATGGCGGAGGCGTCGGCATCGGCCAGACGCATGCGGACGTCCAGCATGGTCTTCGGGAAGATCATCATTTCTTCCGGCTGACCGTACTCAAAGCGCACCGGCAAATCATTGGCGAACTTGCGGTAGTACGACGGTTCCGGCGCGCTCAGGTGGACGGATACGCCCGGTAGCTTGCCATCTTCCAGTGCGAAGCCCCGGGCTTCGGCGTCTTCCCGGTCGAGCAACTGTTCGGTCAGCAGGATCAGCGTCGCGCTGACGGTTTCCGCCAGGAAGGCATACAACTCCGGCACTTCGAATTCGGTGCACAGTTGCACCAGTACCTGATCCCCGGCCAGGGCCTGGTTCATGGTCAGGAACGGAGCCCGCAGTTGCAGGTAGCGGCGCACGGAGTCCAGCGCCCCTTCGAAGGTGGGACTGGTGAGTGCTGCAAAACCAAGGGTTCCGTGAATGGTCAGTCGCAGTTCCCGGGCGAGGGCAAAGCTCAGTCCTTCGCTGCCGGCCAGCTCCCGGGCCCGCTGCGCCATGATGATGGCGTCAGTGACAAACACCCGGCTGTCGTTCGTTTTGAGGTCGCTGGGGGTGAAATTCAGCCCCTCGTACAGCGGGCGATCATTGTGGCCCAGTTTCCGGACGGTTTCTGCCAGCACCCGGAGGTACACGCCGGGAACCAGGAAAAAACCGAGCATCTGCCGCTCTCTGTCCGGGGTGCCTGTTGCCATAAACGGTTCCTGATTGTTTTGTCTGATATGTCCCGACTCTATCAGAAGCCACAGGCCCCGACAGTGGGGCCACATGCCCCTCCCGCAGCGTCACGCGAGTCAATCGCGAGCGGGTGGCTGTCCCATCCTGAATGATGGCCGTCCCGTTCGAGCATTCAGCCGTTCCGTTGACGGGCGCACACTGGTGCCATGACATCGGCCAAAGCGTGTGAGCGCAGAGGAGTAGCACCATGCTGAATACCAAAACCGCCGGAACCACTCCGGCATCCCAGACTCCGGACCACGTCGCCATCAAACCGCAGCGGATGGGGTTTGAGTTCGGCGAACAGGTCCCCCGTTACTGGCTCAGTGACAATTACCTTCTGAGCCATATGATGAATGCACTGTCCGTACTGTTCCCCCAGGGCGAGCAGTTCTTTGTGGATTCAGTCCGCGAGTTTCGCGACCAGATCACCGATCCCAAGCTCAAGGGAGAAGTCCGGGGCTTTATCGGCCAGGAAGCCATGCATTCGCTGGAACACATTGCCATGAACCAGCATGTGCGCGATCAGGGCATGCCGGTAGAGGACATGGAGAAACACCTGGAGGTTGTCCTGGGTATCGCAAGCAAACTGCCCAAACGCCACCGGTTGGCGATTACCTGTGCCCTTGAGCACATGACCGCGATGATGGCGGATATGCTGCTGGCCCGCGATGACGTACGCGAGGACATGCACGAATCCATGCGACCGCTGTGGGTGTGGCATGCCATCGAGGAGACAGAGCACAAGGCAGTCACCTTCGACGTGTTCCAGCAGGTCGGCGGCACCTACGCCGAACGCTCCTTCTATCTGGCGTTCAGCACTGCAGCGCTGGGTGTGATGGCTACCTACTTCACCACACGGATGATGCTGAACGACTGGAAGAACTTCTCCGTAAAGGACGCCGGCAAAGGCCTATGGCGCATGTGGGGCAAAAACGGCACCTTCTCCAGCCTGATTCCCACCTGGCTGGAGTATTTCAAGCCGGGGTTCCATCCCTGGGATCACGATAACAGCGAGTTGATTGCGCAGTTCAAGGAGCAGGTCCTCGCTCACATCGCGCCCCAGTACCGCAACGGTAACCGTCGCACGCTGCAGTAAAACGGGGTCAGTCGGGCCGGGCAGGCGCCAGGCCCGACTGTACCACCTCTCCCTTGCGCCAGAGCCGCCATTCCCCGGGCTGGTAGATATCCCAGGTCTCATCGGTGGTGAGCGGCTCGGTCACAATCACGCTGACGATGTCATTCGGCGTCGTTTCCGCCTCGAAATCAACCGTCACATCGGCATCCTTCAACCGGGCCGGGCCAAACGGCGCCCGCCGGGTAATGCTGGCCATTTTCGTCGTGCAATAGGTGAACAGCCAATCCCCGTTGCTGAGCAACAGGTTGAACACGCCCTGCCTGGCGTAGTCGCGGGAGAGGCTGACCAGGCGCCGAACGATTTTTTCCGTAGGGCAATCCCGGTCACAGCCCCCGCGCAGATGGTTGAGGATATCGCAGAACAGCGCCTCGCTGTCGGTGGTACCAACGGGCTCGTAAAAGCCTTTGGAACCGCTGAAGTGACTTAGCTGGCCATTGTGGGCAAAGACCCAGTAACGACCCCACAACTCCCGCATGAACGGGTGGGTATTGGCCAGGCAGATGGAACCGACGTTGGCCTGCCGGATGTGGCAGATCGCCACTTCACTCTTGATGGGATGGGTCTGCACTACCTCGGCAATCCGGGAATTGGCGCTGGCGTCGGCGTCGTGGAAGGCTCGGACCCCCTTGCCTTCATAGAAGGCCACGCCCCAACCGTCCTTGTGCGGGCCGGTTTCACCGCCCCGGCGGGTCAGGCCGGTAAAGCTGAAGCACAGATCGGTGGGGGTATTGGCACTCATGGCCAGCAGTTCGCACATGGGCTTGGTGACTTCCTGAGGGTTCCGGATCTATCCCCAAGGATACCGGAATCAGGCGCCGGTGCCAGACGCCCGATTCCTCTGCCGGCGACTTCACTCACACCGGCTAACGGCTGATCCCGGAGATCAGATGTACAGGTTCTTGCGGGAGAAGCGCTCCACCAAGGGCTGGTAGGCAGAGCCGAGCAGACGGTTGATGGCGTCGATGCCCCAGGCGTCCGGCCCCACCAGGATCCGGGATTCATCCCGAAGGATGCCCCTGACGATGATCTCTGCCGCCTTGTCCGGGGTGGTCATGGCCAGCTTGTCGAACCCCTTGCGCTGGGCCTCGCCATTCTCGGATTTGCCCATCCGGGCGGAGTTGGCGATGTTGGTCCGGATGCCACCCGGGTGGACGCAGCTGACCGATACCGGCTGGCCCTCGAGCTTCATTTCCTGACGCAGGGACTCGGTGAACCCGCGCACCGCAAACTTGGCAGCGTTGTAGGCACTCTGCTTGGGCACGCCGATCAGGCCGAAGACGCTGGAAATGTTCACCACGTGACCGTCGCCGGAGGCAATCAGGTGCGGCAGGAAAGCCCGGGTGCCATGGGCGACGCCCCAGAAATCGATATCCATGATCCATTTGAAATCTTCGTCGGTCATTTCCCGGACCGAGGCAGACAGGGCCACGCCGGCGTTATTGATCACCAGGTTGACCTGCCCGAAGTCCCGGACCACCTCTTCCGCGTGAGCGTAGATGGCATCACGGTTGGACACATCCAGCAGATAGGTGCGAACGTCCTTGCCCTTGAGTTCGGCGACGGTGTCCGCCAGGCCGGATTCATTCACGTCCGAGAGGGCCAGTTTGCAGCCACGGGCCGCCAGGGCCCTGGCAAGGGAGCGGCCGATACCGGAGCCTGCCCCGGTGACAACGGCGACTTTGTTTTCGAGATCCTTCATGGCGGAAGCCTCTTCTGGTGGTTTTCCTTGTATAGCAGAACTGCTGTGGAAAACCACTTTAGGCGGCGGACACTGCCGAGCCTATGGCAGCATTTGCTCTCTGCCGCAGGCAATGGGGTCAGTCGCCCAGAAGGTTATCCAGGGGCTGGTCATAGCTGGGGGCGAAAACCTGCAGGAAATACTGCACTTCCGGCAACCCGTCCTGTTCAAGCCGTTGCCGGATCTGGCTGGCAGCCGGTCCGAACTCCTGGTTTCCCGCCCGGATCTCCGCCTGACACTTGAGCCAGGCCGACAGCCGGTCCGCCGCCTTGATCAGCTCCTTCTCTTCCCGGCCGAGCCGGGATTCCCGAAGGTAGGGCGCAAACGGTTCCTGCAGGTCTTCCGGCAGCAGAGCCAGCAACTCCGCCTCGGCCTTGTGTTCAATGTCGCCGAAGGCTTCGCGCATGACCCTGGAGTGATACTTCACCGGTGTCGGCATGTCGCCGGTGATGACCTCGGTAGCATCGTGATAGAGCGCCGCGGCGGCAATACGATCTGCATTGACGCTGCCGCCAAACCGGTGGTTGCGAAGGATCGCCAGGGCATGGGCGAGGGTAGCCACCTCCCAGGAGTGGGTGGCAACGTTCTCCTCGATGGCATTGCGCATCAGCCCCCAGCGCTTGATCCAGCGCAGGCGAGAAACATAGGCGAAGAAGTGGCTTACCATGGCTGCCATATGCCTGATCCTTTCTCTATCAAAATTTAATAATTCTTGAAACCGATTTCAGGTATCTGCGTGTTAGCTTTAGAGCCCATGAATGTATTGCGCCCGAAAGGTAGAGTATACGTGCCTCGAATCCGATGTCTTGGCAAGGCTGTGGTCCTCGCCCTGTTGTCACTGGCTTCCCTTCCAACCGCACTTGCCGGCACGGACATCGTTGTGGGTGTCTACGATTTTCCTCCCGTCGCCCGGATCACCGAAGGCCCAAAGGTCGAGGGCTTTCTGGGAGACCTGTTCAAAGAACTGGAAAGCGTTAATCCAGATGTCACTTTCCGGGTTTTTCACACGTCGCCGAAACGCCGTTACCTGGATTTCGACGCGCACCTGTATGACGTCATCTTCTTTGAGAGTCCGGCCTGGGAATGGCAGGACAAACAGGCGCTGATCAGTCCCCCGGTGCTTATGGACGAGGATCTTTACGTCGCCCTGAACAAGCCCGGACGGGATCGGACTTTCTTCGACAACCTCAGCCAGCGCAATATTGTTGCGCTCTCGGGCTACCATTACGGCTTTGCCGGGATGGAAACCAATCCGTTAGAGCTGGAAAAACGCTTCAATATCGAATTTTCAGACAGTGTCAGCCGGAACCTCAAGCTGATCAAGGCAGACCGCCCCTCGGTGGCAGAGGTGGCGATCGTCAACGACTCCTACCTGCAAATGCATCTGGCACAACATCCGGAGGACCGGGACAGGTTTCTGATTTCAGAACAGCCGGACCAGACCTACCAGCTCAGCATCATCACGCATCCGGAAGGTCCCGTCACCGCCGGAGACATGATGGACCTCCTGGAGCCCCTGCTCGAACGCGGGCGGTATCAGAGCCTGGTGAAGAAATGGGGGCTCGAGTTGCCACCCACCCTGGTCTCCAACTCCGGCGAAGACTGAAGTAATGCTCAACGGACATCCAGGGTAAAAGACACCACCACATTGCCTTCGGCACCGACCGTCGCATTCCGGGCGGGATCCAGCAGGAACAGCTGGTCGCCCGGAACCTCCTGGGTATCGGTCAGCAACTGGCGCACGGCCAGGCCGCGATCCCGGGCCAGGTTATTGAGAGCCTCCGGCGACAGCGACCGTTCACCCGAAAGATACGCCTCACGTGCGCGTGCCCAGGCCTCCTCGGAGAGTTCCTTCTGCCCGCCATCGGTGAGCTCCTCCCGCAACAGGGCCAGGCCGTCGGTTTCCGGTGATACCGCACCCCGCACATTCAGCAGTAATTCAGGGCGCTCGCGCAGGGCATCGGCCAGCGCCGACAGCTTGGCGGCCTCACCCTCTGCCAGCTTGACGCTGCCCGGTACAAAACTGACCTGGCCAAGATCTTCCCCGCTCAGGCCAGCCATCTCCGCGATCGAACCGAGCATACTGAACGGTGAAGCGGCGGCTTTCACCAACAGATTCACGAACGCACGCATGACCACCTGGCCGACGCTGAACTCCGGATCAGACAGATCGCCACTGATCGGAAGATCCACCTCGATGACACCGTCCCGATCCCGCAGCAGTGCGAGGCCCAGTTTGACCGGCGCATTGACGGCCTCATCGCTGGCTACCGCCTGGCCCAGCTCCAGCCGGTCCATAACGACCATATTGGAGGCGTCAATCCGGCTACCTGCAATCTCGTAATCGAGGTCCAGGTTCAGCTTGCCGCTGTCAACGCCGTAGCCGAGATAGCGGCCGAAGTAGGGCGACAGCTCCGGTAGGGAGAGGTTGTCCATCGCCAGGGTGAGATCGCTGACGTCATCGGTTCCCAGCGTGCCGAGGGTGCCCCGGAACTCCAGGTTGCCGACCCGGCCTACCCTCCCTTTGAGGGAAACCTTACCCTGTTGGGGCGGAATATTGCTGATTCCGATGACCGAGCCGGAAAGCTCGTCAAAGGATGTCGTGAACGCAGGGCTCAGGGTCCGGTCGGTATAGGCCACGGCTCCGTTCTCGATCGCCAGCTCTCCGATGCGGAAGATCAGGGCGGGCTGGCCGTTTCCGGAACCGGCTGGTTCGTCTGCTCCGGGGCCCGTTGGCGCCGCACCGGCAGACACCGGAATCCGCTCGACGTTGTGGATGGCATCAGAGCCGCGAACAATGTTGGCCACCGGCTGAACCACGCTGACCGTCCCGATTTCAAGGCGGGCCGGGCTGACATTGTACTCAATGGGGGCCAGGCGTAGCGTCTGCCAGGACAGCAACCGATCCTGCTGGCCGGTCAGTCGAAGATTAAGATTGCTGACCTCGGCAGTACCGCTGAAGGTCCCGGTCATGGGCTCCTGTTGGCTGTCCAGATCCAGATTGCCATCAAAGCCCAGCTGGCCGCTGACGACATTCAGATTCGCTCCCTGCTGCAGATAGGGCTCAAAGGCGGACAAGGCGACCTCCGATCCGGACACGGCTGCTTCGAAGGTGAAGGGGGCGGCGGTAACCTGGCCCTGGAGCGACAGGCGCCCACCGCTGGCCAGGCTGGCACTGACATCATAGCTGATCGGCTCTTCCAGCCGGTGACTCAGCGTTCCTGTGGAAAGCGATAGCTCCTGTAGCCGGAGGTCTGCCTCAGTGTCGGGCACGCGATCCTGCCAGCGCACCGCGGAGCGGGCCACGCGGATGCCATCGACCGACCACCGGAACGGCCGGGTGTCGGCCGCCGCCTCAGGCAACGGTTCGTCAGGGCCGTCGCCGGGCTCGTCACCTGCCAGCGGTGCAAGCCAGTCGATCACCCCCGCGGAATCGCGGGCGATGGCCAGATCCAGGTTATCGACAGTTACCTGCCCGATCCGGGCCTCCCGGGCCGTCAGGTCAAAACCGACCTGATCAACGCCGATGCGGTCGGTCGTGAGCCTGGCAGCCTCCGACTCCGGGTCAAGCGCTACAGCCAGGTCCGCAAGCGAGAGTTCGCCGTTCTCGGTAGCCAGGTAGAACACGTCACCGGCCTGGAACTCGTAGTCGGAACGAACAGTGACACTGCCACCGCGCAGGTCGTATGGCAGGTAAGGTGCCAGGAAATGTTCGAGGGTTTCATAACTGATATCGGCAATGCGCAGATTGCCCCGGGAATAGAGTGGCGTGACGCTCAGATCACCCTGCCACTCCACTGTCTGGCTGCCGATGGCCGCCAGCAGGTAGTAGTTGCTGTCACCCTCTTCTCTCGGCCAGGTAGCCAGCTCATTGAGCGAAAGGTCCAGGGGCGTAATCCGGAACTCGGCCGGCTCTGCCTGGCTGAAATCCCGGAACAGGAGTTCACCCCCATCGATGGCCAGCTGCTGGAAAAACAGTTTCGGAGGCGCGCTGTCCTGATCAGCCCCCCCGGCTTCGGGGTCAGCCGTCTGTTCCGATTCCGGATGGGCGGCCTGCCAGTCACGGGCAAAATTGACGCTGTAGTCCTCAAGCAGGTCAACCCGGATGTAGGGCTCCTGCAAGCGGATTTCCTGGAAACCGACAATGCCCCGGAACAGCTGGAAGAAACTGAGGTTCACAAACAAACGATCAAAACCAACGACTTTTTCGCCATCACCGTCGTTGGCAGAGAATTGAGTCGCTTCCACGGTCAGGGCAAACGGATTGATGGCCAGATCGGCCAACTCTGCCTGCCATCCCATCTGCTGATCCAGCTGCTCCGGAAGGGTGCGCTTGAGCCACCAGGGCAACAGGGCGAACCCGACGAGGGCATAGATGACAACCAGAACGAGGGCCACGATTGCGAGGTTCCTCGGTAGACGACTGCTTTGACGGCTCCGGGCCACGAAACTCTCCTTTGTGATCGGCGGGAAACCGGGGCTGTAACAGCCCCCTGCCTGACACAAGGATAGTCGGCCCGGCGTCCATTTGTCAGCTTGCGGTCGTCTGGCCCGGCAAAACGAGGTCCGGGTCGGCCTTCACGTTGTCGAATCGGCCGATTTGACTGACATCACGGGGCACCATTGCCGCCCGGATCAGCTTGCGACTGGAGTTGCCGGTATGCGGGAACACCGACTGGCCGGCTCGCCAGGTCACAGGCATGGCGGGCGTTCCGATACGCTGGTCCAACTCCCGCAACCGCTTGTACATGAAGCCGTATTCCGAATCGGAGTACTCCGGAACCATGAGGAAAAAGGTACTTGCGGAGTAACGGGCCAGGTAGACCGGCTCCGGGGCCAGTTGTTTCAGTGCCGCCGAGATCTCACGGAGCACACTGTTCATGGACTCTGCCCCGAGGCTTCCCGATAGCTCGCGGTAATTGGCGATATCCAGGTAGATCAGGGCGAAGGGGTGCTCCCGGGCATCCTCAAGGGCCAGAGTAGCCAGTAGCCGCTGTTCCAGGGCCGAGCGATTGGGCAGCCCGGTCGCTGCGTCCAGGAAGGCCATGCGGGCGACGCGCGCCTCTTTCTCGGCTTTCTGCTGGACCAGCTGCCGCTGTTGTTTGACGTCGAAAGCGGCGACAAACGCACTGACTGCCAGCAACGCAGCGCAGAACAGCGCCACCGGGATTCCCATCCAGTCTCCGCGCAGCCCGTTGTCAGCCGCCGGCAGTGCCCCCTCGGGGAAAGTCATGGCGAGCATCCCGGAGTAATGCATCCCGCAGATAGCCGCCGCCATGATCAGGGCAGCACCGAACCGGGCGGCAGACACCCGGCCGCCATGAAGATTACGGATTCTGCGGGACACCGCCAGAGCGGCAGCGGAGGCGGCCACCGCGATGAAAATCGAGATCGTCAGCCAGACGCCATCGATCAGCGGGGGCGCCGACATTCTCATGGCGTATATGCCCAGATAATGCATGATCACGATGCCCGCGGACATCATGACCACGGCGGCTGTGAACACGCCGGCACCGATCTTCTCACGACCAATGATGTGCAAAGCGATCCCCGAGGCGACAACCGCGGCCAGCCAGGACACCAGGGTCATCCCGGTATCATAGGTCACGGCGACCTCCATCGGCATCGCCCGCATGCCGACAAAATGCATGGTCCAGATACCGGTCCCCATCGCGAGGCCTCCGGTCAGCAGCCACTGCCGTCTTTTGCCCTGCTCGGCCGAACCAATCCTGGCCCCGAAGAAAAGTGCCGTGTAAGCAGCCAGTACAGCCACCACGTAAGAAGCAACCACAAGTGATAGATCATAATGCGTCATCATTGTCTGTACTCGTCTCTGTTCGTGTGTAAAGGCCGCCTGCAAGCCGGAGGATTTACGCGCAAACTGTGAACCGGCTCTCAAAAAAATGTATAGATATGTAACCAGACCCAACAGATCATCTCTTCGGAGGCGACTGACACGACCGCATTAACCCGTTATCCTCGAAGGCCGTACCCGTACATGGTTACGGCAGCGGTTGGGCAAGACGAGGAGAAGTGGATGGATATCGGCGACATGCGTCGTGATTTCGAAAGTGAGGGCCTGGACCGGGAGCATCTGGACGACAACCCTGTCCGGCAGTTCCAGCACTGGTTCGACGATGCCCGGGCAGCGGGGATACTGGAGCCGAACGCCATGTCTCTGGCGACCACCGGCACGGACGGCATGCCGGACCTGCGCACGGTCCTGCTCAAGTATTTCGATGAACAGGGATTTGTGTTCTATACCAATTACGGCAGTCGCAAGGCCCGGGAGATCGACGAAAATCCCCGCGCGGCCCTGCTGTTCCCGTGGATAGGCCTTAACCGGCAGGTACGGATCCAGGGCGCGGTGGAAAAGGTCAGCAAGGCCGAGTCCCTGCGCTACTTCGCCTCACGCCCCCGGGGTAGCCAGCTTGGCGCGTGGGTGTCGGAGCAGAGCAAGGCCATAACGTCCCGCGGTCTGCTGGAACAGAAGGTCGCCGAGATCAAACGCAAGTTTTCCGACGGTGAAGTCCCGCTGCCGAGTTTCTGGGGCGGTTATCGGGTGGTTCCGGAACGGATCGAATTCTGGCAGGGGCGCCCAAGCCGGCTTCATGATCGCTTCGAGTATGTGAGGGACGGCGATGGCTGGCTCATCCAAAGACTCCAACCGTGAACAGCTTTTGACCCCGATGCCGCAGATCTGGCTTTGCCACCAGACGCCGGGCGAAGACCCGGTGATTCCCGGATGGCTTACCGACTACGAACGGAAGACGGTCGCCAAGTTCGGCGGCCCCCGCAAACGGGAATACCTGACCAGCCGCTGGCTGATCAGGCAGGCCATCAGCCGGAGCAGTGGCGAACCACTCACCGGCTGCCGTCCGGTACCGGGCCGCCCGAACCGCTCCGAGCAGCCACCGGGCTTTTACCTGTCCCTGAGTCACAGCCATGGTCTCTCGGCCTGCGTGGCCAGCCCGGAGCCCGGTCTGGGGATCGACATCGAACCCTTGCAGCGGCACCCTCAATGGCACAAGGTGGTGAAACGCTGGTTTACACCGAGGGAACAGGATTGGCTGTTCCGGGCCGATGATCCACGCAACTTCCTGGTTACCTGGACCCTCAAGGAAGCCTGGCTGAAAGCCACTGGCCGCGGCATTGCCAACAACCTGCAGACCCTGGAGGTACTGGAGGGATTCGAACTGCAGGGTGACCAGAGCAAGGGCTACTGGTCGGCCAACTGTTACGAATGCGAGGGTTTCCTGGTGACACTGGTCTGGCAGCAATCCGAGGCAACCGATCTGCCCGTCTGGCCTGCCATCCAGCTGCTGCAACCGCCGGCCGAGGATTTCAGCCTGAGCGAGGCGAAAGGCCTGGACACCTCCTGGGAACCCCGGATCCGCCGCAACATTCATCCCCCAGTCGAGACCAGGTGAGAGGAGATATGACCGAATCCGGACGCTGCCCCTGGTGTGGAACCGACCCGCTCTATGTGCATTACCACGACACCGTCTGGGGCAGACCAGAATATGACGATCGGGCCCTGTTCGAGAAACTCTGTCTGGACGGCCAGCAGGCCGGTCTGAGCTGGATCACGATTCTGCGCAAACAGGACGGTTACCGCGCCGCCTATGACGGTTTCGACCCCGAACGGATTGTCCACTACGGCGAAGACAAAGTGGCGGAATTGCTGGCAGACCCCGGGATCATCCGCAATCGCCTGAAAGTGCAGTCGATCATCCGCAATGCCAGGGGGTATCTGGCACTGCGGGAACAGGGCCGGGATTTTGCCGATTTCCTGTGGTCATTTGTGGATGGTCAGCCCATCCAGAACCGGTGGCGCACGCTCGACGAAGTGCCCGTCACCACCCGCGAATCCGAGGCCATGTCGCGGGCTCTGAAAAAACAGGGGTTCACGTTCGTAGGTCCGACCATTGTCTACGCCTTCATGCAGGCAACCGGCATGGTCAACGACCACCTGACCGGCTGTCCGCAACATCACGAATGCGCGCGCCTGGCCCGATGATCCTGTCGCGCCGGGGGTGCGTAAATACCGGGGTAACACCAACTCCGGAGAGTCATTGTGAGAATCACGCTCGAAGAACTCAGGAACACCAACGGCCTGGTCATTGA
Organism: Marinobacter sp. C7; assembly: GCF_022343555.1. Lineage (GTDB taxonomy): Bacteria > Pseudomonadota > Gammaproteobacteria > Pseudomonadales > Oleiphilaceae > Marinobacter. The sequence continues at coordinate 450,952 of NZ_JAKQZH010000002.1, read as the reverse complement.
CCTGCTGGAAATTCTCTCGCTGGAAGGCCAGCAGTACATGGCCAGACTCGTGATCGGCGACCAGACCCTCCTGCTGTCCGATGCCAGGGCACAAACGGCCCTGTTCCGCAGTGCCTGGGAAATCCAGGACACCCTCGGATCGTTTCATATCCGGGAAACCCACGTGGTGCATCCGTCCGCCTACCACGAGATGGTTGGCATGCCATCGACCGGCATCGAACCCATGAGAATCAGGATCCAGAGGCAGCAGCAGTGATTTCTGTGGCACGTCTTGCGATACTGGTGGGGATCGCCGGGCTGATTCCCTTCATCGCCGGTACCACCGGTCTGTTCCTGATGCCCGGAAACAGCGTGGCGATCCTGGCCTATTTCTATCTCTACAGCGCCGGCATCCTTGCGTTCATGGCAGGCATCTACTGGCCCATCTCCATGCAACTGGAGAACCGCTGCTACCCGCTGTCGCCACCGGTTACCATGCTCCTGAGCCAGGCCTTTTTCGTGACGGCCGGCATTGGCCTCCTGCTACCGACGCCGGCGCAGGTGGTGCTTTACACCCTGACCTACCTGGCCCTCTATCTGGTGGACGCCCGCTGGATGAAGGTCTATTGGCCGGCGTGGTACCGGCGGATGCGGCTGGTGCTCACTCTGGTCGTTCTGGTGTGTCAGGTAACGGTGGGCGCCTGGTTCTTCCTTCTGCACGGCGCCTGAGTTCAGGCGCCCGCTTCCGTTTCGCCGGAACCAAACCGGCTTTGCAGCTTCCTCAGCGCAGCTTTCTCGATCTGGCGGACCCGCTCCCGGCTGATACCCAGAGCATCGGAAATCACCTGCAAGGTCTCCGGGTCGGGCAGACCGAGGCCGAATCGGCGCGTCAGTATCTCCCGCTCCCGTTCACTGAGCTCACTCAGCATCCTGCGCAGTTCACTGCGCCGGTCGCGCTGGAACATCGGATGATCCGGAGCCATCTGCTCTCCGGCCGGCAGTGCATCCGCCATGGTCGCCGAGCCATCCTCCAGGATCGGGATATCGGTGGACACCTCCCGGGACGCCAGAGCCCGCAACTCACCGATCCTCGACGGCGTCGCCTCCATCGCCCTGGCCAGCTCGGACTGTGACGGTGTGCGCCCGAGCTGCTGATGCAGACCGAGCGACACCTTCTGGAGTTGGCGGATTTCGTCCACGACATTTTCCGGCGTGTGAACCACCCGCGTTCCGCGCTGCAGACAGCGTTTCACTTCCTCGCTGATCCACCAATAGGCATAGGTAGAGAAACGAAAGCCTTTGGTGGGATCAAACCGTTCCACCGCCTTGATCAGCCCGACATTGGCATCCTGAATCAGGTCCGGCATGGGAATCCCGTGCTGGTTGTACCTTCGGGCGATATGCACGGCCAGGCGCAGGTTGCTCTGGATCAGCTTGCGACGGCAGGCCATCGCCAGATGGTAAGCCCGACGGCAACGGGTCGAGAAGGCGCAGGCATCGCCGAGACTGCCGATCACCTCGCGAAAGGTCTGCGGTGTGGATTCCGGCAACCCCAGTTCGGTGCTGACAACCCGGAAGCACAGGGACAGTTTTCGGGACAGTCGACGTTCCTGAACGTCTGACATGATCTGATAACGGGACGCATCCCTGAAGTACAGCCCGACCAGGGAATCCCTTTCACCATCGTTGGGCAGAGTCGGAGACGGTCCCAGCCTGTCATCTTTTCGCATGGCTATGGTACCGGTCTGGGTCAGAATGTTCGTCAGGAGATACGTTTTGCGCGGAATGGCGGATTGGCGCTGTAGGGGTAAATGCGGAATCCGGCAGTCAGTGGGGCCAGGGGGATGGGAAGTCAGACGGTGAAGGTGATCGGCCGCGCCCGGCCATGAGAACTCACCAGGGGTGAGCCGGCCGACCGGGCGCCCGATCTGGAGGCAAGACGTCCTCCATTACCTGCGAGCGGAGCGACCGGTTCCACCCGCGGGTAATCCTTTACTCGATGGATGCCGCCACAATGGCGTATTCGTGGTTGTGAGGCTCGATCAGGGCCGCGTGCAGGGCACTGATGGACTTCTTGTAGTCGTCCTCATCCACAACGAACTGTATATCCACCTGACGCATGCACTGGTGAATTGCCAGCACACTGATGTCCTCATCTGACAGCGACTTGACCGACCGGGCCAGGATGCCCGGAATCTTCATGTCGCTGCCGATCGCGGATACCAGCGCCACCTTGCGGGTATTGATCTCGGCATTGGGGAATTCTTCCTTCAATGCCTTGACCACACGCTTGACGTGCTTGAGCGTGCTGTCCACGTAGTGGGTGATGGTGTTGGCGTTGGTGTCCTTGGACATGAACCGCACCTTGAAGCGGCTAAGGACGTCCAGGATCTTCCGATCAGAACCCGGCTCACCCTGCATATCCTGGTCGAACACCTGGATAGCAAACACGCCCTTGGCCCCGGCAATGATTTCCACCTGCGGCGTTTCACTGATGTAATCACCGGTAATCAGGGTGCCGGTATGCTCCGGTTCGAACGTGTTCATCACCCTCAGCGGAATCTCGTTCTGGCGCAAGCCCTTGCCCGCTTTCGGGTGAATGGCTTCCATCCCGAGGTTGGCCAGCTGATCGGCCACATCGTAGTTGGTCCGCCCCAGGGGGACGACCTTGTCTTCGCCCACAATGTTCGGGTCGGCGGAGCTCAGGTGGTATTCCTTGTGAATGATGGCTTCACGGGCGTTGGTAATCACCGCCACCCGGCTGAAGGTCATCTCGCTGTAGCCGCGGTCGAAGGTCCGCATCAGGCCTTCCTTGCACTGGGCATAGCCGGTGCAGATCGGCAGCTCGCGGGTCAGGTCAACGGCATCAAAAGCCTGTTTGAGCTTCTCGTCCAGCGGCAGCAGCTCGCTGTCACGCCAGCCGGTCAGATCCACAAACCGGGCGTTGATGCCTTCCTGCTGGAGCTTCAGCGCGGTATTGAAGGCGCTGTGGGCCTCGCCGATACCCGCCAGCATCTCACGGACGGTCAGCAGGTGCTCCTCCAGCTGGAACTGGCCGTAGGAACACAACCGCTGCAGGTCGATCAGGCAGCCGCGAACACCCTCGATACGATCGGTGATGAACTGGTCCGCCTGTTGCTTGAGCATGGGGTCCTCAAAAAGCTCACCGTTGATATCGGTGAGGAACTTCACCAGTTTGGTGAGGTCATCGCCCCAGGCCCAGTCGGACTCCGCATCCGCAAACAGCGCATACACGCCCGGCTCGCCGGTCTTCTTGTGCTCGAGCAGCTCGTTGGTTACGCCACCGTAGGCGGACACCACGAAGATGCGCTGGTAGAGGTCGTCCTTGCTGCGATTGCCAATAATGATATTGTCGCGAACGGCCTCGTAGTTGCTCATGGAAGTACCGCCGATCTTTTCGACGGTATGTTGTGCAGATGTCATAGGTTTGCCTTCGCTATCGTGCAGAATGAATGTCCCGGAAGTGCGGGCGCCTTACGACGCCTCGCTGACTCCTTCCTGCATGATCTCGTCAACACTTTCCGCCAGCAGGGCAGCACCTTTTTTCAGGTCCTCCTCACTGGTAGTCAACGGCATCAGGCACTTGATGACTTCGTCGTTCGGGCCACTGGTCTCGATGATCAGGCCTCGTTCGAAGGCGCGCTTGGTGATCGGCCCCGTGAGATCCGCATCCTTCGCCTCGATACCACGCATCAGACCCCGGCCTTTCATCTTGAACTCACCCGGGTACTTGTCGCAGATAGCCTGCAGGGCATCACCAAGAACCTTGGACTTCGCTTTTACTTCCTTGGCAAAGGCGTCGTCTTTCCAGTAGGTCTCGACTGCGGTGCGAGCGGTGATGAACGCCATGTTGTTACCACGGAAAGTACCGTTGTGCTCGCCCGGATCCCAGACGTCCAGCTCCGGCTTGAACAGCACCAGCGCCATCGGCAGGCCGTAGCCGCTCAGGGACTTGGACACGGTCACGATGTCCGGCTTGATACCGGCAAACTCAAAGCTGAAGAACTCACCGGTCCGGCCGTTACCCGCCTGGATATCGTCCAGAATCAGCAGGATGTCGTGCTTCTTGCACAGCTCGGACAGACCTTTCAGCCATTCGGCACGGGCCGCATTCAGACCGCCTTCACCCTGGACCGCCTCAACGATCACGGCCGCCGGCAGCTCAACACCGGAGGAGCTGTCGGACAGCACCTTGTCCATGATTTCCAGGGTGTCCACGTCCTCGCCCAGGTAGCCGTCGTAGAACATGAAGTCGACGTTGCCGAGCGGGGTGCCAACACCACCACGGTGGTGAACGTTACCGGTCGCGGCCACCGCGCCCATGGTGACACCGTGGAAACCGTTGGTGAACGAAATGATGCCGGTGCGGCCTTTGACCTTACGAGCCAGCTTCATGGCCGCTTCCACACAGTTGGTACCGGTCGGACCGGTGAACTGCATCTTGTAGTCCAGGCCGCGGGGCTCAAGGATGTACTTCTTGTAGGACTCGATGAAGTCGTGCTTGGCGGTGGTGAACAGGTCCAGCCCCTGGCTCACGCCGTCCGCCTCGATGTACTCGAGCAGCGCTTTCTTGAGGATGTCGTTGTTGTGGCCGTAGTTCAGGGAACCGGCACCGGCCAGAAAATCCAGGTATTCCTTGCCATCCTCGGTGTACAGATGTGCGTTCTTGGCACGGTTAAAAATCACCGGAAAGGCACGGGAATAAACACGTACTTCAGATTCGGTCGACTTGAAAATTTCCATTGTCTTGCCTCTTAGCATTTCAGGTTCGAGGTAGATGCGCGGGGACCTGTCGGTTAATACATTTCGGTCGCGACAAGCCCACCGTGCGTTGGTTTAAGCCTTGGTGGCAGACCTACCTCGGGTGGTCTGCCGGCTAGTCCAATTCACAGTCAGTCATTCACGATGAGAGATCGTGAGACCGGGGCTCTCAGACAGGCTTCGTGAAAGGTCCGATGCGCAGCAGGAACTCGGAGTCGTGCTTGCCACCGAAGTGTTTCTCTTTCTCGAAGTGCTCGTGGTAGGTGAGCTCGGCTCCCATATCACGGGCGAACGAACGGAACAGCGCCCATGAGGCCTCGTTGTCCTCGGTGATGGTCGTCTCCATGTGGGTGACGTCTTTGCATGCATCACGGGAAACGATCTCTTTCAGCATCCGCTTGGCGAGGCCCTGTCCACGACCTTTCTCGTGAACCGCCACCTGCCAGACAAACACGGTCTCGGGCTGTTGGGGAGGGATGTATCCGGAGATAAAGCCGACCAGATCGCCTTCCTTCTCCGCGGCCACGCCGGTCTCGGCAAAGTGGCTGCACTGCAACAGGTTGCAGTAAATCGAGTTGGGGTCCAGCGGCGGGCACTCGGCCACCAGCTGGTGGAGCCTGTAGCCATCATCCTTCGTAGGTGTGCGAAGACTGATGGCGGTGGTATTCGAACCTTCTGATGTCATAACGTGATCAATTCGCTTCTAAAAGTTAGTGCTGAATTATATAGACCACAAAATATATTTCAAGTTGCGGCCAAATTGTCCACGACAAGACGCCCGTCCCGACGTTTTAAGAATAGACCGAATTGAAGCAATCGCCAGTGACAATCGGATTAAAAACCGGAAGGAAAAATGACATCCCCGGGCTCCAGGGCGGTGCCGTTGACAAGGCGATTCCGGTAGGACGCTTCCGCATCGGAACCGCGCGGCCAGAGCGTGTCAAACCGGGCCAGCCAGCCCGCCAGGTCAAAGGCAACGGGAAGTAATGAGAAGTGCAGCCCCCGCCGCTCCAGCGACGCCACTGGCTCAACGGAGGGCCTGACTGCGCTGATGCGGGTGATCAGCCCCCGGGAGTCGCCCTTCAGGTTCCCCATGCCGGCCGAGCCATTGTTGACCACCAGCCGCGCCTGCTTTTCCACCAGCCCCGACCAGAGTACCGGCAGGCAGGTGTGGGTGCAGACGATGGCGTCGGCACCACTGAGCTTGAACCATTCCGACAGAGTCGCTTCGTTTCCTTCAGCAAAAGCCTCGTGGGCCAAACCCCAACCCGCCAGCGATTCGGGATCTCCGTGCAGCACCAAAACCTTTAGGCCTCCAAAGATCAGGCAGCGATACCGGGGCAGATCAGCCAGCTGCCTCCGGATATCGGGGCAGGCTGAGGTCACCGCCCGGAGCCGTTCGATAATCCGGTTTGAGCGCTCGACCACACCCTGATCGACAAACTCCGGGTAGGCACAGCCGCAACCGGCTCCCGGGCTCGGGTTCGCCAGCTCATACTCCACATTGCCCAGGCTGGCCGTATACCCAAGCACCCGCTCGTTCACTTCCCGGAACAGCTCGTCACTGGCGTTGAACCAGTTGAAATCCCCGTTGAACACCAGTTGCACGCGACGGCCCTCTCGCTCTTCCGCGCGGGCCATGCGCTCAATCTCGTCCAGTGCGAGGACGTTGCCATAGAGCCCGCCGATCACATACAGCACATCCGCCGAACTCTCACCGGCTTGCCGGCAGAGGTCGGCGGGAGCGTACCGGTAAGCCAGGGGGCAACTGCGACCTTCCTCCGCCATGATTCAGGCCTCACCCGCGGCCAGCGAACGCCCAGCGAGGCGCCGCAACGCCAGTGGCACGAAGAACCCGGCGGAACAGATCAGGAAGCCCCAGGCGTTGACACCCAGCAGCATGGCGTATTTGCCTTCGCCGATGGCCCAGCTTGCCGGAATCAGGCCCATGGCAAGCAGCACACCCAACCCCAGTCCGGTCCAGAAGCTCAGGTGGAAACTCCAGGGCGACCAGCGGGTGAAACCGTAGAACAGGAAAACCGGCGCCAGGCCCATCACCATGGTGCCGGAGATCGTCGTGGCCTTCAGAATGTCGGTGCCGGCAAACATCGGCAGGTTACCAAGCAACGCAAAGACCACCATGACCACCGCGCCGACCCGCATGCTCGGCAGCCTGTCTCTGGTTCGCCGGGCCAGACGGGGCAGGTCCACCGCCAGGGATTTCGCCAACGAGGTGAACGTGGAATCCAGGGTAGAACCGGCCGAGGTCATCATTACCACGCTCATGAAGAACAGCGCCGCCAGCCCCAGTGACTGCCCCACGGCCGCCGGTGCATTGCCCAGGGCCTCGATACCGTTCAGCCGGGCGTGGACCCCCACCAGGCTGAAAATAAACACCGCCACAAAGCCCAGCAATCCGGCCACCACGAAGCTCCGGAGCATGGTCTTTTCCTTGTTCACGAAGCCCCGATCGGTGAGCACCGGATCATGGAAGGGGTAGCTGAACAGTTGCAGCAGGGCCACCAGAAGCAGGTCAAAACCCGCGTCAAGCCGGAATTCGCCATTACTCAGCAAGGCGCTGGTGTCGTTGGCCGGAATGATCAGGAACAGCACCGCCCCGACAAAGAACACGAAGACGAACGCCTGGATGACATCCGTAAAGATCGACGAGCGCAGCCCGCCTTTGAGGCTGTAGGCCAGCGTAAACACGGTGAACAGCATCGCCGCCGCGTAGTATTCCCACTCCCCGGGCAGCCCGAAGTAACCGCCCACGACCGCGGTGTTGCTCCACACTTCGTTATAGAGCCGGATCAGAATCGCCGCCGCAAACGCCAGGCTGGCCAAACGGCCGAAGCGGGAGGTCAGGAAGTCCTGCAGACTCCGGGCCCCGGTCTGGGTCCGAATCAGGTAGATCACATAACCCGCCACCGGGATCGACAACCAGTAACTGGCATAGGCCAGGCCACCCACAACGCCGTAGGCGGCCCCCAGGTTTGCGGCATTGGTGACCGACTTGGCAAAGATCCAGCTGATAAAAATACTGGCTGTCAGTGACCACTGACCCACCGGGTTACCCTGGTCATCAGCGCCCTTGTAGAACGAGTTCGCGTTTTTGCTCTTCGGCGACAGTACGTACATCACTACGCCGTATACCAGGAGGAATCCCCAGAACAGGGAGGCTTCAGTAAAGTTCATCTTTCTTTCCGGTCTGTTGTTTGATTGGTCCGGGGCTCTTTCCGGTGGCTTTTATACTGGTGGCATCGGCGCTGGCACAGGCTGCCAACTCCCGGCTACCAGTCCGACAAGAGAACTAACCCGGAGCCGAGCAGCTAGCCCCAAACCGATAACAGGAAAAACACCGGTGATGCCGCAACATGATCCGCTCATCCATGCTCTCGGCCAGAGACCCGCCCAGGTCATACTGCGGGTCGTCATCCACCAGCGTGCAGGCGTAGACCCGCACTGCATCCTCTTTCTTCACCAGCATCCGGGTATAGGTACACATGAAATGCGCGCGCGATTCCCGGGTCGGATACTTCTCCATGCAGGTCTCGGTAATCTCCGGACTGCCATCCTCGGAACCGGGCGTGCCCAGGTCCGGAAACGCGGTGAACGCCAGGTTTTCGGGAATATCCCATTCCCGGAAAATCTCCCGGAACGCCGCTTCGACCTCCGAGGGAATCTCCTCCGGGTCGGTCTGGCGGGCAATGGACACCTTGAAGCCCTGCTCGATCAGCCAGCGAATGCCCTCCAGGGCCTGATCGAAGCTACCCTCGCCACGATCCTTGTCGTGCCGTGCCCGGTCCGGGAAATCGAGGCTGACACGGAAGTGGATCGGGTAGGGGTTGTCCAGCAGCGGGAGTACCTGATGCCGTCGCTTCAGCAAAGGCTCGGTCGCGTTGGTGAGCACAAAGCAGGGCCGGTGCTGGCTGGCGTAGTCCAGGATGTTAACGAAGTCCCGGATGACAAAGGGCTCGCCCCCGGTGAACGAGAACTGCTCCACGCCCATGTCAATGGCTTCATGGATAAACGGCTTCACATCGTTCAGTTTCATGCCGGGAATGCGTCCGTCGCCGGGGTGGGAACCCTCCAGGCAAAACGGACAGGCCAGGTTGCAGGCCGTGCCGGTGTGAATCCAGAGCTCCCTCAACCTGTCCGAGTCAATATAGCCCCGGGGATCGCCATTGCGGGTATGGGTCCAGCTGTCGAACGCCCTGGGTTCGAGCACTTCCACGGCCGGAATGCGTTTACTGCGGGCCGGTCGGGTTTCGGTCAGGGGCATAGGTGCTCCTTGAGATTTTTTTGGTATTTGGCACAGACACGGGTTCGGCAGCGATGTTACAGCTGTCGTTTTCAGCCCGTCGTCACTTCTTTGCGTTTCTCCTGCTCGCCGTGGCCTTTACCACGACGCCAGCCATGCAATTTTTCCAACAGTTTCAGAATCCGTTCCGGTGCATGGGTACGTTTCCACTCACCAGCGGCGTATTTGGCGGACTCGTTCCAGGTCGGGTAGGGGTGGATCGTACCCAGGATCTTGTTCAGTCCGAGTCCATGCTTCATGGCCAGGGTGAACTCCGCCAGAATCTCACCGGCGTGGGCGCCGACAACCACCGCACCGAGTATCTTGTCCTTACCCGGCGGCGTAAGCACCTTGATAAAGCCATAGTCCTCGCTCTCGGCGATCGCCCTGTCCAGGTCATCCAGGCCATAACGGGTAACCTCAAAGGCGATACCCCTCTCTGTGGCCTCGGCTTCGCTGAGCCCCACCCGCGCCACCTCCGGTGAGGTGAAGGTCACCCAGGGCATCACCCGATAGTCCACCCGGAAACGCCTGAACTGGCCGAACAGCCCGTTCACCGCGGCATACCAGGCCTGGTGGGCCGCGGCATGGGTGAACTGGTAGGGCCCGGCCACGTCGCCACAGGCGAACACGTTCGGATACCGCAGACTCATGTCCTCATCCACGGGCACGGTGCCATTGGGCAGGGTGTCCACACCAATTCGTTCCAGGTTCAGGCCGGCCGTATTGGCGACGCGACCAACGGCCACCAGCACCTGGTCAAAGGGGATCCGGACACGTTCTTCCCCATGCTCACAGTAGGCGACCTTTTCACCCTCTTCGGTGCGGAACTCCACGGCAGAGTGATTCAGCCGTACATCGATACCGTCGGCCTGGAACCGTTTCAGGATCACCGATGCAACATCGGCATCTTCCTTCGGCAGCAGGCGCTCACCCCTTTCCACCTGGATCACTTTGCAGCCCAGGCGGGCAAACGCATGGGCCAGTTCGGAGCCGATCGGGCCGCCACCAAGCACCAGCAACCGTTCCGGCTGCTCCTGCAGGTTCCACAGATTCTCCGAGGTCAGCGGCTGCATGTTGTCCAGACCGGGAATCGGCGGCATGGCCGGCTTGCCACCAGTGGCAACGACGATACTCCGGGCCGTCAGTCGCTCGCTGCGACCATCACTGTGTTTTACTTCCAGCTCCCAGGGAGATACGAAACTCGCCTCACCGGAGATGCAATCCACACCCAGTTTACGGTAACGCTCGGGAGAATCGTGGGGCTCCACCCTGGCAATCACATCCTTGACACGGCTCATGATGCTCCTGAATGAGCCTGTCACCGGCACCGAATCAAGGCCGTAACGGTTGGCATGGCGCAACGTGTCGGCGGCCTTGGCGCTGCGGATCAACGCCTTGGACGGGACACAACCGGTGTTGAGGCAGTCGCCCCCCATCTTGTGCTTCTCGATCAGCGCGACTTTTGCCCTGACCGCCGCCGCAATGTAGGCAGAGACCAGACCCGCGGAACCGCCACCAATGACCAGCAGGTTATAGTCAAAATGCGCGGGTTTCCGCCAGCCGGCATAAACCCGACGCCGGCGGATAAAGCCCACGACAAACTTTGCGATCAACGGGAACAATCCGAGCAGGGCAAAGGACAACAGCAGATCGGCGGAGACGATATCGGCAGTGGACTGAATCTGCCCGAGCTGGGTGCCGGCATTCACGTAAACAAAGGTTCCCGGCAACATCGCAAGCCAGCTCACCAGAGCGTAGGTGCGCAGTTTCATGCCTGTCAGGCCCATGGCCAGATTGATCAGGAAAAACGGAAATACCGGCACAAGACGGAGTGTTGCCAGGTAGAACACGCCATCTTTCTCAATGCCACGATCAATCTTCCCGATGGTGGCCCTGTATTTGCTCAGCAGCGTGTCTCGCAGCAGGAAACGGGCAATCAGAAACGCCAGCGATGCGCCTGCCGTTGAGGCGATGGAAACGGTGATCAGACCATACCAGTTACCAAAAAACGCCCCGCCCGCCAGCGTCATGACCGCTGCCCCGGGTAACGAAAGAGCGGTCACAAACACGTAGGCGATTCCGTATATCCCGAGCGCAAACACAAGGTGCTCGCTGATCCACTGCTCCAGGGCCAACCGATTCGTTTTCAGGGCGTCCAGCGTAAGCCACTCATTCCCACCCAGGCCCCAGAATATGGCGATCGCCACAACGATCGTTCCGATAAGGACCAGTTTGCCAGTGTTCATCACTTTCTCCATGAATGGTGTGTCTGTAGGCTGAACACCCCAAGCGCCAATATGTTACATGCGAGGCGGTTCACATCATCAAGCCTACCTCATACCTACGCCATAATTTGTCACAGAGTTCTATATATTCAGTAAACCCGCGATAACTGCGACAGCCGGGATTCCGGTTCAGGCTCCGACATCTCTCGCCCAGTCGTGGGCCTGGCGCTGCCCTCTGGTGTGGATTACACTTTTTGAGTGTTCACTCAACTTTCAGGAACTTCTCCTTTCATCCCGGGACTATCAAGCATAAATCAACGAAGACGGGGCACGGGAACCATGGGCATGCCAGTCAGGGACGGTTCGGAACAAGACCTCATCATGTTACTGAAAGCGCAGGATGATCAGGCATTTCATGAAGCGGTCTCAACCTATACGCCAGGCATGCTGGCGGTCGCACGGTTCTACCTCGATCCTTCAACAGCTGAGGAGGTGGTCCAGGACTGCTGGGTAACGGTCGTTGATGCGATCGGGAAATTCGAGGGCCGCTCCGGCCTGAAAACCTGGTTGCACCGTATCGTCGCCAACCGGTGCAAGAACAAGCTCCGTTCAGGCAAGCGGGAAGTGGCGACTGATTTCTCTGAAAGCCTGGAGCCGGAGCTTGCCGAGCGTTTCAATGCCACCGGACGCTGGGATGTTCCGCCCAGGCTGCAGTTTCACGAATCCGCCGATACCCTGATGGAGAACGGCGCCCTGAGCGATTGCCTGGACAAACACCTGTCGGCCCTGCCGGAAACCCAGCGCTCGGCCCTGATACTTTACGAAGCCCACCAGCACAAATCCGAGGATGTCTGTAACATTCTGGACGTCAGTGCCTCTAACCTTCGTGTACTTTTGCACCGTGCACGGCAGAAGATCTTTCTTATGGTGGAAACCTTCCAGGAGACAGGCGAATGCTAATGTGCCGGGACCTGGCCGTAATAGCCAGCGACTACATCGATGGCGAACTCACCGGCCGGCAGAACCTGTCTGTGAAGATGCACCTGATGATGTGCAAGGCCTGCCGGACGTTTATCGGTAACCTGCGCGCCAGCACCGAGCTGATGCAGGCGCATTCCTCCGGCCATCCGAATGAGGATCTGCTGCGCCGGATCGATCAGCAGGTGGCAGAGGCGCTCAGGACGCGAAAATCCCGAAGCGGTGATCAGGAATGAGGAACGGCCTTAGCGCGCCGGAAATGCCTCAGAGGATGTCATCAATAGCCTTCTCCCGGCTAACCGGGAGACTCGCCAGTTCGGGCATACGAAGTTCAGTCATTGCCTGCTATCTCCTTTCCGCGCGGCTCCGGACGTTTCCGGAAGCCGCGCTCGTCCAACGGATCTGCGCCTCAGGCAGCGGCATCTGCCAATCGTTTCCCGGCACTGACTGAACAGGGATTCTTGGTCGCGCACGGATTCTTCGTCGCGCAGGGATTTTTGCCGGCGCACGGATTACAGGCACCGCATTTACCTCCCTTCAGGGCACAGGGATTCGCTGCAAGTTGTTTCTGGACCTTCGCCATGTATGCCGTGAGCGCCGCCAGCTCTTCTCCGCTCCAGTCCAGAGGCTGTGCCGCCATGGGCTGAACCATGCAGACCTGGATCATCTCGTCCAGATGCACCGATTCCATACCAAACATATCCCGGGCCATGGCTACGGAGTGCGGATAGGCCTTGGCAAAGGTGGCGTTGTAGCCAGCACCATCGTTATGGCAACTGGCGCAGGACAGGCCGTTACTGCTGAGAGAGGTGTCGTTGAACAATTTCTTACCCAGCGCCATCAGCTTGCAGGGATTCCCCTCATAAGGTTGATAGTCGGCAGGTCGGGTGACCCTTTGGGCGGCACAGGGATTGGGCCTGGCCCCACACTTGCCTGCGGCCGCACAGGGGCTACAGCTTTTGGTGGCACAAGGATTACAGCCCTTGCCGGCACAGGGGTTCTTTACGGCGCAGGGATTTTTGGTGGCACAAGGATTCTTCGCAGCGCACGGATTGCACCCGGCTTTACAGCCGGCCCTGCAAACCTGCCCCGCCTTGCAACTGTTCTTGCACGGAGAACAGGGACTACAGGCTGCAGCTGCGAGCCCGCCGGTGCCCAGCATGGCCGACATGAGGGCCGCAGACCACCAGGTGGCACGGCGATGTTCGAACGACGTCCGAATCGCTTTTCTCAGAGGGTGTATTGTGGACATGGTCTCTCTCCCTGATCATGGAATTACACGTTGGAGCCTTCGGAGCCCGCCACCGCCGGGAAAGGCGGTCAGGTAAGAGACACATGAGTTCCGGAACTATTACATCGATCCGGAAAATCTATCGTCATGTGCATCACGAAGCCTTTGTACCTTCGCCCTCAACCTTGCCGTCCAGATGCAGCCAACGGGCCAGCCGTGAATGGGGGCGCTGGCGAAGATACAGGGGCAGGGTACTCATGATCACAAGGATCATGGCTGCGGCGACCACCGTCAGCACGGGGTTGAGTTCGAAGCTGTGGCCGAGCCCGGCAAAAACGAAGGTCATTGGCAACATGCCCAGAGCGGTCGCCAAGGCGTAGCGCCAGAGCTGGATGGCCGTGACGCCGGCGGCGTAACTGATCAGGGCGAAGGAAAACAGGGGAATCAGGCGGGTCAGCAACACCGCAACAAACAGAAACCGCTGGGACCCCCGCGCCGAGAACACCGGGTTGTGGTCCAGCTTGCGCTGCACTGCTTCCCGTCCGAGGATCCGCGCCAGGTAAAAGGCGATGAGGGAGCCGGCAAGCGCCCCGGCCACCGCAATCGCCGTACCGGTGAACATGCCATAGACCAGACCGGCAGCGGCACTGATGGGCAGAGTGGGAATCGGCCCGACAACCACGGCAAGAATCATCATCAGCATCAGGAACAAAGGCCCGTGCACGCCCTGATGTATCAGCCAGTCTGACAGGGCTGCGGGCGCCAGACTGGCGGGCATGCCCAGCTGCCGAAGCATCAGCCAGATAGCGGCCATCAGTAACGCAACGATGGTCAGGAAGGAAAGACGGAAAAGCCACTGTGAACGGATCATCGGGGTATTCTACCCGTCACAGGGGCATCGGGAAGGTAAAAGAACGCTGGCAGGCCGTATGGCGCCAACCACACGGCCTGAACCGGCCGGTTTACTGCTTCTTGCTCCAGGCAAACTTCTGGAACGGCTCATCAACCGGCGTCTGGGCAATGTGGTTGATGTAGTTGCTCATGGTCTTCTGGGACAGGGTCAGAATAACGTCCAGCACCTGCCGGTGACCGTACCCGGCGTTGAAGAAAGCATCCAGGTCTTGCTGGCTGACGTTCCCCTGCTTGCGCATCACCGCCAGGGTGAAGTCACGAAGCGCTTCGAGCTTTTCGTTCGGAAGCGGCGTTTCGTTACGCAGCGGCTCAATGATGTCGTCGGACACCTCCATCATCTTGGCGATGCCGGTATGTGCCGGCACGCAGTAATGGCAGGCATTCTCGACATTGATGGTCTGCCAGACCACGGTTTTCTCGTCGTTATCGAAACTGCTGTCCAACACCAGCTGGTGCAGCGTCTGGTAGGCCTCCAGAACCTGGGGGGATTCAGCCATTACCGCGTGCAGGCCCGGAATCATGCCGAAACCTTTTTGCGACTTCTCCAGGAGTGGCTTGGCGCCTTCCGGAGCAGATTCGATGTCATGCAACTTGAAATCAGCCATGGTTTATCTCCGTTATTGAATGTTTGCTCAACAACGCAGAAGCTAACTGTTATTGAACAATCACTCAAGATATAATTGAGCGAACATTCAAAGTGACGACAGATGGTATTGGTATGCCCAGACCTCCAAGTTATGACCGGGAATCCGCCCTCGCGAGGGCCGTCAGCCTGTTTTGGGAAAAGGGCTACCACGGCAGTTCGATGAAGCAGATCGAGCAGGCCCTGGATATGCGGCCTGGCAGTATTTACGCCACCTTTGGTAGCAAGGATGGGCTTTATTCGGAAGCCCTGGCCCGCTATGCCGAGGCAGGCGGCGCGGAGCTGGCCGAGCACATGGCCGGTTACGATTCAATCATTGACGGGCTTCAGGACTATATTCGCAAGATCGCTCAGGGATGCACCAACAAAGGTGTCAGTCCTTCCCGGGCCTGCCTCATCGTCAAAACCCTGCTCGAGTCCAGTAACACCCACGTCGGGCTTTCCGAACAGGCGCAGGGAATCCTGGGAGCGATTGAGCAGTCCTTCGCAGACTTGCTGGAGCAGGCGAGGAAACGCGGTGAACTGAAGGATTCAGTCGATTCCGGGCGTCTTGCCCGGCTGCTGCAAAGCCAGATCATGGGCATCCGTTCCATTGCGGAGCGCAACCTTTCTGATAAAGAACTGAAAGCACTCGGCGATGATATGGCGGGAATTCTCGAAGCCTATCGGGCGGATTCCTGAAAGAAGAAAATCCCCTGCCTACAGGGAACGCCCCCTGTTCTCGTGTGTCTATATTCTGGGAGCCGCCACTTGCAGCTTGTCCGCAGGACATCCAGGTGGCGGACCCTCGGTCACACGGAGGATACGACCATGAAAACCCTGACCCTGCTCGGTATGCTGTTCGCTTTTGCCATGGGCGCAACTGCCCTGGCTGAAGGTGTCAGCGAGGAAGATACCAAATGCAGTAACAGGCCGACCTGCCTGCAAAGCCCGGCGGATGAAGACCATCGCTCAGCCAGCTAGGCGGTTCACCTGCTCCACAAACCCGGCCGGTACGCGGTCGAGCACTGGCCGGGCATCTCCGCATACCTCCGGGTGCGGTACCTCCGGCTCCACGGCCAGTACCGACGGAGACTCGGACCAGTGCAGCAGCTCCAGCTTCCCGTTCTCCCGCTCCACCAGCGCCGTGCAGTGTTCCACCCAGTCACCGTCGTTGCAGTACAGACCGTCTTCACTGCGCAGGAAGCCCGCCGAATGAATGTGGCCACAGATAAAGCCATCGTAATGCCCCTTTTCCGCGACAGTCAGCGCCGCCAGCTCGAACCGGCGGATAAAGGTGCGGGCCCTGCCGATCCGGCTCTTCAGCCAGGCCGCCAGTGACCAGTACGGCTTGCCCTGCAGCCGGCGCAGAGCGTTGAACCAGCGGTTCAGGCGCAGCAACAACCCGTGGGCCCGGTCGCCGACCAGCAGCATCAGCGGGCTGCAACGCACCACCTGATCAAACTGATCCCCATGACACACCAGGAACTGCCGGCCATCCGCAGTGGCATGGACAGCCTTGTACTTCAATTCGATACCGGAAAGGGTCTGGCCGCAGAAACGCCGGAAGAACTCATCATGGTTGCCGGGAATGTAGATTACCCGGGTTCCCGAGGCAGCCAGATCGATCAGCTTGTGGATAACCTGCCGGTGGGATTCCGGGAAATGGGAGCGCCGCTGCATGGCGATCAGGTCGACGATATCGCCGACGAGGTAAAGCGTCTCGCACTGGAGATTGTTCAGGAAATCCAGCAGGTAATCAGCCTGGCAGTCGGCCGTTCCCAGGTGGACATCGGAAATGAATACACTGCGGTACTGTCGCACGGTGCCTCCCATTTGCTCAGGGCCTGCGGTCAGGGTTCCTTGAAGGAACCATGACAAGCCCCGGTGACAGCCGGGTGACACTGGCGCGACAGTTTGATTACCCGGTGGTATCAGCGAAGATCGGGATTCAGGGTGTAGGTTCCGGTCACCCGGGCGCTGTCCAGGACATGACCCTTCATGGCTTCCCGGACATCGTTACCGTCGAACTCCCCCTCAAGGCCCAGGCTTTCCACATCCAGTGCATGGACCTCAAAATGGTAGTGGTGGATAATTTCATCGTTCCACGGCGGACAGGGACCGTCGTAACCGGCATAAGTGCCTGCCATATCGGGATTACCGGCCAGGAACTGGGTGTAGTTGTTGACGCCACGGATGCCAATCGGACCGGGGCCGTGGTCCTTGCCCTTCGGGCTTACGCCATCGCTGTCCTCGCCTTCGGGAATCCGGTTCACATTGGCGGGGATATCCACCAGCAGCCAGTGGAAGAAGTCCACTCGGGGCAGGTCCTTCGAGACCGTCTTGCCCTCCTGGTTCACATCATCCGCGACACTTGGCACATCCGGGTCAAACATCATGATCACAAAGCTTTTGGTTCCCGCCGGAGCATCCGCCCAGGTAATCTCGGGGTTCTTGTTGGGACCGAAGCTCATGTGGTCCTCTTCGCTGTAGACGCCGAACGCGAATTTCTCGGGAACCGGCTGCCCTTCTTCAATTCCTCGGACCTGCAGTTTCACAGCAATGCCTCCTGTTGCTCATTGATCTCGACCTGGTTGATTTTGCCAGTTGGCGACCAGACCTTTGATAAGAATGGTTTTAACAGTGGTGTCGACTCTATGTCCAGATTAGCAGAGGATGACCGACGCCATGTTCGGCCCTCACCCACGCCCCAATCGACGGAGATTCAGTAACCATGAGCGACCAGAACCCAGGCAGTCCGCAGAAACCCGAAAACCAGAAGGATGAGGACGCCATCGCCCTTGCCCAGGGCTTATTCGATCTGGCCCGCAATGGTGGCACCCGCATGCTCCAGCCACTGCTGGACGCCGGGGTACCTGTGGATCTACGGACCAGTGACGGGAACAGTTTGCTGATGCTGGCAACCGACCATGGTCGTGCCGAGACAGTCCGATTCCTGCTGGAGCGCGGCGCCAACCCCGACCTGGCCAATAATCTCCTGCGTACACCACTGATGTCCGCAGCCACAGCCAATCGCGTGGATATTCTGGAGCTTCTGCTGGAGGCCGGCGCCGATCCCCGGGCCGCCGATACCGACGGTGCCAGTGCGCTTGACCTCGCGAAAGCCCATGGGGCCGAAGATGCGGCGCAGCGGCTGGCCGCTGCGGAGGACGAATGACCCGGATCAACCCCCCGGTCGAATGGCCTTGATCATGGCGCAGGATCATCCATAGTTATTATCAACAAGCCCACTTCAAGGAGAGCAAGCATGAGTGAAGAAGAGGACTACAAGAAACTGCACCCGATCCTGAGCTCAGTGACCCAGACCTACGTGGATCTGTACACCAACAGACCCAACGAGAAGAATCGCGAGCAACTGATCAAGCTGGAGAAACTGCTCCACGAAAAACTCGAGGAGCTGAAAAAAGCCCGGGGCGAACCCGGCACCTGACCTGATTCGCCACCAGCCCTATACCGGAGCCACCCTCATGTCCATTTCTCATGGGGTGGCCGGTAGTGCTCGAAGGCCTCAACCACGGCTTCCGGCGTCTCCGCCCGGATCACCATGTCGATATACTCCCGGTTCAGGAAACCGTTTTCCTGCATGGTCTCCACCATGGCCAGCAGCGGATCGTAGAAGCCGTTGATGTTGTACAGCCCGCAGGGTTTCCGGTGAAAGCCCAACTGCCCCCAGGTCCAGGCTTCGAACAGTTCTTCCAGGGTTCCAATGCCACCCGGCAGGGCAAGAAAACCGTCCGCCAGCTCCGCCATCCTGGCCTTGCGCTGATGCATGTCACTCACCACATGCAGTTCGGTCAGGCGATCATGGGCCAACTCCCGGTCCCTGAGGCTCTCCGGAATCACTCCGTAGACCCGCCCGCCCGCGGCCAGGGTCGAATCGGCCACAATGCCCATCAACCCGACGTGTCCGCCACCGAAAACCACATCGATGCCGTGGCTACCAAACCAGGAACCCAGCTCCCTGGCCTTGTCCGCAAACACCGGGTCGGTGCCGGCCCTGGACCCGCAATAGACTGCCACTTTCATCCGTTTCTCCCATGTCCTGACTGCTCGAATGCCCGATATTATGGGCGTTGAACCAAAGCAGTAAAATGTTTCGACGGATGGAAACCCGCCTTCCGTGTAATTGTGCCGGCAGCCAACCCCGCGTTAAGATTACTTCGGCAGCATTAGCACCCTACCTTTACCCGTGCCTTTCCCAGTGAGGACAGCCAAGCGTTTTTGACCGGAAGAGCGCTTGGCTCTCTTCACTTAAAGGTCTGATTGTTATGGATAACCTTCCTCATATCGTGGTAGTGGGTGGCGGCGCCGGCGGTCTGGAGCTGGTCACCAGCCTTGGCAACAAACTGGGCAAGAAGCGCAAGGCCAGGATTACCCTGGTCGACGCGGGCCTGACCCACGTCTGGAAACCCTTGCTGCACGAAGTCGCGTCGGGCTCCCTGGACGCCAGTGCCAACGAGATCAACTACCGCGCCCACGCCAGGAAACACCACTACGAATTCCAGCTGGGTCGCATGAGCGGGCTGGACCGCAGGGCAAAAAAGCTGGTGATCGCCCCATTCCACGATGAAGAGGGGATGGAAGTGGTACCGGAGCGCCACATCCGTTATGACACCCTGGTGATCGCCGTGGGCAGTACCGCCAATGATTTCGGCACTCCCGGGGCCCAGGAGAACTGCCTCTTCCTGGACAGCCTGAAACAGGCCCGACGTTTCCATAACCTGATGCTGAATGCGTTCCTGCGCAAAAATCACGAGGCCCTTCAGGGCAAGGAGCACACCCTCAACATCAGTATCATCGGGGCCGGCGCCACCGGGGTGGAACTGGCCGCCGAGCTGCGGCTGGCGTCCCGGGAGCTGCCGGTCTACGGCATGAACCACCTGAAGTCCTCGGATGTCTCGATCAGCGTGATCGAAGCCGCCGAGCGGATCCTGCCGGCCTTGCCCGGACGCCTCTCGGCGGCAGCCACCCGGGAGCTCGAGCGCCAGCACGTGAAGGTACTGACCGGACAACCGGTGAGCGAGGTCCGTGAAAACAGCGTCATTATGAAAGACGGCACCGAGCTGCCATCTGAAATGACCATCTGGGCCGCCGGGATCAAGGCACCGGCCTTCCTTGCCGAGCTGGATGGACTTGAGGTCAACCGGGGCAACCAGCTGGTGGTGGAGCAGACCCTGCAGACCACACAGGATGTGGATATCTTCGCCCTGGGGGATTGTGCCGCCTGCCCGCAACCCGATTCCGACCGGCCTGTGCCACCCCGGGCCCAGGCCGCACACCAGCAGGCCGACGCCCTGTTCAAGACGCTCTGCAATCGTCTGGAAGGCAAGGAAGACGTGCCGTTCGTGTACAACGACCACGGTTCGCTGATCAATTTCAGCCGCTACACCACGGTGGGCAACCTGATGGGCAACCTCTCCGGACGCAGCATGTACATCGAGGGCAAAGTGGCGAGACTGTTCTACGTCTCCCTGTACCGCATGCACCAGGTGGCCCTGCATGGGGTTGTACGGACCGGCATCATCTGGCTGATGGACAAAATCAGCCGTGCCATGCACCCGCGTCTGAAACTACACTGAAGACAACCGGCCACGGAAGCAGGTTGGAGCGGGTGAAGGGAATCGAACCCTCGTATGCAGCTTGGGAAGCTGCCGTTCTACCATTGAACTACACCCGCAAACGCATTGGCCGCGAGTGAAATATAAGCAGACGGCCCGCTGTTGGGCAAGCCTTATGTCTGGAGACTGAATGGACCCCACCCTCACCCTTGTCGGAGCCCTGATGCTGGTGATCAGCATCGTGCTCAGCCCGCTGTCCAGCCGAGTCGGCATGCCGGTACTGCTGATCTTCCTGGTAGTGGGCATGATGATGGGCGAGGATGGTCCCGGCGGCATCGAGTTCGACAACTTTGAACTGGCCTTCCTGATCGCCAATCTCGCCCTGGGGGTAATCCTGCTCGATGGTGGCATGCGTACCCGGGCGGAAACCTTCCGGGTGGGCCTGAGACCGGCACTGGTACTGGCAACCCTGGGCGTGTTCATGACCGCCGCCGGTGCCGCAGTGGTCGCCCGATGGGTTTTTGAACTGGAATGGCTGACTGCCCTGCTGATCGGGGCCATCATCTCCTCTACCGACGCCGCCGCCGTGTTCTCGCTGCTACAGGGCCGGGGCCTGCATCTGAACGAACGGGTCAGCGCCACCCTGGAGATCGAATCCGGCAGTAACGATCCGATGGCGATTTTCCTGACCCTTCTGCTGGTCACACTGATCGCCAATCAGGGCGAGGGGGCGACCTGGTCAGTGCTGGTGATGCTGGTCAAACAGTTCGGCATCGGCGGTGTTGCCGGCCTGCTGGGGGGCTTCGCCGTGGTCGAGCTCGCCAATCGCATCCGCCTGACCCCGTCCTTGTACCCGCTGCTGGTTGCCGCTGCCGGAATCGCAGTCTTCTCTGCCACCAACGCGCTTGGCGGGTCTGGCTTCCTGGCAATCTACCTGACCGGTGTGGTCATCGGTAACCGCCCGGTGCGCATGATGCCGATGATCCTGCAGGTGCATGACGGCCTGGCCTGGCTCGCCCAGCTATGCCTGTTCCTGATGCTGGGCCTGCTGGTCTCACCCTCCGAGCTTCTGCCCTTGGCCGGTAGCGGCCTGATCCTGGCCCTGGCCCTGATCTTTATTATCCGGCCGGCAACCGTCTTCGCCACCCTGTGGCCATTCGGTTTCAAGCGCCGGGAACTCGGCTTTATCGGCTGGGTGGGCCTGCGCGGCGCCGTGCCAATTGTCCTGGCCCTGTTTCCGATCATCGCGGGCCTGCCGGAGGCTCAACAGGTGTTCCATGCGGCATTCTTCATTGTACTGGTCTCACTGCTCGTTCAGGGCACCACCATGGCGCCGCTGGCCCGCAAACTCAGACTGGAGGTTCCGGCCGGCGACGACCCCTACCGGCGGCTGCCCCTGGACGCCCCCGCTGCCGGAGATCACGAACTGATGCTGTTCCCCCTGCGCGGGAAGAACTGGGAAACACCCCGGCGCCTTGGCCAGCTGCGGTTCCCGGAGAACACGGCGGTGGCGGGCGTTTTCCGTAACCGCGTCTGTCTGCAACCCAAATCCGATCTGGAAGTTTCCAGCGGCGACATGGTCGCCATGTTTGCCACACCCAATGTCCTTCCTGAGCTGGGCAAAGCCCTCAGCGGCCGCCACGCCCCGGAATATCTGGCAGAGCGTGCCTTCTTCGGTGATTTCGTGCTGAACGGGGATGCACTGCTTGGGGATGTGGAGCAGGTCTACGGTATCGAATTTGATGAACTGTCGCCGGATATCAGCCTGGCGGAGTGCTTCTCACGGCGAACCAAGGGTCACCCCGTGGTCGGTGATACGGTGACGCTCGGGCCGGTTACCCTGGTGGCACGGGCAACAGAGGCGGACCAGGTCACCAAGGTGGGCATGAAAATGGACAGTTCACAAAATGACTGAGGGACGAAGCGGATGGCCATAAAACTTAACAAAACCCCTTAACAGGCTCACGCTGAGCTATGATATAAACGGCGCTAAAGAAACATTAATATTTGGTAAGTCAGGGTTATGAGTTTGCTGAGAGCCGCGTTCCGTTGTCTGTTCGTGATTATGGTGCTGGTGCCGGGCATTGCCGGGGCCGAGGAGCTGCTTGCGAAAGCCGATGTTCGCATGCCTGAGCCGCTGCAACTGGCACCGGAACGCTTTGATATCAGCGAGGTACTGGTAAAGAAAGCCGAACGCCGCCTGTACCTGCTCGACGGTGAGGACATCGTTCGCAGCTACCGCATCTCCCTCGGTGATAACCCTGAAGGCCACAAACTCTACGAAGGCGACGAGCGCACGCCCGAGGGCGAGTACGTCCTGGACTGGCGCAACGAGCAGAGCGATTTCTACAAATCCATCCACATCTCCTATCCCAGCCCGCGGGACCGCGAGCTGGCCGAAGCCTGGGGGCTCGATCCCGGCGGCAGCATCATGATCCACGGCATGCCCAACGACGCGGGCGACCTGGCGTTCGCCTTTGTCGGGCTGGACTGGACCGACGGCTGCATTGCCGTGACCAACGATGCCATGGATGAGATCTGGCAACTGGTCTCCAATGGAACCCCAATTCGCATTCTTCCGTGAATAAGGTATGACACCACGATTAAGTTGTTGTCATAAGCTAGGAAATTTTGCGTATCCTTAGTTAACATTTCGTCTCGGAGTGTTTTACACTGTTTAACGACTCCGATGGGAAACAAACCTTCCGTCGGACCCGGTTTTGCGGGAAGTGGTCTATACTCACTTCCGACACTCAGGACATAAAACGACCAATAAGGGGATTTACTATGCGTAAACTGATGATCGCTGGGTTTGCAATGGCTACTGCTCTGACTGCCGGCTGTGCCAGCAACCAGGCTGCCATCGACGAAGCCAACGCTACTGCAACTTCTGCAGAGCAGACCGCTGAGAACGCACTGAACACTGCAAACAGCGCTGCCGCTGACGCACGTACTGCCCAGCAGACTGCAGAAGAAGCTCTGGCCGCTGCCCGCGCTGCCCAGCAAGCTGCAGACGAAGCAAACGAGCGTGCCAAGCGCATGCTGCAGAGCGCCAGCCAGAAGTAATTGGCTCGCTCAAGCAGAAAAAGGCCGGGAACCCCGGCCTTTTTTTATGCCTGACGATCAGGTCAACCCTGATGTGCTGGCGAACATGGGGTCAGAAGAAAGCCTTCTCCTGACCCCATTTTTATGCCCGAAACCCAAGTAGCGCAGTCGCCGAAACTCCGGGGTCAGAAGAACGCTTTCTTCTGACCCCTTTGTCTCAAGTCAGCCCTGATCTCCGTTCTGCGGAGCCTTCGCCTGCTTCTCCATGAAGGTTCTCATCAGATCCATCGGCATCGGAAACACAATGGTCGAAGCATTGCTGCTGCTCATGTCCGCCATGGTTTGCAGATAACGCAGTTGCATGGCCCCTGAATTGGCGGACATCACCTGGGCAGCTTCGACCAGTTTCTTCGAAGCCTGCAATTCACCTTCCGCGTGAATCACCTTGGCCCGACGCTCACGCTCCGCTTCGGCCTGGCGGGCGATTGCCCGGATCATGGATTCGTTCAGGTCGACATGCTTGATTTCCACATTGGCGACCTTGATGCCCCACTCCTCGGTCTGGGCATCAATAATCTCCTGGATATCGGCGTTGAGCTTGTCGCGCTCGGAAAGCATCTCGTCCAGGTCGTGCTTGCCGAGCACCGAACGCAGGGTTGTCTGAGCCAGCTGGCTGGTGGCCGAGTTGAAGTCCTCAACCCGGATGATGGCCCGTTCCGGGTCCACCACGCGGAAGTAAAGCACGGCATTCACCCGAACGGTGACGTTGTCCTTGGAGATCACGTCCTGGCTGGGCACATCGAGCACAATGACCCGCAGGTCCACTCTGACGATCTGCTGGATTCCGGGAATGACAATGATCAGGCCCGGCCCCTTGACCCCCTGAAAACGCCCCAGGAAAAACACCACGCCACGCTCGTACTCGGGCAGGATCTTGATCGCCGATCCGAGGATCAGCAGCAACACCACCGTCGGTGCGAGATAGGGAATCAGATCACCAATCATATGGCCTCCTTGTTCGCCGTGAACTGTTGAACGCCGGGTCAGCCCTCTTCTTCGATGACCTCGACGGTTACCGTCAATCCTTCGATGCCGGTAACCCGCACAGGGTCACCAGTATTCACCGGTTGCTCACTGCGCGCATTCCAGCGCTCGCCACTGATACGCACATGACCAGTATAGTGGTCGTGGCCGCGGGTGAAGTCATCCAGGGCTTCACCCTGCTCGTGGGTAATCTGCTCGGAACCGCTGACCGGATGCTTGCGTCGCAGGCCGATAAAACGGGTTACTGTCCAGAGAATGAAGCCCGCTGCCACAATGGCGGTACCGCCAATTGTGGGTAATGAGATATCCCGGTGACTGCCGTCCATCAGGATCACCGAGCCGGCGACAAAGGCGACAATGCCCCCGACCCCCAGCATGCCGAAACTCGGCACAAACGCCTCACCGACGATGAAGGCCAGCCCGAGCATGATCAACGCCAGGCCAGCGTAGTTCACCGACAGCACCTGGAAGGCGAAAAGCGCGAGGATCAGGCTGATGGCACCGATGACGCCCGGCACAATGGCACCGGGGTTGGCGAGTTCAAAGATGATGCCGTAAAACCCGATGATCATCAGGAAATAGGCCACATTCGGGTCGGTAATCACCGACAGCAGGTTGGTGCGCCAGTCCGGCTCCGCTCGTACCAGCTCCAGATCGGCCGTACTGAGTACCTGGTCGCCGGACGCCATGCGGACCGTCCGGCCATCAATCTGTCGGAGCAAGTCCCTCAGGTTGGGCGCCACCACGTCGATCACATTCTGCTCAAGGGCTTCGGATGCGCCCAGATTGACCGCCTCCCGCACGGCCTGCTCGGCCCAGTCGGCATTCCGGCCATGACGTTGCGCCAGCCCGCGAATATAGCTGACCGCATCCTCCAGCACCTTGCGCTCCATGGCGGTGTCTCCGCGGCGCTTGCTGTCTTCCTGTTCATCGGCGGACCCGTCCGACTCAGGCGCCTGTTCCGTGGGCTCCGTGCCGGGCATTCCCCCCATCTGGACCGGTGTCGCCGAGCCGAGATTGGTCGCCGGCGCCATGGCGGCGATATGACTGCCGTAGAGGATGTAGGTACCGGCACTGGCTGCGCGGGCGCCTTCGGGAGACACATAGGTTGCCACCGGCACCTCGGAGGCGAGGATGGCCTTGATGATCTCCCGCATGGAGTCCATCAGTCCCCCTGGCGTGTCCATCTCGATAACAACGAGAGACATGCCCTCGGACTCCGCGCGACGGATCCCGCGGGTGACGTAATCCATGGTGGCCGGGCCGATGGCCCCCTCGACGGTGAGCACCAGGGCGCGGCCCTCACTGGTCTGGGCAAGAAGCTGGTGCGAGAGCGAGAGACCGGCAAGCAGGGCCCCAAGCAGAAAAACCGCCGCGAACACGCTCAGACGCCGGGACTGGCCCGCTCTGATGACTGGCTTTCCTTGCATGGCACCTCTCCTCGTCAGTGATCAGAAGTAGAGTTTCTGCTCCTGCTCACCCTGGCTGGCAGGGGATTTGTTCTCGACACTCTCATCTGTGGCCACCCGGGTGAGCCTCTCACCAATCATGGTCGGAATACCGTCGGCCTGATCCACGGCCAGTTCGATGGCGCGGCGGTTCACTTCCACCTCCGGATTCTGCTCACGAAATGCTTCCACTTCCGAGAAGACCCGCTGCCAGAGCTGATCCCGGTCCTCCTGCGGATAATCTTCGCCGGGGCGGTGCACCTCGAGCCACACCTCACCTCCGGATATACCGATCTTGACCGGATCCCGGATCACCTGAACCGGCGTTCCCTTGTCGACCTGATAGATAAACCGGGAGATATCTTCATTGTACATCCGGAAGCAGCCATGGCTTACCGGCATGCCAACCCCGAACCGCTTGTTGGTGCCGTGGATGAGATAGCCTTTCTCGCTCAGTAACAGGGCGTGGGTTCCCAGCGGGTTCCCAGGGCCGGGCGGAATCATCTTGGGCAGGTATTCGCCGTTCGCTTCGTATTCTGCGCGGATGCTGGCCGGGGGATACCAGGCCGGGGACTCCAGGGGCATGGTCACTTCAGCGTCGGTCAGCGGAGAGGGATTCTCCTCAGTGCCGACACCCACGGGATAGACCTGCACATCACCGTCCCCGGTGAAGTAATACAGGCGGTATTCCGCGAGGTTGATGACAATGCCCTTGCGGCGCGCCTCATCGGGAATTACGTACTGCCGGGGCAGGGTAATGGTGGTGCCTTCCCCCGGCAGCCAGGGGTCCACGCCGGGGTTGGCCTTCACCAGCTCAAGATAGCCCAGGGCGAGCCGGTTGCCGAGCTGGGCAAAGGTGTCCTCATAGCGGGTGGTGAAAGCCTGCAGCTCGCCAGCCAGGTCCCCGTTGAGCTCGAACGTGGGCACCCGCGGGCTCCGGTCGGGCGCTTCGTCGGCCTCAGCCTCGGGAGCCTCCGGCGCCGCCCACACCGGGGCGTTGACCAGAGCCAGCGGCACCAACAGCGCGAGAATGTTCCAATACTTTCCAAGCGGCATAATTCAGTTCCGAAATTCAGTGTTCACCCAGACGGTGACAGCAAAGCCAATCAGGAGTTCATGGCGGTCGTCCAGACGGTGACGATCGCCAGCAAGACAAACAGAACGCTGGCGCTGATCCTGGCCGTCGCCAGGGGCATGCGCTCCATCAACCAGCGACCGGCCATAATAACCGGTATATTCGCCAGCAGCATCCCCACCGTCGTACCCATGATAACCCAGAACGTGTCAGTAAACTTCGCTGCTAGTACAACGGTGGCCACCTGGGTCTTGTCACCGATCTCGGCCAGGAAAAACATGATCGTGGTGGCCATGAAGGCGCCCATACCCAGGAACTTGGAGTCCTCGCTGTCATCCTTGTCCGGAATCAGCAGCCACAGGGCAATGGCAACGAAGCTCCCCGCCAGGATCCAGGGCAGCCAGGTTTCCGGAATGAAGCTGGCAATCCAGGCACCGAGCCAGGCCGAGAGCGCGTGGTTCAGGATGGTGGCGATCAGGATACCGAGTATGATCGGCGTTCGCCTGGCATAGCGGGCCACGAGGAAAAGGGAAAGCAGCTGGGTCTTGTCGCCGATTTCGGCAATGGCAACGGCGGCGGTCGAGGCGAGAAAAGCGTCCATCAAACAACTCCAGGGCGGATATCGAAGACATGAGACAGCCCACCTTCCGCCCATCGGAGGTGATCTGCCTCAGGTCTTGCCAATCCCCACGCAACGGGTGCGGGACACGGTAGCCATGGAGATTGAGCCCCAAGTATGTTGACTACCGTCCGGCCGGATCGTCCGGCGCGGAGGCTACTCCCCTGAAGGAGAGAGCATGCTATCCAATTGCGCCCCGGATCGCAACTATGCCCGCATCCGCCACACCGGAAGGGCGGCCAAGGCAACGAACACCGCGACCAGCCACCAGGCATTATGGAAGGCATTAATGGTGGGCAGACCACCACTGTGCTCACCGAACTCCACCGTCAGAGCCACAATGTTGACGCCGAATGCGCCGCCCAGCTGGCGGGTAAAATTGATGGTGCTGGAAGCCGCGCCCAGCTGTTCCGGCTTGAGCGGGTTGAGCGCGCCGGTGGACAGTGCCGGCAGCATGAACCCGATACCGATACGCCCGAGGATGGTCCAAAGAGCCAGCCAACCGAACGCCAGCGACACATCCGAAACCGCAAACAGGACGGCCGAGGCGGCGAATATGGCGATCCCGAACACCACCAGGGAGCGGGCACTCTGCCGGTCGGCCAGCCGGCCGGCAAGCGGAAAGGTAATGCCGAGGACGATACCGGCCGGTAACATCAGCAGGCCCGCCTCGGTGGCGCTGAAACCCAGGGCACTCTGGACAAAGAGCGGCACCAGGTAGGTGGACCCGAACAGCGCCAGCCCCAGAGCCATGGCGCCGAGATTGGCGTAGACGAAGGCGGGGGTCCGCAGCAGCGCGATGTTGACCAGGGGATGGCGGGCGGATCGTTCCCGGAGAACGAACAGGACCAGCAACGCCGCCACGGCCAACGCCTGGATTCCGATCCGAAGCTCCGATCCGGTCAGTTCCTGCATCCGATTCAGGGTATCCAGAGCCAGACCGATTGTTGCTCCGAGCAGAAACAGGCCCGGCAGATCAAAGCGGTAGGGTTCCGGACGTGACGGCGGCAACGGCAGGAAACGCCAGGCCATGAACACCCCGAACATCGTGACCGGCGCCGGCGCAAACATGACATAACGCCAGTTCAGCTGGTCCACCAGAAAACCTCCCAGCACCGGGCCCAGCGCCGGCGCCAGGATGACTCCCATGCCATAGATGCCCATGGCCTGCCCTCTGCGTTCCCTGGGAAAAATCCGGAACACCAGGTACATGCCCATAGGCTGCATCAGTCCTGCCATGGCACCCTGGCCGATCCGGGCCGCGATCAGCTGGCCCGGCGTTTCGGCAAAACCGCCGGCAATGGAAATCAGGGTAAACAGGGCCATGGCGCTGGCCAGCGTTTTCCGGACCCCGAAATGGTCCAGCAACCAGGAGGAAGCCAGCATGGTCGTGGTCATGGCGGCTATGAAGCCGGTGGCGAGCCAATGCACCTGGCCCTGACGGATACCGAACTCGAGCATGATGTCATGCAGCGCCACGTTGACCACGGTGGCACTGAGCACCGTAGCCATGGTGCCCAGCATGACCGTGCACACCGCCAGCCAGCGCCAGCGGTCGCCGTATCGGGCCCGGAGTCCGTCGACCGTGTTATCAGCCAGGATCAGACTCCTACTTCTGCTTTTCGGCGTTTTCCATGATCTTCTGGAAGATCTTCAGCGAACTCTCGATCTCTTCATCGCTGATACCTTCCAGCATTTCCTCACGCAACTTGGCCGCCCGCTCGGAGAGGTCGTCCATAAATGCCCGGCCAGCGTCGGTCAGGTGCAGGCGGCGGGCCCGGCGGTCGTTGGGACAGGGCCGGCGCTCGATCAGCCCTTGCTGTTCCAGACTGTCCAACAGGCGCACCAGGGTGGGATTCTCGATTGCCATCAGGCTGGCAAGTTCACGCTGGGTGAGCCCTTCGCCGCCCTGCTGCAAGTAAACCATGGTGCTCCAGCGTGCCTGGGTGACGCCAAGATCCTTCAGGCGTTCATCCAGCATCTTGCGCCAACGGCGTGTAACCCGGGCAACGGCAAAGGGAAACTGTTCTCTCATGGGTTATCGCTCCTGTCCGGTGGCCGCACCGCGACCCTGCAGGGCCCCGGGCGTTCGGCCAACAAAACTCACATTATGGGAAAGTTACCAATAGTATGCTAACCATTGAAAGAAAAACAGATATCAGATTAAAAATATATCGGGAAAACCCGAGGAACCCGGTTCAGCCGGCCCGGCGCTCCTCTTCCCGCATCTCTTCGACCTCGGGAGACTCATGGAATTCGGCATTGCGCGGGTCAAGCTCGGTCAGCACCGGTGAGGTCTCAGGCATAGCCGGCACATAATGTTCCTGTTCTTCCACGGGGACATCCTCGGTGTGACTGATCCGGTAACTGGTGATCAGGGCAAGGAGCACCAGGAACCCGGCGTTGCCCAGGAACAGGCCTTCGGGGCCCAGAAGCCCGATCAGCTCCGCCATGGCAATAGGGCCAATCACACTACCGACACCATAGCTGAGCAGCAATGTGGCGCTGGCAGAGACAATACGACTGGTTTCCATCCGATCATTGGTGATGGCCACGGCGATGGGATATATGCTGGCTGACAAGCCGGTAAACAGTCCCACCAACAGAATGAGAGGAACCAGATTCATCGGCTCCAGTACACCCACGACTCCGGCCGCTGCGGCTGCAGTCAGCGCCACCCAGAACATCACCCGACGACGATCAAACCGGTCACAGACGCGCCCCAGCGGCCAGGCCAGGATCATGGCCGCGACAATGGCACTGGCCATGAAGGTGGAGGTCTTTGCGACATCCAGGCCCATGAGAGTGGCATAGACCGGCCCCAGGGCATAGAAACCGCCGATCATTACGCCACAGACCAGCGCACCAGCCATCCCCGTAAAGGACTGCCGGGCCAGTGTAAAAATGGACATTCGGGAGGCCTGCTCGATGGGAGGCGCTTCCATTTGTGTCAGGGACAGGGGAACCAGTGCCAGCGTCAGCAGGATGGCAGCAAGGGAGAAGGGCATGAAGTTGGCCGGATCGCCCACATTAACGATCAGCTGACCGCCTGCGGCCGACAGGTAGAAGACAATCTGGTAGACCGCAAACAGGGCGCCACGGTTGGCGTTGGTGGCGCGGCTGGAGAACCAGCTCTCAATTACGACCAGGACACCGGCAATGCTGAAGCCGGACAGCACCCTCAGGAACGCCCAGAACACCATCGATACAGCCACGGGGTACATCAACGACGCCACCGCCGCCAATGCCGCGAACACCGCAAAGGCACGGATGTGTCCGACCCGGCCGATCACCCGATGCACGTAGAGAGTGCCGAGGACAAAACCGATGGAGTAGCACACCAGCACCCAGCCAATGACGTCCGGAGCCACCTGCTCGATACTCAGCCGGATACCCAGCAGGGTCATCAGGAAGGCATTACCGCTTACCAGCAGGATAATGCTGAGAATCAGGGCGGACAGGGAAGTGACCATTCGGGTCATGGCAACGGCTCCGGGCAACGGACAGCAGACGTTCGGTGTTTGGGCACCAAGATAGCACCAGCCTCGGGACTGTGCCGGAGCGGCATTAGATCAGTGGCACCCGGTGCAGGCTACTAGGGACTTCCCGAAACTCCCGGGAAGGCATTTCCGGGTCGTGCGAATGCGCCGTAAACCGTGATTCTGAAGATTTTTTTACATTAATGGGTCGTAACAGACCCTCTGACTGGGAGCAGGTAACATAAATTCAGGTTTTTCAATGGATCCGTGAGCGCCTGGATATGAAAAAGACGGACTGGCCCATCCGCTGGGATTTGCTACTACGCTATCGACTGATTGAGACTGTTGCCCTGTGGGAAGGTCGACTGACCACCAACCACATCTGCCACAGCTTTGGCATCGGCCGCCAGCAGGCCTCCAAGGACATCAACACCTACCTGCGTGAGCTGGCTCCGGGCAACCTTCAATATGACCGCCACCTCAAGGGGTACGTACCGGCCCCCCGGTTCCGGCCGGTGGTCACGCGCGGCGAGGTCGGCGAATATCTCGACCTCCTTGCCCGTCAACAGAGCCTGAGCGATACCTTCGAGGCACTGGATCTGGGCCTGCCCGACAGCCATGTTGTGGCGGGTCCGAGCCGGGTGATCGCTCCGGAATCCATGCGCGCCGTGGTAACCGCAACGCGCAACGGCAGACAGCTTCGGGCAAGCTACACCTCGTTGAGCCGTCCTGAGCCGGTGGAGACCATTCTCGAACCCCATACTCTGGTATGCACCGGCAACAACTGGCACCTGAGGGCATGGTGTGACTCCAACCGGGAATTCCGGGACTTTGCCCTGAGCCGCCTCCGAACGGTGCCGGAGGCACTGCGCCAGCGGGCACGCCACACCAGCCAGCATGACGAGGACTGGAACCGGCAGGTCACCCTGGTCATCACACCGGATCAGCGCCTGACCGAAGCGCAGCAGGACATCATCGCCCGTGACTACGGCATGAGCGATGGTCGCCTGACCATCCGGACCCGGGCAGCCCTGACTCCCTACGTGCTGTCACGCATGGGAATCACCTTTGACAATGAGCACCCCGACCCCCTGGTGCAACAACTGGAGCTGGCCAATCCGGACGAGTTGGGTTTTGGCAGTCGCCGGGAACAGGCACTCAAAGCGGTGGCAGGGCTCTGCTAGACTGGCCGGCGTGAAATCACTCGCGCTGTTGGCTGCCAGAAGCCTCGTCCTGTTCCTGCTGACGCCTCTCGCCTCGGCAGGCGGCTCCTGTGGTGAAGCCTCCACGCCGATTGCCCGGGTCCAGGGTGACGGAGAAACATCCCCCTTGACCGGCCAGACAGTCACCGTCGAGGGCATCCTCACCCTCGATGCCCGTGGCGAGGAAGGCTTCCGGGGATTCTACCTGCAGCAGCCTGACGACGAAGCCGATGACAATCCGGCCACTTCCGAGGCGCTGTTCGTCTACACCCACCGCCGGCAAGGCACACAGGGACAACGGCTTCGCCTCACCGGTGAGGTTCGGGAGTTCCACGGTCTCACCGAACTGGTGAAGATCCGGAACCTGATTGTTTGCGGCCCGGGAACCCTACCCAAGGCAACAGTCATCGAACCCTCGGCTTCGGTCCCATACGAAGCCCTCGAGAACATGAGGGTGACCGTTGCCTCCCCGCTCACCGTGATCGACAGTTACAACCTGGCACAGTTTGGCGAACTCACACTGGCACCGGGCGATCAGGTCATTGCCACCGAATACCTGCCGCCCGGCCCAAAGGCCGGCAAGCTCGACGATTCCGTCAGCGGCCGGATAACCCTGGATGACGGCCGTGGCAACCGCAATCCCCGCCCGGTTCCCTGGCCTCCGGGCGGCCTCAGAATCGACAACACGGTGCGCATGGGAGACACCCTGCGCGACATCGCCGGCGTGCTGGATTTCCGGTTCGGGCAATGGCGGGTTCAACCCGAATCGCCGCCCGAGTTTATCGCCAGCAATCCCAGGGAACCGGCACCGGTACGTCCGGACGGGGCAACACTGCGGGTGATGACCCTCAACCTGGCCAATCTGTTCAACGGTGATGGCCGGGGCGGTGACTACCCGACGCCCCGGGGCGCGACCACCGAGTCCGCGTACCGGCAACAACAGGCACGGCTGGTATCGGCCCTCACGGCCCCCGATCCGGACATCCTCGCAGTCAGCGAACTTGAGAACGATGGCTATGGCCGGCACAGCGCCATAGCCGCCCTGGCCCGGGCGCTGGGGCCGCAATGGCGCTACATCCGGACACCCGGTCAGGACGGCACCGATGCCATCCGCACAGCCCTGTACTACCGCCAGGACCGGGTAATCCCGGTGGGCAAGGCGGGGCGGCTGACCAGCGGACCGTTTCGTACAAGAGGCCGGCCACCGCTGGTTCAGGCGTTCCGGTTAACAAACCGTAAAGAGTCACTCCGGGTGGCAGTTCCCCACCTCAAATCCAAATCCTGTCGTGGCGCCACCGGCCCCGACCGGAATCAGGGCGATGGCCAGGGTTGTTACGCCCACCGACGGATCAGGGCAGCCGAAGCAATTGTCGACTGGCTGGCGGGCCTGCCCGGGCAACCGGAACTGGCCGGCACCCTGATTACCGGCGATTTCAACAGTTACACCCGCGAAACGCCTCTGGACGTGTTCCGTCAGCGGGGCTACACCAGCATGGTGGCGAGCCATCACCCCTGCACTCCGAGGAACTGCCAGCACTACAGCTACCGGTACAAGGGTCAGAAGGGATCGCTCGATCATGCCCTGGCTTCCGACCGGCTGGCGCCACGCGTCGTCAATGCCGTTACCTGGCGCATCAATGCCGACGAACCCAGGGCACTGGGTTATCAGTCCGCGATCGCGCCGGATAGTACCGGCCCCTGGCGCTCTTCGGATCACAACCCCGTCATCGTCGATCTTCGACTCTGACTCAAGCGCCCGCACTGCGGGGCAGTGCAGCCAAGGTTGACGGATCCCTGACCGGTAAACTGGACAGGTGTCTGATTGCCACAGGACCTGTGATGAGAATTCCCGCCCCGAATTTCTGGCCTGCCGCCCGCACCGGGCAGCGCTGGCTACTGAATGCCCGACGCCGGGTTGCCACCGTTGACGGCCACCGCATGGTTTACCTTGAGCGGGGCGAGCCCGGTCCCGACCGTCCAACGGTCCTCCTGATCCATGGTTTCGCGGCGATGAAGGAAAACTGGGGCTTCTGGCTCCAGCGCCTGCCCCGCCACTGGCACCTCCTGGTCCCGGACCTGCCCGGGCTTGGTGAGAGCGAATACCGGAAAGATGCCAGCTACCGGTATGTGGCGCAGGCTCTGCGCCTGAGGGACTGGCTGGCCGAGCTGCCCACGGACAACATACATCTGGCGGGCAGCTCCATGGGAGGCGCCATCGCCGCAGTGCTGGCCCATGAGATGACGCAGGCGCCACGCTCGCTGACCCTGCTCAACAGCGCGGGCATTCCGGAGCACCCCGACGTGGATCCGGACGCTCCCTTCAAGACGGATCGCGACGACATCCTGATTCCCCGAGACTGGAAGGGCGTCTACCGCATGTTCAACAGTGTTGGCAACGGCAGACCCACTGCCACCGGAATTGCCATGGCCGGCCTGCTGGGTCCTGACCTGCTCAGCCGTACGGACGCCCTCCGGCACATATTCACCGACATGGTCTCGGACGCTCTGGCTCCGGCCCGGTATCTTGGATCGGATACGCCACCGCTGCTGGTCCAGTGGGGTGACCGGGACGTGATCACTCCGACCCGTTGCGTCCGATGGTTCGAGACCGCCACCCCCGATGCAGAGGTGCATGTATTCCCCCGGGTTGGCCACTTGCCCATGCTTGAAACCCCGGGCAAGTCAGCGGCCGTGCTGGAACGATTTGTTGAACGCCACACACGCTGATACCGGAGCTGCCGGTGAATCGGGCCAATTGGCCCGACAGGCCTTCCACCCCGTCATACCAGCCATGGGATTGATCAGCCATGGCGGCATAATTCGTCAGTATCACCGACCCATTACATAACAAAAACGGTACAGAACGAGGAAACCCATGCGCGCCTCCGTCTCGACTGCTCAGGATCTGGGTATGCCGGCCATATACCTGCATACCCTGGCCGGTCTGCTTCACTCGATTGGCGTCGACGAACAGGATCTTCTGCTCCGCGTCGGCCTGGACCCCTCCCGACTAAACTGTCCGGAACTCCGGGTCAGCCAGGCGCAGGCCAGCGAATTTGTCACCCGCGCCATCATCGAGAGCGGGGAACCGGGTCTGGGCATCCTGCTGGCCCGAGAAATGAAACTGCCCCTCCATGGCACACTGGGCACGGCGGTCATGAGTAGCAGGACTTTGAGGGATGCCCTCGACCTCGTGACCCGTTACCTGACCCTGCGGGCGCCCCACCTGAAGGTGAGCCGTCACAAATTCGAGGGGCATGCGCGCTATACGATGTCCTGCGGTGTCGATATGGGCCCCCTGCAAGGCTTCATTCTGGACGCCACACTGTTCGGCTGTGTCTTCATGGGGGCCCAACTGACCGGGTCTCCGGTGGATGGCACGCGTATCATCAGGCGAGGTCCGGAACCCCACTATTTCCACAGGTTCCGCCAGGTCATTCCGGTACCCGTGGACTACGAAGCCGGCGAGGATGCCCTGATCATCCCCGAGAGCCGGCTGGCCCTGCCAATCCGGTTTACCAATGACCAGCTGGCGGCCGATTCCCGGGCTCAATGCGAAGAAGCCCTGCAACGCCTGACTGAAGATGCCTGCTTCTCCAGCCGGGTGCGGCGGGTGATCGAGACCAGCCACCCCTTCCCGCCAAAGCTGGCTCGCGTGGCAGGTACCCTGTTTGTTTCGGAACGCACCCTCAAACGACGCTTGCAGGAGGAAGACGCCAGCTTCCAGAACCTGGTGGATCAGGTCCGGCTGGATCGGGCGGGGGAGCTGCTCACGGGTACCGGCATGAACCTGAGCCAGATTGCCGACGCCCTCGGCTACGCCGACGCCGCCAATTTCACCCGCGCCTTCAAGCGCTGGACGGGCATCAGCCCGAGTCAGTACCGCAGCGAGGCGTTACGGCCG
The DNA here is from genome assembly GCF_022343555.1 of Marinobacter sp. C7. Classification (GTDB taxonomy): domain Bacteria; phylum Pseudomonadota; class Gammaproteobacteria; order Pseudomonadales; family Oleiphilaceae; genus Marinobacter. The sequence goes on along the minus strand of NZ_JAKQZH010000002.1, from coordinate 414,525 downwards.
GCAGCCACCGCCTGATCAGTCGATGCCAATGATCTTGTGCATTTGCAGGGTCAGGCGCCAGCGCGGGTGGGCGAGGCAGTAGTCGGTTGCCTTGCGGGTGTTGCTCTGCTTGACCGGATCCTCACCGGTTGCCGGCAGGCTGGGCGAGGCCATGGGGGACAGGAAATAGTGCCCGGCCCGAATATGCTCGAACCGCTCCGGCATTGCCAGTGGCTGGGGATACACCAGCTTGAGTTCATCGCAGGCTTCGATCACGACCGGCGCATCGGCCTTGGGGCTGACACACAGCCAGTCGATGCCGGCGGGCGCCGGCAGGGTTCCATTGGTCTCCACACCGACTTCAAAGCCGGCGCGGTGAAACGCCTCGATCAGCGCCTCGTCCAGCTGCAGCAGGGGCTCCCCACCGGTACAAACGACATAGGGCCGGCCCGGGGCATCAGGCCACAGGCTCCGGATGTGCCGGGCCAGGTCGTCTGCCGCCTCAAACTTGCCACCGTTCTGGCCATCGGTACCCACAAAATCGGTGTCACAGAAATTGCACACCGCGCCGGCACGGTCCCTTTCCCGGCCTGTCCAGAGATTGCACTTGCTGAACCGGCAGAATACGGCCGCGCGGCCGGCCTGGGCGCCCTCGCCCTGAAGCGTGTAGAACGCCTCCTTGACTCGGTACATCAGGCCTGCCCCTCGTATTCCAGTGGATCGGTCACACCATTGGAGGCAAAAGCTTCGAGCCGCTCCACGCAGGAACCGCAGCGGCCACAGGCCTTGTCCCGGCCGTTGTAACAGGTCCAGGTCAGGCTGTAATCGAGGCCGAGCCCAAGGCCTTCGGCCAGAATCTCTCCCTTGTCCATCCTTATGAACGGCGCCTCGATACCCACCGGCTCGTAGTTCGCGACCCGGCAGACGGCATCCATTTTTTCCACAAACTCCGGGCGGCAGTCCGGATAGATGGCATGGTCGCCACCGTGGGCTCCGAACCAGACCTTCGAGGCACCGGCAGTCACAGCGTAGCCGGTGGCGAGTGACAGCAGGATCATGTTGCGGTTGGGTACCACCGTTGCCTTCATGCTGTCCTCTTCGTAGTGGCCTTCCGGCACTTCCAGGTCGGACGTCAGGGAGGAACCACCCATGACCTCGGACATGGCGCGGATATCTATCTCCTTGTGGGGAATCCCCAGATCGGCACACACCTGTCGGGCACAATCGAGCTCCCGGACATGACGCTGACCGTAATTGAAAGACAGGGCATGGACCTGATAACCACGCGCCCGGGCCAGGTGCAGCAAAGTGAAGGAATCCATGCCTCCGGAATAAATTACAACCACGGTGTCAGTCATTCAGGCTCCCGCAAGGTTCTTGGACAACAACGGTGTGTCATCGGGGTTTTACATTGAGTGGACATATTGTAACAGTGGACAGACAGGTTGGGTTCGCGTCTCGGTTACGGGGCGGGTAAACTCAACGAAAAACAACGCAGCAATGACCCTGACACCATGACCAGCGATTTCACACCGGCATTCATTGATTTCGAGGCCTCGAGCCTGGATCTGATTGCAAGCTACCCGATCGAGGTGGGTATCTGCATGCCGGGCGGCGAATTGCACAGTTGGCTGATTCGACCCCACGTACTCTGGCAGGACTGGTCACAAAGCGCGGAACAGATCCACGGAATCTCCCGGGACACCCTGAGCGAGGAAGGCAAGGCGGTGGATGAGGTGGCCCACCACCTGAACCAGCTACTGCCGGAGCAGGTGTTCTGTGACGCCTGGACGTTCGACAGCTTCTGGCTGCATCGACTGTTCCGGGCCGCCAGCGTGCAGCCCGAATTCCAGCTGGAATCAATTTCCATGCTACTCAACAGTCACCAGGTCCGGCAATGGTCGGGCGTGCGCCAGCAGGTGATTTCGGAACTGGGGCTACCCGTTCACCGGGCTGCCAACGACGCCCTCATCCTGCACAAGACCTGGCGGCGGGTTATTTTCCAGGACGAAGCCGCAGTGCAATGAACTGCAGGCCATCCTTGAGGGTATGCAGGGTCCAGTAAGTCGCCACCGCCATCAGTGCGGCGCCGGCCACAGTGAAGCTCAGGTCATCCCCTACGGTCTTGTCCTGGGCCAGCACCATGTAGACCGCCAGTGCGACGATCAGTGCAATTTCAACGATAAAATCTGAACGGAACTTGTTTCTGGCAGATCCGGGTTCGTCGGGCATTTGCTTAGGTTTCAACCTCTGTGGTCAGAATCGGTGAATCAACAGGTTAGTGTGCAAATTATCGCCAATTCCGGCCACCCATTCTGTACGAAGTAGTGGCTACGAACTTTCCGAGATGCCAAAAAAAACGCAGCCAAGACGGCTGCGTAGAAAGGAGAGATCCATTGATACCTGCTCGGCAGGTATCGCGGATTGCACAACGTAAAAACACGTGACGCCGCGAATTATGGGCGTTCACGGCCCGGGCGTCTGTACGGGTTTGCCGAAGCGGATGGACTCTTGCAAACCGCCCGATAGCCTATACACTGAGTGATGAACCGAAACCAAAGAGCCGGTATGACCAGGATGATTTTACAGTTCATTGTTTACCCAGCCGCTGATTGCCAGAACGGGCAGTCCGCGCACGCCATGGTGAAAGACATCTAACGGCTTTCGGTCAGTCCCGGGAGCCTTCGCAGCGACCGGGTCAGGTTCTCCGCCAAACCCCGGTTGCCCTTGGCTCCGGGGTTTTTGTTTTTGCAGCCCGCAAAACGACAAGGAGAACATCATGAAAAGACATCCGACAACACGTGCGGCAAACCAGCCAATGGGCAACCGCCAGGGTCCGATCAAGCGCCCGGAAAAACTGCCGCTGCTGGATGCGATCTGCAAGAAGCTGAACCAGCGCGTCAACCTGGACGATGAACAGCGGGTGCTTGGGCTGTATGAACGAGGCTGGATTTTCAACGGTGTACTGGCCAGCCTCAGTGGCGCCGAGGCTCGGTATGTGCGGGCGCTGGCGACCCGTTACAACTCCTGGATTGCCCGCCAGGTGGCCTGAGCAGGCTACCAGCCCGAAACGCAAAGGCTGGACCGGTCAATGTGGCCGGTTCAGCCCCTCCAGAACGGCCCCTTCACCGCCGTGAACCACCGCGTAGTTATTGATCACATCGTGAATCTTGTCCTGGGAATAGGGCTTCACCACATAACCGTTTGCACCGGCGCTGATCGCGCGCTGGATGCTCTCGATCGAATCGTCCGCAGTCACCAAGACAATATGCTGGGCTTCCCGGCGCTCCTTGAATTCCTGCATCAGCGCATGGCCATCACCATCCGGTAACCCCAGATCGAGCAGGATGATGTGGTACTCCCGGGCGTCAAAAGCCTTTCTCGCCGAGGCGACATCCACAGCCTCGGTCACTTCGGTGGCACCGGCGCGATGCAGCATTTCTACCAGGCGTTCCCGCATCAGGGGCTCGTCTTCCACAACCAGAACTTTCAGATCTGTCATCGGTTTTCTCCACTGATTCCTTGGCTGTTCCGCATCTCGAATGCCCCCGATTACAGCCGGTCACCGCCGGTCCGACGGGGCAGGTCCAGGGGTGCCGGCCGGGGCCGCCCATCCTGCTCTGCCCCTCCCGCCAGCTTGCCATCTTCCTGCTCCACCGCCAATGCTTCGGTACCGAACCGGGTCAGGAGGTTGCTGATGCTCACCGCTGTGGTGTACAGCGAAATGGCGATGATCAGCAGGACCGGCTGCACAAAGGCAACAAATCCCGGAACCTCTTCATGACCGACGATGCTCAGCATCAGGATGATGGCCGGGCCAAGCACCACGAACAGGGTCAGGGCAATGAAGAAGACAATCCGCTCCTTGTAGCGCCCCAACTCCCGGTTGGTGACCAATCCCAGCACAAATTTGCCGATTGCGAGGCCTGCCAGAATCGCAGCGGCAATACTCAGGTCTGCCTGCATGAGGGTGTCGTACAGGCGCCCGTCCCAGAGCCGTTGCATGCCGATCACCAGAAAAGGGAAGAGCACAAACAGGATATCGGCGTAGGTGCCGTACATCATGCTCAGGGAATATTGTTCACTGCGTTGGGGTGACCTGTCTGTCATGGCATTTTCCTGTTTTCATTGTTATCAGATACGCAGGCTGATGTGGTCGCAGCCGCAGGGGCACGGTCTATCATTTCATCGAGTACCGCCAGCTCACTGCGAACCCGGTCCCAGTCCGGCTCATCCTCGCCCTTCAACAAGGCCTCGAGGATCCCGGCCTGTCGGGTCATGGCAGGGTACCCCATCGCGCCTGCCGTGCCCTTGATCTGGTGAGCTTCTGTGCGCAGGACACTGGCCTGACGGCGGGCCAGCGCTTCGGCCATGGTCTGTTTCCGCTGTGTCAGGCCCTCGAGGAAGCGGGCCACGAGCTCATCAATTTCCCGGTCCTCGGCCGATTCCGGAGTCTCACCACCGGCGCTGGTGAGATAGCGCGACAACAGGGTTTCCAGTCGGGACTGGTCTATCGGTTTATTCAACACCCCGTCGCAGCCAGCTTCAAGCAGGGCATCGGTTTCCCGTTGATCACCGGCAGTGAAGGCAATGACCGGGCGCCGGAATCCGGCCTGACGGAGCAACTGTGTTGCGGCCACACCATCCAGCCCGGGCATGTGCCGGTCCATCAGCACCAGGTGTACCGTGTCGGACAGCGCCGTGCGCACCGCCTGGTCTCCGGCACTGACTGCAATAACCTCCAGCCCCAGCCGTCGCAGCATGCGCTCCACCAGCTGCCGGTTCTCCTCGTTGTCCTCCGCGACCAGAACCCGCCCCTGATAACCCCGGCGCCGGTCCGGCATCGCATCCTGTCGAACCACCAGGTAACGTGCCAGCACCTCGTAGAAACGCTGCTTGTCGATGGGCTTGGCCAGATGTTCGTTACAGCCAGCCCGGTGGTAATCGGCAATATCCTCGGCCATGACATTGGCAGTCAGGGCAATCACGGGCGTGTTCACTCCCGCCTCCCGGAGAGCCGCCGTGGCATCCCGGCCATTCATGACCGGCATCTGGATATCCATCAGGATCAGGTCAAACGGCTCCCGGATCGCCAGTTCCAGGGCCTCGGCACCATTGACCACATGCACCAGCTCTGCACCGGTACGCGAGACCAGCAGTGACACCAGGCGACGGTTAACCTCGTTGTCCTCGGCACAAAGAATTCGCCCGGTGAGCCGGGGCGCAGCCACCCTGGCAATCCCGCGCCGGCGCTGACTAAGTTCGGAGGCGTCCCGGAGGAAATGGACCTGGTCCAGCGGGCCGGTCCGGATTGTCAGCTCGAATTCACTGCCCTCGCCGTAGGTGCTGGCGACCGTTATATCTCCGCCAAGCAGTTCCGCCAGCCGCCGTGAAATGCTCAAACCCAGGCCCGTACCGCCGTATTGCCGGGAAATGGCAGAGCTGCCCTGGGCGAAGGGATCGAATAACCGGCGCAACTGTTCCGGCTTCATGCCAATCCCCGTGTCGACCACCCGGGCCATCAACATCCCGGCTTCCCGGTCACAGCGTATATTCAGGGAGATTGACCCTTTTTCCGTAAATTTAAGGGCGTTTCCGCACAGATTAATGATTATCTGCCGGAAACGTGTGGGATCCGTCCGGATCTGCTCAGGCAGTGGAAACTCGCAGATGATGGAAAAATCCAACCCTTTCTCCCGGGCACGGGGAGTAAAGAAGGCGCGGATCTCAGCCAGCAACTCGGGCAGGTTGACGGGAATCACATCCACATCCAGCTTGTTGGCATCAATCTTTGAATGATCGAGGATGTCGTTGACCAGATCCAGCAGGTGACGGCCACTGCGCACCACGGTCTCGGCACTGCTCTTTTTCTCCGTGTCGGTCAGGTCAGGATCCAGCAAGGTCTCGCCGTAACCGATGATTGCCGCCAGCGGTGTGCGGATTTCGTGGCTCATGTTGGCCAGGAACTGGCTCTTGGCTTCGGCGGAGTTGCGTGCCAGTTCCTTCTCCAGCCGTTCCTGCTCCCGCTCCCGCTCAATCCGCTGGCGCTGGCGACTTTCGGTCACATCGATGCAAGTGCCTTCGAGATGCGTGGGCTCACCGTCAGGATCATAGGCGGTGTGCAGGGAAATTGTGGCCCAGCGTTCTTCCCCGTCCCGGGTGAGGTAACGGGCTTCAATACCCTTCACGGTGCCCCGCGCCTCCAACTGCTCCACCACCAGGCGCCGGAGCCGGTCATCGGCAATACAGGTTTCCAGCACGTCCGGATTGCGCCTCAGCAGTTCCCGGCTGCTGTTGTAGCCAAGCATCGTGGCCATGGCCGGATTGGCAGTCACAAACTGCCGATCCAGGGACATCTGGAACACCCCCTCCACCGCGTTATCGAACAGCGACTGGTAGCGCCGGAGGTTGGCCAGGGCCCGCTGACTCCAGCCAAGGGCTTCGCCCTGCACCTGCTTGATCCGGTCCGCCAGGGCAAAGGAAAACAGGATAATCTGGGCGGTAAGGCCAAACTGGGGGGAATAGGCCGTGAAGGTATTGAGCGGCAGGTAGCCCATGACCGTCATGGCATAAATCCCGAACCCGATCAGGGCCAGGGTCCAGGCAAAGAAATAGGACCGGGCCGCCGGATTGTAGTAACGCCAGGAAAGGTAACTGACGACGATCATGATGAAACTGAGCAGAATGGAACCGAGCACGATCCATTCCATGGCCACGTGGTAGGGCAGGAAGAAACAGAGTACAAAGGTGGCCCCGACCGAATACAGGCACAGGCGGACGACCTGGTCGAGGTCCCGTGAGCGTTCCCGGGTTTCCAGCAACGAGCGGGCCATCAGCAGCCCCCAGAACCAGGTCAGGACAATCTGGAAGTGCAGGTATTCCTTGTTGAACAGGGCCGGGCGGCTGTCCAGCAGCTGCACGCCGTGGACTTGCTCGGTGAAGATGAATATGGTCGCCGACACCAGGTACAGAACGTAATAGACGTTGCTACGTTCACGGACCGACACGGCCACGAACAGGTTGTAGGCCAGAATCGCCAGCACTGCCCCAAGCAGAACACCCCGGACCGCCTCGTCGACGGACACCTTCTCGATATAACTGTCCGGATGCCAGAGACTGATGGGCAGACGGAAAGTATTGGTGTTGGTAATCCGCATGTACACCGTACTGACGGTGTCCGGCGCCAGCTTCAGGCGAAAGGTCGGGTTAGGGACCGCCAGGTCCCGTTCCTGCCAGTTGTCCGTGTAACCGGCCTGGCGTTGCTCCACCAGTTCACCGTTACGCACCAGGAACAGGTTAACCTGATCCACCAGGGGTAACGCCAGTTCAAGGATCCAATCGGTCCGGGCCGCACCGGACCGGGGCTCGAGCTCCATGCGAGTCCAGTAGGCGGATTCGGTATAACCGAAATTGAGCACACCGCCCTCATGGCGGATGAAGGCCCCGGGCTGCAGCTCCCGGACTTCCCGGAAGGTCAGTGATTGCTCCGGGTCTTCGAGATAGGAGACACAGCTGCCCAGGTTCCGGATGCTGGTGGTGTTACGGTCGAGAACCAGCTTGCCGTCGCGACAAAACTCTTCCGCCGGCGCCTTCGACGGCAGCAAAACCAGCGCCAGCAGCACCAATGCCAGCAGGGGCGAGGCCGAAAGCAGGTTTGGGAGCCGTTGCTGCAAAATGTGATCTCCGCGAGGGCAGATGCCGGTGTTATGTTTTATTGTCAGCATTCGGGCCGAAGCGGGCCCCGCGCGTAACCACTTTAGCCGTAAATGATCCGAAACGCATCTCAGGGCCTGTTGAAATGAGACATTCCTGCATTTTCGCTGCTGTTTCCCTCGCCTTGGTGAACCTTGGCGGCTGTGGCCTTGAGGATACCGGTCCCTCAGCCCTCAACCCGGCCACCAATGTGGACCCCGTCTTCTCCAGTTTCACCCTCACTGAACAGACTGCCACGACCCTGTTCCATGACCTCTCCCTGGCGATCGAACCGGCCTCATCAAACGACGCCGACGCCAGCGCCATGGCCCGTGACATCCGCCGGCAGCTGTCGGCCTTTCTGGCCATCGTCTACAGCGACGCCACGCCTCCGGCGATCACCTCGGTGCGTAACCCCCTGGATCTGATGCGCCGGGTCATCGGCGAGAACGAGATTGCAAACTTCGTGGAAGCCCGCCAATACATCAGCGCCCGAATCGACGCCGGTGAAGCCGGCGAGTACAGCAACACCACAAACGGTGTATCTGTCCGCTTCACCGACCAGGGTGCGTTCGACGAGGGCCAGCCGGTGGCGGATTACGAGTGGCGTTATCCCATCGTCAAATGGGTATATACCCCGGACACCTCCAACCGGGTGACCCGGGTGCTGACCTGGGCTTCCTCGGGCACCTTCCCGGAGGGCAGCACCCGGCCCAGCGCAACCCTGGGCACCGAGTTTCTGCCTCGGGATTTCCAGACCACCGGTTACAACGACCAGGCCCGGCTGCACAGCGAAGGCAGTATTGTGATCGCGGGCGAGAGAGAAATGGCGTTTGTCCGCGAGTATGACGGTCTGAACACGGACACCATCAACATCGACGGCACTTACCTTGGCACCAACCAGGGCACCACGGGTGGTCCCGAATTCGGGTTTGCCGGCGAAACGGTGGATTGCCTGAAGATACGGATGCATTACCCGGAGAAGCGTGTCGAGGTGTTTACCTCACTGGATCAGCCCCCGCGTGTGGAAGACCCCGACAATCCCGGTGAGCTCATGGCCAACCCCGATTACTGCCTCAACCAGGACGCCGCAACCAACAGCTATCAGACGGTGGACACAGGGCTGCGCGGCTGACTGGTGCTCAACGGGGGCCACCGTCTTTCAGGTTCCAGCTTTGCAGGAAGCCCTTCTTGCGATCAAGCAACCGCTCGTAGGTCGAGATCAGAATGGCCGCGTGGGGTGCCCGGCTGAGACGCAGGCTGGCAATCCGGCGCTCCAGATGTTCGACTTCCGAGCTTATGCGCTCGTGCACATGGCTGCGGACGCTATCGTGATGGTCCAGTTTTACAGCCCGGCGGATGGGTTTTTCGGGGGGAGCAGGCTTGTCCATATTCGACCTCGTCCGTTGAGTCATGAATGATCCTTCTTCCTTTAGCGGGAGTTTGCCGCTTTATCCGGTCGCCTGCAATAAAAATGAATACAGTTTCACTTTTACCATGTCCGGACGGCAGAACCACGCCGGCCAGCTCTTAACACGACGGATCCCCTGCTATAGTTCCTTTTAGCAGCAAACCCCCGAATCGGCCAATTCCGGCCCGTGATCAATCGAGTACGCCATGACCCAGACCACCATTGCCGACACACTGCGCGAATACCAGTCCCTGCTGGAGCTTCTGGACGACGCCTACTGGGAAGCCGGGACGATCCAGCACAAAGACATGCTGTACGACATCATCAGCGTTCTTAGCCAGGAGATTGCGGAGATCAACAAACTGAATACCCAGGATCACCACTACCCCTACGAAGTCATCACCGAAGGGATGCGGCGGCTGGTGCCCAAGCTGGAGCGGCTTGACGAAATGCGCGAGGACGTTATCCAGCGCACCCAGACGCTGACCGATTTCCGGGACCTCCTGTCATCGGTGCTGGGCATTCTGGAAGCGCAGGTACAGACCCTGTAATCAGGCGGCCACCAAAGGCCGCTGGGTCTCCGGAATCAGCGGGAACTGCCGGCAGACGGTATATACGAACTTCGCCAGTGCCGGCAGGTGGTGCGCAACAATGGGCAGTCCGGTGTTGAGCAGGCTGACGGAAATATCCCGGGCCGGATCTGCCCAGCACAGCTTGTTGATCAGTCCGATGTGGCCGAAGGCATAACGGCTGTTCGGCCCCCACAGACCCACCGGATTGCCGCCCAGCATCATGCCGGCACTGAATCGCATCGGAACCAGCATGGTACGGTCTATCTGCAACGACCCGAACTGCTGGATCGCACGCTTCACTGTGATCTCACTGCAGACCCTGCGGCCATTCCAAAGGCCGCCGTTGAGCATCATCTGGAAGAAACGCCCCATTTCCTCGGCGGTACCGCACAGGTTCCCCGCCGGAATCACCGCTTCCTGGAAGCGCGGATCATTGGTCACCGACTCCACTGTTCCGATGTCGCCACCCAGGGCCCGGCGCACTACCCAGGAAACCGGGAAGTGGGGCGTCGGTCCGGTGGCATAATTGACGGCCAGGTCACTGAGATGTTCCGGCGCAATACCATAGGTGAACCATTTCATGCCCATCGGCTTACGCAGATGCTTGTCCAGATAGTTCTCGATCGTATCGCCGGTGACCTTTTCCAGGACCCTCTGCAACACGAAACCGCCGGTAATCGCATGGTAGGCAACTTTTGCGCCGTCCACCTCCACCGGTCGGGCCTGGCACAGGATTCGCCATATCTCGTCCCGATCCCAAAGCACTTCGATCGGCGTCTCCCGTGGAATGGCAGGAATACCGCCCCGGTGGGACAGAATCTGGTGCACGGTAATGGTCCGCTTGCCTCGACGGGCAAATTCCGGGCAGTAGTAGGACACCGGATCCATCAGGTTCACCAGACCCTGCTCCGACAACATGTGCATCAGCAGCGCTGTCACCGCCTTCGAGGCCGAGAAATAACAGACCGGGGTATCGGTCGTCATCGGCACCCGAACCTCATCGGGGCGGTCGTGGGGACCGTTGCCACTGGCATGACCGATGGCCCGGTGCAGAACCTGGTGCCCCCGATGCCGGACCGAAACCTGGATACCCGGATGGACCCCCGTACGGTACAGCGCCTCCACGCTCTGCCAGACGGCCTCGACGGTGTCCCGGCTGATACCCGCTGCATCCGGGTGTTCCCCGGCGGCGTCCGTGCAGGTCACAGAACTCAGGTCTTTGGGAATCAACGATGTATTCAGGGCTCGACGGGCAATAGGGATCATGGCTGGTACTCTGGCATCCTGGGCGTTTTTTTATTGTAGTGTGGACAGTCGGGCGGACGGGGGCATTGGCCCAAGTTGAACCGGGAGCGCGTCACTGGTTGCACTCAGCCGCCGGCGCCTCTCTGTTCATTATGATCCGCATCGGCGTCCGGCGCCATGACGACACAGTTCCGGCCGCGGCGCTTGGCCTCATACATGGCCCGATCAGCTGCCGCACAGAGCATGGCCGCATCGGCCCCATGATCCGGATAGACCGCCACACCGACGCTGATGGTCATGGGAACCGGTGCGCCCCCATCCAGGGGATAGCGCTGACCACTGACCCGTTGGCGGAGACGCTCGGCGGTTTCGTGGGCTTCCCGGACCGCCATTTCCGGCAGGATGATGACGAACTCCTCACCGCCGAACCGGCCCACAGAATCAACGCTCCGGACGCTGTCCTCCAGCAATTGGCTGACCGACTTGAGCACCGAGTCACCGGCAGCGTGGCCATGGGTGTCGTTGATTTCCTTGAAGTGGTCGAAATCAACCCACAGAAGGGCCAGGGGGCGATTATAGCGACGCGCCCGCTCCAGCTCCTCCTCCAGCAGCCGGGAACTTTCCCGCCGGTTATAGAGCCCCGTCAGGGGGTCGCGGGTAGCCAGCTCCTCCAGTTCATCCTCCAGCGCCTTGCGGTCGGAAATGTCCAGGATGATCCCTTCGAGCAGCATTTCTCCGTCATCATCCTCGACCCCGCGACCACGTTCCCAGACCCAGATCTGCCGGCCATCCTTCCGGATCAGCGGGTATTCGATGGAGAACGGCTCACGGTTCCCGACCGCGGTACGGACCTCCTCCATCACCTTCTGGCCACTTTGGGGGTCGGCAATCAGTTCGGCAAAACTGATCCGGGCATTGCGGACCAGATCTCCCGGCAGATAACCGGTCAGTCGCTCGCAACCCTGGGATACGAACAGCATGGTCCAGTGCTCATCGAACCGGCATCGATAGGCCATGCCGGGCAGGTTGTCCATCAGCACCGACAGCTGGCGTTCACGCCTGCGCAGTGCCTGACGCTGGTTATACTGAAGGTCGAGTAGCTTGCGATCCTTGTGAAACTGCCGGAGTGTGGCTAAAAACAGAACGGCACCGGTGACCACCACGAACAGCAGGCCTTTCCAGGTCTGCAGCCGGGACAGCGTTCCGGGGTCGGCAAACCAGGCCTCCACCAATCGGTCCGAGAAGACGATCCAAACCAGCCCGACCGCGATATAGATCGCAGCTGCCCAAAGGGCCCGGCGGGCGGGCCCCCGGTGATCGGACAATCGCCTGTTCCGCTGCTTGTCGACACCGGATGAAGCCATGGATACCCTGTTATCAGATAATGATGCTGGATGTTTACGAAAATAGCCGTACCACACCCGGAAGTCGAGCATAATGCCAGGCCCGTGCCAAGCCGATCAGGAGAAACCATGACCCCCGGAATCAACGTGGCCAGAAAGGCCAGGGTCCCACACCGGATTCACGAATACGACCATGATCCCGCCAGTGAGAGCTACGGCACCGAGGCCGCGGAGAAGACCGGCGCTGATCCGGCCCGGGTATTCAAGACCCTGGTGGCGTCCGTGGACAACCGCGAACTGGTCGTCGGTGTCCTCCCGGTCACGGCCATGCTCAGTATGAAACTGATTGCCAGGGCTGCCGGGGGCAAGAAGGCTACCATGGCTGACAAACAGGCGGTCCAACGGGCCACCGGCTATGTCCTGGGTGGTGTCAGCCCCCTGGGCCAGAAGCGGCGGCTGACGACCTTTATTGACCAGTCCGCCCGCAACTTCGATACCATCTATGTCAGTGCCGGTCGCCGGGGCCTGGAGATTGAACTGGCACCAGAGGACCTCGCCAGGTTGACCGGAGCAGATTTCACCCCGTTGCAGCAGGAGTAACACGTGTCCCACGCAATGGACCTGCTCTTCATCGGCGGTATCATGCTGCTGGCACTGGGGGCGCATACCATCGGTCAAAGACTGCATGTGCCCCGGGTCACACTGCTTCTGATGCTGGGGGCGCTGGCGGGCCCACAGTTGCTGGACATCGTGCCTGCGCGAGCCAGCGAGAATTTCGGCCTGGTTACCGAGCTGACCCTGGCGATTGTCGGTTTTCTGCTCGGCGAACGCATGTCTTTCCGTGACCTGCGCCAGGGGCGTCAGGCCATCATTATCAGCCTGTCGGTGACGCTGGTCACCGCATTGGTGATCTTCCTCGCAACCTGGGCGGTCACCCACAACCTCCCGGCGTCCCTGCTTCTGGCCGCCATCGCCACCGCCACCGATCCGGCAGCGACACTGGACGTTATCAAGGAAACCGAAGCCCGGGGGCCACTGACCCGGGTGGTCGCCCAGGTGGTTGCTATCGACGATGCCTGGGGCGCCATCCTGTTCAGTATCCTGCTGGTATTTGCCGAGCTGTTGGCCGGTAATGGCGCCACGGTAGCAGAAACCATGGTTCACGGCGTTACCGAGGTCGCCGGTGCTCTTATCCTGGGGGTGCTACTGGGCATGCCCATGGCCTGGATGACCGGCCGTCTCAAACCCGGTGAACCCATGCTGCTGGAGTCGGCGGGCTTCGTTTTCCTGGCTGCAGGGATCGCCGGAGCGCTGGAAGTCTCCTATCTGCTGACCTGTATGGCCCTTGGCGTGACAGTTGCCAATGCCGCCCGACATCATATCCGGCCTTTCCGGTCCATCGAGGGTATTGCCGAGCCGTTTCTGGCCATGTTCTTCTTCCTCGCGGGTTTTGGTCTGGATTGGTCGGTATTACCGACACTCGGTCTGCTGGGTGCGGTCTACATCGGCGCCCGGATTGCCGGGCGGATACTGGGAGGATATACCGGGGGCCTGCTGGCCGGTTCCGAACCCGAAATCCGGTTGCGTAATGGTGCCTGCCTGCTGCCCCAGGCGGGCGTTGCGATGGGTCTGGCGCTGGTAGCAACGGATCGGATGCCGGAACTGACTTACCTGTTGCCACTGGTGATTGGAACGACTGTCCTGTTCGAAGTGCTGGGCCCACCGGTCACGATGCACAACCTGCGACGCGCAGGTGAAACCGGCAAGGGCTACCAGGAGGAACCGGACGCGGACTGACGGAAGGCAATAAAAAACCCGGAACAGCCCAAGGCTGCCCGGGTTTGATCTCAGTTGGCCGGAGCAGGGCTCCGGCCAGGTTCCAGAGGGATCACTTCACCGATGCACGGGCATCCTCGAGGATCTTGTTGAGGGTTGCGCTCGGCTGCATCACCTCGCAGACCTTCTCCATCGGCGGGTGGTAGTAACCACCGATATCCGCCGGGTGGCCCTGAACCACGGTCATCTCTTCCAGGATCTTGTCCTTGTTCTCTTCCAGCTGGCTGGAGAGCTTGGCAAAGAACTCTTTCAGTTCCTTGTCCTCATCCTGTTTGGACAGTTCTTCCGCCCAGTAGCGGGCCAGGTGGAAGTGGGAACCGCGGTTATCCAGCTCGCCAGTCACGCGGGACGGGGACTGGTTGTTCTCCAGCAGGCGCTCGGTGGCTTTGTCCAGCGTCTGACCCAGCAGACGGGCACGCTCGTTGTGCTGCTTTTCACCCAGCTCATCGAGGGACACGGCCGTTGCCAGGAACTCACCCAGGGAATCCCAGCGCAGGTGGTTTTCCTGGATCAGCTGCTGTACGTGCTTCGGCGCGGAACCGCCGGCACCGGTCTCGTACAGGCCACCGCCGTTGAGCAGCGGTACGATGGACAGCATCTTGGCACTGGTGCCCAGCTCCAGGATCGGGAACAGGTCGGTGAGGTAGTCACGCAGGACGTTACCGGTCACGGAGATGGTATCCAGACCGCGGATCAGGCGCTCCATGGTCCAGCGGATGGCGCGGACCGGAGACATGATGCGGATGTCCAGACCTTCGGTATCGTGTTCCTTCAGGTAGGTCTCAACCTTCTTGATCAGCTGGGCGTCGTGGGCACGCTCATCGTCCAGCCAGAACACCGCCGGCATGCCGGTGGCACGGGCACGGCTGACCGCCAGCTTGACCCAGTCACGGATCGGCAGGTCCTTGGTCTGGCAGGCGCGCCAGATGTCACCCTGCTCGACGTTGTGCTCGGTCAGAACGGTACCATCTTCCGCCACAACACGAACGATGCCGTCTTCCTTGATTTCGAAGGTCTTGTCGTGGGAGCCATACTCCTCGGCCTTCTGGGCCATCAGACCGACGTTGGGGACAGTACCCATGGTGGTCGGATCGAAGGCACCGTGGGTCTTACAGAAGTTGATCACTTCCTGGTAGATGGTGGCGTAGGTGGACTCCGGCATGACTGCCTTGGTGTCCTTGAGCTTGTTGTCGCGCGCCCACATCTTGCCGGAGTTGCGGATCATCGCCGGCATGGAGGCGTCAACGATCACGTCACTTGGAACGTGCAGGTTGGTGATGCCTTTCACCGAGTCCACCATGGCGATTTCCGGACGGTGCTCGTAGCACGCATGCAGGTCTTCCTGGATTTCTTCCTGCTTGGATTCCGGCAGCTGCTTGATCTTCTCGACCACGCTGGAGAGACCGTTGTTCGGGTTCACGCCGATCTCGTCGAACAGCTCACCGTACTTGTCGAACAGGTCCTTGTAGAAAACCTTCACCGCGTGACCGAACACGATCGGGTGGGAGATTTTCATCATGGTGGCTTTCACGTGCAGGGAGAACATGACGCCGGTCTTCTCGCAGTCTTCGATGGCATCCTCGAAGAACTTGACCAGGGCCTTCTTGCTCATGAACATGCCGTCGAGCACTTCGCCTTCCTGCAGCGGCAGGTCGGACTTCAGCACGGTCTGCTCGCCCTTCTTGTTCTCGAACACGATGCGGGCGTTGGTGGCCTTGTCCAGGGTCACGGACTGCTCGCTGGAGTAGAAATCACCACCGCGCATGTGCGCCACGTGAGTCCGGGAAGCAGCGCTCCACTCACCCATGGAGTGCGGATGCTTGCGGGCGAAGGCCTTGACGGCGGTCGGGGCACGACGGTCGGAGTTGCCTTCACGCAGTACCGGGTTTACCGCGCTGCCCAGCACCTTGCTGTAACGGGCGTGGATTTCCTTCTCTTCGTCGGTTTCCGGATGTTCCTTGTACTCGGGCACCTTGTAGCCCTGCTCGTTCAGCTCCTTGATCGCTGCACGCAGCTGGGGGATGGACGCCGAGATGTTCGGCAGCTTGATGATGTTGGCGTCCGGATCCTTGGTGTACTCACCCAATTCAGCCAGGGCATCCGGAACCCGCTGGTCTTCCTCGAGGTAATCCGGGAATGCCGCCAGAATACGCGCCGCAAGAGAAATATCGCTGGTCTCGAAGTCGATACCAGCCGGCTTGGCGAAGGTTTCCAGGATGGGAAGCAGTGACCGGGTTGCGAGGGCGGGGGCCTCGTCGGTCAGTGTGTAGACAATCTTGGCTTTGGATGATGTCATTTTCGTCCTCAGGCTATTGGGTGGGTTCAGGACGGTCATTGCAGGGTCAGGCGTCTTTTGGACGTCCGGCCTGTGCCATGACTGATTTCGGAACTTTTGATAGACCTACTAAGATATCATTTTTTCGTAATTTTTGGTTACGATCTTAGTATAAGAACGGACTAAAATTGCCTGATCTTCGGTTACAGGACGATGAAATGGCGGGAATTTACGAAATTTTCTAACATTATGATTTTTCTGGTTTGGGAGTATCGCGGTGGTGTGACCGCCTCCCAAAACCCGCTCAAGCCCGTCCATGGGGCGCTTGGGCTCCGCCCCTCAGCGCTAATTGCTCCTGCGTCGCGCTGAGGGTCCTGGGCAGGCCGTCCTTGGCCTGCCCGTGAAGCGCTAGCGCGCTCCACCCAAGGCTCCGCACAGTTTTGGGAGGCGGCCACACCACCGCTCTTCAGACTACTCAGTTATCACCGCAAACCAAGGCCTGACACAGCGTATTCCAGACCAATATTGTCAACAATACGTCAGGCCAGACCATTGCGGGGTCCTAACCTTCCGGCAATAGGTTTGCTTGCTGGAGCCGCTCCCGGATCTGGTCCAAGGCTTCCGGATTGCCCAGGGCGTCCCGGTTATCTGCCTTCTTCGATCCATTGATCAGTCGCGCCACCGCCAGCTCCACTTTCTTGCCGCTACGGGTGTAGGGGATGTCCGGCACCTGGACGATGTGCCTGGGCACGTGCCGGGGGCTGGCGCCTTCGCGGATGCGGGTTTTGAGCTGTTTTTTCAGGTCATCAGTGACTTCCTGGCCTTCGGCAGGGACGACCAGCAGCACGACTTCCACGTCGCCTTCGATCTGGCGACCGACCACGAGGCTGTCCTTGACCTCGGGAATGGTCTCCACCTGACGGTAGATTTCCGCGGTGCCGATGCGCACGCCTCCCGGGTTGAGGGTGGCATCGGAGCGGCCGTAGATGATGGCGCCACCGTGTTCGGTGAATTCGATGAAGTCGCCGTGGGCCCAGACGCCGGGGAAGGTGTTGAAGTAGGCATCGCGGTAGCGTTCGCCCTCGGGGTCATCCCAGAAGCACACGGGCATGGACGGCAGAGGTTGGCGGCACACCAGTTCGCCACGGCCTTCGCTCACCGGTCTGCCGTCATCGCCGTAGGCAACGGCATCGACACCGAGGAAGCGGCACTGGATTTCACCCCGGCGTACCGGGAGCAACGGGGTGGAGCCGACGAAGCAGCCGCAGATGTCGGTACCACCGGCGATGGAGCCGAGCAGCGCGTTCGGGGCGCCGTCGGTGTACATCCAGTCGTAGTCCTCCGGCAACAGCGGAGAACCGGTGGAGAACACCACGCGCAGTGCGTTCTGGTCCAGGGTTTTCGCGGGCTGGAGTTCGGCCTTGCGGCAGCCGGCGATAAAGCGGGCGCTGGTACCGAAGTGGGTGACCTTTTCTTCTGCCACGGTATCCCACAGGAAATTGAGGCTGGGGTAACCGGGGGAGCCATCCACGGTAATCACCGCAGCACCGGTCAGCAGGGCGGAGGCCTGCCAGTTCCACATCATCCAGCCGCAGGTGGTGAAGTACAGGAAGCGGTCGTCGGGGCCAACGTCGCCATGCAGCATCAGCTCCTTGGCGTGGTTCACCAACAGGCCGGCAGTGCCGTGGACGATGCACTTGGGTTTGCCGGTGGTGCCGGAGGAGTAGAGGATGTAGACCGGGTGGTCCGGGTCCATCGGGGTGAAGGACGGGGCCTGCCCCGTGCCGACAGCGAGGGCGTCGTCCCAGGTGGTGACCAGCTCGCCAGGAATGGGGGCTTCGCCCGGCAGCTGCGGGATACTGACGACGGTCTTGAGGGACGGCAGGCCGGCGATCAACTCGGCGAAATCATCCTGGCGGGCGAATACCTTGCCGCCGTAGCCGTAACCGTTCACCACAATCAGCGCCGAGGGTTCGATCTGCCCGAATCGGTCGTTGATGGCACCGATGCCGAAGTCCGGTGACGCGGAGCTCCAGATGGCACCCATGCTGGTGGCTGCGAGCATCCCTACCATGGCTTCGTAGCCATTGGTAACGACGCCCGCGACGCGATCACCCTGACCGATCCCCTTGCTGCGCAGGAAAGCCTCGAGGGCCCCGGCATCAGCTTTCAGTTCGGCGTAGGTCTTGCGCAACACCGGGCGGGTTTCGCAGTAGGCGACCACAGCCTCTCTGTCGGCGTGGTCGCCGTCCGCCAGCCGCAGCAGGTTGGCGGCAAAGTTCAGCTTCATGCCCGGGAACCACTCTGCGCCGGGCATTTCCCGGTTGCCCAGCACCTTGTCCGCGGGGGTATCACAGACCAGACCGCAGTAATCCCACACCTTCTGCCAGAAGGTATCGAGGTCACTGATAGACCATTGGTGCAGGGCATGGTAGTCGGCAAACGGGCCGAAGCCCTGCTCCTCCAGCCAGGCCTTGAATTGGCCCATGCGGGATTGAGTCAGGGTGGCTTCCGTGGGAGACCAGACTACCGGTGATTGTTCTTGATTGCTCATCCGTCTCTCCTGAGTCTTACTGCATATGCCAGCCGTGACTGACCACGATGGACTGGCCGGTCAGAGCAGCGGACGGGAAGGCAGCCAGGTGAACGGCCAGTTCTGCCACGTCTTCCAGGGTGGTGAATTCCCCGTCCACAGTGTTTTTCAACATGACTTTGCTGATCACTTCCTCTTCGGAAATGCCCAGCTCTTTGGCCTGTTCCGGAATCTGTTTGTCCACCAGGGGCGTGCGTACAAACCCGGGGCAGATGATGTTGCTTCGCACCCCGTGCTCGGCACCCTCCTTCGCCACCGCCCGGCACAGCCCCAGCATCCCGTGCTTGGCCGCCACATAGGGCGCCTTCAGAGGGGAGGCTTCCAGCGAGTGCACCGATCCCATGTACAGCATGGTGCCACCGCCGCTTTCATACATGTGCTTGAGTGCCGCTCGGGTCACCAGGAACGCGCCATCGAGATGCACATTCATGACTTTGCTCCAATCGGAATAAGCAAGCTTGTGCACCGGGTCGATGTGCTGGATGCCGGCGTTCGCAATAGCGATATCCAGACCACCCCACTGTTTAACCACATAATTGACGTTTACGTCAACTGCATCCTCGTTGGTTACATCCATCTCAAGCGCGATGGCCGTGCCTCCGGCCTGCTCAATGGCGGTTACCGTTTCCTGCGCAGTTTCCAGTGTCAGGTCTGCCACGGCGACTTTGGCACCTTCTCGACCATAAGCTTCCGCGATAGCTCGGCCGATACCCCGGCCGGCACCGGTAATCAGGGCAATCCGGTTTTCCAGACGCATTGTTGTTTTCTCCTTAGTCGTAAGCCACGCTCGGCAACCAGGTCGCAATCTCCGGGACCAGGAACACGATCGCCAGGGCTGCCAGCTGAATAATGATGAACGGCACAACGCCACGATAAATGTCGGTTACCTTGATCTCCGGCGGCGCCACCCCCTTGATGTAGAACAGGGCGAATCCGACCGGCGGCGTCAGGAACGACGTCTGCAAACACATGGCAAACAAAATGGTGAACCACACCAGATCAAAGCCAAGGCTCTGCACAACCGGGGCCACCAGGGGCAGGATGATCAGGGTGATCTCCACCCAGTCCAGGAAGAAGCCGAGCAGGAAAACTGCAAACAGGATGGTGAGAACCACACCGTAGGGTCCGAAAGGCAGCCCCAACAGGGCGTCTTCGATCACCTGGTCGCCCCCCAGACCCCGCAGTACCACCGAGAACGCGGTTGCGCCGAGGAAGATGGCAAAGATAAATGCAGCCGTTCGGGTGGTCTGCTGCATGGAGGAATTGAGCACGTTCAGGTTCAGTCGACCGGACATCAGGGCCAGCAGCAGAGCACCCAGTGCGCCAACACCGGACGCTTCCGTTGGCGTTGCGATGCCGGCGAAGATGGAGCCCAGCACACCCAGAATCAGCGCGGCCGTCGGTACAACGGCCTTCGCCACTTCCCAGACGATGCCCCAGGTCACTTTCTCGACACCTTCCGGAACGGGCGCAATCTTTGGCTGGAGCATGGGACGGATCATGGCGTAAGCCACGTACAGGGCGCCCAGCATCAACCCCGGAAAGAACGCCCCCATAAACAGGTCGCCCACCGAGGCTTCAGGGACTGCCAGCCGGTCGGCCATCAGCACCAGCATAATGGACGGGGGAATCAGAATGCCGAGGGTTCCGGTGGCACAGGCAGTACCCACGGCAAACCCCTTGTCGTACTTGTTCTCCATCATCACGGGCAGGGACAGCATGCCCAGGAGCACAACGGATGCGCCGATAATACCGGTGGTTGCGGCCAGCAGCACGCCGATGACGATCACTGTGACTGCGTAACCGCCGCGAACGGCGCCAAACAGTTTGACCATGCTGTTCATGAGGCGCTCGGCCACACCGGACTGGTCAAGCATGATGCCCATGAAGATAAACATGGGCAGGGCAACAAGGGTCTCGCTGCTTACCACCTTCCATATCCGCTCGGGTACAAGCCCCATGGAGGAGGAGTAGTCGAACCACAGGTTGGCACCAAAGTTTTCAACAGCGACTACGCCAATGACGGTCCAGATAACCGCGGTGCCACCCAACACCCACGCGACCGGATAACCGGTCATCAACAGCGCCCCGAACGTGAGGAACATGCCGATTACAAAAAGGGTTTCAAGCTCCATCAGGACACATCCTCTTTCTTGTTATCCCCGGATTCGATCCGGATTGGCTTCGGAAAGCCGAAAAGCAGGGCGGTGACTTTCAGCAGACGGGACAGGGCAGCGATAATCAGAAGCACAAAAGACAGTGCCAGGACGCCCTTGAGAATCCAGCGATACGGAAGCCCGGCGGGGGCCTGGCTGGTCTCACCCTGTTCCCAGGAACTGATGGCGTAGGGGATCATTTCGTAGACCGCCAGCACAAGAAACGGCAACAACAGGAGCACCAGGCCGAACAGTTCAATCCAGGCCTGGCCTTTCAGCGACAGGCGTTCATGGATGACATCGACCCGGACATGATCATCGGTTACCAGGGTATAGCCCAGCCCCAGCAACCAGCCTGCGCCGGCCAGATGCCACTGGACTTCTTCAAGAGTTACCGAACCTTGGCCAAAGGCGTAGCGACCCACCACTGCATAGATGATCACGCCGGTGACCACAAACCAGAGCCAGGAAGCACTCTTGCCTATCGCAGAAATCACACCGTCCAAGACCTCGCTCAGCCGGGTGGTCGGGAACTCGGTGTGATGATGAATAAATTGACCGGCGTCCGACGCCGATGGGTGTACATCGGGCGGTGAGCCTTTATCAGACACTGCCATACAACAGTTCCTCGTTCAGAAAGCCTGCCGTGAAACAAGGATGGCCCCGCAGGGCCATCCAGACTCGATCAGAGAGCACCGGAAGCACTCCCGGTGCTCAGGGTCAGCCCCGAACCTTACAGGTCCGCCGGAACATAGGCGCGGGTATCCCAGACCTTGTAGGTTTCCATGAACTCCTGCTGGCTTTCATAGACGCGCTTGAAGTCGGCATCCTTGGCTGCTTCTTCCTCAAGTACCTGCTGGGTCACGTCCTTCAGCTTGAGCAGGACGTCGCGAGGAATCTGGTCGGCCTGAACGCCCTTGTCCTGGAACTCGGCCAGAACCTTGCCGTTCTTGTACTCGCCCTCAGCCAGGCCGCGAGTAGTTGCCGCGGTGCAGGACGCCTCAACCAGAGCCTTCTGCGCTTCAGTGGCACGATCCCACTCATCCTGGTTGATCAACATGTACTGCGCCGTGAACTGCTGGTGCCAGCCCGGGAACAGGTTGTACTTGACCACCTGATTGAAGCCCAGGATCTGGTCGATGGCAGGCATGGAGAATTCAGTGGCATCAATGGTGCCTTTCTCCAGCGCCTGGTACAGCTCGCCGCCGGGCATCATGGTGACGGAAGCGCCCAGCTTCTCGAGCACCTTGCCACCCAGACCGGCAAAGCGAATCTTCAGGCCTTTATAGTCTTCCAGGGATTCGATCGGCTCGGCATACCAACCCGCTGTTTCAGGCCCGATGATGCCGCACAGCTGTGCATGAACGTTGAAGCCCTTGTTGGCATAGGTTTCCTGCAGCATTTCATGACCGCCGCCGTAGTAGTACCAGCCAATGTAGGCCCAGGGCTTCATACCGAAGGGCACAGCGGCAAACAGGGGAATCGCAGGTACTTTGCCCTGGTCGTAACCGATCCAGGTGTAACCGGCAGACACTTTGCCGTCGGAAACGGACTGAAGGATATCGAAGGGCGGAACCAGCTTGCCCGGCTCGTAGACACGAACCTGGATACTGCCATCGGAAGCGGTGGTCAGATTATCGGCGACCCAGGCAGCTGGTGACCCCAGGCCAGGAAGGTTGGTGGCGAAAGCAACGGGCATCTTCCAACGCAGATCGTCGGCGACAGCGGTTCCGGTGGTAAGCGCGATCGCACCGGCAATACCGGTGAGGGCCTTGAAAAGTTTCATCGATGAGTCTCCTAGAGCATTGTTCTTGTATAGGACCGCCGCACAATCGCGGGCGGGTACATCTGAGTGTAGGTCAGACAACGCAGAAAGCAGGAAAAACGGGGGGTTTGGGTCCAACAGGTTTACGCCAATCTTGTTTTCTGCGTTGTTCTGACGTCCTGCACGGTCAGTAGAAGCAGACATCGTGCCACTGAATTTTTTTCTAGTTATTTCAAAAGGATAATGGAGAAAAGCATGTTGGTCGGACACTGTGTTTGTCCGGGAATCAGGACACACCTAGACTCTGGTCGTACGTACTTGTACGGTGTTCGGGACACTTGTCCTGAAATCAGGACATCTTGGCGAGCTTTTCGTACAGCACGGACCGGGAAATACCCAGCAGCTTGGCCGCCCGGCTCCTGTTGCCTCGGGTTGCTACCAGCGCCTCCTCGATGGCCTGAGCCTCGGCGTTGGCAATCGTCTGCGCCAGGGGCCGCACCGATCTCGGCGCCTGAATGGCCAGCGGGCGGGACCCGTTACGCGGCAGCACCCTGAAAATGGCGTCGGCATCCAGCACACCGCCTTCCTCGCTCATGGTCAGGGCCCGCTCCAGCACGTTCCGGAGTTCACGGATGTTACCCGGCCAGTCATAGCTGCCCAGGGCTGAAACACCCGCGTCATTGATCTCGCCCCGCAATTCCAACCCCAGGCAGATTTCTTCCAGCAAGGCCTCGCACAGAACACCAAGATCAGCCATCCGTTCGCGCAGGGGAGGAATGGGGATTTCGAGGACATTCAGGCGGTAGTAGAGGTCGGACCGGAAACTACCCTCGGCAATCATCGCCTCCAGGTTACGACTGGTGGCGGCAATAACCCGAACATCCACCGGTGTGACCTTGTTGGACCCCAGCGGCTCGATCTCGCCCTCCTGGAGCGCACGCAGGAGCTTGGCCTGCAACGACAGCGGCATATCGCCGACTTCATCCAGGAACAGCGTTCCGCCGTTGGCCAGCTGGAACTTGCCCTCGCGGGTGCGCCGGTCGGCGCCGGTGTAGGCACCGGGCGCGACGCCGAAGAACTCGGCTTCGAGCAGATTATCCGGAATGGCCGCGACGTTGACACCAACAAAAGGCTTGTCGGCCCGCCCGGACACCGAGTGAATCGCCTGGGCCAGGACCTCCTTGCCGGTTCCGGTCTCGCCCAGCAGCAGCACCGGCATTTCACGTCCGGCGGCCAGGCGTGCACGGCGCTTGACCTCGAGCGCTGCCGGGCTGGCACCGACAAAGTCACCCAGGCTGTAGCGGGTACCCCGGACCTTTTTCGCCAGGGCCTTGCGGGCTGCCGCCAGATCCTGGTGCAGACGGCGGTATTTGCTGACCAGAGGCGTCAGGGGCTGAAGATCGTCATACAGCACAAAGGCGATCGCACCGACAATATCGCCGTTATCGTCGTAATAGGGAAGCCGGGTCACCACCAGCTGTTGCTGCTGATGTTCCATGATATCCAGGAGCAATGGCTTACCGGTTTCAACAACTTCCGGCATGCGGGTGTGGGGTATGACCTTCTTGACCGGATGACCGATGGCATCCGACGGATCGTTGAGACCGAGCAACTGCGAGTAACTGTGGTTGATCCAGGTGATCCGGGCATCCCGATCCACGGCAATAGCACCGGCGCTGGCCTCCTCGAACATCGGAAACAGCGCTTCAATCAGATCACGCGTCAGTCCGTTCCGATTCTTTTCGCCAAATAACTGCGTCATATAACCTGCGCCGTCGCTCCGGAGATCGTGCATGGAATCAACCCCTGTATCCGGAAATCCGGACACTGTGACGAGAGTATATGGCCCCTCTGACGAGGGGGCAAACGAGGAAGCCCCGGCACCGGGCCGGGGCAGTTACCCGATCAGTCATTCCGGTATCCACAACTGGTCGTCCGTGAACAGGATCCGGTTTTCCGGGTCCGGTTCGGGGCTGATCGGCGGCAGGTTGGAGGCACTCAGGGGCGTGGTAATGCTGCCCCGGGGCTGGGTCCTCACCACCTGATTCGGAGGCAGAGGCTGGTGGTGCACCAGGCGGTCCCAGACCAGGTCGAGTGCCTGGAAGTAATAGTGGTGCAGCGGCACATAGCGGTCCGCAATACCCGGGAAGCCATTGAGCACATCCAGGTGATGGGCATTCAGGATTTCATAGTACCGAAGATTGCTGTGCGCACCTTCGACCCGATGGTTCAGACCGAGGTAGGGCCGTGACGTATGATTGATCGGCAGAATGGCATCGGCCCGGCCAGTCACGAACACCGTCGGCTTGCGCCGCAGATCACCACTGGCCCGAACGTTCGCTATGCCTTCGGCAATGCGCGCTGACCACTCTGCCTGAGCACCCTCCAGCGGCAGGCCGGTACCGGGATCTGCGCCGGAGGCCAGACCGCGCAGACACAACAGGGCATCAAGCCCGTGATCCGGCTGGCTTGAGCTGGGCGAAGTGCTGGCCGCAAGGAGGGTAGGCTGGCCCGCCGCCCCGTCGAACACCAGGTTCACCCCTCCGGTGGGGGGAATGCCATTGCTGGTAGCGAACAGGGCCGCCTCACTGGCCGGACTCAGGGGCATGACCGCACCGGCACTGTCCGTTGCCGCCAGGCTGATATCGCACAACCGGTCCTCTACCCCGGCGCGGCCATAGGCATTGGCGTAGGTCACGGCGATACTCTGGGCCACCGACAGGCCGAAATGCACCGGTGCCAGCAGGTTCTGCTCGGGCTGGATACCGAATTCCTCATTCAGGATACGCAGGGCGTCGGTCGCCCGGTCTTCGGTGGTTGCGCCCGTGACCAGCCCCCGATTGGCGAGTGAGCTGCAGATATTCCCGCCGATCTCCGGTGGATTGAACAGCGCGTTGAGCGGGGCGGCATCGCGGATGGCCGGCGCCTGGTTGGCGCACCCCTGATAGACCGCAAGTGCCGTGGTGTAATCGAGCAGGCTGCGACTGTGCTCCCGAATCACCGGGCCACTGCCCTGGCGGATGGTAAAGCTGTGGTCCACCACCGGGTTCACGTTGGGCTCGGACACCGCCACTCCGTCGATCAGCCCCTGGTCATCCAGCTCGGCGGCCCGAACCGAGGCACCGCCACCGTTGGACACGCTGGAGGCAATCACCACGGTATTGTCGGGGCGGATGGTGGCCAGAATTTCCCCGTTACCCAGCACCCGGCCATACTGCTCGTTGAGCACATAAAAGCCGAACTCGATGGACTGCAGCACATGCCGCCCCCAGTCTGCCTCAGGGTTGACCCCGGAGTGCGCATGTTTCCAGGCAAACCGATCCGGCCAGACTGAATCAAACTGCTGACGCAGCCCATCGGCGAGATCAGCCCGGAACTGCACCGGTTCATCGGCCCCGGTCAGGGTGCCATCAATGCGTTGCGCCGTGTTGGTTGACAGATTATGGGCACCGGTGCCCGTCCCCTTATCGGTGTAGACCACTGCACATCCCTTCTTCAGGCCCCACTCGCCGGCGGTACCGATGGCGCCGTATACCCCCCGTGAGCCCGATGAAGGTGCGGTCACCAGACAGGGCCGGTGGGGATCGAAGCTATCCGGAACCTGAGCCATGACCGTCACAGGCACGTCGCTACCCGACACCGTCATGTAGGCAAGGTATTCATGGCCGGCTATCAGGCCCTCGTTGTCCTCACCGACCTGAGGCCCGAAAAAGACGCCATAACCACCCCCTGGCACGGTATCCACCAGGGCCCGG
The DNA here is from genome assembly GCF_022343555.1 of Marinobacter sp. C7. Lineage (GTDB taxonomy): Bacteria > Pseudomonadota > Gammaproteobacteria > Pseudomonadales > Oleiphilaceae > Marinobacter. The sequence continues at coordinate 387,903 of NZ_JAKQZH010000002.1, read as the reverse complement.
TAGTTGTTGTAGATGGCCAGTCGTCGTAGCTCGACCGGTGTGGGATTGAGAGCATCATCGAAAGCGGGAGGCGGAGGATTCTGGAGCCCGGAGGCACCCAGGCCTGCCGTAAGGAGATCGTTGGTGACCCCGTCGTACCAGGCACTTTGGACGGTTCCCTGAATGAACTCCGGGCGTTCGTTGAACGGTGGCGCAGCCACGGCCATCCCCGAAACGCCGATCAGGGCGCAGAGCGTGAGTCGTTTCATAGTCGTTCCCTGTTTGTTGTTGTTGGTGAACCAGAGGCCGGCGGTTGCGCCGCCCCTGCCGCTGCCATGCGGGTCCCGTGCCAAGAAGGCAACTTATTGAATTTAAAGGGGTTAAAGAGACACAGGAAGCTCAGCTACAGAAGGATTTCCGGATTTCCGGACAATCTTGAGCGCGCACGGGGCGGCAATGCCGATAACAGTGCCTCCCCCTGGCTTTGTCTCCGGTTCCGGACACTGTCAGGAGATCCGGACAGCCATCACGCTGCGGCAGACCGGTCTGGCGCGCATCCGTAGCCCGGAGTTTCGCGTAACATTGTGGTGACCGGTGCCAAAACAGGAGCCCTGAGGGTGAAACAACGCTGGAAAGCAAACCTTGCTGCCCTGGCCCTGGGCGGCCTTCTGTTGCCCGGGTGCGCCAGCCACAACAACGCGCACCAAGAGCCGGTGGCGCTGCCAGACACCGACTTCGAGGTACGCACCTCTGTGCGATTCTCGCCGGAGGACTGGCCTGAGGCACTGTCTGCCGACCTCTATCTGCCAGAGCTGCCGGGCCCGACACCCGCCGTCCTGCTGGTCCACGGGGGCGGCTGGGAGCGACGCTCCCGGGAGGACATGACCTGGATTGCGGAGGAGCTGGCCGGGCACGGCTTCGCGGTGATGAACATCGATTACCGCTTCGCCCCGGACTACCTGTTTCCGGCCCAGCTGCACGATCTTCAGGTGGCCATGCGCTGGCTGCGTCAGCAGGCAGTCAGCTACCGGATTGATCCGGATGCCATCAGCGCCTTCGGGTTTTCGTCCGGCGCCCACCTGGTGAGCCTGCTGGCCGTGACCAGCGATCCCGGGCACCCTTTGAGCGCGCCCCATGACGGGCCCGCAACCCGACCGATCGCGGTGGTCGCCGGCGGCCTCCCCAGCGATTTGCGCCGGTTCGATTCGGGGCGGCTGATCCGCCAGTTCCTGGGTGGCACCGAGCAGGAGAAACCGGAAACCTACCGGCTTGCCTCACCCATTGCCCATGTCAGCGCCGAAGCTCCCCCGTTCTTCCTGTTCCACGGCAACCTCGACATGCTGGTGCCGGCCGAACAGGCCGAGGACTTCCATAAAGCCTTGCTGGAATACGGAGTACACTCCGAGCTCTACATGATGCATCTGCGGGGCCATATCACCAGCTTCCTGACCGCCGGCAATGCCGTCGAGCAGGCAATCGACTTTCTGGCCCGCTTTGGCCGCGGACAGCAACGTTGAGCTAGCCGAGGCGAGCGAACGGGGCGAGCGTGAATGCCAGAATCACCAGGATGGCGACACAGGCCGCAATGATCGTTACCGGTTTCCGACGGAAACTGTGCCAGAAGCCAACCTCACCCCGGGCCTGGCGCGCCTGGAATTCTTCGCGCTGCCGGTCCTGGCGCTGCCGCTGATACTCCTCCAGCAACACCCGGGCCCGTTCTGCTTCGTCATCATCATGGACCCAGAAGCCCCCCATGCTGATACCCCAGCGACTCGGCGGCGTCTCGTAGTAACGAACCCCATGTTCCTCGAACAGGGCCCGTATCTCGTCGGCCTCGTCGTCGGGTACATAGCGAAGATTCATCAGGTGGTGGGGCATGGTCGTCCATTGGCTGGTATCAGGATCGGGATTGCCTATATGCTAACACCAATGCACCAATGACCGAATTCACGACCAGGACACTGCATGAGCCAGAACCCCCTTCGTCTGCTGCTGGATTTCGATGACCGTATCCAGCGGGACAGGGACCAGCCTTCCGCCTTTCTGCACCGCCGTGACCGCCGCTTTGCACTGGACTGTGAACAGCAGGGTATCCGCCCGGATGCTGCCCGCTGGCTGGCACACATGGATCGGCTCTCCGGCCCGGGCGCCACAGCAACAGCCGGCGGCCTCGAGCTGCGCTTCTGGCGAAGGGTAATGAGCGGTTTTGTCGCCGTCGGCACTCTGACCGGTGCCCTCAGCATGCTGGGGCTGCTGTTCTACGAGGGCGGCCAGCGAATCAACATCACCGTCATCCTGGCGTTTGTCCTGTTACAGCTGATTCTGGCCCTGGCGACCACGGCGCAATCAATGATCGGCTGGCAGCCCTGGCGCTGGTTATTGCGGCGGCTTCACAGGGACCATGCCAGTCCGACCCGGGCCCGGCTCCAACCCCTGTTCATGGCGCGCGCCGCCCATGCCGGGGGCACCGCCTTCGCCCTCGCCGGACTGGCCACCCTGCTGGTGATGGTGGTGGTCCAGGATCTCGCCTTCGGCTGGAGCACCACCCTGAACACCGCATCCGCCGGCTATCACAGCCTGGTCACCACCGTGGCGATGCCCTGGGCCTGGTTCTGGCCGGGGGCGGTGCCATCCCTGGAGCTGGTGGAAGCGACCCGTTTCTTTCGGGCGGCGCCGGGCACGTCGGGTGCCGATCCTGCCCGCTGGGGCCAGTGGTGGCCCTTTGTCGTAATGCTCTGGATCACCTGGACGCTGCTGCCACGGGTTTTCCTGCTGGCGCTCAGCCAGGTGCTGCTGCGCCATCGGGCAGGCAGGCTCCTGGCCCGACACCCCGGCATGCAGGCACTGCTCTATCGCATGGAAACCGCCACCCTGGATACCGGCAGCGGGCATAACGATGCCGGCGATCTGCCCGACACCCGGACCTGGGTTCGCCCGGACACGCTACCCGATACAGCCCTCATGATCTGCTGGGCGGGGGCCGGGGAACCGGAACTACCCCAGCGCCTGCAGGGACCGGATACCCGAACCTTCCGGGCCGGTGGCCGCGCATCCCTGGCCCGGGACGACGAGGTCATTGCCCAGGTGGCCGGCGAACTGGCCGGCTACAAGAACCCTGCGGTCATTGTTGTCACCCGCAGCTGGGAACCTCCCACCGGCGAGCTTCATGACTTTCTGGAATCGGCCCGTGAATGCTGGCCCTCGGGTACCCGGGTGGCCCTGCTGCCACTGGCCCACGACCCGAACCGATTACCCCAACCACACCTCGTCCAACCCTGGCTGCGTTTCACCGAACGCCTGCCGGATGGCTTCGCCTCGGTGGCCTTGCCACCCACCGACCAGCCGGGTCCGTACCTCGCAGGGAGCGTCCAGCAATGACCACACCACCGGTGTTCGCCGTCGTCGGCCACCCGAACAAGGGCAAATCCAGTGTCGTGGCCACCCTGTCCCAGAACGACGCCATCGCCATTGCGCTGGAACCAGGCACCACCCGGGCCCGGCAGGATTATCCACTGACTGTCGACGGCCAGGTTCTCTACACCCTGGTGGACACCCCCGGCTTCCAGCGGCCCCGGAGGGTGCTGCAGTGGCTGGAGGCGCACAGTATTTCCGCATCGGACCACCCGGAAACGGTCAGGGCCTTCGTGCTCCAGCACCGGGACGACAAACGATTTGTCGACGAATGCGAATTGCTGGCGCCAATCGTGGAGGGGGCGGGAATTATTTATGTGGTGGACGGCTCGGTGCCTTACAGTGCCGAACACGAGGCGGAAATGACCATCCTGCGCTGGACCGGTCGCCCCAGCCTGGCCCTGATCAACAGCATCGGCGAGGACGACCACAGTGATACCTGGCAGTCAGCACTTGGCCAGTTTTTCCAGGTAGTGCGGAAATTCGACGCCGTTCGGGCCCCGTTTGAACAACATCTCAGCCTGTTACGGGCATTCGGTCAGCTGGAGCCGGACTGGGAAGAACCGCTGGAAAAGGCCACCCGGTTCCTGTCCGAACAGCGCAGCCAGCGACGGCAGCAGGCCGCCGGCCTGATTGCCCGCGCCCTGGAGGATCTGATGTCCTGGCAGGAAAAACGCACCCTGACCCTCAACCAGGTGGCGGAGATCAGCGATGCCAGCCTGGCCGATACCCTGAGGGAGCGATGGTACCGGCATCAGCGCCAGCGCGAACAGACCCTGCGAATGGAGATTGAGCACCTGTACCAGCACCAGCGCATCCAGCGCCAGGAAGCCGAACTGCAATGGCACAGCCAGCACGATCTGTTCTCTGAGGATACCCGAAAACACTGGGCGGTCAGCAAACGTTACCTGGCGACCGCCGGCTTTGGCGCCGGTGCCGTGGGCGGCGCCGGCATTGATGCCATAACCCTGGGTTCGTCGCTGGGGACCGGGGCGTTGGTCGGCGGTCTGATCGGTGCCGCCGGCAGTTATTTCTACGGCGACCGGCTGATTCTTCCGGCACTGAACATCGGGCCTCTGAAAGACGGCCTGAAAACCGCCAGCTTCGGCCCTGTACAGGACAGCCAGTTCGGCTATGTTGTACTGGGACGTGCCGTGGATCACTGGTGGCACATCAGCCACCGGAACCATGCCGGCCGCGATCTGCTGGAACTGGAACCGGCTGATCACCACTGGCTGGAAGAGCTGGACAAGACCAGCCGGCGGGAGATCCAGCGGGCCTTGGACCGCTGCCGGAAACAGCGCCCGCTGAACGACCAGCAGCGCCAAAAACTCGCTGCCGCCGTCGAACAGGCCATGGCGGTTTATGACGACTGGCGGTTGAACCGGGCCTGAAGCGCGTGTTTATACTGTATGGCTATTCCATCACAAAATGAGGAATGCGAATGAAAATTGTACGAGTGCAAGACATCATCGGTACCGAGCGCGAAGTCACCGGCCCGGGCTGGACCAGCCGCCGCATGCTCCTGAAAAAGGACGGCATGGGCTTCTCGTTCCACGAGACCATCATTCCGGCAGGCGCCGAACTGAACCTCTGGTACAAGCACCACCTCGAAGCCGTTTATTGTGTAGGCGGTAACGGCAAAATTTTGGACAAGGCCACCGGTGAGGTGCATGAAATCACCGACGGCACCCTCTATGCACTCGACAAGCACGACCAGCATACCCTGTACGGCGGCACTGAAGACATGCGCCTGATCTGCGCCTTCAACCCGCCGGTTACCGGCCGCGAAGTGCATGACGAAGACGGCGCTTACCTGCCGGACACCAGCGAAGACTGATCCGGCATACCGTGGCTGAACACCAGGCCGCGACCACACCGCCACCGCCAGCCCGACTGCTGCCGGTGGCGGTGTTGCTTTGGCTATCCGGCGTTTACCTGCGGATCCCCGTCCTTGTGGCGCCGCCCCTGGCGCCCTTTATCGGCGAAGAGCTCGCCCTCTCCAAGGCACTGACCGGCGCCCTGACCACCCTGCCCATCCTGATGCTCGCCATCGGCGCCATGCCCGGCTCCCTGGCCATCTCCCGCATCGGACCAAGGAACACCCTGGCGCTGGCCATGGTCATCATGGTGATCGGCTCCGCCAGCCGTGGCCTCGCACCGGAAACCATGACGCTGATGCTTGCCAGTGCCGTCATGGGCCTCGGCGTTGCCATGATGCAACCGGCCCTGCCCGCCCTGTTGCCACGTTGGCTGCAACCACACCATCTGGCCCTGGGCTCCGCGATCTACATGAACGGCATGCTCATGGGCGAGTTCATCGGCGCCGGCATTACCTTGCCGGTGCTGATGCCCCTGCTGGACAACAGCTGGCGCGCCACCCTGATGGCCTGGTCGCTACCGGCCCTACTGGTCGCCGCAGCCCTGTTCCTGCCCGGACGGGACCTGGCCCGCCCCGTCCGCAAAGCCGCCTGGCTGCCGGACTGGAGCAACCCGCTGACCCTGAAAATCGGCCTGCTGCTGGGCCTGTCAGGATCCATGTTCTTTGGCCTTAACGCCTACATGGGCAACCTGCTCGAGCAGCAGGGCCAGTTCGACAAGCTCTCCGAGGCCCTGTTCTGGTACAACATCGCCCAGGTCTTCGCCTCCCTGGCCATGCTCAAATTCGCCCGTGCCTGGGTCGGTCGGCGGATGCTGATCGTGGCCATGGCTACCCTGAGCATCCTTGGCACCGCCGGCGCCATTGTCCTGGACGGCTGGTGGTCCATTGCCAGCGCCACCCTGATGAGTTTCGTCGCCGGTATCCTCCTGATCCTGCTGGTTGCCCTGCCGCCACTGCTGGTCAGCTCCGAAGAAACCGGCCGCCTGTCCGCCGGCACCTTCCTGGTGGGCTACACCCTGGCATTCTCGGTACCCATGCTGGGTGGTTTGCTGGCCGACTGGACCGGTGACGTACGTCATGCGGTGATGGTGATGATCGGATACAGCGTGGCGGTGCTGCCGCTGGCGTTTACGCTGGACCTCAGGCGCAGGGAGGGGCGTGAAGATGGGGTCAGAAGAACGCCTTCTTCTGACCCCGGAGCATGACGAAGAGACCGGGGAAGGGTCATGAAATTGGGGTCAGAAGAACGCCTTCTTCTGACCCCGGGAGTGTTTGTGCCCGAAGAACAAGCACCCCTTGCCTCGGCCACCCCCCAGGTCACCCCGCCACTCAGATGTAGTAGTCCTTGAGCGGAGGAAACCCATTAAACTCGACGGCACTGTAGGTCGTCGTATAGGCCCCGGTTGAAAGCCAATACATCCGATCCCCGATCGCCAGATTCAGCGGCAAAGGATACTTGTGATGCTCATACATGATATCGGCGCTGTCACAGGTCGGCCCCGCGATCACACAGTCCTCGCCCTCACCAGCCTTCTCCGTCCAGATCGGAAACTTGATGGCTTCATCAAGTGTCTCGATCAGCCCCGAGAACTTGCCCACATCGGTGAACACCCAACGGTGCAGGGCGGTGCGGGACTTCCGGGAAATCAGCACCACCTCACTGACCAGCACACCGGCGTTGGAAATCAGTGAGCGTCCCGGTTCGATGATGATCTCCGGCAGCGCGTCGCCAAAATCCTCACGCAGGAATCGGGTAATTTCTTCGGCATACACCCCCAGCTCATTGGTGCGGGTAATGTAGTTCGCGGGGAAGCCACCGCCCATGTTGATCATCTTCAGCTCGATGCCGTCCTCTTCCTTCAGGCGCTCGAAGATCACCTTCACCTTGTTCAGGGCCGCATCCCATGCACCGATTTCCCGCTGCTGGGAACCGACGTGGAAAGACACGCCATAAGGCACGAGACCGAGATCACGGGCGAGGATCAGCAGGTCCATGGCCATGTCGGTCTGACAGCCGAACTTTCGGGACAGCGGCCAGTCCGCCGTCAGGGTGCCCTCGGTCAGGATGCGTACGTACACCCTCGACCCCGGCGCGGCCCTGGCAATGTTGCGCAGGTCGGCCTCGGAATCGGTGGCGAACAGGCGAACACCCTGCTCGTAGAACGTGCGGATGTCCTTCGCCTTCTTGATGGTGTTGCCATAGCTGATGCGGTCGCCGGTCACACCCAGGGCCAGCACTTTCTCCAGCTCATAGACCGAGGCGATGTCGAAGTTGGCACCCTTGTCCCGCAGCATGGTCAGGATCTGCGGGGCCGGGTTCGCCTTCACCGCGTAGTAAACCTTGGCATAGGGAAAGCCTTCCACCAGCTCGTTGTACTGGCGGTCAATGGTTTTGGTATCGATCACCACAAACGGCGTTTCTCGGGTGTCGGCAAAATCCTTGATGCGCTTGAAGGTCTCGGTGTCGTAGTAATCGGCGATGTTGGCGTTAACGGCTTCGGTCATGGGTGGTGTTTCCCTCCACAGGGCAAACAGGCATAAAAAAAGGCGCTACAGCAACGCTGCAGCACCCGTAAGATGGCGCGATCATCGGGCTTTTCCCCGATCACCGCAAATGCGCATATCTACCCATAGGTAAAACAAACAGGGTGGGAGGGTTATGGCATGGAAATTGTCACCAGAGCACAGGCTCAGACCGCCACCGGCCACCGCGGCGGTCCGGTAGGACCGTCCGGATCCCGGGGTTCGCTCTGTTGTTTCAGATACCCGAGAATGGCCTGCTGCAGGTCGGTGCCCTTGTCCAGGCCCTTGTTGCCAAACAGCCGGTTGAACTCCAGCACGTAGGGGTAACCTTCCACCAGCGCGATATCGAACCCGGCATGATCTACCCCGAGCTCCCGGGCAAGCCTCAGCGCCAGGTCGATCGCCGCCTGCGGCACCGGGCTGTTGTCGATCCGGCCACCCCGGGCCACGTTGTTGTAGAAGCCCTGGTCCGCCTGGGTGCGCCAGTAGGCCGTCAGTACCTCATCCCCGATCACCACCACCCGGACATCACGATCGATGGGCAGGTATTCCTGGGCGTAGAGTACCTCGGTGCGTTCGCAGTAGCGGCGCCAGTCCTCCCGGGTCTCGATCAGCCATACACCGTCGCCCATGCTGGCCTTAGGAAGCTTGGCCACGAAGGGCAGGCCCATGGCGTCCCAGACCATCTCGCGCTCCCGGGGGCCGTTGGCCTCGATCATGGTCCACGGCGTGTGTTCCGGTGCCACGGTCTGAAACGCGCGGGTCATCTCGACCTTGTCATGGCCGATCCGGTAGCTGGCAACACTGGGGAACACCCGGCACTTGAGGCCGTGGACCAGGGCGTTCAGTTGCCAGTATTCCGGGAACAGCACCCAGTCTGCCTCCCTCAGCAGCGCCTTGTGCTGCAGGTAGTGCTCGGGCTTGAGCACGGTGGTGTCGGGAAAACCGAGGGTACGGAACGCATTGAAGGAAACAAGGTGCATGGTGACTGCCGCACTGATGGGAAACTGCACGCATTTTATTCAGCTTCGGGCATCTGGCAAGCGGTATTATCCGTCGACCCCGACAAAATCGAGCTGAGAGAAACCCTGCTACGCTCTGATAGACCGGACATCCAAAGAAAACCGGAGAAATCACCATGGATACAAAGGCTCGCGCCATCCTCGAAACCACCCGAGAGGATCAACAGTCCGGAGCAACACAGCTGGCACGAAAAACGATTCAGGGGATTCACCAGTGGCTGCTCTCGGAAACCGTGCCCGCCACTGCCCTGGATGAACTCTTCGAGAGCCTGAGCGCAGCCCGACCGAGCATGGTCCCCCTGGCCAACGCCATAGCTCGCTGCCGGGAGCTGTTTGGCGCCTGGCGAGACCACAGCAATGTGTCCGAGCAGGCCGCCCCGGTGGTCAGTTCGGTACTGGAACAGCTGACCCGGGCCAACGAGCGGGTTGCCCTCAGCGCCGCCGAGCTGGTGCCCGAACAGGCGACCATCCTTACCCACAGCCGCAGCTCCCAGGTGGTGGCCCTGTTACGGTTGCTGGCTGAACGCCAGCACCCCTTTTCTGTCATCTGCACCCAGAGCAGTCCCGGCAACGAGGGGTTTACCCTGGCCCGGGAGCTGGATGAGCTGGGGATCCCGGTAACCCTGATCACCGATGCCCAGCTGGGACTGTTCGTCCCCGCAGCGGATATTGCGTTCAGTGGCTGCGACACCTGGCTTTCAGACCAGCACTTCGTGAACAAGAGTGGCAGCTATCTGCTCGCCCTTGCTGCCCGGGACCGGGGCAAACCTCTCTGGGTGCTGGCAGACAGCTTCAAGGACAGTTCCGCTACGACCGGGTCGGTGCATCTTGAGGAAATGGCGCCGGAAGAACTCTGTGGCCCCACCGGCGCCCATATCCGGACCCGCAATATCTACTTCGAAACCGTGCCGGTGCGGCTGGTCACCGGACGGGTCAGCGATCAGGGCGTTTTTTCGTTCCCTGCTGGGCCTCGGCGGTAAACGGATCCTCCGGCCAGGGGTGCTTGGGGTAGCGACCACGCATGTCCTTACGCACGTCCGGATAGGCATTGCGCCAGAAACTGCTCAGGTCGGCGGTGACCGCCAGAGGCCTCTGCGCCGGGGACAACAGGTGGATGACCACCGGGACCTCGCCGCCGGCCACTCTGGGGGTTTCAGTCCAGCCAAAGAGGGCCTGAAGCTTGGCTGCAAGCACCGGACCGTTGTCCGGGGTGTAATCAAGCGTGACTGTCTGCCCGGCGGGAATGGTCAGGGTTCGGGGCGCCAGGGTTTCCAGCTGTTGCTGCTGTTGGTAATCCAGCAGCGAGCCCAGGGCCTGGTGAAGATCAAGCCTGGCGAGATCGGACCAGCGCTGCAGACCGGCAAGGAACGGGCCCAGCCAGGTGTCCAGGCTTGCCAGCAGGGCATCATCCCCGGTATCCGGCCAGTCCCCCGGAAATGTTTCCGCCAGCAATCGGACCCGGGCACACCACTGCCGCGCTTCGGGCGTCCAGGGCAGACTGTCCAGCCCTTTCCTGCGCACCGCATCCAGCAGACCCTGCTGAAGCAGCGCGGGATCCACCTGGGGCAATGCCTGCTCGGCCAGCACCAGCTCCCCGAGCTTCCGCACCTTGCGGGCAACCACGGTGCCCCGCCGGTCATCCCACAGGGCCTCGTCCTGCTCCGTGATGTGGTCGGCCAGATCCTGTTCCAGGTCCGGTAGATCCACCGGTGCAGCCAGGTAAATGGCCGCCTCCCGGGCCTTGCCATCCAGATCGGCAGCCACCAGCCAGTCGTGGCGGGCGAGGGGATCCTCCTCTCGCAACACCGCCCCCTTGCCATTGCTCAGTTGATAGCGCGGTGCCGATCCGCTGCGCCGGCGAGCGATCCGGTCAGGATAGGCCTGGGCCAGCAATCGGCCCACAAGGGCCTCACCCGGTTCCGGGCCCTGGAGGGCACCGGTATCCAGACGTTTTGCCGCCTGCCGCACGGCTTTCAGCCGGGCCGGATCGACGCGCCGACCGCCCAACTCGCCGCGCAGCTGGCGGACCCTTTGGTGCAGGTCCGCCCCTTCACCCGGCCCCAGCAGATCCCTCTCCCCGAGCAGAGCGGCCAACTCCGCTGCCAGCCCGCCGAATCCCAGCTTCCGTCCGCGAAGGACCATATGAGCCAGACGGGGGTGAATACCGAGGTCCCGCGCCGCCTTGCCATGGTCGGTGATGGCTCCCTGGTCATCAAGCAGGTCAAGCCATTGCAGCAGGGCCACCGCCTGTTGCCAGTGGGGCCGGGGAGGAGGGTCAATCCAGGCCACCTGGTCTGGCGAGCGAGCGCCCCATTGGGCCAGCTCCAGCACCAGTGGCGCCAGATCCGCCTCCCGAATTTCCGGGGGCGTGAACTCCGCCAGACCAAACTGCTCCGATTCACTCCAGAGCCGGTAACAGACACCCGGTTCCACCCGGCCAGCCCGGCCCTTTCGTTGTTCCGCCGACGCCTTCGATACCCGGCCGGTTACCAATCGGGTCATGCCACTGTTGGCATCGAACACCGCCCGACGCTGCTGACCGGCGTCGATGACCACCCGCACACCCTCGATTGTCAGACTGGTCTCGGCTATGGCGGTCGCCAGCACCACCTTTCGGGTACCATCCGGGGCAGGCGCAATGGCCCGGTCCTGAGCTTCGCCACTGAGGTTGCCATACAGGGGCGCCAGAACGACGTGATCCGGCACCTGGCCCTGCAGCTGCTGCGCCACCCGGCGGATCTCGCCAGCACCGGGCAGGAAGACCAACAGGGAACCGGTCTGGTCACGAAGGGCTTCCTGCACCACCGCCACCACCTGATCCACAAGCCGTGCGTTCCGGGGCGCTGGCCGGTAAGCCACTTCCACCGGATACGCCCGCCCTTCGCTACTGATCACCGGCACATCACCAAGAAACCGGGCGATGGACGCTGTTTCCAGCGTGGCCGACATCACCAGCAAACGCAGGTCTTCCCGCAGTGCTTGCTGGGACTCACGCACCAGGGCCAGTCCCAGGTCTGCCTGCAGGGAACGCTCGTGGAATTCGTCGAATAGAACGGCGGCGTAGTCTTCCAGCATGGGGTCGTTCTGGATCAGGCGCGTCAGGATGCCCTCTGTGACGACCTCAATCCGGGTGGTACCGGAAACCCGGGTATCCAGCCGGGTTCGGTAACCCACTGTCTGGCCCGGCGACTCACCCAGCTGTCTGGCCATGAATCGCGCAGCCGAGCGCGCCGCCAGCCGCCTCGGCTCCAGCATCAGAATCTTGCGATCCTCCCGCCAGGGGGCATCCAGCAGAACCAGAGGTACACGGGTGGTCTTCCCCGCGCCCGGAGGAGCCTGTAACAGGACGGTCGTATTGGTCACCAGAGTCGTTTTCAGCTCCGGCAGGATTCGGTCTATGGGCAGCATAGTGTTGCCGTCGTTGTCAGGGTTCACGCGCATGCCAGATTTCCGGCCGGGGCACGAAGAACGCGAACACCAGCCCGAACGCCAGTGCCCCCACCCCAATACCGAACGCCGACACCAGCGTGCCGCCGCCATCGAGCCACTGCTTGGTCAGCCAGGGCCCCACCATTTGGGTGAACCCATAGAGCGCCACCATGGCCGCTGACAGCCGCGGGCCCTGATGCGGATGCAGGGCGCGACCGATACGCTGGGTCAACAGGACGGTACCGAGGAAGGTGCTACCGACCAGAGCCGCGCACAGGATCAGTCCAAGCCCCTCAGGCAGGATGACGGCAGCCAGGACGCCCAGTAGCTGAATCAGAAAGTTCAGCTTGAGAGCCGGGAGATCGCCGATTTTGCCGCCCAGCTTGTTCCAGAGCCAGGGCGCGGGAATGGTAAACAGAGCCACGATGACCCAGGTGCCGTCCAGCAGCCAGTGGCCCGGGGACAGCTCCAGCTTCGCTAGCAGGGGCAGGAAGGTCATCGGCAGAATGTAGCCGAGACCGGCACCGGCGTAGGACAGGAACAGGGGAATACTGGCCCGGTCCAGCAATGGAGTGGTGACCGGCTTGCCGGTATGGTTCAGCTCGCCGACGGGCACCTCGAGCCGCATCAGCCTGGCCGCGCCCCACCACGCCAATGGAATGGACAGCAGCGCCGCCGGCCACCAGCGCTCACCGCCCTCTAGCCAGTTGGCACTGCCGGTTACCAGGCCACTGGACACCAGTAACCCGAGGCCGACACCGATGTAGACGAGCCCGCTTCTGGAGGCCCGGTTACGCAAGACCAGCCACTCGAGAATCAGCGCCGGCGCATGGACAAACACCATGCCGTTGGCCACACCGTTCAGCCAGCGACTGGCCGAAATGAAGGTCAGGTTATCGGTCTGGGTGATCACCAGGGTCGTGATCACATGGACGGCGAGGGATACCGGCAGCAGCGTGCGAATCTGGTCAATCCGGTGCCAGCGGATCGCCAGCATGGCGCCCATCAGGTAGCCCAGGTAGTTCCAGGTGGCCACCGCCGCGCCGTTAGCCGCACTGAACTGACCATCGTCGACCAGGTAGGGCAGCAGAGGGGTGTAAATGAACCGGCCAAGACCGTGAACCACCAGCAACACCAGCGCACCGGCGGCAAGGACGGAAAACAGCTCTTTGGGTGGGGTGGAACTCTGGGTTGGCATCGGCGAACAATCCGGCGGTCGGTTAATCAGCCCAACAGTCTAAGCCACCCCTGACCGGATGTCTTTTGGACCATGGCCAAAAATACCCGTCGATCAGGAGCTTGTCCGTTCCCGATTGGCCTTGGCCCACTGATAGATCCGCTCAAAGGCCTGGGCCAGTTCCTCCGGCCGGTGCGGTGGCTGAATCAGCGCCTGCAGCTGTCCGTCCGGGTTCAGCAACGCAAAATGACCGCTGTGATCCACCAGCAACTCCCCGTCCACCTCCCGGTGGACGAACACCGCGCTCAGGCTCTTCGCCAGGGCCCGGGTGGTTTCGAGATCCCCGGTCAGGCCGTGGAAGTGCTCCCCGAAGAAGGCAGTGTAATCCTTCAGCTTCTGCGGCGTGTCGTGTTCCGGATCGGCACTGATTAGCAGGTAGTCCGGCTGCGGCAACTCCGCCGGCAGGCGCTGGTCCAGCTGGCGCAGATTCGCCATCGCCGCCGGACAGATATCCGGGCAGTTGGTGTAGCCGACAAAGGCGAAGGTCCAGCGCCCCTTCAGATCTTCCCGGGTCACTGTCTCGCCGTTCTCGTTGGTCAGTGTGAACGGCACCAAGGGCTTGGCCTGGTCATACACATAGGTATTGAATTCGGCGAGATCCGGCGCCGGCTGCGGATCTCCGCCCACCAGATAAACCTGGCGGGCAACCACAAGACCAAAAATCAGCAGAACAATTAACAGCAGCGCAACCAGCGTTATCCGCACGGACCGATTCATCAGTACTCCAATACCAAACTCCGGGACTAGGAGCGGGCGGGGGTACCTTTTCTTCTGGGAACAAACAACTCGCTACGCTCAGACAATTGTTCCCGCCAGAAAAGGTACCCCCACCCACTCCTCCAGACTGTGTGCCTCGGGTTAGAAGAAAACGAAATGATCCACAAGGAGTACCACAAACAGCGCCATGAGATAAGTGATGGAATACTTGAAGGTATTCAGGGCGACGCGGCGATCATCACCCTTCAGCAGCCGGATGGCGTACTGCAGGAAGCGCAGGCCAAGGGCCAGGGCACCGATGAGATAGATACCGCCGGACATGCCTGTGACAAACGGTAGCAGGCTGACCGCCAGCAACATCAGGGTGTACAGCAGGATATGCAGCTCGGTGTACTTGTTGCCGTGGGTAACCGGCAACATCGGGATTCCTGCCTTGGCGTACTCCTCCTTGCGGTGGATGGCCAGAGCCCAGAAGTGCGGCGGTGTCCACGCGAAGATGATCAGGACCAACAGCAGGGCGTGACCTTCCACCTGCCCAGTGACCGCGGTCCAGCCCAGCAAGGGTGGCATCGCACCGGCGAGGCCGCCGATGGTGATGTTCTGGGGTGTCGCCCGTTTCAGGAACAGGGTATAGACGCCCGCGTAACCCACCAGAGAGGCCAGGGTCAGCCAGGCCGTCAGGTGATTGACCATCAGCATCAGGATGGCCATGCCAAGGCAGGCCAGCAGGGTGGCAAACACGATGGCATCGGTCGGGGCAATCTTGCCCGTGGCGACCGGGCGCTTGCGGGTGCGGGCCATAACGGTGTCGATCTTCTGATCCACGACGTGGTTCACGACCGCAGCAGCACCCGCCAGCAGGGCGATGCCCAGGTTACCAAACAGCAGTACGCTCCAGCCGGGCACCCCCGGAGCCGCCAGCAGCATGCCGATCACGGAGGTCAGGATCATCAACGCAACCACCCGGGGCTTGGTCAGCTCCAGGTAATCCCGCCAGGAAATGGTCTTTCCGGAAACACTCGCGTTATTCCGGGCCGGCAGCGCCTTCACTTGCTCGCTCATGCCGTTACCTCCCGATTTATGGTTGTCGTTTGGGTTGCGTTTGTAGTCTGGGTCCCGGGTAGCAGATGGTGGCGCCAGACGAGATGAATCACGGCCAGCAGCAGTCCCGCACCCATCGCGTTATGAGCCACCGCGATTGAAAGAGGAATGTGAAGAAGCACGTTGGCCAGTCCCAGCGCAATCTGCGCGGCCAGTACCGCCGCCACCAGGATAATGGACCGGTCCAGACCGCTGGCACCGCGCCGCTGCCACATCAGGGCCAACAGGACCGTAAACCAGGCCAACACGACCATCGCGCCAAGGCGATGGGTGACATGAATGGCGACCCGACCATCCGCCGTCAGCTGCCCGCCCAGGTAGTTCGGACCCACGTGCTGGGCGACGTCAAAGCCATGGCGAAAATCCATGCCTTCCGGCCACCACTGGCCCTGGCAGGTGGGCAGATCGGTACACGCCACCGCCGCATAGTTCGCCGCAGTCCAGGCGCCCAGGGCGATCTGCAGCACGACCAGCAGTAATCCGCCGTAGAGCCAGGGCCGGAACCGGGCCAGGCCGGGCGCCGTCACGGGTCTGGGTAGGGCTCTTGCCTTCCTCCACAGGCGCAGGCTCAACAAGGTAAGCAGGCTCAGGGTGGTGAAGCCGCCCAGCAGGTGCAGGGCGACTACCTGGGGCCAGAGTTTCAGGGTGACCGTCCACATGCCGAACGCGCCCTGGAGAACGATGAACCCGGCGATGAACAGAGGTAGCCTGACCGGTACGCCGGTCTTGCGATGCCGCACGGCGAGCGCCGCGAGGCCGAAAACCACCAGCCCAAGCGTCCCGGCGGCATAACGGTGGATCATTTCCGGCCAGCCCTTCTCCACATCCACCGGGGTTTCCGGGAAGCGGGCGTTGGCGATAGCAATACTGGACTCACTCTGGGGCACGGTCAGGAAGCCGTAGCAGCCCGGCCAGTCCGGGCAGCCCAGGCCGGCATGCACCAGCCGGGTCCAGGCGCCCAGCATGATGACCACCACCGCCAGGCAGGCTGCGAAGGTCGCCCAACGGGCCATGGTTCGGTGGATTCCGGAATTCGAGCAATCGGAACGGGCAGACTGATTCACTGCAACAACCTCCGGCCTCAGCCAATCTGGGACAGCTTGAGAAGATGCTTGAGGTCCTCGAGCATGTCCTTGCCACTGTGTTCCGATCCGTAGTGCATCATCACATTGCCGAACGGATCCACCAGCAGGATCCTGGGTTCAGTGTCGGGATCGACGCCGGTCGGCCAGGCCGGCGTGGCGCCCTCGGCGGGCACCAGACGTTCCATCAGGCTGTATTCCCGCGACCATTTGGAGGAAAGACCCGGCGGGACCGCCCCCAATGCCGCCGCCCGGGAGACCCGGTTGGCGTTCTTGCCCAGGGCAATGTTGACCTGTCGGGCAAGGTACAGCAGTTCCTGGCAGTCGCTGCCACAAGTACCTGCGACCACCATAAGCAGCCACTGGGGGTCGACCTTGTCGGGCCCGAACCTTGCCTCAACCGGTTCACCGGATGTGGTCTGGAGGTGGAGCGCCTGAACCGGAACCACCGGCTGAACCAGTGTACCGTTGTTGGTATGCCCGGCCGGATTGAGCCAGCCGGTGTAGAACATGACCGTGGCAATAATCATCGGGCCAAAGCCTAGGGCAAACAGCAGGAAGGCGGTGCGACGCCCCCGGCGGACCTGGTCGGGTGTCGGTTGGTCAGACTCTTGATGCTGGGTACCCTTGTCAGCCATTGTCATTGTCATTATTGGCTCCTGTCTTTCGATAACTCGCCGCTACAGTCAATATAGTCAGTGCCACGGCAAGCGCAAACCACTGAGCTGCATAGCCATAATGGGTTCCAGGCCCCATCAGGTCCGGCGTCCAGTCTGCCCGGAAAGCCCCGGGCTGTTGGCCACTGTCCAGGCGGATAATCACTGCCGGCAAACCTTCCACCGCATGGCCGGCGGCGGCTCTGGGAAGACGCTGAACCCGGCGCGGCCACTCCTGCTCTGCCTGATCCGACTCGGCGAGCACCGGTGGTACCGGATAGTCGGCAAGCCGGCCGGCAAGTTCAAGCAGGCCCTCCGGTGTGTCGATCTGCGGCAATCGTTCCCGGTTGCGGGGTGCCTGGATCCAGCCTCGATTCACCAGTACCGGTGGGCCCTCCAGCGGATGGAAGTCCGTGATGACTTCATAACCCGGAACACCGTCGCGGGTGCGATTATCCAGCAGCCAGGTATGATCGCCGTACAGGCCGGTGACCCGGACCGGTTTGCCGGAACGCACCTCGCCCTCGATCAGTTGCGGCCAGGGAAGGGTTTGCGCCTGCTGTTGCCAGCCATCGAGCATCGCCTGTTTTTGGCCGGCCCGGTCCAGTTGCCAGAAGCCGAGGCCAATCAGCAACGGCAGAAAGAAGCCGCTGAATAGCATCAATCGCCAGTCAAAACGCCATTTTCTCTTTGATGCCTGCGGATCAGCCATGCTTTGCTATAGTGACTCCACCGGCACCGGAAATTTCCGGTTTCGGGCAACCCCCAAACCTATAACAACAGGGATTCCCATGCTTAAGGCCGTCATCGTTGTCCTGATGCTCGCCGTTATTGCCAGCCTGTTCAGCGGATTGTTCTTCCTGATCCGGGACGGTGGCAAAACCAATCGGGTGGTCAATTCGCTCGCTGTCCGGGTCGCGCTCAGCATATTGCTCCTGGCGATTATCCTGATTGCCTTGTGGCAGGGCAGCCTGACACTGAATCCGACGCCCTGACCGCTTTTCCCGTCAGATGATGTAAACAAACACGAACAGGCCAAGCCAGACCACATCCACGAAGTGCCAGTACCAGGCCGCCGCCTCGAAACCGAAATGATTTTCTGCCGTGAAGTGGCCCTTGAAGATTCGCAACAACATAACGGTCAGCATGATCGATCCCAGCAGCACGTGTGCGCCGTGGAATCCGGTCAACATGAAGAAAGTGGTGCCATAAATGCCGGATTGCAGAGTCAGGTTCAGATCCTGGTAGGCGTGAATATACTCGTATCCCTGAACAAACATGAACACGACCGCCAGCGCGATGGTGGCGCCCAGCCATAACTTGGTCTTGGCCCGGTGGCCGGCCTTGAGTGCATGGTGGGCGATCGTGATCGTAAAGGACGAGGTGACCAGCAAAATGGTGTTCATCAAAGGCAGTCCCCAGGGACCGATGACCTCGCTGGGCCCCGGGTAGGCTTCGGGATTCGGGTTCTGGACCAGCGGCCAGGCGGCATTGAAGCCCTCCCACAGCATGGCTGAGGACCCCCTGTCCCCCTCACCGCCCAGCCAGGGCACCGCAAACACCCGCACATAGAACAGTGCACCGAAGAAAGCCGCAAAAAACATGACTTCCGAGAAGATGAACCAACTCATTCCCCAACGGAATGAGCGGTCCATCTGGTCACTGTACAGGCCGGCGCGGCCCTCCCTGATCACACTCCCGAACCAGCCGAACAGCATGTAGGCCATGATCAGGGCACCAATGAAGAACATCACCCAGGACGCAGTGGTGCTTTCCCCCTGGTTGCTGTTCACCATGATCGAGGCGACACCGTACAGCGTGACACCCAGGCCGACCGTTGCAACGATTGGCCATTTGCTCTGTTCCGGAACGTAGTAGGTCTGGTTTTCCGCCATGACAGTCTCCGATGGCTTAGCCGTTTGCGTTTGTTTTTGTTCTCACCTTCACCGGTCTTGCCGGGGCCTCACTTTACCTCCGGCGGCGTGGCAAAGGTGTGATAAGGCGCCGGCGAAGGTACGGTCCATTCCAGACCCTCTGCACCATCCCACGGTTTTGCCGCAGCTTCTTTACCGCCCCTGACACACTTGATCACGATCAGCAGGAACAGCAGCTGGGTGACGCCAAACATGAACGCACCGATGCTGGAAATCATGTTGAAGTCGGCAAACTGCAGGGCGTAATCGGGTATCCGGCGCGGCATGCCGGCCAGCCCGAGGAAGTGCATGGGGAAGAAGGCCAGATTCATGCCGACAAAAGACAACCAGAAATGGGTCTTGGCCAGGGTCTCGTCATACATATGACCGGTCCACTTGGGCAGCCAGAAATAAGCGGACGCGAAGATGCCGAAGATGGCACCGGGGACCAGCACATAGTGGAAGTGAGCCACCACGAAGTAGGTGTCGTGATACTGGAAATCCGCCGGGGCAATGGCGAGCATCAGTCCCGAGAAACCACCGATGGTGAACAGAATCACGAAGGCAACGGCAAACAGCATGGGCGCCTCGAAGGTCAGGGAGCCCCGGAACATGGTGGCCACCCAGTTGAAAACCTTCACCCCGGTCGGCACCGCGATCAGCATGGTGGCGTACATGAAGAACAGCTGCCCGGCGATGGGGATGCCCACGGTGAACATGTGGTGAGCCCAGACCACGAACGAGAGCAACGCGATGGCACCCACCGCATACACCATCGAGGCATACCCGAACAGCGGCTTGCGCGAGAACGCCGGAATGATGTGGGACACGGCACCAAAGGCCGGCAGGATCATGATGTAGACCTCGGGGTGCCCGAAGAACCAGAACACATGCTGGAACAGAACCGGGTCACCGCCACCGGAGGCGTCAAAGAAGCTGGTGCCGAAGTTGATGTCCATCAGCATCATGGTGACCACGCCGGCCAGAACCGGCATGACCGCGATCAGCAGGAAGGCGGTGATCAGCCAGGTCCACACGAACAGGGGCATCTTCATCAGGGTCATGCCCGGCGCACGCAGGTTCAGGATGGTGGCGATCACATTGATCGCGCCCATGATGGAGGAGATCCCCATGATGTGGACCGCGAAAATGAAGAAGGTGGTACTCGGCGGGCCGTAGGTCGTCGACAGCGGCGCGTAGAACGTCCAGCCGAAGTTGGGCGCACCGCCCTCCATGAACAGCGTGGATACCAGAATCAGGAACGCGCACGGCAGCAGCCAGAAACTCCAGTTGTTCATCCGTGGCAGCGCCATGTCCGGCGCACCGATCATCAGCGGCAGCATCCAGTTCGCCAGCCCCACGAAGGCGGGCATGACTGCACCGAACACCATGATCAGACCGTGCATGGTGGTCATCTGGTTGAAGAATTCCGGCTGCACGATCTGCAGGCCGGGCTGGAAAAGTTCCGCCCGAATCACCATGGCCATGGTTCCCCCAAGGAGGAACATGGCGAAACTGAACACCAGGTACATGGTCCCGATGTCCTTGTGGTTGGTGGTCAGCAGCCATCGGCTTATGCCTTTGGCCGGGCCGTGATGATGTTCCTGGGCGTGGGTATCTGCAACCGCACTCATGAAAACCCCCGTTACCGCCGTTAATTGTGGCTGGTGATCGTTATTATCTGGCGTCGATTACTGCTGATTCTTGTAATCCAGAATTTCCTTGGGCGTGACCATGTCACCGGTGTTGTTACCCCAGGCGTTCCGCTCGTAGGTAATCACCGCTGCCAGGTCCACCTCACTCAACTGGTTACCGAAGGCCTGCATCGCTGTACCGGCTTTGCCGTTGACCACGATGTCGATGTGCGCGGTCACGTCTCCGGTGGCAATCGGACTGCCCTTGAGTGCCGGGAACGCCGGCGGTGCACCGCTGCCGTCAGGCTGGTGACACGCTGCACAGGCGGTCTGGTAAGCTTTCTCGCCACGGGCCATGAGCTCGTCCATGGTCCAGTCCTTCTGCGTCAGCTCACGCTCCTTCTGGGCGGCTGCTTTCTGTTCCGCCAGCCAGACATTGAATTCCTCTTCGGGGACGGCCTCCACCACCACGGGCATGAAACCGTGATCCTTGCCACACAGCTCGGTGCACTGGCCACGATAGACACCAGGCTCGTCGACCCGGACCCAGGTCTCATTGATAAAACCGGGAATCGCGTCCTTCTTGACGCCGAACGCCGGCACCCACCAGGAGTGGATCACATCGTTGGCGGTCAACAGGAACCGGACCTTCTTGCCGACGGGGATGATCAGCGGGTTGTCCACTTCCAGCAGGTAGTTTTCACCCTTGTCCTGCCGGTTCTCGATCTGATCCCTGGGTGTGGCGAGGTTGGAGAAATAGCCGAAGTCCTGATCGACGTACTCGTATTGCCACTTCCACTGGTAGCCGGTGATTTTGACGTCCACCTCTGCCTCAGTGGTGTCGTACATATCGACCAGCGTCGCCGTGGCGGGGATCGCCATAACCACCAGGATGACGAACGGTATGATGGTCCAGAGGATTTCCACCAGGGTGTTTTCGTGGAAATTCGCCGGTTTGTGACCCTGGGATTTGCGGTGGGCGAAGATGGACCAGAACATGACCCCGAAGACCACCACGCCAATGACGACGCAGATCCACAGAATGGTCATGTGAAGGCTGAAAATATCATTACTGGTGCCGGTCACCCCGGGGCTCATGTTCATCGTCCAGTCCGCCATGGACCAGGTCGGGAACACAAGACCACCCAACAGGGCACCTGCCCGCTTAGCGTGCACGCGCATACTGTGTCTCCACAGAGTGTTATTCTTGTCGGATTTTGCGTTATCCCTCTGTTTTGACGGCGCTCGCAGAAACACCGGCAAATCCAGAGTGAAAGCCTGCTTACGGATACTCCAAATTCGAGTATAGACACAGATCAAAAAAAGACTAAAAAATCGGATAAACCCAAAGATGATAAACTGGGATTTTTAAGAATCAGAAAGAATATGACTTTTCACCTGCCCACCCTGGACCGGCGCCTCTGGGCGCTGGCCTGGCCATTGATGCTGACCAACCTGACCGTCCCCCTGCTGGGCCTGGTGGATACGGCGGTGCTTGGCCACCTTGAAAGCCCGGAATACCTGGGCGCGGTGGCGGTCGGAGCCAACCTGTTCAGCATCCTGTACTGGACCTTCGGCTTCATGCGCATGGGGACCACCGGACTCGCCGCTCAGGCATGGGGCAAGCGGGACAGTTTTGGCCAGGTCGCGTTGCTGTTACGGTCAGTCCTGCTCGCGGTGGCCATCGGCCTGCTGCTGATCCTGTTTCACCAGCCGCTGATCCGTATCGGTCTGGTGTTGATGAATCCGAGCCCGGATGTGACCGGACTGGCGGCGGAATACGCAGCGATCCGGATCTGGAGCGCGCCGGCGGTGCTGTGCCAGTACACTCTGGTGGGCTGGCTCATCGGCATGCAGTTTCCCCGGGGGCCGATGATCATGCTGATTGTCGCCAACGGCCTGAATATCGTACTGGATGTGCTGTTTGTCACCGGGCTGGGCTGGAACAGCCGGGGGGTGGCCATTGCCACGGTGATCGCCGAATATGGCGCCGCCGCAATCGGCTTCGCCATCGTGCTGACCCGTGTGCCAGACGGTCAGCGCCTGACCCGGGAACTCCTCGGGCGGCTGCCGGACTACCTGAGGATATTGCGGGTGAACCGCTACATCATGGTGCGGACCATCGCCCTGTTGCTGGTACTGGCGTTCTTTACCGCCCAGGGGGCCCGGCAGGGCGATACCATTCTGGCCGCCAACGCCGTGCTCATAACCTTCCTGCTGGTGATCTCCAACGCCCTGGACGGCTTTGCCAACGCCGCCGAGGCTCTGATCGGCGAGGCCATCGGCAAGGGCAGCCGGCGCCGCTTCCGCCTGGTGTTCCGCAGCGCACTGAGATGGTCCCTGTGGGGC
This sequence comes from Marinobacter sp. C7, assembly GCF_022343555.1. Taxonomy (GTDB): domain Bacteria; phylum Pseudomonadota; class Gammaproteobacteria; order Pseudomonadales; family Oleiphilaceae; genus Marinobacter. The sequence continues at coordinate 364,968 of NZ_JAKQZH010000002.1, read as the reverse complement.
GCACTGCTGCTGACCATCCTCTTTGTCTTCGGGGGGCGTCAGCTGGTCGCGTTGCTGACCGGTATCGAAGCGGTCCGTGTCACCGCGTGGGAATACCTGCCATGGCTGTGGCTGCTGCCATTCGCCTCGGTGTGGGGCTTCCTGCTGGACGGGGTCTTCATCGGAGCCACCCGCACCCGGGACATGCAGAACACCATGCTATTCTCCGCCCTGATCGTATTCCTGCCGGTGTGGTGGCTGACCACCGGGTGGGGCAACCACGGCCTCTGGTTTTCCCTGATCTGTCTGATGCTTGCCCGGGCACTGAGCATGGGCTGGCTGTGCTGGTCCCACACCCGGGCCGGGCGCTGGTTCGAGTCGTCGTGACACAACCTGTCCGGGCGGTAATCCTCTGACCAGGCAATTTGCGGTCGAAGCACCGGCAAGCAGACAAATGTCGACTACACTAGTCAGAAACAGCAGGCCGGTTGGCCGAGTGCACCGCTTCCTGCTGCACTCGTTGACTCGTTGCAAACAACGGGAGGCGCCTTGCGACCTCAACTAGCACAGACACTGGCATCTCCTCACATGACACCACAGGTAGTGCTCGAAATCATTGACGACGCCCGGCGCAAGGAAGCCCGATCCGGGACCTTCCTCCGCCAGCTTCGCGAGACGGCAGAGCGGTTACCATCGTCCGTGGTCATCGAGGGCTACCAGCCGGCCACCGCATTGTTCCAGTTCGCCATCGAATACATCGAAATGGCGCCACGGCTGATTGAATGCGTGGAGGCCTGCGCCCGCGAGGCGGGCAAAGCCGAGCTGTTCCGGCCCTTCGTGGACGCGGCCATACGTTACTTTACCCAGCCCTCGGTTCTGCTGGTGCGCTACGATGGGCTCGACGGCCTGCTCATCCGCGCCTACCTGTGTCATCGCCTGATGGAAGAAATGCACGAAAACAACCGGTCCATCCGGCAAAGCGAACTGGTGGATATCGAGGCCACTCGCGCCAATCTTCTGGTACACCAACTGATCGGCGAGCCTTTTGCCAACGAGCTGGATGATTCGGTCACGGTCACCGTACTGCAGATCGCCGGCACGCCCGATTACTACAACCTCAACCTGGATCCGTTCGTCGAGCAGGTAAACAACGAAGCCTGGAACTGGATGCGCCGCTACTGGGAAAACCTGCTGGTCCGTAACCATATCCGGTTTTCACTGGGCGGAGGTCTGGTTTAGGCGGTATCCTTGGCGGTTTTCCACTACTTCAACCAGCCACAGGAGGCTTCATGCTGGAAAACGCCGATCTGGGAAAACTGATTCTGCGCCTGACCCTGGGTGGCCTGATGCTGTTTCATGGCATTGCCAAGCTGCTCCATGGGGTCGGCTTCATCGAGGGGGAGTTGGCCAGCCACGGGCTGCCCGCATTTCTGGCCTACGGCGTGTTTATCGGCGAGCTGATCGCTCCACTGATGATCATCCTCGGCTACCAGACCCGGATCGGCGCCCTGCTGATTGCGTTCAACATGATCGTGGCCATCATCCTGGTTCATGCCCATGAGTTGCTGGCACTGGGCCGTAACGGCGGGCTGGCCCTGGAACTCCAGCTGTTCTTCCTGTTCACCGCCGTCGCCCTGGTCTTCCTCGGACCTGGCAGGTACAAGCTCAAGAACTGAAGGGCTAACCATGACCGAAAAGAAACCGACCATAAGCCCCGGACGTTACCGGCACTACAAGGGCCAGGATTACGAAGTGATCGGCGTCGCCCGCCACAGCGAAACCGAAGAGCCCCTGGTGGTCTACCGCTGCCTGTACGGTGACTACAGCCTCTGGGTACGCCCCCTCGCCATGTTCCGGGAAACCGTGGAAGTCGCCGGAGAACTGGTTCCCCGCTTTGCCCGCCTGGACGACTGAGTTCGGTAATCCCGTTTTGACTCGGGCGTTCATTTCCTGCACATTACCGCGCTTTTCATGACGCCGGCCCCCACAAGGGGCCGGAAAACCCTTGATTCCTACCCGGAGTTTGCCATGAATGCCGTTGTTGCCGCGGTACTGATCATGCTCGTACTGAGCCTGTGCCGCATTCACGTTGTCGTTGCCCTGATCGTCGGCGCCATTTCCGGCGGCCTGATCGCGGGCATGTCCCTGGACGCCACCATCCAAGCCTTCAACAACGGGCTGGGCGGCGGTGCCACCGTTGCACTGTCCTACGCCACCCTGGGTGCCTTTGCCGTAGCCATCGGCAAATCCGGCCTCGCCCACGCTCTGGCCGACCGCGCCCTGGCTCTGGTCGGCCGCCAGGAAGACGGCAGCGCCGCCACCGGCATCCGCTTCCTTATCGTCGGGTTGTTGCTGGCCATCGCCATCTCGTCACAGAACATCCTGCCGATCCACATCGCCTTCATCCCGCTGGTGGTTCCGCCGCTGCTATACGTGATGGCGAAACTCAACATGGACCGCCGGCTCGTGGCCTGCGTGCTGACCTTCGGCCTGATCACTCCGTACATGTTCCTGCCGGTAGGTTTCGGCGGCATCTACCTGAATGAGATCCTGCTGGCCAACGTGGCCGACAACGGCGTTGACGCCTCCGGCCTGAACGTCATGTCCGCCATGGCGCTGCCGGCCCTGGGTATGCTGGTGGGCCTGCTGATTGCTGTGTTCTTCAGCTATCGGGGCGACCGCAAATACAACATGGAAGCCATTGCGAAGACCGAGCGCGTCAACGTCAGCTACAGCCCCCGCACCCTGGTCATGGCCCTGGCGGCGATTGTGGTCGCCTTCGTGGTTCAGCTCTGGCTCGGCTCCATGATCCTGGGCGCACTGGCCGGCTTCGTATTGTTCAACCTGTCCGGCGTGGTGAAGTGGAAAGAGGCCGATGACCTGTTCACCGAGGGCATGAAAATGCTGGCTATGATCGGCTTCATCATGATCGCTGCCAACGGCTTTGCGGAAGTGATGCGGGAAACCGGCGACATCGCCACCCTGGTGGAAGGCTCCGTCGCCGCCATCGGCGAGAACAAGCCCCTGGCGGCCTTCCTGATGCTGGCGGTAGGCCTGCTGATCACCATGGGTATTGGCTCATCCTTCTCCACCATCCCCATTATCGCGGCCCTGTACGTCCCGCTGGCCCTGCAGATGGGCTTCAGCCCCCTGGCCATCGTGGCCCTGGTCGGCACCGCCGGCGCCCTGGGCGACGCGGGCTCCCCGGCCTCCGACTCCACTCTCGGCCCCACCGCCGGCCTGAACGTCGACGGCCAGCACAACCACATCTGGGATACCGTGGTGCCGACGTTCCTGCACTACAACTTGCCGTTGCTGGGCTTTGGGTGGTTGGCGGCGATGGTGCTCTGACTTTGGAGTACGCCGTTCTTTTGTAGCCTGCTGGTTGGGAGGCTTTGAGGGGGCGGGGTACCTTTTCTTCTGGGGACAAAGAACTCGCTTCGCTCAGACAATTGTCCCCGGCAGAAAAGGTACCCCGCCCCCTCGTTCACTTAACTAACAGGTATATCGAAGAAATACTGCCGGGATTTTTGGGTGTTTGCGTCTCCCCGCTTCAAGTTGCGGAAATTCCCCGAGAATCAGGGCTACTCGGTAATAAACCAAAAAAACTTCGAGGCATTGTCATGGACATATCGGAGTGGTCCGTGAGAGAGGGAGTGGGGGTGCTTTCCTGCAGGGCACAATTGTCTGAGCGAAGCGAGTTCTTTGTGCCCGAAAGGAAAGCACCCCCACTCCCTCAAAGCCCCCACAACAACCAGGCTAGGACCGAAGTCAGTCCTCTGAACCTGCCTTAAAGAACACCACCTGCTTAACGGTATGATCATCCTCGTTCTTGCGCTTGTTCACCCGGGTTTCCAGTTCCAGCACCTGGGTATCCGGCTCCTCGGACAACCCATCGGTGAACCCGCAGGCCACGCATTCGCGTACCTGCTTGTCGTTGTCATCCGTGAACATCATGATCTTGTCCATCTCCGCACAGCGGGGGCAAACCGCGCCGGCGATGAAACGTTTCGGACTTGCCATAGGTTTCTCCGGTTTTGCAGATCGGTAGCCGGGCTTCGCATCGCTCCACCCGGCCCATTACCGAAATTGTATCAGGCGGCGTCGTCCGTGATGCCGGATTGTCTCAACAGGGCGTCCACCCGGGGCTCGCGGCCGCGGAAGGCCTTGAACAGTTCCATGGGCTCCTGCGAGCCGCCTTTCTCCAGGATGTTCTTCAGGAAGGCCTTGCCGGTTTCCGGATCAAAGATGCCTTTCTCTTCGAACAGGGAGAAGGCATCCGCCGCCAGCACTTCCGCCCATTTGTAGCTGTAGTAGCCCGCTGCGTAACCGCCGGCGAAGATGTGGGAGAAGGCGTTGGGGAAGCGGTTGAACTCCGGCGCTTCCACCACCGCGATTTCTTCCCGCACCTTGCGGTGCATCTCCAGCGGGTTGGTGGGAGCCTCGTCGACGAATTCCGCATGCAGGCGGAAGTCGAACAGCGAGAACTCCAGCTGGCGCACCATGCCCATGCCGGACTGGAAATTCTTGGCCGCCAGCAGCTTCTGCAGCAAATCCTCGGGCAACGGTTCGCCAGTCTCGTGGTGGCTGGCAATCAGCGCCAGGGATTCGGGGTTCCAGCACCAGTTCTCCAGGAACTGGCTGGGCAGCTCCACCGCATCCCAGGCCACGCCATTGATGCCGGATACATCCAGCACATCCACCTGGGTCAGCATGTGGTGCAGGCCGTGCCCAAACTCGTGGAACAGGGTAGTCACTTCGTCGTGGGTCAGGAGTGATGGCTTGCCATTCACCGGCGGCGTGAAGTTACAGGTCAGGAACGCCACCGGGAGCTGCAAACGACCGCGCTGGTCACGCCAGCGGACCCGGCAGTCGGCCATCCAGGCACCGCCACGCTTGCCCTGACGGGCAAACAGATCCAGGTAGAACCACGCCACCGGCTCACCATGACGGCTGATGCAGTAGGCGGTGGCGTCTTCGTGCCAGGTCTCGACCTCAGGCCGTTCCTCGATCTGGACATCGAATAGTTTCTCGGCCACCCGGAACAGGCCCGGCACCACCTTGTTGACCGGGAACCAGGGGCGCAGGGTCTCCGGGGAGATATCGTACTGCTTCTGGCGCAGCTTCTCGCTGTAGTAACCGATGTCCCAGGCCTGCAAATCCTCCACGCCGTGTTCATCTTTGGCGAAGGCCTTCAGTTCGGCAAATTCCTTCTCCGCCACCGGCTTGGACTTCGCTGCCAGCTGGTTCAGGAACTCCAGCACTTCGTCGACACTGCGGGCCATCTTGGTGGCGAGGGAACGTTCGGCGTAGTTGTTGAAGCCCAGCAGCTGGGACAGGGCATGGCGGCGCTTCAGGATTTCCGCCATCACCGGGGTGTTGTCCCAGGTACCGGCATCCGGCCCCTGATCGGAAGCGCGGGTGACAAACGCTTCGTACACTTCCCGGCGCAGGTTGCGGTTATCACAGTAGGTCATGACCGGGTAGAAACTGGGAAAGTCCAGGGTGATGACATAACCCTCCAGCTCTTTTTGGCGGGCCGCCTGCTTCGCACCCTCGATGGCGGTTTCCGGCAGGCCGGAGAGTTCGTCCACGTCGGTGATGTGCTTGTACCAGTGCTGCGTGGCATCCAGTACGTTGTCGCTGAACTTGTTGGACAGCTCCGCCAGCTCCCGGGACAGGTCCGCGTAACGCTTTTTCTTGTCCGCTGGCAGGTCGACACCGCCCAGGTGAAAATCGCGCAGGGTGTTCTCGATGGACTTGCGCTGCGGCTCGCTCAGGTCCTTGAAGTCGTCCCGCGCCGCCAGTTTCTTGTAGGCGTTGCACAGGGCTTCGTTCTGGCTGATCTCGGTGCTGTATTCGGTCAGCTTTTCCAGGCAGTTTTTGTAGACCTTGCGCAGCTCATCATTGTTCATCACCCCGTTCAGGTGGGAGATCACCGACCAGGCGTTGGAGAGCTTGTCTTCCAGCGCCTGCATGGGCTGAGCCAGGGTGTCCCAGGTGGGATCGTCCTGCTCGGCCAGCTGGCTGATCTTCATGCGGTTCTCGCTGAGAATCTGGTCAATTGCCGTTTCCATGTGCTCGGTGCGGACATGGTCAAACTTAGGCAACAGATCGTCGGTCAGTAACGGATTATTCATAGGTCCTCTTCTCAGCAGTACGTGGATACGATAGTTTCAGGCGACTGCGATGTTCGGGGAGTCTCCGGGGGAAGGCTTTCCAAAACTGTGCGGAGCCATGGATGGCGGAGCCCAAGCGTCACATGGACGTGCCCCCAGGAGCGTGTTTTGGAAAGCCTTCCCCCGGAGACTCCTGCCTCCAAACCCAGAAACACCTGAAAGGTATATGTAATGACGAATGTACGCTCTCACAAGGGTATTACGCCACATTTTGGGGAACGGTGCTGGGTCGATCCCAGTGCCGTGGTGATCGGGGATGTCCAGACCGGTGAGGATGTGTCGATCTGGCCGATGACCGTGGTGCGGGGCGACATGCACCAGATTCGCATCGGGGACCGGTGCAGCATTCAGGACGGGTCCGTGCTCCACATTACCCATGCCAGTGACTACAACCCCGGCGGCTATCCGCTGACGCTGGGCGATGACGTCACGGTCGGCCACAAGGCCCTGTTGCATGGCTGCACCATCGGCAGCCGGGTCCTGGTGGGCATGGGCTGCATCATCATGGATGGCGCCGTGGTGGAAGACGAGGTGATCGTGGCCGCCGGCTGCCTGGTGCCGCCCGGCAAGACGCTGGAATCCGGTTACCTGTACGTGGGATCGCCAGCCAAACAGGCCCGACCGCTGACCGAAAAAGAACGCACCTTTTTCAAATACACCGCAGCCAACTACGTCAGGCTCAAGGACGAATACCTGGCAGAAGCACCCCGCTGACGCAGGTCAAAAATCACTCAATGGGTGCTTGAAAAATGCCGGGGTGCTCCTACATTCGAAAATAGCAGATGTTCACGGATAACCAGCCGGCAAGGCGCCACCGGCATGGAGTTGTTCCGCGAGCGAAGCTGATGAACCACATTCAGATTCGTTTTCGTCACAAGGAGGATTTTCCTATGAGCAACCTGACACGCTGGAATCCGATCAATGAGTTCGAAGACCTGATGAACCGCTACAACCGGATGTTCGGACTGACCCGGGCCGGTGAACGGGAAGGCAAGGACCTGTTCAGCCGTAGCGACTGGGCTCCGGCCGTGGATATCAAGGAGACCGACCAGGCCTTTACCGTCGAGGCGGAATTGCCCGGCATGTCCAAGGACGATGTCAAGGTGACCGTGCATGACGGTGTTCTCACCATCAAGGGTGAACGCAAGCAGGAAGAGGAAACCGAGGACAAGAAGGTGCACCGCATCGAGCGGTTCTACGGCAGTTTCATGCGCCGCTTCACCCTGCCGGACAATGTTGACGAGAACAGCGTCAAGGCCAGTTTCAAGGATGGTCTGCTGACCCTGACCATCAACAAGGCGGAACCGAAGGAGCCCAAGGCGATCGAAGTAAACGTGGAATAAACGCGCTTCGGTTCACACCGGAATCTCCCGATGGCAGGCGCCGGGATTACGCCCCGGCCACTGCCTTTTTCTTTGCTCCGGCGTTTTCCAGCACACGGGCGTAATCCCCGCTGCGGCGATGGCGGGAGACATGATCCAGCATGGTCTCGCCGAGATCGTTGGTGGCGTTAAGGTCGCGGCCCGCTTCGACGAAGAATCGGACAAAGCGTTCGAAATCCCCCGCGCGCATGGCCTGGTATGCGCGCAACAGAGCGTGGTAGTCGGCGTTGATGCTTGTGTCGTAAGGCTCAAGGGCGAGAAAACTCTTGACCCGCTCGTCACTCCATTCCTCACCGATTACCTTGGGTTTGTCCGGTCCGCTCATGCTGACTCTTCCCCCTGCTTAACAGAATTGATGTTCGGGCGCACAGTATAAGGCCCTGAAAGCAGGGGAGTTATATGAATTGCGCATGAGAATCTGCGCACCGAGCATAAGCCTCAGTCAGTACGCAGCTCCCGGATGACCCCCTGGGTCTCGGGTTGGACGCCACGCCAGACCCTGAACGACTCGGCAGCCTGCTCCACCAGCATCCCGAGGCCGTCGAACACCCGGGTGGTGCCGTGGTCCAGCGCCCACTGGTTGAAGGTGGTGGTCCTCAGCGAGTACATCATGTCATACACCACCGTCTGTGCCCCGATCACCGTTGGCGACAGGGCCGGCAGGTCACCCTGCAGGCTGGCGCTGGTGCCGTTGATGATCAGGTCGAACGGCTGATCGGGTTCCCCGAAACCGCAGGCGGTGAGGCGGGTATCGCCGGCGTCATCCGTAAACAGGTCCACCAGGGCCTCGGCTTTGGCCGGGGTCCGGTTGGCGATGACCAGTTCAGCCGGCTGCTCCGCAAGCAGCGGGCCAATGACACCGCGCACGGCACCGCCGGCACCGAGCAGCAGGATCCGGGCCGCGTTCAGGGTGACGCCGTGATTGCTCACCAGATCCCGGACAATGCCGCAGCCATCGGTATTATCCGCCACCAGCTGACCGGCGTCGTAATACAGGGTGTTGGCGGCGCCGGCCTTCTCGGCCCGGTTGGTCCGGCGGTCCGCGAGCTGCCAGGCCTGTTCCTTGAACGGCACCGTGACATTGAGGCCCTTGCCTCCCCGCTCGAAAAACTGTCGCACCGTACCGGCGAAGTCTTCAAGCGGTGCCTGGATCGCGGTGTACTCCACCGGCTCACCGGTCTGCTGTGCAAACAGGCTGTGGATTCTGGGGGATTTGCTGTGACTGATCGGGTGGCCGATCACCGCGTACAGATCATTGGTCATTGGTTTCTCCCAGCCAGTCCCGACCTGTGAGGAAATGCTCCGTCAGCCGGGCTTCCTCGGAGCCGGGCTCCGGCACCCGGTTGTAGTCCCAGCGCACCAGCGGCGGCAGGGACATGAGGATCGACTCGGTGCGGCCACCGGATTGCAGGCCGAACAGGGTGCCCCGGTCGTACACCAGGTTGAACTCCACATAGCGGCCACGGCGGTAGAGCTGGAAGTTGCGCTCCCGCTCACCGTAATCCATCCCCATCCGCTTCCGGACGATCGGTTCATAGGCTTCAATATAGCTGTCGCCCACCGCTTGCATCAGGGCAAAGTCCCTGGCGAAATCGCCGGTGTTGTGGTCATCGAAGAACAGACCGCCAACCCCCCGGGGCTCGTTCCGGTGCCTGAGGTAGAAATAATCGTCGCACCAGTCCTTGAAGCGCCGGTAGGTATCCTTGCCAAAGGGCTCGCAGGCAGCCCTGGCGGTCTGGTGCCAGTGCACACAGTCCTCGTCAAAACCATAGTAGGGGGTCAGGTCGTAACCCCCACCAAACCAGTACACCGGCTCACTGTCTTTCGGCGTGGCAACGAAAAAGCGGACGTTGGCGTGGGACGTGGGCACGTAGGGGTTGTTGGGGTGAATCACCAGGGAAACCCCCATGGCCTGCCAGGGCGCACCCGCCAGGTGGGGCCGGTGGGCCGTCGCGGAGGCGGGCATGGTGTCGCCCATGACGTGGGAAAAATTCACGCCGCCTTTCTCGAACACCCGGCCGTCACTGATGACCCGGCTGATGCCACCGCCGCCTTCCGGACGCTCCCAGGAATCACGAATGAACGAAGCCTCGCCATCCACCGCCTCCAGGCGGCGGCAGATGCCTTCCTGCAGGCCGAGCAGGTATTCCTTCACGGCCTGGCTGTCGGGTTGTCGGGACATGGATTCTCCTATCGAAGCTGCTGGCCGGTGACAATATCAATAATGCGGCTGGGTTTGCGATTGCCTCCAAGTGCACCGGGCACAATCAGGTCCAGCTGGTCGCCGAAATAACGGCGCACCTGCCAGGCATGGCGGGCCGGCTGTCGTCCGGCGGGATTACAGGATGTGGAGACCAGCGGCATGTTGGCCGCCTCGCACAGTGACCGGACCACCGGATGGTCGCTGACCCGGACCGCAATCGAACGATGGCGCCCCCGGACCCACTCCGGAACCTGCTCATTCACATCCGGCAACAGGCAGGTCACGGGGCCCGGCCAGTAACCCAAGGCGGTTTCCTGAAGCTCAGCCGGCAGAGGGTCGAGCAGGAAGCGCACCTGATCCACCGACGCGGCGACCAGGATCATGCCCTTCTCCATGGGACGTTGTTTCAGTTCGAGAATGCGCTCTACCGCCAGGACGTCCCAGGGATCGCACCCCAGACCCCAGACCGCTTCGGTCGGGTAGGCGATGACGCCGCCCCGGAACAGGGTACGGCGAGCACAATGGCGTTGCCAGTCGTTGAGTGGCTTTGATACGGACATCGAGAATCATCTGTTCAGAACGGGATGGAACAGGACACCGGGCTCAGGCGATTCGCAGGTAGCCGCCAGGCGCCGAGCTGGCCAGCCCTTCCAGCTCAAGGAGCAACAGGGACTGCATCAGCTGGTCCGCGGCCAAACCGGTCGCCGAACCCAGTGCATCGGTTGATACCGGATCATACCCTAATGCCTCAAATACTGCGATTTCCCGTTGCCCCAGGCGGGACAGATCGGGCACTCCCGGCACCGTCGCAGTGGTTACTCCGTCGGCCTCCGACGACCACCAGGCACACAGCTCCTCCAGCACATCGTCCACCGTTTCCACCAGTCGGGCCCCCTGTTTGATCAGGTGATGACACCCCCGGGCCACCGGACTGTGGACGGACCCGGGGATGGCGAACACTTCCCGGCCCTGCTCCAGTGCCAGTCTCGCCGTAATCAGAGAACCGCTCTTGAGACCGGCCTCCACCACCAGCACGCCCCGGGACAAGCCGCTGATGATCCGGTTACGCTGGGGAAAATGGGCGGCACGGGCCGGGGTTCCCGGGGGATATTCCGATACCAGTAGCCCATGCTCAATCACCCGCTGGCCCAGCTTCCGGTGTTGGCGGGGATAGATCTGATCCAGCCCGCAGCCGATCACCGCGATGGTGGGAAAACCGGCATCCAGCGCACCCGCGTGGGCGGCACCGTCGACACCCAGAGCCAGGCCACTGGTGACCACCAGTGCCCGGCGACCGAGTTCCGCCGCGAACCGACGGGCGTGGTCCAGGCCGGGGCGGGTGGCGTGCCGACTGCCGACAATGCCGATCTGGTCCCGACCGAGCAGGGCACGATTACCCAGGGTATAAAGCACCAGCGGTGCGTCATGGATATGTCGCAGGGCCTCGGGATAGTCGGCATCGGCCCAGGTTACGACGTGAATGCCATGTTGTCGGCATGCCCTGAGGATGTCTGCCACGCCCATCAGGACCGGATGATCGGGGTCCCGGTCTTGCCAGGCCCGGACAACGGCGATGGTTTCGGGATGCAGACCAACAGCTTTCAGGGTAGCGGCGTTCATAGCCAGCAGGTCGGTCAGTTGCGCCGTCGCCGCTGTTGCGGCTTCGCGCCGCCGGGTACCGAACTGTGGCAGCGTGGCCAGCAGGAGCCAGGGCGCGGCAGGGTGTTCAAGGGCCTGGCAAAAACGATCGCGGGAACCCGCGCCGGAAAGGGGGTCGTTCATGGTTGTTCATCCTTGAAACAACAAAGGCCGGGCAATCCCGCCCGGCCATTCATATTACCGTCAGGCTGACCCTCAGGGTCAGGGGTTGGTTACCTTGTCGCCCACCGAGAGCGGGCGGGTAGCCTGCAGGACCAGTCCGTAACTCATTTTTTCGTAGGCCTGGAAGACCATGAGCAGGCCGGCACGCTCGGAGGGCAGCTCGATGGTTTCACCGGTCACCGGATCGCGGACCAGGTTGCCACTCTTGAGCACCGCCATGACATTGCCTGCCTCCAGGCCATCCCGCTCGCCGCGGTTGATCGCGACCACGTCGTACTGGCCGATCTGGCTGACACCGCCATCAACCGCGATCATCTCGCCTTCAACGGTCTCTTCAGGAGCGCTGGGGACGAAGCTGGTGGCAATCGGGCGATCGACGCTGGTCAACAGCCGATCACCGATACGGATTTCCTGGTTGGACTTGGTCAGCCGCAGGGTCAGCACATCGCCGTTCTCGGCGGTGATATTGCCGGCACCGATGCTCCGGGCTTCCAGACCCAGGAACTCACCGGTATCCGGATCACGGAATTCCTTGGTTCTGCGGAAAATGCCCACCTTGTCTGCCGGTTTGTCGCCACGGGCGTAGACGCGGTCGCCAGCGCCGGTGAGGATGCGGCCATCCTCACCCTCGAGCACGTAGGGGGCACCCTCGAGTTCTTCGGGAGACACGATCCGGGTGTCGGTGAGGAAGCTGCTGATGGCGTCGAGGGGTATGGCCGGGATCGGGGTGTCGATCCGCTCGGAACGGACCTGCGGCGAGAGCTTGACCACACCGTTGGACGCCACCTTGGTAACCCGCGGCTTGCCATCGATGTAAACCAGCGCGAGGCGATCACCCGGGTAGATGAGGTGCGGGTTGGCCACCTGGGGATTCACGTGCCAGATTTCCGGCCAGTACCAGGGATTGTTCAGGAAGCGCGCCGAAATGTCCCAGAGAGTGTCCCCCTTCACGACAGTGTAACGCTCGGGATGGTCGGACCGCAGCTCCGGTTGAGCCTGGGCCCAGGAAGTGAACAGCAGCGCTGTGGCTGCCAGAGCGTACAGCAGTTTCCTCATTGTGTAAGTCCTTGATCGCGTGCCTTGAGTCTTTGCATTCTGTTGGGATGCAGCCGGAATACTGCAGCTTATTACGTTGTTATTCCTGATACTATAGAAGAAGTCTCGGAAATTGTGATGTTATCTTTTGTTCTTCCAGTGAATTCTATTCCGCCCTTGAAAGATTTTAACTATTAACTGATCAGTTTGTACTCAATCGACGAATTGGGGGATAATATCGAGACATCCCTCACAGGATTACAAAATTCAAACGGTAGCCGGGCTGAATGCCTGAACTGCCGGACAAACGGACCAGACACGCGAGCGTTATGATTCTAGAAATCCTCGAATACCCGGATCCCCGTCTGCGCACCATCGCCAAGCCGGTGGACGAAGTCACAGACGACATCCGCAAGCTGATCGACGACATGTTCGAGACCATGTACGATGCGCCCGGAATCGGTCTGGCGGCGACTCAGGTCAATGTTCACAAACAGATCATCGTCATGGACCTGTCCGAGGACAAGAGTGAACCGCGGGTATTCATCAACCCGGAAGTGGAGGTCCTCGATGGCGACTACGAAGCGATGCAGGAAGGCTGCCTTTCCGTGCCGGGATTCTACGAAGATGTGGAACGCATTGAACACTGCATGATCCGGGCGCTGGACCGTAACGGTGAGCCATTCGAACTCGAGGCGCAAGGTCTGCTGGCGGTCTGCATTCAACACGAGATGGACCACCTGAACGGCAAATTGTTCGTGGACTATCTCAGTGCCCTGAAGCGAAACCGCATCAAAAAGAAACTGGAAAAGCTTCACCGCAAGAGTGCCTGAACCGTTTCAGGCCCCAGAACAGACAGGCAGTGACGGACCGGGCGATGGCCCGGTCTTTTCGTATTCAACGGAACAGAGACGACACCACAGTGCGAATCGTATTTGCCGGCACACCCGACTTTGCCGCTACCGCCCTGAAAGCCCTTCTGGCAACCCACCATGACATCGTCGGCGTCTACTCCCAGCCGGACCGGCCCGCCGGCCGCGGCCGCAAGCTGATGCCCAGCCCGGTCAAACAGGTGGCGCTGGAAGCTGACCTGCCGGTGTTCCAGCCCCAGAACTTCCGCAGTCCCGAAGCCCAGCAGGAACTGGCGATGCTCAATCCGGACGTGATGATTGTTGCCGCCTACGGCCTGATCCTGCCCAGGACCGTGCTTGAAATTCCGGCGCATGGCTGCCTGAACATCCACGCCTCCCTGCTGCCACGCTGGCGCGGTGCCGCTCCGATCCATCGGGCCATTGCCGCCGGCGACCGGGAAACCGGCATCACCATCATGCAGATGGACGAAGGCCTGGATACCGGCGCCATGCTGCTGAAAACCATCACGCCGATCCACCACGACGACACCGGCGGAAGTCTCCACGACCGCCTCGCCACCATGGGCGGGGAGGCCATCGTCAAGGCGATGGCCTTGCTGGAAAAGGGTGAGTTGTCCGGGGAGGCACAGAACGACGACCAGGCCTGCTACGCCCACAAGTTGTCGAAAGAGGAAGGTCACATCGACTGGCACCAGGATGCCGCCGCCATCGAGCGGCTGGTGCGCGCCTTCAATCCCTGGCCCGGCACCTACACCGACCTGGGCAAGCAGCGCATCCGGGTTCACGAAGCCCGCGCCCTTGCCGGTTCATCCAACGAGCCCGCCGGTACGGTGATCCGCCGGGAACGGGAGGGCATCGACGTGGCCTGCGGTGACGGCACCCTGCGTATCACCCGCCTGCAGCTGCCCGGTGCGCGGGCACAGAGCGTCAATGACCTGATCAATGGCGGCAAGCAGCTCTTGCTGCCCGGCCAGGAGCTGCACTGATGGGCTCCGGCCAGCAACCCCTGCGGGCCACCGCTGCCAGCGTCCTGCTGGCGGTCGAGCAGGGCCAGTCCCTGTCCCAATGCCTGCCGCCGGCCCTGAACCGGGTCGGGGAGGGCGAACGCTCGGAACTCCAGGCGCTGTGTTACGGCACCTGTCGCTGGTTCTACCGGCTCGATGGCGAGCTGCAGGGCAGGCTGAAAAAACCGCTGCGCAAACCGGACCGCATTGTCCATCACCTGATGCTCGTCGCGCTGTTCCAGCTCCGGTTCAGCGAGCAGGCCACCTACGCCGTGCTCAATGAATCGGTGGAAGCCTGCCGGGCTCTGGGCAAGCCGCACCTGACCGGAATGGTCAACGGCGTGCTGCGTGCCGCCGAGCGGGACGGGGCACCCGAACCGGAAGACGACGCGGCCCGCTTCAGCCATCCCCTTTGGATGGTCGACAAGCTCCGTCACAACTGGCCGCAGGACTGGCAGCAGATTCTCGATGCCAACAACACCCAGGCCCCGATGACTCTGCGGGTCAATGCCCTGCGTTTCAGCCGCGAGCACTACCTGGGCCTGCTGAACGAGGCGGGCATCGAGGCCACGGCGACCCGGTTCGCGCCTCACGCCGTCCAGCTTGCCCGGCCGGTACCGGTGGACCGTCTGCCCTGGTTCGCCGACGGCGCCGCCAGCGTCCAGGACGAGGCCGCCCAGCTGTGTACCACCCTGCTGGATCTCGCCCCCGGCCAGCGGGTGCTGGATGCCTGCGCGGCGCCGGGCGGCAAGACCTGCGCGATCCTGGAAGCCTGTGGCGAACTGGCCGAAGTCGTTGCCATTGACGAATCCGCCGAGCGCCTGCCCCGGGTACAGGAAAACCTGGACCGTCTGGACCTGAGCGCCACCCTGACACAGGCGGATGCAGCCGATATCGACAGCTGGTGGGACGGCACCGAATTCGACCGCATCCTGCTCGATGTACCCTGCAGTGCTACCGGAGTAATTCGCCGGCATCCGGACATCAAGCTGCTGCGGCGGGAATCGGACATTGCACCCCTGGCCGGTACCCAGTTGGGGCTGCTCGAGGCCATGTGGTCTATCCTCAAACCCGGTGGCCGCCTGGTGTATGCGACCTGCTCCGTGTTCCCACAGGAAAACCACCGTATAATTCAGAGGTTCATGAAACAGCAGCCCGATGCCGGCCTGATCGCGCCGGACGTGGCCTGGGGCCGGGACACCGGCGCCGGCCGGCAATTGCTGCCGGACCCTGACAGCCACGATGGCTTCTTCTACGCGGTACTGGAGAAACCCGAACCATGAAGATCCTGATCCTCGGCGCCGGCCAGGTGGGCGGTACCCTGGCGGAGAACCTCGCCAACGAAGCCAACGACATCACCGTGGTCGACAGCGACAGTGTGCGGCTGCGGGAACTGCAGGATCGCCTGGACATCCGGACGGTTCAGGGCAAGGCGTCCTATCCGACGGTACTCCGGCAGGCCGGCGCTGAAGACGGCGACATGGTGATTGCCGTCACCAACAGCGACGAAACCAACATGGTCGCCTGCCAGGTCGCCAAGCTGCTGTACAAGACGCCGACCACCATCTGCCGGGTCCGGGCCAACGCCTACCTGGCCAAGCCGGAGCTGTTCTACCAGCGTGACAAGGCCAAGGACCTGGACAGCCTGCGCGGTTTTCCCATCGATGTCCTGATCAGCCCCGAGCATCTGGTTACCAAACATATTACCCGGCTGATCGAATACCCCGGGGCGCTGCAGGTACTCGAGTTTTCCAAGGGCCTGGCACGGCTGGTGGCAATCCAGGCCACCAAGGGCGGTCCACTGGTGGGGCACGAGCTGTCCTACCTGCGCACCCACATGCCCAAGATCGACACCCGGGTGGCCGCCATCTTCCGCAAGGACCGGGCGATCATGCCCCAGGGGGACACCGTGATCGAGGACGGCGACGAGGTGTTCTTCATCGCCGGCGCCGACCATATCCGCTCGGTCATGAGCGAGCTTCAGCCCCTGGAAAAGCCGTACAAGAAGATCTTCATCTGCGGCGGCGGCAACATCGGCCAACGCCTGGCCAGCACCCTGGAAGGCCGCTACCAGGTCAAGCTGCTGGACCGGAATCATGAGCGCTGCGTGATGCTGTCCGAGAACCTGCGCAAGACCGTGGTGCTGGAAGGCAACGCCGCCAACAAGGACATCCTGCTGGAAGAGAACATCGAGAACACCGATGTCTTCTGCGCGGTCACCAACGATGACGAGGCCAACATCATGGCCTCCCTGCTGGCCAAGCGCCTCGGCGCGCGTAAGGTACTGACCCTGATCAACAACCCCGACTATGTGGACCTGATCCAGGGTGGCGACATCGATGTGGCGATCTCGCCCCAGCAGACCACCATTGGCAGCTTGCTCACCCACGTTCGCCGAGGCGATGTAGTAAACGTTCACTCACTGCGTCGCGGCGCCGCGGAGGCTATCGAGGCGATCGCCCACGGCGATCACCGGTCGTCCAAGGTGGTGGGCAAACGACTGGATGAGATCTCCCTGCCGGAAGGCACCACCATCGGCGCCATCGTCCGCCACAACGAGGTCCTGATCGCCCACGATCACCTGCGGGTACAGCCGGACGATCATCTGATCCTGTTCCTGGTGGACAAGTCCCGGGTCCGGGATGTCGAGAAACTTTTTCAGGTCGGGCTGACCTTCTTCTAGTTCAAAATCAACGCAGTGAAGACCACTTAGAAATACCGCATTGGCAAGCGTATAATGCGCCTTTTTTCGGAGTGCCCCGGAGGATGATCGGGGCGCCACACACAGACTGAATCAGCAGGCATACGTCGTGACAGACAAGGCAACGCACAACTCCGCGCCGGATATCAAGACCTTCCAGGGTCTGATCCTGGCTCTGCAGAATTTCTGGGCGCAGCACGGCTGCGTGGTTCTCCAGCCCCTGGATATGGAAGTGGGAGCCGGTACCTTCCACCCGGCCACCTTCCTGCGGGCAATCGGTCCGGAGACCTGGAATGCGGCCTACGTTCAGCCCAGCCGTCGTCCCACCGACGGCCGTTACGGGGAAAACCCCAACCGTCTGCAACACTACTACCAGTTCCAGGTGGTCCTGAAGCCCTCCCCGGACAACATCCAGGAACTGTACCTGGATTCCCTGCGGGCCCTGGGCCTGGACCCGCTGGTCCACGACATCCGTTTCGTCGAGGACAACTGGGAATCGCCCACCCTCGGCGCCTGGGGCCTGGGCTGGGAAATCTGGCTCAACGGCATGGAGGTGACCCAGTTCACCTACTTCCAGCAGGTGGGCGGCCTGGAGTGCTATCCGGTCACCGGCGAGCTGACCTACGGTCTGGAGCGTATCGCCATGTACCTGCAGGGCGTGGACAGCGTCTATGACCTGGTCTGGACCGAGGGTCCGGACGGCGTCGTTACATACGGCGACGTGTTCCACCAGCAGGAAGTGGAAATGTCTACCTACAACTTCGAGCAGGCCGATACCGAGTTCCTGTTCCACAGCTTCGACGTGCATGAGCGCGAGAGCGCCCGGCTGATCGAGGTGGGTCTGCCACTGCCGGCCTATGAGCAGGTGCTCAAGGCCTCTCATACCTTCAACCTGCTGGATGCCCGTCACGCCATCTCCGTGACCGAGCGTCAGCGTTTCATTCTCCGCGTTCGCACCCTGGCCCGCGCCGTGGCCCAGGCCTACTTCGACAGCCGCCGCAAGCTCGGCTTCCCGCTGGCCCCGGAGGCCCTGAAGGCGGAAGTTCTGGCCGCGACAGAGGCCGCTGAAGCCAAGGCCAACGGCAAGAAGAAGGGCAAGAAAGCGAAGAAGGCACAGCAGGAACAGGGGAACGCATAACCATGGCTACACAGGATTTTCTGGTCGAACTGGGCACCGAAGAGCTGCCTCCCAAGGCTCTCAAGCCACTGTCCGACGCTTTCACCCGAGGCATTGCCAAGGGCCTGGAAGATGCCGGCATTGAATTCGGCAAGGTGGAAGCCTTTGCCGCACCGCGTCGACTGGCCGTTCGGGTCCGTGACCTGGCGGACGCCCAGCCGGACAAGCCGGTGGAGAAGCGTGGCCCGGCCGTCAAGGCCGCCTTCGACGATTCCGGCAACCCGACCCGGGCGCTAACCGGCTTCGCCACCTCCCTGGGCATTACCCCGGATCAGCTCGATACCATGGAAACCGACAAAGGCGCCTGGGTGGTCTACCGCACCGTGGAGAAGGGTCGCCCGACCGTGGAACTGATGCCGGAACTGGTTGAGCAGTCCCTGGCCGCCCTGCCGATTCCCAAGCGCATGCGCTGGGGCGCCTACCGCACCGAATTCGTTCGCCCGGTGCACTGGCTGATCCTGCTGTTCGGCAACAAGGTGATCGACGCCCCCATCATGGGCCTGAAGCCGGGCAATACCACCCGCGGCCACCGGTTCCACTGCCCGAAGCCGCTGATTGTCCCCACCCCGAATGACTACGAGGTGGTCCTCAAGCAGGAAGGCTACGTGCTGGCGGACTTCGCCGAACGCCGCGAACATATCCGCGCCGGGGTTGCCGCCCTGGCCGAGAAGGAAGCTGGCGGCAAGGCGGTTATCGACGAGGACCTGCTGGACGAGGTCACCGCCCTGAACGAGTGGCCGGTGCCACTGATGGGCCGGTTCGAGGAGCGCTTCCTAGAGGTTCCCGCGGAAGCGCTCATCTCGTCCATGAAGGAGCACCAGAAGTATTTCCACGTGGTGGACAAGGACGGCAAGATGCTGCCGCTGTTCATTACCGTGGCCAACCTGGAAAGCAAGGACCCGAGCCAGGTCGTCTCCGGTAACGAGAAGGTGATCCGCCCGCGCCTGGCCGACGCCGCATTCTTCTACGACACCGACCGCAAGAGCCGGCTGGAAGACCGCATCGAGGCCCTCAAACCGATCGTGTTCCAGGAGAAGCTGGGCAGCATCTACGACAAGTCGGTGCGGGTCGCCGCACTGGCAAAGAAGATCGCCGAGGCGATCAACAGCGACCCGGTCCTGGCCGAACGCGCTGCGATGCTGGCCAAGACCGACCTGGTCACCGAAATGGTCCTGGAGTTCACCGACCTGCAGGGCATCATGGGCCAGTACTACGCCGCCAACGATGGCGAGCACGAGGATGTGGCCAAGGCGCTGAACGAGCAGTACATGCCGCGCTTCGCCGGTGACGACCTGCCCGGCACCCTGACGGGCTGCGCCGTCGCCATCGCCGACCGGATCGATTCCCTGGTGGGCCTGTTCGGCATCAATCAGCCGCCCTCCGGCACCCGCGATCCGTTCGGCCTGCGCCGGGCCTCCCTGGGCGTGCTGCGCATCATCATTGAGCGTGAACTGCCGCTGGACCTGCAGACCGTTTGCGAGTGGGCCGAGCAGAACTTCAGCGTGCTGACCGAGCAGAACACCGCCACCACCGTGGTGGACTACATGCTCGAGCGCTTCCGCGCCCACTACGAAGAGCAGGGCATCGGCGCCGAGGTCTACCTCGCGGTGCACGCCCGCCGGCCCACCAAACCGCTGGACTTCGATCGCCGGGTCAAGGCCGTGGAAGCCTTCCGCCAGCTGCCCGAGGCCCAGGCCCTGGCGGGGGCCAACAAACGGGTATCCAACATCCTGACCAAGCAGGGTGGTGACAGCATCGGCGAAACCGTGGACGACAACCTGTTGCAGGATGCCGAGGAAAAGACCCTGGCGGCCCGGGTGGAAGAGCAGGCCCACAAGGTGGTGCCGCTGTTCGAGCAGGGCGACTACGCCAGTGCCCTGAGCTCCCTGGCGAGCCTGCGGGAGCCGGTGGATACCTTCTTCGACGAGGTCATGGTCATGGCCGAGGACGAGGCGATCCGCAACAACCGCCTGGCGCTGCTCAATCGCCTGCGCAACCTGTTCCTGCGGGTGGCGGACATTTCCCTGTTGCCCACCGCCGGGTAACAGGGACGGCGAGACGGCCGGTACTGGCAGTTATACGGACAAAAATTCCCCGCCCAAGGGGTAGCCAAAACGCGTTTAATCCGTATAATACCGGCCGTTGTTCGGCGTGTGGCGCAGCTTGGTAGCGCACTTCGTTCGGGACGAAGGGGTCGCAGGTTCGAATCCTGCCACGCCGACCATTTCCTTCCCGCTTTTCTCTGCTAAGACATCTGTCAGACTGATCCCCTATAACAGGGATTCGATCGGCATCAACGACCAGAAAAACACCATCATTCGCTTCAGTGGCCCGGTGCCCGGCTCATGGCTGTATGTCACCGTCCGGTGTTCCTGTTGCTCCAGCCAGCGCAGGTCACCGTCCTCGTTCAGCACCACCTGGTAAGCACTGAAGCGCACCTGTTGGTCAAATTCCCGTTCCAGGGTTCGCGCCAACTCCGGACTCTCAATCACAAACCCCAGTTCGGTATTGAGGTGGATGGAGCGGGGATCGAAGTTGAATGAGCCCACGAAGAGGGTCTGGCCATCCACCGCGAAAGTCTTCGCATGCAGGCTGGAAGCCGAACTGCCCATCATGCCCGTTTGCAGGTCTTCTTCCCGCGGCGCCTCATCATCGAGCCTGCGCATTTCCCACAGCTCGACACCCGCCCGTAGCAGGGGTTTCCGGTATTTGCTGTAACCGGCATGCACCAGGGCCACGTCGTTGGCCTCAAGGGAATTGGTCAGAACCCGCACCTCAACCCCCCGCTCTTCCAGCTTTCGGAACAGTTCGACTCCGGCATCCCGGGGGATGAAGTAGGGAGAGATCAGCGTGATACTCCGTTCGGGGTCCTCGAGTGCCCGGGCCAGCTGCCGGCTGAGCAGGTCCTCCTGGTCGCTCTCACCCATCACTTTCGAAGGATCATCGCTGACCATGACCACTGGCGCCCAGTTGAACGTCAGCTTCCTGGCCAACAGCTTTCGCAGGAACTCCGAATCCTCCAGCGCGCGGACATAGACCGCGGCTGCATCACTGTTCTCGGCGCTGCTGAACAGATCGGTGAGTGCCGCCTGCGGATCAGGATCCGGATCCGGCTCACCCAGGATCCGCTGGACGGGCCAGGAGGCACTGCTGGCCCAGTAACGGTCGAAATCCCGGGATACCTCATCCACCGCCGGGCCGATGGCCAGCACATCCAGATCCGCAAACAACGCACCCTGGGCGGCGCCAAAGTATTCATCCGCAATGTTACGGCCACCAATGATCGTGACCTGATTGTCCGCGGTGAAGGATTTGTTGTGCATCCGGTGATTGAGGCGCCGGAAGTCCGTAAAGTAACCCAGCCATTTGGGGTTTCGCACCACGAACGGATTGAACAGACGAATCTGGATGTCAGGATGCCGGCTCAGGGCCCCAAGGATGTCGTCCATGCCGGCAATGCCGTTGTCATCCAGCAACAGCCTGACCCGCACGCCGCGTTCGGCAGCCCGATAGAGGGTATACAGCATCAGGGTACCAGTGGTGTCCGGCCGCCAGATGTAATACTGCACATCCAGGCTGCTCTCTGCGGCTTCGGTCAGCAGGGCCCGGGCGGCAAAGGCATCGTAGGGATCCGCCAGCAGAACGACTCCGCTCTCTCCGGGATGGGCATCGGTCTTCGGCGCAATGGCCTGCCCCAGGGCCGTCTCACGAGTTTGGGACTGAGGAAACGACTGGCTGACAGGCCGGTCGGCCAATGGCGGCAAGGCACAGCCCGATAACAACAGAAAGAGTGCCGCTACCGGCCAAAGCCAGGTACGTCGCACTGCAGGAAATGTCGCTGCCAATCGCCCCTCCATCCAGGAGTATAGGAATCTCCTCCTGACACTATAATGCAGAACCGACTCTTCGCCCGGTCTTTGGGCCACCTGACATATTTCTATTTGATATAACGTTATACCTCAATGTTTGCTAATATTTGATCAATATCAACCACGGCCTGGTGGTTGCTCCAAGAAAGACAAACAGAGAGGTTCAAGGCATGAATTCGAATGCAGTCCCACGGGAATACGACAAAAAACACACCGTAGTGATTGTGGGTGGTGGAGCCGCGGGCATTTCAGTCGCGTCCAGCCTCCACAATCGGGACCGGACCCTCGATGTCTCGGTGCTGGAACCGTCCTCCATCCACCACTACCAGCCCGGCTGGACCATGGTTGGAGGGGGTGTCTTCCGTCCCGAGGTGACCGCCAAACCCATGCAGGAGGTCATGCCCTCATTCGTCAGCTGGTACCAGCAAAAAGTCATCGCCCTCGACCCGGACCAGAACTGCATCCAATTGGCGGACGGCTCCTGGATGGCGTACGAGACTCTGGTAATCGCGCCAGGCCTGGAACTGCACTGGGAGGGAATCGACGGTCTGAAGGAAGCGCTCGGACAAAATGGCGTAACCTCGAACTACCTGGAGGGGATGGCCAGCTACACCTGGGAAACCGTGCGAAGCCTGAAACAGGGCCGCGCTCTGTTCAGTCAGCCACCAATGCCCATCAAATGCGCCGGAGCGCCCCAGAAAGCCATGTACCTGTCGTCGGACTACTGGCTCAAACATGGCGTGCTGGAGGGCATTGATATCCAGTTCCACAATGCCGGTGCGGTGTTGTTCGGTGTTCCCGACTATGTGCCGGCGCTGGAGGCCTACATCCGCAAATACGGCATCGATGTGAGTTTCCAGAGCAACCTGGTGGCGGTAAATGGTCCGGCACAGACTGCCACATTCCGCGTCACCGATGCCGAGGGTAACAGCCGGGACAAGGACGTGAACTTCGATATGCTGCATGCGGTGCCGCCGCAGCGGGCGCCGGAAGTTGTCCGGGAATCCACCCTGGCCAATGAAGGTGGCTGGCTGGACCTGGAGGAGGACACCCTGCGCCACAGGCGCTTTGCCAATGTCTTTGGCCTGGGGGATGTCAGCGGCACAGGCAACGCCAAAACCGCGGCGGCAGTCCGCAAACAGGCGCCGGTTGTAGCCGAGAACCTGCTGGCAACCCTGCGCAATCAACCCTTGAAAGCAGCCTATCTGGGCTATGGCTCCTGCCCGCTGACGGTGGAGAACGGCCGGATTGTGCTGGCCGAGTTCGGCTATGGCGGCCAGCTGCAGCCCAGCTTCCCGAAGTGGCTCAACGATGGCACCAAGGCAACGCGGGCGGCCTGGTGGTTGAAGGCCAAGCAACTGCCGGGCCTCTACTGGCACGGCATGCTGAAGGGTCACGAATGGCTGGCAAAGCCCGCACCACGAGGGTGAGGGCTAACGCTCAGTAAGCCCCGCGGATCAGGTCAATACCGGGGTTCAGCACTTCCCGCCAGGCCTTGCCCAACTCCGGTGTGTAGTCCGGGTCGTGCTGGCGAACGGTTTTCAGCAGCGCCTCCAGCCACAACGTATACCACTCCGGCTTGATGTCGTAGTTGTTACGGTTGTGGCTCTCGCCCAGGGCTCGCAGCTTACGGTCCGACATGCCACGGGCATGCAGGATCAGCTGCATGATGCCGTTCCGGAGCAGATGCCGCTGGGCGTCCATGTCGGTTTTCAGGAAGCGGTTGCGGATGGTATCGGAACTGGACATGAAAAAGTCGTAGAAATCGACGAAAAAATCATCCCTGCGGCAGCAACGTCCATAACTCTGGAAAACGAGATCCGTGTTGTTCATTTGCAGTCTGTGTCCTTGTCGAGAGTGAAACCAGTCTGATAAGGCCACGCATTCTAATTCTGCAAAGAAACTTTTCCATAGCTAAATGTAACTACTAGTCGGTCTTATAGTTTATTTTTGCATAAAAACCGTTTAACAGATTTATATCGCGGCCGCTGTCACTTCCGCCTTACCGGTTTTCAGTAGGGCGTATCCGAAACCGATGACCAGGGAACCGATGCCGATGGCGACCAGATAAGGAAGAACGGCACTCACCGCATTCGGAATGGCCAGGACAAACAGACCGCCATGGGGTGCCATCAGTTTTACTGTGAACAACATGGACAGCGCCCCGGTGATTGCACCTCCGAGCATGCATACCGGAATCACTCGCAGCGGGTCCTTGGCCATGAACGGAATCGCGCCCTCGGAGATAAAGCACAGGCCGAGCACAAACGACGCCCGACCGGCCTGGCGTTCGGCCTCCGCGAACTTGCGTCGAGCCACGAAAGAGGCGACCCCCATGCCTATGGCGGGAACCATCCCTGCCGCCATGATCGCCGCCATGGGTGCTGAGCCGCCACTGCCCTCGGACAGCAACCCCACACCAAACGTGTAGGCGGCTTTATTCACGGGGCCTCCGAGATCAAAGCACATCATGGCGCCAAGGATTCCGCCCAGCAGGATGGCGTTGGTGGTACCCATACTCTCGAGCCAGCCGGTCAGGCTGTCCATGATCGCGGCCATGGGTTCGCCGATCACGTAGATCATGCCCAGTCCGGTCACCAGGCTGGCGATCAATGGAATGATCAGGATCGGTTTCAGGGACTCAATGCTTTCCGGCAACGGCAGTTTCTGGCTTACCGCCCGGGCGGTATAACCGGCCAGGAAGCCGGCGACGATACCACCGAGGAAGCCGGCCCCAAGAGTTCCGGCCAGGTAACCGCCGATCATGCCCGGAGCCAGACCGGGCCGGTCCGCAATCGACCAGGCAATGTAGCCCGCCAGCAACGGAATCATCAGCTTGAAGGCGGTGCCGCCCCCGATCTGCATCAGCGCGGCGGCCAGGGTTCCTTCTTCCTGGAAGGCCTCGATGCCAAAAACGAAGGACAGGGCTATCAGCAGGCCGCCGGCCACCACCATCGGCAGCATGAATGAGACCCCTGTCAGCAGGTGCTTGTAGGGGCCACGCTTCTCACCGCCGGCGGCCGTTTCCGTTTTCTGGCTCGACGCGCTCAGCACCTCGGCCCGGTCCAGGGCATCCCGGATGGTGTCCGCCGGTTTCTTCAGCGCCGCACCGGTGGAGGTGCGCCAGACCCGCTTGCCGGCAAACCGGCCAGGCTCTACCTCGATGTCGCAGGCCAGGATGACCACATCGGCGCCGGCAATTTCCTCGTCGGTGAGCGGGTCCTGGGCACCCACGGAGCCCTGGGTCTCCACCCGGATCCGGTGCCCGGCTGCCTCGGCTGCCGCGGTCAATGCCTCCGCGGCCATGAAGGTGTGGGCGACGCCGGTCGGGCAGGCTGTAACCGCCACAATGGATTTACCGCCCGGTGCCGCGGCGTCGCCTGAGCCACCGGGTTCGGCCTCCGGCTCGAACGGGATGGCGTTCCGTTCGGCCAGCTTCAGGACTGCGCCCGGATCCGGCAGAGCCTCGGTCACCGGCAGGCGGTAAAGTCGCTTGCCAACATATGCACTCAGGTCAGCCGGGGCACTGACGGCGGCGATCACCAGGTCGGCACCGGCAATGGTCTCCGGGGCAGGCAGGCTGTCGATCCGGCCACCCTGGCCGCGAATGTCTGTGGTCACGTGCCAGCCTTTCTGCGTGGCGGCACGTTCCAGGGCCCGTGCGGCGAGAAAACCGGTGGCAACGCCCTGTGGGCAGGCGGTGACAATGATCAGGTTCATGATGGCATCTCCCCATTGTTGTTCGTCCCGGGCCAGGGGGTGATCCGGGTCTGGTCGAGTAAAGCTTGAAAATCCGGGGCGGCAGGGTCGCCGACACCCACGTGGCGTACACATTCGGCGGACAGGGCGGTGGCGTACCGCAGCACCTCCTCCGGTTGTTCCGGGCGTGTCAGCAGCCCGTGGACCATGCCGGCCAGCAGGGTGTCTCCGGCACAGACAGTGTTGGCGACGGATACCGCCGGCGGAATGGCCGAACAGGCTCCGCCCGGGGAGTACCAGAGCACGCCAGCTGCGCCACGGGATACCACCGCTTGCTGCACGCCCCGAGAGTGGAGCTGTCCGACTGCGTCGGTGATGGTCCCGGCATCCTCCAGGGGTTGACCGATCCAGTCCGACAGCTCCTCCAGGTTCGGCTTTACCCCAAAGGGTGCCGCGTCGAGCCCCTGAGTCAGGGCATCGCCACTGGCATCAAGCCAGACCGGTCTGCCGGCACTCCGGCCGAGGCGAACCAGCCCCGCAACGGCCTCGGCAGCGAGCCCCGAGGGCAGACTTCCGGCAATGACCATGGCATCGCAGTCCTCGAGCAGGGGCGCCAGGCGAACCTCGAGACGATTGCGGGCATCGGCCGGTACCTGGAAGCCGGGGCCGTTGATTTCAGTCACCTGCCCACTGGCGTTTGCCAGCTTGATATTGCTGCGGGTCTGGCCGGGGACCCGGACGAATCGGTCCTCAAGGGCTTCATCGTTGAACAGCTGCTCGAAGACCCCGGCGTTGTCCTCACCCAGCAGCCCGGAAACCGTAACACTGTGGCCAAGGCGGGCCAGTACCCGGGCAACGTTGATCCCCTTGCCCGCCGGCACCAGCCGGGTCCGGGTCGCCCGGTTGACTGCTCCTTGCTGCAGTTCCGCCAGCTCTACATTCAGATCCAGCGCCGGATTGAGGGTTATGGTCAGGATACGGGCCATCAGAAAGCCTCCAGGGCGTCCCGCACCTCGGCTGCGGTGGCCTTGCTGAGGGCCAGTGCCGCCTGTTCCCGGGCTGCAGCGCGGGTCAGGCCACGGATGCAGGCCTTCACGAGGGGCACCCGGCGACTGGTGACCGACAGTTCATCGACATCGAGGCCCACCAGCACCGGCACGGCCTGGGGGTCGGACGCCAGTTCGCCGCAAATGCCAACCCAACGGTTGTGGGCATGAGCGGCCTCAACGGTCATACGGATCAGCTGCAGTACCGCCGGATGCAGGCCATCGGACTCCGCGGACAACTGGCCGTGGCCCCGGTCAATGGCCAGGGTGTACTGGGTCAGGTCGTTGGTGCCGATGGAGAAGAAATCCACTTCCGGTGCCAGGCTTGGTGCCAGCAGCGCACAGGACGGTACTTCGATCATCACGCCAACCTGGACGTCGGCTGCCGCCACCTCCTCGCGCACCCTGTCGACTATGGCTTTGGCGGCGCGGAATTCGGCGAGGTCCTTGACCATGGGAAACATGATCCGCAGAGGCCGGTCACCCGCCGCCACAAGCAGGGCGCGGACCTGGGTTTCCAGGATGTCCGGGCGGGTCAGGGACAGGCGAATACCGCGCAGGCCCAGGAACGGATTATCCTCCGGGGGCAGGGGCCAGTAGTCCAGGGGCTTGTCCCCACCGACATCCAGGGTCCGTGCCACCAGGGGCAGGCCGTTCAACGCGTCGAACGCGTGCCGGTACTCCTGTACCTGGGTTTCAAGGTCTGGCGCTTGCGGGTGTGCCATGAAGATGAACTCGGTCCGCAGCAGGCCGACACCGTCTGCGCCACGCGCCACCGCATCGGGGGTATGGGCGGTGTTGCCGAGGTTGGCGCAGACTTCCAGGGTATGGCCATCCCGGGTGGTCGCCGGTTCGTCCTTCTGCTCATGGGCCCGGGCCTGCAGGGTTTCCAGCTGGGCCAGACGGCGTTCGATCCGGGCCCGGCGCTCGGCACCCGGATTCGGCACCAGGCATCCGCGCTCGCCGTCCACCACCAGGTCAGTCTCCCCGGCAATGGACAGAATCCGGTCGCCGGCACCTACCACCGCGGGTAAACCCAAGGCACGGGCCAGAATGGCACTGTGTGACGTGGCGCCGCCCCGGGCGGTTACCAGACCCCGAACCCGGGACGTGTCGAGTCGCGCGACATCGGATGGACCGAGGTCGTCAGCCACGAGGATAAACGGATGCTCGGGCGGTGAGGGCATCGTCACCCCGCACAGATTGGCCAGGACCCGGCGACCGACGTCACGAAGGTCCGCCGCGCGCTCGGCCAGCAGTCGGTCTGCCAGCGCTTCCTGGGCCCGGGCAGCGGTATCGATTGCCTGCCACCAGCCGGCTTCGGCCGAAGCACCGTCATTGCTGATCGCCTCGAGGGCTGCCTGATACAGATCCTCGTCCTGCAGCATTTCCACATGGACTGACAGGATGGGTGCCGCTTCGCCCCCTTCCGCCTGGCGGATCAGGGTGCGCAGCTGGCCGTCCGCATCATCAATGGCCTGGTTCAGGCGCTGGATTTCGGCCTCACTGTCGCTGGCCCGGGCCGGATACTCCAGCATTGGTTGGCGCAGAACAAAAGCCGGCGCCAGGGCCAGCCCCGGGGACGCGGCCACTGCCTTGAGTGGCTCGTCGTCGACCAGCGGTTCCGGTTCGGGCTGCTCAGTCTGCACCGGTTGGTCGTTGCTGCGCAGCGGCAAAACCTTTTCCCCGAGACCGTCAGTAATAGCTCTCGACAATGCCTCAATCGCGGCACCGGCCTGCTCACCGGTGGCCGACAGTACGAGGGTCTGGCCACGACGGGCCCCGAGGCCGATGATCCGGGTCAGGCTCGTGGCGGAAACCGCATTGCCGTCACCCTCCTGCAACCGGACCCGGATGCTGGCGTTGAAGCGGCGCGCTTCCTGCACCAGCTGCTTGGCCGGACGGGCATGCAGGCCGTGGGTATTGAGTAGCGTCACCCGCGCCGTAACCGCGTCGGCCGCCTCACCGGACAACCGGGCGAGTACCGCTTCTGTGGATAACCCCTCGATGGGCTCGGGATTGGCCAGGAAATTGTCCATCCGTTCCAGCAGTTCATGGCATTGATCACCGGGCCCGGCCAGGCAGAAGACTCCACGCAGGGAGCCCGTCACCCGCCGGGGTGTGGCCAGCGCCAGGGCAGGCCGTCGCGCCCCGATGGTGTGATGCACCAGCCAGTATCCCTGGCCCAGATCCACCGGCTCATGACCACTGATGGCGGCCAGGAAGTCTGGTCCGACGCAGTTCAGACGCTGCAGCCGGGCAGCCGCAACCATTGCCAGCTCGGTGGGTGCGGTGGCATCGACGTTGAGGCACAGGGTATCTGCATCGCATCTGGCGGCCACCGGTTCCCGGGACAACAGGGCAACCAGTTCGGACGCATCGGTCGCGGTAGCCAGCTTTTCCGCCAGGCCCGGCTTGTCCAGCACCCGGGTCAGGTGGCGCAGGATGTCCAGATGTTCGTCAGACTGGGCGGCAATGGCCACCAGAACATACACGGTCTCCTCATCGTGCCAGGTGATACCGTCAGGGAACTGCAGGATCCGGATACCGGTGGTGGTGACCGCCTGGCGGCTTTCGGGGGTTCCGTGGGGAATGGCGATGCCGTTGCCCAGTACGGTGGAAGACTGGCCTTCACGGTCCAGCATGCCATCCAGGTAATCGGGGGTGGTACGTCCGGCCTGACGGAGATCGTCGGCGGCCTGGGCCAGGGCATCTCGCCAGTGGTCGGCGGAGGCGCCGAGACGTACGTCATTGGCAGTCAGCGTCAGCATGGGGAGTTGCCTCGCTTTGTTGTTGTGGTATCCGTTTCGGTAAAACACTGGATCGTGTTTGCTGAATCGTGTCAGCATGCTTAAAATGGATCATGAAACAGATATGATCAGAAATCAAGCAGACTTTTCAGACGCCGCTGCAACCCCAGGAGAACCGACAGCATGACTCTGGCCGAACTTGCCCGCCTTGCCGGGGTATCGAGAACCACCGCCAGCTATGTGATCAATGGGCAGGGACCAGCCCGGCGTATCAAACAGGAAACCATCGACAAGGTGCTGGCGATCGCCCGCGACCACAATTTCCAGGTCGATACCCAGGCGGCCGCCCTGCGGGGCGGTGCCAGCCGCACCCTCGGTTTTATCCTGCCGGACCTCGAAAACACCAGTTACGCCCGGCTGGCCAAATTGCTGGAGCGGGGGGCCAGAGCCCGGGGGTATCAGTTGCTGATCGCCGGATCCGACGACGATCCGGGCACCGAGAAAGCGCTGGCACTGGCCCTGAAGGCCCGCCGATGCGATGCGTTGATTGTAGCCAGTGCCCTGCCCACGGATGACGCGTTCTATCCACGGCTTCAGGAGCAGGGTCTGCCGGTGGTCGCGGTGGACCGGGCCCAGTCGCCGGACCGGATCTCCTGCGTGGTGAGCGACAATGCCGGCGCAGCCCAGGAACTGACCGAGTCACTGTTGTCCGAGGCGACGGGGACCGTGCTATGGCTCGATGCCGTGCCAGCCCTGGCCATGAGCCGGGAGCGTCGATACGGCTTCGAGCAGGCCGTCAGCAAACTCGCTTGCCGGGCAGTGATCAGAAGCTGCTCCCACTATGACCGCAAGGCCGGTGCCGAAGCCATGCGGACATTCCTGCAACAGCACCCGATGCCCGATGCGGTGATGACGGCTTCCTATACCCTGATGCAGGGTGTTCTTGATGTGCTGGTGGAGCAACCGGGGGACCTGCCGGACGATTTGCGGCTGGCCACCTTCGGTGATGATCGCCTGCTGGACTTCCTGCCACTACCGGTCAATTCCCTGCCCCAGAATCACGAAGCCATTGCCGCCGCGACCCTGGAGCAGGTCTGGCGGATCATCAGCGGCGATACCGCGCCGAAAACCATCACCATCAATCGCTCGTTGAAGCGTCGTCTTCCGGCCGGGAAAACCACCAGCGTGGGAGCAGGCTCCGCACCTGAGGACGCATGAACCGGTCATCGATCAGCCAGATCACACCCTGGTCCTCCGGAGTGCGGATTACCCGGCCGGCGGCCTGGGCCACTTTCCGGAGCCCGGGAATCAGGTAGGTGTAGTCATAGCCGGCGCCGAAGCGATCCTGTAGCCGTTCCTTGAGTATCTCGTGCCACGGGTCGAACGGCGGCAGCCCCAGGGTCGCCACGAACGCCCCGATCAGCTGCTCACCGGGCAGATCGATCCCCTCACTGAACACCCCACCCAGCACGGCAAACGCCACACCGGGCTCCGGTTGCCGGAACTCCGCCAGGAAGGCCTCTCGCTCAACCTGGCTCATGCCCGGTGTCTGACAGCGCCGGGGGATGTCCGGAGCCTGCTCGGCAAGCGTCTCACTGACCGACCGGAGATACTGGAAGCTGCTGAAGAACGCCAGGTAATGGCCGGGCCGCTCCCGGAACTGATGGGCAATGATCTCCGCGATGGGCGCCCGTGACGCTTCCCGGTGCGCCTGGCGGGTACTGATCCTGGGCGTAAAGTGGACCTGCAGCTGGTCGGCGCTGAAGGGACTGGGCAGAGAGGTGAAGGCGGTGGTTTCCGGCAGGCCCAGCAAATCCCGGTAGTAGATGCCGGGGCTCAGGGTGGCCGAGAACAACAACACCGAGCCGGCGGCGGCGAACCGTTCGCGCAGGAAGTCCGCCGGGATCAGGTTCTGGATGGTGAGTGAGGCCCGACCACGACCGGAGCGCCGGAATTCGCACAGCGAGTGGTCGCCGAAGCTGTCCGCCAGCTTCATGAAGCCGACGCTCTCGAACAAGAGCTCCTGCAGTGCCAGATCCGGCGGGTTGTCGGCGAGGTAATCGGTCAGGCTGGAGACCAGCCCCTGCAGACTGCCGATCAGGCTGGGCGGCAGAGACTCGAGAAACACCGGCCCGGACGGGTCCTCATCCTGATCCCGGATGAGGGTTTGCCAGGCACGTGCGGTGCGATCCAGCGCTTTCTTCAGCACCTTCGGAGCGGTTTTCCTGACCCGCAACAGCCGCTGCTGTTCCAGCGTGACCGAGTACATGCCCCGGGCCCGGTCCACCAGGTTATGGGCCTCGTCCACCAGGATCGATGCCTGCCACTGGTTCTGGCGAACCAGGCCATGGAGCAGGGCGGACTGGTCGAACATCCGGTTGACGTCGCCGATCACCACATCAGTCCAGCGGGCCATCTCCTGGGCCAGGAAATAGGGGCAGATGTCATGGCCCGCGGCAATGCGCGCCAGCTCGGCCCGGGTCAGCACCCCGGATTGAGCCGCTTCGGCGCGGGCATCGGGCAGTCGATCGAAAAACCCTTTCGCCAGAGGACAGGATTCACCGTGGCAGGCCTTGTCCGGATGCTCGCAGGCATCGTCCTTCGCCACCAACTCCAGAACCCTGAGCGACCAGTCAACAGACCCGTCCTGGGCGGCCCTGAGTTTATCCACGGCGTCCAGGGCCAGCTGCCGGGCGGTATTGCGGCAGGTCAGATAGAACAACCGGTCCTGGTTGCCCTGGGCCATCGCCATCAGGCCCGGAAACAGTGTCCCCAGGGTTTTGCCAAGACCGGTGGGCGCCTCCAGCAACAGAGTGCCGCCGGTCATGGCATTCTTGTAGACGGTTTCGGCCAGTTGCCGCTGGCGCGGCCGGAAGTCGGCAAAGGGAAAACTCAATCGGGCGAGGGCAGCATTACGCTGGTTCCGGTGGTGTTCTTCCTGTTCGGCCCAGGCCCGAAATCGTCGGCACAGCTCTTCGAGTTCCTGCCAGAGTTCATCGGCATTTGCGGTTTCGGCAAGCTGACTTTCCTTGTCCCGACCGGTGTCGTAATACACCAGCACCAGCTCGATCCTTTTCAGCTTTTCCTGTTTGCACAGCAGGGCACCGTAGGCCCGCAACTGGGCCCGGTGCAGGGCCCGCTGGTGTTCCCTTATCCGGGCAAGGTCGCCCCGGTGGGTCTTGATTTCCTCCAGCCGGCCACGATGGGGATCATAACCGTCCGCTCTTCCGGAAAGCTTTATTTCCAGGCACTCACCGGTCAGTAAATACTCGCTTTTGTAACCGTAGCCCCGGCGGGACTGGATGGCCTGGTGGCCGGCAATGCCCTCCTCGGAGGAGGGTGCCGGGGTGTACCGGAAGTCTAGGTCCCCCCGGCGGGCAGCGAACTCGCAGAGGGTGCGAACCGCAACCTTCACGGCATCTCCTCGCCAGTGTTTTCCTGCCAGCGCACGTAACAGACGCTGGCGGGAATGCCCTCGCGGGCAAAGAAATCGAGCCACCGGCGTTGGTGGTCCTGCAACCGGTCACCCGGGCCTTTGACCTCCACCATCTCGTAACCTGGCTTGTCCCCGGAGCCTTTCGGATGGAACTGGATCAGGTCCGGGAATCCGCTGCGATGCTCCTTCACATTCAGCAGCAGGCGCCGGAACATCGCCTCCAGATGGTCCGGGGGAATACAATCCAGCGCCAGCTCGATCAGGGCCTCGGACAGGGCCGGCCAGACGACAAACGGATTGGCGAGCCCCTGCTTGCCGTGCCAGGTGTCCAGGATGCGCTCGCGGTAACAACCATCGCGAAGTGCGGCGAAGCAGGCCTCGAAATCGGACCGGCGGCGCACCACGAAATCCTCCCGGGTCAGGTCGGCGGGGCCGGTATGGAAGGGGTGGAAAAAGGCGCCGGGCACCGGCTTGAAGATCACCGGCCAGCACAACAGGCCGAACAGGCCGTTGATCAGGGTGTTTTCCACATACGCCACCGGAGCCTGGGGTTGATTCAAATGTTCAGCCGCAGCCCATTCCACCGAACCAGCCGAGGGCCGGGGTAAGGAAACCTGCCACTCATTGATCGGTCGTGCCGTCGCCAGGGCTGGCCTGGGTTCCCCCACCTTCGGAGCCAGCCGTTTCAGGATCCGGTCCAGCCCCTGACGTTCGGCATCACTCAATTCCCCGGTCTGCCACTGGCTGGCAATCTGCCAGGCCTCCCGGTGACGCTTCATCCGCTCGAGCAGCCGCAATTGCTTCAACCGGGCTTCGCGATGCCCGCTGCCGGCCAAGGCGGTCAGCGCCAGCTCACGGTCGCCCTGGCGCTCGGCCTGCCGGCCCAGTTCCAGCAGCAGTCGATCCCGCCGACCCGCCAGCCAGGCGTTGGTCACCGGGCCGGGGACCTGCGGCCACACTTCAGATGCCGGAACCTCCTGGTCGAGCTGATCCCGACAGGCCTGCATGGCCAGATAGCAGTCCACGTCACTGCGGCAGTCGAAGGCCCGGGATTCGCGATTGATTGGTACCTGCTCGTAGGCCTGGTACCCCAGCTCCACCAGCACAAAGTCAGACCAGGTCTGGCGCAGGTTACCAAAGAACATCAGGCGGACCCGGTCGAACAGTGCCATGTGCTGCAAACGGACCACCCGGGCATCACCGGTATCGAACCATTGGTCGAGGGTCCGTGCCTCGGAAAAGTGATCGGACAACACCCTTTTCATGGCCGCTTTGGGCAGCCCGCGGTTGTGGCCGAGCCCTTTCAGGGTATCGGCGAAGGCCGGTCGTAACTCGGCCAGGGTGAACAGGCGGAACAGCTGGTCAAGGTCGAGCAGGGGCTCCGTCTCGACCCAATCGGCCGACACCAGGCGGTGCAGGATTTCAGAAACGGGTGAATCCAGCTCCGGATAGGCCAGTTTGTCCGCCCGGAACAGTTCCCCTGTGCGCATCACCAATCGGGTCAGCAGGGCTTTTTCCCCGGTCTCGAGACCGAGGAAGGTTTCCAGCAGGCGGAATTCGGGCCCGGTCAGAAGATCCCCGTGGTGATCCAGCACCCACCGTACCACGGTTTCCATGTTTTCCAGGTAATACAGAGGATTATCCAGGTCCGCGGTGCGCGGCACAGAAGCAGGGTCAAACGTGGTCATAGGGCGAGCAGGTACTTCACGGAAAGCTGTCAGATCGTGCAACTTTACGCCCGCTCGCCCGTGACCTCAAACGCGCTTTAGATTCCCATGTCCGTGGGCTGCAACTGCACACCGGCCACCCGCCAGTCGCCATCACTGCGCACCATTCGGTAGTAGGCATCCCAGCGTTGTCCATCCGGACCGGTCAGTCGCACCACCTGGATGTCGAACGTGCCGTGAGGGACCAGTTCGACAAATTCGATGGTCGAGGCCCGGTGCACTGCCGGGTAGGCCTCCCGAACCATGCTGAAGAACACACCGGCGTCACCAAACCGTCGTTTGATGCCCTCGGAGGCAAACGCCCAAGCGGCCTCCTGGTCGTCGTTGGCAAAGGCTTCGATCTGCCTCAGGATGGTCTGTTCGATGGCCTCGTCCTGTTCCCCGGCGCTGGGCAGACCCGGCAGCGCCACAACCACCAGGACGATCAGAAGAAAAAAAGGTAAACGGACTCTTGTCCGGAGAGGATTCCAGGCCATTTTTCTCACCTCCGCTTTTTGCACCACGCCCTCTCCAGATCATACGCTGCAGGCCCGCAACAGATGATTAAAAAATGATCGACCAGTAAAACGCCTGCGACCGTGGCTGTCGCAGCCAATGGTCAGACTGATCAGGCATAATGACCGTCTGATTTCCCAGCCACATACGGTAACCTGTGGCATCAGGATTGAACCGATCGCCAACAAGGAGCCCCATGGCCGACCACTCCGCCATCCAGCCCGGCTTTCACGCCATCCATGCCAACCACCTGGAAGATCTGCGCCGCGCGGTGATTTTCCTGTGCCGGGAGAACCCGCTGCCGCCGCTGCAGAGCGAGACCTTCCTGGTCCAGAGTAACGGTATTGCCCAGTGGCTGAAGCTGGCCCTGGCGGAGAAGCGCTCGGACGAGGGCGCCGAGGGCGGCCTGGGTATCGCCGCCGGCATGGACTTCCTGTTTCCGGCCCGGTTTATCTGGCAGGCGTACCGGGCGGTGCTGCCGGACGGCGAAGTGCCGGAACAATCCCCCTTCGACAAACGCCGGCTGGTGTGGCGGCTATACCGGTTACTGCCGGATCTGGTGGACCAGGACGAGGCCTTTACGCCGCTGGCGCGGTTTCTGGAGGGCACCGACACCGACCTGCGCAACTTCCAGCTGGCGGAGAAAGTGGCGGATCTGTTCGACCAGTACCAGGTGTTCCGGGCCGACTGGCTCAGTGCCTGGGAGCAGGGCCGGGATGTGGTGATCAGCGCCCGCAATGAGGAAAAGCCCCTGGATCCGGAGACGCTCTGGCAACCCCTGCTGTGGCGCAAGCTGGTGGAGGATGTGGGATCGGATGCCCACACCAGCCGGTCCCGGATTCACACCCGGTTCATGGACGAGGGCCAGCGCGTGGCGTCCCCCGCCAATCCGGCCCGGCTACCCGAACGGATAGTGGTGTTCGGAGTCTCCTCGCTACCGCGTCAGGCGCTGGAAGCGCTGTACGTGCTCAGCCGGTTCAGTCAGGTTGTGCTTTGCGTTCACAACCCGTGCCAGTACTACTGGGCCGATATTGTCAGTGACCGGGAGTTGCTCAAGGCCGAACGCAAACGGGGGGCCGTCCATCCGGAGCTGTCGAAGGTTGCCGACCCGGACCAGCTGCACCAGCACGCCAATCCGCTGCTGGCCGCCTGGGGTAAGCAGGGGCGGGACTACATCCGCCTGCTGGACGAGTTCGATAACCCCGAGGAATACCGGGACCGGTTCGAGACCCCGGACCAGAAAATCGATATCTTCTCCGCGCACGGAGAACCGGACCAACCGGCCCTGCTGCACCAGCTGCAAAACGACATCTATAACCTGACACCCCTGCAGGACATCCGGGCAGAAAACCGCCATCTGGACCTGGCCCGGGACCAATCGCTGGTCTTCCACGACGCCCACAGC
Organism: Marinobacter sp. C7; assembly: GCF_022343555.1. Classification (GTDB taxonomy): domain Bacteria; phylum Pseudomonadota; class Gammaproteobacteria; order Pseudomonadales; family Oleiphilaceae; genus Marinobacter. The sequence goes on along the minus strand of NZ_JAKQZH010000002.1, from coordinate 328,188 downwards.
CCCCAGCGGGAAGTGGAAATCCTGCACGACCAGCTGCTGGCCGCCTTCAATGCCGATCCCGGCCTGCGGCCCCGGGACGTGATGGTCATGGTGCCGGACATCAATGTCTACGCGCCCCATATTCAGGCCGTGTTCGGCCGCTACCGGGCCGGTCAGAAACGCCACATCCCGTTTACCATCTCCGACCAGGGCCAGCGCCATCACGAACCGATACTGATCGCCTTGGAGACCCTGATGTCCCTGCCCCGCAGCCGTTTCGGGGTGAGCGAGATCCTGAGCCTGCTGGAGGTCCCGGGTATCCGGGACCGCTTCGGCATCGACGAGGCCGAGATTCCCCTGGCCCGGCGCTGGGTGGAGGGGGCCAACATCCGCTGGGGCCTGCACGGGCGACACCGGGAGAGCCTGGCGTTGCCGGCGGAGCTGGAACGTAACACCTGGCAATCCGGCCTGCGGGCGATGCTGCTCGGTTACGGTATGGGTGAGGACGAGCCCTGGGCCGGTATCGAACCCTATGGCGAGATTGGCGGGCTGCAGGCAAGCCTGGCCGGACGGCTGGCGGAATTCGTCGAGCAACTCGAGGATCTTTGGCAGGCGCTGCAGACACCACGTACCCCGGTAGAGTGGGAAGCCCTGTTTTCGCAGATGCTGGAACGCTTCTTCCTCAAGGTGGAAGGCAACGACCTCTTGCTGCTCAACCGCTTCCGCCGCCAGCTGGAACAATGGCTGGACGATGCGCTCGCCGCCGGACTGGAAACCCGGCCGTTACCACTGAACATCGTCAAGGATGTACTGCTGGCGGGTCTGGACGAAGGCGGACTGAACCAGCGCTTCCTCGCCGGCAAGGTGAACTTCGCCACCCTGATGCCGATGCGGGCGATCCCGTTCCGAAAGGTCTGTCTGCTGGGTATGAATGATGGCGACTACCCTCGCTCCCGGCCTCCGGTGGACTTCGACCTCATGGCCAACGACTACCGGCCCGGCGACCGATCCCGGCGTGAGGACGATCGCTACCTGTTCCTGGAGGCTCTGCTGTCGGCCAGGGACCAGCTCTACATCAGCTGGGTGGGTCGCAGCATCCGGGACGATTCGGAGCGCCCGCCCTCGGTTCTGGTGGGCCAGCTGCAGGATCACCTGGACAGCCTGTGGCGCCTGCCCGGTGAAGACGAGCGGTCGGTCACCGGGGCACTGACCACCCGACACCCGCTGCAGCCATTCAGCCGGGCTTACTTTCCCCGTACCAACGGGCTCGACACGGGTCCCGAGAGCCCGCCCCGGCCTCTGGCCGAGGTACTGCAGGCCCGTAGCCTGTTCACCTTCGAGCGGGAATGGCGCAGTGCCCATGGAGCCGAAACAGCGGAACCGGACCAGGCACCGCTGCCGTACCGGCAACCGGAGGAGCCGATCCGGCTGGCCGATCTGTCGAACTTCCTGAAAAAGCCCATCGACACCTTCTACCAGCGACGGCTGCAGGTGCATTTCGAGGAGCTGGAGGACGATGACACCGATAACGAGAACTTCGACCTCACCGGCCTGGAACGGTGGCGCCTGGACAGCGAACTGATCCGGGAAGGCGTCATCAAGGCGGTCAGCGAGGAGGACCTGCATGAAAGACTCGAAACGACCCTCGATCGCATGGCCCGCCGCGGAGATCTGGGCATGGGGGTTACCGAACACCGCCTGCGCACGGAGCTGGCAGGTCGGCTACCGGACCTGCACCAGCGCTACCGGACCGCACTGGCCGACTGGCCGGAGGCTATCTCCGAGCCGCTGAGTTTCGAATACCAGTACCAGAATGGCACGGGCTCGGTGGAGGTGGTCGACCTGATTGATAACCTGCGTAGTGGTCCGGCCGGCAAGCTTTGCCGGCTGGTGGTAGCCAACTCCAGCCTGTTAAGCAGTTCAGGCAACGGCAAGAAAGTGCGCTATGCCAACCTGCTGCGGGACTGGGTGATCCATCTGGCCGGGCAACTGAGCGACCAGCCTTTTGAAACCTTGATCCTGGGTAAGGAAGAAGGCCGAAAGTTCTACTTCCCGGCGATGGTTCCTGACCAAGCACAGAAGTATTTTGAGGCCATTCTCGGTCGCTGGATGGAGGCCACCACCCGGGCCTTGCCAATCCACTGCGACGCCGGTTTTGCTTGGATCTACAGCTTCTATCAGAGCCGGGATTATAAGGCCAATCACGAGCGCGCTTCGGAACAAGCTGAACAGGCTTACGCCACCGCTCTGGAGCGGGACGCCGGCTATTTACGGGGCACCTTTGAAAACCCCGACGCGCTGACGGCCGGAGGAGAGTTCAAGATCCTGTTGCACGAGCTATATGTACCCCTGTGGGAAGCGGAGCAGGGCAAATACGCGGCAGAACAGGTAGGCCACCAGGACGAGGAGCAGGCATGAGTCGGACAACCAGCAACCGCAACCCGAACTTGGACCCGCTATCACTACCCCTGAACGGCAGCGCGTTGATCGAGGCCAGTGCCGGCACCGGCAAGACCTTCACCATCGCCATCCTGTACGTACGCCTAATTCTGGGCCACAGCCAGAACGACGATAGCCCACTGCAGAACCTGTTGCCGCCCAACCTGCTGGTGGTGACCTTTACCGAGGCCGCTACCAAGGAGCTGCGGGACCGCATCCGCACCCGCCTGACTCAAGCTGCAGAGGTGTTTTCCGAGGTGGCTGAACTGCCGGAGCCCACCCCAGAAACCGCTCTTATCCACAAGCTTCGGGACGAAAGCTACCCGGACCCATCCACTTGGCCCGACTGCCGCAAGAAGCTATTGCTGGCCGCGGAATGGATGGACGAGGCCGCCGTCTCTACCATCCACGGCTGGTGCAACCGGATGCTCAGCGAACACGCTTTCGACAGCGGCAGCCTCTTCCGGCTCACCCTGCAAACCGACCAGACCGAACTACTGGACGATGTCGTCCGGGACTACTGGCGTACTTTTATCTACCCGCTCAACACGACCGAGAGCGAGCGCCTTTCAGAGTGGTGGAAAACCCCCGAGGCCTTGCGCAAGGCGATCAAAAATTTGTTGGGTGATCCTTCAATCTCCTGTGCCAATAACGCCGATCCGCACAGCCTTCTGCAACGGGCCGCCAGCGAAAAAGCTTCTTTTCTAAGGGCTTTGAAATCCGAATGGGCGGTTTGGTGTGAGGAATTGAGCGATTGGATTGCCAGTACTCAGAATTTCAAGAAAGCCGCGGACAAAACGATCGGCGGCACGCAGGCCAACACATTAAAAACGGCAATCGCGCACCTGAAGGCATGGTGTGCCAATGAGGATGAGTCTCCGAAAGGCCTGCTGGAGAGCGGGAGTAAACGACCCAAAGGCTATTACTACCTGTCTCTGGAGGGCATGCAGGAGATATGGAAAGGGCCAGAGCCCTTCGATATCCACCCCGCGATGAAAGGCATTCTGGCATTACCCGAAAAACTGAAAGCCCTGCCAAGCGCCAAGTCGGACATCCTGAGACACGCCAGTCACTGGATTGCCAACCGACTGGAAGCAGAGAAACAGCAACGCTCGGAGATGGGTTTCGACGACCTGCTCACCCGCCTGGACGATGCCCTGCACGGCCCCCGGGGCGACCAGCTTGCCGCCACCATCCGCCGCCAGTTCCCGGTGGCGCTGATCGACGAGTTCCAGGACACCGACCCGGTCCAGTACCGGATCTTCAATCGCATCTACCGGGTGACGGACAACGACCCGAACACCTGCCTGCTGATGATCGGGGACCCCAAGCAGGCCATCTATGGATTCCGCGGTGCGGACATTTACACCTACCTGGAGGCCCGCCAGGGTGCCCGGGACCGGACCTGGACCCTGGGTCGCAACTTCCGTTCCTCCGCCAGCATGGTGGCGGCGGTAAACCGGGTGTTCGAACACGCCGACCAGCACAGCCGGGACGGCGCCTTCCTGTTCGGAAAGGGCGACCGTACCCCATTGCCCTTCCAGGGCGTCGATGCCAACGGCACCAAACGGCAATGGCGGATCGACGGCGAGGACCAGCCCAGCCTCCGTTTCTGGACCCTGGACAGTGAGGACGAAGACCGGAACGGCAACCGCAAGCCCCTGGCCAAGGGCACGGCCACCGCCGCGGTAGCCGAGACCTGTGCCAGCGAAGTCGCCCGCCTGCTGACCCTGGGACAACAGGGCCGGGCCGGCTTCGCCCTGCCGGATGACCCGGCGGATCTGCAGCCGGTCCGTCCCTCGGACATCGCCATCCTGGTCAACAACCGCAGCGAGGCGGCGGCGGTGCGTGATGCCCTGGGCCAGCGTCGGATCAAGAGCGTGTATCTGTCTGACCGGGATTCGGTGCTGACCTCTACCGAGGCCAACGAAGTGCTGACCTGGCTGCGCGCCTTCGCCGAACCCCGGCAACTGGCCCTGACCCGGGCGGCCCTTGCCACCCCGACTCTGGGACAGTCCTGGCAAAGCCTGGATCGGCTGCTCACCGATGAAATCGCCCTGGAGCGGGAAATCGAGCGGTTCATGGGCTACCACAACCAGTGGCAAACCCAGGGCGTGCTGCCCATGCTGCGCTCGTTCCTGATGGACTTTGACGTGCCGGCACGGCTGCTGCAACGGCCCGATGGCGAACGGCGACTGACGGATATCCTGCACATTGCCGAACTGCTGCAACAGGACAGTCTGCAACTGGACGGCGAGCACGCGCTGGTGCATCACTACGCCCAGATCCTCAGGGCGGCCGATGAGGAAGATGAACACCGCACCCTGCGACTGGAAAGCGATGCCGGCCTGGTCAAGGTCATCACCGTGCACAAATCCAAGGGTCTGGAATACCCGTTGGTGTTTCTGCCGTTCGGGACCGCGTTCCGGGCGCAGAACGACAAACAGGCCTATGTCCGCTACCACGATGACCAGGGCCGGCTGGTCACCGTGTTCGATCCGGAGCCCGAGGCGGTTGCCCGGGCCGACCGGGAACGGCTCGGCGAGGATATCCGTAAGCTCTACGTGGCCCTGACCCGGGCCCGCTATGCCACCTGGGTGGGTGTCGCTGCCATCGACAGCTGGAGCCAGAGTGGCCTGGGCTACCTGCTCGGCGGCGAAGGCCGGGAACAACAACCTCTGAGCGACAGCCTGATGCCTCTGGCCCGGGACGAGGACACCATCGCGGTCATGGCGCTGCCTGAAGCCGATACGGCCTGCTACGCGGAAGCCGCACCGGACGCCCTCGGACCGGCACTCGAAGCCGGCCGGGAAGCCCGGGAAGACTGGTGGATTGCCAGTTATTCCTCGATCGAATACACCGGCCTGGCCGGCACCGGCGTCGTATTCAGCGGGGAAGTGGAGGACGCTGAAAGCCAGAACCTGCTGGAAGAATCCGCGCAGGATACGGGGGAGGAGGGGCCGACAGCTCACGCCGATCATTCCCTCCACCGGTTTCCGAAAGGGGCGGGGCCGGGCACCTTCCTCCACGAACTGCTGGAATGGTGCTGCCAGCAGGGTTTCGACCAGATTGTGGATAACCCGGAGCGGCTACGTGAATACCTGGTACGTCGCTGTACCACCCGGGGCTGGGGTGACTGGGCCGACACCCTTGAGCACTGGCTGCTGAGCCTGCTGCGCACCCCCTTGCGCCTCGGACGCCACGACGACACCCGCGCCGCCCTGAGGGATTTGCATTCCGTGCGCCCGGAACTGGAATTCTGGTTCGAGAGCTGCAACGTCGCCACCGGCGCCCTGGACAGCCTGGTGCGCCGGCACACCCTGGAGGGTGCGGACCGGGTCCAGGTGGACGACCGGCGGTTCAACGGCATGCTCAAGGGTTTCATTGACCTTGTCTTCGAACACGAGGGCCGCTACTACGTGCTCGACTACAAATCCAACACCCTCGGCGACGATGACAGCGCCTACACCGACCAGACCATGGGCCAGGCCATCCTGGACAAGCGCTACGACCTGCAATACGTGCTCTACCTGCTGGCCCTGCACCGCCTGTTGAAGGCCCGGCTGCCCGATTACGACTACGACCGGCACATCGGGGGTGCGGTCTACCTGTTCCTGCGGGGGATTCATGCACCCGGCGCCGGGGCGTTCACCGACAAACCACCCCGGGCACTGATCGAACAGCTCGATGCCCTGTTCGATGGTGATAACGGGCGCGGGGAGGAGGCCGCATGAAGCTGAACGAACTGGACGCACTGCTGGCGCAATGGCGCGAGGCCGAATGGATCCGCCCCCTGGATGTGGCCTTCGCCCGGCTGATCCGGCAACTGTGTGAGGAGCAGGGCGAACACCCGGAGCCGCTGCTGCTGTTGCTGGCCGCGCTGGCCTCGCACCAGGTCGGGCGGGGGCATGTCTGTGTCGACCTGGTGACCTTGCTGGAGGACGCCGGTAACACCCTGGCCTTGCCACCGGAGGATACCGTTACCGTAGGAACGGAGGAGGACCCGGACCCATGCCCTCCGCCGTCCGAAGTTCTGGCAAAGATTTCAATCGGCGCGTGCCTATCCGCCCTTTCCAACACCCAAGCGGTAAGTGATGGCTCACTGACGGCGCCTCTGGTTCTCAACGATACTCGGCTATACCTGCGGCGCTTCTGGCGTTACGAACAGCGGATTGCCCGGGGCATCCGCACCCGCCTGGCGCTGACCTCTTCACTCGATGATGCCGGCTCCGGAGCCTCCCAGACCCTGGCGGCAACGCTGCAGACCCTGTTCCGGCCCACGGATGACGTGGACTACCAGAAACTGGCCTGCGCCCTGGCCGCACGCAAGCGTTTTGCCGTGATTACCGGCGGGCCCGGCACCGGCAAGACCACCACGGTGGTGAACCTGCTGGCGGCGTTGCAGGCGGTCGCGGGTGAGGACCCTGTCCGTGCCGGCAGGAAGTTCCGCATTCGGCTGGCCGCGCCCACCGGCAAGGCAGCGGCACGGCTGAACGAGTCCATTGGCGGGGCGGTCAGTCGCCTGCCCCTGGACCAGCTGCCCGGTCGGGTCCGGCTGGAGGATATTCCGAACCGGGTCACCACCCTGCACCGGTTATTGGGCAGCCGTCCCGATACCCGTAAGTTCCGGCATAACCGGGACAATCCGCTGCTGGTGGATATCCTGGTAATCGACGAAGCCTCCATGGTCGATGTTGACCTGATGGCCTCCGTGTTCGAGGCCCTGCCGGAGCATGCCCAGCTGATCCTGCTCGGCGACAAGGACCAGCTCGCCTCGGTGGATGCCGGTGCGGTTCTGGGCGAATTGTGCCAGCGGGCCCGTGAGGCCCACTACCAACCCGATACGGCCCAGTGGCTGGAAACCGTGACGGGACAAACCGTGCCGGAGGATCTTCTGGATTCCCAGGGGCAGGCCCTGGACCAGGCCGTGGCCATGCTGCGCAAGAGCTACCGCTTTACCGAAGGCAGCGGCATCCGTCAGCTGGCAGAAGCCGTCAATACCAACACCCTCGACGCCGCGATGCTCGACCATTGCCGCCGGGCCCACTTCGATGATGTGATCTGGCTCAACGGCGACGATGCCACACCCGATCCGGAAGCCACGCTGGAGCACATCTGCCAACATGCCATCTCCGGCAGTCCCGGGGCATTCCGTGACGGTGGCCGGGGCAGGGTCCTGCACGGCAAAGAACTGCCGGCACCGGTAGGCTATCGCCATTACCTCGAACGGATGGCCAACCACGATCTGGGGATGGACAGCCCCCTGGCGGACTGGGACGAGCTGGCGCGCAGGGTGTTGGCCGCCTTCGGTGACTTCCAGCTCCTGTGTGCCCTGCGTCAGGGGCCGTGGGGCGTGGAAGGTCTGAACGAGCGCATTGCCCGACACCTGCTGGCGGAAAAGCTGATTCCCCGGGCCGAGGGCTGGTACGCCGGCCGGCCGGTGCTGGTCACCGGTAACGATTACAACCTGGGCCTGATGAACGGGGATATCGGCATCACCTTCAGCGTGCCCTGGGACCGGGCCGAGAACGGAGAACCCCGGCCGGCCCTGCGGGTAGCCTTTCCCAGCAGCGACGGCACCGACGGAATCCGCTGGATTTCCCCGAGCCGCCTGCAACAGCTGGAGACGGTCTATGCCATGACGGTCCACAAATCCCAGGGTTCGGAATTCAATCACACCTGCCTGGTACTGCCCGACCGGATGAGTCCGGTGCTGACCCGGGAGCTGGTGTACACCGGAATCACCCGAGCACGGAACTGGTTCAGCCTGATAACCGGTGATGCCGGCGTGCTGACCGCCAGTACCAGCCAGCGGGTGGTGCGGGCCTCGGGGCTGGCCCGGGCCCTTGCCAAATCTGCCGTGCCGGATGAGTCGTAGGTGTGTGGCGCCTCAACGAACCCATCTACGGGGTAACGGCGGAGCAGGGGCGCAACGATGCTTTCCGGATCTTCGAAAAGATCCATCCGGGCCGACGCTGGGCTCTATGCGGGCGAAGCTGCGGGTCGAAACCGGGTCATGGTGTCTGACCGCAGCCTGCCCCGGACCGCCCATCATTCCGGCGCCTGATCCTGGTGCTGCTGATGCCAGAGCCGGGCATAATGACCACCCAGAGCAAGCAGGTCACTGTGATGGCCGCTTTCCACAAGCCGGCCAGCGTCCATCACCAGAATGCTGTCGGCATCGCGGATGGTTGACAGCCGATGGGCAATCACCAGGGTGGTCCGCTGACGACTGACCTCCTGCAGAGCCCCCAGAATCGCCCGTTCCGACAGGGAATCCAGTGAGGACGTGGCTTCATCCAGAATCAGCAGGGGTGGATTCTTGAGAATCACCCGGGCGATAGCCACCCGTTGCTTCTCACCACCCGACAGTTTCAGGCCGCGTTCACCGACCCGGGTGTCGTAACCCTCGGGCAGGCTGTGGATAAAGCCTTCCAGGTGGGCCATGCGTGCAGCCCGGTACACCTCCGCTTCGGTCGCCTCCGGCCGACCATACGCCAGGTTCCGGTAAAGCGTGTCGTTGAACAGGACGGTGTCCTGGGGCACCACACCGATGGCAGCCCGCAGGCTGTCCTGGGTTACGTCCCGGATGTCCTGGCCATCAATCCGGATACTGCCGCTGTCCACGTCAAAGAAACGGAACAGCAATCTCGCCAGGGTAGACTTGCCGGCGCCACTGGCACCGACCACCGCCACCGTATGACCGGCGGGAATGGAGAAATCCACATCCCTCAGGATCGGCCGGTCGGCACGATAGCCGAAGCAAACATGCTCAAACCGGACCTCGCCCTTGGCCACGGCGAGGGATGGAGCATCGGGTTTATCCACAATCGCCGGCCGGTCACCAAGCAGCTTGAACAGACGCTCCACGTTGACCAGCGCCTGACGAATTTCCCGGTAGACAAAGCCCAACGCATTCAGGGGAATGAACAGCTGGATCAGGTAGGCGTTGATCATGGTGAAATCACCCAGGGTAATGGTACCCGTGGCCACCTCGCGCACCGCCATCGCCATGATCACGATGAGCGCCAGGCCAATGATCAGGGCCTGTCCGCCGTTCAGGGTGGCCAGGGATAACCGGTTTTTCAGCCGGGCCTGTTCCCACTCCTCCAGATCCCGGTCATACAGCTGGGCCTCATAGTTTTCGTTGTTGAAATACTTGACCGTCTCGTAGTTGAGCAGACTGTCCACCGCCCGGGAATTGGACTGGTTGTCCCGGGCGTTGGCCTCACGCACGAATCTGGTCCGCCACTCGGTCACCCTGATCGAGAACACCACGTACACCACCACGGCTACCAGGATCGCCAGCACATACGTGACGTTGAACACCACCAGGAGGATACCGGCGACAAGGAGGATCTCGAGCAGAGTCGGGACGATGTTGAACAGGGTGAAGCGCAGCAGAAAACTGATCCCGTTGGTGCCACGCTCGATATCCCGGGCCAGACCACCGGTCTTCCGGTCCAGGTGGAAGGCAAGTTCCCGCTGGTGCAAATGGCGGAACACCCGCAGGGACACCCGACGCATGGCCCGCTCCGCCACCCGGGCAAAGACGGCATCGCGTAGCTCGCTGAACAGGGTGCTGGCAAACCGGAGGCTGCCGTAGGCGACCACGAGAACCACCGGTATCCACAGTACCAGGTCCGCGCTCCGGTTCTGGTCCAGGTAATCGACGATGTACTTGAGCGCAATCGGTGTGGCGACCGTGGCCAGTTTCGCCAGCACCAGCAACGACAGTGCCAGGAACACCCGGCCCCGGAACTCCGTGAGGTAGGGCCAAAGGCCCGCGATTACTTTCCAGTCTGGCTTGTGGTCGGCGGGGTAGTCGTTGTCGGCATAGGCGCGCACGGTTTTTCCTTCTTGGTCAAGGCAAAATGATCCATTCAGCCGTATGATGAACAGCGCTCAAAGTGTACAGCACTTCCACTGCAGATCCGGAGGCAGACCATCAATACCCGTCACCGCAAAGCCCTGAAACTGGTCCTGGAGTTCATCAGCCCGTATCGACGGGCCGTTGCCGGCGCCCTCGTGGCGCTGGTGTTCACCGCCGGCATCACCCTGAGCCTGGGGCAGGGACTGCGGGTTCTGGTGGATCAGGGGCTGGCCACCGAATCGCCCGCCAACCTGGCACGGGCCATCGGCCTGTTCTTCATACTGGTGCTGGGTCTGGCGTTCGGGTCCTTTGCACGCTTCTACCTGGTGTCCTGGATTGGCGAACGGGTCGTCGCCGATATTCGCAAACGGGTCTTCAACCATCTGATTGATCTGCACCCCGGTTTCTTCGAACAGAACCGGGCTCTGGAAATCCAGTCGCGCTTCACCGCCGATACCACGGTCCTGCAATCGGTGATCGGCTCGACGGTCTCCATCGCCCTGCGTAACGCCCTGATGCTGGTGGGCGGCCTGATTCTGCTGTTTGTGACCAACCCGAAGCTGGCCAGCATCATCCTGCTCGGTTTCCCGCTGGTGATTGCACCCATCCTGTTCTTCGGGCGCCGGGTTCGGCAACTGTCCCGACTGAGCCAGGACCGGGTCGCCGATGTGGGCAGTTACGTGGGTGAAAGCCTCACCCAGATCAAGACGGTGCAGGCGTTCAATCACCAATCCGAGGATCGGCGTTTCTTTGCCGGAGTGTCGGAACGGGCGTTCGAGATTGCCCGCGACCGGATCCGGCAGCGCGCCTGGCTGACAACACTGGCGATCTCCCTGGTGATGGGCGCCGTGGGCATCGTAATCTGGATTGGCGGGCTTGACGTCATCGAAGGCCGTATCAGTCCCGGGGAACTGGCGGCATTCGTGTTCTACAGCCTGTTGGTGGGCGTGGCCGCCGGCGCCATCAGCGAGGTCATCGGGGAGCTTCAAAGGGCCGCCGGGTCTGCTGCCCGGCTGTTCGAACTGCTGGAAACCCGCCCGGAAATCGGGCCGCCGATGGCGGGCAAAAACCAACTGCCAGAACCCGTAACCGGACGGCTCGAGATTGACCACCTGCGGTTCGGTTACCCGAGTCGAACTGAAAGCCCCGCGCTGGATGACCTGTCACTCACCATTGAGCCCGGCGAAACCGTCGCGCTGGTGGGGCCGTCGGGGGCCGGCAAATCGACGTTATTCGACCTGTTATTGCGCTTCTATGTCCCGCAGGCAGGCACTATCCGGATCGAGGGCGTGGATATCTCCACACTCGAGCTGGCTGACCTGCGCCGGTGTTTCGCCCTGGTGCCGCAAAACCCGGCCCTGTTCAACGGCTCGGTCGCCGACAACATCCGGTATGCCCGTCCGGACGCCAGCCAGGCGGAGGTGGAGCAGGTGGCCCGCGTTGCCCACGCCCATGAATTTATCCACAGGCTACCCCAGGGCTACGACACCCGGCTCGGCGATAACGGCCTGGGGCTGTCCGGAGGCCAGAAACAGCGTCTGGCGCTGGCCCGGGCTCTGTTGACCAAGGCCCCCGTGCTGTTGCTGGACGAGGCCACCAGTGCCCTGGATGCCGAGAGTGAGCATCTGATCCAGCAAGCGATGCCGGCGTTGACCCGGGGTCGGACCACCCTGGTGATTGCCCATCGGCTGGCGACGGTGCGGGATGCCGACCGGATTGCTGTGCTCGATGAAGGCCGCTTGCTGGCCGTTGGCAACCATGAGGAACTGATTGATTCCAACCCGCTTTACCGGCGTCTTGCCCGCCTGCAGTTCCGGGACCAGCAGACCTGAGACAGTGGTCGGTTTGTGGCTGGCGCCCGTACTCCTTACACTGGTAGTTAAACCTACTGACTCCAGAACAGGAGGATCGCAAAGTGAGCAATCAAGAATTGCAGGCACTGAAAGAACGTTACGTGGCCGCTGGCGCGGCAAGCCCCAATGAACAGTTTGCTGATCATGCCCTCAATGCGGAGCTTTGGGATGCCGATGGCAAACGTATGATCGACTTCGCCGGCGGGATCGGCGTGTTGAATATCGGCCACCGTCATCCCAAAGTGGTCGAGGCCGTCAAGGCCCAGCTGGACAAGGTCATGCACACCTGTCAGACGGTGATGCCCTACGAGGGCTATGTGAAACTGGCCCAGAAGCTGAGTGAAGTGGTGCCGGTACGCGGCCATGGCAAGGTGATGCTGGCCAACTCCGGGGCCGAGGCTCTGGAGAATGCCGTAAAGATCGCACGGGCCGCCACCGGCAAGACCAACGTCATCTGTTTTGACGGCGGCTATCATGGCCGCACCTTCATGACCATGGCCATGAACGGCAAGGCTGCCCCCTACCAGACCGACTTCGGTCCCATGCCAGGTATGGTGTACCGGGCACCCTTTCCGGTGCCTTACCACGGGGTTTCCGAGGACGAGGCGCTGCGCGGGCTGGCCATGACCATGAAAGCAGACTCGCCGGCCCGCAACACTGCGGCGATCGTGCTGGAACCGGTTCTGGGCGAGGGCGGTTTCTACCCGGCTCCCAAGAGCTTCCTGGAGAAGGTTCGCAAGATCTGCGACGACAACGACATCCTGATGATCGTGGACGAGGTTCAGAGTGGCTTTGGCCGCACCGGCAAGATGTTCGCCATCGAGCACAGCGGCGTCGAGCCGGACATCATGACCATGGCCAAATCCATGGCAGACGGCATGCCGATTTCTGCCATCGTGGGTACCGACAAAGTCATGGATTCGTCCGGCCCCAACTCCCTGGGCGGCACCTATACCGGCAGTCCGACGGCATGCGCGGCGGCCCTGGCGGTGTTCGACGTGTTCAAGGAAGAGGACATCCTCGGCAAGAGCCAGCGTCTGGGCGAAAAACTCAAGGCCCGCTTTGCCCAATGGCAGGAGCAGTTCGAGCATGTGGATAACGTGCGGAATCTCGGTCCCATGGCGGCGATCGAACTGGTCGAAAGCAAGGATTCCCACACCCCCATGCCGGAACTCGCCGCTGCGGTCACCAAGAAGGCCAAGGAGAAGGGCCTGATTCTGTTGAGCTGTGGCATGTATGGCAACACGCTGCGCTTCCTGATGCCGGTGACCATTGAGGACGAGGTCCTGGAAGAGGGGCTGAACATCGTTGAGGATTGTCTGAAAGAGGCAGGTGCCTGATTCATTGAGCATTTGCCGGCCGGGCCCAGGTGGCCCGGCCACCTCCCTTCGAATACCCCCGGAATCATCGTATACTGCCTGAAAACTGTTATTCACCGTCCCTGTTCATACAGGCTTACCAACCAGGTAATTCAATGACTCCGGATACTCCCCGATCTGTTCCTGATCACAAACCACGCCCCTGGGTCGATCTGCTCGTCAGTATCATCATCCCATCAGTCATCCTGATGAAGCTCAGCGGTGACGAGTATCTGGGTAGCGTGAACGCCCTGATCATCGGCCTGGCATTCCCGCTTGGCTGGGGGCTGTTTGAACTGGTGCGTTACCACAAGAAGAACTTTATCGCGCTGCTGGGCCTGATCAGTGTCGGCCTCACCGGTGGCATCGGTTTGCTGGAACTGAATTCGCAGTGGCTGGCCATCAAGGAGGCGGCGGTGCCAGCCATCATCGGGCTGGCTGTACTCGTGTCCACCCGCACCCGTTACCCGCTGGTACGGACACTGCTGTACAACCCGTCGGTGCTGGATGTGGACAAGATCCAGGAGCGTCTGGTGCATGAGGGCCGGGAGGGTGAATTTGAGACCCGGTTGCTGAAGGCCAGCTACTTTTTTGCCGGGACTTTCCTGTTTTCCTCGATCATGAACTATGTGCTGGCCAAATGGATCGTTACGAGTCCTTCCGGCACCCAGGCTTTCAATGAAGAGCTGGGGCGCATGACCCTGGTGGGTTATCCGATGATTGCGATTCCGTCGATGGTGATGATGATGCTGATTTTCTGGTATCTGTGGCGCACCATTCGGCGATTGACCGGCTACACGCTGGAAGAGGTTATGGCGCCTCATCTGCTGGAAAAGGAAAAAGAGAAGGCCCGCTCCCGGGAACAGACCTCCGGGAAATAGGGTTTAGAGCTTCCCGAAATAAAGGAAGTTTTTTAATACAAAAAAAGGCGGGAAGCTCTCACTTCCCGCCTTTTTTATTCGCTTTTCAAAGCACCTATACGTCCAGGTTGGTGACTTCCAGAGCATTGGTCTGGATAAAGTCACGGCGGGGCTCCACGTCATCACCCATCAGTGTGGTGAAGATCTGGTCGGCCGCGATGGCATCTTCGATGGTGACTTTCATCATCCGGCGGGTCTCGGGGTCCATGGTGGTTTCCCACAGCTGCTCCGGGTTCATCTCACCGAGACCCTTGTAGCGCTGAATGTTCAGGCCCCGCTGGGCCTCCTTCATCAACCAGGCCAGGGCGCCCTCGAACGACAGCACCGCCTGCTTCCGTTCGCCCCGCTGAATGTACGCACCTTCCTCGATCAGGCCGTCCAGGGTTTCGCCCATGCGGGCAATGGCGGCATAGGACGACGACTCGAAGAAATCGTGACTGAACACGTGCTCATGGGGAATACCATGCACGTAGATGGTGACCTTGGGCAGGAACAGGCCTCGTTCTTCATCCCGGGTAACCGAGAAGGTGTACTTGGTGCCTGTCCGGGTGTCCAGGTTCAGGCCTTCTCCGAGACGGCCAACCCAGCGTGCCACGCTTTCCTCGTCCTTCAGGTCATCCATCTTGAGCGTGACGTTGTGCAGCATCTGCTCCAGAACCTTGGCCGGGTAGGCGCGGGACAAGCGGTCAATCATCGCCATCACCGCCTGGTAGTCCTTCACCATGGTTTCCAGGGCAGAGTCCTTGATGGCCGGCGCTTCCGGGTTTACGTACAGCTGAGCGCCCTCAAGAGCGGTCTGGGTGAGATAGGCTTCCTTGGCCTTCTCATCTTTCAGGTATTGCTCCTGCTTGCCACGCTTGACCTTGTACAGGGGCGGCATGGCAATGAAGACGTGGCCACGCTCGATGATTTCCCGCATCTGCCGGAACAGGAAAGTCAGCAACAGGGTCCGAATGTGGGAACCGTCCACATCCGCATCGGTCATGATAATGATGGAGTGGTACCGCAGCTTGTCCGGGTTGAACTCCTCGCGACCAATGCCACAGCCCAGCGCAGTGATCAGAGTGCCGACTTCCGCGGACGACAGCATCTTGTCGAAGCGCGCCTTTTCCACATTCAGGATCTTGCCCTTGAGGGGCAGAATGGCCTGGGTCTTGCGGTCCCGGCCCTGCTTGGCACTGCCACCCGCAGAATCACCCTCCACAATGAACAGCTCAGAGAGGGCAGGGTCCTTTTCCTGGCAGTCGGCGAGCTTGCCGGGCAAACCGGCGATGTCCAGGGCACCTTTCCGGCGGGTCATGTCCCGGGCCTTTCGGGCCGCTTCACGGGCACGGGCCGCCTCGATCATCTTGTTGACGATCAGCTTGGCTTCGTTGGGCTGCTCCTGCAGGAAATCACTGAAGCTCTGGTACAGCTCCTGTTCCACGGCGGTCTTCACTTCCGAGGAAACCAGCTTGTCCTTGGTCTGGGAAGAAAACTTCGGATCCGGCACCTTCACGGAAATAATGGCAGTCAGGCCTTCCCGGGCGTCATCACCGGAGGTCGCCACCTTGGCTTTCTTGCCCAGACCCTCATGCTCGATGTAGTTGTTCAGGGAACGGGTCAGGGCCGCCCGGAACCCCGCCAGGTGAGTACCACCATCCCGCTGCGGGATGTTGTTGGTGAAGCAGTAGATGTTTTCCTGGAAGGCATCGTTCCACTGCATGGCGACCTCGACGGCGATTCCGTCCTCGCGCTCACGATTGAAGTGGAACACCCGGTTGATGGGGGTCTTGCTGGAATTGAGGTGCTCGACGAATGCCCGAAGGCCACCTTCGTATTCGAAGACTTCTTCCTTACCCGACCGCTCGTCGGTCAAACGAATCCGTACGCCACTGTTCAGGAAGGCGAGCTCCCGCAGCCGTTTGGCCAGGATGTCATAGTGGAACTGGATACTGGAGAAAGTTTCCGGAGACGGAATGAAATGGACCTTGGTGCCGGAGACATCGGTATCACCAACCACCGAGAGCGGCGCTTTCGGCACACCGTGGGTATAGGTCTGCTCCCAGACCTTACCATCACGGCGGATGGTAAGGGTCAGGTTCGAGGAGAGGGCATTGACCACGGATACGCCGACACCGTGGAGACCACCCGACACCTTGTAGCTGTTGTCATCGAACTTACCACCGGCGTGAAGCACCGTCATGATGACCTCGGCCGCAGAAACGCCTTCTTCCTCATGGAGATCGGTGGGGATGCCCCGGCCGTTGTCCTTGACGGTGACCGACTCGTCAGGGTGAATAATCACCCCGATTTCAGAGCAATAACCTGCGAGCGCCTCATCGATGGAATTATCCACCAACTCAAAGACCATGTGGTGCAGGCCGGTACCATCATCGGTGTCGCCGATGTACATCCCTGGCCGTTTGCGCACCGCATCCAGTCCTTTCAAGACTTTGATACTGGAGGAATTGTAGCTCGATTCACTCATTAAGGTGACTCCTGAAGGGTGATGACCGGTGCTCACCTGAAGGCCTCTTGGCTGATCATCAGGCTCGGCATCGCCGGTTTATTCTTCCGTCAATTTGCCATGTTCCACGTGGAACATTCTGTAATCCGGAGTGTCGACATTGCCCCAAAGGGATTCCGGGTCCGGATATTCAATCGATGTAATAAATACCTGGCTGCCCAGGGCACGGAGTTTCTGCGCCAGCATTGCCCGATGACCCACATCCAGCTCTGCATTGATGTCATCGAGCAAAAACGTGACCTGACGGCCCATCTCACTCAACACCATCCCTTGGGCGATCTTCATCAATATAACCAGGGTTTTCTGCTGTCCCCGGGAAAAGGTTTCTGCGACCGGCCGCCCCTGGAATTTAAGACGGATGTCGGCACGGTTCGGGCCATACAGCGTGTGGCCCATTTTCAATTCCTGTTCCCGGTGACGTCCCAGAATTTCAGTCAGGGCCTGAGCCCGATCCCAACCTGGGAAAAACTCCATCTTCAGACCTTGGGTCCAGGGTACGTCCACCTGCTCCACCAGAAGCTCAAACGATTCCTTGAAGCGATCGAACGTCGCTTGCCGCGCGTCACTCAGACGCTCGCTGAGGGCTGTGTACTGAGTATCCCAGACCCGTAACAGGGATTCGTCCATTCTACCATTTCTGAGCGTTTGATTCCGCTGTGATGTGACTCTCTGGCATTGCTGCCAGACCGACGCAAAGGAAGGTTCCACGTGGAACACTAACCAGTCGAGAAATTGCCGACGTTTCCCGGGACCGCCCGCCACAATGTCGAAAACGCCGGGATCAATGACCGACACGGGCAGGTGCTTTGCCATGAGCGACAGACTTCGCACACTTTCCCCGTCCACCCGCAGCGAGGTCTCTTTCAGACTCACATCCCGGGAGATCCCGAGCCGATGGGCGAGACCTTCCGTTGCACCGGGTCCCGGCTCTTCATCAGCCCCTCGGTCCAGCCCGCCAAATACCGTGAAACGGCTCTGCCCGTGACTCACGACGGCCTGATGCCGACTGACCCGGAAGGACCGTCCGAGCCCCAGGTAGCCTATGGCTTCCAACACGCTGGTTTTTCCACTGCCATTCGCGCCATAAAGAAGATTGAACGATGGAGAAAACGACACCGGTTCCGGCGCAAGATTGCGAAAGTGCTCGGTCTGGAGTCTGACAAGGGCCATAGAAGGGTTGGCTTTCCGGGGGGACGAAACTTGGCCATAAAAAAAGGCAGCACCGGATTATCCGGGAGCTGCCTTAGTGTACAAAAGCTGTCCGGTAATGGCGACCGGCTTCAATGCAACATGTTTAAACGTTCATCCATGAACACATCCATTTCCGGGGCCAGGATGTGAACATACCGATCGAAGTACAGGAACTGCTTGAGCAGCAGCGCGAATTCCCTGGGGAAATGCAAACCGTGGCTCTCTCCGATCCTGACCATATCCATGAGAATGTTATTCACATCATCCTCGGCCTGATCGGCGCCATAGGGCACCTGATCCGGCACCATACGGTCCATCTGCTGATAAAGACGCCGCAGATCCGCCGCCAGCTCTGAAACTTTCACGGTCTGATGGGTAACGCCGATCCGGATCATCGCATCCGCCATTCCATCAAAGTTGCCAACCATGATCGCGGAAATGAAATCACTCACCGCCTGCCAGGTATCCGGCTTGATTCGCCCAACGATACCGAAATCGATGAAACCGACCCGGCCGTCGCGCAACACCATCAGGTTCCCGGCATGCACATCGGCATGGAAAAACTCGCAGCGAGTCAGACTGGCAAACCAGGTATTCATGGCCGTAATGAGCGTGTGTTCCGGATCCCGGGCATAACCCCGGATACTTTCCAGATCGGTCAGTGGTACGCCGTGGAAACGTTCCATGGTCAGGATGCGACGGGTACTGCACTGCTCATATACCCGGGGGCATGTCGCCTCCTCGTTGTGGGTATCGTGCAGAAAATTGCGGAAGACCTTCAGGTTGTTCGCTTCCTTGATGAAATCACACTCTTCCATCATGGTGCGCTGGATTTCCTCGATTATCCCGGACATGGATGTCCAGGACAGCTTCGGCGCCAGGGTTTCCAGAATGCGTGCCGAGAGGTACAGGAAATTGAGATCGGTCAGCAGGATGTTTTCCACACCCGGTTTCTGGACCTTGATCACCACGTCCTCGCCGGTCACCAATCGTGCCGCATGGACCTGGGCAATCGACGCCGACGCCAGCGCAACCGGGTCGATCTCGGAGTAAACCTCCTCGATCGGACGCCCCAACTCCTCCCGGATGATCTTCTTGATCACCCCGAACGGCAGGCTCGGCGTCTTGTCCAGACAGTACTGGAATTCCTCGACGTACTCTTTCGGGAAGAACGTCGGAGAACTGGCAATGAACTGACCCAGCTTGATGTAGGTCGCGCCCAGGGACTCGAAAGTCTGGCGCAACAGACGCGGGGCAGGGGGCCGTTCGCCCCGAACCCAGTTGATGCCCGTCCGGCCCAGCACCGACAGCGTCTGGCCAATCCTGAATGCCCCTTTGATTCCGTTCGTCACGGTACCCATGGTATGTCTCCCTTACCCGGTACCCGGGTTACAGCCGCATCGGCATGACCACGTACAGGCACCGGTTGTCATTTTCCGCTTCGATCAATGCACTGCTGTTGGGATTGGACAGGGTAATCTTGACCTGATCGTCATCCAGCGCATTCATCACATCCACCAGGTAGCCTACATTAAAGCCGATCTGGAGTGATTCGCCCTGATACTCCACCGGCAGCGCGTCTTCGGCCTGTTCCTGGTCCGGATTGTTGGCAAACACCTGAAGCTGGTTTGGCCCGAGGTTCAACCGGACACCGCGGATATTCTCGTGGGACAGAATCCCTGCACGCTGCAAAGTGTTCTTCAGGGTCGACCGGTCAGCAAGTACCACCTTGTCGCCACCTCGAGGAATCACCCGGTTGTAATCCGGGAACTTGCCTTCAATGAGTTTGGAGGTAAAGGTGTAGGCTCCGACCGTCGCCCGCAGATGGTTATCACCAATCACCAGCGTTACCGGCGTTTCCACATCGTCCAGCAGTCGCGCCAGTTCCAGTACGCCCTTGCGCGGAACGATCACCTGGCGCAAGTCGGGGCAGCCGGTCTGCATGTCCACGTGCGCCATCGCCAGCCGGTGACCATCGGTAGCGACTGTGCGTACGTGCTCGGCCGACACTTCCAGCAACAGACCGTTCAGATAGTAGCGAACATCCTGTTGGGCCATGGCAAACGCGGTGGCATCCAGCATCCGACCCAACTCCTTCTGGGGCAGCTCCAGCCGGAAGCTCTCGTCCTCATCCTCGACGTTGGGGAAATGTTCCGCGGGCAACGTGGAGAGGGTGAAGTGGCTGTTACCCGAGCGCAGATGCAGCCGATCCCCCTCCAGGGACAACTCGATCGGCGATTCATCGCCCAGGGCCCGGCAAATATCAGCCAGCTTCCGGGCGGGTACCGTAATCCGGCCAGACTGGTCCACATGCACCGGAGTCACCCGGCCCACCAGTTCAACCTCCATATTGGTCCCGGTCAGGGTCAGCGTATTGTCCTCGGCCACCAGCAGTACGTTGGAAAGCACGGGCATTGTCTGTTTCTTCTCTACCACGCCGGCAATACTTTGCAGCGGGGTGAGCAGGGATTCACGGCTGATCGTCAGTTTCATGGCACTCAGCTTTCTTTGTGTTGGAAGGGTGAATGTTATCGCTAACGCCCGGCATCAGGTGGTCAGCAGTCTCATAAAGTTCTGATAATCCTCACGGATACCCGGATCCGTATCCTGCAGTTCCAGGATCTTCTTGCACGCATGCAGTACCGTGGTGTGATCTCGTCCGCCAAAGGCATCGCCTATTTCCGGCAAACTGTGATTGGTCAGTTCCTTGGCCAGGGACATCGCCACCTGCCGGGGCCGGGTCACTGTCCGGGTCCGGCGCTTGGACAGCAGGTCCGCCACCTTGATCTTGTAGTATTCCGCCACCGTGCGCTGAATGTTGTCGATGCTGACCTGTTTCTCGTGCAGCGCCAGCAGGTCCTTCAGGCTCTCCCGGATGAACGGTGGGGTGATTTCCGACCCCGTGAAGTGAGCATTCGCTATCACCAGACGAAGCGCCCCCTCTAGCTCCCGCACATTCGAACGAATCTTCTGGGCAATAAAAAACGCGGCTTCACTACTGAGTTTGACGTTGGCCTGCTCGGCTTTTTTCATCAGGATCGCGACCCGTGTTTCCAGTTCCGGCGGCTCCACCATGACCGTCAGACCCCAGCCGAAGCGGGATTTCAGACGCTCCTCCATATCCGAAATTTCCTTGGGGAAACGGTCACAGGTCACGATGACCTGCTGGCCGCCCTCAAGCAGGGCGTTGAAGGTGTGGAAAAACTCTTCCTGGGATCGCTCCTTGCGCGCAAAGAACTGGATGTCGTCGATCAACAGGGCATCAACGGACCGGTAATAGCGCTTGAATTCATTGATCGCGTTGAGCTGCAACGCCTTGACCATGTCCGCCACAAACCGCTCTGAGCGGAGATAGGCAACCTTGGCCCGGGGATTCCGACGAACGATTTCATTACCAATCGCATGCATCAGGTGGGTCTTACCCAGGCCCACACCGCCATACAGGAAAAGAGGGTTATAGGCGCCCCCCGGATTCTCCGCTACCTGCATGGACGCCGCCCGGGCCAGTTGGTTCGATTTACCTTCGACGAAGGTTTCGAAGGTGAAGCCTTCATTCAGAAAACTCTGGTGCTTGATGTCACCTTCAACCTGGACCTCCCGACGATTGTGGTCAGCTTTGGGCTTTACACTCACCGGGCCAGCCACTGTCGCGGCCACACCTTTCTCTTCTTCGGTGACCTGATTGCCGGTTTCCTCCTGCAGCCTGCCGTTGACCTTCGGCTTTTCCGCGGCCCGATTGACGGGGGTTTCCTCCCGAGGCGCCGAACCGACCTTCATATTGACCCGGGGCGCCTGACCACCGTTCAGATCCTTGAGTACTTCCTCTATACGGCGCAGATACTTTTCATTGACCCAGTCCATCACGAACCGGTTGGGAGCGAACAGCACCAGCTGGCCTTCCCGGTGATCCGACTGAAGGGGCCTCAACCAGGTATTGAATTGCTGTGCGGGAAACTCGTCCCGGAGTACTTCAAGACATTGATGCCACATACTGTTCGGCACGACCGTCTGCTCCCGATAACCCAGAAATTCTTCTTGCCGGACCGACTGCTTCCGGTAGTAAAGAGGTGATCCCGGATTCTAACCCGAGCGCCCTACCAGTAAAAGTGCAAAACTGAACTCATAAACAGCCTGTGGAAATTTAAAAACTGCTAAAACAAACCCTTAGGGACTTACCTACACCCTTGTGTACAGTAAACCCACTATAAAAAAGTTACCCACAGCCCTGTGTGTACACCCTGCGCGCAACCCTGTGCGAAATCCCGGGACCGATCAGTGGATAACCACGATCCTTTCCGATAATCCGACTTTCCCACATTTCGTCAGCCTTCCCTCCACAGACCTCAGGCCTCCTTGTCAATAACCTTGTCAACGAGCTAGGAAACTGACGATCAAAGAAAAATTGCCCTTATCCACAGAAACCCTGACGCCTAATAACAGTAATAAATAATCCTTAAAAGAATTCATAAAAGACTTATTGATTCTGTTATTCGGTTGCCCACCCCGGCACACCGGATACCACGTATTCGTCCTGGCACAATAAACATTGAATTTTCACCGGCATTTGCATAGAATGCCGCTCCTGTTTTGGCTGTACATTTTCCAGCCAGTTACTGAATTTCAAACTTACGAAATGTGAGATCGTCACCATGAAAAGAACGTTTCAACCAAGCGTCCTGAAGCGTAAGCGCGTCCACGGTTTCCGTGCCCGTATGGCCACTGCCAACGGCCGCAAGGTTCTGTCCCGTCGCCGTGCCAAAGGTCGCGCGCGCCTGTCAGCGTAAGATTTGCTCGCCTGATGAAGGCTTTGGGTTTTCCAAAATCCGCCCGTCTCCTACGGCCTGCGGATTACAGCAAAGTCTTCGATGACGTACAGCTGAAGGTTCCGCACCGGAATTTCCTGATCCTGGCCACACCGAATAATCTCGGTCACGCCAGGATCGGTCTGGTGTTTTCCAAGAAGAATCTGAAGCTGGCCGTCCAGAGAAACCGGGTAAAACGCCAGGTCCGAGAGACTTTCAGACTCCAGCACGACCTGCCCGGCGTGGATATCGTGCTCCTTGGACGTCAGGGGTTGGCCAGTCTGGACAACCAGAGTATCCGGGACTCACTGAACGATCTCTGGCGCCGACTCAAAAAAAAATACCACCAGTCATCGCCGTCCCGAGCAGCTGAAAGCAGGCCTGCCGGTAGAGGAACGGGTTAATGCGCAAACTGTTGCTTGTGCCCATTCGCTTCTATCAATACGCAATCAGTCCTCTGATGGCGAGTCACTGCCGCCACTATCCCACGTGCTCGCAATATGCTCTTGAAGCCATTAACCTGCACGGTGCCGCCAAAGGCTCGGTTCTCGCCATCCGGCGTTTAGGCAGGTGTCACCCCTGGAGTGAAGGCGGCTACGATCCTGTTCCAGGTACTGAGCATTCCCCTCAAACCACCCAGACCAGACAGTAATCCTATGGATATTCAACGCATTGTTTTGTTTGCCGGCCTGGCGATTGTCAGTTATCTGATGGTGCTGGCCTGGAACGAGGATTATCATCAGCAGCCTCAGGCTACTGAAACTGCACAGGTTGCCAGCCCGTCAAATACCAGCAGCACCAGCGGTGACGACGGCATGGTGCTCCCGGAACAGAACGGTTCAACTGCGGCAGGTACCGAAGAGTTTTCCACACCCGAGAGTGGCCAGGCGACCGTGGCAGCAACCGCGGAAGGCACCACTGTCGAAGACCAGTTTGTGACCGTACGGACCGATGTTTACGACCTGACGATCGACCGGGTCAGCGGTAATCTTGTCCACAGCTCCCTGCTGAATTACGACAAATCCCTGAACAGCAAGGAACCGCTCAAGCTTCTGACCAACACTGAAACCCGCACCTACGTTCTGGAAAGCGGACTGATCGGTCAGGATGGCCCCGATAGCCAGAAAAATGGCACGGCGCCCGTTTACCAGACCGCCGCCAATCAGTATGAGCTCGAGGAAGGCCAGGACCAGTTGACGGTGGACCTCACCTTTACCACCGATAATGGCGTGAAAATCACCAAGCGTTACCAGTTCGAGCGCGACAGCTACGAGATTGGTGTGCGCTACCTGGTTGAAAACAATTCCGGTGAACCCTGGCAGGCCAACTTCACCGGCAAGATCGTCCGCGACGAAGCCCCGGATCCTACCAGCCAGGCAAGCATGGGCATTCGTGCCTATCTGGGCATGGTGATGAGCTCGCCGGAAGATCCCTATGAAAAATTCGACTTTGACGATCTCAAGGAAAACCGCGTTAACCAGCAAGTCACCAATGGCTGGCTGGCGTTCCTGCAGCACTATTTCCTGAGTGCCTGGATTCCCGAGCGTGATACGCCAGCGCAGTTCCAGAGCACCCAGCGCGGGCCATTGCACGTCATGGGATTCGTCTATCCCGCCACCACCGTCGCACCGGGCGAGACCGCCGATGTTGGCGCCACTGCCTATGTCGGTCCGAAGATCATCGACCGGCTTGAGGCAGTCGCGCCGAATCTCGACCGTACCGTGGACTTTGGCTGGCTGTTCTTCATTTCCCTGCCGCTGTTCTACATCCTGCAGTGGTTCCACGGCCTGGTGGGTAACTGGGGCGTGTCCATCATTCTGCTGACCGTTCTGGTCAAGGGCGTATTCTTCCACCTGTCCGCGACCAGTTACCGTTCCATGGCGAAGATGCGTGCGGTTGCTCCGCAGCTGACCCGGCTCAAGGAACTGTACGGCGATGATCGCCAGCGCATGTCCCAGGAAATGATGGCCCTGTACAAGCGGGAGAAGATCAACCCGCTCGGCGGCTGTCTCCCGATCCTGGTGCAGATGCCGGTGTTCATTTCCCTGTACTGGGTGTTGTTCGAGAGTGTGCAGCTGCGTCATGCCCCGTTCATGCTGTGGATAAATGACCTGTCCCAGATGGATCCGTACTTCATCCTGCCGATCCTGATGGGTGCCAGCATGTTCCTGCAGATGCACCTGAACCCGACACCGCCGGATCCCATGCAGGCCAAGATCATGAAGATGATGCCGCTGATCTTCACCGTGTTCTTCCTGTGGTTCCCGGCAGGTCTGGTTCTGTACTGGCTGGTCAACAACATTCTGTCGATCGCCCAGCAGTGGTACATTACCCGCAAGATCGAAGCGGAAGTGGCAGGCAAGAAGCACTGACCGAAGTGCTGACCTGACCCGACAGAGGCTCCTTCACGGAGCCTCTGTTATTTCAGCCGGGGAATTTTCATGCAGCAGAGTACAGACACCATTGCCGCGATTGCCACCGCGCCTGGCCAGGCCGGTGTCGGTATCGTTCGGGTCTCCGGTCCGAAGGCCCGGGCCATCGCCAACCGCATGCTCGGTTTTGAGCCGAAACCCCGGTACGCCCATTACGGGCCCTTTGTGGATAACTCTGGTCAGCTCATCGACGAGGGCATCGGGCTGTTTTTCCCCAACCCTCACTCCTTCACCGGCGAGGACGTGTTCGAGCTCCAGGGCCATGGTGGCACGGTGATCCTGGATCTGTTGCTCCGGGAAGTCTGCAGCCTCGGTGCCCGGCTGGCCCGACCGGGGGAATTTTCCGAGCGGGCCTTTCTCAATGACAAGCTCGACCTCGCCCAGGCCGAGGCCATTGCCGATCTGATCGAAAGCAGTTCGGAGCAGGCGGCACGCTGTGCCGTGCGCTCGATGCAAGGGGTTTTCTCCCGCCGGATCGACGAGCTCGTGGACGCGGTCACTCACTTACGGATCTACGTCGAGGCTGCCATCGACTTTCCCGAGGAGGAAATCGACTTCCTGGCCGATGGCAAGGTGGCCACCGACCTGAATGCGTTGATTGAACGGGTCCATACCATCCTGGCCGAGGCCCAGCAGGGCACCATTCTGCGGGACGGCATGAAAGTGGTGATTGGCGGACGCCCCAATGCCGGCAAGTCCTCCCTGCTCAATGCTCTGGCGGGTCGGGAAGCGGCCATTGTCACTGCCATCGAGGGCACCACCCGGGACGTGCTCCGGGAACATATCCACATCGACGGCATGCCGCTGCATATCATCGATACCGCTGGTCTGCGGGACAGTCCCGACGAAGTGGAACAGATCGGCATTGCCCGGGCCTGGGATGAGATCCGTCAGGCCGACCGGATCCTGCTGATGGTGGATGCCACCACCACCGACAAGACCGAGCCCCACGAAATCTGGCCGGACTTCATCGACCGGCTGCCCCCGAATGCCCCGGTGACCGTGATCCGGAACAAGGTGGATCTGTCGGGAGAGGCCGTTGGCATCACGGCCGAGCCCCACCAGGCAGCGCCCGTCATCCGGCTGGCGGCCAAATCCTCTGAAGGACTCGAAATTCTGCGGGACCATCTGAAACAGTGCATGGGCTTTGTGACCACCACCGAGGGGGGATTCCTGGCCCGGCGTCGGCATCTGGATGCCCTGGAACGCGCCCGGGACTCCCTGCTCCAGGGCCAGACCCAGCTCGAAGGCTATGGCGCCGGCGAACTGCTGGCTGAAGATCTGCGAGCGGCCCAGGATGCCCTCGGGGAAATCACCGGGCATCTGACCCCGGATGAACTTCTGGGCAAGATATTCAGCAGTTTCTGTATCGGAAAATAAGAGGACAAAGCCATGGAAACGTCACACGGCCGGGTAGCTGCGTTGATGACCGCGTTTCTGCTCGCCCTGGCACTGGGCGGCTGCAGCACGGTGTACTACAACGCCATGGAAAAACTCGGCTTCGAAAAGCGGGGTATTCTGGTGGACCGGGTGGAAGACGCCCGCGATGCCCAATCGGAAGCCCAGGAAACCTTCCGCTCGTCCCTGGCCCGGTTCCAGAGCGTGGTGGCCACGCCGGACACCGAACTCAAGGAGAAATACGAGGAGATCCGTGACGCATACGAGGACAGCGTCGATGCCGCTGACGCGGTGAGGGATCGTATTGACGGTGTCGAGGATGTGTCCGAAGCCCTCTTCGATGAATGGGAAGAGGAGCTGGATCTTTACGAAAGTGCCTCCCTGAGGCGCAGCAGCCAGCAGCAGCTGCGGGAAACCCGGAGTCAGTACCAACAACTGATCACCCGCATGCATCAGGCCGAAGATCAGATGGATCCGGTCCTGCAGGCCTTCGAGGACCAGGTGCTGTATCTCAAGCACAACCTCAACGCCCAGGCCATCGGGGCTCTGGAAACCGAACTTGGCCGGATCCGCAGTGATGTGGATAACCTGATTCGCAACATGGAAGCCTCGATTGCCGAATCCGAGGCGTTTATCCGGCGGTTCCGGGATCAGTGACCCGGCTCAACCGCTACTGACTGGAAGGGGAAGCCGCATCCGGGCTTCCCTTTTCTGCTTCCCGGCACGTACAAGCCTCTCGTTGATTCCGGTTACCCGAACGTACAGCTGAATTATTTATTGAGTGATCGCTCAATAATTACTAAAGTACTGGACAGGATAACAACAACAGCCATTGTTCAGGAGCAAAAGCGATGAATCCCAGGATCGATTATTACTTCACCTGCATTTCCCCGTTCACCTATCTCGGACACCGGGTGTTTCTGGAGACGGCCGGACAGGCTGGCGCAGAGGTCAATTTCAAGCCAGTGAAACTGGCAAAGGTGTTTGCCAACTCCGGCGCGAAACCCGTGCCTGAGCGCCCGGTTTGCCGTCAGGAATACCGCCTGCTAGAGATCGAACGATGGGCAAAGAAACGAGGTCTGGCCGTTAATCTCAAACCTGCACACTTCCCGACAGATCCCGGCTTGGCCGACCGTTGCGTTATTGCACTGCAACAGGCTGGCCGCCATCCCGGCGAATTTGTCCAGCGCGTTCTGGCCGCCTGTTGGGCCGAGGAGAAGGACATCGCGGATGAAGCGGTGATTCGTGACATTCTGAATACGCTCGAACTGGACGCCGATGGTGTCATTGAAGCGGCGCAGTCAACGGACATCGCTGACCTATATGACCGCAACAGCGACGAGGCGGTTGACCAGGGCGTTCTCGGTGCTCCGGCCTATGTGTTGAATGGCGAGCAGTTCTGGGGTCAGGACCGGATTGAGTTGTTGGCCGAGACTCTGGAAGCAAAGCCCGGAGAATAATGATGATCGATCTCTATTACTGGCCGACTCCCAATGGCCACAAGATCACCATTTTCCTCGAGGAGGCGGGCCTTGATTACCGGATCCACCCTGTGGATATCAGTGCCGGAGACCAGTTCAAGCCCGAGTTTCTTGCCTTCTCACCCAACAATCGCATGCCGGCGATCATCGACCGGGATCCCGGCGACGGTGATGATGAGCCGGTCACCGTGTTCGAGTCCGGCGCCATCCTTATCTATCTGGCAGAAAAGACCGGCTGCTTCCTCCCCGTCGACCTTCGGGGCAGGAAAACCGCACTGGAATGGCTGATGTGGCAGATGGGAGGTCTGGGACCGATGGCAGGGCAGGCCCATCACTTTGTGCAGTACGCCCCTGAACAGGTTCCGTACGCGATCAATCGTTACGTCAATGAAACCAACCGCCTGTACGGCGTACTCGATACCCGTCTGCATGGTCGGGACTGGGTTGCCGACAGTTATTCCATTGCCGATATCGCCATTTATCCCTGGATCGTGCCCCACGAGCGGCAACGGCAATCCCTCTCGGACTTTCCCAACCTTGAGCGGTGGTTCTATTCGATGCAAGCAAGGCCGGCGGTGATTGCTGCCTACGAGAAAGGCAAGCCCTGGTCCAGCCGTCCGGCGGTCACCGAGGAAGGAAAGAAACTGTTGTTTGGTCAAACGGCAGCGACGGACAGGAAAGGTTAGGGGAAGCCTTCCGGCTTCCCCCTCCCGTTGCAATCGCAGGGTCGTGTTACCCGGTTTTGCGCCAGTTGTCCTGACCAGCCGGTTTCAGGGCTTCAGTGCGGGTGCGGTTGCCGAGGAAGTCCGGCCGCGGCTTGTTGCCGCAGTAGGGCTGTTCCAGCTGGTTTTCCACACTGTTGTAGACAAAGAACAGGTTGCTCCGCGGCCAGGGTGACATGTTGGCGTTGGAGGCGTGCAGGGTGTTGCACTCGAAAATGATCAGCGAGCCGGCTGCGCCGGTGGGCGCCTTGATGCCGTACTCATCGGCCATCCGTTTCAGGTCCTGATCATTGGGTACCCCGAGCTCCTGTTTTTTCAGGGAGGACTGGTAGTTGTCCTCGGGGGTGCGGCCGACGCAGGGTACAAAGGTCTTGTGGGAGCCCGGGATCAGCATCAGCGGGCCGTTGAACGGGGTGTTGTCGGTCAGTGCGATCGAGAAGCTGACGGCGCGCATACGAGGCATGCCGTCCTCGGCGTGCCAGGTCTCGAAATCGGAGTGCCAGTCGAATCCCTTGCCGTGGAAGCCCGGCTTGAAGTTGATGCGGGATTGGTGGATGTAGGCATCGCTGCCCAGCAGTTGCCTTACCATGGCGAGAATTTTCGGATCCCGGGTCAGGCGGTCAAAGCGATCGGACAGCTCGTGAATGCCGAAGATCGAGCGAATCTCCTGCTTGCCCGGCTCGGTGATGGTGCCCTCGGAGCGCAGGATGCTGTCATCGTCCTCATAGGCACGCAGATCCTCACGGAATTTCTGGACGGTGGCCTGGTCGAGAAAGTTGTTGATGGCGAGGAACCCGTCGCGCTCGTATTGGGCCAGTTCGGTTTCACTCAGGGGACCGTTGGTGCGGTCGTCTCCGGTGCTGTGGATAACCGGGTCCCGGCGTTCAAAGCTCGGGGTGGGGCGTTCCAGGCGGGTTGGATAAAAGTCGTCAGTACGAGTCTCCATATTCGAACCTCCTTCTTTTATTCAATGTCTGAACAAATTTTTCCTTTCACCTCATAGAGTTAATGAATTCAGCACGGAAAGGCACCAAAGAGATGGGGGTGCCTGAGTCAATTTCAAGGGCAGAAAATCCCCCGGGGTTTGTACCCCGGGGGGACTCAATGTCAGTCGAGTGTTTCAGCCATGGCTTCCTCCCGGTAGGCGGCAACCGGGTTGTCCAGCGTGCCGACAAACTGAAGAGCACCGGCCGGGTCTGACAGGTCCACCATCTGCTGGTTATTGGCCAGCTGTAACCGGTTCAGGCAGGAACGGGCGAATTTGGGCGCGAACAGATCATGACGCCGGAACTTGTCCGCCAGGTCGGGATGCGCCGCCTGGTAATCATGGATGCATTCTGCGACCAGTCGCCAGAACTCGGACTCCGGGAAGTCGCCCTGGTCCTCGAGAATGGCTGACATGAACCGGAAGATACAGTCAAACAGGTCGGTGAAAATCGACAGCACCTTGAGATCTTCCGGTACTGCCACCTGTAAACGACGCACGTTAGCCGACAACTCCACGTCGGTATTCATGATGGCGGCCTCCTCGGCGATGTCTTTCATGATCGCGCGCACCGGTGCCCCGTTTTCCAGCACCAGAATGAGGTTTTCGCCATGGGGCATGAACACCAGATCGTGGGCATAGAAGCAGTGGAGGAGAGGGCAGAGGTAGCATTGCAGATAGCGGCTCACCCAGGATCGGGTGCTCAGTCCGGATCGGGCAATCAGGGCGGGTAACAGGGCATTGCCCTGGTTATCCACGTGCAACAGTGCCGCCATCGTCATCAGCTGCTGGCTTTCCTCGACGGTGGGCACAGGGCTTTCTCGCCACAACGCGGACAACATCTTGCGGTAGGGGCTGTGATTGTCGACCGAATGCTCAAAGTAGCGATTGGTGTAGCCGATACCGGCGACCTCCCGCAGGATGCTGAAACCGGTTCCGGCCAGGTAGGGATCCTGCCTCACCAGGTTGTGGATAAAATCGTTGATGGCCGGCGTGGTGCTCATGTAATACGGCGACAGCCCCCGCATGAAGCCCATATTGAGAATGGACAGGGCGGTCTTGACGTAATGCCGGTGTGGCTGGTCCCGGTTGAAAAAGGTGCGGATGGACTGCTGGGCCTGATAGCAATCGGCGCCGTGTCCCAGGTACACAAGGTGGCGGTTGGCCAGATCCGGAGCGAAAATATGACTCAGCTTGTTGGTCCACTGCCAGGGATGAACCGGGATAAACAGATAATCGGCCGGTTCCAGGCCCAGTTTCCGTAGCTGCGCATCAAAGGCCTCCACTTGCGCGGCTCCCAGCTGGCTGGCAATGAGGTCCCGATGACTCAGCCCGTCACTGGCCGCGAAACTGGTGTGGTCACGATGCGCCGCGAGCCAGATCAAGCGCACCGGAGCGCCGGCTTCCGGGCTGAAACGCCGATAGTCGTCGGCGCCGAAGCCGATGCGGCCGTTGTTAGCCACGAAGCAGGGATGACCCTCGGACATGGCAGCCTCGATCTGCTGGAAGCCGGCATCCACCAGCTCGTCAACAGTCCGTCCCGGCCGATGGTGTTTGAAGGCACTGCCGTACAGAGTGCTGCTGATTTCTTCCAGATAGGTCGGCAGCATGGCCTCGCCAATGCCCAGGGTCCGGCGGAACTCGATGATGAAATCCACTGCGTCTACCTGAGCCGGTTGTCCGTCTACCCGTTTGTTGATGGAAGCGGGGTCGATTTGCCAGTGGTCGAGGGCCAGCTTGCGGGCCTGGAAGTGGTACTCGATGTCGCGTTCGTCGGCGGACACCCGGTAGTGGTTCCATCCGTCAGTGCTGGACAGGCACTCGGGCTTGAGCAGCAGTTCGTGGGCGAATTCACTCAGGGCCTTGCGAACCAGCAGGGTATTGACGTGCTGCCACAGGGTTGGATTCAGGTGCTCGGTTGCTTGCTGTGGCGACCATTCGGATTCTGTGCTCATGGTTGAACTCTCGTTAAGGTGTGGGCGGAGGGCTTGTCGGAAACGGTCAGGGGTGCAGAACGCCAGGTGGGCGGTCTTGTCCGGCAGTTCGATGACCCGGTCGTAGACAAAGCCCGCATAACGGTTGAGGGTATGGATGCGGTCGTTACGGATATCCGGCTCCACCACGACCCGGCGGGCGTTCAGCTGCTCGAAAAGGAACGCCATGATCACCGTGAAAACGCCACGGGTGAAGCCGGCAATCCGCTGATCCGACGGCGCCACCAGGATGTGCATGCCGAGGTCACCGGTCTGCACCGGGTAGTGATCGGCGAGGGGGGAATGCTCCGGCAGGTAGGTCTCCATCAGAAATGAGGGTTGGCCCATGTGGTAGCCGATGAATGCGTCACCCTCGCCGGTTTCACGCAGTCGGGTATAAAACGTCGCCAGATCCGTCTCGCTCATGTCCTGCATGCCCCAATAGCGCGCATGGTCGGAACTGAGCCAGGCATGGATCCGGGGCAGGTCGGCAGGCAGCACCACCGGCCGGACCGTGAACTCGCCCAGGTCGGGATGCGGGTAGTTGAACAGGGGGGTGTCGATGGTCATGAATGACTCCTCACGGGTTCGGGGGATTGGGCGTGGGACCGCAACAGGGGTCTTACCAGGACCAGAAAGGCGATGGCGGTCAGAAGCAGCCCGGCGGCTCCGGCCACAAACGGGGTGGTCAGTTCGAATCGGGCGACCAGGGAACCGGCGACCAGTGAAGCCACCAGCACGCCAAACTGCTGGCAGAAATTGATCTTGCTGAAGTCGGCGGCGTATCGGATCGGAGTACTGAGGGCAAACAACAGCTGGTCGAGGCGCACGGTGGTCTGGAACAGGCCCCAGCCAAACAGGCAGCGCCCCAACAACACGTGGAGGGGCTGGTCTGACGCCTGGATCAGCAGTCCGGCAGCGGCAAGCAACAGGGCAGACGTGATTCCGGCTCCGGCAGTGGCGGTGGCGTTGCGCCGGAGATTGAGCCAAAGTGCTGCAATCGCGATGGCGGCGGGGATGGCAAATACCAGGCCGGATACGACCTCATTCGTGAGCGCTGACGCCGACTCCCAGTGGCGCACGAAAAATGGCCGGATCAGGTAGGCGCTGAAATAAAAACCGAACATGACCACGCCCAGGGGCAGCAGAAACCGGACCGTCCCCCCGGCTCCCGGAGTGGCGGCGGACGGGGTTTCCGCCACTTCCCGTCCCGCGTCTCCATTCACCGGCCGTCGCAGGAGATACAGACAGGTTGCGGTCTGCAGGAAGTCGCTCACCGACATCACCAGGAACACCTGTCGCGGTTCGAACCACTGCAGCACGGCCCCTCCGAGCACCGCGCCGACGATGCCGCCTAGATGGACCACTACCGAAAGCAGGCCGATGGTGCCGCCGTGCCTGTCCTGGCGTTCCTCCGCCATGATCATCGGGTAGATCAGCAGGTAGCTGGCCTTGAACACCAGCATACCCAGCGAAACCAGCCAGAACACCGCCAGGGTGTCGGTCCAGTAACACAGGATGCTGAGCAGTCCGGCGACAACCTGGGTGCAGACCAGGAGCCGCAACACACCGGTGTGTTGCACCAACCGGGCCCAGAGTGGCAACGCCAGGATCACGGCAAAGCAGCAGGCGCTGAGATAGAGGCCAATATGGTTGGCGTCGGTGACGCCGAACACCGTGGCAAAGAAGTGGGGATAGAACGGCAGCAGCATCGAATCGGCGACCACCGCGGAGATGGTCATGCCGATCAGCCAGAACTTCAGGCTTCGATGGGTCATATCAACACAGCTCCGCCTGCAGCCGGGGAGCGGCCTCGGGCACACCGAATTCCTGGAAGGCAATCCTGCGTTCGATGGGGTAAGGCTCTCGGCCGGTCAGTTCCCGAAGGATCCAGGCGTTCCGATAGCAGGCCATTCCGAGGTCCGGTGTCACAAAGCCGTGGGTGTGCAATTCGGCGTTCTGGACAAAGATTTCGCCACCGTTTTTGTCAATGCTGTAGTTGCGTTTCACGTCGAAACGGTCCTGGTCATCCCACCCGATCCGCTCACGGATGCCCTCCAGAAATGCTGGCGGCTGGTACCGGTAGCCGGTAGCCAGGACCAGGCCGTGACAGTGGTGGTTAAACGAGCGGTTCTGTTCGGTGTGGTGGAACGACAACCGGAACCCGCCAACGGACGCGTCCTGCCGGGCATCGGTGAGCCGGCAATTGGTCATCAGGCGGGCGTCCAGGTCGGTCTGCAGGCGTTTGGTATAGAGCAGGTCGTGGATGTCGTTGATCAGGTCGGTATTGATGCCCTTGTAGAGGTGTTTCTGTTGGCTCACCAGGCGATCCCGGGTCTCCGGGGGCAGACTGTGGAAATAGTCCACGTATTCCGGTGAGGTCATCTCCAGGGTCAGTTTGCTGTACTCAAGCGGGAAGAAGCGGGGCGAGCGGGTGATCCAGTTCAGGCGGTAACCAAAGTGGTCGATGTCCTTCAGCAGGTCGTGAAAGATCTCTGCTGCGCTCTGGCCGCTGCCAAGGACGGTGATCGCCGGCTGGGCCTGCAGTTCCGACTTGCGTTGAAGGTATTCCGAGGAATGCAGGGCCGGTCCTTTCAGCTGTTTGCAGCAGGCCGGCAGGTAGGGTCGGGGACCGGTACCGAGCACCAGTTTGCGGGCGCGGAATATCCGGTATTCACCGGTGCGGGTACAACGGGTGCTCAGGCGGTAACAG
Source organism: Marinobacter sp. C7 (assembly GCF_022343555.1). Taxonomy (GTDB): domain Bacteria; phylum Pseudomonadota; class Gammaproteobacteria; order Pseudomonadales; family Oleiphilaceae; genus Marinobacter. The sequence goes on along the minus strand of NZ_JAKQZH010000002.1, from coordinate 293,560 downwards.
CGATCTTCATCCTCGTACTCGACCTGTTCCACCCGGGTGTTGAAGCGGACATTGCCCAAACGCCCGGCTACCCATTGGCAGTACTGGTTGTACTCCCGCCGCTGGAGGAAGAAATTCTCCCGGATGTAGAACGAGTAGATTCGCCCCCGGGCCTTGATGTAATTGAGAAAGCTGTAGGGGCTGGTGGGGTCTGCCAGCGTTACCAGGTCAGACAGGAACGGCGTCTGCAGGTGTGTGCCCTCCAGCATCATGCCCGGGTGCCAGTCGAAGCCGGGGTTTTCGTCGAGCACCAGACCCTTGAGGTCAGTCACCGGTTCGGCCAGGGCGGCCAGACTCAGGTTGAAGGGGCCGAGGCCAATAGCGATGAAATCGTAGCAGTCAGTCACAGATCAGCTCCTCATTTTCAGGTTCCCTTGCGGGGGTGGTCGGGGTGGGTCTCTGTCCCCGGTACTCAGAGCCGTGCCGCTTGATTAGACGAAGAATGGCTTGCAGGTCCCGGATCCGGGTTTCGGGATTGAGCAGGGTGAATTTCAGATACTGCCGGCCTCGTACCTCGGTGGCTGCGATCATCGCCTCGCCGGACGCCATGATCGCTTGCCGGATGTGGCGGTTGACGTCGTCCAGTTGATCCCCGGAAAGTCTTCGGTCGGGGTGGAAGCGAAACACCAGCGTACTGAGCTGAGGCTGATGGATTACCTCGATTGCGTCGTCGGAGAGCAGGAGCAGGTAGGTCTTGCGGGCGAGGTGTATTACGTTGTCGAAAGCCTCGCCGAGGCTGTCGGGACCCAGGGTGCGCAGAGTTATCCACAGCTTGAGGGCATCGAACCGGCGCGTGGTCTGGAGACTTTTGTCCACAAGGTTGGGGGTTCCCTGCTCCCGGGCACTGAGTGGGTTGAGATATTCAGCGTGCCAGGTGACACAGGACAGGGTCCGTCTGTCCCGAACCAGCAGGGCACTGCATGCCACCGGCTGGAGGAACGACTTGTGGTAATCCACGGTCACCGAATCCGCGTGCTCTATTCCCTGTAACAGATGGCGGTGCCGGAGGGAGGTGAGCAACCCGCAGCCGTAGGCGGCGTCCACATGCAGCCAAAGGTTCCGGGCCTTACAAAGGCTGGCAATGGCCGGCAGAGGATCGATGCTGCCGAAATCCGTGGTGCCGGCAGTAGCAACGACCGCCATGGGAATTTCACCCCGGTCAACACAGTCGGTCAGGAGTGTGTCCAGGGCATCGGGGTCCATTCGGAAGTAACCGTCACAGGGCACCGGTACCACCGCCTCGTAGCCCAGTCCGAGCAGGGCGGCTGCTTTCTGGATACTGAAATGACTCACTTCGGAGCAGAATACCCTCAGCTTGTGGGCGTCGGGGTGTAAACCGCGCTCCCGGGTGCTGTGCTGCCACAGCCGCTGGCAGGTGTTGTCCCGGGCCAGCAGCATGGCCATCAGATTGGATTGGGTGCCGCCGCTGGTGAAGACACCATCGGCCTCCGGTCCCAGACCGATCCGGCCGGCAGTCCAGTCGATCAGACTCTGCTCGATCAGGGTGGCACCGGCGCTCTGGTCCCAGGTATCCACGGAGGTATTGAGGGACGCCTGGATGAGTTCGGCAAGGATCGCAGGGACGGTCACCGGGCAGTTAAGGTGAGCCGCGTATCGAGGGTGATGGAAGTAAACGGCATGGTCCAGATACAGCCCCCTGAGCTCATTGAGGCTTTGTCGCAGGTCCCCTAATGGTTGATCGAGGCACACGTTCTGGAAACTCTGGCTCAGTTTTTCCGGGCTGATACCGGAAAATGGCTTGTGGACCGAGTGCATTTGCTGCTCGATCAGCTGTAGCACCTCCTGCAGGCCGTTTTTGTAGCCGGCAAGATTGTCGTGATGGAAAAGCGGTGGGGTACGGTTGGCGAGGGTGGTGTGTGGTGGCACACCGGGAGACTTCTCCGGGGCAAAGCTCTCGACGGGTTCCTGGTTCATCGACTGTATCCTTATTGATAACATCAGTTACAAATCGGGATACAAACGATAATGATTTTTATTTAAATTTGATATGTGTCAAGTTACGACATATAAAACCGGCTTAGGGGAGGAACCGGGTCCAGATGGACCCGGTGTTGCGGTGGGGCTGACGGGACCTCAGTCCAGAAACGCCATATGATCGGAATCCATCTGCATCAGGCTCCGGGTCGGGCTGAGCATGCTGGTTGCGTGAGTCTGGGCCCGGGGCAGCAGGCGTTCAAAGTAGAATTCCGTGGTCGCCAGCTTGGCCTTGTAGAATTCCCCGGATTCCTCGCCCCCGTTATCCAGTTTATCCACAGCCACGGCCGCCTGGCGCAACCACATGTAGGCCATGGTCACGTAGCCGCTGTACATCAGGAAATCGTTGGCAGCGGAACTCACCACATCCCGATCCTTCCGGGCGGCGAGCATGACTCGCACGGTCAGCAGGTTCCACTGGGCGGTCAGTTTGAGCAGCTCGACGGCATAGGGCCGCAGGCGCTTGTCGGTGAGGTGTTTGCGGGCAAAATTGGCGACCTTCAGGGTGAATTCCCGAACCGCGCCGCCCTGGGTCATCAGCAGCACTTTCCGGCCCAGCAGGTCCAGGGCCTGGATACCGGTGGTGCCCTCGTACAGGGTGGCAATGCGGGTATCCCGGACGATCTGTTCCATGCCGTGTTCGCGGATATAGCCATGGCCGCCGAACACCTGCATGCCCAGGTTGGTGCACTCATAGCCCAGTTCGGTCAGGAAGCCTTTGAGAATCGGGGTGAGGAAGCCCAGCTTATCGTCGTAGGCCTCGGCTTTCCTGTCGTCCCCCCGGGTATGAGCTTCCACCATATGGTCGGCCAACCGGGCGGCGTAGTAGAGCATGGCCCGTCCACCCTCGGCGACCGCTTTCTGCGTCAGGAGCATGCGCCGGACATCGGCGTGGTGGATGATGGCGTCGGCCACCTGCTCCGGCTCCTTCTTGCCCGACAATGCCCGCATGGACCGGCGCTCTTTCGCATAGTCCAGAGCCCACTGGTAGGACAGTTCGGCGGGGCCCACACCCTGGATGGCGGTCCCGATACGGGCGGTGTTCATGAAAGTGAACATACACTCCAGCCCCTGGTTTTCCGGGCCGATCAGGTACCCGGTGGCACCGTCGAAGTTCATGACGCACGTCGCCGAGGCCTTGATGCCCATTTTCTTTTCCAGGCTGCCGCAGCTGACGCCATTGCGCTCGCCGACACCGCCGCTGGCATCCGGCAGGAACTTGGGCACGATGAACAGGCTGATGCCCCGGGTTCCCTTGGGGGCATCCGGCAGACGGGCGAGGACAATGTGGACGATGTTCTCGGTCAGGTCGTGTTCACCGGAGGAAATGAAGATCTTGGTGCCGGTGATCCGGTAGCTGCCGTCGCCCTGGGGCTCCGCTTTGGTCTTGACCTGGCCCAGGTCGGTTCCGCACTGGGGCTCGGTCAGGCACATGGTGCCGCCCCAACGGCCTTCGGTCAGGGGTACCAGATAGGTCTGTTTCTGGGTCTCGCTGCCATGCAGGTAAATGGTATTCATCGCGCCCAGGGACAGGCCCGGGTACATGGAAAACGACCAGTTGGCAGTGCCCATCATCTCCTGTTTGAGCAGACCCATGGAGGCCGGCAGTCCCTGGCCGCCGTATTCTTCGGGGGCGGAAAGGCCCTGCCAGCCTCCCATCATGTACTGGTTGTAGGCTTCCTTGTAACCGGCGGGCGTGGTCACTTCGCCGTTTTCCAGCTTGCAGCCTTCCTCATCGCCGGACTGGTACAGCGGACTGAGGACTTCTTCGCAGAACTTGCCGCATTCGGCCAGGATGGCATCGACGATGTCCGGCGTGGCGTTCTCGCCACTGGCCAGGGAGGCGTAGTGTCTCGGGTAATCGAACACTTCATTGAGCAGGAATTTCATATCGCGCAGGGGCGCCTTGTAGACCGGCATAACGAAACCTCTGTACCTGTAATGGATTCGGGGGAGGGCGATCGGCCTCCGATGAACCCTGTTTTACGGCATTCCCGCAGAGCTGCCATTGACGAAAAGCGCCGGACGGTGTGTCACCAAAGACAATTGGCTGAAATGACGGTCGGCTTTCCGACAGGCACAGACGACTCTGATCGAACCTCAGCCCGGACTCGTATATTCCCCGGCATATTCGGGAGTTTCAGCCACGCGGGAGTGTAAAAGTCATGCAAAAGCCTCAAATTGCGCCCGGGGACAGTAGCCGTGCAGCGCTGCTGTGGTTATGTTTAAGTCTGGTGCTGCTGGCCGGCTGTGCCTCCCCGTCACTGGAGGATTACGCGGACCGGTCGCCGAAACTGGTTCCGGAGCAGTTTTTCAGCGGCGAACTTTCGGCTCGGGGTGTGGTCAAGAATTTCGCGGGCGAAGTGATTCGAACCTTTGATGCCGATATCTCCGCCTCCTGGGACGCCGACGGCGTCGGCACCCTGGACGAGGTGTTCCGGTTTGACGACGGCGAGGTCCAGACCCGGGTCTGGACCCTGGAGCCATCGCCGGAGGGCTATCGCGCCGACGCCGGAGATGTGGTGGAGCCGGGCACCATGCGCTGGCAGGGCAATGCCATCCATATGAATTACGTGCTTCGGGTTGCCTATGGCGACGGTACCATCGACGTTCGTATGGATGACTGGATGTATCTGATTACCCCGGACACCCTTATCAACCAGACCACCATGAGCAAGTGGGGAATCGGAGTCGGGGAGATCGTGTTGGTCATCCAGAAAAAGTAACCGGGCCGGCATACCGGATCATCAAACTGAAGGCAGTCATACCATCATGTGGAAACAATGGGTCATCGCGCTGGTTCTCGTTGCCGTTGCAGTCGGTGGGGCATGGATCTACCGGTCCTACGACAGCGATGCGGAACAGCAGGCCGGTAATGAGCGTCCCGCCAGCCCCGTGAACACCGTGCGCCCGGAGCGGGATACGGTCAGGGATGTGGTCAAGGCCGTGGGTAACCTCCAGGCACTGAATGCCGTGGAACTGACCACCGAGGTCAGTGGCCGGGTGATCGAGATCAATCTGGCAGCCGGCCAGAAGGTTGCCACCGGCGCTCTGCTTCTGCGCCTCGATGACCGCCAGGCCCGCGCCGACCTGGCCGAGATCGAAGCCCGGCTGGCGGATGCCCGGCGGCAACTGGAGCGGGCAAGTCGTCTGCGTTCCAACAACAGCATTTCCCAGTCCCAGGTGGACGAATTGAGGACCGCCGTCGACGTGGCCCTGGCCCAGCGCCAGGCGGCCCGGGTGCGGCTGGACAATCATCGCATCACGGCGCCGTTTTCCGGGGTCGTGGGGCTCAGTGATATCAGTATCGGCGCTTATGTCAGCGCGGGGACGGCGATCACCACGCTCGATACCACCGAGCAGATGGAGCTCAGTTTCAGTATTCCCGAGCGCTTCCTGGGACAGGTGACCGAGGGGCAGGAGGTCCGGGGCATATCCCCGGCCTACCCGGGAGAGCCGTTCCGGGGTGAACTGGTGGAATTGGGGACTCGCATCAACGAGCTGAGCCGGAGCCTGCCGGTTCGCGCTGTCATTGACAACGCCGAGGGACGACTGAGGCCGGGCCAGTTCATGTCCGCGACCCTGACGCTGCAGCAGCGCGAGGCCCTGGTTATTCCCGAACAGGCGGTGATGATCCGGGGTGATGAGAAATATGTCTTTGTCGCCGAGGATGGCTCAGCCAGACGGGTATCGGTGCAGCTGGGTTCCAGGATGCCGGGCAAGGTGGAAGTGGTCAGCGGTGTGCAGCCGGAGGATGAGGTGATCGTAACCGGTCAGGATCGGCTGAGCTCCGGTGACCGCATCCGGATCCTGGACGGGGAGAACGTGATCCCCGAAAACCGTTTTGTCAGCTCCCTGGAGTCATAGGCCGTGGTGCTGTCGGATATTTCCATCAAACGCCCGGTCTTTGCGACGGTCCTGAGCCTGCTGATCGTGGTCTTCGGGCTGGCGGCCCTGTTCGAACTGCCGGTCCGGGAGTATCCCGACATTGACCCTCCGGTCGTGTCCATTTCCACGGATTACACCGGCGCCGCCGCGGAGGTGGTCGACACCCAGATCACCCAGGTGATCGAGGGCGCCATCAGTGGTATCGAGGGTATCCGTTCCATCGAGTCTTCCACCGAGCAGGGGGAGTCCCGCACCAGCATCGAGTTCAACCTTTCCCGGGATGTGGATATTGCCGCCAACGATGTCCGCGATGCGGTATCCCGTGTGGCCAATCAACTGCCGGACGAGGCCGACGCCCCGGTGGTGAGCAAGGCGGATTCCGACGCCCGCCCGATGATGTGGATAACTCTGCGCAGCCAGGTCTGGGACAGCGCCGAGCTCAGTGATTTCGCTGACCGGGTGCTGGCGGACCGGTTTTCGGTGCTCGACGGCGTTGCGGATGTCCGAATCGGTGGTGAGCGCCGGTATGCCATCCGGGTCTGGCTTGACCGCGAACGGCTGGCCGCCCGGAACATCACCGTGGCCGAGGTGGAACGGGCACTGCGGGCCAACAACGTGGAACTGCCGGCGGGGTCGGTGGATTCCTCCACCCGCAATTTCACGGTGCGGGCCGAGGGTCGGTTATCCACAGTCGAGCAATTCCGCGAACTGGTCATCCGTCGCGACGGCAACGATCTGTTGCGACTCGGCGAGGTGGCCAATGTCCAGATGGGCGTGGAATCCGATGTCAGCCGGTTGCGGGCCAACGGGGAAACCGCCATTGGCATGGGCATTATCCGCCAGTCCAAGGCCAACACCGTGGCGGTATCCGACGCGGTACGGGCCGAGCTCGACAGGATCCGGGAAACCCTGCCGCCGGAAGTCACCATTGCCGAGAGCTACGACGAATCCATTTTCATCCGGGCGTCCATCAGGGAAGTGGTGATTACCCTGGCCATTGCCGTTTCCCTGGTCATTCTGGTGATCTTCCTTTTCCTGCGCTCCTGGCGGGCGACTCTGATTCCGGCCGTGACCATCCCGGTGGCAGTCATCGGTGCCTTCATCGGCCTGGGCTTTCTCGGCTTCTCCATCAACGTGCTGACGCTGTTGGCGGTGATCCTCGCCATCGGCCTGGTGGTGGACGATGCCATCGTCATGCTGGAAAACATCCAGCGCCGGATTGACGAGGGCGAGCCGCCCCTGCTGGCCGCCTACCGGGGGGCCAAACAGGTGGCCTTTGCCGTTATTGCCACGACCCTGACTCTGGTGGCGGTGTTCGTGCCTATCTCGTTCATGGGGGGCAACACCGGTCGGCTGTTTGCCGAGTTCGGTTTTACCCTTGCCGCTGCGGTGGTGTTCTCGAGCCTGGTGGCCCTGACGCTGGCACCCATGCTCTGTTCCAAGTGGCTGCGCCACAGTCCGGAATCTGCCGAGGGGCACCGGCTCTGGGCCGCCAGTGAGACAGTTCTCAATGGACTGACCCGGAGTTATGAGCGGCTGTTGCGTTTTTCCCTGAGGATGCCGGGCCTGCTGATCGGCCTGGGCCTGGCAGGCCTCGTCGTGGCGGCGGTGGTCTATCCGAAGCTGCCCCAGGAACTCGCCCCCACCGAGGACCGGGGCATCATCATCATGCCCACCAGTGCGCCGAGGGGCTCCACCGTGGAGTTCACCGACCATTACGTGCGCAAGGCGGAGGAGAAGCTGCTGCCCTACCTGGATGAGGGTATTGCCAACCGGCTGCTGTCGATCGTCGGCTTCCGGGACGAGGAAGACAATGCCTTCATGATCATGGGGCTGGAGCCCTGGGAAGAACGGGATATCAGGCAACAGCAGGTGACCAGCGAAATCCGGCAGAAGCTTGGTGACATTTCCGGGATCCGGACCGTGGCAATCAATCCACCGGGCCTGGGCCAGCGCGGTTTCAGCCAGCCCGTGGAATTCGTAGTGGCAGGGCCTGACTATGACTCGGTGCAGGCCTGGAGTGAGGAGATCGTCGCGCGTGCGAAAGAGAATCCGAATCTGCTCAACCTGGAGACGGACTTTGAACTGACCCGACCGGAACTGCGGGTCAGGATTGATCGGGAACGGGCCGCAGACCTGGACATCACGGTCGAGGACGTTGGCCTGACCCTGCAGACGATGCTGGCTTCCCGCCAGGTGACGACCTATCTGGACCGCGGCCGGGAGTACGATGTCATTGTCCAGGCCACCGAAGCCGATCGGGCCACGCCGGCGGACCTCGGCCAGATTTTTCTGCGCCCTCGGGAAGGTGGCAACCTGATCCCCCTGCAGGCGCTGGTGTCAGTGGAGGAAATCGGTGCCAACCCGGATCTTCGGCGGATTGACCGCCTGCCGGCGGTGGTGATCAGTGGCTCCCTGGCCGATGGCTATGATCTTGGTTCGGCACTGACCTATCTCAACAATCTGGCTGTGGATAACCTGCCGCCGGAAGCGAGGGTGAGTTACAAGGGCCTGTCCCGGGAATTCGAGGAATCGTCCAACGCCATCTACGTGACCTTCGCTCTCGCCTTCGTGATTGTCTTCCTGGTACTGGCGGCGCAGTTCGAGAGCTGGATTCACCCGCTGATCATCATGCTGACGGTGCCACTGGCGGTCACCGGGGCTCTGCTGGCGTTGTTATGGTCCGGCATCAGTCTGAACATCTACAGTCAGATCGGCATCATCATGCTGTTGGGTTTGATGGCCAAGAACGGAATCCTGATCGTGGAGTTCGCGAACCAGCTCAGGGACAAGGGCTATGAAGTCAGGGATGCGATTCTCGAAGGCGCTGTGTTGCGCTTTCGCCCGGTACTGATGACCACCATCTCCACCATCTTCGGTGCGGTACCGCTGGTGATTGCCACCGGCGCTGGCGCCGAGAGCCGGGCCGCCATCGGTATGGTGATCCTCGGGGGGCTGATTTTCGCCACCACCCTTACCCTGTTCCTGATACCGGTGCTCTACAACCTCCTGGCCCGGTTTGCCAAATCCACCAACGCGGTGGAGCAGGAGCTCGAACGGCTGGCAGCCGGACAGTCCGGAGGGGCGGGCCTGGCATCGGTGCCCCAGAAGCGGGCCGACGATTTCTGATCCCCCCGACCGGATCATGAACGGTCAATGGACGGCCCGTTTGCGGGAAGAGTGCAACGGCGTGGCACGGGAGCGGGCAAGGGTGTCGCGCAACCGGGCTTCGGCCCGTTCCCGGGCGCCCGGGGATGCCTCATCGGGATGCCCGAAGGCATAGCCCTGGACCAGGTCGGCCCCGGCCGACAGCGCGATGCGGGCCTGATCTGCGGTTTCGACGCCCTCCAGCAGCACGAGGCTGCCGCTCTCCTGCAACATGCCAACCAGGCTCTCCAGCATGAGCCGACCCCGGCGATCTTTCTCCGCATTCAGCAACAGGCACCGATCCAGTTTTACGATCAGCGGTTTGATCAGCCACAGCCGTTCAAAGTTGGAATGTCCGGTACCGAAATCGTCAATGGCAATCTGGAACCCCAGCGTCCGGGCGTTGTGGATAAAACCGAGCAGGGCATCCGGTTTATCCGAGGCAGTCTCCACCAGTTCCAGCACAACCTGCCGCGGGTCAACGCCGCAGTCCCGGCAATGCCGGGCCAATCGCTCCAGGGAAGCGCCCGGATGGACACAGCTGTACGGGTTCACATTGAGGAAAAGCCAGAAGGGGTTGCCGGCAGCCCGATAATTATCCAGGTGCATGTGCACCAGATAGCGGTCGAGTTCGGCCAGCTGGTTGCGTTGTCGGGCCAGTTCAAACAGCGCGGGCGGCGTCATGGTGTCGCGGCCTTTGCCGACCCGTACCAGTGCCTCATAACCCACCAGCATTTGATGGGTGGGGCTGAGTATGGGTTGGTACACCGAACGGAGATCGTGGCGGTGGATAATATCGGGAACGACGCCGATGCTGTCACGCCGGAGGTTTTGCCGTGAGAGACTCACTACGCTACTCATGGTCAGGGGCCTGTATCCTGTTGTCCTGTTGGTAGCCGTCCTGGCCATGGAAATGATCGGTCCAGCGCAAATCCAAGGCGAATTCTGTGCCAAGCTATTGAAAACGCGGTGATCCGGAAGGCCGGCAGGTTAGGCGAGGAGTTTGAAGGTTTCATGACACCCCTCGGCGCACCAGATTCGTGCAGGGAAAGGCGTTGCAGAGGACACGATGCACCAACAACAGCACAACTGACCATCCAGGCGCTTCCTGTTATCCCGGGAATCCGACCGAATTCTGTGGACAAATAATTGAACAAGGTACAGATAACCACTGGATGGATTTTAAAATATCAATAAAAAACAAATGCTTAAGCTTTAAAATTTGGTGATCAGCAAGTGTTCTGGCTTGTGGATAACTTTTTGAAAACTTTTCTGAAAAGGTGATCGCAAGCCACTGATAAAGCATGAATTTCGGTTAATACTTATACAGAATAAGGTTGGTTCCGGAGGTTTTTAACAGTTCCCGTGGCGTCATGGCTTTCATGTGTTGCTGGCTCTGGTTAAAATTTACCCATTCTGACTGCATTTTCCACGGCGAGGCGTTATACTCGCCGCCCTGTTTTTATCCCCCGATTTCCGAGGTGAAGAGTGGAGTTTCCGACCCGTTTCGATGTCATTGTCATTGGTGGTGGCCATGCCGGTACCGAAGCCGCGCTGGCAGCAGCCCGCATGGGTTCGCAAACCCTGCTGCTGACCCACAACATTGAGACCCTGGGCCAGATGTCCTGTAACCCGGCCATCGGCGGGATCGGCAAGAGCCATCTGGTCAAGGAAATCGACGCCCTGGGCGGCGCCATGGCCCACGCCACCGACCAGGCCGGGATCCAGTTCCGGGTACTGAACAGCCGCAAGGGCCCGGCGGTCAGGGCCACCCGCGCCCAGGCGGACCGGGTGCTGTACAAGGCGGCGATCCGCCACGCACTGGAAAACCAGCCCAATCTGACCCTGTTCCAGCAGGCGGCGGACGACCTGGTTGTGGAAAACGACCAGGTGACCGGCGTGGTGACCCAGACCGGCATCCGCTTCAACGCCAAAACCGTGGTGTTGACCACCGGGACTTTCCTCGGCGGTGTTATCCACATCGGCATGCAGCACCACTCCGGCGGCCGTGCCGGGGATGCGCCGGCCAATGCGCTGGCCAGGCGCCTGCGCGAACTGCCGTTCAACGTCGGTCGGCTGAAGACCGGCACGCCGCCCCGGATTGATGCCCGGTCTGTGGATTTCTCCGTGATGGACCAGCAATGGGGAGACAACCCGACCCCGGTGATGTCCTTCATCGGCAGCCGCGATGAGCATCCCGAGCAGATCTGCTGCTACGTCACCCGCACCACCGAGCAGACCCACGACATCATCCGCAGCGGTTTTGACCGCTCGCCGATGTTTGCTGGCAGTATCGAAGGTGTCGGTCCGCGCTACTGCCCGTCCATCGAGGACAAGGTGAACCGCTTTGCCGACAAGGACTCGCACCAGATTTTCGTGGAGCCGGAAGGTCTGACCACCAACGAGCTGTATCCGAACGGCATCTCCACCAGCCTGCCCTTTGATATCCAGCTGGCGGCGGTGCGCTCGATCCCGGGCTTCGAGAACGCCCACATCACCCGGCCGGGCTATGCCATCGAGTACGATTTCCTGAACCCGCAGGATCTGCGCCACACCCTGGAAACCAAATTCATCCAGGGCCTGTACTTTGCCGGCCAGATCAACGGCACCACCGGCTACGAAGAGGCCGGCGCCCAGGGGCTGCTGGCCGGCATCAATGCGTCGCTGCGGGCCCAGGAAAAGGACGAATGGTACCCGCGCCGGGACGAAGCCTATCTCGGCGTGCTGGTGGACGACCTGATCACCATGGGCACCAGCGAGCCCTATCGCATGTTCACCAGCCGCGCCGAATACCGGCTGATCCTGCGGGAAGACAATGCCGACCTGCGCCTGACCGAAACCGGCCGGAACCTCGGCCTGGTGGACGATGCCCGCTGGCAGAAGTTCAACGACAAGCGTGACGGCATCGTCAGGGAGCGTAGCCGCCTGGAAGCGACCCGGATTCACCCCAATACCGATGCGGGCGAGCGCGCCAACAGCTTCCTGAAACAGCCCCTGGCCCGCGACCAGTCCCTGGCGGAGCTGCTGCGTCGTCCGGAGATTGCCTACGACCAGATCGCCGAGATTGGTGGCGAGCGTGCGGACGACCAGAACGTGGCAGACCAGGTGGAGATCGAGATCAAGTACGAGGGCTACATCTCCCGCCAGGCGGACGAGATCGAACGCCTGCGCAAGAACGAGAACACCCCGCTGCCCATCGATCTGGATTACGATGTGATTGGCGGTCTGTCCAACGAGATCAAGCAGAAACTCAAGGACGTGCGCCCGGAGACCGTGGCCCAGGCTTCCCGCATCCAGGGCGTGACCCCGGCGGCGGTGAGCCAGATTCTGGTTCACCTGAAAAAACGGGACCTGCTGCGCAAGCAGAGCGCCTGATTCGCCCATGACGCAAGCACTCTGGCAATGCCAGCTCCGGGACGGGCTGGCCGAGATGGAGCTGTCCCTGACCGACGGCCAGCAGCAACAGCTGTTGGCCTTTCTGGCTTTGCTGAACAAGTGGAACAAGGCGTATAACCTCACTGCCGTGCGCGACGAGCGGGTAATGGTCTCGCGCCAGTTACTCGACAGCCTGAGTATTCTGCCCTGGGTCACCACAGACCACCTGCTCGATGTCGGCGCCGGCGGTGGCTTGCCGGGCATTCCCCTGGCCATCGCCTTGCCGGACAAGCGCTTCACCCTGCTCGACAGCAATGGCAAGAAGACCCGTTTCCTCAACCAGTGTGTGCTTGAGCTGGGGCTGGACAACGTGGACGTCATTCACGGGCGGGCCGAGGACTGCCAGCCGGAACAGCCCTTCACCCAGATCGGCAGTCGGGCGTTTACCGCCCTCGAGAACCTGGTGACCTGGTGCGGGTCCCTGCTGGCAAATGAGGGTGAGTTCCTTGCCATGAAAGGTCAGTTTCCGGATGATGAGGTGGCTGCCCTTCCGGCCGGCTGGCAGGTAAAATCCAGCCAGTCCCTGAAGGTCCCCGGCGCAGATGGCGAGCGGCATTTGCTGGTCGTGGCCCGGACTGAATATTCCCGGTAACCCGCAACAGGAGGCGTAACATGGCGCGCGTGATGGCAGTGACCAATCAGAAAGGCGGTGTGGGCAAGACCACCACCTGCGTCAACCTGGCTGCCTCGCTGGCCGCGATCAAGCGGCGGGTGTTGCTGGTGGATATGGATCCCCAGGGTAACGCGACCATGGGCAGTGGTGTGGATAAAAACGCCCTGGAATTGTCCGGTTACGATGTACTCACCAAGCGCGCAGCCCCGGCCGACGTCATTATCAAGGTGGAAAATGGCGGCTTTGACCTGTTGCCCGCCAACGGCGACCTGACGGCGGCGGAAGTGGAACTGATGAATGAAATCGGTCGGGAGCATCGGCTGCGCCTTGCCCTGAACAGCATCCGTGACCGCTACGATTACATCCTGATCGACTGTCCGCCCTCCCTCAACCTGCTGACCGTTAATGCCCTGTCTGCGGCGGACTCGGTGCTGATCCCCATGCAGTGTGAGTACTATGCCCTGGAGGGCCTGGCCGCACTGATGAACACGGTGGAGCAGATCCAGGAAACGGTGAACCCCAATCTGGAAATCGAGGGTCTGTTGCGCACCATGTACGATCCGCGTAACAGTCTGACTCTGGACGTATCCGCCCAACTGGCGGAGTTTTTCGGTGACAAGGTCTACCGGGCAGTGATTCCGCGCAACGTGCGGCTGGCAGAGGCGCCCAGTTATGGCTTGCCGGCGTTGAGCTACGATCGCGCCTCCAAGGGCGCCGTGGCTTACCTGGCCCTGGCCGGCGAAATGGTCCGTCGCCATGGCTCGAAAAAGACATCCGCGCCGGTTGCGGTGTAACATACCCGACCGTTGGTACACGACACATAACGCTTTTCCACGGGAAGAATGACAGACACCATGGCGGCTAAGAAACGAGGATTGGGTGAGCGTGGCCTCGGGGCCCTGCTGCAGGGTTCCAAGGTCAACCTGAACCAGGAGGTGAAGGACCACGACGGAGAGCTGCGCGAGATCCCCATCGACCTGGTCCAGCGTGGCCGCTACCAGCCGCGCCGGGACATGGATCCCTCCGCGTTGCAGGAGTTGGCCGATTCCATCCGCCAGCAGGGTGTGATGCAGCCGGTGGTGGTCCGGCCGATTGCCGAGGGTCGCTTTGAGCTGATCGCCGGTGAACGTCGCTGGCGGGCCGCCCAGATTGCCGAGCTGGACAGCATTCCTGCCATCATCCGGGATGTACCGGATGAAGCCGCCATTGCCATGGCGCTGATCGAGAACATCCAGCGGGAAAACCTCAACCCCATCGAGGAAGCGTTTGCCCTGCAGCGCCTGCAGGACGAGTTCGGCCTGACCCAGGCCCAGGTCGCCGAGGCTGTGGGTAAGTCCCGGACTACCATCACCAACCTGCTGCGACTGATCGGTCTGACCGAGGATGTCCGGCTGATGCTCGAACACGGTGACCTGGAGATGGGTCACGGCCGGGCCATGCTGACCCTGCCCCCGGAACTCCAGATGCAGGTGGCCCGCCAGGTAGTGGCCAAGTCCCTGTCGGTGCGGCAGACCGAAGCGCTGGTACGCCGCGTCCAGCAACAGGCGCCCGAGGGCAAATCGAAAGACAAGGGCGCCATCGATCCCAATATCCGCGCTCTGCAGGATGATCTGGCCGAACGCCTCGGCGCCCGCGTTTCCATCAATCACGGCCAGCGTGGCAAGGGCAAACTCGTGATCGAGTACAGCTCCCTCGATGAGCTCGATGGCATACTGGGCCACATTAAGTAAGCGGGATTTTTTCCTGGTCTTTTCGACCCCCTACCAAAGTCCTTGGGGTGGTCATTTACACAACATGTAGTGTTCAATTTTTATTCCCGTACCTATTTGTGTCCGGCCGGTGTAAACGCCGCTGATTTAGCGCCATCCGGGGCTCCGTGGCGCGGCCGGATTTGTTGATTCGTGCACATTGAACACATATAATCTGCCGCGCTTGTGTCGGTGTATTTGTTTATTTTTTAGACCGAATCGAGTCGAAAACACCGAATTCCCGGGAAAAACATGACGAAGGCAACCCCGAGCGGCATTCGCCGCCCGCCCATCGCACGATGGTTCTTGATTGAAAGTGTGATCCTTGTCATCGTCAGCCTGGCCTTTTTATTGCGCAGCCAGGTCGCAGGTTATTCAGCGCTGTTAGGTGGGCTTATTTTTCTTCTGCCCCACGGTTATTTTGCGCTCAAGGCATTCCGCTACTCCGGCGCGCGGTCTGCCAAAAAGATCATGAGTTCTTTTTACCAGGGTGAGGCCGGCAAGCTCATCCTGTGCGCCATCCTCTTCACGATGGTGTTCAAATGGATTCAGCCGCTTGATATAGCGGCACTTTTTTTAACATTTGCGATCATGCTGGTCACCAACTGGTTGACACCGCTTCTGGCGGGCAGCAATACGCAGCAAAGCTAACTGGACCTGGGAACCCGTTATGGCAGGAAGTGCATCCGAATATATACAGCATCACCTCCAGAACCTGACCTACGGTAAGCTGCCGGCAGGCTATGAGCGTGCCGATGGAACCGTAATCGAAGACGCCACCTGGACACTGGCCCACACGGCGCAAGAAGCGTCGGATATGGGCTTCTGGGCGGTACATGTGGACTCGTTGGGCTGGGCAGTCGGCCTCGGCGTCCTGTTCCTGTTTCTGTTCCGCATGGCGGCCAAGCGCGCCACTTCCGATCAGCCCGGCGGGCTCCAGAACTTCGTGGAAGTGATGGTCGAGTTCGTGGACAACAGTGTGAAGGAAACCTTCCACGGCAAGAACAAGGTGATTGCCCCGCTGGCCCTGACCATTTTCTGCTGGATCTTCCTGATGAACCTGATGGACCTCGTGCCGGTGGACTTCCTGCCGCAGCTGTTCCATCTGATGGGCGCCGACTACATGAAGGTCGTCCCGACCACCGACGTTAACGTGACGCTGGGCATGTCCCTGTCCGTGTTCTTCCTGATTATTTTCTACAGCCTGAAGGTCAAGGGCGTGGGTGGTTTCCTGGGCGAACTGACCCTGCATCCGTTCTCCTCTGACAACCTGGTCCTGAAGATCCTGCTGGTTCCGGTCAACCTGCTGCTGGAAGGCGTGAGCCTGATCGCCAAGCCGATCTCACTGGCGCTGCGTCTGTTCGGTAACCTGTACGCCGGCGAGCTGATCTTTATCCTGATTGCACTGCTGCCGTTGTGGGCACAGTGGACGCTGTCTGTACCCTGGGCGATCTTCCACATCCTGGTTATCACCCTGCAGGCATTCATTTTCATGATGTTGACGATCGTGTACCTGAGCATGGCTCACGAAGACAGTCACTGATCGGACACCATTGAACCGTAGTCTTAAACCCTAAACCCTTAAACTGAAAACCTAACTGAAACTGGGAGTTATCATGGAAACTGTAGTTGGAATGACCGCTATTGCTGTTGCACTGCTGATCGGCCTGGGTGCCCTGGGTACTGCAATCGGCTTTGGTATCCTCGGTGGCAAGTTCCTGGAAGGCGCTGCGCGTCAGCCGGAAATGACCCCGATGCTGCAGGTTAAAATGTTCATCGTTGCTGGTCTGCTGGATGCCGTGACCATGATCGGTGTTGGTATCGCACTGTTCTTCACCTTCGCCAACCCGTTTGTCGGCCAGATCGCCGGTTAATCGAGTCGCCAGCCGGGGGCCCTACCCCGGTCAGATGATTCTTAACAAAACAGGCGAGAGGTGAAGACGTGAACATTAATTTGACGATGATTGGTCAAGCCATCGCGTTCTTTATCTTTGTCGTCTTCTGCATGAAGTATGTGTGGCCGCCCATCATGGCCGCACTGCAGGAGCGTCAAAAGAAGATCGCTGACGGCCTGGCTGCTTCAGACCGTGCTGCGCGCGATCTGGAACTGGCTCAGGAAAAGTCAGCTCAGGAACTGCGTGAAGCCAAGCAGCAAGCTGCGGCCCTGATTGAGCAGGCCAACAAGCGTGCGGCCCAGATTGTGGAAGCGTCCAAAGACGATGCCCGCAAGGAAGGTCAGAAGCTGATTGAGCAGGCCAAGGCCGAAATTGAACAGGAGCGTAATCAGGCTCGTGACGCCCTGCGTGCAGAAATTGCCGCAATCGCTGTCGCCGGTGCTGAGAAGATCCTGGAAACCTCTGTCGATGCCTCCAAGCACAACGAGATGTTGGAAAAACTGGCGGCAGAACTTTAAACGGCGAGGTTCATCATGGCAGAACTGAGAACGCTGGCCCGTCCATACGCGAAAGCAGCATTTGCAGCCGCCCAGGAGCATAAAGAGCTGGCTGAGTGGTCCCAGGTGCTGACGATTGCCGGACAGGTCACCGCGAATGAAGACATTCGACAGCTTCTCGCGAATCCGGGTCTGGAAGAGCAGAAGAAAGCCGAGCTGATTCTGGAGGTCGTCGAGGACGGCGTCACCGAACAGGTTCGCAATTTCTTCGCTGTACTGGCAGAAAACCGCCGGCTGACTCTTCTTCCTGAGATTGCAGCGCTCTTCAACACGTACCGGGCTGATCTGGAGCGCACTGTTGATATCGACGTCACCGCCGCATTCGAGCTGACGGACGAACAGCAACAGAAGCTCGCCCAGGCGCTCTCCGAAAAACTCGAGCGGAAAGTGTCACTCGCAGCGTCTTTGGACAAGTCTCTGATTGGCGGTGTGATCATCCGCACCGGCGATCTGGTCATTGACGCATCTGTACGCGGAAAGCTGGACAAGCTGGCCGACGCTCTGGGCTCCTGATTTCAGCACAAGGTTTGAGGATATTGGCATGCAGCAACTGAATCCATCCGAGATCAGTGACATCATCAAGAAGAGAATCGAGAAGCTCGATATCTCTTCCGAAGCAAAGAACGAAGGTACGATCCTGTCCGTTTCTGACGGTATCGTGCTGATCCACGGTCTCGCCGACGTTATGTACGGTGAGATGATTGAATTCGCCAACGGCACTTTCGGCATGGCTCTGAACCTGGAGCGTGATTCCGTTGGTGCGGTTGTGCTGGGTGACTACGAAGGTCTGGCAGAAGGCCAGAAGGTTCGTTGTACCGGCCGCATCCTGGAAGTTCCGGTAGGTCCGGAACTGATGGGTCGCGTGGTTGACGCCCTGGGTAACCCGATCGACGGTAAAGGCGATCTGGGCACCGACCTCAGCTCTCCGGTTGAGAAGGTTGCACCCGGCGTTATCGCTCGTCAGTCCGTTGACGAGCCGGTCCAGACCGGTCTGAAAGCGATCGACACCATGGTGCCGATCGGCCGTGGTCAGCGTGAGCTGATCATCGGTGACCGTCAGATCGGTAAGACTGCGGTTGCGATCGACGCGATCATCAACCAGAAGGACACCGGCATCAAGTGTATCTACGTTGCCGTTGGCCAGAAGCAGTCTTCCATTGCCGCCGTCGTACGTAAGCTCGAAGAGCACGGCGCCATGGACCACACCATCGTGGTTGCCGCCGGTGCCGCCGATCCTGCAGCGATGCAGTTCCTGGCTCCGTACTCCGGTACTTCCATGGGTGAATACTTCCGCGACCGCGGTGAAGACGCCCTGATCATCTACGATGATCTGTCCAAGCAGGCCGTGGCCTACCGCCAGATTTCCCTGCTGCTGCGTCGTCCGCCGGGCCGTGAAGCTTACCCGGGTGACGTATTCTACCTGCACTCGCGTCTGCTGGAGCGTGCCTCCCGCGTTAACGCCGAGTACGTAGAGCAGCTGACCAACGGTGAAGTGAAAGGCCAGACCGGTTCCCTGACCGCGCTGCCGATCATCGAGACCCAGGCCGGTGACGTTTCCGCATTCGTACCGACCAACGTAATCTCGATCACCGACGGCCAGATCTTCCTGGAAACCAACCTGTTCAACTCCGGCATCCGTCCGGCGATGAACGCCGGTATCTCCGTATCCCGGGTAGGTGGTTCCGCCCAGACCAAGATCATGAAGAAGCTTGGCGGTAACATCCGTCTGGCCCTGGCCCAGTATCGTGAACTGGCCGCTTTCGCGCAGTTTGCTTCCGATCTCGACGAAGCAACCCGTAAGCAGCTTGAGCACGGTCAGCGTGTTACGGAACTCATGAAGCAGAACCAGTACAGCCCGATGTCCGTGGCTGAGATGGGCACCGTTCTGTTTGCAGCCAACGAAGGCTTCCTGGACGACGTTGATGTCGACAAGGTAGTGAAGTTCGAAGCGCAGATGCTTGACTGGATGCGCTCCGAGCAGAAAGACCTCCTCGACAAGATCAACGAGAAAGGCGATTACAACGACGAAATCGCTGCCGGCCTGAAAGCTGCACTTGAGAAATTCAAGACCACTCAGAGCTGGTAAGAAATCGGGCCTGCGGCGTCAGTCGCGGGCCGCTTTCGTAGCAACGAGTGTCTAACTTGAGAAGGCAGTGAGTTATGGCCGTCGGCAAAGAAATACGTAACCAGATTTCAAGCATCAAGAGCACGCAGAAAATCACCAGCGCCATGGAAATGGTGGCTGCGAGTAAGATGCGGAAGGCTCAGGAGCGCATGCAGGCGACTCGCCCGTATGCCGACAAGATGCGTCAGGTGATCGGGCACATTGCCAAGGCGAATGCTCAGTACAAGCACCCGTTCATGGTCGAGCGCGACGTCAAGCGCGTGGGCTATATCGTGGTGTCGACTGATCGTGGCCTCTGCGGTGGTCTGAACATCAACCTGTTCAAAGCGCTTGTCCGTGAAATGAAAGCGTGGAAAGAAAAAGGAGTCGAAACCGATCTGTGCGCCATCGGGCAGAAAGGGGCTTCCTTTTTCCGGAGCTATGGCGGCAATGTCGTTGCGGCATTGACCCATCTGGGTGACAGCCCGAGCTCTGAAAAACTCATCGGCAACGTCAAGGTTATGCTGGACGCGTTCTCGGAAGGCAAGATCGATCGCCTTTATGTGGTAAGCAACGAGTTCGTCAACACCATGACCCAGAGCCCGAAGGTGGAGCAGCTTCTGCCCCTGCCTGCGAGCGAAGACGAAGAAGAGATCAAGAACCAGTGGGATTATCTCTACGAGCCCGATGCCAGGCAGATCCTCGATGGCCTTCTGCCACGTTTTATTGAATCCCAGGTGTACCAGGGTGTGGTAGAGAATCTGGCATGTGAACAGGCAGCCCGGATGATCGCCATGAAGAGCGCAACTGATAACGCCGGTAACATTATCGACGAACTTCAGCTGGCTTATAACAAGGCGCGTCAGGCAGCCATCACCCAAGAGATTTCAGAGATTGTGAGCGGTGCGGCTTCGGTCTGATCACCCCACGATCCAACTGGTTTTATTGACTATCAAGATAACGAGGAACCGAGCATGAGTAGCGGACAAATCGTTCAGATCATTGGCGCGGTTATCGACGTGGAATTTCCACGTGACTCCGTACCCAACGTATATGACGCACTGCTGCTTGAAGGTGGCGAAACAACTCTGGAAGTCCAGCAACAGCTGGGTGACGGCATTGTTCGTACCATCGCCATGGGCAGCACCGAGGGCCTGAAGCGTGGCCTGAAAGCAGATAACACCGGCGCACCGATCTCCGTACCCGTGGGTACCGAGACCCTGGGCCGGATCATGGACGTTCTGGGTCGTCCCATCGACGAACAGGGCGACATTGGCGAGCAGGAAAAGTGGGCCATCCACCGGAAGGCTCCGGGCTATGCCGATCAGGCAGCCTCTGCTGACCTGCTGGAAACCGGCATCAAGGTTATCGACCTGATCTGCCCGTTCGCCAAGGGTGGTAAGGTTGGCCTGTTCGGCGGCGCCGGCGTGGGCAAGACCGTAAACATGATGGAGCTGATCAACAACATCGCGAAAGAGCACTCCGGTCTCTCCGTATTCGCAGGTGTTGGTGAGCGGACCCGGGAAGGTAACGACTTCTACTATGAAATGAAGGAGTCCAACGTTCTCGATAAGGTTGCCATGGTTTACGGCCAGATGAACGAGCCCCCCGGAAACCGTCTGCGTGTGGCCCTGACCGGTCTCACCATGGCCGAGAAGTTCCGTGACGAAGGCCGTGACGTTCTGCTGTTCGTTGACAACATCTACCGTTACACCCTGGCCGGTACCGAGGTATCTGCACTGCTGGGCCGTATGCCTTCAGCGGTAGGTTACCAGCCGACCCTGGCGGAAGAGATGGGTCAGCTGCAGGAGCGGATCACCTCCACCAAGACCGGTTCCATCACGTCCATCCAGGCGGTCTACGTACCGGCGGATGACTTGACTGACCCGTCCCCGGCGACCACCTTCTCGCACCTGGACGCGACCGTGGTACTGAGCCGTGACATCGCCTCCAAGGGTATCTACCCGGCGATCGATCCGCTGGATTCCACCTCCCGTCAGCTGGATCCGCTGATCATCGGTCAGGAGCACTATGAAGTGGCTCGTGGCGTGCAGACCAACCTGCAGCGCTACAAGGAACTGAAAGACATCATCGCCATCCTGGGTATGGACGAACTGTCAGAAGAAGACAAGCTGACTGTTGCCCGTGCCCGTAAGATCGAGCGTTTTCTGTCCCAGCCGTTCCACGTTGCTGAAGTATTCACCGGCTCCCCCGGTAAGTACGTGTCTCTGAAGGAGACCATCAGCAGCTTTAAGGGCATCCTCAATGGCGACTATGACGACATGCCTGAGCAGGCGTTCTACATGGTCGGTACCATCGAGGAAGCGGTCGAGAAAGCGAAGGAAATGAAGAGCAAGGGCGAGTAAACTGAAGCCTGAGCCCGAATTTCCGGATCGATCAAAGAGGCAACTGACATGGGTATGACCGTGCATTGTGACGTGGTAAGTGCCGAAACAAAGATCTATTCCGGATTGGTAGAAATGCTGATCGCAGCGGGTTCTGAAGGTGACCTGGGTATTGCCCCGGGTCACACTCCGCTGCTGACCCAGCTGAAGCCTGGTCCCATTCGGATCATCAAGCAGGGCGGTGAAGAAGAAATTCTTTACGTGTCCGGCGGATATCTGGAAGTCCAGCCCAATCTGGTGACTTTGCTGGCAGACACAGCCGTTCGTGCAAAGGATGTGGACGAAGCTGCTGCGCTTGAAGCCCAGAAAGAGGCTGAGAAGGCACTTGCCGACAAGACCGGTGAATTCGAGTATTCCCGTGCTGCTGCGGAACTGGCGGAGGCTGTTGCACAGCTTCGTACCATTCAGCAGCTGCGTAACAAAATGCGCTGAGCATTTTCGTTTCGGGTTTGCCGAACACCAAAGCCGCATCCTGAGCGGCTGGAATACCAGCGCACCGCGTTGGCGATCCGGCCCCGAAGGTTGCGGCTTTTTTATTGATTCAAACAAACATCCCGGGAGCCTGCGTTTTCCATGAGCCCGTTACACGTCGTGATCCTGGCCGCCGGCCAGGGCTCCAGAATGAAGTCCGCCTTGCCCAAGGTTCTGCATCCGGTGGCCGGCAAGGCCATGCTGCACCATGTGGTGGATACCGCGAAGCAGCTGGGGGCGGAGAAAATTCACACGGTGATCGGTCACGGTGCAGACCGGGTAAGGGCCTCCCTGGACGATGCGGCGGTGAACTGGGTGCTCCAGACCGAACAGCTGGGCACCGGCCACGCGGTGGCGCAGGCGTTGCCTGACCTGCCGGACGATGCCCGGGTCCTGGTGCTGTACGGTGATGTGCCGCTGACCCGCCGGGAAACCCTGGAAGCCATGGTCGGCGAACTGGATGAACGCAGCCTGGCCCTGCTGACCGTCGATATGGACAACCCGCACGGCTACGGTCGTATCGTGCGTGACGCCCACGGTGAGGTGCAGGCCATTGTCGAGCAGAAGGACGCCACCGCCGAGCAGCAGGCCATCCATGAAGTGAATACCGGCATCCTTGCCGTCGCCGCGAAGCACCTCAAGAGCTGGCTGCCGACCCTGTCTAACAGCAATGCCCAGGGCGAATACTACCTGACGGACATTATTGCCATGGCGGTAGAGCACGGCCTGGCTGTGACCGTGTCCCAACCGCTCAACCCGTTCGAAGTGCAGGGCGTCAATAACCGGGTCCAACTGGCCGAACTGGAGCGCTGGTACCAGCGCCAGCAGGCCGAGCGTCTGATGACCGAGGGGGCCAGCCTGGCCGATCCGGCCCGGGTGGATGTGCGCGGGGAGCTCAGCATCGGCAATGACCTGTGGATCGACGTGAATGCCGTGTTCGAAGGCACGGTCAGCCTCGGCAACAACGTGGTCATCGGGCCTAACTGTCTGATCAAGGATGCCACCATTGCCGACGGGGTCGAGATCAAGGCCAACAGCGTGATCGAAGGCGCCGTGATCGGTGCCAATGCCCAGATCGGCCCGTTCGCGCGCCTGCGACCGGGGACCGAACTGGCCGCCAACACCAAGGTGGGCAACTTCGTCGAAACCAAGAAAGCGGTCGTGGGTGAGGGCAGCAAAATCAATCACCTGAGTTACGTGGGTGATGCCTCCCTGGGTCGTAATGTGAATGTGGGTGCAGGTACCATTACCTGCAACTATGATGGGGTGAACAAGCACCGGACGGAGATCGGTGACGGTGTGTTTGTGGGATCGAATACGTCCCTTGTTGCCCCCGTCACGATTGCGCCGGAAGCGACGATCGGTGCCGGCTCCACCATCACCCGGGACGTCGCAGACAGTGAATTGGCCGTGGCCCGTGGCCGTCAGCGCAATATTTCCGGTTGGGAAAAGCCGAAAAAAGCGTAAACGAACGAATAGCGAACAGGTGACAACAGCATGTGTGGGATTGTAGGAGCGGTTTCCGAACGGGACGTCCAGGGTATTTTGCTGGAAGGATTACGCCGCCTGGAGTATCGGGGATATGACTCAGCGGGTATGGCCGTCATCGATGGCCAGAATCAGGTGCAGCGCGCCAGGGAAGTCGGCAAGGTCGCCGCACTGGCCGATGCGATCGACGCCAATCCCCTGAGCGGCAACCTGGGCATTGCCCACACCCGCTGGGCCACCCACGGGGAGCCATCCCGGGTCAATGCACACCCGCACATGTCCGGTGATCGTCTGGCCATTGTCCATAACGGCATCATCGAGAACTACCAGGAGCTGCGAGAAGAACTCAAAACCGACGGCTTCGAGTTCACCTCCCAGACCGACACCGAGGTGGTCGCGCACCTGATCGAAAAGAACTATCGCGAGCTCGGCGAGCTGTATGCTGCGGTAAAAGCCGCCATCACCCGACTGCGCGGAGCCTACGCGCTCGCCGTCGTCCACGCTGACGAGCCGGAACATCTGGTGGTGTGCCGTGAGGGCAGTCCGCTGGTTTTGGGCGTGGGTATCGGTGAGAACTTCATCGCCTCGGACCAGCTGGCACTGCTGCCGGTGACCGACCGGTTCATGTTCCTGGAAGAGGGCGACATCGCCGACATCCGCAAGGACAAGATCGAGGTCCACGACCGCGAGGGCACGCCGGTCGAGCGCCCGGTTACCCGTTTCGAGCACGGCGCCGATTCTGCCGACAAGGGCGAATACCGCCACTTCATGCTCAAGGAAATCTACGAGCAGCCGAAGGTGATCAAGGCCACCATGGAAGGTCGACTGACCGATTCCCGGGTTCTGGAACAGGCACTGGGTACGGAAGCGGCCAATCTGCTGGACAACGTTCGCCATGTCCAGATCATCGCCTGCGGTACCTCCTACCACGCCGGCATGGTGGCCCGTTACTGGATCGAGGAACTGGCCGGTGTGCCCTGTTCCGTGGAGGTGGCCTCCGAGTTCCGCTACCGCAAACACGTGATCCAGCCGGATACCCTGTTCCTGTGCATTTCCCAGTCCGGTGAGACTGCCGACACCCTGGCGGCCCTGCGTCAGGCCAAGCAAGCCGGTTTCCGCGCAGCCCTCGCCATCTGTAACGTGCCGGGCAGCTCGCTGGTGCGGGAATCCGATCTGGTGATCATGACCCAGGCCGGCCCCGAGATTGGTGTTGCTTCCACCAAGGCTTTTACCACCCAACTGACCGCCCTGCTGATTTTCTCCCTTGCGCTCGCCCGTCACAACGGTTTGGATGCGGAGCGTGAGGCAGAGATCGTCACCGCGATCCACCAGTTACCGGGCCAGGTCAGCAATATCCTCGCCCTGGACGGCGAGATCGAGGACATGTCCAAGGCCTTCATGGACAAGCACCATAGCCTGTTCCTCGGCCGCGGCTCCCAGTACCCGGTGGCGATGGAAGGGGCCCTGAAGCTCAAGGAAATCTCCTACATCCACGCCGAAGCCTACCCCGCGGGGGAACTCAAACATGGCCCGCTTGCGCTTGTGGACAGCGAAATGCCGGTCGTCACTGTCGCGCCCAACAATGACCTCGTGGAAAAACTCAAATCCAACCTCGAGGAAGTGCGTGCCCGTGGGGGGGAACTGTTTGTCTTTGCCGACAAGGCGGCCGACGTGAAGGCGGAAGAGGGCATCCACGTGATGCAGATTCCTTCAGTACATGAGATCACTGCACCGATTGTGTACACCGTGCCGCTGCAGCTGCTGTCCTACCATGTGGCTGTGCTCAAGGGCACGGATGTGGATCAGCCGCGGAATCTGGCCAAGAGCGTGACGGTGGAGTAAAGAGCCAGCCTTGGCATGCGAAATGCAAACGTTTAGGCTAAAGTTCGTTTCAGACGTGCTGGCGGGAGAGACCGGGTCGCGCAATTGCGTGACCCGGCGCCGAAGGAGCAACTGCCCCGGAAACTCTCAGGCAAAAGGACCGCTAGCATGAAGACTTTCCGAAGAGCTGCCGACGACCGCGTCCGTCGGCACACCGAAGGAGCAAGCGGCCGCTTTCATTGAAGCGGCGCGTGAATCTCTCAGGTCCCGTGACGGAAGGGGTGCTGTCCACCATGTTGTGTGGAGAGGAAACCCTGGACGCCCCTGGAGATTTTCATGAAGCGAATTGCAGTTATTGGCGGTGGTATTACCGGTATCACCACTGCTTACACCCTGGCCAAGCGCGGCTTCGATGTCACCGTGTACGAAAAGCACCGCTACGCCGCGATGGAGACGTCCTTCGCCAATGGGGGGCAGCTCTCGGCCTCCAACGCCGAGGTCTGGAACAACTGGCAGACGGTGATCAAGGGCATCAAGTGGATGTCCCGAAGAGATGCACCGCTGCTGGTCAATCCCAAGCCCTCCTGGCACAAGCTGAGCTGGTTCGCCGAGTTCATTGCCGCCATCCCCCAGTACGAAACGAACACCACCGAAACCGCCCGCCTGGCGATTGCTGCCCGGGATCACCTGTTCCAGTGGGCGCAGGACGAGGGCATCGATTTCGACCTCAAGAAGCGGGGCATCCTGCATATCTACCGTGACAAGGACGGCTTCGATCATGCCGCCCACGTCTCGAAGCTGCTCGCCGCCGGAGGGCTGGAGCGCCGCGCCGTCACGCCCGAAGAAATGCGTGCCATCGAGCCCACATTGGCCGGCAGCTATTACGGCGGCTTCTATACCGAGAGTGATTCAACCGGGGATATCCACAAGTTCACCCACGGGCTGGCCGAGGCGATCCTGCGCCTCGGAGTCACGACCTGTTATGGCCACACCGTCACCGAACTGAGCGCGGACCAGAGCCATGCCTGGGTGACCGCGGACGACGGCGAACAGCAGAACCGTGAAACCTTCGATGGCGTGGTGATCTGTGCCGGCGTGGGCAGCCGGGCGCTGGCGAAGAAGCTCGGGGATCGCGTCAACATTTATCCGGTCAAGGGCTATTCCATCACGGTTGAACTCAACGACGAGGACTCGCAAAAATCGGCGCCGACGGTCAGCCTGCTGGATGATGCCACCAAGATCGTGACCAGCCGGCTGGGCGATGACCGGTTCCGGGTTGCCGGTACCGCGGAATTCAGCGGTTTCAATCGGGATATCCGCGATGACCGGATTCGGCCGCTGACCCGCTGGGTGGAGCAGTGTTTCCCGGGGGTCAGCACCCGACGGGTCATACCCTGGGCCGGTCTTCGCCCCATGTTGCCCAACATGATGCCCCGGGTCGGACCAGGCCGCCTGCCGACGGTGTTCTACAACACCGGTCATGGCCATCTGGGCTGGACGCTGTCTGCGATTACGGCCGAGATGCTGGCCGATGCGGTTGAAAAGGCTTAGGCTCCGGAGTCAGCCATAGTGGGGGGAATCCACCCCCCCATTCACCGACCGACCCCCGACTTCTCGACGTTCCTGCCGGTGTCCCGATGACACCGGTTATCGGAAAAACCGTGTCCAAACCACAACAAATTCTGACCAGACTTTGAGTATCTGAGGAATTTATTCGTAATAACAAAGGCTTAGTCTGTGGCATGCAAAATGCAGGACCATACATGAGCAAAGCCCTGAGGGCTTTTGAGAAATACAATGTATGAGGTCCCTGGCCATGTTGGACATAACCAATCCCTTCTACTCCGCAACTCCCGACCCCATCCCGGATCAAGAACAAAGCCATGCGGAGGTACCCGGGCTACGGTAATTGCCGGTAACCGAGCCATCCTGGAGTGTCCGGGAGCTTGTTGCTCTTTGCGACCAATCAAGCCGTTTTGCAGGTGGCGAGCTGGTTACCAAGTTCAACGAAAACCCCGGAGCTCTCTATGTGGTCGGAAGTGGCGCCGCCAAGAGTTTCTACTACGACGCCGACGGCAATGAGCGCATCACCGCATTTTATCTCCCTGGAGAGGTCTTTGGACTGGAGGGGCTCAATCGCAACAATCTGTCTATCGCAAACAAGATGTTGGTGACGGGACACCTGTTCCGTATTCCTTTCAGCCAACTCTTCTATCTGCTCAGCAGGGATATACAGTTTTCGAAATATCTCGTCGAATTGCTCAGCTATGAGACGTTCGATGCGCGAAGAATGTCGATCATCAACGGCCATTACACCGCAGAAGTCCGGCTCGCCTACTTCCTGTTGAATCTGTGGACACGGCTAAAAGCGCAGTGCCACCAGGATCATGTCCTGACCTTGCCGATGACACGGATCGAAATAGGCAATTTTCTGGGGTTAACGCCGGAAACCATCAGCCGGTGCCTCGCTCTTTTCAAGAAAAACAATTGGATCGAGTCGCGCGGGAGAAAGATCAAACTGGTTGATATGGACAGCCTGACCCAGCTGGTCACCGGCACTTCGGCCTGGAATTCGCGACACATCAAGTCACTGTGCGGGAAAACAGCAGCCTGAAAGCTCACGCAATTCAAAGCGGGTTAATCAAATGATATCCGATCATTCCGTAGTGAATGCCGCCCGGGAGCATGCCAATGCCGAGCTCCCGGGTGATTTTGCCATGTGGCTGTTCATCCTGATGGAGCTGACGGTTTTTGCCATCTTTTTCATCAGCTTCGCCGTGATGCAGAGCCTGTTCCCCGAGATGTTCGGGGCCGGAAAAGCATCGCTGCACCCGGTGGCGGGCATGATATGCACACTGGCCCTGATCACCAGCAGTTACTTTGTTGCCATGGCCGGAATCCAGTTGAAGCAGGGGGATCACCGTCATTGCGGTTTTCTGCTGGTCGCGGCACTGGTGGCCGCCACGGTATACCTGGTGACCAAATTCTGGGAGTACTCGGAACTTATCGGCGCGGGATACGACCTGTCGACCAACTCGTTCTATACGCTCTACTTCTTCGTCACCTTTTTCCACTTGATGCACGTGGTGCTGGGCATGGTGATCCTCGGCTACATGTTCTACCGGGCATGGCAAGGGGCGTATGCCGCAACGGACCATTCCGGTTTTGAGTCCGGGGCTTCCTATTGGCACATGGTGGATCTGGTCTGGATCATTCTGTTTCCCATCATGTACATAATCCATTGAGATCCGGAGGGCACGGCACCATGAGTACATTGACCATCAAGGCAACCAATTCCTGGCTGATTCTCAATGCCCTGACTCTGCTGTCGCTGGCTGCCACCGAACTGGTGGGGAACCTGTCGGTGCTGATCCTGTTCGTCGTGCTCACCGTTATCGTGAAGGGGCAGACGATCGTTGATGTGTTCATGGGCCTGAAAACGGCACCCGTCACCTGGCGGCGGCTTCTGCTCGCCTACGTTGTCGTGGTTCCGGGCATTATCGGAGCGATCATGGTATTGCTGTGAGTTGCAGGTAGCTCACAGCACCCCCGACCAGGAAGGTCATCACCAGGAAATAGCCGGTCACAATCCATCGAGGGAGAGGCGCCGCGTTTCTCAGGTTCATGAACTCCCGGATGACCCAACGTCCTTTCAACACCACCACCAGACAGACGAAAACGGTCCCGGTGACAGACGGTTGACCGGACTCCCCGATCAACACACTCAGTAACGTGAGCCCGACCAGTGCCAGCCACACCACGCGCAGGTTCTCGCCACCCTTCGTTCCGGTCGTCCGGATTGGTTGGAATTTCGGCATGAAACTACCTCAATACATAAACCAGGGGAAACAGGAGAATCCAGACGAGGTCGATCATGTGCCAGTAGCTCGCCGCGCCTTCCAGGCCTTCATGGGAATTGGGTGTAAAGTGGCCGAGGGCGGTAAGCACAGCTGTGGCAAGAATCGTGACGGTTCCGATCACAACGTGGAGGAAGTGATTGAACATCAGGTAGTAGTAGCTGGTGAAAAAGTAGTTGGTCCGGGACGTCAGGCCCATCGCTGCGTTCCACTGGTATTCCCAGGCCTTGATCAGGCAGTAGGTCACCCCGGCAGCCACGGTGCAGAGTAACCAGACCACGGTGCGCCGTTGTGCCCCGTGTTTGATTGCCTCGACGGCGCGGGCGATGCAGAAGCTGCTGGTGAGCAGCACCAGAGTGTTCAGCAACCCTGCCAGGGTATTGAGCTGAGAGGGCCCCGCGTGGAAATCCTCAGGGAAGTAGAGTTTGGCCACCAGGAATGCCAGGAAGAAAAAGCCGAACTCGGTTAACTCCGCGTAGATGAAAATCCACACGGCGATATTTCCGGGCGTGTGCTGTTCTGTTCCGACGCAAACGGGGTGGCCGGTTCTGGAGATCTCGGCTGCAGTCATTCAGTTCGCCATCAGAAGTGAGCGTCTACCAACCGTATCAGCGGCTCCAATGTTGACGGCTCGTCCGTCAGCGGCTCGATCAGGCAATACAGGCAGGCCTTGCGCGCAGGGCACCCGCTGCTGAGCATCTTGCCCGCGTAGATCAACAGGCGGGTTGAGACTGCCGCCTTGAGGTCGATATCGGTCAGTCGGCGAATGTCCGTCGCGAGTTTGACGAGTTGGCCGGCGGTTGCCTCATCAATGCCCGCCTCATGGGAGACGATCGACGCTTCCACCGATGGCTCCGGATAATCGAAACTCATGGCCACGAAGCGTTGCCGGGTACTGGGCTTCAGGCCCTTGACCATGTTCTGGTAGGAGGGGTTGTAGGAGATCACCAGCATGAAGTCATCATGGGCAATCACGGTTTCCCCGGTGCGCTCGAGGTGAACCGTACGCCGGTGGTCCGACAGGGAGTGCAGCGCAACCGTCGTGTCCTTGCGGGCCTCGATGATTTCGTCGAGGTAGCAGATTCCGCCTTCGCGAGCTGCCCGGGTCAGGGGACCATCCTGCCAGTAGGTCCCTTCCGGGCCCACAAGGTGCCGGCCCAGCAGGTCTGCCGCGGTCAGATCGTCGTGGCAGGACACGGTATACAGGGGGCGTCCAAGCTGTTGCGCCATGTGCTCGATAAAGCGGGTCTTGCCGCAGCCCGTTGGCCCTTTGATCAATACCGGCAGGCGATGCTGGACCGCGTATTGAAAGATTTCACATTCATCATTTTGAACCTGGTAATGGGTGCAGGTATTCATGGTGACCTCAGAGTCAGTGCGTTGATAGGTTCAGATAAATTCGCGGGAGTACGCCGGGCAGCTGGGCGGGGTCCCTGACCACCGCAAAACCGTCCCGGCCAAACAGGTAGGGCAGGTAGTCGTGGCCCTGTTCATCCACCGTGACGCAGTAGGGGGTAATGCCCTGGCGCTGGGCTTCGATGACGGCCTGGCGGGTATCCTCGATGCCGTAGCGCCCCTCGTACTGATCCAGGTCGTTGGGCTTGCCATCGCTCACCAGCAACAGAACCCGGTGAGCCTGTGGCTGCATGTCCAGGATACGGGTGGACTGCCGGATCGCCGCTCCCATGCGGGTATAGAAACCCGGTTTGATGCGGGCAATACGGCCACGGACCCGATCGCTGTATGGCTCCCCGAAGTTCTTCATTAACTGGTAGCGAACATGGTTACTGCGCACGGACGAGAAACCGTAAATGGCAAACTCGTCCTGTATCCGGTCCAGTCCCTCGGCCAGAACCATCAGACTGTCGCGGATCACATCAATAACCTGGCAGTCGTCACTGACGTAGCCTTCGGTCGAAAGGGACAGGTCCGCCAGGATCAGGCAACCGAAGTCACGGTGATGCTGGCGCCGGTCGAGGAAAAAGTTCTGGCGGGTCGTATCCTTGACCGGCCGGCTGTAGTCGTCGAGCCAGGCATCAAGGTCCAGTTCCTGACCGTCGGGCTGGCCTCGGAGCCGGGTGCGCTGGAGTCCCAGTCGGGAGAACTGCTGTTTGACCTCGTCGGCGGTCCCTGCCAGGTGTGGCGGTAGTGAGACCGGCTCCGCGTCATCCGTCAGCAGAGGCTGCAACAGGCAAACATCCGGTCGCAGCCTGCCCTGTTTGAAGTGCCACTCCGGCAGGCGGATGCCCGGTCCCAGGCAGAGCTCATCATTCTCCGCCGCGGGCAGGTCCAGGTCGAACTTCACCTTTGCCGCAGTCGCTTTGCGCCGACTTGAGACCGTAATCAGATCGAGGTCGCTGGCAACCTGGTCGAGGTCCCCATCGCCGTCGTCGTCCTGGCAGCGATCAAGGTTGATCTGTTCGGTCCAGCTCATCAGGCTGTCGGGCAGAAAGACCAGCAAGCCATCGGTTTCGTGTTCGTCATCGATGCGCTGCGCCTGTTTGCGCTGTTCCAGTCTGGTTTGTCGGGGAGAGCGTTGCCCGGGGTCGCGCTCCGTCGAGCTGTCGTCACTGGCCTCCGGAACGCAATGAAGCGTTACAGGTGGAGGATAAGACCACAACCAGACGGGAAAACAGTCGAACCGGGCGAAGGGCAGGTCTGCCAAGGCACCCGGGTTGCGCAACGCCTCTGCGACCGCCCGTTCCCGGCGTTGCAGGTCATCCGGCAGATCCTCCGCCGGTGGCCTCAGCGTCAACAGCGTCTCGGCAAGCTCACGGTACTGTCGGCCAAGACCGGGGTAGTGACCGATGAGTGCCAGCACGGTCTGCTGGTTGTCGGCAAACCAGTTGTGTACCTGCGGCAGGTAGGCAGCCATTGCGACCTGCCAGTAGTACAGGGCGGTGTTTAACCGGGCTGAAGGGAACACTGCCAGTGACGGTGGCAAGCGCACGCTGCGTTCATCCTGCCAGGGCAGGGCAAAACGCTGGTGAGTGCCGGCGACGCGCTGCATACCGGTTCGCCTGAGCCGTACCCGTCGGGTATCCGCCGGCTCCAGAGTTTTACCCGGCGCGCCGCCTAACGCGTGGTAATAGAGCGTCAGCTCCGCCTGCAGATCCGCCAGGCGGACCGAGGCGCCGGAGTAATCCGACGCCACCTGTCGGGTAACCCAGCGATCCCAGATCTTGCCAATGACTTCTTCCATAGCGGTTCCTCGGGTGCGGCGGTTGCCGCACACCCGGGACCCGGTCAAACCGGATCGCGGGGAGCGGACCGCCTGTGGGATTAGTTCACCGCGGCACTACGGCGTTTCGGGTAGGGGAGCGCGGGCTTCTACATCCACGGTTTTGGCTCCGACAAAGAAGCTGGCGAAGTACGCCACCAGGCCGAGGGCGAACAGGACACCGAAGCCCAGCCGGACCCAGTACATGCCCATCAGCTCGCCTTGTGTGGCCATGAAGCTGAGCGCCTCACCGGATTCGGGTATGCGCTGGAGAGCGACCTGCAGGGCGCCGGCTACCGTCAGGGCCAGGGTAATACCCGACATGGCGATGCACATGGCCCAGAATCCGAACTTCTCCACTTTCTGGGCCGACACCGGGTTGCCCTGGGGGCGACCCCGCAGGATGGGCATGGCATAGGAAATGATGCACATCACGATCATGGCGTAGGCACCAAAGAACGCCAGGTGGCCATGCGCGGCGGTCAGCTGGGTCGCGTGGGTGTAATAGTTCACCGGGGCGAGGGTATGGATAAAGCCCCACACACCGGCACCGAGGAACGCCATCACGGAGGTGCCCAGCGCCCAGGTGACGGCCACCTGGTTGTGGTGCTGACGCCGGCGCTCCCTCACCATCTTGAAGGCAAACAGTACCATCATGAAGAAAGGCACAGGCTCCAGTGCGGAGAACACGGACCCCATCCACAGCCAGTACTCGGGCGGCCCGATCCAGAAATAGTGATGCCCCATGCCGATCAATCCGGAAATCAGCGCCATGGCGATGATCAGGTACAGCCATTTTTCGATGTGTTCACGATCGACACCGGTGACCTTGATCAGTACGAAGGCCAGAATCGCGCCAAGAATGAGCTCCCACACCCCTTCAACCCAAAGGTGGACGACGAACCACCAGAAGTACTTGTCGAGCGCCAGGTTGACCGGATTGTAGAAGGAGAACAGGAAGAAGACCGCCAGACCCACGAGGCCGGTAATCAACACCATGTTTACGACGGTTTTTCTCCCCTTCAGGATGGTCATCCCGATATTGAAGATGAAGGACAGGCAGACCAGGACAATGCCGAACTTGGTAATGGTTGGCTGTTCGAGGAATTCCCGCCCCATGGTGGGCAAGAGGTGATTCTGGGTGATGCGAGCCAGCTCCGCGTAGGGCACAAGCAGATACCCGAGAACCGTCGCAACCGCGGCAGCAGCAAAGACCCAGAAGGTAATGCGTGCCAGTCTCGGGCTGAACAGCTCGGTCTCGGATTCCTCCGGAACGAGGTAGTAACTCGCTCCCATAAAGCCGAACAGTATCCATATGATCAGGAGGTTTACGTGGACCATCCGCGCCACATTGAACGGGATGGCCGGGAACCCGATATCACCGTCGATATACTGGATGCCCATCAGCAGACCAAACACGATCTGGCCCGCAAACAGGATCAGCGCCATAATAAAGTAGGGTTTTGCAACCAGTTGAGAAGTGTATTTCATAAGTATTCCCCGCCTCAGCCTTCGATGTTGGGTGGCCAGTCGTTGTCGTTGATTCTTGACGTCCAGATCAGGAATTCCGCGAGCGCATCGACTTCTTCCTGGCTAAGGTCGAACTGAGGCATTTTTCGCCGTCCGGGATTATCCATAGGCTGAGCCGCGAGCCATGCCTGCATGAAGCCCTTGAAAGCCTCTTCGTTCGCCAGACCCCGGCGATCAAACACGTTCGCCAACTCGGGCGCGTAGTAGGCGCCTTCGCCCATGAGGCTGTGGCATCCGATACAGTTGTTGGTTTCCCACAACTCTTTGCCAAGGGCTACTTCGGGGGTGATCTTCTCATCGTTGCTCCGCTCCGGGAGTTGACGCACGGTATCGACGGTCAACCCCAGGAGCAGTAACAGAAAGAAGAAGCCACCACCGTAATAGATGTTCCTGGCCATACCTTTGGTAAATTTCTCAGCCATTGCTGACTCCTGTTATGCATTGGTATTTCAAACTGCACAGGGGTAGAGCAAGTCACGTACCATGATTTCAGTTGACTGTTTTTATTGGTTTTATTGAAAATTCGTGTGGCTCCGTAGTAAAAATGACAGCGTCAGGCTCATGTCATATCGATAGCGGGTGTCATTTCGACAGCGCATTAGATCAGGCCGAGTTCCAGCTGCGCTTCCTCGCTGACCATGGCCATGTCCCAGGGTGGATCAAACACCAGGTCGACCCTGGCTTCCTCCACCCGCGGTAACCGGAGCACCTTCTGCCTGACCTCTTCGGTGATCACCTGGCCCATGCCGCAGCCCGCAGCGGTCAGGGTCATCTGAACGTGAACGCGGTAACCTGTCCGGGTCCGGTGGCAGTCCACGTGGTACACCAGTCCGAGATCGACAATGTTCACCGGTATCTCCGGGTCGTAAACGGATCGCATTACCTGGTAAATGTCCTGATCGGTCAGCGCTGTCCCGGTGTAGGCCGATACATCGATGGAGGAACTTGCCGGTTTGCCGAGGGCATCGGCATCGGACTCATCAATCCGGGCAAGATTTCCGTTGATCAGGACAGTGAAGCTCCCTCCCAGCGCCTGGGTAATCGTTACCTGAACATCGCCAGGGATCAGGATTTCGGTACCGACCGGTACCAGTCTGGCGACACACTCCCGTGTGGTTGTCACGTTTTCCCGCAGCTGTTGCATGGTCATACCTCACTGCACGTTGTCTGAATGAGGTAGCAGGAACAGAAAATCCGGCAGACTGCCCGTTTCCTGCTATCGGCGGTGTGTCCGATGCATAACCCAAGCCATGACATAACTCGCTGTTTTTTCGTAAATTAAATGGGGTCTTCGGCCGGGCGGCGTCGAAATGACACGAGTCTGTTGTCACGGGCATGGGCAGGCGTTGTCACAGGGATAACGGAGAAATTGACCAATCCTTGGAGTGGGTGTTTTTTGTTTGCAAAATCAGTTGCTTGAAGACATGGCCCCGGAATTGCTGACTGGAAATGAAACAGGCAGCAATTCAATCATCGGAAAAGAGGGGATACCCATGCTGGTCGATTTCAATGCGGCTCTACTGGCCAAATACGACACCTATGGCCCGCGCTATACCTCGTACCCCACGGCCGTCCAGTTTTCGGATGAGTTCGGGGAAATGGATTACCGGCTGGAACTGGAACAGAGCAATCAACAGCGCACACCCCTGTCCCTCTATTTCCATATTCCCTTCTGCAAGTCGCTGTGTTTTTACTGCGCCTGCGCGAAGATCATTACCAACAAACAGGAACGGACCATTCCCTACCTGGAGCGTATCCACGCCGAGATTGTCCGGCAGGCGGAACTCGTGGATCCGAACCGGGAGGTCAGTCAGCTCCACTTCGGGGGAGGCACGCCCACCTATCTGCATGACGATCAGCTTGCCGCTCTGCTCGGGGAGATCGCCAGGAACTTTACCCTGGCACCGCCCGAGTCCCGTGAGTTCTCGATTGAGATCGACCCGCGCGCGGTACGCGACACCACCATTCCCCTGTTGTACGAACTCGGCTTTAACCGCATCAGCCTGGGGGTGCAGGATTTTGATCCCAGAGTGCAGGCTGCGGTAAACCGGATCCAGTCGGTGGAACAGACGTTTGCGGTCATTGATGCGGCCCGCGCGGCAGGCTACCGATCCACCAATGTGGATTTGATCTACGGACTGCCCCATCAGACCGTGGACAGTTTCAGTACCACCCTCGATACCGTGTTGTCGAAACGGCCGGAACGTCTCGCGATCTATAACTACGCCCACATGCCGGACAAGGTGAAAGCCCAGAAGCTGATCAATGTGATCGACCTGCCATCCCCGGAGACCAAGCTGGCTATCCTGGAGATGACTGTCGAACGTCTGCAGGGCGCGGGGTATGTCTATCTCGGCATGGACCATTTTGCCCTGCCTGATGATGAGCTGACGCTGGCAAAAAGCAGTGGCCAGCTGCAACGCAATTTCCAGGGATATTCCACGTACGCCGACACGGACCTGATCGGAATCGGCATGACCTCGATCGGCAGGATCCATCACAGTTTCAGTCAGAACATGCGAGAGGAGGACGATTACTTCAAGGCCATCGACAGCGGTGCCCTGGCGATTGCCCGGGGTTACCGTCTCTCCCTGGACGACCAGATCCGGCGGGATGTGATCCAGGCGCTGATGTGCCAGAACGAAGTTGTCTACGAAACCATCAGCCAACGCTATGGAATTGATTTTTTCGATTACTTTTGCAAGGAAATGCGGCAGCTTGCCGGTATGGCGATCGATAGCCTGGTCGTGATCAACCCACACCGGATTACCGTGACACCGACCGGCCAATTACTGTTGCGGAACATCGCGATGGTGTTTGATGCCTACCTTGATCCATCGGAAAGCCAGCGTCAGTTCTCGAGGGTTATCTGACTCCTTTTGATATCCGAAGCTGTGGTTGTGACATCACGGCGACCCAAAAAAGCCAGCCAGAAAAGTCAATAAAGTTACTCAAGCTATTGGTATTGCGAATAAATTAATAAATGGCACAGAAAATGACTCCCGGGTACCCGTACTTGTCAAAAAAGCGCTACAGAGGAGTAGATGTCAGATGAGTGAGTACCCTGTCATTAATACCGATCGCCGTCGTTTCTTCAAAGGAGCCGCAGCCATTGCCGGTACGGTTGCCGCCGGGAGTGTGGCGGCGTCCAATGCCCACGCCAACAAGATAATGAATGCACCATTGGGTGAGACTGCGGATACAAACGCCTTGCTCGCCTATTCAGCGGACCAGCTGGAGGTATTCGAGCAGCAACTGGTGGCGCCCCCGTTTTTGCCGACACACTCCCAGAGTGCGGCCGGAAAGCCCGTCGTCGTCAAAGTCACTCTCGAGATCATTGAGAAAGAGGTGGAGGTCGAACCCGGGGTGAAAATGTGGGCCATGACCTTCAACGGGTCGATACCCGCCCCGATGATTGTCTGCCACCAGTATGATTTTGTCGAAGTGACTGTTGTTAACCCCGGCACCAACAGCATGGCCCATAACATCGATCTGCACAGTGCCACCGGTGCGCTGGGCGGTGCCGGACTGACACTGGTCAACCCGGGTGAAAAGGTCACGCTCCGGTTCCGTGCCATCAAGTCCGGTGTGTTTGTTTACCACTGTGCACCGGGTGAGGCGATGATCCCCTGGCATGTTGTGTCCGGTATGAACGGCGCCATGCTGGTGTTGCCCCGTGAAGGCCTGAAGGATGGTGCAGGTAACCCGGTGCGCTACGACCGGGCCTATTACATTGGCGAGCAGGATCTGTACCTGCCAAGGGATGAGTCCGGCAAGTACAAGCGCTTCAACTCGCCGATGGAGGGATTCGCCGACACCATCAGGGTGATGGAAGGGCTGATCCCCACCCACACCGTATTCAATGGCGCCAAAGGCGCGCTCACCGGCGAGTCGGCGCTGACTGCCAAAGTGGGTGAAACGGTGCTCTTCATCCATTCCCAGGCCAACCGGGATACCCGTCCTCATCTCATTGGAGGACATGGTGATCATGTCTGGGAACGGGGCTCGTTTGATACCGCGCCGTTAACCAATCTCGAAACCTGGTTCGTTGCCGGTGGCAGTGCCGGGGCGGCCACTTATACATTCCGGCAGCCGGGGATCTACGCCTACGTGAATCACAATCTCATTGAGGCCGTTTCTCTCGGGGCCGCGGCCCATGTAAAGGTAGAAGGTGATTGGGACGAGAACCTGATGACTCAGGTCAGTGCGCCTTCCCCCATCTGATGCCGCACCTGCCATACCCACGGGACCCGGCCCACGCCCGCCTCCCGTGGGGTTTTCAGACCATGTTTTGAATCAGGACCGGATGTAATGGCACTCAATACTGTTCGCTTGGCCGGAGCTGTTGTCATGCTGCTCGGTTTAACCCTGGCGCATGGGTCGCTGGCGGAAGAGATGCCTCCGCCCGAGTCGCCAGCGTTAGCCGAAGAAAACACTACCGTGGAGCTCTCTGCCAGGGCGCTGGATCGGGCCATGAGGAACCTGGTGGACCGGTGGAGAATGGCCCTGGACCAGTCTGACGGTGTGCCGCACCTGAGTACGTTGCTGGAGACGCACCCCTTGCAACTCGATCTGGTTCAGGGGTCGTTCAGAACGCTGCGAGAGCTGCAAACCTGGATCACTGACCGTCAGCAAACCCTGGCCTCCAGCCAATACACCGTAAGCAAGGTTGAAGCTCAGTGGCTGGATCAGCAGACCCTGAGGCTCGAATTCGAGTATGCCACGGTCGAAAAGACCGTTGAGGGCCCGCCTGAGTGGTCCCGGATCAGGGCGGTCTCTGGCGTGTGGATTATCGGAATCCGGACAAGCCACGGATCCTGGAGATGTCAGAGCACTATCTGCCACCGGCATTCAACTCCGGCGCACGAATCCAGTGTTAGTCCGACAGGAGTCAACCATGAAATCCAAGCCTCTCAAGGCCACGGCGCTCCTGCTGGCGGCCACCCTTGCTGTTCCCGGCCTTGTCTTTGCCTCAGAACTTCCGGTCCTGCGCGGTGTGGGGGGAGACTTCCGCATGAACAGCACCCTCGGCCATGAAACCAGCTTGAGTGAGTTCAGTGACAAACTGGTACTGTTGACGTTTGGCTATACGAATTGCCCGGACGTCTGCCCGGTCACCCTGGGTTTCCTGAACAAGGTCATGTCAGAGCTTGGGGCGCAGGCGGGCAGAACCCAGGTGTTATTTGTGTCACTGGACCCCGAGTACGATACCCCTGAAAAGCTGAAGAACTACCTCGCTTTCTTCAATCGGGACTTTATTGGACTGATGGCGCGGCGTGAGGTACTCGATGATGTTGCCCGTCAATACAACATTCGCTACGGGAAACTCTCCAGCCTCCAGGTCAGCACCCGGTTCCGGAAACTCAAGATCCCGAACCAGGCACAACAGGCGCAACCGGACGAGGCCGATACGTCAGCGCTTTATTACCACAGTACCGTCATTTACCTGATTGATTCCCAGGGCCGGGTACGGTCGTCCTTTGATACCACGACCGCCGTAGCCGGGGTGGTGGATGGGGTCAGAGCTCTTTTGGGGGAATAAGGCAGATACCCGGACCGGCGAGGTTGGGCCGGTCCGGGCCGTAAGGCTCAGTTCTTGAGGCCAAGCCGTTTGGCCATCCGGTGCAGGTTGCCCCGATCCATGCCCAGGGATTTCGCCGCCTGCGACCAGTTCTGGTTATTGGCGGCCAATCGCTCGGAGATCAGTTTTCTCTGGAAGTCCGCCAGGGCATCGTTCATGGCGATCCTGGCAGACATTTTAGGTTCCGGAACGGCGTGCGTTTCCACAGTCCGCTCAGGCGGGACCGTCGCCGCTGACTCCTGGTCGCCGCCAATCAGGTCACAGTGACGGGACTTGATAGTGGCCATCCCCTCCTCCTGTTCGGACCTGGCCCGCAAGGAGGCCCGACTGATGACGTGTTCCAGCTCGCGGACGTTTCCCGGCCATGAGTAGGATTCCATCTGGCTCAGTACCTCCGGGGCAATGCAAAGACTTTTCAGGCCGAGTTTCAGGCGCATCCTCTCGGCGAAGAAACCGGCGAGAAGCGGGATGTCTCCGTACCGGTAACGCAGCGGAGGCACCTCCACCGGAAAGACGCTGAGCCGGTGATAGAGATCGCGCCGGAAACTGCCGTCCTCGACCTCCTCTTTCAGGTTGCGGTTGGTAGCGGCCAGAATGCGGACATCCACATACTTGGTCTTGTCCGAGCCCACTCTCTGGACTTCGCCACTTTGCAGCACCCTCAACATCTTGGCCTGCAACAGCGGGGATAGCTCACCGATCTCATCGAGGAACAGGGTGCCGCCATCGGCCAGTTCAAATTTGCCGCCCCGGTCTGACGTAGCCCCGGTAAACGAGCCCTTGGTGTGGCCGAAGAGTTCGCTTTCGGCAATGGATTCCGGTAAGGCCGCGCAGTTGATGTAGACCAGTGGCTGGTCTGCCCGCGAGGACAACAGATGGATGGTCCGGGCCACCAGCTCCTTGCCGACCCCGGTCTCGCCGGTAATCAGGACCGACAGGTCAGAAGCGGCAACCAGCTCCAGTTCCTTGTTCAGGTGCCGGATTTCCTCGCTCTTGCCGATCAGCTCGCCGCCATCCCGTTTCAGTGCCTCACTGACCAGCTCCTGTGCCAGCAGATTCTTGTGCCGGGCCTGTTGTTCCAGCCATTCGATCAAGATTGCGGTACGCATGGCGGCCGCAGCAAGGGCGGAGAATGCGGACATGGTCTGATCGTCCACACGAGCGAACATTCCGGGCGTCAGGCCGTCAAGCGTGAGAATGCCGAGCAACTGCTTGTCCAGATAAAGCGCACATCCCATGCACGCGTGTACTTCGAGGTTGCCCTCATGGCCCAGAACCAGGCCGTCGTAGGGATCCGGCAGGTCCGAATCGGCGGGAAAGCGTACCGGTTGCTCAGACGCGATGATCTGTTGAAAGCGGGGGTGCTGCGCGGGATCAAAGCGCCGCCCGAGAACGTCGGTCGACAGGCCGTCTATCGCAACGGGTACCATGACGCCATTCTCATATTTAAGCAGTGCTGATGCATCACAGGGTAGTACCCTGCGGACGGCGCCCAGCAGGCGCTGGTAACGATCCTGCGCTGAAAGGTTTTTGGTCAGATCGACAGCGATATCGAGTAATGCATCAATCATGGTCGCCTCTCAGAAGGCTGGTACTTTCGTTGAATCATCAAACAATCTTTTTTTGAGACGAGGCTCAACATTAAAGATTTATTTATTATACATCTTAAGGTGGGGAAAGGAAATCACACCTACTGTCGGTCTGCTGGATGATCCCGGCAAAGGTAAAAGATCCCTCACAGCTTATTTTACACTTTGGCTGAAAAGCCCCTTCAGTCCCAGTGCCTGTCTGCCCCTCCCGCAGCCTTTCATAATGCTCTCCAGGTTCTAAACACACTGGCCTCTCGGGCCTGGCAGGAGAGTTTCAATGGATCAGTACGACGTCATCGTTCTTGGTGGAGGCAATGCGGGACTCTGCGCAGCTCTGTCTGCCAGGGAGTCCGGTGCCAGGGTGCTGCTGCTTGAACGAGCGCCGGAATCAGAGAAGGGTGGTAATTCCGCGCATACCGGGGGGGCCTTCCGGGTCGCCTACGAAGGCACAAATGACTTGAAAGCGTTGATGCCGGACCTGCTCGATTCTGAGATCGAGCACAGCGATTTTGGCAGCTACAGCGCCGAAGAGTTTTTTGAAGAGCTGGCGGTACAAAGCCAGTATCGTGCTGATCCGGATGTTCTGGATACGGTCGTGACCGAGAGTTTCGATACCCTGCGATGGATGACTGGCAAGGGCGTGCGGTTCATGCCGATCTACGGTCGGCAGGCCTTCAAGGTCGACGGTAAGTACAAGTTCTGGGGTGGCCTCACCATCGAAGTGTCCGGTGGCGGCCTGGGCCTGGTGGACGCCCTGACTGCCCGGGCGGAGCGGGACGGGGTATATATCCGGTACGGAGTCCGTGCTAGATCATTGAGCCGGGCCGGTGACGATTGGCAGGTAGGTTGTTGCGATGGGCAAACCTTCGAGGCCCGCTCGGTGATCATCGCAACGGGCGGTTTCCACGCCAACCTGCGCTGGCGAACACAGTTCCTGGGCCCGGGCTGGGACCTGGCCAAGGTCCGGGGATCCCGTTTCAACACCGGGGATGGTATTGAAATGGCGCTGGAGACCGGGGCTGCCGCGCACGGTAACTGGTCGGGGTGCCATGCGGTGTTTTACGACCTCAACGCTCCGGCAATCGGGGATATCAACCTGCTCAACATGCAGAAGAACTATTTCCACCTGGGCATTGTCGTGAATGCCAATGGTGAGCGTTTCTTTGATGAGGGGGCGGATTTTCGGAACTACACCTACTCGGGAATGGGTGAGAAAGTGCTCCAGCAGCCGGGCGGGGTCGCCTGGCAGATCTTCGATCAGCACACCGAGTCTCTCTTGCCGGACGAGTATCGGGTTCGCCAGGCCACCCGGATCCAGGCCGACAGTCTGGAAGAGCTTGCTGAAAAGCTCGATGGCATCAACGAGAACGGATTCCTGCAGACGGTGACTGCCTGGAATGCCTCCGTTGACCAGTCGACCCCCTTCAACCCCGCCATTCGGGATGGCCGGGGTACCACCGGCCTGACAATCCCCAAGTCCAACTGGGCCAACCCGCTGACTAAGCCGCCATTTGTCGCCTATGCCGTGACCTGCGGTATCACGTTCACATTCGGTGGCCTGAAAGTGGACACCCTTGCACGCGTCCTTGACGACGACGATCAGCCAATACCGGGCTTGTATGCCGCGGGGGAGCTGGTGGGCAATCTGTATTTCGTCAAATACGCAGGAGGTGCCGGATTGACGTCCGGTTCCGTTCTTGGGCGTATCGCGGGTCACGATGCGGCCAGCCTCGTGAGTAAAACGACAACAACACTGTAAGGAACGAAAGCCATGACCGTTCGAATCTGGCATCAGAGCTTTACCGTCCTGAGTGACCTGGGCGCTTATGACCGGGCCCTTCAGGCGCATTTTCGCAAAGTGGCCCGACCCGGCACCGAGATTCATATGCATGGTATGAAGCCAGGTACCTATCGCAGCAACTATCCGGGTGACGACATCAAGCACGCTGCGCTGCAGTATCTCCATGGCCTGCAATTCATGGCTAACGGCCTGACGGCTGAAGCGGAAGGTTATGATGCCTATGCCATCAGCACCTTACCCGAACCGGCCCTCAGGGAGGTTCGCAGTCTTCTGAACATCCCTGTCGTCGGTTACGGCGAATCCGCCATGTTCACGGCGTGTCTGTTGGGACGACGGTTCGGGGTGTTGGTGTTTATCGATGAACTGGCGGAACTGGTTGAAGAGAATGCCCGTTGCCATGGGCTGGCGGACAGGCTGGCCGGCGTCCGCCACGTTGGCTTCCGGTTCGCGGACGTCCTGGCAGCCTTTGAGGATCCCTCGGAACTGATTGACCGCTTCAAGAGCGCGGCCCGTGAGCTGATTCGGTCCGGCGCAGAGGTCATCATTCCGGGTGAAGCGCCGTTGAATGTGCTGCTTGCTTCCAACGGTATCAATGAAGTGGACGGCGTACCGGTACTGGATTCGCTCGGTGCCTGGATCAAGCAGGCGGAGGCCATGGTGGATCTGCAACGGGCAAACGGTACCAGGACCTGTAACACAGGTTACTTCTCAGCGACCCCGGATTCTGACCGGGTACGGGAAATCTTCGACTTTTACGGCTTGGCCGAGCGCCTTCTGGATTCGGTAAGGGAGGAATATCATGAGCAATACCATTGAGACCGATCTGGTCGTTGTTGGTGGCGGCCTGGCAGGATTTTCTGCGGCCCTGGAGGCAGCTGAAAGTGGTCTGAACGTGGTGCTTCTGGAAAAGACCGATGCCATTGGTGGGTCCTCCGCCATGAGCGGGGGCTGCCTCGCCTTCGCTGGTACCGATCTGCAAAGGGAAAACGGTATTGAGGATTCTCCGGAAAGACTGTTCGAGGACCTGGTGACCGTAGGCAAGGGCGAGGCGGATGAGGCTCTGGTTCGGGCCTATGTCGATCTGCAGTTGGATACCTATGAATGGCTGAGAGGCCATGGGGTGGACTTCCAACCGGTAATCGAGACTGCCTCAGGGCAATCTGTACCACGGGTCCACAACGTGGATCCGGCGGATATGGTTCGGCAACTGGAAACCGCTGCCCGGGCCAGCGGGAAGGTCGAAATTTTGCTGAATGCCCGGGCCAGTCGTTTGATCCGCCACGCGGAAGGGCGAGTAACAGGGCTGAAGGCCCTTGTAGCCGGGCAGGAGCAGATCATCAGCGGCAATCATGGCGTACTCCTGGCCTCCGGCGGCTTTGTCAAAGACCAGGCAATGATTCATCGTTTTGTCCCGCTTTACGATAATGCCGTCTTCATCGGTGGTGAGGGCAATGAGGGCGATGGCTTGCGTATGGCCTGGGCGCTGGGCGCCGATCTGCGCGATATGGTTCACATCAAGGGCACTTTCGGTAAGCACCCGATGGACGAGAACAACCATCACGCCTGCCTGGCGGTATACAAGGGCGCCATTGCGGTCAATCAGGAAGGCTGCCGGTACGTCGATGAGTCGCTGTCCTACAAGCTGCTCGGGGATGCCTGCATGCAGCAGTCCTGGGGCGTGACCTACCAG
The DNA here is from genome assembly GCF_022343555.1 of Marinobacter sp. C7. Lineage (GTDB taxonomy): Bacteria > Pseudomonadota > Gammaproteobacteria > Pseudomonadales > Oleiphilaceae > Marinobacter. Next base: position 248,686 of record NZ_JAKQZH010000002.1, on the reverse strand, counting down.
ATCCTCGACCGGGCGATTATGCAAAGCGGTGACAATCGCGTGCGCATTCTCGATTTTGAGCGTCGCCTCGAAGAGGGTCTATTTGTCGAGGCAGACTCCCTTGAAGAGCTTGCCAGGTTGCTGGAGTTGCCCGAGGAGACGTTCCTGGCGCAGGTGGCTGCCTATAACGAGGCTGTTGCTGATCAGAGGACACCGGAGTTTGGCCGGAAACACCTGGTCCATCATCACGGCGATCTTAAAACCATCAGTGAACCCCCTTTCTATGCCTATCCATCCACCGCGGCCGTATTCGGAACCTATTGCGGCGTGAAAGTGGATCCGTCCATGCAGGTGTTTGATGTTTTTGGTGAACCCATCGAAGGGCTGCTGGCCGCCGGCGAGATGGTCGGCGGATTCCATGGTGCCGCCTATATGACCGGTTCTGCCTTGGGCAAGGCCGCCGTTTTTGGCCGGATCGCTGCCAGAACCGCCGCGGCCCGGGGCTGAGCACGAAGAACAAGGGGGGGATATGAATATTCTTGTGGTGTTGGCGGGTGTGGCAGATAACCGATATCCACTCCACCAAGTGGCTCTGGATAGCGAGGGAAACCTTCATGAGACCGGCCAGACCCGTCGGATTCTGGGCCCTTTTGATGAGGGCGCGCTGGAGCTGGCTCTCAAACTGAGGGACAAGAGCGATGCGATCAGTGTGCATGTACTGGTCTTGGGCGGGGCGAATGAGGAGCAACTGGCCCGGTCGGTGGCTGCGTTCAAGCCCGACAGCCTGCGTATTCTGCATCTTCGGCCCTGCCGGCCATGGGATTCATCCATGACTGCCGCCCAGATTGGAGCGTTTGTCCGGGACGATGAAACGCAGCCGGATCTGGTTTTCATCGGTCGGGAGTTCGGAGACCTGGACGAGGGCAGCATCCCGGTGATGCTGGCGACTGAGCTGCAATTGCCGCTTTTTTCTCTGGCCCAGTACGCCGAATGGCAGGGCGATCAGGTGCGGCTGATGCGTGAAAAAGGTACGAGGCGGGAATGGTTGAGCTGTTCCGGAACGTACCTGGCCACGGTAACGAATGATCGGCGCAACAAACTGCGGCATCCACTGATGAAGAACGTGATGATGGCCAAACGTCTGAGCATTGAGACCGTGACCCAGAATACGGATGAGCCCGGATCAGTGCGGTCCCGCGAGTTGGCAGAGCCGAGGGCGGCGAAGCGCCAGGGCCAGTGCCGCATGATTGACGGCAGCGTTCAGGAGCAGGCCGCAGCGATTGTGGATTATCTCAGGAAAGCCGCGGGCTAACAGGAGCATTCAATGGAAAGCTTGATGCCAATCTCTCGAATTGTCGGTGTGGTTCCCTCGTCCTGGGGCCAGGAAAGCATGGAACTGACCCTGGCCGCCTTGCAGGCAACCTGCGCAGAGGCAGTGAGTCCTGAGGTGGTCATTATAGGGAACGAAGAGGTGGAAGCCCGCATGAATCTGGCCGCCCGTTCCGGAATAAGTCGGGTATGGCAGGTGGAGACTCCAGAGGATATTGACGCTGATGAGCCGGACGCGATGGCAACCCTCGCCGGTGAGGCCCTGGCGCAGGTGGCTTGTGCCGAAGCCTCCAGCCTGATCCTCACACCGCCGGGTCCCGAGGGGGAGGAATTGGCAGCCAGACTGGCACATGGCTTGGGCGGCCATTGCCTTGGCCGTTGCCTGAAGGTCAGGCTTGAAGACGACCGGATTGTTGCCGAACGGTCGGTCTGGGGCGGGCGCAAGCTGATCTCACTGGAGGTCAGCGGTGGTGTTGCCGTTGCCTGTGTTCGTGCGGGTAAACCGATGCTGACAGAGTCCGCTGACCCAGTGGATGTCAGAAAGATCCGTGTTGATGCAAGAGCCCCCGCCGCACCAGTGCTGGCAACAGAATCCAGCGGAGAGAGCCTGCCTCCGGTGGAGAGTTCAAAACTGGTGATTTCGGGGGGGCGCGGACTTAATGAAGAAGGTTTTTCAATGCTGGAACAACTCGCCCGCAGCAGCGGCGGTACCCTGGGCGGCAGCCTGCCAGCGGTGGACGCCGGGCTCGTGCCGGTGGTGCGACAGGTTGGCATCTCCGGCAAATTCGTGAGCCCGGAACTCTATTTCGCCGTGGGTATCTCGGGTACCCCCCAGCATATGGCAGGTATCAGCCCGGACACCCGGATTCTGGCGATCAACAAGGATCCGGAAGCGCCGATCTTCTCGATGGCCGAAGCTGGTGTGGTCGGTGAATGGCAGGAGTTACTGCCGGAAGTTCTCGGGATCCTGCACGACCGGGAGTAATGGGGTCAGCCGTCTCGGCCCGGGCGCAACTTGATCTGCGTGGCAACAGAGGGACGGCGTTCCGAATCCAGGGTCGACATCATGAAATCAATAAACGCCCGGGTTCGGGGAGCAACGAATCTTGATTGGGGGGTCACCGAGAAAAAAGTTCGGCCATTGGTGGACCAATCCGGAAACAGGTCAACCAGCTGTCCGGATGAGATCAACTTGTTCACGAACACATCCAGTACAAAGATAATCCCCTGATCTTCCAGAGCGGCCTGGATCAGCGCATCCGAGCTGTTGAAGTGCATCCTGCCATCCGGCTCGATTTCTACCCTCTCATCCGCTTGTTCAAACAGCCATTTACGCGGTGAAAACCGGGTATGTCCGAAAATTCCCAGGCACAGCTTCGGATCCAGCTCACTGGGATGGCCCGGAACATCGATGCTTTCCAGAAGTGCCGGCGAAGCACACGCCACGTAATGGGCCTGATACAGCGGGCGTGCTACAAGGTCCGCATCACTGACCGAATCGATTCGTATGGCCACGTCAGTACCACTCTCGATGAGTCCTTCCGGATGATCGGTCAGCCGCAGTGCGATCGAAAGCTCCGGGTAGGCCTTTGAGAAAGCGGCTAATCTGGGAACGATGACCGCTTTTCCAAAACCCACCGGGGCCTCGATTTTCAGTTGGCCCTGCACGGATGTCTTCTGATCCCGTACCGACGCTTCCGCCTCTTCGACCCGCCTCAGCAGGTCTGTGCAATGTTCAAAAAACCGCTCACCTTCGTCCGTCAGACGCAGGGTGCGGGTATTGCGAGACAGCAGGGTGACGCCGAGATAGGACTCGAGATTGCGAACGCTGGAGGTCACTGTGGCATTGGCGATATCCAGGGACTCTGCCGCCCGACTGAAGCTGCCACATTCTACAACCCGGGCAAAAACCTGCATTGCCCAGAGTTTATCCATCCGGTTCTTCACCTTTTTCTAAAACCCCATTAGTCCAGCGTGCATCGAACCCCTCTCAGGGCGAACTTATAGTAACAACAAATCAGGGAGGCACAAGCATGACAAATTTGAAGTTCGATCTGGTCGTTGTTGGCTGCGGCGTGGCGGGTCTCTCTGCCGCGGTTTCTGCGGCTGAAAACGGTTTGAAGGTGGCGGTGCTGGAGCGGGCGACCCGTGAAGAACGGGGCGGTCAGAGCCGGTTTACCGAGGCTTATTTACGAATGAAGAGCGAGACTGAAGTCACCGATGATTTCGATGATTTCCTCGCTGAGAATTCCGGCTTCTACCAGGATCCGGATTTTGTGGCGGAGTCGCTCTCGGAGCGCCAGTACTGGTCGGCCCAGACCCGGGCACTCCCGGCGGTGGATGCCGGCATTATTGGCACTTTTTCCGAGAATGTTCCGGTCACCATCAGCTGGCTGCAGGAAAACGGGGTCAAGTTCGACTTCCTTCCGACCCAGTTCCTGACCAGTACCCAACCCCGTTTGCTGCCGGTTGGTGGTGGGGAAGCCATCGTTGAAACCCTCGCTGCCAAAGCCGAGAACCTTGGGGCTACCTTTTTCTATGAGACCTCCGGGCGTGAGCTGATCCTGACCAGAAACGGTGAGGTTTCCGGGCTCAAGGCACACTCCCGTACCGAAGGAAGCCTTGAGTTTGAGGGCGAGGTGGTGTTGGCCAGTGGGGGCTTCGAAGGCAACAGCGAGATGCTGACCCGTTACCTCGGGCATCGTGCAGCCTACCTGCGCCCGGTTTGCAAGGGCGGTTATTACAACCGGGGAGAGGGCATTCGGATGGCACTGGATGTGGGTGCGGCTGCCGGCGGCGAATTCGGCAATTACCATGCGGAACCGGTGGATCCGCGTTCCGGTATCTCGGAGCCGTCGATTTTTATCTTCCCCTACGGTGTCCTGGTCAACAAGGAGGGTCGGCGTTTTACCGACGAAGCGCCGGGAACCGTCGATGCCTGGTATGAGCGCATCACCCGGAAGATCTACGCGCAGACGGATGGCATTGCCTACTGCGTGCTCGATCAGAAAGTGAAGGACATTCCCAACTACCGCCTGGGTATCCGTACCGATCAACCGGCCATAGAGGCGGGGACACTGGAGGGGCTTGCAGAGAAGCTGGAAGTCCCGGTTGAGGAATTCGTGGCCACAGTGCGCGCCTATAACGCGGGATGTAAGGGCGGTGACTATCGTCCCCTGGAAGAAGATGGCGTATGCACCGAGAGCGTTGTTCCGGCCAAGAGCAACTGGGCACTGCCGATCGATCAGGGGCCGTTCATGGCGTATCCCGTTATTTCCGCGAACGTGTTTACCTTTGGTGGACTGAAAATTGATGACGGTGCACGCGTCGTCAATATCGACGGCGATCCCATCAAGGGCCTCTATGCTGCCGGTGAGACCGTGGGCATGTACTACCGCAATTATTGTGGTGGCACATCGGTACTGCGGGGACTGACGTTCGGCAGGATTGCCGGCCGAACGGCAGCGGGCCTGGAGGCCTGACGGCATGGTAACTGTCAACAGACCGAAAGTGGCCCTGGTTACCGGGGCCGCAGGGGCTATCGGTGCCGCTACCTGTCAACAGCTTCTGAGCGAGGGATACCGTGTTTACGGCGCGGACCTCCGCGCCGGGCGCCCCGACTCCCTGCCCGATGGCGTGTTTTACGCCTGTTGCGATATCACTGACGAGCACGCGGTCAAGCTCTTGGTCGAGCGGGTCGAGGCCAGTGCCGGAGCTATAACCGCCCTGGTGAATGTGGCCGGTGTGGTATCCGTTGGCAGCGCATTGTCGCTGTCCCTCAAAGAGCTAGAGCGGGTTTTGCGGATCAATGTCATGGGCAGTTTTTTGCCATGTCAGGTCGTGGGTCGCCGTATGGCGGAGAATCGATTTGGCGCCATCGTGAACCTCGGTTCCGTGGTGGGCAAGAATTCCGGCAACGCACGAGCCTGGGTTGATGAACGGGAGTTGGATCGGGCGGGCAATGTCGCTTACGGAATGTCCAAGTCCTCGGTGCATACCATGACCGGGTTCCTGGCCAAGGAACTGGCGCCCAGAAATGTGCGGGTCAATGCCGTTGCACCCGGCCCCATTGCCACCTCCATGACGACCAACTTTCCTGACAACCTCCGGAACCTCATTCCCGCAGGCCGCATGGGTGAAGCGGGTGAGGTGGCCGAGGCGATCAGTTTTCTGCTGTCCGACAAGGCCCGGTTTATTACCGGGGAAGTTCTCGATATCAACGGCGCACTCTGGTGTGACTGATTTTCACAAGACAACCAAGAGGAAGTATTTATGAAAAGTATTTATCTGGTTCTGGATATGCAGAATGATCTGATCCACCCGGAGGGCGCCAGTGGCAAGACTCCGTTGCAGGATCAGGTCCAGTCCCGCGACATCATCAATCGCACTGCAAAGGCAATCGAGACTGCGCGGGCCAAGGGCATTCCCGTGGCGTATGTGCGCGTTGCGTTTTCCGATGATCATCGGGAAGCCAATCCCGATTCCCAGGTGTTCGGTCCCATTGCCAGGAACGGCATTCTGAAGATGAACGAATGGGGTGGCCAGGTCCATGAGGCGCTGGCGCCGAAAGAAGACGAGTGGGATATCGTCAAACACCGGGTCTCGCCATTTTACGCCACAAAACTGGAAGTGCTGCTTCGTCGAGCGGGCATCGAGCGGATTTATTGCAGTGGCGTGAGTACCCAGGCGGTGGTGCAGGCTACTGTTCGTGACGCTCATGACCGGGATTTCGACGTGGTACTTCTGGAAGACTGTTGTGCTTGTCCTTCAGCCCAGGAGCATGACAACTCCGTGGGCAGTATTGGACGATTCTGCACAGTGGCCAATTCCGAAAGCGCATTCGAGTAATTGGTTCGGGTGATTACAGGCAATAATGATGACGACAGACAGTTATCGGGTGGCGGAAAAAGCGGCGACCTGTCGAGAAGCCGAGCGTAGCCTGAGTCGCCTCCTGACTGCTGCGCTGACGCTGGGTTGTTTCGCTGTCGTCATGTCTGCCACCACCATCAATGTTGCGATCACGCCAATGATGAGGGATCTGTCGTTGGAACCCCGGGTCGCTCAATTGTTCTCATCGGTCTTTCTGGGTCTGACCGTCGTTGTTGCTCCCATTACCGCCTGGCTGGCCGATCGATTCGGCCCCTGGCGGGTTTTTTTCAGCGTCCTGATGGTCTACTCCGTGATTTCCTTGCTTGGCTTGCTTGTTACCGGCTTTGTCGGATTACTACTGGTGCGGATGTTCCAGGGGATCTGCGCCGGAATCATACAGCCTTTGTCCCTGTTTCTCTTGCTGGAGTACACCCCGGTTCACCGCCATGGGCGCGCGATGTCGATGTTCGGCCTCGGTGTTGTCATGGCCCCGGCCTTGGGACCGGCTTTTGCGGGCTGGGCTGTGGATTATGCGGGCTGGCAGTCGGTCTTTGCCCTTGGTGCCATACCCGCATGCCTGGCGGCACTGATGGCTCTGATTGCGCCCGATACCCAATCGGACGATGTGTCCGGTAAAGATCAGACCGGCGCCCTCGACTGGGCGGGTATCCTGCTGTTGGCTTTTCTGGTGGCAGGGATATTCCTCTGGCCATTCGCCTGGGCGGAGTCGTCCCTCGCAGGTGTGCTATCCGGAGGAGTCTGGCTGCTGGGTGTATGGCTGTTCTGGATGCAACAGTGCCGAAGCCCTGCCTCACTGATCCCTGTAAATCTGTTTCGCCAGCCTGAGTTTCGCCGTGCTGCCATGATTACCGTGGCTTACGGCACCGGAATGTATGGATCCGTCTTTCTGATACCACTGATGCTGCAGCAAGGGCTGGGCGTTTCTGCGACAACGACCGGCAATTTCCTGCTGGTGGGCGGGATAGCCCTCGCGCTGACGATTGCCTCGACCGGCCGGCTGGTTGATCGTTATTCGCCAGCCCGAATACTTGTGCTGGGCTTGATGAGTTTCACGGTGTCCTGCCTCATCTTCAGTCTTTCGGATAACCTGGTGGTTTTGGCAGTAGCCATCGTTCTGAGTCGAGTGGGGCTGGGCAGCATCATACCGAGCCTGTATTCGGCCATTGCACGTTCGGTTCCTGCCCGGGAAGTAAGGCACGCCACGGCGGCCGCCACTTTCCTGCGCCAGGGCGGTGGAGCTTTGGGGATTGTCCTGCTCGGACTGTCCGTGTCCTGGCTTACCGTACTTTTCGAGGTCGCGCCCGCAAATTTCATGGATATATATGGTTGGTTATTCGGGATCCTGGCCCTGCTTTTTGCCGGTGCGGGGGTCCTGGCACTCGGGCTCCGGACCTAGGTTCCACCCGGTTCTCTGTCACGTCGAACCGAATACAGACGGGTCAGGAGGCGCTGTCTCCCTGATCCATGCCGGAGGTCAGCTTTTTTAGCCGGTAATCGAGCTGGGCTCGCGTTATCCCCAGTAGTTCGGCCGCCCGCGTGACATTATTGTCGGTCATTTCGAGCGCTTTACGGACGAAGATCGTTTCTGATCGGGCGAGGCTGAAGTTTCCCGAAGCAAGGATTCGTCCAGCAAGATTGGATAGCATGGCCTCGGTGATTTCCTCCGACTTCTGGCCATCATTCGGGCCCGAAGTTTGCCCCTTGGGCAGCTTTATGCCAATGCCCGGTGCAGCGTCCCAGCTTACCGTGCCTTCATTTCTTCCCTCATCCAGTTCCCCCAGACCGGACAGATGGCGTTCATCAAGGGCTTCACCGTCATCGGCCAGTATCACCGCTCTCTCAATCACATTCTCGAATTCCCGGATATTCCCCGGCCAATTGTGATCCAGAATTTTCTGAAGCGCCTTGGGTGTGATACCGCTCAAAGACCGACCGTGCAATTCGGTCATCCGATTGATGCAGTTGTCGAGAAGTATCGGCAAATCATCCTTTCGGTCTCGCAACGGGGCGATTGTCACCGGAAACACATTGACGCGGTAGTAGAGGTCGCTGCGGAACCGACCTTCTTTGACCGCGGCTTTGAGATCCTCGTTGGTTGCGGTTACCACCCTGACGTTGACCTTGATCGTTTTGTTACTGCCAAGGCGCTCGAGTTCTCCGCTTTGCAGGACACGGAGCAGCTTACCCTGTGCAGTCATGCTGAGAGTCGCGATCTCATCCAGGAAAAGGGTTCCCCCGTTCGCAGCCTCAAACCGCCCGGGGCGGGAATCCGAGGCACCCGAATAGGCACCTCTCTGGACGCCAAACAGTTCTGATTCAATCAGCTGGTCCGGTATGGCTGCGCAGTTCACCTCGACAAACGGGCCGTTGGCTTGCCGACTGTTGGCGTGGATCTCATGGGCAAACATGGTCTTGCCAACGCCGCTCTCGCCGAGCAAAAGAACCGTCGCGTTGGTAGGTGCTACCCGAATAATCTTGTGCAGTACGGAATGGTAGGCCCCGGAGCTGCCAATCGGGCGGTCAAGAGGCATGGGCTTATCCTGTTCGGGCTTGAGTCCGAAAGGTGCTGTCTTGGGGGTAACGGTCCGATTGGGTTTGGTAAACACCGGGGCGATCTGTCGATGATCGCTTGAGCGCGGCTGAAAATACTTTAGGTCTTCCTCGGCGTTGTCCCACTCCTCTACAGGTTTGGCAACTGCTCTGCAGACGTTGTCACCGGTGGCCAGGCACTCCACTTCACGAACCAGCACCCGTTTTCCCATCAGGCGCGTCAGAAAACCCGAACTGTAGCCGATCTCCATCCAGCAAACCGGTTCGTTGGTCTTGCTGTTGAACGCCAGATGCATGTCGTCTTCGACCGAGTGCTTCCAGATGAACTCACCGTAGAGATAGCCACGCTCCTGATCGGCTTCGACGCGAACGGGCTCCACTTCCACCATCCCGGAAAGCGCATGTAACTGGGCTCCCGCCGCCAGCATCTCCAGTTCACTCTCGTTGTGGCGAGTCTTGATCGCGAGCTCTGCATCCCGCATCCCCGAGAGATAGCCGGCCCGGGTCAGCAGCCCTCTGGTGTACTCCGTGCCCATGGTTTCCACCAGTTCCTGTCGGAGCGACCCAAAGGACTCGGCATGGATAAGCAACATGCGCTTATCGCCGAGCCAGATCTGGCCTTCCTCCGGCCGGAAGTTGAGCAGGCTGGCAAGGTCCTGCATATCCGGAAAACGCAGGTCGGTGATGATGTCCCGAAGCACTGTGTTTTTATCGGAACCCGATTTGGTGGAGTTGCTGGCTGCCATGACTCACCTGCGATGGGGGGAATTAGGGATCTGGAGCACCGATCTTAACCCGGGATTTCATCATTTTCTTCATGAAATTTATGACGAATCATAATTTTCTTATCCCTTTGGTGCCGATTCTGGTCGAACTCCCAATGTTTGAATGGAGATATAGTCCAGTAAAAACAATGCCCTAAGGATGTTTTTCGGCAACTCACCAAGTTTGGCACAGCAGCTGCAAAAGAGGAGATACAAGATCCTGGAAACCAGGACCGATACCTGGACCGGAACTGCCTGCCGGTCGGGATACAAAAACAACAGGAGATACCGCAATGGCAGAAATTTCCTCTTTGGGTTACGTGGGGCTGGGCGTCAGCGACCTCGACGCATGGGAGTCGTTCGCCACGGAGATTCTCGGCATGCAGATCGGGCACCGTGACAGCACCTCAATGACCCTCCGCATGGATGAGTACCTTCAACGCTTCTTTCTCGAGCAGAGCGACAAAGACGACATCATTGTTGCCGGCTGGGAGTTCCAGACAGAAAAAGAACTTGAGGAATTTGTCTCCGAGGTCAAGGACCAGGGCGTTACGGTCCGTGAGCTTTCCGGAAGCGAGCTGCGCAAGCGCCATGTCGAGAAGGCCTATTCCTGTGAAGACCCCAATGGCTTCGCCCACGAGTTCTTTTTCGGACACGGCGTTGCCAGGCTTGAAGACCGGTTCCGTTCCAAGGTCCTTAAAAGCCATTTTGTCACCGGCGATCTGGGTGTCGGCCATATCCTCCCGTTTGCACGGAATGGCGCAGAGACCCTCGATTTCTACAAGAATATCCTGAAGTTCCGAGTCAGCGACTACATCCGGGAAGAGGTAGCACCCGGGATGCTGGTTGACGCGACTTTCTTCCATACCAAGACCGGACGTCACCACTCCATTGCGACAGCAGAAGTCCCTCATGCTCCCAAAGTCCTGAACCACTTCATGCTTGAGGTGGCTGAAATTGATGACGTTGGTATGGCGTATGACCGGGTTTCCAGAGCCGGCATTCCCGTTGCCCTGGAGCTGGGCCATCACCCCAACGACAAGATGTTTTCCTTCTACGCGCAAACGCCTTCCGGTTTCAACTTCGAGCTTGGCTGGGGCGGCGTCGTGATCAAAGAGGACGAGTGGGAAGTCAAATCCTACAGCCAGATGAGCGACTGGGGTCACCGGCGCAACAACCTGGCCTGAAACGTTCCGGATTGAGGAGAAGGATATGAGCATCTGGCTTGATTTCATGGGCGCCGAAATCCGCCACGTCGACCTGCCTACCTTTGGCACGACGCGTATTGCGGAGGCCGGAAAGGGCAAACCGGAAGTACTGATTCTGATGCACGGGATTGGCGGGCATCTGGAGGCGTATGCCAAAAACGTGGTGCCCCTGGGTAAACACTTCCATGTCATTGCCTTTGATTACGTTGGTCATGGCCTGTCTGAGAAAAAAACTGACATTGAGTATCAGATCGCCGATTACGTAGAACAGCTCCGGGAACTGATGGATGTGATGGGTATCGACAAGGCCCACATATCCGGTGAATCCCTGGGAGGCGTCGTTACCGGCCATTTTGCCACGACCTATCCGGAACGAATCAATCGCGCCATCCTGAATACAACCGGAGGCATTCCCATCGTCTCTGAGAAGGGCCGTCAGGACCTGAAGGAACTGGGCGAGCTCTCGGCCAAAAGCTCCGGCAAGCAGCCGACGTTCGAGTCGGTCCTGGAGCGGATGAAATGGCTGCTGTTCGAGGGCAACTGGGATTTGCTGACCGACGAACTGGTGAAAAGCCGTCTGGCCATCTATGCCAGCAAGGGCTTCCAGGCCGTCGCGCCACTGATCTACTCCCGCCTGCGCAAGGTCAACAAGGATGGTGCCAAGCCCGACATGATCGAGCTTGAGAAGGTGACATGTGACGCGTTGCTGCTGTGGACCACCAATAACCCGATTCATGACCTTGCAGCGGCGGAAGCGGCACTCCCCCGTCTGCCAAAAGGGCAGCTGTATGTGATCGGAAAACCCGCCGGCCACTGGCCCCAGTACGAAAGCCCGGACGAGTTCAACGACGTGGTGCTGGGTTTCCTGCGAGAAGGGAGGGTGCCGCAATGATGTATCACAGCATGTCACTGGATACTGCCACGCCCGTCATCCCGCCTGTAAGCAAGGACGATTTCTGCAATGGCATGCGCAATCTCGCCGGCGCCTGCGTCGTGATTGCAAGTGGCCACGATGGGCAGCGGGCCGGACTGACCGCCACAGCGGTTTGTTCGATCTCGGCTGAGCCCCCCCGGCTTCTGGCGTGCGTCAACAAGACCGTTTACGCCCATGGGCTCATCACCCGTAGCGGCTCGATCAGCATCAATGTCCTTGCCAGTGAACAGGAAATCATCGCGAAGCGGTTCGCAGGAATGGTGGACGGCGTGAGTGGCGAGGCACGTTTTGAACAAGACGGTACGTGGGAGAACGGTGTGCTCGGAACGCCGGTGCTCAGAGATGCGCTGGCCAGTTTTGAATGTCGGGTTGTGGAAGCGATCCCCGCCAACAGTCACGACATGTTCGTCTGCGAGGTGGTGAGCATTGATGGCCAACTGGGCGCCCAGGACCCCCTGATGTACTTCAACGGACAGTTTTCGGCCCTTCGCTAACCCGTTGGGCAGCTGAGTAAGACAAAAACAACAGAGAGGAAAAATTATGACTGCGGTAGCGAAAGCGAAAGAACAGCTGAGCCAGAGTATCCCGACCGAGAAGGAGCTTGTGGAAAGGGCTCGGGCACTGATCCCCATGCTGAAGGAAAAGGCCGATAGCGTCGAGAAGGCGAGACAGGTTCCCTCCGAGACCATTCAGGAATTCATCAACGCCGGGTTCTTCAAGATTCTGCAACCGGAACAGTTTGGTGGTTGGGCCATGAGCCCCTCGGTGTTCTACAAGGTGCTGATGGAGCTGGGCAGGGGCTGCCCGAACAGCGCCTGGAACATGATGATTCTGGGTATTCATCAATGGGAGTTCGGTGGCATGGACCCCCAGGCGGGAGAGGATGTCTGGGGCAAGGATGACAAGGTCCTGGTCGCGTCTTCCTACCCTCCGTTCGGTAAGGTCGAGGAAGTCGAAGGTGGTTACTTGCTGAATGGCCGCTGGCGGACATCTTCCGGTTGCGACCACGCGGACTGGGCATTCGTCGGGGGATTCCTGAAGGATGAGTCCGGTAAGCCGGCAGACCGTTGCTCCTTCCTGGTATCGCGGGAGAATTACGAAATCCTGGATGACTGGCATACCTTCGGTCTTGCCGGAACAGGCTCCAAGAGTCTGGTCGTCAAGGATGCCTTTGTTCCTTACCACCGCATGCACAGCCTGGTGGATTACAAGCATTCCGACAGACCGGCCAACTACCTGTTCCCCTTCAATCAGGCCTTCTTTGCGGCGGTGTCCGCCGTGATCATCGGCATGGCTCAGGGCGCGATTGACGAGTACATCGATCAGATGAAGGTGCGCCAGAACACCACCGGTGATGGGGCGGCAGCGCTGAGTCCCTATGTGAAAGACCGGCTGGGTAATGCCGTTGTACGCGTGCGCAGTGCCAGGGCCCGTTTGCTCCAGATGATTCAGGACAGCCATGAATACGTCGACCGGGGTGAGCTGGTGCCCAACCATGAGCGGGTTCAGCACATGCTCGATATTGCCCGGGTCGGACGCGAGTGCGAAGAAGCTGTGATGCTTCTCTTCAAGGCGACTGGCGCCCGCGGAATCTTCCTGGAAAACAGCCTGCAACGATACGTTCGTGACGTAATCGCAGCTTCGAATCACATCACACAGAACGCGGATGACACCGCCGGCATGCTCGGTGCCTACCTGCTGGGCCAGGAAATTCCACCCATGGTATTCGGCCTGGATCCGGTCTCCATCCACGACAACGCTTGATCGCACAGCAGGCGGAAACAGGAAAGGTCCACCGGGCCGGATCCGGCCCGGTATATCTGAATGCCGGATGAGTCTGCGGAGTCGTCCGGCAACGATAAAAACAAAAGGCGGCTTACCGCCCAAGAGGTAAAAAATGAACGACAAGAACCGTAGTCAGTTTTCTGCTGCTCGGGGAGTGGCAGGAAGATTCAAGGTCTCCGCACTCGCTGGTGCCATCTGTGCCGTCACGGCACTCCCGGCGCAAGCCTTCATGTTTGACACCGGTAATCGTGACTTGCGTGTGCGTTGGGACACCAACATCAAATACACCGCCGGTTGGCGCCTGCAGGATCAGGACGCCGAACTGGTTGCCGATCCCAACCTGGATGACGGCGACCGAAACTTTGACCAGGGCGAGATGATCTTTAACCGTGCTGACCTCTTTACTGAATTCGATGTGGATTACAACGGAACCGGTCTGCGGGTCAGCGGTGCAGCCTGGTATGACCAGGTGTACAACAGCAGTAATGACAACGACTCACCGCAAACCGTCAACTCCTACACCGTGCCCTACAACGAGTTCACCGATGAAACCCAGGAACTGCACGGAAAGGATGCAGAGATCCGCGACGCCTTCGTCTACAGCGACTTCAACGTAACCGATGAGATGTGGGGCGTGGTTCGCGCTGGCCAACATTCACTGTTGTACGGTGAGAGCCTGTTCTTCGGCAACAACGGGATTGCTGGCGGCCAACTGCCAATCGATGCAATTCGCGCGCTTTCCGTTCCCAACTCTCAGTTCAAAGAGCTGGCCCTGCCGGTCGGCCAGGTTTCGGGTGAGCTTCAGCTGACCCAGGCACTCTCCGTGGGTGCTTACTACCAGTACGAATGGGAGCGGACCCGTATCCCGGCAGCTGGCAGTTACTTCAGCCCGGCGGACCTGCTTGATGGGGGCGGTGAGCGCATTCTGGCCGGTCCCGGTGCCTCTTTCTACCGCGGTTCAGACTATGAGGGTAGCGATTCAGGCCAGTACGGCATGCGTATCCGTTATCGGGCGGACGATATCCGCACGGAGTTCGGTCTCTATGCAACCCGCTACCACGACAAGAACTTCCAGGTCCAGGTTCGTCCCTACCTGACCGGTCCGGTGCCTGGCGCCGCCGGTGATGCAGAAATCGGCGAATACATGCTGCTGTTTCCCGAGGACATCGAAGCCTATGGCTTCAGTGTGAACACCGGTATCGGGAACGCCAACGTTGGCTTTGAGGCGTCCACGCGGCGCAACGCGCCATTGGTCAGCCTGACGGGCACCGATCTCACGGGTGTTGCGGACAATGACGACAATGCGCTTTACGCCATTGGTAACACCGCGCACGCCCAGGTGAACATGATCAATATCCTGCCGACAGGCACTTTCTGGGACACCGCAGCACTGCTGGGCGAACTGGCCTGGAACCGCACGCTGAGCATCAGCGAAAACCCGGAGAGCCTGGATCCCAACACCACCCGTGATGCGACTGCCGTGAAGCTCGTGTTCACTCCCACCTATTTCCAGGTGATGGACGGTGTGGATATGGATGTCCCGATGGGCATCAGCTACGGCATCGACGGCCGCTCGTCCGCGGTTGGCGGCTTTAGTCAGGAGAAGGGCGGCAATTACAACATTGGCGCCTCTTTCAACTACCGCAAGCGGGTGACGGTTTCACTCTCCTATAACGGTTTTTATGGCCCATCCGCGCCAATCAACATCAATGGCATCAAGACCTTCAAACAGACCAACGCGGATCGTGACTTTATTTCACTGAACGCATCTTACACATTCTGAGGTGGCGACCATGTACAAGAACAAAATCCGGAATCTCGCAGTGTGCGTCGCAATCCTGTCGGCAAGTGCAGGGGTAGCGCAGGCAAAGGTATCACCCGAGGAAGCGGCGAAACTCGGGAACGAGTTGACCCCACTGGGAGCTGAGAAAGCAGCGAATGCCGATGGCTCGATCCCGGCATGGACCGGTGGCTACACCGAGTCCCACCCGGGCTTCGAGGAAGGGGATCGTACGTTTAATCCATTTGCCGATGACAAACCGCTCTACACGATCACCATCGATAACCTTGACCAGTATCGGGACAAGCTTGCTGACGGCGTGATCCAGTTGTTCAAGGACAACCCAGACACCTTCAGGATCGACGTTTATCCGACCCGCAGGACCGCAGCGGCGCCCCAATATGTTTATGACAACACTCGGGAAAATGCCACTCGAGCCACACTGACCAATAATGGACTGACCGTTGAGGGCGCCTACGGCGGTGTACCTTTCCCCATCCCGCAGTCCGGTCTTGAGGTGCACTGGAACCACATGACGCTCTGGCGGGGGGTGGCCACGGAAACAGAGTACAAGGTCTGGACAACCACCGGTGATGGGTCCCGCATACTGGCGACCGCAGCTGAGGACATTGGTCAGTATCCCTACTACTACGCTGACAGCTCCTACCAGGAAACCCCGGATGCCAAGTATATGAAGGCCATCCAGTTGGCCTATGCCCCGGCATTCCGAGCGGGGGAGGCGCTGATGGTTCACAACGTCCTGGATCACGACAAGGGCCGGACCCTGTGGCAATACCTGGCGGGTCAGCGCCGCGTGCGTCAGGCACCGAGCATCAACTTCGATACCCCTAACGTGGTGGCTTCAGGGGTGAATTTTGTAGACGAGACCTTTGGTGGCGGCGGTTCGCCAGAGCGATTCGATTGGAAGCTCATCGGCAAACGGGAAATGATCATTCCCTACAACAACAACGCGTTGTTGGCCAACAAGGACGAGGAGGTGATGGGCAAGCGCCACGCCAAACCCGAGCACATGCGTTGGGAGCTGCACCGGGTCTGGGAGGTGGAAGCAACCCTGAAGCCGGACAGCCGCCACGCTGTGCCCAAGCGCAAGTACTACTACGACGAGGATAACTGGGGCACCGCAATCATGGATGGCTGGGATGCCGAAGGTAACCTGTGGCGGACATCCCTGACCACGCCGTTCGCGGCACCGGATATCCCTGCAACCGTAAACTACTGCACCGGTTTCTTCCACGATCACCGCACCAGGGCGTGGGTCTACAACTGTGCTCTGGGCGATGTGGCCGGAGAGCAGTACAACGAAGTCGAACCGCGTTCCGAAAGCTATTTCTCACCTCAATCATTGTTGCGTATGAGCGGTCGTTGATCCGGCTCTGACGGTTCCCGGCACGTATCCGCGTGCCGGGCTTTTTGACGGATAACACGCTTTACCGGGGTGAATGACAATGACGAAACCCATCCTCCAGCTGGCGAGCGGTCTGATCGGAGTCTGGATGGCGACCAGCGCCACCGCAGTCTTCGCGAACCAGATACCGGGCTCCCTCGAGCAGCCTGCCCAGCAGTCGGCATTGGCAACCCGCTCGCTGGTTACCGCTGTTGATTACGCGGGAGACCGCCTGGTCGCTGTCGGTGAACGAGGCCACATTCTGCTTTCTGATGATCAGGGCGGCAGTTGGCAGCAAGCCGAGCAGGTGCCGGTGACAGTGACATTGACCGATGTCTGCTTCGATTCTGATCGCGAGGGCTGGGCTGTTGGTCACCGGGGCGCGATTTTGCATACCAGGGATGCCGGCGCGACCTGGCAGTTGCAGTACGACGGCTTCCGAGCGGCCGAAGACCTGCTTGAAGTGCTCGAAAAGGCCGGCTCGGAACAGGCGTTCTACGCCGAAATGATGGTTGAAGATGGCGCTGACAAACCGTTTCTGGGTGTCCGATGCCTCGGAGATCGTCAAGTGATTGCCTACGGTGCCTACGGTTTCGCTTTCAGGACCGTTGATGGTGGTGTGGAGTGGGCGCCCTCCGCTGCTGTTTTCGACGGAACCATGCAGATGCACATCTATGACACCGCCAACGGAGATGCCGGGCTTTACATGGCTGGGGAACGTGGTGGGCTTTACCGCACGGATGACACGCTGACTGATTTCGAGACGCTTTCCGCTCCGTACGAAGGGACGTTTTTTGGCGTGCTGGAAACGACCGGAGACACCGTGCTGGTGTGGGGACTCCGCGGACACGCTTTCCGGTCGGAGAATCAGGGCCAGTCGTGGACCGAACTCGACCTGGATACCCAGCAAAGCCTTGGCGCCGGACTGGAGTTGTCCGGAAACCGGGTGTTGTTGGTTGATAACGCGGGTCAGGGCTGGTTGAGCCTGGACGGTGGCCATTCTTTCCGGTTGGTTACGGCCAATCGCGGCTTCCCGATAACTGACCTGATTGAACTATCCACTGGTGACGTTCTGGGCGTTGGCGCGCGTGGCTTTGTCCAGTTCAGTGGCGACACGCTCGAATAAGGCTGAATGCTATGGCGACACAAATGAACAATGAATTCGAGTCTATTTCATCCCTGGATCAGTTTGACCGCCAGTCCGGTAACCGGATCGAGCGATTGCTGTTCAATTATCGCGCGTGGGTCGTTGCGATTTGCCTGATCCTGACAGGCTTCTTTGCCTGGTCGGCAACTGACGCGAAACTCAATGCCAGTTTTCTCAAGACCATTCCGGCGAGCCACCCGTTCATTCTGAAATATCTGGAACATGAGGACGAGTTGACCGGATCCGGTAATGCCCTCCGGATCGCCGTCGCCCTGGAAGGGAAGGGAACCATCTTCTCTGCCAGTTATATGGAGACTCTGCGTCAGATCAATGATGAGGTCTACCTGCTCCCGGGTATTGACCGGGCATTCATGAAATCGCTGTGGACCCCGTTGACGAGATGGCAGGGGGTTACAGAGGTCGGTTTTGATGGCGGACCCGTGATTCCGGATGGTTTCTCCGGCACGGAAAAGGATCTCGAGCAACTTCGCTCCAATGTCATGCGTTCGGGGGAGATCGGTCAGCTGGTAGCGCCGGATTTCCGCTCCTCGATCATTTACGTACCGCTGTTGGATATCAATCCTGAAACCGGTGAGCCGCTGGATTACAAGGCGCTGTCGGATCGGCTCGAGACCATCCGTGCCAAGTACGATGACCAGGGCGTCAGTATTCACATCACCGGGTTCGCCAAGGTGATGGGTGACCTGATTACCGGTCTCGAGGAAATGCTGGTCTTCTTCATCCTCGCGGTTCTCATTACCACCTCCGTGCTGTTCTATTTCACGCGTTGCATCCGCAGTACCGTCGTGGTTCAGGGTTGCACGCTGGTCGGGGTCGTCTGGCTACTCGGAATCCTTCCGTTGCTGGGCTATGAGCTGAATCCGTACTCGATTCTGGTGCCGTTCCTGGTCTACGCCATCGGCGTCAGTCATGGTGCCCAGAAGATGAACGGCATCATGCAGGACATCGGTCGCGGAACCCATCGGCTGATTGCGGCACGGTACACCTTCCGCCGGCTGTTCGCTGCAGGCATGACCGCACTCCTTGCCGATGTCGTCGGCTTTGCCGTGCTCACGATTGTCGATATCCCGGTCATCCAGGAATTGGCGATTATCTGCAGCATCGGTGTTGGCCTGCTGATTTTCACGAACCTGGCATTGCTGCCGATTATCCTCTCGTTTGTTGGGGTATCGCCAAAAGCCGCAGAGCGCAAGTTGCGGATGGAACAGGAAGCAATGGCTCCTGCCGGGAACGGGTCTGTGTTTGTGAAGACCATGCGCGTGCTGGATTACTTCACCACCCGGCGGTACGCGGCAATCGCGCTGCTCGTGGCCAGCGGTGTGGTGCTGTGGGCCTTCACCATCAGCAAGGATCTTCAGGTTGGCGACCTGGACCCCGGTGCTCCGGAGCTGCGGGCCGATTCCCGGTACAACCAGGACAACGCGTTTATCAACAGTGCCTACGAGGCCAGCAGTGACATTTTCATCGTCATGGTGGAGACCCCGGCAGGTGAATGCGTCAACTATGAAACCCTGCGCAAGGTCGAGGCACTGGAATGGCGGTTACGCCAGCTGCCTGGCGTGGAGAGCAGCCGATCCATCGCGGGGCTGGCCCGCAGGGTCAACGTGGGGATGAACGAAGGCAGCATCCTTTGGAACGAGTTGCTGCCGAACCAACCCATGATCAATGCGGCTGCGAACCGATCGCCCCGGGAGCTGTTCAATTCGACCTGCGACCTCCTGAAAATCTTTGCCTATCTGAAAGATCACAAGGCCGCGACGCTCACTTCTGTAGTAGAAACCACCCGCGCGTTTGCCGAGGAGTTCAATACCTCCGATGTGACGTTCGTGATGGCAGCCGGCAATGCCGGCATCGAGAGCGCCACCAACATCGTGGTCAAAAAGGCCAACACCGAAATGCTGATTGGTGTTTACCTGGCCGTTGCGATGCTCTGTGTAATCGCTTTCCGGTCCTGGCGTGCCACCGTGTGCGCCATTCTGCCTCTGATGCTGACCTCCATCCTGGCGGAAGCCCTGATGGTCAAGCTGGGGATGGGCCTGAAGGTGGCAACTCTGCCGGTGATCGCCCTTGGTGTCGGCATCGGAGTGGACTATGCCCTCTACATACTCAGCGTCACCCTGGCATGGCTGAAGCGCGGTGCGACACTCTCCGAGGCCTACTTCCAGGCGCTGAATTTCACCGGGCGGGTGGTGATCTTTACCGGCATCACCCTGTCGCTGGGGGTTGTGACCTGGGTGCTTTCGCCCATCAAGTTTCAGGCCGACATGGGGCTCCTGCTGACCTTCATGTTCCTGTGCAACATGCTGGTAGCACTGATTCTGGTGCCCTCGCTCGCCTATTTCCTTCTCGGCTCCATGTATCGCCGGGAAGCAGAAAGCCAGCCTGCCAGCGCAGCTGCTGAGTCCTCATCCGTCACCATCAATAACAATGTGCAATCGGGTAATCGCCAGCCAGGCCATGCCCACAGGGAGGTTACTGCATGAACCAGACACCGAAAACACCGATCCCCCGGGTCATGGGAGCCGAGTTGCCGCTGGAAGCCGCAGAGGCGGGTGTAAGTGCGGCCATGGAGTGTGCCAGGCAATCTGACCTGCAAGTCAGCGTTGCGGTTGTCGATGCCGGGGGGCACCTGCTGAGTTTCTCACGGGTAGCCGGTACCCCATGGAGCAGCATCGAACTTGCCCAGGGGAAATCGCGAACGGCGGTTTCCTTCGGCATGCCGAGTAACACCCTGGGCAACATGATCGATGCCGCAACGGACCGGGTTCGGCTCCACCTTCTGTTGAGGCCCGACATCATCGCTATGGGCGGGGCGTTTCCAGTACAGGCCCATGGGCGGGTAATCGGTGCCATAGGGGTATCAGGTGCCAGCGAAGAGCAGGACATTGAATGCGCTGAGGCAGGGCTGGCGGCGATTCACCGCCTGATCGAAAGCGCCCTTTAACCACCGAATCCGAGGAGTAGTCATGAGTCAGTCCGAAGTAGGCATTGTTGCCCTGGGCGATGAACTGTTTGATGCGCTGCGACAGGCGCGCATGGTTGACCCCCTTACCGAACGTTACTCCGGCCTCACAATCGAGGATGGATACAGGATCCAGCAGCGGCTGATCGAGCGGCGGATCCAAGCCGGTGAGAAGGTGATTGGCAAGAAAATAGGCGTTACCAGTCAGGCCGTCATGGACATGCTGGGTGTGAACCAACCTGATTTTGGTCAGCTGACGGACCGGATGGTGATCAACCAGGGCGAGTCGATTGCCATGGAATCCCTGATCCAGCCGAAAGCAGAGGGTGAAATCGCCTTTGTCCTGAAACAGGACCTGAGCGGCCCCGGCGTCACCGTGGCTGATGTGCTCAGGGCCACCGAAGGTGTGATGGCATGTTTCGAGATTGTCGATTCACGCATTCGCGACTGGCAGATCCGGATTCAGGACACAGTGGCGGATAACGCGTCGTGCGGAGTGTTTGTCCTCGGGGATCGCCTGGTGGATCCCCGTCATCTGGACCTGTACACAACCGGCATGGTGCTGGAAAAAAACGGCCGGATCGTGGGCACAGGGGCAGGCGCAGCCACCATGGGTTCGCCGGCGGTCGCGGTGGCCTGGTTGGCCAACACCCTTGGTCAGCTGGGTATGTCCTTGAAGGCCGGAGAAGTCATTTTGTCCGGGGCCCTGTCCGCCATGGTGCCGGTCACTGCCGGTGACAATTTACGGATGACGCTGGCGGGTATCGGCAGCTGCTCCGTGCGGTTCGACTGATAGAAGCAACAGGAAAGAATCATGAGCAAGAAAATCAAAGCCGCCATCATCGGCTCGGGCAACATCGGCACCGACCTGATGATCAAGATCCTGCGCAACGGCCAGCACATCGAGATGGGCGCCATGGTCGGGATCGATCCGGAATCCGACGGCCTGGCCCGCGCCGCCCGCATGGGCGTGGCCACCACCCACGAGGGTGTGGACGGGCTTGTGAAGATGCCGGAGTTCGCCGACATCGACATCGTGTTCGATGCCACCTCCGCCAAGGCGCACATGCACAACGAGGTGTTCCTGCGCGGTCACAAGGAAAACATCAAGATCGTCGACCTGACCCCGGCGGCCATCGGCCCGTACTGTGTGCCGGTGGTGAACCTGGAGCAGAACCTCCAGGAAGGCAACGTCAACATGGTCACCTGCGGGGGCCAGGCCACCATCCCGATGGTGGCGGCGGTCTCCCGGGTCGCCAAGGTGCACTACGCCGAGATCGTGGCCTCGATCTCCAGTAAATCCGCCGGCCCCGGCACCCGCGCCAACATCGACGAGTTCACCGAAACCACCTCCAAGGCCATCGAAGTGGTGGGCGGTGCCCAGAAGGGCAAGGCCATCATCATCCTGAACCCGGCCGAGCCGCCGCTGCTGATGCGCGACACCGTGTACGTGCTCTCGGATGCGGCCGACAAGGCCGAGGTGGAAGCCTCCGTCGAGGAGATGGTCAAGGCCGTGTCCTCCTACGTGCCGGGCTACCGCCTGAAGCAGAAGGTGCAGTTCGACGACATCCCCGAAGACCAGCCCATGAACGTCCCGGGCCTGGGCCGCTTCAGCGGCCTGAAGACCTCCGTCTTCCTGGAAGTGGAGGGCGCCGCCCACTACCTGCCGGCCTACGCCGGCAACCTGGACATCATGACCTCCGCCGCGCTGGGCACCGCCGAGCGCATCGCCGAATCGCTGGTCAAGTGAGGAGACTGACTCATGACTTATAACCCCGGCAAGAAACTGTACATCTCCGACGTGACCCTGCGCGACGGCAGCCACGCCATCCGCCATCAGTACTCCATCAAGAACGTGCAGGACATCGCACGGGCGCTGGACAAGGCGAAAGTCGATTCCATCGAGGTGGCCCACGGCGACGGCCTGCAGGGCTCGAGCTTCAACTACGGCTTCGGCGCCCACACCGACCTGGAGTGGATCGAGGCGGTGGCCGAAGTGGTCGAACACGCCAGGATCGCCACCCTGCTGCTGCCCGGCATCGGCACGGTCGAAGACCTTGAAGATGCCTACAAGGCCGGTGCCCGGACGGTCCGGGTGGCCACCCACTGCACCGAGGCGGATGTCTCGAAGCAGCACATCGAACACGCCCGCAAGCTCGGCATGGACACCGTCGGCTTCCTGATGATGAGCCACATGCAGACGCCGCAGGGCCTGGCCGAGCAGGCCAAGCTGATGGAAGACTACGGCGCGACCTGCCTGTACGTGGTCGACTCCGGCGGCGCGATGAACATGAACGACATTCGCGACCGTTTCCGGGCCCTGAAAGACGTGCTGAAGCCCGAAACCGAGACCGGCATGCACGCCCACCACAACCTGGCCCTGGGTGTGGCCAACTCCATCGTGGCGGTGGAAGAGGGCTGTGACCGTATTGATGCGTCCCTGTCCGGCATGGGTGCCGGTGCCGGCAACGCCCCGCTGGAAGTGTGCATCGCCGCCTTCGACAAGATGGGCTGGGAGCATGGCACCGACCTGTACGCCCTGATGGACGCGGCCGACGACATCGTGCGCCCGCTGCAGGACCGTCCGGTACGTGTGGATCGCGAGACCCTGGCGCTGGGCTATGCCGGCGTCTACTCCAGCTTCCTGCGTCACTCCGAAGTAGCAGCGCAGAAGTATGGCCTGAAGACCGTGGACATTCTGGTAGAGCTTGGCCGCCGCCGCATGGTGGGGGGCCAGGAAGACATGATTGTGGATGTGGCGCTGGATCTGCTGGCGGCACAGGACAAGGCCTGACCATTTCTGGTTACAAACCCAATAAACAACTAGGCAGAGAGTGTTATGAGCAAATTTACCAATGAAGGCACCAGCAAGTTTGTCCAGACCGAAGAGTGGAAGCTCCATTACAACGAGGCGGGCGAGGGTGAAGTCGTTCTGATGATTCACGGCTCGGGAGCCGGTGCCACTGGTTGGGCGAACTTCCACCGAAACGTGGATCCGCTCGTGGAAGCCGGATACCGGGTTATCCTGATGGATTGCCCGGGTTGGGGTAAATCAGATCCGATTGTCACCGGCGAACCCCGTTTCGATGTTAACGGTCGTGCCATCAAACAGCTGATGGATGCTCTGGATATCGAAAAGGCCCACCTGATTGGTAATTCAATGGGTGGTGGCAGTGCCCTCGCATTCGTGAAGGATTACCCGGAGCGGGTTGGAAAACTGATCCTGATGGGGTCGGGAGGGGTTGGTAAGACCAGCATTTTTACGCCGCTGCCGATGGAGGGCATCAAGCTGCTGTTTGGTGTTTATCAGGATCCCTCCATGGAGAGCCTGAAGCGCATGCTGGATGTCTTCGTCTACGATTCCAGTGCTCTGACTGACGAGCTGATTGAGCTGCGTTACAACGCCATGATGGAGAATTCCCATCACCTGGACAACTTCCTCAAGAGCGTTGAACAGAGCAAGTTCAATATGGGGGATTACACCAATAATCTGCCCGACATCCCCAACGACACACTGATCGTCTGGGGCCGGGACGATCGTTTTGTGCCGATTGACTGGAGCCTGAAGCTGCTCAATATGATTCCCAACTCGACCCTGCACGTGTTCAGTCAGTGTGGCCATTGGGCGCAGTGGGAGCATGCGGATGAGTTCAACCGTCTTGTTATCGACTTCATGAAGCACTGATAGCTGTCAGAACCCGCCAGGCATGGTGCCCGGCGGGTTCCCTTTATTCAGTTCATTCGAAAGGGCTATTTCGTTACGCCGCGTTGAACCACACAGGCCTCTGCAGGAAGCTGATCAGACAAGATCTGATAACAACAAAAACCGGAGGCAAACAGCGATGAAGTGGATAGCGAAAGCCATGCTGGCACTGTTACTGATTCTGCCGATTGCATCTCTGTCTTCAGTTTACCTCGCAAACCCCGGGCTGGGCATGACCAGCGCATGGTATCAGGGGCTGACTGGTAAGACGTCAAAGGGAATGGGCGGAACAGTGGTGGTTAGCCAGGTCCAAAAAAGTCTTCGTGGAATGAACGCTTTCTGACCCACGGATCCAGGTAGTTTTTGATGAGTCAGAGTCTCCGCCCTGTTTCTTCCGGTGTAAAACCGGTTTTATTGGTGCTTCTGGGCAGCCTTACTGCCATTGCGCCGATGTCCACGGACATGTATCTGCCGGCTTTCCCGGTTATCACCCATGAGCTGGGACTGAATTCCGGCGATGTAGAACTCACGTTTTCTGCCTATTTCGTCGGAATGATGATCGGCATGCTGTTCTATGGTCCGGTCAGTGATCGCTTTGGTCGAAAACCTCCACTGATTTTCGGAGTTGGTTTGTACGCAATCTCTGCCTTGGGTGTGGCCAGTGCTGGAACGCTCCTTGAGATGATCAGCTGGCGCTTCCTTCAGGGTTTGGGTGGCTGTGCTGGTGCGGTAATAACCATTGCTATCGTCCGGGACCGGTGTGAGCCAAGGGAAGCCGCAAGGGTGATGTCTCTGATCACCCTGGTTATGGGGACGGCACCAATTCTTGCACCACTGGCCGGTGGTGTAGTGCTTTCTCTGGGTGGCTGGCAGGGAATCTTCGGCGTACTGGCCGGGTTTGGACTTTTATGTCTCGCCGGCATCATCCTGGTTCTGAGTGAGACATCGACCAGACGGGTCGCACGTTTGGCACTCCAGCCGGTGGTTTCCGGTTACTGGAGTCTGATGCGCACGCCTTCATTCATGGGTTTTGTGCTAAGCCAGGCTTTCACCACGGGTGCCATGTTTGCGTACATCGTGGGTTCTCCTTTCGTCCTGATGGAAATCCACACCGTAACGCCGGAAGCATTCGGATTCTTTTTCGGAGCTAATGCGTTTGGTCTGGTTCTCGCCAGTCAATTGAACCGCCTCCTGCTCAGGCGGTTTAGCCCTTCCGGTATTCTGCGGACAGCCTTATGGATCCCCTTTGTTGGCGCAGTCTTTCTCACAATCAACGCACTTCTGGGCGGAAGCACGCTCTGGCTGGTATTGCCGGGCTTCTTCCTGGTGGTTTGCAGCGTCGGACTGGTTGGACCCAATGCAACAGCCATGGCTTTGGCAGAGCAGGAGGCAAGAGCGGGGCTGGCGTCCGCACTCCACACGACCACCAGCTTCGGCATGGGAATGCTGGCCGGGGTGCTGATCAGTGTTCTGCACAACGGCACCACCATCCCCCTGGCAGGCGTGATTCTTGTTTTTTCCCTGTGCGGGCTTGCCGCCAATCGGTGGCTGGTTGTGGATTCGAGAGTATTACGTTGTTCCTCAAACTTAACCGATAGCGGGGTCATGCATGAAGAACGTTCTCCTACCGTTTGATGGCTCGGAAGCTGCCATTCGGGCGCTTGAATATGTCATTGGTGTGAAGCAGGGAGGTTCGAGCGTCAGCGTTCATTTGCTGAATGTTCAGGAGGCACCGCGAATTTTTGGCGACTATGCCTCCGCTGATCTGTTGGAGAAACTGAATCGGGGAGCACGCGCACAAGGGCAGGAGATCAACTCACGCGCTGCGAAGATTCTGACAGACAATGACGTGCCGTTCACAGTACACGAAGCCATCGGAGAGGTAAGCCAAACAATTGCCGAAGCCGCTGATGAATTCGGGTGTGACACCATCATCATGGGAACCCGGGGCATGACTAATCTTGCCAACCTGATGATGGGGTCTGTTGCTACCCGGGTTGTTCATGAAGCCTCTGTCCCTGTCTTGTTGGTGAAATAGTCATGAAGTTCCAGTCACTCCAGAACATGGTTTTGCCCACTGCATTTATGGTCCTGTACCTGATGCTGATTCCCTCTTTCTCTTTTGCAGACAGCGACGGCTGTAAGAGCACGGACGCTTATGAAGCCATTTGTGGCATTGCGCCGCCCGAGGATATGGAGGTGACGCCCGATGGTCGGTTTCTTTTCATGGGTATTACTCCTGGAATGGACGGACGACAGATTCCGCGGCTGCAGGTGATGGAACTGGCCACCCGGCAGACCAGGGATGTCGAACTCCAAATTGAACCCGAGTCAGGTTGGGGCGAGGCTGACTGTGCGCCGCCCAGTCAACCTATGGGAGCTCATGGCATTCACCTCAGCACCCGCGAAGATGGCCGTTACCAGCTTCTGGTGGTTAACCACAGCAAACGTGAGGCAATCGAATTTCTGGAAATTGAGCCGGTGGGAGAGGGCTGGAAGACCATCTGGCGTGGCTGTGTCGAGAATTCCGGAACCGGACGTTTCAATGACGTTTCTGCCCATCCGGATGGTGGTTTCGTCGCGACCGTCATGTTTGAGGCGGAGTCCATGCATAATCCGCCACCGCTGGACGATTTGCTCGGAGGTCGGGATACCGGTTATCTGATGGCCTGGTCGCCGGAGCGACCGTTGGCAAAGATCGAAGGCAGCGACGCGCCGTTTCCCAATGGCATTCAGGTCAGCCCCAACGGTCGTTATGCCTGGTACGCCGCGTGGACCGCAGGCGAAGTACACCGGTTTGACCTGGCGGCAAACCGTGTCTCGGCACGGATTCCCGTGGACTACATGCCCGATAACCTGAGCTGGGGAGAGGACGGCCTTCTTTTGGCTGCCGGTATTCGGGATGCTGACGTGTTCAAACAGTGTTTTCTAGCCCACAACGCTGATTGCCCCAGCGGTTTCAAGGTATCTGCGATCGACCCCGACGCGCTCTCGAACAAAACGGTGTTTCAGGCCGGTCAAGGGGTCCTTCCCGGCGTGTCTGTGGCGCTTGAAATCGAGGGTGACATCTACGTTGGTGCGTTCAACGGAGACCGGATGATACGCCTGACGTCACGGCAGGACTGAGACATGAGTAGTGGGAGATCGGAAACATGACAAAGACCTGCGTGCGGGTTGCATTGATGATGGCTGGTTGCCTGGTAATGGCGTTAAAGCCTGTGGTCTCAGCGGCCGAAGACACTCGTCCCAATATTCTCCTGATCATGGCCGATGACCTGGGTTTTTCGGACCTTGGCAGCTACGGCGGTGAGATCGAGACGCCGACACTCGATCAGTTGGCAAACGAGGGTCTGAGGATGTCCAGCTTTTACGTTGCTCCGACCTGCTCCCCAACCCGTTCGATGTTGATGTCAGGTACCGACAACCATCTGGTGGGATTGGGCACGATGGCCGAGGTATTGCCGTTTTCCCCGCAGCTGCACGGGCGCCCGGGCTATGAGGGTCATATCAATGAGAAGGCACACTCTCTTCCGGCACTGCTCCGGGATGCAGGCTACAACACCTACATGGCTGGAAAGTGGCATTTGGGAAAAGCACCCGCGCAGGATCCATATAACTTCGGCTTTGATCGGGTGTTTGCCTTGCTGGATGGTGGGGCCAGCCATTTCAAACCCATTGAAGGGAGCGAGGTCCGTGTCGAAAACGTGACCTATCGGGAGAACGGAGCGGACGTTGAGGTACCGGATGATTTCTTTTCGACCGAGTTCTACACCGACAAACTGATCAGCTACATCGAGGCGGACCGCGAGAACGGCAAGCCGTTTTTCGCCTGGGCGGCCTACACCGCTCCGCACTGGCCGCTGCACGCGCCGGAAGCCTACATCACAAAATATCGGGGCCGTTATGACCATGGTTATGAGGCGATCCGTGAACAAAGGATAGATCGCCTGATGGCCAGCGGCCTGTTCGCGGAACCGTTTGCACCTGCCAGGCCGGCCGAAGTGAAGCATAAACGTTGGGACGAACTCACCGAAGATGAAAAGGCCCTCCAGGCCCGAAAGATGGAAGTCTATGCCGCGATGGTTGATCACCTGGATGCCAACATCGGTCGGTTATTCTCCTTCCTCAAGGACATCGGTGAGTACGACAATACCGTGATTGTTTTCGTGTCTGACAACGGTGCAGCAGGCGAGGACCACGCCAAAGGCTACTCACCGGGTGATGAGCACACCAATAACGCTCTGGACAACATTGGCCATAGGGGGTCCAACGTGAACTACGGTTTCCGATGGGCCGAGGTCAGTGCCACCCCCTTTAGCCTGGTCAAGGGGACGTCAGCAGAGGGCGGTATTGCTTCGCCTGCGATTGTGCGATTGCCGGCACGTTTGCAGAGCGAGCAACCCGTTTCGGTAACCAGGGAAGTGGGCAGGGTGGATGACCTGTTGCCCACGTTCCTGGAGATTGCCCAGACCGATCTCCCGGGTGATAGCTACCAGGGCGAGCCCAGGTTCCCGACCACCGGACAGTCGCTGCTGCCTGTATGGCAGGGTACCAGCCAGTCAAGAACGGAAGCTTTTGGTGGAGAGATGTTTGGCCAGTCCTACATCCGGAAGGGTGACTGGAAGCTGCGCTCGGCGCACGCGCCGGATGGCACACCTGCTTCACTGTACCGACCTTACGAATGGAAGCTCTTCAATCTTGCCGAGGACCGTGGCGAGCGTCGGGACCTTTCGGACATATTTCCGGACAAGGTCGAGGAGTTGCTTGTGGAGTGGCGACGGTATGCTGACTGGGCGGGGATCCCGGACGCCAGCCAATAGGTTGCTTGAAAGCGGAGATTTGCTGTCTGGGTAGCATGGGAAGCAAAGGCCGGGGACAAGCCCGGCCGATTTATTGATACCCGTGGAAGTCAGGCAGAGACCGCCATCCTCAGAGCTTTTTTGAAGATTTCCAGTTCCGAATCGTTGAGGTTTGCAAACACCCGCTCCTGCTCCGACCGTACGATGTCCCAGAGCTCTTTTAATTTCTCGTGACCCGCACCCGTCAGCTCATGCTGGTGAAGATCTCCTTTGAGCAGACCTTTGTTCTTCAGGTTATGCATGGCTTCCTCAATCTCCCGGGCAGGCATTGCCACCGCGCGTTGGAGCTCGGCGGTTGTCGTTTGGGAGCCGGCACTGTCGAGTACGAGGAGCAACCGGGACTCGGAATTACGCATGCCCGCATTGAGTTGTTGTTTCACAAAGTTGTTGTGGGACGCGTTAACCGCCTGGATCATGAGATAGAACAGGTTGTCGCCCAGAGGGCTGCTTAGCATGCAGGCGCTCTGGCTTTCGGCTTCGGGATCGGAAGATTTCTGGAAGCGCGGATGAGGAATCACCATCGAATAGGCTCCCTGGTGGTAAACCAGGGGTGGTTTGCCTGCATCCATGAAATTCGCCACCTTACCGATGATAATCCAGTGGTCACCGCCTTCGACGAACTCGTATGTCTCGCATTCAAAGTATCCGGATACACCTTCAAAAATGGGCGCATTGCCCAAACCGTCGAGATGTTCAACATTCGCGTATTTGTCGTCTTGCGGCTTGGCGAAGTTGTTGGACAGATCGGATTGATCGGACGCCAGAATGTTCACCGCAAAATGGCTTGAGGCCTTGAAAATATCCAGGGCAGAGGAGCGCTTATCGATACTCCAGAGGATAAGCGGTGGATCCATGGAGACGGAATTAAAGCTGTTGGCAGTCACCCCCGCCTTTCGGCCATCAGGTGCGGTGGCGGTGACGACGGTTATGCCCGTGGCGAAGTTACCCAGAGCGCGCCGGAAGGCGCGGGTGTCGAAATCAGTGTTGGCAGAAGTCATAGAACTCTCCGTTATCAGAGGGCTGGTGTAGTCGATGGACACATCCCCGTTCACCACCCGTGAGCTGTACTTTTTGTACTCCTTTCAGATGCTAACAAGATTCTTCGCGGATGCCGGCGGGATAACTTGAAAGGGCTTTTTTGTTGAGCTTTAAGGCGGGTCCAGATGGAGTTTGGGCGAGGATGCTAAACGGTCTAACTCGCCTGACTGTGCTATCTATTCAGTGTTGTCCTGTAGCCGTCTGAATCCGGTATCCTGTAGATAACACCGTTTGTTCCAGGACGATCGTGGGGGGGCATACCATGAGCAGACTGACCATCAACGCCGACATGGGCGAGAGTTTCGGCCCCTGGGTCATGGGCATGGACGAGCACGTTATGCCCCATGTTGATCTGGCCAATGTGGCCTGTGGCTTCCACGCCTCCGATCCACACGTGATCCGCCGCACGGTGCGGTTGGCGAACCAGCACGGCGTGAAGGTGGGGGCGCATCCGTCCTATCCGGACCTGGTCGGTTTTGGCCGCCGCTCCATCGCCTGTTCGCCGGACGAAGTGGAAGACCTGGTGCTGTACCAGATCGGAGCGCTGTCCGGGATTTGCCAGGCCGAGGGCACGCGGATCCACTACGTGAAACCCCACGGCGCCCTCTACAACGACATGATCAAGGATCCCGGCCTGTTTGAGGCTGTGGTCAAGGCGATCAAGGATTTCGATGGCAGCCTGCCACTGATGACCATGGCCTCCTGTGACACCTCCATGGCGCAGGACATTGCCGGTCGCTACGGCGTCGCCCTCTGGTTCGAAGCCTTCGCCGACCGAGCCTATGACGGGGAGGGTCGTCTGGTGTCCCGTCGAACGCCTGGCGCGGTGCATGAGGATCCTGACACGATCCTCGAACAGGCCGTTCGGATCGCCAGGGGCGAGCCGCTGACCGCCATTGACGGGAGTGAGATCGTGTTGAACGCCGATACCCTGTGCGTACACGGTGACAACAACGAATCCATCGCGGCGATCCAGTCGATCCGCGAAGCCATCCTGGCGCTGGGCAACCGGGCATGAGCGGCAGTCTCGCCGATGCCTTGCCCCGGCTTGAATCCGCCGGTCTCGACGGCTGGATGGTCCGGCTGTTCGAGGAAATCGACGAGGCGAATCTGGCCTGGATTACTGCGCTGGCCCGCCACTGCGAGTCGGCGTTTGGCGAGGCCCTGGTCGATCTGGTGCCTTCCTACACCACACTGATGGTGATTTTCGATCCTGTCCGCCTGTCTCCGTCCGAAGCACGAGAAATCATCGCCCGTGTACTGACCGACCTGGAGCCGGAGGAGGCAATCGGGACCGGCCAGGTTCACGAACTTCCGACCTTCTACGACCCCAGTGTCGGGCCGGACCTGGAACGGGTTGCGGAGCACACCGGTATGACGGTGGAGGAAGTCATCGACTGCCATAGTGGTAAAACCTACCGCGTGTTCGCCCTGGGCTTTGCGCCCGGCTTTGCCTTCATGGGCCTGACCGACCCCCGGCTGGAGTGCCCCCGGCTCGATACACCCCGCCAGAAGGTGCCGGTGGGCAGTGTCGCTATTGCCGCGCGCCAGACAGCCGCTTATCCGACAGTCACTCCGGGCGGCTGGAACCTGCTCGGCCGCACCAGTGCCCGTCTGTTCGACCGCGAGCGGGAGGGTTTCAGCCTGCTGAGAGTAGGGGATGAAGTGCGCTTTGTCTCTGTCAGCCGTGAGGAATTCGAACGCCAGGGCGGCGATCCCACCCCCATGGAGGCGGCGGGATGACACAGCAACCAGGCACTCAAACCGCCATCCGGGTCCAGCGGGCCGGGCCGCTGGCACTGCTGCAGGACCGGGGTCGTTTCGGCGTCCGCCATCTGGGCGTGACCCAGGGCGGTCCGGCGGATTCATATTCCTGGGCCTGGGCCAATTACCTGGCGGGCAATTCCTGGGGTTCGGCTTGCCTGGAAATCACCTTTGGCGGGCTGCAGCTGATCGCGGAACGGGATCTGGAGATCGCCATCGCCGGCGCCGACCTCGGCGCCACCCTCGACGGGCAACCGGTACCCCTGTGGCAACGGATCACCTGGAAGGAAGGGCAGAAACTGGCCTTTGCTACGCCGGAGAGTGGACTGCGCACTTACCTCTCGGTTCGGGGCGGTTTTGCCGCCGAACCCGTGATGGGCAGCGTGGCCTGTGTTGGTCGAGAACAGCTGGGTGGCTTCGACGGTTGGGGCAGCAAGCTGGCGGACGGTGACCAGCTGGCGATCCATTCCCCCGAAAGGAAACCGGCAGAGGGAATGACCGAGGCACCGGACCAGGCCCGGCAGGATTTCCGAAAGGCGCCGGTTCTGGAGCTGTTGCCCGGTGCCCAGATCGGGGAGTTCACCGGCCGCAGCCTCTACGATGCCTTCAATACCTGGTGGCGGGTGGACGACCGGGCAGACCGCATGGGCGTGCGTCTGCTGGGCCCGAAGTTGCAATGCCGGATCGGTTCCCTGGTCTCCGAAGGCATCAACCTCGGCGGTGTCCAGGTACCGCCGGATGGCCAGCCCATTGCACTGCTGAATGACCGCCAGACCATCGGCGGTTACCCACGGCTTGGTGCCTTATCTCCGTTGTCCGCATCCCGGCTCGCCCAGTGCCTGCCAGGGCAGGAGGTTCGTTTGGTGGCGCGGGGGAGTGGGCCTGTGCTTCGGGAGTACCGGAATTTTCTGGCGCTGTTCAGGGCAGGGTGAGAGAGCCCCCAAAGCGTCAGTCTGCGGGGTTTGCTCCCTCTTGAACGCTGCCCTCCGTTTCCGAGGTAAGAGATACGCTGGACAGGTCCTGCTGGAGTTTCTTTAGCAGGTGCAGCAGGCTGACGCCATCGTCAAAGCTCATGCTCTGCAAGGCCTGGCGATAGAACTCGGTGATGGTGTCCTGCAGCCGGTTCCAGAATTGCCGGCCGGAGTCGGTCAGCACCACCAGCCTTGCCCGCCGGTCCTGGGGATGGGGAATACGGACCACGTGGCCGTCCCGCTCCATGCGCTTGAGGACGCCGTCCAGGTTCTGGCGGCTGACGAACAGGTACTCCTTGAGCTGGTTGAACGAGGTGCCTTCCTCGAACCCCTCCCGCGACAATGCACCCAGCACCGCCCATTGCACCGCGCTGATGCCCATTTCGTTCTGGACCTGGCGCTGCAGGACGTTCCCGGTCTGGAACAGTCGGAAAAACAGCCGGTTGGGTACGCCTCCGGATTCTTTGACGATCATCTGTGCTCCTGTATTGCCGCCCTGGCTTTCAGGCCAGGGCAGGCTGTCACCGGCACCCCGAATCGCGGAGGACATGGGGCGCATCACCTGGGAAGGTACTCCCGCGCGATGATGTTCTTCATGATCTGCGCGGTACCGTCTCCAATCTGCAGGCCAAGGACATCCCGCAGCCGCTGGGCAAACGGCAGATCCTCGCCCCAGCCGGTGTGACCATGGGCCAGCAGGCACTGCTTCACCACATCAAAGGCGAGCTTGGGGCCCCACCACTTGTTCATGGCGGCTTCGGCGTTGTGGGGGAGGTTGTTGTCCTTCAGCCAAAGCGCATGGTAGCACTGCATGCGCGCGGCATGAACGTAGGTCTGGTATTCCGCCAGCGGATGGGTCAGGCCCTGGAAGGCGGACAGGTTCTGGCCGAAGGCGGTACGTTCGGTCAGCCACTGCCAGGTCTCATCCAGGGATTGCTGGGCCACCGCCAGGCACTGCAGGCCGATCAACGCGCGGCTGTAGTCAAAGCCCTGCATGATCTGTTTGAAGCCTTTCCCTTCCTCCCCCATCATGTGGCTCGCGGGTACTTCCACGTTATCGAAGAAGATCGAACCGCGGCCGATGGCACGTTGGCCATTGTCTTCGAACCGGGTGGTGGTGATGCCCGGTGTGTTCATGGGCACCAGGAACGCGCTGATCCCGGAGGCACGCTGTTCCACCGTGCCGGTGCGGGCAAACACCACCGCCACATCGGCCTGGTCGGCCATGGAGATGGAGGTTTTCTCACCGTTGAGTACGTACACATCGCCCTTTTTCTCGGCTTTCAGGCGAAGGTTGGCGGCGTCAGACCCTCCGTGAGGCTCGGTCAGGGCAATGCAGGCCACCTTCTGGCCGGTGGTCATGCCGTGCAGCCATTCTTTCGCCAGTTCGGGGGCGGCATGGCTGGCGATAATCTGACCGTTAAGGGAAGTTAGCAGCGGGATGTAGCCGACGTTGAAATCTCCTTTGGATATTTCCTCGATGATCAGGCCGCTGGTAACGCAGTCCATACCGCTGCCACCGAACTCTTCGGGCAGCTCACCACCGAGTAGCCCCATCTCGCCGAGCTGGCGGATGACATCCTTTTCGATAACCCCTTCCTGGTCACGCTTGCGATAGCCCGGAGCCAGCACCTCGGCGCTGAAGCGGGCCACAACCTCGCGAATCGCGTTCTGTTCTTCATTGAATCCGAAATTCATGATGTTCTCCGGGCGTTGTCTGTGACCCGGTGGCCTGCGGCCACCGGGTGGATCCCCTTATTTGTAGAATTTCCGGAAGTCCGGCTTGCGCTTTTCCTTGAAGGCATTGACGCCTTCCTTGGACTCGTCGGTGTCGTAGTACAGGCTCAGTGCCTGCATGCCCAGGGCGCCAATGCCGGCGATGTTGTCACTGTCGGCGTTGAAGGAACGCTTGGCGATGGTCAGGGCGGTGGGGCTCTTCTCCAGGATTTCCTCGCACCATTTCTGTACTTCCTCGTCCAGCTGTTCGGGCGGGACCACGGCATTCACCAGCCCCCACTCCAGAGCCTGTTGCGCGCTGTACTTGCGGCACAGGTACCAGATTTCCCGGGCGCGCTTCTCACCGACGACCCGCGCCAGGTAGGCGGTGCCGAAACCGGGATCCACCGAGCCGACCTTGGGGCCGACCTGGCCGAAGATGGCGGTTTCCGAGGCGATGCTCAGGTCACAGATCACATGCAGCACATGACCGCCGCCGATGGCGAAGCCGTTGACCCGGGCAATCACCGGTTTGGGCACTTCGCGGATGGTGCGCTGCAGCTCTTCCACCGGCAGGCCGATCAGACCGCGGCCGTCGTACTGACCCTCGTGGGCGCCCTGGTCACCGCCGGTGCAGAACGCTTTGTCACCGGCACCGGTGAATACGATGACGCCGATGTCCTTGTTCCAGCCGGCGCGGTTGAAGGCGTCCAGCAGCTCCATACAGGTCTGGCCCCGGAAGGCGTTGTAACGGTCCGGCCGGTTGATGGTGATGGTGGCAACGCCGTTGTTCTCTTCGTACAGGATGTCTTCGTAATTCATGATGCGTTCTCCTAAATCGTATGACGGGTCGCTTAGCCGGCCATGGTCAGGCCGCCGGACACACTGATGACCTGGCCGGTGATGAAGTTGGCATCGTCACTGGCGAGCAGGGCGATGACGCCGGGGTAGTCCTCCGGCTGGGCCAGGCGCTTCATGGGCACGGCGTTGCGGAAGGCCTCCAGCAGCTTCTCCGGGTTCGGAGCGGTTTCTGCCACGCCCTTGAGCAGTGCAGTGTCGGTGGGGCCGGGGCAGACCACGTTCAGGCACACATTCTTGGTGGCCAGTTCCCGGGCCACGGTCTTGCTGAAGCCCACCAGACCTGCCTTGCAGGCGGCGTAGACGGATTCACCGGAGGAGCCGACACGGGCTGCGTCAGAGGCCACGTTGATGACCTTGCCGCCACCGGCGGCGACCATCTTCGGCAACACCACGTGGTGCATGTTCAGGGCACCGGTGAGGTTTACCGCAATCAGCTGATCCCAGAGTTTCGGCTCGGTCTTCAGGAACGGCAGGAAGCGGTCGAAACCGGCGTTGTTGACCAGCACCGTGGGCACTCCCAGATCGCTCTCGATGGCCGCCACGGTGTCAGTGATAGCGGCGTAATCGGTGATGTCGGCGGCGTAGCCTTTGGCCTTGCCGCCCGCTTCGGTAATCAGGTCTACCGTGGCCTGGGCCGCGTTCTCGTCACGGTCCAGGACGGCCACCAGGCTGCCTTCCTCGGCAAAGCGCTGGCATACGGCGCGGCCGATGCCGCCACCGCCACCGGTGACGATGACTGTTTTTCCGTTCAGGCCTCTCATGATGCTTGTCTCCTGTTGTTTTTGATGAATGAATCAGCCGCGTTTGGCCGGGTCCAGGCGAACCTCTTTGGCTTGCTCGCGCAGCTTGAATTTCTGGATCTTGCCGGAGGCGGTACGGGGCATGGCCTCGATGACCTCCAGGTATTCCGGCAGATAGCTCTTGGAAAGCTTCTGTTCCATCAGGTAATCCTTGACGTCATTCAGGGTCAGATCGGTAGCGTTCTCGTCAAGGGTGACGTAGGCACAGACCCGCTCGCCCAATCGGTCATCCGGACAGCCCACCAGGGCCACATCGGCGATGCCCGGATACTTGTAGAGCAGGTTCTCCACCTCGACGACCGGAATGTTCTCGCCGCCCCGGATGACCACGTCCTTGGTGCGGCCGGTGATGCGGATGTAACCGTTCTCGTCCATGCGGGCCAGATCGCCGGTGCTGAACCAGCCGGCCTCATCGACGCCATAGAGTTCCGGGCGCTTGAGGTAGCCGACAAACAGGCTCGCTCCCCGAACCAGCAGGTTGCCTTCTTCGCCGGCCGGCAGTTCGTTGCCCTTGAAGTCGGTGACCTTGAT
Organism: Marinobacter sp. C7; assembly: GCF_022343555.1. Lineage (GTDB taxonomy): Bacteria > Pseudomonadota > Gammaproteobacteria > Pseudomonadales > Oleiphilaceae > Marinobacter. Next base: position 211,689 of record NZ_JAKQZH010000002.1, on the reverse strand, counting down.
TTCCATCCAGGGCAGGACCTTGCCGTCAGACTGGCTGGCACGTTCGGCCGGATCTTCCGGGCAGGTCATGGTGACGGCGCCGTTTTCGGTCATGCCCCAGGCGGAGACGATTTTGGCTTTCAGGGTCTTGCTCGCCTGTTCGACCACGGCGGTGGGAATAGGCGCACCGGCCGAGACGAAGATGCGCAAAGAGTCGAGTTCGCCCTCGTGCCGGGGCGCGGTTTTCACCAGATCGGCCAGGAACGGGGTGGAGGCCATCGTGAAAGCAGGCTTCTCGGCCGCGATCACCTTGCAGACATAGTCGGCATCCCAGATGTCCTGGAGGATCGCGGTGGTGCCGAGATAAACCGGCATCATCACGCCATAAAGAAAGCCGGTCTGATGGGCCAGGGGCGAGGCCATTAGGATCTTGTCGCCGGAAGTCAGATGCAGACGGTCGGCATAGGGGCGCACATTGGAGAACAGCGTGTTGGAAGTGTGCATGACCCCCTTGGGTTCGCCGGTGGTGCCGGAGGTGTAGAGGATCTGGATGACGTCGTCCGCGGTCAGTTTGCGCTCCGCGAAGAGCGCCGCGGTGTCCTGTTTCTCTTCCCAGGGGGTTTCCAGCAGTCGGTGTTCAAAGCTGCGCTCGCCCTCACCACCGATCACCAGCAGGGTTTCCAGTTTCGGCAGTTCGGAGCGGATGCCATCGACCATGGCTTCGTAATCGAAGTTGCGGAAGACCTTGGGGATGACCAGCAGTTTGGCGTCACCGTGGGCAAGCATGAAGCGCAGTTCGCGCTCCCGGAAAATAGGCATCAGCGGGTTGAGGATGGCGCCGATGCGCATGCAGGCCAGGTGCAGAGCGGTGGTGTGCCACCAGTTCGGCAGCTGGCAGGCCACCACATCGCCTTTCCCGATGCCCATGGCCGCCAGACCCGCCGCCATGCGAGTGACCCTGTCATTGAGTTCCCGATAGGTCAGGGCGGTGCGGGTATCGTTGGTGACCTGGTAGCCGACGATGGCCTCCCGGTCCGGGGTACTCGCCACGGCCTGATCGAGGTAGTCGGTAATGAGCTTATCGTTCCATGCGCCGGTTTCCACCATGGCGGCACGGCGTTCCGGATTGAGAGTGATGCCTGTATCCATCTGATTCACCTGTTGTGTCCGGTTTGTTGTTGTTGGGAGGTCTGACCTAAAAAGCGGGTCGTTGCCTTGTCAGTTTCAACATACGCCTTCTCAAAATAATATGTCAACATGTTGCCTTAAAAAATATTCGGGTGTAGTCTTTTTTCAGTCGGAGGCATCAACATCGAAGCATTTATAAGAAAGGAATAAGAAATCGCCTCTTAGTGGAGATGGTTATGGAGTACAGCAACATATTGCTTGAAAAGCATGAAGCCGTGGCCCTCATCCGGCTCAACCGGCCGAAGGTGCACAACGCGCTGAACAATGAACTGATGAACGAACTGACGTCGGCTCTGGAAACCCTCGAAGCGGATAACGCCATCCGCGCCATCGTCATCACCGGCAATGACAAGGCGTTTGCTGCCGGTGCGGACATTTCCGAAGTCCATGCCCTGGATTTCTCCCGGGCCTACCGGGAGCGCTTCATCTCGGCGAACTGGGAAACCGTGAGCCGTTGCCGCAAGCCGGTGATAGCGGCAGTGGCCGGCCTGGCACTGGGGGGCGGCTGTGAGCTGGCGATGATGTGTGATCTGCTGATCGCGGCCGATAACGCGCGTTTCGGCCAGCCGGAGGTGAAGATTGGCACCCTGCCCGGGGCCGGGGGCACCCAGCGCCTGGCCCGGGCCATTGGCAAGGCCAAGACCATGGACCTGTGCCTGACCGGGCGGATGATGGATGCGGAAGAAGCCGACCGCAGTGGCCTGGTGAGTCGGATCGTGCCGGCGGAGCGGCTGCTGGAGGAGGCGCTGGCCGTGGCAAATGACATCGCCGGTTACTCGCAGATGGCCACCATGATCAACAAAGAGGCCGTGAACCAGGCCTTCGAGACCACCCTGCGTGCCGGGGTGGAATACGAGCGCCGCCTGCTGTGGTCCAGTTTTGCCAGCGAGGATCGCAACGAGGGAATGACCGCCTTTCTCGAAAAACGTCAGCCCGAGTGGAAGCACCGGTAACCTTTAAAAGCTCAGGAGCGATTATGGATATTCATTTCACCCCCGAAGAGCTGGCTTTCCGCAGTGAGGTACGGGCCTTTCTCGAACAGAATCTGCCGGCTGATATTGCCGGGAAAGTCCGTCTGGGACGCCGACTCTCCAAAGAGGATCACCAGCGCTGGCAGAAGATCCTCAACAAGCAGGGCTGGTATGCCGTTAACTGGCCGGTGGAGTATGGCGGCACTGGCTGGTCCGTGGTGCAGAAGCACATCTTTGACGAGGAATGCGCGGCGGCCGGTGCGCCACGATTGGTGGCCTTTGGCGTGAACATGGTGGCGCCGGTGATCATCAGGTTCGGTACCCCGGCGCAAAAGGAGTTTTACCTGCCCCGGATCCTGTCCAGTGAGGACTGGTGGTGCCAGGGCTATTCCGAGCCCGGCGCCGGTTCGGACCTGGCTTCCCTGAAAACCCGGGCCGAGCGTGATGGTGATTTTTATGTGGTTAACGGCCAGAAGACGTGGACCACTCTGGGCCAGCACGCCAACCGCATTTTCTGCCTGGTGCGCACCGATCCTGCAGCCAAGAAGCAGGAGGGCATTTCCTTCCTGCTGATCGACATGGATACGCCTGGCATCACCGTGCGTCCGATTATCACCCTTGATGGTGAACACGAGGTCAACGAAGTGTTCTTCGACAATGTCCGGGTGCCGGTGGAAAACCTGGTGGGCGAGGAGAACAAGGGCTGGACTTGTGCCAAGTACCTGCTCACTCACGAACGCACCGGTCAGGCCGGCATCGGACTCTCCAAAGCGGCTCTGGCGCATCTGAAGGACATTGCCAGCGCCGAGACCGTGGCCGGACGGCCACTGATTGACGACCCACTTTTCCGTGCCCGTATTGCCGAGGTGGAAATGCGCCTGATGGCGGTGGAAATGAGCACCCTGCGGATTCTGGCCGCCACCCGCGACGGCGGCGTGCCGGGCGCCGAGAGTTCGTTGCTGAAGATCCAGGGCTCCGAGATCCGGCAGGCGATCAGTGGTTTGATGCGCAAGGCGCTCGGACCCAATGCACTGCCGTTCCTGGAGCCCGAGCTGGAACCGGATTTTGGGGGCGAGCCGTTGTACCGGGATTACAGTGCTTCCCCGGCGAGCCAGTATTTCAATCTGCGTAAGTTGTCGATCTACGGCGGGTCCAACGAAATTCAGAAGAACATTATCGCCAAGCAGGTTCTGGAGCTGTAGGAGGGCGCCATGAATTTTGAATTGAATGAAGAGCAACAGATGCTGGCGGACACCGTTGAGCGTCTGGTCCGAAACACCTATGGCTTTGAGCAGAGAGAGGGTTTTTACCAGAGTCCCCAGGGGTACAGTCCCGATTTCTGGCGGCAGTTGTCGGAGCTCGGCATCACCTCCGTACCGATTGCGACGGACTATGAAGGTTTTGGCGGCACCGGCGTCGAGAACATGCTGGTGATGAAGGAACTTGGGCGTGGCCTGTGCCTCGAACCTTACCTGCATTCACAGGTATACGCGGCCGGCCTGATCCAGCAGCTTGGCTCCCTGGAGCAGCGGCAGCAAATCCTGCCGTCGGTGGCATCGGGTGAACAGTTGCTGGCGGTGGCGGACGAAGAAGCGGGCACCCACTTCCATCCGGAGGCCAGCGAATGCACCGCCGTTCCCTGTGAGCGGGGCTGGCGTCTGAGTGGTCACAAACGAGTGGTTATCGGGGGCGAGCTTGCCCACACTATTCTGGTAACCGCCCGAATGAGTGACGGAGACGGGGTCAGCCTGTTTTTGCTGGACCCGGCAGCGGAGGGAGTCTCTCGCACCGGCTACCCCTGCATTGACGGCCCCAAGGCCTGTGATCTGGAGCTCTCCGGCGTCTACGTTGAGGCGGATGCTCTGATCGGCCCCGCGGGCAAGGCAGGGCCGGCTCTGGCCTACCAGCGCGGCCGGGCTTTGGCGGCGCAGTGCGCCGAGGCGCTGGGCAGTATGGAAGAAGCCTTCCGTCTGACTCTGGAGTACCTGAAAACCCGCCAGCAGTTCGGCTCGCCGATTGGCCGTTTCCAGGCCCTGCAGCACCGGATGGCGGAAATGCGGGGAGAGCTGGAGCTGGCCCGCTCCATGACCATTCTGGCGGCATGCGTGGCAGACGACCCGGATTCGAGCGAGCGCAGCCGCCGGCTGGCAGCCGCCAAATTTGTCGTCGCCCGGGCGTCAGAGTTGATTGCAGAGCAATCCATACAGTTGCATGGGGGCATTGGCATGACCTGGGAATACTCACTGGCACACCACGCCAAGCGTCTGGTGATGCTCACCCACCAGTTCGGGGATGACGATTTCCACCTCGGACAGTATTCGGCTCTGCTGGAATTACCCCGGCAGGCTTCACGGCAGGTGGCCTGACAGCCAGCCATCAAGACAGGATCAACAAACGGAGACAACCAACATGGCCAACCAAGCAAGTTTCAACTGGGAAGACCCCCTGTTGCTGGACCAGCAGCTGACTGAAGAAGAGCGCATGGTGCGTGACAGCGCCCGCCAGTTTGCCGAGAGCAAGCTCCGGCCCCGGGTGCTGGAAGCCTTCCGCAACGAACAGACCGATCCGGCGATTTTCCGGGAAATGGGTGAGACCGGCCTGCTGGGCTGCACCATTCCTGAGCAATACGGCGGCAGTGGCTTGAACTACGTGTGTTACGGCCTGATCGCCCGGGAAGTGGAGCGCGTGGACTCCGGATACCGGTCCATGATGAGTGTGCAGTCGTCCCTGGTGATGGTGCCCATCTACGAATTCGGCAACGAGGAAACCCGCCAGAAGTACCTGCCGAAACTGGCTTCCGGTGAGTGGATCGGCTGCTTCGGCCTGACCGAGCCGGATCACGGTTCCGACCCCGGCAGCATGGCGACCCGTGCCCGGAAGGTGGACGGCGGTTACCGCCTGACCGGCAGCAAGATGTGGATCACCAACAGCCCGATCGCCGACGTGTTCGTGGTCTGGGCCAAGGACGACGACGGCGCGATCCGCGGCTTTGTGCTCGAGAAGGGTTGGGAAGGCCTGAGTGCGCCGGCGATCCATGGCAAGGTCGGCCTGCGAGCCTCGATCACTGGCGAGATTGTGATGGACGGTGTGTTTGTGCCGGAAGAAAACGCTTTCCCGGACGTGCGGGGGCTGAAGGGCCCGTTCACCTGCCTAAACTCGGCCCGTTATGGCATTTCCTGGGGTGCCCTTGGCGCCGCTGAGGACTGCTGGCACACCGCCCGCCAGTATGTGCTGGATCGCAAGCAGTTCGGTCGGCCGCTGGCGGCCAACCAGCTGATCCAGAAGAAGCTGGCGGACATGCAGACCGACATTACCCTGGCTCTGCAGGGGTGCCTGCGCCTCGGGCGCATGAAGGACGAAGGCACGGCGGCGGTGGAAATCACCTCCATCATGAAGCGGAATTCCTGTGGCAAGGCCCTGGACATTGCCCGGTTGGCCCGGGACATGCTCGGTGGCAACGGCATCAGTGATGAGTTCGGTGTGGCGCGCCATCTGGTGAACCTCGAAGTGGTGAACACCTACGAGGGGACCCACGACGTGCATGCGCTGATTCTGGGCCGAGCCCAGACGGGCATCCAGGCCTTCTTCTGACCCGTTTTTTTATCATTTTTTCAGAAAGCGACCGCATTTGGCCGTAAATCGGTTAAAATGCGGTCGCCCAATCCGGCACTATTTAGTAATATTACGAAAATTTTTGAGGTCGGCGAGCACCCTCAGCCTTTCTTGTTGTTATTAAGACCAAATGCGGTCGTTAAATGTACCTTTGGAGCATACCCCGGTGCATAAATATCAAGGAACATTCGGGCTTGCCGCCACATAATTCCAATAACCCGTTTTTCAGAAGATTTCTGCAATGCCCACGACTGTTTTTTCCGGCTTTACCCACAATTTCCTTGGCAAGGCGCCTGTCTGGTACAAACAGGTCATTCTGCTGTTCCTGATTGCCAACCCGATTGTGATGTACGTGCTTGGGCCGGGTGTAGCGGGCTGGCTGCTGATCGGCGAGTTCATTTTCACCCTGGCCATGGCGCTGAAATGCTATCCCTTGTTGCCGGGCGGGTTGCTGGCGGTGGAGGCCCTGTTGATCGGGCTGACGACGCCGGATGCGGTGTATCTGGAAGTGCTCACCAACTTCCCGGTGATCCTGCTGCTCATGTTCATGGTGGCGGGCATCTACTTCATGAAGGAACTGCTGCTGGTCACCTTCACCCAGATTCTGGTGGGGGTCCGGTCAAAATCGGCGTTGTCCATGCTGTTCTGCGTTGCCGCGGCGGTGCTGTCGGCGTTCCTGGACGCCCTAACCGTCACCGCTGTCATCATTTCCGTGGCCGTGGGTTTTTATTCCGTTTATCACAAGGTGGCCTCCGGCAAGGGATACCACCACTCCGATCACAACGCCAACAGTGACGATGAGGTGATCGAACTGCACCGGGAAGACCTCGAGAACTTCCGGGCATTTCTGCGCAGCCTGCTGATGCACGGCGCCGTGGGCACCGCGCTGGGTGGCGTGACCACCATGGTCGGGGAGCCCCAGAATCTGCTGATCGCCAAGGTGGTGGGCTGGGATTTTTCCAGCTTTTTCCTGAGCATGGCACCGGTCACCCTGCCGGTGCTGGCAGGTGGCCTGGCTACCTGCTGGGCTCTGGAGAAACTGCGCTGGTTTGGCTACGGTGGCCGCCTGCCCAAGCCGGTTCGCCGGGTGCTGGAAGAGTTTGCCGATAACGAGCGTAAAAAGCGCACCAAGGCCGATCAGGCCGCGCTCTGGGTACAGGCTTTTGCCGCGGCCGTCCTGGTCGTTGGTCTGGCTTTGCACCTCGCGGAGGTGGGGCTGATCGGCCTGCTGGTGATTATCCTGGTCACCTCCTTTACCGGCATCACCGATGAGCACCAGATCGGCAAGGCCTTTCAGGAGTCCCTGCCGTTCACCTCGCTGCTGGTCGTGTTTTTTGCCGTGGTTGCCGTCATCCACGAGCAGCACCTGTTCAAACCGATCATCGACTACGTACTTTCGCTGCCGCAAAGCGAACAGCCGGGGATGTTCTTCCTGGCCAACGGTTTGCTCTCCATGATCAGCGACAACGTGTTCGTGGCTACGGTCTACATCAGTGAGGTCAAGCAGGCCCTGGATGCCGGCGCCATCAGTGTCGCGCACTTCCAGGACCTGGCCGTGGCCATCAACACCGGCACCAACCTGCCCAGTGTGGCCACCCCGAACGGGCAGGCCGCCTTCCTGTTCCTGCTGACTTCCGCGATTGCTCCGTTGGTTCGGCTCTCCTACGGTCGGATGGTATGGATGGCGCTGCCGTACACCCTCGTGATGGGTGGGATCGGCCTGTACTTCGTGGTGTTCCATATCTGACACGTTGCTCGAAGTGAGCCGGTGGTCAGTGCAGACGCCGAAAGTTCTGGTAATCTAACCGGAAGGCAAAGCTGCAGAACTGGAGATCATGATTCGTCACGCGAGGTTGTTTTCCGGAGACGGAGACGTTCGGTTACCGGTCCGATTTTATGTCTGGGTGGCCTTGGTGCTGCTGGCCAACGCCGCCTCGTCGGCGTGGGCCGGGGATCCTGATCCAGGCCGGGTGCTCCGGATCGCCTACAACGAATTCCCGCCCATTGCCCATCATAATGATTCCGGCGAAGCCTCCGGCCTGATCATCGACATGACCCGCAAGGTTGTGGAAGAGGCCGGTTACCAGCCTGAATTCCTGTTCCTGCCGATCAGCCGGATCTATCTGTACCTGAAAAATGGCACGGTCGATGCCTGGCCGGGCCTGACCGACATTCCCCAGCTGGAAGGCGAAGTCCTGGAAAGCTGGGCGCAGCCGATGACCGTGCAGCTCAGCGCCTGGTACCTGGACGGCAACCCGCCCCTGAACCATTTCGACGATCTCAACGGCAAGACCGTGATCGTGATCGGGGGCTACACCTACGCCGGGCTGATCGAATGGCTGCGCGAGTCTGACCAGATCGTCGTCACCGAGGCTCCGAATCATCGGGCGGCCATCGATATGCTCAAACGCCAGCGGGGCGACTACGTGCTGGATTACCGTGCGCCGGTCCGGGAAATCCTCACTCAACCCTCTGACAACGTGGTCCGGGAAACGGAAGTTCGCTCCCGAACCGCGGCCTGGCTGTTCTCCCTGGCCAACCCGCGGGCTGCGATTCTTCGGGAAGAGTTCGATGATGCCTACCTGCGGCTGGTCCAGCGGGGCGAGTTGCAGGCACTGCCGCGCGACAGCGGGAGCTATGTCATTCCCGGTTTCCCGGAAGCCTATCGCTGACCTGACCGCCGATCCGGTCAGGGCGTGAGCGTGAGGTCCCGGTACCAGGCGGTGGCCTGCTCACCGGTGTTATCCGAATCGGACATGATGGCGATGCCGACGATCGGTGGTGGTGGCTCGCCGAAGGCCTGGCGATAGTCCGCCACAATGTCACGCTCCACCCGCACCCACTGTCCAACCCGATCGGTGCCGGAGGCAACTGCCACCATCATGGTCTTGTCCGTGTAGGGATTGGCCACGAACTCACCCTCGGGCAACCGGTTGGCCCAGATGTAATTCAGGGCATTACCGGGCAGTGTCTCGCCGAACAACACCTCCACCGCCTTGCGTTTGGCGCGTTCGAAGAAGCCGGCCCGCTCCGGCTGGAATTCAAAGGCGACGTAGATCCGGGCAGGGTAGTCGTCGCCGGACTTCTCCCGGGCGTTGCCACCCTCGAATACATTGGATACTTTCCATTCCCAGGTCAGGTTCAGACTGCCGCCGGGCTCGAGCTTGAGTCGGGTAATGAGACCCGAGGCGCCTCCGTTCGTGGTCGCCCTGACCACCTGTTGGCCATCCTCCGTTACGAGTTCATACCGGGTGTGTTGCTTGATCTTGGGGAACTGCAATGGTTCCCAGCCTTCGTCCAGCGACTGGATCCGGGAGAAATGCGGCAGCGGGTTGTCACTGGCCAGGACCTGAGCGGTCAACGCCGCAGACAGTGTGATGCCGGCCAGCCAGTACCAGCGATCGTTCATGGCAATCCCCTTTTCATGGCGTATCAACGAAGACAGGGCGTTGTCGGAAAAGTGCCTTGTCCCGATTCCTTTACGTGTATATAGTGTCTGAATCCTTGGTCAACTACCAGATGTTGTGATCATTCTCTGATCACCTCCGGTAGTCGGGAATCCGGTGAGAGTCCGGAACTGACGCGCAGCGGTATTGGGGAACGAGCGTGGCACGATGACACTGGCAGCCGCCGGGAAGTCGCCACGCAAGGCCGGATCAGATGATCCACGCCCCTGAGTCCGAAGACCTGCCAGGGATCAGAAGCCGGCAAACACCGGTTTCTGGACTGCACCTTCGCGACTCAGGGTGAGCAGACCGGTCCCCGTTGCCTGTCCTCCAGGCAAAGTGTGCCCCTGCATTCGCGAAGGTGAAATGGAACCAACGCGACTTCAGGAGAGCACCATGACTGCCACCGCCTTCGCCGAACCATCGGCGGCTTCCACCGATACCGAATCCCTTCAGGTGATTAAACGCAACGGCACCCTGGTCGGATTCAATCCGGCCAAAATCAGTGTCGCCGTGACCAAGGCTTTCCTTGCCGTGGAAGGCGACAAGGCTGCCGGCTCCGCCCGTATCAACGACGCCGTTCACCGGGTGACCGAACAGGTAATCCAGGCCATCAGCCGCCGCCTGAAAGCCGGTGGCAAGGTCCATATCGAAGACATCCAGGACCAGGTGGAGCTGGCCCTGATGCGGGCCGAGGAACAGAAAGTGGCCCGGGCCTACGTGCTGTACCGGGAAGAGCATGCCCGCAAGCGCGCGGTTGAAGAGCCCATGGAGGCGCACCCGCATCTGACCGTGAAAAAGGCGGACGGCAGCATCGCCCCGCTGGACCTGGGCCTGATGAAGCTGCAGGTGGAACAGGCCGCCACCGGCCTCGAGGGCATTGACGGCCAATCCCTGGTAGACGACGCCCTGCGCAACCTGTACGACGGCATCGAAGAGACCGAAGTGCTCTCCGCGCTGGTCATGACCGCCCGCAGCCGGATCGAGCAGGAGCCGGACTACAGCGCCGTCACCGCCCGCCTGCTGCTGGAGCAGCTGCGCCTCGAGGCTGCCGAGGCCCTGGACCTGCCCCGGAATCAGCCCCTGGCGGAGGTTTATCCACAGGCCCTGAGTGCGTTCATCCACGCCGGAATTCGTTACGAACTGCTGGACGAAGCGCTGGCCGCGTTTGATCTGGATCGCCTAGGCGAGGCCCTGAAACCCGAGCGCGATCACCAGTTCGGCTTCCTCGGCCTGCAGACCCTGTACGACCGCTATTTCCTGCACTGGGACAAGGCCCGGCTGGAACTGCCCCAGGTGTTTTTCATGCGCGTGGCCATGGGCCTGGCCCTGCGGGAAGACGACCCCAACGCCCGGGCCATCGAGTTCTACGAGCTGCTCTCCAGCTTCGACTACATGGCCAGCACGCCGACCCTGTTCAACTCCGGCACCCGACATTCCCAGCTGTCCTCCTGCTACCTGACCACCGTGCAGGACGATCTTGAGAGCATCTACGGCGCCATCCGCGACAACGCCATGCTCTCCAAGTGGGCCGGCGGCCTGGGCAACGACTGGACGCCGGTGCGGGCGCTGGGCTCCCACATCAAGGGCACCAATGGCCAGAGCCAGGGTGTGGTGCCGTTCCTGAAAGTGGTGAACGACACCGCCGTCGCGGTAAACCAGGGTGGCAAGCGCAAGGGCGCGGTCTGTGCCTACCTGGAAAGCTGGCACCTGGACATCGAGGAATTCCTGGAGCTGCGCAAGAACACCGGTGACGAGCGCCGCCGCACCCACGACATGAACACCGCCAACTGGGTGCCGGACCTGCTGATCGAACGCATGCGTGAGGACCGGGACTGGACCCTGTTCTCCCCCAGCGACGTACCGGATCTGCACGACCTGTACGGCAACGCCTTCCGGGAGCGCTACGAGCATTACGAAGCGCTGGCGGAGCAAGGCAGGATCAAGCTGGCGAAGAAAATTCCGGCCAAACAGCTGTGGCGCAAGATGCTGACCGTGCTGTTCGAGACCGGCCATCCCTGGATCACCTTCAAGGACCCCTGCAACCTGCGTTCGCCCCAGCAGCACCAGGGCGTGGTTCACAGCTCCAACCTGTGCACCGAGATCACCCTGAACACCCGCGAGGATGAGATTGCGGTATGCAACCTGGGTTCGGTGAACCTGGCGGCCCACATTGTCGCCGGCGAGCTGGATGTCCAGCGCCTGGAGCGGACCGTCACCACCGCCGTGCGCATGCTCGATAACGTCATCGACATCAACTACTACGCCGTGCCCCAGGCCCGCAATTCCAACCTCAGGCACCGCCCCGTGGGCCTGGGCCTGATGGGCTTCCAGGATGCCCTCTACCAGCTGGGCCTGCCGTACTCCAGCCCGGAAGCGGTGGAGTTCGCCGATGTTGCCATGGAGCAGCTCAGCTATTTTGCCATCCGCGCCTCTGCCACCCTGGCGGGCGAGCGCGGTGCCTACGAGACCTACGAGGGCTCGCTGTGGCATCAGGGCATCCTGCCGATCGATTCCATCAAGCTGTTGCAGGACAACCGTCGGGAAGGAGATCTGAGCCTCAACACCGACACACGTCTGGACTGGGCCCCGGTACGCGAGCTGATTGCCAGGAACGGCATGCGCAACAGTAATGTCATGGCCATTGCGCCGACGGCCACCATCTCCAACATCGTCGGCGTGTCCCAGTCCATCGAACCGGCGTACCAGAACCTGTTCGTCAAATCGAACCTCTCCGGCGAGTTCACGGTCGTGAATCCCTCCCTGGTGCGCGATCTCAAGGCCGAAGGCCTGTGGGACAACGTCATGGTCAACGACCTCAAGTATTTCGACGGCTCGGTGCAGCAGATCGACCGCATCCCGGCGGAACTGAAAGCCCGCTACGCCACCGCCTTCGAAATCGATGCCCGGTGGCTGGTGGAAGCGGCCGCGCGGCGCCAGAAATGGCTCGACCAGGCCCAGAGCCTGAACCTGTACATGGCCGAACCCAGCGGCCGGAAGCTTGATGCCCTGTACCAGCTGGCCTGGGAGCGGGGGCTCAAGACCACCTACTACCTGCGTTCCCTGGGGGCCACCGGCGCCGAGAAAACCGCCCCGGTCGCCGCGCCGCAACCACAGGTGTGTTCTATCGATGATCCCGACTGTGAAGCCTGTCAGTAACCACTTACTTTATCTTTGGGAGGCATAACCATGCTGGACTGGGACGACGAACCGAAAACCGACTCCGGAACGGCCGCCACCGGCGGCCCGGCACCCGTGAATGTGGACGACAAGCGGGTGATCAACGGCGAGACCGACATCAACCAACTGGCGCCGTTCAAGTACCCCTGGGCCTGGGAGTACTTCATGAACGCCAACAAGAACCACTGGACCCCGCTGGACGTGAACATGGCCCAGGACGTCCACGACTACCACCACCGCCTGAACCCGGCGGAAAAACACGTGTACGAGAACGTGCTGGCGTACCTCACCACCTCCGACATCCTGGCCATGCGCAACATCGGCCTGGCGGTGATGGAAAAGATGAGTGCGCCGGAACTGCAGATCTACCAGGCCCGGCAGGTGTACGAGGAGTCCATGCACACCTGGGCCTACCAGCACTGCATTGAGACCCTGAACCTGGACCAGAGCGAGATCTACAACCGCTACCGGGTGGTGCCGGAAATCCACGGCAAGATCAAAATGGCCAACCGGCGGCTCGACGCCGCCATGCGCCCGGACATGAACCTGCGTAACGCCGACGACCTGCACGAGTTCGTCATGTCCTACCTGTTTTTCGCGGCGGTGTTCGAGGGCGCCTGGTTCTACAACGGCTTCAGCCCCATCTTCGCCCTGCAGCGCCGGGGCCTGATGCGCGGTACCGGCGAGCAGCTGCAGTACATCCTGCGGGACGAAGCCATGCATTTCTCCTTCGGGCTGAAGGTGGTGAACCAGATCCTCGAGGAGGAAAACATCACCCTGGACCCGAAAGCTGTGCGCGAGATGTGGGACGAGTCCGAGGCGGCGGAAACCGCCTACGCCAACTACATCCTGCGCGACCCGATCCTCGGCTACTCCGCCGAGTACCACAGCGAACAGTTCCGTTTCGTGGCCAACCGCCGGGCCCGCACTGTGGGGCTGGAGGAGCCTTTCCCCGGCGCACAGAACGTCTCGCCGTGGCTGGATGAGCAGGCGACCCTGCGCAAGGAGAAGAACTTCTTCGAGACCCGGGTCATCGAGTATCAGACCGGGGCTCAGCTGGAGTGGTAGCGTCGGCGCAGAGGTCGCTTACTCCCCGGGCGCGGTTTCCGACCGCGCCGCCAGCCAGTGCTGGAGTTCCGGCAGTGGCTTGGGAGTGCACAGCCAGTAGCCCTGCAGCAGGTCGCATCCCATGGCGTTGAGGCGCCGGGCGGTGGTGGCGTCTTCCACGCCTTCGCCCACCACCTGGTAGCCCAGGCTTTTGGCCATCTGGATCGAGGTTGCCACGATCACGTCGGCACTTTCGCTGGTGGTCACGTCGTGGACCAGGGAACGGTCCAGCTTGAGTTCGGTGGCGGGTAGCTGCTTGAGGTAAGACAACGACGAATAGCCACTGCCAAAGTCATCGATGGAGATGGTGAGCCCGGTCGCGGCCAGGGCTTCCAGTGCCCTGAGACCCTCGACCGGGTCCTCCATGGCTGCGGTCTCGGTAAGCTCCACCGTCACGGCGTGGGGCTCAAGGGCGTGGCGTTCAAGCGCAGACCGGAACACCTCCGGCAGGCCTTTTGAGGACAGGTCCCGGGCGGAGATGTTGAGCGAGAGCTTCAGGTCCGGGCACTGTGTGCGCAGCGTCTTCAGATCCCGGGTAGCCTGGTTGACCATCCATTCGGTGAGCTGACTGATCACCCCGGTTTCCTCCGCCAGGGTGATGAACTCCGCGGGACTGATCCAGCCCAGCTCGCGGTGACGCCAGCGGATCAGCGCCTCCACCCCGACAATCCGGCCGCTGGCGAGGTGTTCCTTGGGCTGGTAGAAGATCTGGGTCCGGTCTTTGCGCAGCGCGTCCCGCAGCTCCGCCATGAGGGTGAGACGGCTCTCGCTGTAGATGTCGTATTTCCGGGAATAGAGCCCGGTCTCATGCTGGCCATGGGGCGTGATCTCCATGCCCACGTGGGCATTGCGGATGAGCAGGGCGGCTGAATCCCCGTGTTCGGGGTAACTGGCGGCCCCGAACCGGGGGTGCAGATCGATCGCCAGCTGGTCCAGAGGCACGGGCTCCGCCAGCACTTTCAGGGCCTGGTCCAGGGCCTTGAAGTCACCGCCGGCCCTGCCGGCGTCGATCAGCAGGCCGAAGGTGTCCCCGGACAACTGGTACACCCGCTCCTCCCGGCCATGATCATCGACGATGCTCTGGACAATCGGCAGTCCGCCGGCCAGTTGCTCCATCTGATCGGCCGTGCGTTTGAGCAGGCGTTCGCTCCGGTTCAGGCCGAGGGTCCGGTTGATTTCATCGAGTCGGGTTATCCGCGCGACCCCGACCATATAGCGGCCGTCCGGATTCTTCTTCAGCTGTTGATCCACCATCCATTCGAACCGGTTGCGGTTGGGCAGACCGGTCACCGGATCGTGGGTCAGCGCCTCGGTGAGTTGATCCCTGGCCTCGCTGCGGGCCTGGGCTTCGCGCAGGCTGTCGGCCTGGGCACGGATTTTCTGCTCGCGCTCCCGGTACAGGCGATCGGCCAGCGCCAGCGTGAGAATGAAGGCCTCCAGGCCGGAGCCGATCTGCATGGCGTACTCGGTCCAGAAATTGACCGGCAGAAAACCGAGGGAGCGCCCGGCCGTGGCAAAGACCCCAATGGTCAGTGGTGTCCAGGCCACCGTAAAGAAGGCGCCCGCCCGGAGACCGGCCGACCAGGTGATGGGGCCGGCCACCAGCAGCAGGGAGAAGAAGATCAGGGCGGAAAACGCCGAGAGCAGGACGGCGGCGTTATAGCTGAGCATCAGCGCGGCCACGAAGTTCAACACCTCGAATGCCCCCATGGCGATCAGTGCCTTGTCCAGCCGCGGGCTGTGGGACTTCACTCGCAGAAACTCCCGGCAGAACAGCACCGAGAACAGCGCCAGGATGGGCATGGACACCAGCAGTGCCCGGGCGTGGAACCCCGGTGCCTGTGGATAGAAATGCTGGAAGCTGAAGCCCTTGATGGAGGCGAAGAACAGCAGGTAACCGAAAATCGCCAGGGCATAGAACAGGTACAGCTTCTCCCGTAGGGTCAGGAACACCGCCAGGTTGATGAGGATGATGACGGTCAGGGCCCCGTAGTAGAAGAAATGCAGCTTCTGTTCGTTGGCGGCGGCCTCGAAGAAGTTGTGCTCACGCCACAGGTGTAACGGCAGGATCATCGAGCCGGCGGTCTGTACCCGCACGTACACTGTGTCACGTTCATCCGGTGCCAGCGTGAGGCGCAGCAGCATGTTCGGGTGGTCCACATCGCGGGGATAGAACGGGCGGGCATCGCCGGTCTTGAGCTGGCGGCGCAGGTCATCTCCGGAAAAGACGTGGAACACCACGTCGTCGAGCTGGGAGTAGCCGAGTTCGGCGATCAGGTTGAGGTGTTCCCGTGACCGGTTATGTACGGCAAACCGTATCCAGTAGGCCGAGTCGGTGATGCCGAAGGTCGTGCTGCCCTCGGCAATCCGCTCCCAGTGGTCGTCGGGGAGTGCACGCACGTGATCGATGCCGGCCTCACCCGCAGGGTCCTCCCAGTATTGGAACCGGGCCGGAATCGGAGAATCCGGGGTAATCTCGATCGGATTGGGGGCGGCCAGGGCCGTGCAGCAAAGACACGTCAACCAGAGCCCGACCAGGATTCGCAACGAATGGTGTAGATTCACGGACAGCTAACCCCGCTCTCGGCCATACGGCATCGTTTTTGTGTTCCCGCACGGTTCAGTCTACCGCCCCCATCGCGTGGCGACACGGGCCTGGTCGTCATTTCATGTAGCCGAATGTGTCAAATCAGCGTTTGGCCATGGCCTCCAGCATCCGGTTCACCGCGTCCAGGTGTTCCGGCTCGTTGTGGCTCATGCCCTGGAAACAGGCGCAGATGTCCAGGAAGTCCTTCAGCTCCGTGCGCTGGGCCATCTTCATCAGGCGCTTGGTCAGGCGGGTGGCTTTGGGCGGCTGGCTGGCCATCTTGCTCGCCATCTTCATGGTGGCCGGCATGAGCTCATCGGCCGGCACCACATCCAGAACGAGGCCCAGCTCCTTCGCCTCGGTGGCATCCACAATCCGGCCGGTCAGCGTGAGCTCGAAGGCTCGCTGGTAACCGATCAGCCGCTGCATGAACCAGGCGCCGCCGTCGCCGGGAATGATCCCCAGGTTCAGGAAGGTTTCACCGAATTTGGCCGATTCCGCGGCAATGCGGATATCCGCCATGTTGGCCAGATCAAACCCCGCGCCGATGGCCGGCCCGTTCACCGCCGCGATCACCGGCACCTCCACCGCCTGCATCGCCAGCGGAATCCGCTGGATACCCTTGCGATACCGCTCGGCGCACTCCGCCGGATCGCCCGCGAAATCGCCGCTGCGGTTGGCCATATCCCGGATATTGCCCCCGGCGCTGAAGGCCGAGCCGGCTCCTGTAATCACCAGCACCGAGACGTCCTCACAGTGGTTGACCCATTCCGCCGTGGTGACAATGTCATCGATCAGGTCGGAACCGGTAAGGGCGTTGCGCAGGTCGTGCCGGTTCAGGGTCAGCACCGCGACGCGGTTTTCCAGGGTGAGCAGGGCGTCGGACAGCTGGGGCAGTTGGGTCATCATGGATTCCTTGTTCGGTAGATTCAGGGCGATTGTCTCCCTATGATTGGCCCATGCCAAGAACCTTCTACCGCCGAGGCCCCGATCACCGGGGCGATACTGCCGTCACCTTCCTGGACGTTCGCCGCCGTTTCCAGTTCCGCATTGTCGAGATCGGGCGCTGGGTGACCGAACCGGAAAAGCAGCGCAGCGCCGGACTCTTCTACGACGCCCTGTGCGACCTGATGACCATCCTCGGCGGCACCGAAACCCTCATCTCCCTGCGCGGCACCCTGGCGCTGCAGTATGGCATCGGTGGCTGGCCCGGCGTCTCCGCCCACTACAGCCCCGCCACCCGCAGCTTGGCGTTGGCCAAGAACGCCGGCCCGGGCAGCATCGCCCACGAGTGGTTCCACGCCTTCGACCACTACATCGCCGACAAGATATTCACAGGCCCCGGCAAAGGCGAGTTCGCCTCCAAACTCTGGCTTACCCGTGAGGATGCCATCGCCCACCCGCTGAACGACCGCCTGCAAGCCTGTTATCGGGCGGTGCTGCTAAACGACACCGGCGATGAGCCAAGTGACCTGTTCCGTCAGTCTGCCAAGGCCGACAAGGCCGCCGGCGTGCACTATTACAGCCAGCCCGAAGAACTCTGCGCCCGTGCTTTCGAAGCCTTCGTGCAGGATGCCGACTGCAAAAATGCGTTCCTGGTCCAGGGCACCCGCGAGTCCGAAGAGGCAAAACTTGGGCTTTATCCACAGGGTGAGCACCGTGACCGCATCAATCACGCCTTCCGGGATTATTTCTACAACCTTGGCCGCGCCCTGCAGCGCGCAGACCAGTGAGAGCCGGAGTTATACGAACGCGTTCGCAAAACTCCGAAAGTTGCATGAGAAATCCCTGTATCTATCTGATAGTGTTGAAAAGAGGAAAAAGCACGGGCGGAGTTATACGCCCTTGGCTATGAGCAGGGGTGACTCAGAGGTGGGCGTATAACTCCGGCGTAGCCGTGATGGAAGGCTCATAAGGTTTTGTTTTTACGGAAAATCGGGAGCTGTTCCTGAGTGCTTTTAAATGGAGTTTTACGAACGGGTGATATACGAACGCGTTCGTATAATTGGCTGTTATGCATTTCGAATGGATTAAAATCATGAATAAAGACGATGCTGAGAAATTAAGCATATTGTTAATGCAAGTGTCTGGAAAGTTGGACCAAAGTGTACGTTTCGTAATGGACCATGACAGTAAAGAAAACTTTGAAAAGTATCGACAACGAATTGGTAAAGTAATGGGTGAGTTATTTCTGGAAGTTCTTCAACCTCTCTGGAAAGAGCATCCTGAATTACTTCCTGAGGATATGGAAGGACCATATAAGGTAGATAGAGCCATATATGAACCTTATTTTTATAAACCAGAATAATTCACTCAACTTAAAGACGTCGAGGTATGCATAACAATCGGCAGCAGTCGGAAAACCTCCGCTTCGCGGCTTTGTGTATGGGCTTCGCCCATTGTTGCACAAAGCCACTACACTACGGTTTCCGCTGTGCCGGGCGTTATAACTCAGGAAAGTCATGGGTAATTTTCAAAAATTGGAAGAAACTGATTTCTTTTTATCTGTTATCGAAGACGGAAAAGAAGCTTTTTCTGATATTGAAATCGATAGATTGGCAACCGAACTGCCTGAGGATCTTGAATTATCTGAGTACCAATATTACGTCCAAAAGGTCGGCTTTTATTTGGTAAACACAGTTTCTTGGTGTAAACAGCTGGACTTAGCAATCGACCTGTTGTCGAATTTCGATTACTCGAAGAAGAATGCTTCTCGGGCGGATCATCTGATATACAACATTGAAAATTACCTAATTCGCATAAAATCTGTACATGATCGAGTCCTTCAACTTGTAAATGCTGTTTTTCATTTATGTATCAATGAAGAAAAAGTCAATCATGGGATTATAGTCAGTAACTACAAGGTACAGCACCGTCCCGACGTTCATAAGGCGATAAAAGCAATTTCTCGGTACCTTAAAGAACATGAGCAAGCAAGGCATACACTGATTCACCGTCATTCCTTGTTAGATAGAGAGCTCAAAAAGTTTGAATTATTTTATCTTAATGACTTCGAGCACATTGATGATGAGAAGACAGTTAAAGCTTATAAATATGTTCGTACTGAGAGCCTTAAGCGGTACCTCTCAGAGAAAAAGTCTGAATTTAGTAATATTAATAACCAGCTCTATAATCTTGTCGATAATTTATTTGGCTGCCTTAAGCAGGAATATCAAAAGCAGAAGAAAATTGTAGAATGAATGTTATAACAAATGCGTCAACGGGACCGCTTTGTTCCGCTGCCGCTCCACAAACCGGCCCGTTACGCCAGCGTTAAAAGTCTTGAAGGAGTCCGTAGCATGAAAGGGGTAGCCGCATACATCGAGAGGGATGGTGAGAAGGCGAGACTCACGTTCGACGATATTGAGACTGATGCGTCCGCGGAACCAACGACTTGGAGCAAGATGGCGCTGTATACGTGCAATGCATATCCGTCCGGTGATCTA
Source organism: Marinobacter sp. C7 (assembly GCF_022343555.1). Taxonomy (GTDB): domain Bacteria; phylum Pseudomonadota; class Gammaproteobacteria; order Pseudomonadales; family Oleiphilaceae; genus Marinobacter. The sequence goes on along the minus strand of NZ_JAKQZH010000002.1, from coordinate 192,173 downwards.
GATTCTATGTCATTGTCCAAAGAACAATACGCGGAGATCGGTGAAAATCTCGTTCTCCGATTACTGGCCACCAATGGCAGGCTGAAGTAGTCAACTTTTAACAAGCGCGTGTACCGGGACTGGTTTTTCACTGGCGCTACAAACCAGCCCGTAACGCGGGCGTTAGATTGTCATCGGACAGAAATGCGTATAGCCGCTAGCATTATAGGTGCTACCACATTACCTCCACTGATAGTGATTTTATTATCAGTAGCAACTACTGCATCAGGGACTGAGCTCGATCTTCATGTTCTTTCAGTAGTTTCCACACTAGGGGGCATCGTTGCCTTATGGCAACTGCCAATGGGAATCAGACCACGTGGCCTAGTGTTGTTGGTTTATAGCCCATTAATGCTTGTTGCTATTGCTTATTTTAGCTTATGGCTTTGGTGCAGGATGTACGGGGTATGCATATAAAATCTAACAAGGCCATTAAGGTTGTTCCGGGCCGAAGGCCCTCCACCGGACGCCCTTTTCAGGGCGCCGCTTATGGCTGGCGTTAATTTCTAAAGGAGTAGAACCCAACATGGAAGCACGGGAAGTATCTAACCAGAAAGATATCGACTCGAAGCGCCCGGGTGGTGTAGCACTCGCTGCAATTTGGTTGATGATTTCATCAGGTGCTAGCTTTGTAAGTGTGTTGATGAGTGGCAATTTTTCGGGGTTGTCCATTGCTCTGTTGGCTTTTTCCGTAATTGCTTTCTTAACATCATTCGCGGTTATAGCCCTCAAGAAATGGGCCTACTGGGTATTCTTAATTCTTGTTGCTCTCCTCGGACTCAACAACTTATCTGATGTCATGCTTTGGGGTTTAGGTGTGGCGCCCGATCAAGAGTTTCAGATCTCTTTCATCACCTCAGTCATAATTCCGGTAGCGATTACCGTATATTTCTTCACCCAACCTGTAAGGCAGGCTTTCGGAGTTGACGAAGGTGCATCAAATTAACAAGGCGCATCAGTACGCGGCCGATGGCCGCCGGACGCCACTGACGTGGCGCCGCTGTGCTCAGCGTTAAGGCAAAAGAATCTTGAATCAGATCTACGGGAAGGTATTTAAAGCAACGGATGGCACTGAATATGGTGTGCTTCGAAAAGCCAGCGGGCCATACCCTGATGATGTTCCCAAAGCAGATTTGATTGCAGAAGATGAGTGCGGCAATTTTTTCCTCAAGTCGGCAGCAGGAGTCTCCTTTTGGGATCATGAAACAGGGCAGGCTTCAATCATTGCCGAATCGATGGAGGAATTTGTCGATTGCTGTGTTGCGCCATCGGAAGTGGAATTAGAACGAGGCAAAGTCAAATCGGCTTGGATCGATCCAGAGTTTGCCAAAGAATTCGGAATTGACCCTGAGCCTTAACAAGGCAGTCAACCGGACGCCAAAAGCGTGCCGCTTTTGGTTCCCTTCGCTGGCGCTCTGGCGCCGGTTACCTCAGCGTTAACGATCATGATTAGACTTCTCGGCATAATCCTCTTCGGGCTATTACTGATGGCATGCAACCCTGCTGACAACTCTTACTCACTCATAGGTGAAGTCGATTTGAAGAATGCCTCGGATGCAGCGGATATAGCCGAACTTAGAGCGGCCCTTGAAACGATCGAAGGGCATCATCAGGGCAACGAAACGGGAATACAACTGAATCAAGGAGCTAAACCAGAGGATATTGCTCAGCTGGAGAGGGAGCTCCAATGTAAGATTCCGCAGGAGTTGTTGGAAATATGGAAGTGGCACAACGGAGAAAGCACTTCAAATTTTATCTGGTATCACCGTTTCCTTTCAGTTGAGGAAGCTTTAGCAGAGTACCGCGAATTAACAACCCAAGAATGGTCGCTCTGGGAGCCTGATTGGGTTCCAGTTTTTGAGTTCGAGGGCGAATGGTATGGCGTAAAGTGCGATGAAGACCGCAAGATAGCAAGCCCAGTAGTGTTCCATTTCATCGAGGACGAGCCTCATATCGCTTACTTAAATCTAACGCGTTACATGAAAACTATGGCGATAGCTCTGGAACAAGGAGCGTTGTCTTGGGGCGGGATTGCTTGGGAGGAAGATCCTTATCGGTTGGATGATATCTTCTCTGAACTCAACCCAGGGTTGGCTTTTCCGTATTTTGTACCGGAGAAACGTTAACAATCGGGTGCACCGCGACCGATTTTCCGCCGCTTCGCGGCTCCAAACCGGCGCGTGAGTCGGGCGTTAGGCAGTATGGAGTAATTCGTGACGACTGCACTCGATTTAGCTACCAAACTCGGGGATGAGATCGAACAATTTCCACTCGGCCAATGCAGTCCGAGTGATGATCCAGATCTCCAATATGCCTATAGCGCCGGATTTCGGGATATCGCCCGTCGTTTCGTCGGAGCCGTAAAACGTATTGGCGATCCTGACCTTGCCGATCTTGTCGCTTCATTAGATTTGGATGTACCGCCTTATATTGCACACGCCCACGATTTACGAAGTGAGCTATACGTTGTGATCGACGCGTTGTGGGAAGCGAGCAAAGAACCGAACTACGGAGACATCGTCGCAAGCAATTCCGCATTTTTGAATGCCGACTTATTGATGGGCCTGAAAGCCGCCCCGAAAGGTAAATTTGATGCCATCAAGCTCGTCAAAATGTGTGAAGAGCTGAACGATGCATATGCCAGAGGTAACTACATTACGTCTGTACTTTTACTCCGCGCCGTTATGAACCATGTGCCACCGATATTTGAAGTAAAATCGTTTAAAGAGGTGGTTGCCCAGTCAGGTCGCAGCTTGAAATCGGTCCTAGGCCGGCTGGAGGATGAAGCACGACCCATTGCTGATCTCCATACGCACATGACGATCAGAAAATCAGAGCACATCCCGACTAAAAACCAAATCGAACCATATAAGGCAGCGTTCGAAATTTTGATTGCGGAAGTCGTAGCCAGGCTAGAAATAGACCAACATGCCTAACCAATCATTCCAGTTCGTTCTGCACTTCCCCCGGTGATGGTCACCGGTATCTTCTCGACATAGGGATAGGCGTATAGGAACGCCATGATCCCTTCCGGGTAGAAGATGTTCTCAATGCCCTGTGAGCTGCCTCTTCTTACGAGTCTATGTTTTCGTTTCACTGAGTTATGGCGGTTGTAAGTTGTTCATCGTTCGTTCGCATTAAATTGTGTTACGGTGCTGGCTCAATATGGAAATGTTTTTGTTGTACATTAAAGGACTGATTATGCCCATACGATTATCTCTGAAGTTTTTCGTACTGTTCGCCGTATTCTTGACCCTCCTTGGCTGTCGCGATTATTCATCAGGCGGCCCAGATACGCCTCCCGGAACCAGCCACGCTTACTTTCTGAAGAATGTTGGCGGCGATGTAACGATTACCAACCTCTCCAGTACTGCAATTTATGGCGAAACAACTGTAAGTGACGGTTCTGGTAGCCTGGGTGCGAGTCAATGGAAAGTCGACCTCAGTGCACTGTCGTCCGAGGAGCTGGTTGTCGTGAGGGTAGGTGGTGGCACCGATATTAGCGGCCAGTCACTGTCGGTTTCTGAAAACGCAAAAGTCTTCGCTGTAGCCTCTGCCGAAGCGGTCCGCAACGGCATCCATGTCAGCCCCTTGACCGATCTGGTATGGCGCATCTCGAAACGGTATGTGCAACGATCCGAACGGACGGACTCGCTCCGGTATCTGGACAACCTTGCCGGCCTGTTCCTATCTGAGGACCTCAATGATGACGGTTCGGTAAACTACCGGGATGTGCTCGACTTCAATCCAAATGATCCGCAGCACAACGATAGCCTGGCGTTAGATTTCTCAATCCTCTGTTGCGACTCGCAAACCTACGTGACTCAAGTGCTCTCGGGCACGCCCGCTGATGAGGTTGACACTGAAATCAAAAACCTCGTTGGTGGCAGTGTTTCTCTGGCGCAGGATGAATCAATCTCCCAATATGCCGGCATCACGGTGGTCGGTTTCGGCGCCGGCTACGTGCTGGATGAAAATGGCGAACGGGTTTACGACCCGTCGCGAATTAAAAGCCGCTTTCACGTAGCCAAGAGTCGCTCGAACAGTTATTACCTGACCGCCTACCCGGACTCGGACAGTCAGATACTGGGATGGGATGGCTGCGACAGCGTTAGTGTCGATGGCACTCGCTGTGAACTGAGCAGTTTTAAGCGTGACCGTGTCGTGGAAATTAACTTCGGTTACACCGAAGTCTCGATTGCAGCGAATTTTGTTGGCCTAGGCGAGGGGCTTACCGGCGAGGTCACAGCTGACCGAATTACAGTAGATCTGCCTTCCGATCCGACCTTGAAAAGCCGCTTGATGAACCTTTCCGCGGGCGACAAGGCCTCACTCATTGTCAATGGAAAAGCGCTCCTCGTCAGTATTCTGGACGTAATCAATTACCCTGACTCAGTGGAGTTCGGCTATGCGCAAGCCAAGCTCACGGATGTGATCGAAAAAGGGACGGGAACTTTCAGCAAGGTGTTTTCGGCGGATGACATCGAGTCGATAGAGTATCCCAGCTCTCTGGTCTCCCAAGCCTCTCAGTCACTCAGGATCAAACCTTATAAGTTATTGGTTCAGCCCAGCAATGATTCCTCTGTGATCAGACTGGCGGTCGAGCCTGCTGAGGCGGATAGTAAATCGCTCAACCCTTTCAACAATGTCTGGGAGGTTAATGAGAGGCTGGTCGAACTCTCGGGCAGCATTGATGTGACCTTTGAGCTGGATGTGAGTGCGTCCTTCGAGTTTTACGAAGGACTACAGTTCTTCAAGGTTTCTCCGTCAATCAGTAATGAAGCGAACATTGCGCTCAAAGTCGAGGGATCGGTCAAGACGCCAAAGGATGCGAACGGCAATGACGTTATAAGGGAATTACTTGGCCGGATATATTTTTCGCGAACCGCCTTTTTAATTGGTTTTGTGCCTGTGTACTTGAACCCCTACGTCGATGTTTATATAGGGGGCAATGGCGAAGTCACGGGGCAGATGGGACTGGAATCTACCATGAGCTCCTCGGTATTTGCCGGCGTTTACTATTCCAAAGGTGCCGGCTGGGAATACTCGAGCGGTTCCGGCAGTGATTGGAGCCCTGCAAAGCCATTCCTTGAAGGTGAGGCACGGTTTCGAATGTATGCCGCGGCGGAGCCCACTGTACAGATCTACGATCTGATGGGGCCGGCGATTAATTTCGAGGCTTATTCGGAAATACGTGCCTCATACGACATTGAATCGGAGTGTAATGAATCGCTTGTCTATGGCATCTATGCAGGACTGGGCAGTGTCTTGGAGTGGAAAGCTACGGGCGGCGAGAAGTTTTTTGAGGTAGTTGGAATCTCACCAGCGGATTTGCGGGTCAATATTGGTTTAAAAGAAGCCAAGATCTTTGAAGACAAGCTCAATACCTGCGGTCCGGCGCCCGCATCCATGTTGGTAAACGGGACTGGCATATCGGAGATCATCGAAGAAGGCGACAGTTCAACTATTGCCCGCACAGTGTCCATCGAAAATGTTGGTGGGCAGTCACTAACTTGGCGAGCAGACTATCAGAACGACAGCTACCTGACGGTCTACCCCGACGGTGGTGAGATTCCGCCGGGGGAAACCCAAACGCTATCAATGAGCTTCAACAATCAGGGATCCAGTGAAATCCGAACTTATAAGAATCTTGTCCAGATTTCACAAGTGGGAAGCGCTTATGATTCGGCGACGCCCTTTCGACGGATCGACGTGGATGTGGTGCCCAAAAAGATCTCACCTCCGGAGATAGTGGAGGCATTTCGCGATTCTGAAGATCCTACAGTCGCTGAAATCGAGTGGTCAGTTGAGCCTGCCGATGAACCATATATTGCGCGATTTGATGCTTATCTCACCCATGACCCGGTGCTGGCACAACAGAAAGAGAATAATCATGAAAATCCTGCTTGGGAGAAATTTGCGGAGTTCGGGCGCACTCAGCGAAAGGTAACGGTATCTGGTTTGCCCGATGAGCGGGTTTTCCTCTCGATTCAAGCCATAGGCACCAAAGGCCAAACTGTTCAGGCTAAGACCTATGAGCTCAAGGAAAAGGCTGATCATGGATTGGTTGCCCGGACCTCATCTGGTGCAATGTTTTTGACCCATGATGGCAGTTGGAATGCAACAGCAACTGAGAATGCAGCCTTCGGAAACATTGATTGGAAGGGCCATTACGTGGGTGATACTCCCACGAAAATTCTAAGCTGGAGTGGACCTTCCTCCAGATATTTTGGGGAGGCGGGATTCTCCAGCGAGATCTATCAGGGCGGCAAGTTGTTTTCTGTTGCCCCGGGGAATGTGCATGGCGCTGCGATAGTGGCCGACGGAGTTGGTGATGAATGGTTGGTGGCGGTAGTAAATGATTCAGTCACCGATACACTTTACGTTCGCCCAAATACCCCCTCAACTTCGTCTGCATTGTACGACTCTGTTACCTATCCTGATGGATGGCGTGAAATTGCAAGCCAGCCTATAAATGGAGAAATCAGCGGGGGTTGGTTCTTTGATGGGGCAGGCAAAATAGCGAAGTCGGTTCGGTGGGTAAAAACAACGATCACAAGTTGGGGTAATGATTTTGAGGTGTATATCAGCGATGTTAATAGACTGTCTCTGGACCTAGGGGCTGCCACGCCAGGGGTTTTAGGGGCAGCATTTAGTGCTGATACCTCTGCAAGTTCAATGGAATCAGCTCTGTTGGCCGTTGACTTCAATAAGACTGGAGAGGTGGAACTGAGGCTCTCCGCTGACAAATGGTTGGAAGTAAATGGACAGTCGGTGATTCCCAATTCCGAGCTAAACATTATTTGCTATAGCAGTTCTTATACAAATTGTGAGGGATCTCCGAAATTTGCCCATATGACAAGGTTTGGAGAGTTTGGTATTGAGGCTGGTGACTATGCCCAAGATGGTGGGAATAGAATCGCAACCATTCACTACCTTGATCTACGTTCGGGTCTTTTTGCTTATGGGGTGTCCCACCAGCAATCCCGAAACATAGAAGGGAATTATAGGGTTCGCCATGGGAACGAGGTTGTTGCGGCCACTAACAAAACGGAGGTGATTGGGTGGGCAGCGTCAACTTGTATGAGTAGTCGAGGGTTTCTGGAACGAGTTGATGCTTTCGACTTCCACTGCAGTTCAGCGGCCTTTGGAATGGAGCCCCCTAATGGATCATGGGCAACGGGACCAAGTGGCGAGATTCTTCTCTCCCAGAAATCCATCTCTTCGAGTGGAGGTCAAACGCTCAATTATATTAACAATGGAGGCAATCTCGCTGAGCTCTTGGGTGTTCTAGCTGATCAGGGCGCTTTCACAGTTGGGGTAAAATAAGTTCCTCAAGAGCACTTCGAAAGCCATCTTTCCCTGACGCTATAAGAGAGATTGCCGCGCCTGGTGACACCAGGCGCTTTTTTGTAATTACATCGTCAGCACATCCCTGACCTGCCCCCAATGGTTCAACTGGCAGGCCCCCGATACCCGAGACACCTGAAAGCTTTTCCGTTGCGGCTGCGCCTCCACTACAAAGCTGCGTGTGTTGGCGACGTTAAAAGTCTTGCTTCAGTGCTTTTAGGTTGGGTGTTTGACCGGCGCTTCGGCGGTTGCCGGCAGCCAGAACGCCGCCCGTGGTGTTGATCAGTAATTCAGTGTTCCGTTCGCGGGGCCATCCGACGCTTCCAGCGGGCAATTTCCGCCCATTCAGTGTTCTGGGCCCTGGCGCCCTGGGTTGTACTAGTACAGTATCGGGGGTTGGTATTCGGCTTGGGTGCCAGAATGCATGGCCGGGTAACCGGCATTAAATCTGTCGCACCAGGACGCGGCCGCCCTTGTCAGGGCGCCCCTGTGCTGAGTGTTATATTTCTTAAACCTCAATCAAGGAAGATCATGAGAATATCGACATTACCCCTAATCGTTCTCTGCCTATTCCTGGGCTTCACCTTTTGGGTTATGGCAGGCGCAGAACAGTCGCTTCTGGCTTTCGGTGCCCAGCTAATGTCCAGCCCAGACACCGCTCAGGTCGTCATTGATCTCTACATTGTGGCCGCGTTGACTTGTGTTTGGATGTACGAGGACGCCAAAAGCTGTGTTAAAGGTTTGGGCTATCTCATCCCATTCTTCGTCGTAACAGCGGTGTTTGTATCTGCTGGGCCGCTGCTATATTGGGTGCTGTGTGGTGGGCGAGGACCTGAAGCCGAAGTCAGCAAAATATAACAAGTCATGGAAGGCGGACGTGTGAGACGCGCCGCTGTGCTCGGCTTTATACATGAGATGGAACTTCGATGAGCCTGAAATATCACTTTGAATTGCTAGCCACTTACAATCAGTGGATGAACTCGAAGGTTTATGAGGCTGCGGGACAGCTTTCTGCGACAGATCTGGCGAAAGACCGCGGGGCCTTTTTTGGCTCCATCCTGGGAACTCTGAACCACATCCTCGTTGGAGATACGATCTGGCTCAAACGTTTTGCTACCCACCCGTCCTGTTTGAACTCGTTGCGAGAGGTCACTGATCTTCAAAATCCGACAAGTCTGGATCAGGTACTCTTTGACGATATCGGGAGCTTATCAAAGCAGCAAATCTGGCTAGATCGGCAGGTTGTCAACTGGATAACCCAGCTGTCTGAGGACGATCTGGATTTCACCCTCAGCTACCGCAACACCAAAGGGATTCTCGCCAATAAGCGATATTCGAGCCTGATGCTTCATTTCTTTAATCATCAGACTCATCACCGAGGGCAGGTTTCAACCTTGTTATCTCAGGCGGGTGTGGATATCGGGGTTACTGACCTATTGGCTCAGATCCCGGAGGCGATTCACGTATAACCGGCCGCTGTTGCCAGATCGACAACTCGGTTACGCCCCTCTTTTTTGGCAGCGTAAAGTGCATTATCAGCACGGTGCAGCACCGCACTCCAGTCACTGTCACCAGCACAGTAATGAGCCACCCCGAAACTGGCTGAAAGAGTCAGACTGATATCACCATCAATGGTAATCTGAGTGGCTGCCGTTATTGCTCTGAGTTGCTCCGCAACCTGTAACCCCTGCTCGGTATTGTTGTCAGGCAACAGTAAGACAAACTCTTCGCCACCAAAACGCGCCACCACATCATGCTGTCGTATTCTGTCTTTGAGAATAGCCGCAAAGCGCCTCAACACTTCATCACCTATATGATGGCCGTGCTCATCATTCACTCTTTTAAAGTGATCCAGGTCGCACATGATAATGGCGAAAGAGGTACCCGAACGCTGCGCGCGGCTGAACTCAATATCACAGCATTCGTCGAATGCCCGCCTGTTGTAGATCCCCGTTAAGGGGTCAACCCGGGCCATCTCTGAGAGTTCATCCTGCAGCTCATCGGAAGCCATCCATATAGTGGAAAACGATGATAAAATAACCAAAAATTCCCCGGCGATAACCGCCAACGCACTAAGCAACCCTGCTTTCATGAAATCATCAGGCGGTATTTCAAAAAACGACCAAAGCAAACGGAAAATAAAGAAGGCGCCCACCAGCAAAAACATGCCGATAAGCATTTTGGCGACCATACGGTTGTGGATTTCACGATGTTGCAGCAACCCGCTGGCACCAATAAAGCAGGCGACTGCAAAGGCGATAGAGAAAGCCTGTATACGCAGGTTTACATCTGGAATATGAAAGGTATAGAAATACAGTACAGCTGCAAGCAACACCACCAGTGTCGGGCTCAGCCAACGCTCAAAACGCAGAGAGATACCGAGAAAACTAAACAGTCCTCTGTAGATCAGCACCACACCCATAATGATCACGGTGTTGGAAAGCACTATGGACGCAAAATCGTGAATAAAATGACGCAGGCCGAGCAGCACACAGCCACCACCAATCAGAAAATATCCAACACCGATGGTTTTTATACCGGAGAACTTGGGATGCGCTCTGGAATAAGCAAACATACCAAAACCGAACACCAGGCTGAAAAGCATCAATGTCAGGCTGAGGGTGCGAAAATCAAGCTGAATAGACATGGGCTTTCCTGTAAACCTACGGCAGCAGCGCCCCAAAAAGGATACTTTAGCCTGTAACCCAGTTCCATGCAGCCTGTGAAAAGGGGGCGTTGCCGAGGCACGGAACTCCCCTTAGAGTCGCAATCTGAAGATTCTGAGCTTTTGCATCAGGTCAAAATCTTCACAAGGACGTTATATTTCTCAAACCTCAATCAAGGAAGATCATGAGAGTATCGATATTTCCCCTAGTCATCCTCTGCCTGTTCATGGGCTTCACCTTCTGGGTAATGGCGGGCGCTGAGCAGTCGCTTCTGGCCTTTGGTGTCCAGCTTATGTCCAGCCCCGATACCGCACAGGTTGTCATAGATCTCTACATTCTCGCCTCGCTGGCCTGTGTTTGGATGTACAGGGACGCCAAGAGCCGCAGCAAAGGGTTGGGCTATCTGATCCCGTTTTTCGCTCTGACAGCGGTGTTTGTATCTGCAGGTCCGCTGCTTTATTTGGTGTTGCGTGCCGGGCCAGAGCCTCAAGCCAAAGCCGGCAAAATATAACCAACCGCCGCAGTAGGCGGTGGACTTCCGCTCCAGATCGGCAGCATAGACCAGGCGTCAGAAATCCAGAGATGAAAATCTATCAACCAGCAAAACATGTTTTCCCGAAACTGATCTCGATGTTCCCGTTCGGCCTGGGCCTGTTGGGATTTCTGTTACCAGGGATGAAGAGTAATAATTATTTTTTATCAGCTATTGGTGTTGTATTAGTAATATTGGGGGCAGTTACGTTCTTCGCCAGATCAGAAAGATTTATAGATACAGAGGCCGGAATGGTGATAAAGCGCAAGCGGTGGCTGTTCTTCCAGTCCAGGGAGGAAATTCCGTTGCGGTTTTTCAAGTATATTTGCGTCATTGAGAATTCAGAATACAAATCGGGACTGGCCGGCGGCGGTGGCGGCGATTCTACGCGGCACTTTTACGATGTGAACCTGGTGGGAAAGAACAGTTCAAGTGACCATGCCGAAGGCTTTGAAATCAATATGTTTTTAGGGCAATACCCACGGACAAAGGCAGGTAGATCGGAAGCAATGGAGTTCGGAAGTATGGTGGCCTCTCAGGTTGGCCTGCCACTGCGCGCCGATAAGAATTTCTAAACGGGCGCGTCATTTTGTTGCCCACTGGGGCGTGTATTTCATTATGGGTTGTGGAAAGGATTCTGATGGCTACTCATTTCGGTTCGTGCCTGTGCGGCACCGTGAGATTTGAAGTACAAGGCGATTTCGACAGCTTTTACCTGTGTCACTGCCGGCATTGCCAAAAAGATACGGGTTCTGCTCACGCGGCAAATCTATTTTCGCAGTCGGCTGAATTGACCTGGCAATCGGGTGAAGATGCCGTGACTTCCTTTACGCTTCCGGGTACTCGTCATAGCAAGAGCTTTTGTCAGTTGTGTGGTTCCGCATTGCCAAGCACTCAGATCGCAGGTTTGCTCGTCGTTCCTGCCGGGTGTTTGGATACTGACATCACGATGTTGCCAACGGCGCACATCTTTTCATCCAGCAAAGCTGCTTGGGATGGGGAGTTGGGAGAGGTGCCAAAATTCGAGGGACTGCCAGATTGAGCAACCATCAAAATGTTGAATCACAAGTTGCTCAAATCGGTTCTGCACTTCCTTCTGGTTCAGTTTCGCGATAGCGATTTTAGTTGCCTTGGACGTTTCTTACCTCAGCTATGTGCCTTTTTATCCAGGGACTAAAATGTATAGCAGGGCGCTGAAATCCAATTGCCCAAGAGCGAGCCAGGAGAACCCTGGCGCTGACCTCGTTATGCACCGGATGCCAAAGCCTCTGCTTTCCGCCAGGAGTGGTTGGTCGGCCTGAAATCAGATTTGCTGCGGCTCTTATCCACAGTCACACGAATGGCATACGGAGAGGCCGTCAAATGAGAGCAAATCAGTCAACCAGCGGATTCGATGTCATTGTCATCGGGTCCGGCATGGGCGGAATGACGACGGCCGCGGCGCTTTCCCGGTTGGATCATAAAGTCCTGCTGCTTGAGCAAGCGCAGGCGATTGGTGGTCTGACTCACTCCTTCACTCGCGATGGTTTCTCCTGGGATGTTGGCCTGCACTATTGCGGTACATTCGGCCATGACCAAACTGCGGGCCGCATTCTGGACTGGCTCAGTGGCGGCACCATCGAGTTTCGCTCGGTCGGTACCGTCTATGACACGCTGCATTTCCCGGATCGTTTCGAGATACCCGTCGGGCGCCCGGCTGCAGCTTTCAAGATGGAGCTTAAGGACCGTTTCCCCGATCATGTTGGTGAAATAGATGCCTACTTCGAGGCGTTGCTATCGGCAGAGGAAGCCGGACACATGGTGGCTGCCGAGCGAGCGATGCCGGAGCCATTCCGTTCTGCCCACCACTGGTGGAATAACAGGAAGATCCAGCGCTGGTGCAGTCGCACGACCGGTGAGGTCATCGAGGAGCTCATCAGCAATCCGAAGCTCGCTGCCGTATTGTCGGCTCAGTGGGGCGATTATGGTGGAAAACCGGCAGAAGCCAGTTTCGCGGTTCACGCAACCATCATGGGCCACTATCTCGAAGGGGCCGCCTACCCGGTAGGCGGGGCCGCCTCTATCGCCAAGGGGCTCGTTTCGGTAATCGAAGCTGCCGGAGGCACCGTTCGGGCGGGGACACCGGTCAGCAAGATTCTGCTCGAAGACGGCCATGCTGTGGGCATACGAACCAAATCCGGTGAAGAAATCAACGCGCCCAGAATAGTCTCGGCGGTTGGAGCACGTGAGACTGTGAAACGGCTTCTGCCGGAAGAAATTCCCCCACAGGACTGGGCTCGCGAGATCGCCACGTTCAAGCCGTCAGTCTGTCACTTTGAAGTGTATCTCGGTTTTGAGGGAGACATCGCCAAACACGGCGCGACGCGAGCCAATCACTGGTTCCATGAAACGTGGGACCCCAATGTCGGAATCTGGTCCGCAGCTGCAGACGAATCGATCCCGATGTCGTTTGTGTCCTTCCCCTCACTGAAAGATCCCGCGCACGATCCCGGCCCTGCGAACCGACACACCGGTCAAATGTTGGTTCTGTCTGACTGGTCGGCCGTCGACGAATTTGCAAACGGCGGCGCTGCGGAACGGCCGGCGGAATGGCGTGCATTCAAGGAGAAGATCGAGGCCAGAATGCTGGCATTCTTCGCCGATAAATTCCCGGCGCTGGCGCCTTTGATTGTGTTTCACGAACTGGGCACGCCACTTGCCACCATATCATTCACGGGCCACGATAAAGGTGGGTTTTACGGTGTCGAAACCACCCCCCGCCGCATGTTGTCCGACGCGCTCAACGCTCGCACCCCTATTCCCGGTCTGTTTCTGGCAGGCCAGGACGTTCTGATCCCGGGAATCGCTGGAGCTCTTTCGGGTGGCATGCTTGGAGCGGCCGCGATTGATCCGCGGGTCTTCCAGAAACTGAGATAGGGCATATTGATTCCACCTGATTTGACTGAAGGAGCGCCGGTTTTACTGGTCCAGATCTCCGGAGCCGAGGCCTTGGTCAGCCTCGCTCAACACCAAATCGCCATTCAAACCTGCTTCGCTTCCACATCATGGCGTTCAATGCGAAGTAGAGGGACATGTACAGGGCAAAGTGCCATTCGATGACGTTTTCCGCCTCATCGGCCCAGCTCACGCCGGTGGCTTTGATGACAACGTTGGCGAGGCCCAGGCACCAATAGAGCAGCATCAGGAGGAACTGCAGGTTCAGGTATCGACGGATTTTCGTGTCCAGTGTGCCGGCCTTTTGTTGAAGGCTTCGAATACTGAACATCTGGGCCAGGATCGTTAACGCGAAATAGAGCGTCGTGCCGTATCGGCGCAGGAACTGGTAGAGGTCTCCTTCTGTGCCGAGGAAGTCCACGTAGAGGATCAGGAATACAGCACCAATCGCCCCGGAAACAAAGGTCCAGGGATGGGGTTCCCGGGTGACTTGTCGTAACCAGACGCTTTGCAGGTACCAGAATAATACCAGCAGCGCCGCCACTGGCATCATCAGGCCACGAAACAGAAAGATCGCATTCCCTTCACGAGCCGCACGACTGATTGACGTGCACCCCTCAAGATACGGCACGCATTCGTTTGCCACACCTTCCCACAACCCGAACAAAAACGACCCGTGAGCTGCGACGACGGGTATCAAGCAAACACTCCAGGCAATGTGGCGGGGCTGCATGGGACGCTCCTGAATCCATAAGTTTAAGAAAGCGCTAGACCTGGCATCGTCTACCCTTTTATAGGGTAGTCCGGGGATGAGTTCATGCCGTAGGCTCTGCCTGACCGCTTTCAGCTGAAACCAATCCGGAGCCACGCCTATGAACCAGGAAGCGAAGCCCACAGACCGCTCACGTCTCATCAACGCCCTTGCCGGAGGCTGGGTTGCGGATGCCGCCAGCCTGGGCCTGCATTGGCTGTACGACAGCGATCGCATCGAGGAGGTTGGCGGGACAACGCCGGAGTTTCTGCCGCCGCGGGCCGACTATTTCCGGAAAGGGTTCGGGTATTTTGCCCATGAGGGCAAGCAGGTTGGCGATGTCAGCCACTACGGCGCCGCCACCGGGGTTCTGACAGAAAGCCTGCTGGCCGGTGACGGGAGGCTGGACATCCGGGATTACCAGCGGCGTTTCCGCGTCTTTTTTGGCCCGGGCGGGCAATGGCAGGGCTTCATCGACAATCCGACCCGGATCACGCTGGATAACCTGACGGCCATCGAGAAAAACGCCATTGAGCAAGCCTGGGCGACGACCACGGCTGAACTGACCGACAAGCAGAAGCGGGTACTGGTTCAGAAAGTGTTGCCCTATACCCGCCACCTCAGCGGCGAGCAACTGGCGGAGCCGGTTCGCAAGGCCATTGACCTTTCCTACAAGGAGAAGGCAATCCAGGACGCCGGTGTTCATCTGGCCGAAACCATCGACCGTCACCTGAAATCGGAGAGTGGTGCCGATGACCTGCAACTCCCGGCAGTGTCCAAGCTGTCACCACTGGTTGCCAGTCACTTGGGGCAGGGGGATCTGATGGCGCTTGTCGAGGCGGCTGTACGGGTGACCAATCACAACGATGAGGCTGTTGCCTGGGCCCGTTGTGCCGCGAGGCTCATGGACGGGGTATTCCGGGGCGACGCTCTGTCCGACTCCACGGCGGCGGCAGTTCCGGAGGCGCCGGATCCGGAAAGTCTGAAACGAGCCTGCTCGGGCTCTGCCCTCGATGGACCGGCGGCCGGGGAAAGGTTTGGGCGCACCTGCTATCTGCACGAAGCCATGCCGGTGATTTTCCACATCCTCAGCCATGCCGGCAGTTACACGGAGGCCGTTCGCGCCAATATCCTTTGCGGCGGTGACTCCTGCGGGCGGGCCTGGGTCATCGGCCCGGTCATGGCCGCACTTCACGGTGTCGGCGGTGAGCGCGGGATCCCCCTGAGCTGGCTGGCCCGGCTTACCGATGCGCCCGGGATTCTTGCCGATATTGAGGCGCTGGTGAACCAGGGTTAATCTGGCTGATGGCATGGTTGCCGTCTACGCTGACAATCATCCGGGATCTCATGATAGGGTTTGAATCGCCAGCTACCCATCCATAGATCCATTTACGTGGCTGGAATGAGCGGAGGCGGCATGAAGTTTCCTTCGAGCACGACGTTTGCACTTCTCGGTGCGGCGCTGATTGCGATCAGCTACGGGCTTGCGCGCTTTGCCTTCGGGCTGTTCGTGCCCCCTATCCGGGCCGAGCTGGAATTATCGCCCTACGTGATCGGTATCATTGGTGCGCTGCCGCTCATCAGTTTCCTGCTGGCGACCATGGTCGCTCCTCTGGCGGCCGACCGTCTGGGGGCCCGTAACACGGCCGTGCTGTCCGGTGGTTTCGGTACGGTGGGGCTGGCCGTCATCAGTCAGGCTTCGGGGGCTGTTTCGCTGGGTATCGGTGTGATTGCCTGCGGTATCTGTACCGGTTTGATGATGCCGGCGTTGTCCGCTGCCATGCAGGCGCTGGTGAAACGTTCGCTGCACGGGCGTGTCAGCGCGGTCATGAACGCAGGGACCAGCATCGGCGTTATTGTCGCTGTGCCGACGGTCCTGTTTCTGGTCGGGGCGTGGCGTTACGCCTATTTCTCCTTTGCGGTCCTCGCTGCCATCGGGGTGGTTGCGGCCTGGTTTTTCCTGCCTTCGGTGTCGCGGGTCACTCCGGCAAGTGTGGCAACGTTGCCACCCATCAGCGCCCAGCAATGGTGGCGCCTGCTCCGGCTCTCCCTGTTCGCCTTCATGATGGGCTTTGTTTCTGCCGCGTACTGGATCTTCGCGCCCGATCTGGTGGTCACCCTGGGCGCCCTGGAATCCGATGCCACCGGCTGGCTCTGGCTGGCGGTCGGGGTTGCCGGTCTCGGGGGGGCGGTGGTAGCCGACCTGGCCGATCGCAACAACCCGCCCATCACCCAAGCCCTGATGCTGATGATGCTCTCCGTGAGCCTGGCCTTGCTTGCCGCCAGTCCGGACCGGCTGGCAATCGCGGGATTCTCCGCGCTGGTCTTCGGTCTCGCCTATATGAGTCTGACGGGGCTGTATCTGATGACCGGCATTCGTCTGCTGCCGGGCCGTCTGTCGATGGGGCCCGTGCTGCCTTTCATGGCGGTCTCGCTGGGTCAGGCCACTGGCTCGCCCCTGCTCGGTATGCTGGTGAACGAATTCGGGTATGCCGATGCGTTCGCCATGTTTTCGTCAATCGGGATTCTCGTGGCTTTGCTGTCGCCGTTTTACCCGCGCTATCTGGACTATGAACCGGATGAAGAAGTGGAGGAAGAGACCGGCCTGCAGGCGGCCTACGACAACCAGCTGAATCTCGACGCCCTTGAGCCGGATGAGCCGGAGACGACCGAACCTGACCAGAAGGAACCGGAGAAACTTGAGTCTTGAAGATCGGCACGCGATGCAGGCGGCCTCCCTCGGCCAGGCCTGCACTGCGTGTTGAGCGGGCGGCTTACCCGAAGTAGAAAAACGCCAGCTTGTTGCCGTCCGGGTCTTTCACGTAAGCGCCGTAGAACTGCCCCGGAATTCTCTGGCCCGGCTCGCCGTCACAGGTGGCGCCCAGTTCGATGGCCTTCTTGTAGTGGGCATCCACGGCTTCTTTGGAGCCGGGGTGGATGGCCAGCATATTGCCGTTGCCCGGGTGGTTGGGCTCTTCATTGAACGGGGTGCACACCGCCAGTGTGGGTTCACGCATGCTCTTGCCGATGAAGGCGATGCGGCCCATATCCACCAGCACCTTCGCGCCCAGATCACCCAGCAGGTCGCTGTAGAAGGCCTTGGCCCGTTCCATGTCACTGACACCGATGGTGACGTAGCCGATCATAGTGTTTTCTCCTCGTTGGTTGATGCCGCACCGTATTTTCGAAGGGTGCGATGAAAAGATGGGTCGGCTCCGGTCCGTCGCAGTATTACGGAGAGACGGGGCCTTGCAAAAACTGGATAATAACGGATTTCAGCCTGACGGCTCGCCGAAATTCTCCAAGCCTGGTGCTCCCGCTATGGAAATCAAAGTCAATTTTCTCGAAAACCTCCGCCTTGAAGCCAAGTTTGACGACTTTTCCGTCGTCACCGATCAGCCCATCCGCTACAAAGGCGATGGCTCGGCGCCGAGTCCTTTCGACTACTTCCTGGCGTCCTCGGCCCTGTGTGCGGCCTATTTCGTGCGGGTGTACTGCCTGGCGCGCAACATTCCCACCGATAATATCCGGCTGTCCCAGAACAACATCGTTGATCCGGAGAACCGTTACAACCAGATCTTCAAGATCCAGGTGGAGCTGCCCGAGGATCTGTCGGAGAAAGATCGCCAGGGTATCCTGCGTTCGATTGACCGCTGTACGGTGAAAAAGGTGGTGCAGACCGGCCCCGATTTCGAGATCGAGACGGTGGAAAACCTGGACGAAGACGCCCAGGCGCTGCTGATGGTGGAGCCGGACAGCGAGCACCACACCTTCATCGAAGGCAAGGACGCGCCGCTGGAACAGACCATTGCCCGGATGACCGGCATCCTGCGCGAGCTGGGCATGAAGATCGAGATTGCCTCCTGGCGCAACATCGTGCCCCACGTGTGGTCCCTGCACATCCGCGACGCGGCCTCGCCCATGTGCTTTACCAACGGCAAGGGCGCCACCAAGGAGAGCGCCCTGTGTTCGGCGCTGGGTGAGTTCATCGAGCGGCTGAACTGCAACTTCTTCTACAACGACCAGTTCTTCGGCGAGGAGATCGCCAACGCCGAATTCGTGCACTACCCGGACGAGAAATGGTTCCAGCCGGGCCCGGACGACGAGCTGCCTGAGGGTATCCTCGACGACCATTGCCTGGCCATCTACAACCCGGAGGGTGAGCTGGGCGGCTCCAACCTCATCGACACCAACTCCGGCCGGGTCGATCGGGGTATCTGCGCGCTGCCGTACGTACGCCAGTCTGACGGTGAAGTGGTGTACTTCCCCTCGAACCTGGTGGAGAACCTGTTCCTCAGCAACGGCATGAGCGCCGGTAACACCCTGGCCGAGGCCAAGGTGCAGTGCCTGTCGGAGATTTTCGAGCGGGCGGTGAAGAAGCAGATCATCGAGGAAGAGATTGCCCTGCCGGATGTCCCCAAGGAGGTGCTGGCGCGTTATCCGGAGATTGTGGAGGGCATCGAGGCCCTGGAAGCCCAGGGCTTCCCGGTGCTGGTGAAGGATGCCTCCCTCGGTGGCCGGTTCCCGGTCATGTGCGTGACCCTGATGAACCCGAAGACCGGCGGTGTGTTCGCCTCCTTCGGGGCGCACCCGAGCTTCCACGTGGCGCTGGAGCGCAGTCTGACCGAACTGATGCAGGGCCGCAGCTTCGAAGGCCTGAACGACGTGCCGCCACCCACGTTCAACAGCAAGGCGGTGTCCGAGCCCAACAACTACGTGGAGCACTTCATCGATTCCACCGGTGTGGTGTCCTGGCGCTTCTTCAGCGCGAAGTCCGATTACCCGTTCAGTGACTGGAATTTCTCCGGCACCAACGAAGAAGAGGCCGATCTGCTGTTCGGCATCCTCGCGGACCTGGGCAAGGAAGTGTACGTGGCCGTGCACGAGGATCTCGGTGCGCCCACCTGCCGCATCCTGGTGCCGGGCTATTCCGAGGTGTACCCGGTGGAGGATCTGATCTGGGACAACACCAACATGGCCCTGGACTACCGCGAGGACATCCTCAACCTGCACGCCCTGAGCGACGAGCAGCTGGCGGACCTGGCGGAGCGGCTGGAAGCCAGCCAGCTCGACAACTACATGACCATCATCACCCTGATCGGCGTGGAGTTTGACGAGAACACCGTCTGGGGACAGCTGACCATCCTCGAGCTGAAACTGTTGATCTGCCTGGCCCTGGGCTGGCACGAGGAAGCGCTGGAGTTCGTCGAGATGTTCCTGCAGTTCAACGACAACACCGTCGAGCGGGGCCTGTTCTACCAGGCCATGCAGGCAGTCCTGGAGGTGACCCTCGACGACGAGCTGGAGCTGGACGATTACATTGTCAATTTCCGCCGCATGTTCGGTGATGACACCATGGACGCGGTGGTCGGCTCGGTGGAGGGCACCGTGCGCTTCCACGGCCTGACCCCGACCAACATGCAGCTGGAAGGCCTGGACAAGCACCTGCGGCTGGTCGAGAGCTACAAGAAGCTGCACGCGGCCCGGGCCCGTGCAGCGGGTGTGGCCGGAAGCTGAGGCGGCGTCCCAGCCCCGGCTATACGTCCACCACGACTTCAAAGCCCCCGTAGATCAGCCGCTTGCCATCGAACGGCATGGGATTTACATCCGGCTGTAAGCGGGGGTCTTCCATGATTCTGGGCATGGCCTTATCCCGTACCTCCCGGGAAGGCCATACCAGCCATGAGAACACCACCGTCTCGTCTGGCCGGCATTGTACGGCCATGGGAAAGGAGGTGACGTCCCCCTCGGGCACATCGTCTCCCCAGCATTCCACCATCTTCACAACGCCGTGTTCCTTGAAGACGGCGGCGGCATCACTGGCGTGCCGGATGTATTCTGCCTTGTTGGCGGTGGGTACGGCGGCAACAAATCCATCGATATAACTCATCGCGAGTCTCCTTGGTCAGTCTTTGGGCGGCAGCTCTCGGGCGGGTCGAACTTCGATACTGCCGAAGCGTGCGGGTGGAATACGGCTTGCCACTCGAATCGCCTCATTCAGATCCCTGGCTTCGAGCAGGTAGAACCCCGCGAGTTGTTCCTTGGTTTCGGCAAAGGGACCATCTGTTATCAAAACCTCCTTGTCCCGGACCCGCACGGTGGTTGCGGTGCCCACCGGTTGCAAGGGCTGTCCGGTCACGAAATGACCTTGGGCCGACAGTCGCTCGACGCCGGCCACGCATTCCTGATTGAGGTCGTGCCATTCCTGTTCCGTCATCGCCTCGATGATGCTTTCCTGGTAGTAAACCAGGGCAACATATTTCATGGCTTGCTCCTTTTGTTTTTACATGCACTGCTCAAGGCCGCAGCTGACCATCCACTGAAGCCCGAAACGGTCCCGGGCCATGCCGAAGCGGTGAGCCCAGAAGGTCTGCTCGAATGGCATGAGCACGGAACCTCCGTCCGAGAGTGATCGGAAGACCCGTTCAGCCTGATCCTCGCGGTCGTATTCCAGGTGAACCTGAGTGCCCACTGGCGCCTGATACTCCGGACAATCAGCGCCCATAAGCCTGCGCCCTCTGAGATTCAGGGAGGCATGGACGATCTGATCGTGCATGTCTGCGGGCACGTCTTCCGAGGCAGGGGTCTCGCCATAGGTAATCATGGCCTCCAGGTGGCCGCCCGTGACTTCGGAATAGAACTTCATGGCCTCGCGGCAGGTTCCGGGAAATGCCACATGCACGTTCATTTCCACTGGCAGGTGGCCCAGGGCCTCGTGTTTCTCCAGTCCGGGGCCGGCTCTGAAGTCATCGAGCGTAAAATATCGACGCAGCTCCAGAGTGACGTTGCCGTTGGCATCCTCCTTCGGCCACTGTCGGGCCCAGTCGATAGCCTCTTCCAGGGACTCGACTTCAAGCACGCTATACCCAGCCAGCAGTTCTCCGGTCATGCGGAAAGGACCGGAGCTTACGGTCGGTTCGCCGTCGTGAAATTCAATCCGGCAGCCTTCGCGGCTCGGACGCACGCCGTTGCCACAGACAAACACCCCGGCTCGGGTCATTCGCTCATTGTAGTCAGCCATGGCCTGGAGCAGGCTGTCTGAGGGGAGTACTCCGCTTTCCGTGTCTGAATCTGCCTTGCGCATCAACATGTATTTCATGGTGTGGTCCTCCGTTGGTGGTTCTATGACTGAGTCGGCTCGTACCAACGGAAATCGACAGCATCGGAAAATTTTTTCAGATGGTGGGTCCGAGTTTTGCCAACCGGCGTTGCAGGAATCGTTGCTCGGGGCCCTGACTGGTCAGTTCTATGGCGCGTTTGTAGGCCATTGCTGCAGCTTTCGGCTCATCGGCCCGGCGATGGAGGTCGGCCTTCGCGGCGTGAAACAGATGATAGTTGAGAATGGCTTTCTCGTTGATTAGGGCATCAAGGAGCTGAAGCCCATCTGCCGGTGTGTCACGCATGGCAACGGCGACTGCCCGATTCAGTGCGATTATCGGAGAAGGTTGTTGGCGGTAAAGCGCGTCGTAAAGCCGGACAATCCGCGCCCAGTCAGTGGCGTCTGCCCGAAGCGCTTGGGCGTGCACGGCAGCGATGGAGGCCTGCAGGGTATAAGGGCCGGTAGGGGTGTTGGCAAGGGCGAGTTCCAGGTATTGCAGCCCCTGACGGATGTCGTGCTGATCCCAACAGGTGCGGTCCTGATCTTCGAGGGTCACCAGTTCTCCCTGCGCGTCCTGGCGAGCGTGGCGCCGCGAATGGTGCAGCCGCATCAGTGCGATAAGTCCGAACACCTCCCCTTGCGGCAGCAGGCCCCCGAGCTCCTCGGCAAGTCGAATTGCCTCAGTGGCGAGACTGGCGTCGACTACAGAGTCTCCGTCGCTTCGGGAGTAGCCTTCGTTGAACACCAGGTACACGACACGCAGCACTGCCGGCAAACGCTGCGGAAGTTCTTTTGCTCCCGGAATCTCGTAGGGGATCCGGGCTGCCCGGATCTTTTTCTTGGCGCGCACGATGCGCTGGGCCAGGGTGACCGGTTTTTGCAGGAGGGCGTTGGCTACCTGCTCGGTGGACAGCCCACACATCTCCCGAAGGGTCAGGGCTACCCGCGCATCCATGGAAAGGGCGGGATGGCAGCAGGTGAACAGCAGGCGGAGCTGGTCGTCTGCGATGGTTTGTTCATCGGGCTCCGGGGTAACGCCCTCCTCGTAAGCAAGAAGCTGGGAATGCTGCCGGGCGGTCTGCTTGCGCCGGATCTGGTCTATACCTCTGCGTTGGCCGGCACGAATCAGCCAGGCGGTCGGGTTGTCGGGAACACCGTCCTCTGGCCATTGGCGGAGAGCGGCGGCGAACGCCTCCTGCATGGCCTCTTCGGCCAGGACGAAATCGCCGAGCAGGCGGATCAGAGTGGCGAGCACTCGTCGGGACTGTTGCTGGTAGAGTTGCCCAAGCGCGAGAGGGTCGTTTGCCATTGGTTTCTGTCCGAGTTTGTCACACCAGTGCAATCACTTTAGCTCACTCGAACCGGTCCCAGTAGGGTGGTTCCCCGAAGTAGCCGTCCAGGAAGTCGATAAAACTGCGCACCTTGCTGGCCAGCAGCTGCCGGTGCGCGAACACTGCGTACAGGGCCATTGACTCTGGTTCGTGATCCGGCAGGATCACCTGGAGTTTCCCGTCGCGAATCGCGGCGCCTGCGATGAAGGTGGGTTGCAGCGCGATTCCGGCACCGGCGATGGCGGCTTCCACCAGCACGTCGCCGTTGTTGCTCACCATGTCACCTCCCGCCTGCCTCGCTGAACTCTGAAGCCACCGGTGTACCTGTCCGGTGGCATCCTGATCCATATAGCTGTAGCGCAGATAACGGTGATGCTCGAGGTCCTCCGGGCGCTGGGGGGTACCGTGCTGTTTCAGGTAGTCCGGGGAGGCGCACAGCACCAGCCGGACCGGCGCGATGCGTCGGGCGATCAGGGACGAGCTTTTCAGGTGGCCGATGCGCAGGGCAATGTCGAACCCTTCCTCGATGATATCCACCTTCCGGTCGTTCAGTTGCAGGTCGATATCCACCGCCGGATGAGCCTTCTGGAACTCGGTCAGCAACGGAGCCATGTGGCGGATGGCAAAGGACACCGGGGCGCTGATACGCAACAGGCCCCGGGCCTCGGTCTGGAGGTCGCCCAGCTGGTTTTCCAGGTCGTCGATGTCCGTGAGAACCTGTTCGGCGCGCTGATGGTAGCGGGTGCCGGCCTCGGTCAGGTGAAGCTTCCGGGTGGTGCGGTTGAGCAGGCGGACGCCGAGGTGCTGCTCAAGCTGGGAAACGTACTTGCTGACCAGCTGGGGGGACATCTCCAGCCGGTCCGCCGCTCGGGTGAAGGTGCCTTCGTTCACCACGGTGACAAAGGCGCGCATGGCATCGATACGGTCCATTCGTTTGTCCTGGCTGGATGGTATTCCCGATTATCAACATAAAGTTGATAATAAGCCAACATCTACCACCTTAGTCTTTTCATCTGGCGATAGTAAAGTGGTCCCATCTTCTGGAGCGGGGCTTCAGAACTCATCAACAGCGAAAGATTCGAGGTGACGATTATGAACACTCAATTTGCACAGGCGCTTTTCGGCTCCACCGGCGGTCTGGCCGCTTTGGTCCTGCGGGTACCGGTCGGACTCATTCTGGCAGCCCATGGCGCCCAGAAGTTGTTTGCCTGGTTTGGCGGCTACGGTCTGGAAGGCACCGGTCAGTGGATGGCCAGCATCGGCCTGGAGCCGGGCTACCTGATGGCGCTGATGGCCGGTAGTGCCGAGTTCTTCGGTGGTCTGGCGCTGGCCCTGGGTCTGCTGACCCGCCCGGCAGCACTGGTCAACGCCATTGCCATGCTGGTGGCGATCTTTGCGGTCCACATCGGCAACGGCCTGTTCATGTCCAACAACGGCTACGAGTATGCCCTGACCCTGTTCGTGGTCAGTATCGCCCTGGCCATTCAGGGTGGCGGACGCTTTGCCCTGGACAATGTCCTGCTTGAGCGCTTCGGTGGCGCAGGTTACAGCCAGAGCGCGGTCGCGGCACGCTAAGCAGACAGGGTTAACGGCAATAACTGACTGAGGCACTCCCCAAGTAACGGGGAGTGCTCCTGTAACAGAGGGGAATGGATCATGCTGGTAAACGGTGTCTGGCAGGAGAACTGGCAGCCGGTACAGGCGAAAGATGACGAAGGACGCTTCATCCGGCAGAC
The DNA here is from genome assembly GCF_022343555.1 of Marinobacter sp. C7. Lineage (GTDB taxonomy): Bacteria > Pseudomonadota > Gammaproteobacteria > Pseudomonadales > Oleiphilaceae > Marinobacter. The sequence goes on along the minus strand of NZ_JAKQZH010000002.1, from coordinate 167,735 downwards.
CTCGTCGTTCCGGAACTGGGTTACGCCCGATGGTGAGCCCGGTCCAACCGGCAAGGGCGGCTTCAAGGTCGAGAAGGGACGTTACCACCTTTACGTGGCCTACATCTGCCCCTGGGCGTCCCGGGCCCTGATGGCGCGGGAGCTGAAAGGGCTGAAAGAGTTGATCGGGGTGACGGTGGTGAATCCCCGGCTGACGGACCAGGGCTGGCAGTTCGGCGGTTTCCCGGGTGCGGACGAGGACTCGCTTAACGGCGCACGCTACATGCACGAACTCTACACCCGGGCCGATCCGCAGATCTCCGGTCGCGCCACCGTGCCGGTGCTCTGGGACAAGCAGACCGGAACCATCGTCAACAACGAGTCCGCGGATATCCTGCGGATGCTGAACTCGGCGTTCAGAGAACTGGTGGATCAGGGCCCCGATCTCTACCCGGCAGAGCTTGCTGCTGACATCGACGCGCTCAACGCCTACCTCTATACGGACCTGAACAATGGCGTATACCAGGCCGGTTTCGCGTCCTCGCAGCAGGCCTACGATGAGGCCTATGGCAAGGTGTTTACCGCGCTGGATGAGCTGGAAAGCCGGTTGGCGGACGGGCGGACCTATCTGTTCGGGGACCGGCTGACGGAAACCGATATCCGGCTGTTCGTCACGCTGGTGCGCTTCGATGCGGCCTACCACGGCCTGTTCAAGTGCAACCGTAACACCCTGGCATCCATGCCGGGCCTGCACGCCTATATGCACAGGATCCTGGCCCTTGATGGCATCGCCGGCACGGTGCATCTTGATCATATCAAGGCCGGCTATTACTCCATCAAGGCGCTGAACCCCAGTGGCATTGTTCCGGCAGGGCCCGGGCAGATCTGACATCACGACGGGTACCGGAGTTCACCGGTATCCAGGAGGCACTTCCATGGGCAGTCATCAAGACATCCTGTTCATTTCCCACGGTGGCGGTCCCATGCCGTTGCTGGGAGATCCCGGCCACCGCGAGATGGTGAATCGGCTCACCGAAATTGCCGGTAAGCTGCGCAAACCCTCGGCGATCCTGGTGGTCAGCGCCCACTGGGAAGAAGCGGTGCCGACGGTCACGGCGGGAGCCAACCCGCCGCTGATCTATGATTACTCCGGATTTCCCCCCGAATCCTACGCCATCGAGTATCCCTGTCCCGGTGAGCCGGCGCTTGCCGGGCAGATCCATTCGGCCCTGGAAAAGGCCGGAATACCGGCAAGGCTGGACGACCGGCGGGGCTTTGATCACGGCCTGTTTGTACCGTTGAAACTGATGTATCCGCAGGCGGATATTCCGTGCGTGCAGCTGTCACTGGTGAACAGTCTGGATGCGGAGGCCCATCTGGCCATTGGCCGGGCCTTGCAGGCACTGGACTACGACAACCTGCTGGTGATCGGCTCCGGGTTTTCGTTCCACAACATGCGGGCATTCTTCACGCCGAACACGCCGGAAATCCGGGCCCGGAACGAGGCTTTCGAGGTCTGGCTGGAGGATACCTGTACCAATGCGACGATCAGTGAAACCGAGCGGGCTGACCGACTGAGGCACTGGGAACAGGCGCCTTACGCCCGGTTCTGCCACCCTCGTGAGGAGCATCTGTTACCGTTGCATGTGTGCTATGGACTGGCGGGGCAGGCCGCCCGGACCCGCTTCGAGGCAACCATCCTTGGAAAACAGTCCGGGATGTTTTACTGGCGGGTGGGCCGGTAAAGTAAGGGTTTAATCTCGGTTTCCGGAGGCTGTGACTGTTGCCATGATGCCGCTGAAAAAGCGGGGCTCTCATGTCCCCTGAGCTGTATCTGCTGCTGGCGGATTCGCTGCTGGTCCTGCATGTGCTGCTGGTGGCCTTTGTTATTTTCGGCCTGGTGGCGGTTTTCCTGGGCCGCTTGCTGCATTGGCGCTGGGTACGGAATTTCTGGTTCCGGGTCACTCATCTGGTGGTGATCGGGATTGTTGTGCTGCAGGCCTGGCTCGGCGTGTTGTGCCCGCTGACCGTCTGGGAAATGGAACTGAGGGAGAGAGCCGGCGCGGCCGGAAATGATCCTCAGCGTGTCTGGATCACACCGTTCTCGTCGGAGATGACAATCTCGACACGACGGTTCTGCTGCCGTCCGGCACTGGTTTCATTGGATGCCACCGGATAGGCTTCGCCGTAGCCAATTACCTCGACCCGGCTGCGGGCGACGCCCTCGGCCACCAGCGCATCGCGAACGGCCATGGCCCTGCGTTCGGACAGGTCCTGGTTATACGACTCTGCACCGGTACTGTCGGTGTAACCTTCCACCCGCACCCGGCGCTCCTCATACTGCAGCATGAAGTCTGAGAGCCGTCGTACCGTGCGCACGCCCGCGGGCTTCAGGTCGGCCTTGTTGACGTCGAACAGGACGTCACCCAGTGTCAGTACCATACCACGCTCGGTCTTCTCGGCCTGGAGGGCCTCCATTTGTGCGCGGAGGGCCGCCGCCTCGTTGGATTTCAGCTGCAGCATGATGTCCTGCCGGCGTTTCTCCGCGGAGCTGATCTCTTCTTCCAGTTCAGCGCGCAGGCCCTGCTGCTCGGCAATCTCGGCATGGCGCTTGGCGAGGTAGGCGGCGTGCTCCACCCGCACGATATCCTCGTCGTCCTCCAGCAGGGCTTCGGCCCGATCCAGTTGTGTCCGGGCGCTGCGTAGCTGACTGGAACCGCTGCGGGCCACGTAGGGATCTTCCGCGATCTTGTTGTAGACCATGCGGGCTTCTTCGATTCTGGCGTTCTGTTCAGGAGCGCTGGCACAGCCAAACATCAGCGCCGAAAGCCCGACCGTGGTAATCAATGACAGTATACGATTCATGATGTCGATCTCCTTTCAGGGCTCACTGTTGGTCCATTTCCAGCTGTTTGCGGAGGTTCTCGATGTTGGCATTGATCTCCTCCACGGCGCGTCTGGCTTTTTCAGTCTCGGAGCGCGCTCCGGCCAACTGTGCGTCCACCGAGGCCTGCTCCAGCAAGCGCTCGGCTTCCCTGTACTCTTCACGATCGATCAGTTCGCGGGCATCGGCCACCTTGTTCTGGGCCTGGTTCAGCAGCACCGGCTCGAACTGGCGGGCATCGGCCGCCTCTGCCTGGGTGATGGACCCGGTCGCCAGCTGCAAATCGCTGTCCGGGCGGGGTCCCGGACCCGCGCAGGCCGCCAGGGTCGCTGCGAATCCAAGAATGATGAAGGGGCGTGAGAAACGAATGTGTGGCTGCATGCATGAACTCCCTTGTTCAGACATTTCCTTGGGTGGGGGTGATCGCGGCGGTTAAGAATTGAGCAATCCCTACGGAAATATAGCAGCTGTGTGAGGAAGGTGACGGGATATCCGGCCAAAAAATGACCGGATCAGGGCAGTGAACGCATGGGCGAGGCGGTCAGTCGAGTCGGAGTAACTTGATGAGGTTGTCTCTCAGAGCTTCTGCCACAGCCCGGCCAGCAATGCCCTCGGCCAGGCGGATAACCTTGCCCCCGGTTGCGTCGCGGAATTCCAGTGAGAAGTACTCGGTGGTGCGCCGGCCGCTGTTCATGCTCATACCGCCTTTCAGGTTCAGTTGGTCAGCCCGCACCAGGTTACCCGAGCGTTTCCACAGGGCCATACCGCCCCAATAACGGACCGCCTCCACACGGGAGCCTGCGATACGTGCTTTCAGGCTTCGTCCGAGCATGAACAACCCGCCCAGGAACATGGGGAAACCGAACAGGCCGAACATCAAGGCCATGAAGTAGAGCATGACGCCTTCCTCCGCAGCCACGTAGGCCAGCCCGACGCTCACCCCGCCGAAGATCAGTCCGAAGATCAGGACCATGGCCTTCAGGGCGAGGTTGCGACCGGCACGGCTGTGCAGCAGCACACCGTTGCCAAGCATCTGGACATCGATCTGTTCAGCGGCGTTGGTCAGCGACTTCATGCGCGCCTGGCGCTCGTGATGCTCCACGTGGGCCTCGCTGAGGGAAATGGAGGACGTTTGTGTGCCCTGTACCACCGGCAACTCGTAGGTGCGTTCGAGCGGAATGGGCTGTCCGGGCCCGGTCAGCAGCAGGCGCCATTCGACCTGGCGACTGCCCTCGTTGTCGGTCTCGGGAAGATCGGTTGGCGGGGTGAAGCGAAACCGCACCACAGAACCACCGGCTTCGTCGGTCACCTCCGGCACCTGATCCGCCTGCCAGATGACGGATTCGCTGCGGCTGCTGTTCTTGCCGCGGCTGATCCGGATCCTCAGGCACTGAAGGGTTACCAGCCAGTCGGCCTGACCGAGGCGGCGGACCAGGTTGATACGGCCGGCGACATCGCCACCGATCTGGCCGGGGGAAGGGTCCAGCGCCAGTGGCGCGGGCCCGTAGTAGCGCCAGTTTCTCAGGTTTTTCCAGGCCATGTAGGCGAGCCAGAGGCCGGCCATGGGAAACAGGAGCACCGCGAGAATTGGCCAGTTGTCCTTGCCGAGCTCGTCCGGAATCGCCAGGACGGCGGGCAGACTGATGCCGATGAACATGAAGGCCATGAACCCGAACATCCAGAATCCGTGTTTCTCGGAGGAATGGATGGGGCCGCCCGCCATGGCAGTCTCAGCCGCTTTCTTCCGCCCCATGAGCATGACAAACAGGCCAACGCCGCTGAACACAGCCCCGAAAATGGTCATGAACAGCATCTTTTCCCAGCGCAGCTCACGCACGAGATAGCTTTCCGATGGCACCTCCGGATTCACCCAGGCGGTCAGATGGCCCTGGCTGCTGGCCCGGCGCAGGCGGCTGGCCAGTTCGTGGTGGTAGTCACTGATGTTATCGCTGCCGCGATCATAGCCGACCCGGGAACCGTAGTAGTTTCGCCCGCTGTAGTGGTAGCGGTAGGCGGCTTCCACCGAATAGGTGGTCGAGTCGGAGCCGCTGTTACTGCGTACGTTGACGCTCTCGAGGGTCGCGGGTACTTGTCGCCAGTCGGCGCTGACGGCGTGTTCGTAGAGGGTGTGCAAGGGGCCGAGGGCCAGAACGCCAAGACCGGCGGCCAGGAAGATGAGACCAAAGAGACTGACCCCGAGCCCGGATTTTTTCTTTTTGCTGACTGCCGCCACCGTTGGTTTCCTTTCCTTGTGGTTCGATGAAATTCGACACAGGTCTCTTATGATAGCGACAAAAACGGAACAGAAGTGTGTTCTGTGTCAGCCCGGGCGAATTCGCCGACCTCCAGAATACCGATTATGCTGGGAGGACCGGTTAAGGGGAACCCTGTGTACCCTGGAGCGTCTTGATTGTTACCGCGAGTCTGGAGGCCATTGGCTCTGTGCAGCGGTAAAGATGTATAAACCAGAAAACAGGGTGCGAATAGGTGAAAAAGAGCTTTTATATCAGCATGGTGACGGCGCTGTTCCTTCTTGGCGGATGTTCCCCGGAAGTTGGCAGCAAGGCCTGGTGTGAGGACATGGATGAAAAACCGAAAGGCGAATGGACAGCCAACGAGATCGGGGACTTTGCCAAGCACTGCATGTTCCGGTCGGACAAGTAACGAAGGTGGCGGGGCGAGGGCGTCATGAGAGATGAAATCGTCGTGCTCGCCTACTACCTCGCAGAGCTCCTGGCCTTTGGCTTTGCTCTGTACACGTGGGTTTCCGCGGGGGCCGGTTTCGGCTGGGGCGCGCTGCTCGGTGCGGGGATCGTGTGGTTTCTCGCCCGGAGCGTGCTGGTCTACGTGGCGGCCTTTCTCTTCCGTTAGCTGAGCGCTCTCGGTCAATCATTGCCTTCAGCCTTGTCTTTCGCCTCCATCTCCGCTTTCCGTTTGCGGATTTTCTCCAGCTTGTCCTCGGGAATGCGCGTGGAATGTGCCGAATCGCGCAGGATCATCAAACTGCCGACAATCAGGGCCAGGGCGAGCAAGAGGATGATCCATCCGATAGCGGGCATATCGGTATCTCCGGTTATTGAATCCCTCCTATAGTGACCCACGCGCGCTTGCCATCACAAGTCCGAGTCAGGACGTTGATAGTCTTGCGGCGGGCCTGTCAGCGCCTGCCCAAAAAAAACCGCGGGTTTTGGCCCGCGGCTTTTTTGGGGCGGAATTTCCGATCAGTAATCCTTTACTTCGAACTGATCGTCTTCCGGGTCGGCGGTGTAGCGGCCTTCCACCTGGTCCCAGTGGTAGGTGTCGCCCATCATGGCCCGGATCCGCGCGTCGCTGGTGGCTGCGCTGGCGGCATCCTTTCCGGTCCAGGAGCGGGCGCCGTACCAGTTGATCGTTACCTCTTCCGGTGCAGCCGACGCCATGGAGCGGAAGTACCAGGGCACCACGTGATTGTGCTTGTTCAGATAGTCGGCAGACGCCAGGTACCACAGGCGGTTGTGGACGAACGTCACGATGCCCTCCAGTTCGACATTCTTGTCACCGATCCAGACGTCCTGAATGCCGGAGGACTTGTACCAGGTGACCGGAGTGTCATGGCGCTGGATCAGTGTCTCGATGGACCACCGGGTGCGCTCACCCACCCAGTCGTTTGCGCCGTCGCCGTTGGCGTCACCCAGATAACTCTTGCCATCCTGGGACCAGAAGGGGTCCAGTAGCTCCAGCCGATCCACCATGACGTTGGTGCCAACGCTGCCGGCGTAGATGGCGTCGCTGATCCTGGTGGCGACGATGGTGGCCAGCTGGTTGCCGAGGGAGTGGCCAGACAAGCGCAGATAGTAGGAGGTGTTGTTGGCCAGAGCCGCGGTCACCTGCTCGAAGGCAATCTGGCCCACTGACTTGTCCGGTGAGTGCCTGTTGGAGTAGGAGCCGTCGCTCAGGCGATAGCGCATGCCGCGCGGACCGTTCGTGGACCACATCTTGGCCTCGGCATCCTTGACCTCGGATTCGTCGGCAAATTGGTCCCAGTAGAAATAGGCGATGTTCCAGCCTTTGTTTTTCCACGATGTGGCGGTGATGACATCCTCGTCTCCCCAGACGAACCGGAAGTCCTCCCGGTCATAGCCATTGCCCCGGGTTGCAGAGCCGGGCTGCCAGCCATGGAAATGGACGATGGTCGGTTTGGAGGGATCGTAGAATTTCAGGGGCACGTTATTCACGGTGCCATCCGCCTCTACGGCTTTGACAGCGTTGTTCTTGCCGTCGAACCAATAGAGTCCGTAATCAAGAGAGTCCTCCACCGCATGCGCGGAGAACGATGCCATGATCAGAAGGGTGCCGGCCAGCGAAAGGAAAAGTCTGAATGTTCTTTCCATAATGGTTTTAACCTGCCTTTTTATAGTTGTAACAGATGGTTAGGCCACCTGGCAGGCTATCAGAGCTTACTCCGGCCGAAACGGACGGTTGATCATATTGTGCGGATGTTCATTTTTTCGCGATCAAGCTTCCCGATGAATTTGAAGGCTTTCGCAATCCGGAACAGGCGGCCTGATCGGCAATGGACTTCAAGGCCCGATCAGGCCTTTGTGAGGTCAGTGGCAATGCGCGTGCGCCGCCGCTTCGGTGTCCCGTGGATCGCCCATGCCACCCTTCAGACCATACTTGATCAGCAGCAGGTTGGCGGGCCAGGCCGCAAACAGACCCAGTGACAACGACACATAGAGGGACGACCAGAACAGGGCGTCGCCCATGGTGGATTTGCCGCCGAGGTACAGGTCGGTGGTGATGGCCACCGATTCCATGACTACGATGGAAATGCTTTCCGCCACGAAGGCGCCCTTGAAGGCCTCCTTGAACGGCATGCCGTTCTGCATCATCGGTCCGATGTTCAGGGCGAAACCGAAGATGTAGGCCAGCGAGAAGGTGATGATCGCGGCCCAGAAATTCCCCAGGGCGAACAGACCGACGGAGATAATGACACCGAGGATCTCGCCAATGCCGCAGCCGGAATAGCAGTGAGCCACGGAGCGGAAGCCTTTCCGGGACAGGCTGTCTGTCGGAATCTGTTTACGCCCCGAGTAACGGTAGATGAGAACACCGATAGGGCCGGAGTACAGCACCGTCAGGATCCAGACCCATTGCATCATGGATGCGATGTGGCTGTTGTTGGTGCGCAGATCATAGACTACCCACGCGACACTGGCGGCAACAAAAGCCAGCCAGATGCTGAGCCCCGTCCAACTGTCGATCAGGGCCTGAATAGAGTCAATACTCATATTGAGGAACGTCCTGTAGCCGAAAAATTTTGCCTGTCTATAGCTCAGACCATGGAACCGGGCAGCGCACTTTTCAACCAACCAAGCTCCAGAGCCGGCCGGAGGAGGCCTTCGGAAGTGACGTATGGCAACAGGAAGAGACAAGCGCGATTCTTCAGGCAGGTTCTGATGTCTTCTGTTAGTTTTATAGAAGGACACCCAACACGAAGGAGATCCTCATGTTTGTTGCGGAGAAAGCGACCGGACACCTGATTGAGGTGCTGGATACCAGTGCCCTGTTCGATCCACATCTGGATAGCATCAAGGGCAGCCTTCACTATGGTGAGGAAGCCCAGGATCCCGAATCCTTTGCCAAGTCCGAACTGGTGTTTCCCTCGGGTGAGCCCCTGCCGGTGTGCTGGACAGACCCTGATTATCGACGCCGAACCTAGACCACTGCCCCGATCCACCGGAGCAATTGGTGGGGTCTGGACCCCGCCTGAAAAAAATATGGAATAAATCTGCTGTCCACCCGTCTTCCTGGTGAAAGCAACCCGAAAAGGGCAAAACAGGAGGACGTGACCATGAAAAAGCATGTACTGACTCTCGCAATCTGTTCCATCCTTTCCACCGGCGCCCTGGCTGCTGAAGGTTCTGGTGCGGCCAATGCCAATGTTCAGGCAGAAACCAGCATGAAGGCGGAAGCCAACACCCGGAGTGGTGTGTCTGCCCAGGGCAGTGGCTCGGCTTCTGCCGAGGGCAATGTGGACGGCCAGGCGGTTCGCGATGAGGCATCCGAGCAGGGCCGGACCACCAGCAATGAGGCCCGCCAGAAGGCCAATACCGCCGTCCGTGCCGGTGTCGAGACGGGCCAGAAGGTTCGTGGCACCGCCAATGCTACGGCGGATGCGGCAACCGACACCGCCGCCGAGCAGCGTGAAGCCGCCGGCGAACGCATGAATAAGGCCCGAAATGCCGAAATCCAGGCTGAAACCAATCAGCAGATCGGCACGTCAGTCTCCGATAGCGTCAAAAGCGAAGTCCGTAACACCGTGAAAGGTACGGTGCAGGGTTCCGCTGGCGGCGGCCTGTTGTAAAGGCGTGATCCGAGAGCAGCCGGGCCGTTTCAGGCCCGGCTTTTTTCTGACAGAGAGGAGCCGATATGCGTTTGATACAGCGAATCTCCACCCTGTCCCTGGCACTGGGACTGATGTCTCCGGTACTGGTGGTCGAGGCGGCGGACAAGGCTGAACTGAACGGCCATCTGGAAGGCGGCTATGAGCACGACAGCAATCTGACCGTGGACGAACTGAATGCCTCTTCCGGCGAGAGTGACGAGGCCTGGGTGTTCGATGCCGGCCTGGAAGGCATCCTCAAGCCGGCAGAACGACTGAATGTCACCCTGGGTTATTCGGTGTCCGGTCGCCGGTACCAGACTTTTGACCGGTTTGATCAGGATATCCACCTGGCGTCTGCCGACATCAGTTACGACTTCGATCCGGTCACTGTCGGGGCGAGCTACCATTTCTCCCATGCCACACTGGGGTCCGACCCTTTCCTGGATTATCAGCGGGCGAGTGTCTATCTCGGTCGTCTGGTGGGTGACGATGTCTACCTGCTGGCGAGCCTGCAGGACAAATCCAAGGACTTCGAGGACAGCAGCGCCCGGGACTCGGACATCAAAGGCGCCAGCCTGGACTCGTTTTTCTTTTTCAACGAGGCGCGAAGCCATTTACTGCTTGGTTTGGACGGCGACCGCGAGGACGCCAACGCCGATGCCTATGACAACCGCCTGATCCGGGTCCGCGTCAGCCTGGTGCACAAGTTCACGTTGGCCGGTAAGGACAACCGGTTCCGCCTGGGCTGGCGCTTCGAGGACCGGGAATACGAGGCGGTGACCATCACCAGCAGCGATCCGTTGCTGACCGATCCGCTCACTGGTGACCTTACCGAGCGCAGTTCCAGCCAGCGCGTGGATCAGGCCCGGATCCTGGAAGCGGGTTGGCGCATCGGCCTGACCGAGGTGGTCAGTGTTGAGCCGAGCATTTCCTACGGTAACTATACCTCCAACGTGGACTCGGCCGACTATGACAAGACCGTAGCCGGCGTCACCCTGCGGGCCGGTTTCTGACCGGGAAAGCTCAGTAATCCAGCAGGCCGTGGCCGAAACTCCGGTCACGGCCAGGTTCGCCCAGATCCCGGGCTGTCCCGATAAGTGCCTCGATTGCCTGCTCGGCAGAAGCCTCACGGAGCCGGCAGGCCAGGGCCGCCGTGACCACCGGTGCTGCCAGGGAGGTGCCGCTGTCAGATACCCGTCCGCCCTCCGGAGCGGCGACCGGAACCGATACCCCCCGGGCCGCAAACATCACCTGCTCGCCACGATTGGCCCACCGATAGAGCTCATTCGAGTCGTCCACCGCGGTAACACCGATGACCCCGGGATAGGCTGCCGGATACAGCGGCGGTGCTGCCGGTCCCTGGTTGCCCACTGCCGCCACCAGCACAATGCCTCGATCCAGCAGGTTGCGGATAACGGTCGCCAGTACCCGGTTATCCGGCCCGGTCAGGCTGATGTTCAGAACAGAAATATCCTGCTTTGACAGCCAGTTCAGGCCTTCCAGAAGGTGGCCCAGGCTGGCTCCGGACAGATCCCGGTTCCGGTCAAAGAACACGGACGCATTGAACAGAGTGGCGCCGGGCAGGCGGGCCGGCGACTCGCCCCTGTAGTCGCCCACCATCAGGCTCGCGACGGCAGTCCCGTGGGCACGTGGCGCCGAAAGCTGGCCCCTGTTTCCGTCAACCTCCAGAAAACGGGATTGCACCACGCGCGCCTGCCGGAATGCCGGATGGTCGGTGGCAATCGAGGTATCCACCATGCCGACCCGGACCGGGGCGGAGCACAGGGTTTGCCAATGAGGTGCCTGCGCCTGCGGCTCCGACGGCCCGTCGGCCTGCGGGCTATAGATGTGGTTTCGGTCCAGCCGGTCCGCAAGTTCCGGCAGGACTGCCCGCAAGGCTTCCCGGGAGTCCAGCTCCGGTGATACCCGGAAGCGGACGAGATTCAGGCCTACTCCCGTCAGCTCCTGGCGCTTGAGCAGCGTAATGCCGGCTCGGTCGAGCCGGGCGATTTCCTCGTCGGTACCGGTGAACAGCCACTGGCGCTCCACCGCGCGCCAGCCATCTTCGACGGCAACATCGGTGAACGCCACTTCGCCCTGTTCCGTCAGAACGGGAAGCTCTGGCGGCAGGCTTTCAAGCGGGTTCCGCAGGGTGTCAGGCGCGGCTTCCACCCGGTCCTCGACCTGCCGCGACAGCCTGCGTTCCACGAGGCGTTCTGCGCTCTGCTCGACCTGTCGGGTTACGGGCCCGGCCGCCCCGTCCAGCACACTGCCGGTACCCAGCGCCAGCACCGGGGTGGCGAGCGAGGCCAGGGCGAGCGCGGGGAGCCAATGGATCTTTCGGAAGTGCTTCATCGTGTCTGTCCAGATTCGGAAGTGTTTCATTCGATATAACGACCGGGTCGGGAAAAAATTCCGTTCTTTGATGGAATAAAACGGTTTCTGGCCCGTTGTACTGGTAACACGTATCAGCAAAGAGCGCTATGCAACAGGAAATCACCGAACTTTTGCCCAGGCTCAGACGCTTTGCCTACTCGCTTACCGGCTCCATGCCCGATGCCGACGATCTGCTCCAGAATACGGTGGAACGGTTGCTGGCCCGGGACATGCCGGAGGATGCGGACCTCACCAAGTGGGCGTTCCGGGTCTGTCGGAATGTCTGGATAGACGAGTGCCGGGCCCGGAAGGTTCGCCGGGAGGCAACAGAACAGCCGGAGCTCTCCGAAGGCCAGGTTGTCGATGGTGAGCACCAGACAGCCCGCGAGATCGAGTGGAATCGGGTAGATGAAGCCATGGCAAAGCTGCCGGAGGATCAGCGCCAGATCATTTCCCTGGTGGCCATCCAGGGTTTCTCCTACCAGGCCGTTGCGGAGATCCTCTCGGTGCGCAAGGGTACGGTAATGAGCCGGCTGGCCCGGGCGAGGGCGGCACTGAGCGAGGCGTTGGCGCCTGCAACCATGAGGACCGGACCATGAACATAACCGACGAGACCCTGTCTGCCTTCCTGGATCAAGAACTGCCCGAGGCGGGCATGCAGGCGGTGCGTGACCAGCTGGCCGCCGACCCGGCACTGGCCGATCGCCTGGCGGAGCTGGCCTCGGTCGACGCCGAACTCCAGACCCACTATGGCGCGATTGATGACCGGCCGATGCCGGAGGCGGTTACCCGTCTGCTGGCGGATGCGCCGCCCGCCGGCGCAGGCGGCGAGCCCGACAACGTCATTGCCTTCCCCTGGTGGCGCCGGGTGCGTGAGCACACAGGCAAGGCCGTCGCCGCGGCCGTGATAGCAGGGTTCGCCCTCGCACAATGGCTGGCCGTGCCGGGGTCCGGCGAAGAGGCCGGCTGGCCGGCAGTGGCACAGTCTCTGGAAACCCGTCCCAGCGGTGAGCCCCATGCCATTGATGATGCCACCATCGTGACGCCGAGACTGACCTTCCGGAACCAGGCGGGTGACTGGTGTCGGCAGTACCTTGTGCAGCGGCCTGACCATGCCTCGGAACAGATTGCCTGCCGTACCGGTGCCGGCGACTGGGAACAGGTGGCGAAAGTCGATGTCGAGGCCGGTGCTGCGCCGGACTCCTATCAGACTGCCAGCGGTGGCAGCGTGCTCGATAGCACGCTGGATCGGTTGATGGCCGGTCCTCCACTGGGTCGACAGGAAGAACGGGCACTGATGGGGCGCTGGACTGACGCCGGGCCCTGATGCTGATGGGCTCTGAGACCCACGGACCGCCCGATTGATACTATGCTGTTACTGGAGGCTCCGGGTGGGCCTCCATGTCGGGCGTAGGACTTCAGGGAGGTGCCGGTGGCCAGGCGAAAGGATGTCACCGTCTTTTACGATGAACGGGTACTCAATCACGCCCCGGATGTGAATGCGGCGTTTCTTCCCGGCCGGCTGGATAAACGTGTCCGGGCCATCCTGTCCGGTCTGGCAGTGCAATGGAAATACCCTGAGCACCCCGGTCGGATCCGGGCCATCGTTGACCTGCTCGAGCGTGAACCGGTCGAGGGCGTCCGGTTCGCCACCGGGCAGCCGGCAACACGGGAGCAATTGGCCCGTGTACACACCACCTCGTACCTCGATGAGGTGTTCTCCCTCCGAAACAAGAACGCCTGGCTGGATGTCGATACCACCGCGGTGTCCCCCGGCAGTGTCGAGGCAGCCGAGGTGGCCGCCGGCACGGCCATTGCTGCGGTCGAGGCGGTGGTTGCAGGGAATACTGACAGTGCCTTCGCCCTGGTGCGACCGCCGGGCCACCATGCCGAGCCGGTGCGTGCCCGGGGGTTCTGCCTGTTCAACAACGTGGCCGTGGCGGCAGCCCATGCCCAGGCCCAACTCGGTTGCGAGCGGGTCCTGATCCTCGATTGGGATGCCCATCACGGCAATGGCACCCAGGACATTTTCTGGGCTGATCCGGATGTCATGTTCGTTGATATCCACCGTGCTGCACCGTTCTATCCCGGCAGTGGCGGTTTGCAGGAAGTGGGCGCCGGGCTCGGGGAGGGGACCACCGTGAACATCCCTATGCCGGGTGGCGCCGGTGATCCTGCCTACCTGCGGGCAATGCAGGACATCCTGATTCCCGCTGCGGAATACTTCAAACCCGATCTGATTCTGGTGTCGGCCGGCTTTGATGCTCACTGGTACGACCTGGCCCTGAATGTTACCTACGAGGGTTTCGCGGCCATGACCAGCATCGTGCAGTCCCTGGCGGAGCGATTGTGTGAGGGCCGGCTGGCCTTCGTGCTCGAGGGTGGCTACAACACCGAGTCTCTCTCCCGTGGTGTCCGTTCGGTGCTGGATGTTCTGGCCGGTGGCGATATCCCGCAGCCCAGAATTTGCGGAATGGCGGAGGTGGAAGAGGCGATCGCGTTCCACCTCGGTGCCTTTACGGACGATTCGACCGGAAATTGAAGTTGGCCATGGCGCACCGTGGCTGATGGCTTTCTCCCGTCTGCCTGTTTTTTGTCCAAAGTTGAAACCCTGTCGCCTTTTCTGTAGCCTTTATTTTAATTGAACGTTCAATTAATAAAAAACAGGCCGAAATCACCGCCTGTTTTCGACACGGAAATCATCGGGAACACACGGAACCGCCATGCCAAAAGTTGGAATGAAAGACACCCGAAGGCAGCAGCTCATCGACGCCACCATGGAGTCCATTGCCGAGCTGGGCATGCAGAACACCACCATCGTCAGCATCAGTAAGCGGGCGGGGATGTCCTCGGGGATTATCAGTCATTACTTCGGGGGTAAGCAGGGCCTGATCGAGGCGGCGTTGCGTTACCTGCTAGAGCAGCTGGGCAAGGAGTTGCGTGAGCGCATGGCGAACACCGACGGCTCTCCGGAACAGCGGCTCGATTGCATCGTGGAAGCCAATTTTTCCGAGTTTCAGCGCTCCGCTCTGGCGGCCAAGACCTGGCTCAGCTTCTGGGCCCGCTCAATGCACGAGCCCGGACTCAAGCGCCTGCAGCAGATCAACAATGCCCGGCTGTATAGCAACCTGCGCTATTCCTTCGCCCGGGTACTGCCCGCGGCCCAGGCCACGGAGGCGGCACGGCAGACCGCTGCGATGATTGACGGCTTCTGGCTGCGAAGTGCCTTGAGTGTGGACCCGATGGAAAGCTTCGAGGCGGGCGAACGGCTCACCAAACAGTTTATTCACGACACCCTGGCCAAGTCCGGGGCAACGAATTCAGCGAATTGAGGTTACCGGTCACTATGTCCAACAACGTACCTGTGGTTCAGAACTTTGTGCACGGTCGTTTCCTGGCCAACACCAGCGGCGAGAGGTTTCCGGTGGTAAACCCGGCCACCGGGCAGATCATCTACGAAGTGGAGGTTGCGGATGATTCCGTCCAGCAGGCGGCCATGGAAAGCGCCCGGGCCGGATTCGCCCAGTGGTCCGCCATGCCGGCCATCGAGCGCAGCCGTATTCTTCTGAAGGCTGTGTCGCTGCTGCGCGAGCGCAATGACGAGCTGGCCGCGGCCGAGGTCCGGGATACCGGCAAGCCCTGGCAGGAAGCGGAAGCCGTGGACGTGGTGACCGGTGCAGACGCTATCGAGTTTTTCGCCGGCCTGGCGCCGTCCATTGAGGGCAACCAGCAGGATCTGGGTGGCGATTTCTACTACACCCGGCGTGAACCGCTGGGTATCTGTGCCGGTATTGGCGCCTGGAACTACCCGCTGCAGATTGCCTGCTGGAAGTCGGCTCCGGCACTGGCTACCGGCAACGCCATGATCTTCAAGCCCTCCGAGGAGACACCCCTCGGCGCCATCAAACTGGCGGAAATCTTTGTCGAAGCGGGTGTGCCGGCGGGCGTGTTCAACGTGGTCCAGGGCGCGGCCGAAGTCGGCCAGTGGCTGACTCACCACCCGGACATTGCCAAGGTATCGTTTACCGGTGAGGTGGCGACCGGCAAGAAGGTCATGTCCGCGGCGGCGAGCACCCTGAAAGACGTGACCATGGAGCTGGGCGGTAAATCCCCGCTGATCATCTTCGATGACGCCGATCTGGAGAACGCCATCTCCGCCGCCATGGTTGGCAATTTCTACACCCAGGGCGAGATCTGTACCAATGGCACCCGGGTGTTTGTCCACGAGGACATTTACCCGCGCTTCATGGAGCGGCTCCTGGAACGGACCCGCAAGAACATCAAACCGGGCGACCCGATGAATCCGGACACCAACTTCGGTGCCCTGATCTCGGCCAAGCACCGGGACCTGGTGCTCGATTACATCGCCAAGGGGCTCGCCGAGGGCGCCACCCTGAGTCATGGGGGCCGCGCCTTCGAGCCGGACGATTCCAAAGGCGGCTATTTCGTGGAGCCCACCATCTTCACCGACTGCACCGACGACATGACCATCGTGAAGGAAGAGATCTTCGGGCCGGTGATGTCGGTGCTGACCTTCTCCGACGAGGACGACGTGATCGCCCGGGCCAACAACACCGAGACCGGTCTGGCCGCCGGTGTGTTCACCAACGACATCCGTCGGGCCCACCGCGTCATCCACCGGATCCAGGCGGGTATCTGCTGGATCAACAGTTACGGTGCCTCGCCGGCGGAAATGCCGGTGGGCGGCTACAAACTTTCCGGCATCGGCCGTGAGAACGGGCGCGAGACCATCGCTCACTACACCCAGATCAAATCGGTGTATGTGGGCATGGAAGATCTCGACGCCCCGTTCTGATCCCGCAGGCCACAGAGGAGACCGCGTATGACAGAAAACCGATACGACTACATCATCGTGGGTGCGGGTTCGGCTGGTTGCGTGCTGGCCAACCGCCTCACCGAGGATGGCCGGAGCAAGGTCCTGCTGCTGGAAACCGGTGGCAGCGACAAGAGCATCTTCATCCAGATGCCCACGGCCCTGTCCATTCCCATGAACACCAAGAAGTACGCCTGGCAGTTCGAGACCGAGCCGGAGCCGTATCTGGACAACCGGCGCATGCATTGCCCCCGGGGCAAGGTGCTGGGAGGCTCGTCGTCCATTAACGGTATGGTCTATGTCCGGGGCCACGCCCGGGATTTTGACGAATGGCAGTCCGAGGGTGCCGACGGCTGGAATTACCAGAATGTCCTGCCTTATTTCAAAAAGGCGGAAAGCTGGGCTTTCGGTGGCGACGACTACCGGGGTGACGCCGGGCCGCTGGGCGTGAACAACGGCAACAACATGCAGAACCCGCTTTACAAGGCGTTTATCCGGGCGGGTTCCGATGCCGGTTACCTCGAAACCGCCGACTACAACGGGGCCCAGCAGGAAGGTTTTGGCGCCATGCACATGACCGTGAAGAATGGTCGCCGCTGGTCCACGGCCAACGCCTACCTGCGCCCGGCCATGGAGCGGGATAACCTGACCGTGGTCACCCACGCCCTGGTGCACAAGGTGTTGCTGGAGGGTAAAACCGCCACCGGCGTGCGTTACGAGCAGGGCGGCAAGGTCCATGAGGTGTATGCCGGGACCGAGGTGATCCTGTCGGCCGGCTCCATCGGTTCACCCCACTTGCTGCAGCTGTCCGGCATCGGCAAGCGTGAGGTGCTGGAGCAGGCCGGTATCGAGGTGCAGCACGAGCTGCCCGGCGTCGGCGAGAACCTGCAGGACCATCTGGAGTTCTACTTCCAGTTCCGCTGCAACCAGCCGGTCTCCCTGAACCGCAAGCTGGACTGGTGGAACAAGCTGAAGATCGGCGTGCGCTGGATCCTGCGCAAGGACGGCCTGGGCGCCACCAACCACTTCGAGTCCTGTGGTTTTATCCGTTCCAAAGCGGGTGTGGAGTGGCCGGACCTGCAATACCACTTCCTGCCGGCGGCCATGCGCTATGACGGCAAGGAGGCCTTCGATGGCGATGGCTTCCAGCTGCACATTGGTCACAACAAACCGAAAAGTCGTGGCTTCGTGCACGTGCAGTCCGACGATCCGAAACAGTCGCCGCGTATCCGCTTCAATTACCTGGAGCACGAAGCCGACCGCGAGGGCTTCCGCGACTGCGTGCGGCTGACCCGGGAAATCATCAACCAGCCGGCCATGGACGAATACCGGGGGGCGGAAATCCAGCCCGGTGCCGAGGTCCAGAGCGACGAGGAGATCGATGCCTTCGTGCGCCAGGCGGTGGAAAGCGCCTATCACCCATCCTGCTCCTGCAAGATGGGCACCGATGAGCTGGCGGTGGTGGATCCGGAGACACGGGTTCGCGGCATCAACAACCTGCGGGTGGTGGACTCGTCCATCTTCCCGACCATACCCAACGGCAACCTGAACGCGCCCACCATCATGGTGGCCGAGCGGGCCGCCGACCTGATCCGGGGCAAGGACGCCCTGCAACCTTCTGACGCGCCTGTGGTGATGGATGACCAGTGGCAGGCACGGCAGAGACCGGGACAGGCAAAGCGCGCGCTGGCTTAGCGCGTCGTCATCCCACCCGGGCGTGCAAGGCGCCCGGGGTTTTGCAAGCCCTCAGGATTTCCCTATCAGCGCGACGGCATCCCGCCGTTTCCGGGCGCCGGATAGGCAAGTCCTGGGTTTGTGTCCGATTCGAAAGAACAAAGTAGAGGAGGAAAACCCATGCTGTTCACTATAATGATGACAAACAACCGGAGGTGTAGCGCATGACACTCTGGTTATCCACAGGACTGATTTTTACCTTCGCCGCCATTGCCCTGATTCTGTACAAGTGGTGGGACATGCAGTGCATCGGCGTGACGCCGGTTCGCACCCTGACCTTCATTGCCATCCTGTTCACCTCCGGCCTGGACGTGGGGCTGATCATGTTCCCGCTGACCGAGTTCGGCGGGTATGGCAACCTCGGTGACAACCCGGAATACGGCTTCGCCAACCCGCTCGCCATCGAGTTCGGCTTCTGGGCGTTCCTGATCTGGGGCTTCTATTTCCTGACCTGTTTCTATTTCGCCATCATCGAACCGCGGGTGAAGTTCTTCGAGATTCCGCTGGTCAAGCTGGTGAATAACGTGGTGATCATCGGCACCTGCGCCTTCACCGCCTACCTGTTGCTGGTGAATCTGCCCTGGTATCTGCCCCAGCTGGGCGACGGTGAATCCGTGGTGCCGGCGTTCTACGTGATCGTGTTCCTGTCGATCGCGCTGGCGGTGTACTCCAGTTCCAAGGTCAAGTACATCCGGATTCTGAGCATCGGCTCCAGTGTGCTGTTCATTGCCCTGATCACCGGCATGTGGTTCCGGGCGTTCGTCCTGGGCAAGGGCTCGCCGGCGGACTTTCTCGGCACTGCGGGAATGTTGGGTGACTATTTCGCCAACATTCACCAGTTCGTGCTGCCGATCAACGATTACCACGCCTTCTACCTGTTCTGGTGGTTCTCCTGGAGCATCATGATCGGTCAGTTCACCGCCCGGTTTGTCAGTGGCATCCGGACCTGGCAGCTGCTGATTGCCATGCTGGTGGTGCCGTCCATTGCCATCGGGGTCTGGTTCAGCGTGCTCTACTACTACCACGCCGAGGGACTGCAGATTGCCGCGTTCACCAACATCGCGATGATTTCGGTGGGCGTGCTGATGGTGGTGAATTCCCTCGATTCCCTGATCCGGCTGTACACCGACAACCTGAACCTGACGGCTCAGCGTCTGGGCCGGGTGAACTACGTGATCTTCAACCTGGTGGCGATGGTCGGGCTGACCATGCTGTTCCAGCTGGACTTCCTGAGGATCCAGTGGGTCGGTGCCCTGGTGATTGGTCTGTACTTCGCCTGCTTTGCCTACATCCTGGCAAAGAAGCGGCCGGAGGTGGCTGCCATCAAAACGTCACCGAAGGAAAATATTCTGGATTTTCACAAGATTGAATTAGCGGGATAAGACCCCATATCATCAACCGCAGTTACTTCCCGGGATGGAGATGACTGCGGGTTGTTGCGCCCGGCTCCGTTGGAAAATAGGCTGAGCCTATCCCTGGATTGGAAATTATCAATTTAAACGAAGCCGGCAACATCCGTATATTTGCGTCCCGTAGATTCTTCAACCCTCACATGCACCAAACAGGAGTTTTCAATGGGCATCATTAACAGCGAGATCAAGCCGTTCAACGCAACTGCATTCAAACAGGGCGAGTTCGTTGAGATCAGCGAAGCGGACGTAAAAGGCAAGTGGGCGGTATTCTTCTTCTATCCGGCCGACTTCACCTTCGTTTGCCCGACCGAGCTGGGCGACGTGGCTGACAAGTACGAAGAGCTGCAGAAGATGGGCGTAGAGGTGTTCTCCGTGTCCACCGACACCCACTTCACCCACAAGGCGTGGCACGATACTTCCGAGACCATCGGAAAGATCAACTACTACATGGTAGGAGACCAGACCGGCACCATCACCAACAACTTCGGTGTTATGCGTGAAGGCCAGGGCCTGGCCGACCGTGCCACTTTCGTGATCGATCCGGACGGCATCATCCAGGCTGTTGAGATCACTGCCGAAGGCATCGGCCGTGACGCGGACGACCTGCTGCGCAAGATCAAGGCTGCCCAGTACGTTCGCAACAATCCGGGTGAAGTATGCCCGGCCAAGTGGAAAGAAGGCGAAGAGACTCTGGCTCCGTCCCTGGACCTGGTCGGCAAGATCTAAGTTTCTTCCCTGCGAAGGAACGAGTATTGGCGGGGCCTGCATTGCGGGCCTCAGCCTCAAGACAAACCCCGGTTCGGCCGGGGTTTGTTGCGTCTGGGCTATGCGTTTTGTTTACAGGGCAGCGAGGATGGTCTCGGCGCTGGTGGTGTCCAGGCCCTGTGAGTCGACATGCAGCAGTTCCACAGTGCCGTCGTTGACGATCATGGCATAACGCTGGCTGCGAATGCCCATTTTGGTGGCCGTGCGATCCTGGGTCAGGCCCAGGGCGGTGGCGAATTCCGCCAGGCCATCGGCCAGCATCACGATCTCCTCGGCGTTGTGGGCCTTGCCCCAGGCGTCCATCACAAAGGCGTCGTTCACCGAGGTGCAGACGATGCTGTCCACGCCCCTGGCCTTGATCTGGTCGGCGTTGATCACAAAACCCGGCAGGTGGGCAGCCGAGCAGGTGGGGGTAAAGGCGCCGGGAACGGCGAACAACACCACTTTCTTACCGTTGAACAGCTCACTGGTACGCACCGGCTGCGGGCCGTTCTCACCCATGACCTGAAGCTCAATATCCGGCAGTTTGTCGCCTACCTGAATCGTCATTGCTGTGTTCTCCCGGGTGTTGATGGGTATGTTGTGTTGATGCCAGGCCGCGATCAGGAGCCGGTCGCTTCGCTGCCGTAGTTGGCGCCGCGGGCCTTGAGGCGATAAAACTCCTCTATGACGGCTGCCATGGCATCTGGGGAGTAGGGGCGCAGTCCGCCCAGGACCAGGCGCTTGGTGACTTCGCCCACCGGCTTGCCATCGGCCTTGAGCTGGTATTCGAGGGTTACGTTGCCACGCTTGCCGGCAGCCTCCAGTTCGGCATTGCTCAGCTCCAGTTCGGGAGAGGAGGCATCCACCGTGTCCAGAGCCAGGCTCATGCTTTCATACATCACCATTGGACGGTCGGGGTTGAACATCACCCCATTGGATTCCATCAGTGGCTTGAGGGTGTGGGGGAAATTCTTGCCGGAGGCGGCCACGTAGCATCGGGTAAAATCCTCAATGAACTGCTCGTCCCGGGTGATCTCTCCACTGCGGGTAACTTCCAGATATACCTTGCCGTTGGCGTCGCACACTTCGATGCAGTTTTCGCCCTTCTCCTCCAACAGCAGGGAGACACCATCCCCAACAAGGCTGCAGAACCGGAAGGTCATGTTCTGGGACAGACCGAAGCGTGAGAGCACAACGGCAAACAGCAGGTCGCCGGGCACACAGAAACGCCGTGCATCGGGATCATGGATCGGGTTGAAGTCCCCGGCCACCTCCTTGGCGAACTGGCTGGCCTGAAGCGCTGAAATGGTGACGCGTCCATCCCGGACGGAGTGAAAACGATCTAGAAACATGGTTCGCCTTTTACGGGTCGCGGGGCTGACAATGGGAGCACATGGTTTGTCTTGTCTATCATAGTTGAGTGGTATCAAGAGGAAAATGCGCTATTTGTCCTAGTTTGGGCCTACATCATTAAATAACGCCGGGCGTGGCGCTGTTTGCCCTTCTGGAGTTTGCGGGTAGGCCCCGAGGCTATGGAACTCATGTCTATATAGCAAAGCTCTATTGAATGATTTGAACCAATTAATTTGAGCATTGTCTGGACAGCCCTTATCGTACCCCTAACTTAATTTAGCGATTCATTTTGAATTCAGACACTTAGCTTTACGACATATCGAGGGGAATGCCTACATGTTGGATGCCAATATCAAGCAACAGCTCAAAGCCTACATGGAGAAGCTGCAGCAGCCGATCGAGCTGGTGGCGGCGTACGATGACAGCAAGAAGTCCCAGGAGCTGAAGCAGCTGCTTGAGGAAATCGAGCCCATGTCCGAGAAGATCGGTCTCCGTACCGAGGAGAATCCGGATGTGCGTCGCCCATCGTTCGCCATCAACCGTGTCGGCACCGACATCGGCGTGCGTTTCGCCGGCATTCCCATGGGCCACGAATTCACGTCTCTGGTTCTGGCCCTGTTGCAGGTGGGTGGTCATCCCTCCAAGGAGTCCCAGGAGCTGATCGAGCAGATCAAGGACCTGGAAGGGAACTTCGAGTTCGAAACCTACTTCTCGCTGTCCTGCCAGAACTGCCCGGACGTGGTTCAGGCTCTGAACCTGATGAGTGTGCTGAATCCGAACATCAAGCACACCTCCATCGATGGTGCCCTGTTTCAGGACGAAGTGGAGCAGCGGGAAGTCATGGCCGTGCCCAGCGTGTTCCTGAACGGCGAATCCTGGGGCCAGGGCCGGATGACCCTGGAAGAGATCGTGGCCAAGCTGGACACCAGATCCGATGAAAAAGAGGCAGAAAAGCTGAACCAGAAGGACGCCTTCGACGTTCTGGTCATCGGTGGTGGCCCGGCAGGTTCTGCGGCAGCGATCTATGCCGCCCGGAAGGGGATTTCCACCGGTATCGCCGCGGAGCGCTTTGGTGGCCAGGTGGCGGACACCATGGGTATCGAGAACCTGATCTCCGTACCCTACACCGAGGGTCCGAAGCTGGTGTCTGCCATGGAACAGCACGTCAAGGAGTACGACGTGGACATCATGAACATGCAGCGTGCCGAGAAGCTGATCCCGGCCGCCAAGACCGGTGGTCTTCATGAGGTGCGTCTGGCCAATGGCGCTTCCCTGAAATCCCGCACCCTGGTGCTGTCTACGGGGGCCCGCTGGCGTCAGATGGGCGTTCCGGGCGAGGAAGAGTACCGCAACAAGGGCGTGGCCTACTGCCCGCACTGCGACGGACCGCTGTTCAAGGGCAAGCGGGTGGCGGTCATCGGTGGCGGCAACTCCGGTGTGGAAGCGGCTATCGACCTGGCCGGTATCGTGGGCCACGTGACCCTGATCGAGTTCGGTGCGGAGATGCGTGCCGACGAGGTGCTGCAGAAGAAGCTGCGCAGCCTGAAAAACGTGGAGATCATCACCTCTGGCCAGACCACCGAGATTACCGGCGAGAATGGCAAGGTAAACGGGCTGACCTACACCGACCGTAACACCGGCGAGTCTCACCACGTCGCTCTGGAGGGTGTGTTTGTCCAGATCGGTCTGGTGCCGAACACCGAGTGGCTCAAGGGCGATATCGAGCTGAGCCAGCATGGCGAGATCATCGTCAACGACCGCAACGAGACCTCCATTCCGGGTGTCTTCGCGGCCGGCGATGCCACGACCGTGCCTTACAAGCAGATCGTGATTTCCATGGGAGAGGGGTCCAAGGCGGCATTGAGTGCCTTTGATTTCCTGATCCGGAATTCTGCCGAGGACTGAGATCGCGGTGAAAATGGGGTCAGATGAACGAGTTCATCAGACCCCGACTTGAACTCGAACCCGAACATGGGGTCAGAAGAAAGCCTTCTTCTGACCCCTTTTTATCCCCAGGTCAGCGCCCGAACTCCGGGGTCAGATGAACGCTTTCATCTGACCCCATCTTCACGCCCACTCACTTCGCGGACATATCCTTCTCCAGGCTTCCGTCCACCGCCACACTCTCCCCATCGGCCGGAAACAAATGCCCATACGCCGCGCGTACCCCATCCACGATGAACTGGTGCGGCACGTCATCGAACACCCCGTGATCGTTGATGTATTCCATGTGGGCCTGGCCATCCTCGGTAAATTCCTGGAAGACCGAGTCGTTTTCACCATCGAACTCCAGCGGCTCCACTTTCATCAGCTCACACAGCTGCCTGTTGAATGCAGGTGTTGCCTTCACCCACCGGCCATTCAGGTACAGCTCGATGAAACCGTGCATCCGGAAAATGTCCGAGCGTAGCCACTCAATCAGTTTCGGGCTGGACAGGTGGTTGCGAACGTCGGCCAGGCCAAGGCGGCTGGGGATGCCGATGGAGCGGGCGGCGGCGCCGAGCAGGACAGCCTTGGGAATGCAGTAGGTTTCACCACTGGTCAGGGCATAGCTGGCAGACAGGGTGGTGGGATCGGTGCGGAACACGTAAGGGTTGTAGTTGATGCTGTCCCGGACCGCCAGGTACAGGACCTTGATCTGCTCGACCGGATCGTCGGGCACGCCTTCGAGCTGCTGGTCGATCCACGCGCTGATTTCCGGTTTGTCGTAATCGAAGAAGGCGGTGGGCTGGAGGTAGCGTTCCATAGGGGCTCATCCACAATTCGGGTATTGAACGCTGATGCTCTCTGATTAGCAACCTACGGGCAATGACCATTTCCACCAAAGCCATTGCCCGCTTTGTTCATTCCTTGCCTTCAAAGCCCTGCATGACATTGACGGCATTCACGCCGATGGCATCCACGTCATAGCCGCCCTCCATGGTGAATACCGTGGGCAGGCCGAGCTGCTCCAGACGCCTGCCGAGCTTCAGGTAATCGCCAGAGGTGAGTTTGAAGAAGGAAATCGGATCTTCCTCGAAGGTATCCACTCCGAGCGCCACCACCAGGGCATCCGGAGCAAAGGCCCGGATGCGTTCGCAGGCGGTTTCCAGTCCCTGGCTCCAGACGCTGTAAGGCGTGTCTGGCGGAAAGACGATGTTCAGGTTGTAGCCTTCGCCAGCACCCTCGCCGGTTTCATCCTCGAACCCGAGAAAGTGCGGGAACACCAGATCCGGGTCGCCGTGCAGGCTGATGGTAAGTACATCATTACGATCGTAGAAGATCGCCTGGGTGCCGTTGCCGTGATGGAAGTCCACGTCAAGCACCGCCACCTTGCCGTAACCCTGGTCCCGGAATGCCTGGGCGACGATGGCGGCGTTATTGAAGAAACAGTAGCCACCAAACACGTCAGCATGGGCATGATGCCCCGGTGGCCGGCACAGGGCGAAGGCGGCGCGCTCGCCACCGGCCACCAGTTTCTGGGCGGTCAGGGCGACATTGGCGGAGGCCCGGGCCGCTTCCCAGGTGCCATCCGAGATAGAGGTGTCGGCGCCGAGACTGTAATAGCCGAGGCGACCGTCGATATCCTTCGGCAGCCGGGCCCGCATTCCCCGGCCAACCCAGAAGGTGGGAATGGCCTCGCCGGCCTTGCCGGCCGCTACCCATTCGTCCCAGCAGGTTTCCAGAAAGCTGACATAATCGGCTGTGTGGATCCGCCTGACGGGCTCAAGCCCGAACTCCTCCGGCTCCAGGATTTCCCCGAGGGCCTGGTCCTTCACCCGCGCCAGGATCGTTTCGGCCCGGGACGGCTTTTCGTGAGGCTCGATCAGCAGGCCACCGTCGAGTTCGGTTTTGACGTGGCGGCGGCTGTGCAGGGGTGAGAAGACGGTTTTCATGGCGGCGGAGATTCCTCGCTGAATGAATCAGATCACTGTGGCATACGGTGGTTCATGGCTCAATGTCGGCAATTGTGGCAGGCTGGAGCCCTTTGCGGGGAGAGGGGAATACCGATATGACGTCTCGTGAGCTGCCGGAGGCCCATGACTGATCTGACCGCGGAAATGACCCTGGCCGGGGGGCTTGGGCAGCTTTGCGGCCTGATCGCATTGGCGTTCTGCATTGCCGGCTTTGCCAACAAGAACGACGACCGGTTGATGGTGCTGCTGATCTCCGCCAACGTTGCCTTTGCCCTGATGTTCGCCTTCTTCGAGAGCTGGACGGCGTCGGCGCTGACCGTGCTGGTGATCGTCCGCATCACCCTTGCCCGCAAATATCAGGGTAACTGGCAGATCATGGCGGTGATGCTGGCGGTGAATCTGGTGGTCGCCTGGGTCACCTGGAAATCCCGGACGGATATTTTTCCGCTCACGGCGGCGGTGCTCGGTACCGTTGGCATGTTCATGCTCCGGGGCATCGCGTTGAGGATCGTGCTGGGCCTGGCAGCATTGTCCTGGATGCTCAACAACATTGTCATCGGCTCGGTGGGCGGCACCCTGGCCGAGGCCATGGTGCTGGTAACCAATATCATCACCATCATCCGTCTCTACAGGCTGCAGAAAAAGTATCCGGATCTGAAAACCGATGCCATAGTCAGGACACAGAGCGACTGACTGGCGGAGCATATGAATGGGAAGGATGATCCGGGTCATTTTAATAGCAGCGGCAGGCATGCTGGCGGGATGTGTCATGGCGCCGGTGCACTATTACGAGCCGGTGGCGCCCGGGTACAAGACCATAGGCGGCCCCTGTGGTGCGGGCCCCGAAGACCGGGTTTTGCTCGAGTATGGCGACATCACCTTGCAGGTATCCATTGAGCGTGAGACAGACCGGCCCGCGCTGTTAATCGGAATCGACATCCCTGATGGTCATGTTGTCACCCTTCTGAGCGATCAACTCTCAATCAACGGTGAATCCCGGGACCTGGGCCCGGTCAGAACCTGGAACCCGGTGCAGGCTGCGATGGTGATCGTTGGCCCCGAGCTGGTTGGTAGCGGCGAGAAAAAATTCCGTTGGATCGTGTCCGACACTTCGGTATTGCCAAGGCATTTCACGATCGAGACGCCATTGCCTCCGGGCCTCGAGGTATATCGGATCCAGCTACCCGCAGTCCTCTTGGATGGTGAGCCAACCGGGCTGCCGGAACTGACCTTCCGGAAAGCCTCTGGAGTATTCAGTACGCCGATTAACTGCTGAATCGGCCGTCCCTGAGCCATCGACAGCTTTTCCCATGTCCAATTCTGAACTATTGTCAGAGAAGATTTTTCAAGCGAAACCACCCATTTCCGCCTAGAAAAGGATCACACCATGGCCAACGAAAGCTACCATGAACCTGTCGAAGAGCTGTCCGACGAGACCAGGGACATGCACCGGGCAATCAGCTCGCTGATGGAGGAATTCGAGGCAGTTGATTGGTACAACCAGCGGGCAGAATCCTGCAAGGATGCCCAGCTGAAGGAAATCCTGGAACATAACCGGGATGAAGAGAAAGAGCACGCGGCCATGGTGCTGGAGTGGATCCGTCGGAAAGATCCCACCATGGACAAGTACCTGCGGGAGTTCCTGTTCAAGGACGGCCCCATCGGCCACCACGACTGACCCTTCCAACATGCCGTTTGCGCGACATGGGCCAATTTGTGTCGAAGCGGAACTCGTTACCGTTGAATCATGACCCGGGCCTGCTGTCTCACAGAAAGGGCCCGGAATGCGTTCATCTGTTTGCGAGGCCGCACCCATGAGCCAACACCATTTTGATGTCCTGATCATCGGCGCCGGCGTGTCCGGCATTGGCATGGCGTGTCACCTGAAACGCGAGTGCCCGGGCAAGTCCTTTGCCATCCTGGAGCGTCGCCAGTCCCTCGGGGGTACCTGGGATCTGTTCCGTTATCCCGGCATCCGTTCTGATTCCGACATGTTCACCTTCGGCTACAATTTTCGTCCCTGGACCGGTGGCAAGGTGCTGGCGGACGGTGCGTCGATAAAGAATTATGTTCGCGAGACGGCCCGGGAGCACAACGTCGAACGGCATATCCGCTATGGTCTGGCGGTGAAAACCGCGGACTGGTCCGGGGTGGACAAGTGCTGGAAACTGACAGCCCTCAATGAAGCCACCGGTGAAACCGAACACTACACCGCCAGTTTTCTGGTGGGGTGTACCGGTTACTACAACTATGACCGGGGCTACAAACCGGATTTCCCGGGAGAAAGCGATTTCAGGGGCCAGATCGTACATCCCCAACACTGGCCCGAAGATCTCGACTACACCGGCAAAAAGGTGGTGGTGATCGGCAGTGGCGCTACCGCCATTACCCTGGTACCGACCCTGGCCGAGAAAGCCGCGCACGTTACCATGCTGCAGCGCTCGCCCACCTATCTGATGCCGTTGCCATCCACGGACAAGATTACCCTCGGATTGCAGAAGGTGCTGCCGGAGAAGGTGGCCTACAAGCTCACCCGCGCACGTAATATCTCCATCTCGCGCCTGTTGTACCAGCGTTCCCGAAAGAGCCCGAAGGCCATGCGCCGGCTGTTCCTGTCGGTGATCAAGCGTCAGGTCGACGGCAAAGCCGATATGCGCCACTTCACGCCGGACTACAACCCCTGGGACCAGCGGCTGTGCGTGGTCAAGGATGGTGATCTGTTCAAGGTGCTCAAATCCGGCAAGGCCTCCATTGCCACCGACCACATCGAGCGGTTCACCGAGACCGGCATCCGCCTGAAATCCGGTGAGGAGCTGGATGCGGACATCATCATTCCGGCCACCGGCCTGGACATTCAGATGCTGGGCGGCATCAGGCCGAGCGTGGATGGTCAGGAGGTAGTACTGAGGGACAAGGTAATCTACAAGAACGTGATGGTCGAAGGCGTGCCCAATGCCGCCATGATCTTTGGTTACACCAACATCTCCTGGACCCTGAAGGTCGACATTGCGGCCGAGTACCTGTGCCGGCTGATCAACCTGATGGACAAGCGGGGTTACCGCACCGTTGTGGCCCGCGATACCGAGAACAGCCGGGGCGAGGACACCATTCTGGGCTCCCTGAACTCCGGGTACATCAAGCGCGCCGCCGATCGTCTGCCGAGGCAGGGCACCCACGGGCCCTGGAAGTCCACACAGAACTATCTGGAGGATGTGAAGACCCTCCGCTTTGATCCCATCGAGGACGGCTACCTCGAGTTTGACGGAAAACGTTCACGAGCGGGCGAAGGCCAGTCAAGGGGCTTTCTTCGCCCCTTGCGTTCGGCGCTGTTCGGATCCTGATCAGTCGAAGGCCGGGCGAATCACGTCCCGGTAATTCCGGATGCGCTGGACATAGTGCACCGGCTCGTACCCCCGGGCGTAGCCATAACGGGTGCTGGGGTAATAACGCTTGTCGGCCTTGAGGGGGAGCACCTGAACCATGTCCTCCCAGGAGTCCGGATTCTTGCCCAGATCCCGGGCCAGCTGGCGGGCGTCCAGCAGGTGGCCGCGGCCGATGTTGTAGCTGGCCAGTGCCAGGAATGTCCGGTCCGGCTCGGGGATGGTTTCCGGCAGCCGGCGATGCCGGTCGGCCAGGTAACGGGCGCCACCATCGATGGCGGCGACAGGATCCAGGCGGTTATTCACGCCCAGTGATTCTGCTGTGCGCTGGGTCAGCATCATGATGCCACGCACTCCGGTGGGAGATTTTGCCTTGGGATCCCAGTGCGACTCCTGGTAGGAGAGGGCTGCGAGCAGGTCGGCGGGTACGCCGGTCTTCGCTTCGGCCTCCAGGAAGTGATCGATGAATTGGGGCAGACGGTTGTCGATCCGGCGGTTCAGGGCGCGCAAGTCGACAAAATCGAAGTCGCCGATGTAGGCGTAGTAGCGATTCTCCATGCGGCCGATGGCTTCGTCCCCTTCCACGCTGTTCATCCATTCGTGGGCGTCCGAGGCCAGATTTTCCGAGCCTGCCGGCAGGTACCAGCCCAGGTTACGGCCGTCAGTCAGAGTCATGGCGACTTCCAGGTGGGGGAAGTGGCGACGCATCACCTGGACGATGTTGGAGTCGGCGACGGTACAGCCGATCTGCTGTTCAGCCACGGCAGACAGGATGATCTCGGTGGTGCGGTCCGGGTCCTCGGTGAATTCGATACCTGGATGTTTCTCGCCGAGTTTGCGCAACGTTTCCGCATAGCTTGAATCGGCGGTAATCACGATCTCGGTGCCCGGGATAGCCTCGGGCTTTCGGGGCAGGGGACGGGCATCCCGGTGGCAGACCAGCTGCTCGGTGATTTCGGTATGAGCCGGGCCACGGGTGAACAGTTCGTCCCGTGAGGGTAGGTGGGTCAGCCCTGCTGCTGCCAGATGGGTGTCACCGGAGGCAAGACTGTCGAGCACCTCACTGGTGGAATCAAGCATTGTCCATTCCACCTGCCAGCCGCGGGCGGCGGCGTAATCACTGATCAGGGCATACTCGGGACCAACCGGATTCTCGTGGCGGTCCAGATAATAGGTGGTAGAACCGTTCCGGGTAGCAACCTTGAGGACCCCCGTTTCAGAGGGAGGCGCAAGTTCCTCACTGGCGGCCTGCTGGTTTTCCATGTCGGTTTCGAGTTCAGCTTCGCTGCAGCCTGCCAGCAGGATAGGCACGATCAGAAGACCTCTCCTGAACATCCGTCCTGACATCATCACAACTCCGTGGTCTGGTGACTGTATAGGTATTATTACGTACCTATAGAAGACATACTCCCAGACTTCCCGAATGGATGCATCAATCTTCGCCGGGTGATCTAGACTGAAAGTTACATTTCCCTGAAGGGACTCCGTCTTGTGAATTTACTGATCAAGCCCCCGTTATTCGTGATCGTCCTTTTGCTGGGTTCACTGGCCCATGCCGCCGATGGATTGATTGAGGTGAAGAGCAACTACGGTGTGACAGAGACTGCCGATCGGCTCGAAGCCGTGTTGCAGGAGAAAGGCATGACAGTCATGAACCGGATCAATCACGCCGCTGGTGCGGAGTCTGCCGGTATGGAGTTGCGACCCACGGAGCTGGTGATCTTTGGTAACCCCAAGGTCGGCACGCCCCTCATGCAATGCGCCCGGAGTGTGGCGGTGGACCTTCCCCAGAAGGCCCTGATCTGGGAGGACGAACAAGGCCAGGTATGGCTTGGTTATAACGATCCTGCCTACCTGAAAACGCGGCATGCGATCGAGGGCTGTGACGGAGTCCTGGAGAAGGTGAACAACGCGTTGGCAAACTTCGCCGCGGCGGCGACGAAATAGTCACAGGCGCGGTATCCCCAGAAATGCTGATGGCAGTACCTGGGTAGCTTCCTTAATATCGAGGCTTCGCCTACTGAGGAAGCATGCCCTTGCAGTCGATCCGTTCCATTATCGCCTATCTCGCCCTGATTGCCGCGGTACTCTCATTGTTGCCGGGCATGGCACTTGTCGGGGCCGTCGCGGTGGGTTTGGCAGTGCTGTTGGGCTGGCAGGATATGCGTCGGGTGCCACGGGTGGTGTTTTCCGTTGCCGTCCTGGCACTGGTGTTCGCGCTGGGCCGTGATCCGGCACTGATTGTGGAGGCCGCGAACAATATGACCCGCCTGGCCGGGCTGGTGCTGGCGGTGATGTTGCTGTCCAACGTGCTGGGTCGTTCCGGTGACCTGCAACGGATTTCAGCCAGTCTCTTCGGTGGCAAGCCGCTGACCCGTTATCTGAGTCTCGCCTTTGGCACTTCCCTGGTTTCCATCCCCCTGAACTTTGGTTCGGTAGCCGTCGTCGGCAGTCTGGTGGGAGAGCGGGTCCGCCGAGGGGGCGATTCAGCCGCCACCCGTAACGCGACGCGGGCCGTGCTGAGGGGCTTTGGGGTGTCGCCGACTTTTTCACCACTTTCGATTTCAGTGGTGCTTACGCTCACCCTGTTGCCAGGGCTGGGCAGCGTGCAGCTGTTGTCATTCGCCATACCGTTCTCTGTCTTTCTGATTCTGCTGGGGCTGTTCTGGCGTGATCCGGAGACGGGGCGGGAAGAGATTCCCTCCGAGAGTAAGGCCGGGGTGGCAAGCTGGCTCCGGTTTGGTGGCCTGGTTGTGGCGATCTGTGCCGGTGTCTTTGTGTTCAGCCACCAATATGAGCTCAGCTACGCCTATGCGGTAACGCTCTCCTGTCTGGGCGCCGTGTTGGGAGCGCGTGTGCTGGCCTGGAGCCGACGGCAGAATCCGCCGATGTCCAACATGGCGAACGTCAGCAATGAGCTGGCCATTGTCGGCGGCTCGGCTTTCATTGGTTCGGTCATCAGTGGCGTGGTGCTGGGCCAGATCAGTGGTAATGCCGACTTGCCGGCCTGGAGCTGGCCCATCCTGGCCGCAGGTGTGCCCTGGGTTTACTTTCTGGCAGGTCTCGGAGGCGTGAACCCGATCGTGGTGGGCACCCTGATCGGTGGCATCCTCGGTTCCTTGTGGCCGGCACCGGCGCTGATTGGCCTGGGTATCGGTATGGTGACCGGGTGGGGGATTACCGCGTTCGGGACTCCCTTTGCGGCCAATGCCCTGATCATGGAGCGGCTGACCGGGTACCCGGCCGTAGACGCCTCGCTCCGCTGGAGCCTTCCTCTTTCCCTGTCCGGGCTGACGCTTGCCAGCCTGACGGCCGGTATTCTGACCGCCTGGCTGGCATAACCGCCTGAAACACTCAGGGCTTGGGCCCCATCATGCGCTTCAGTGCCTGGGGATTCGGCAGGCCCTGCACCATCACCACCTTGCCGTCGTCGTCCTTGTAAAGGGTACTGGGCGTGGCGCGAAGACCCAGCTCCTGCATCAGGCGGTTATTGGCTTTGACCTCCATGTGAGCGGCGCTGACCAGCTTGCGGTCAACCTCAATGCCGCCCTGTTGGTAGCTGGCTTGATGGTCGTGTAGGGCGGCTTCCGGGTTTTCACTGCCCAGGATCGTGGCGGCTTTGGTCAGGCTGTCTTCTTTCAGGATACCTACCAGGATATGCCGCAGCTGGACCTCGCCGGCCGCGATCCAGGGTTCGGCCTGCTGGCGGAACCGGTAGCAATAGGGGCAGTTGGGATCGGTGAAGGTGTAGATGATGGTGTCCGCGTCCCTGGAACCATCCCGAACCCAGTTGCTGTCTTCCAGCCGGGGCCACGCTTTGGCAAATTTCGGGCCTTCGATCAGTTCCTGGATGCTGGCGGCGCTGAGGTTGTTCCCTTCCTCATCCAGCAGGGTGCCGACGATCACGTGGTTGCCATCCGGTGTCAGGTAAAAGGCCAGCGACCGCCCCTGCATCTCGCCGACGTAGCCGGTCATACCACCCGGCGCTTCAAAGCTCTCCACGACCTTCACACCTTGTTGTTCCAATGACTGGATGACCAGTGGATAGTCCTGTGCCTGCACGGCGGTTGCGACGAGGGCGGTGGACAGCAGGGTGCCCCTGATCAAGTGTTGGAGGCGGGAGGTATTCATCGGGATGTTTACTCCTCGGAGTTGGTGGAATTGAGAAAGGCGGAATCGAAGCGCTCAAGGCTTCGTGCCAGGCTGGCGTGTGACAGTTCGCCAATGTGGGTGTCCACCAGGTTGCCCTTGGCGTTGTAGAACAGGGTAGTGGGCAAGCCCTGGCTGCCCACTACCCGGCCGAAACTGCCCGGGCGGTCACTGAGGACATGGTCGAGGTGCAGGTTCTGTTCGTTCAGGAACTTGCGGATGGTCTCCGGATGTTCGCCCTGGTTGGCGAACACGAAGTTGATACCGGGGTAGCGTTGCTGGGCCTCTTCCAGTACCGGCATTTCACGAATGCAGGGCGGGCACCAGGTGGCCCAGAGATTCACCACAACGGGCTGGCTCCGGGCAATGTCGGCCAGGCTGACCGGCTGTTCG
Organism: Marinobacter sp. C7; assembly: GCF_022343555.1. Classification (GTDB taxonomy): domain Bacteria; phylum Pseudomonadota; class Gammaproteobacteria; order Pseudomonadales; family Oleiphilaceae; genus Marinobacter. Next base: position 134,231 of record NZ_JAKQZH010000002.1, on the reverse strand, counting down.
TTTAGGTCGGTCAACGCCACTTCGGGCAACCCCTGAGTCTGTTGGTTGATCAGGGCAATGGCACCGGAGGTGAAGCCCCAGGTGATCATGCCAGCGGCAACGGCGGAGCCCAATGCCCGGCGAATGTTTGCGCGCCGCCACATCAGGTAACCCGAGAAGGCGAGCGCCGCAATCAGCCCGGTCACCAGATCAAAGCCGCCATCCCGGATATCGATCATGCCCAGCCAGTCATCCTGGTAATGCTCGAAATAACGGAGCACGAAGCTGATCCGGGCGCTGATCATGGCAACCAGGAAAATATCCGCCAGGGAGCCGGATATCGGGGTCTTCTGCTTGCGACCGGTGAGTGCGCCGACAATCAGGGCCACAACAAAGGCCAGGAGCAGAAGCAGGTGCCCGATGGACAGGCTGAGAGGGCCAACGCCTACGCTGAGCATGGAATCTCCGGAATCTGGCGGTTTTTTAGGATGATACGGGCGCTAGTGACCAGAGACACCTGCCGGAGTTCCATCTTTTCGTGAAAATGAAAGCCTGCTAATGAAACCACTTATAGCTATTTCCCGGACCCTCTGTTACTGTGCTCGCATCCTGCCTCTAGGGATTCCGCAGTTTCACGGCCAGCGAGCCGCCTTGCGAACCTCCATACGACCTGTCAGAGGACGTCCCGCCGCTAACGGCGTGTGACTGTAGTCGTCATTTTTCCATGAATCATCATGGCTTCTGCCCGCATTCGCCGATGGACGGTGTTCGTGGAGGCAGAATCAATCAAGAGTTTATTCAATATGAGTTTTTCTTCTCTCGGTTTGTCCGAGCAGCTGGTCCGTGCCACCACCGACCAGGGCTATGAAACCCCGTCCCCCATCCAGCAGCAGGCCATTCCGGCGGTGCTGTCCGGCAAGGATGTGATGGCTGCTGCCCAGACCGGTACCGGCAAGACTGCCGGTTTTACCCTGCCGCTGCTGCAACGCCTCGCGGCTAACCCGCGCTCCGGCAAGGGCCCCCGTGCCTTGATCCTGGCGCCGACCCGCGAGCTGGCGGCCCAGGTACACGACAGCGTGGCCTTGTACAGCAAGTACATGCCCACCAAGTCTGCCGTGGTTTTTGGCGGCGTGAAAATCAATCCGCAGATGATGAAGCTGCGCAAGGGCCTGGACGTGCTGGTGGCGACACCGGGACGACTGATGGACCTGTATCAGCAGAACGCCGTACGCTTCAATGAGGTGGAAGTCCTGGTGCTGGACGAAGCCGACCGCATGCTCGACATGGGCTTTATCCGCGACATCCGCAAGATTCTTGCTCTGCTGCCGGCCAAGCGCCAGAACCTGCTGTTCTCCGCCACCTTCTCCAACGACATCCGCAGCCTGGCCCAAGGCCTGCTGAACGATCCGGTTCAGGTGGAAGTGGCGGCACGGAACACCACCGCCGAGAAGGTGAAGCAGTCCGTCTACCCGGTTGACCAGAGCCAGAAGACCGCCCTGCTGAGCAAGCTGGTGCGGGACAACGCCTGGGAACAGGTGCTGGTGTTCACCCGTACCAAGCACGGTGCCAACCGCCTGACCAAAAAACTGGAGCAGGATGGCATCACCGCTGCCGCGATTCACGGCAACAAGTCCCAGGGTGCACGCACCCGGGCGCTGTCCGAGTTCAAGCAGGGGGATGTTCGGGTGCTGGTCGCTACGGATATCGCCGCCCGCGGCCTGGACATCAAACAGCTGCCGCAGGTGGTCAACTTTGAACTGCCGAATGTGCCGGAAGACTATGTGCACCGGATAGGCCGTACCGGCCGTGCCGGCGAGAGCGGCCATGCGTTGTCCCTGGTCAGTGCCGATGAAGGCAAGCTGCTGGCGGGCATCGAGAAGCTGATCAAGAAGCAGCTGCCGCGCAGGGAAGTGGAAGGCTTCGAGCCGAAAAACAACCTGCCTCTGAAGCCCAAGGCCAAGGCCGACCCGGCCAAGGCCCGCAGCCGCAACGGTCGCGGTGGTGCCAACGGCAAGCCTGCCGGCGATGGCCGCAGCTTTGGTGGTCGTCCGGGCGGTGGCAATAACGGCCGGGGCCGAAGCGGTGGCCAGCGGGGCCGATCGGCGCAGCGCCAGAGCGCCTGAGTTACCCGGTAAATATCACAAAGCGGAGCACTTGCTCCGCTTTGTTGTTTCTGGCGTCTGACTTTGGCCGGGGTAATGCTCTAGTATCCAGAGTTGTTACTTCGGCAAAAGGCGCAATTGCCCATCCATGGCGAATGATACGAATATAAGGGAAGATCTGGGGCTGGTACCGCCACCTCGTCTGTTCACGGACCGTAAGTTCATTCTGGCCTTAGTGGTCGGGTGTGGTGTAAGCCTGCTGGTGGCGGACTGGTCCGTCGCGGGTTCCGCCAACCTCAGCCTGACATCGCTTCAGGTCTTTTCCCTCGTACTCTGGTATCCGGTACTGGAGGAATTACTGTTCCGGGGGGCGATCCAGGGCTTTCTCGGGAGCACCGCGCTTGGAAAACGTGCATTGATGGGGCTGTCACTCGCCAACGTGCTGACGGCCATTCTCTTCACGGCTATGCATCTGTTTTACCGGGCTGACCCACTGGCCTGGCTGGTGTTTTTCCCGGGCCTGGTGTTCGGCTACTTCCGTGACCGGCATGGCGCCATTCTTGGACCCCTCATTCTGCACTCTGCCTATAACGCCTGCCTGATTCCCGGCTGGTTCCTTCTCGCTTTCTGAGCTTTACTCATTGGTGGACGTACAGTGTTACCTGATTGCTATTTGACCAGAGACTGACCAGCGTCAAGTCTCTGGTAGCTGGGCTGTATCAGATTGGAGGGAACGTAATTTCAGGGAGAGAACATCATGAGAGTTCAGCCTGGCTGGCAGGGCACAGCGGCACTGTTTGTCGCATCGATCATGTTTCTTTTGACAGCCTGCAGCGATAGCGGCGGAGGCGACAGCAGAACGGATTCTGACGATGGTATTCTGATGCCATCCCTGACGGAGCAGATTGAACACTGGGAACAGAACGGTGTCTTCATGGCGGCAGCCGATTGCGGCCAGTGCCATACTGCCAGCCAATCGGGTGATGAGCCGGCGGTGATGCGAACGCCTGATCCCCTGGTTTCGGAAAACCAGCCATCGCCGGATGGAGAAGACATCAGCCCCTTCTATGACTGGAAAAGCAGCGTGATGGCCAATGCCTTCACGGATCCATATTTCCGCGCGGTCATGATGCATGAAACCGAAGTCTTTCCCCATCTTGCGGGCTTCATTGAGGATACCTGTCTGACCTGCCACAGCCCGATGGCGCGAACCCATGCCCACCAGACCGGCGTCAGTCTGATACAGGATGACTCCTGTCTTTTGGAAGACGGCTGTTACCGGGCTGAACAGGCGCTTGAGGATCCCCATGCCAGAGAGGGTATCAGTTGCACCGCCTGCCACCAGATTACCGATTCAGTGCTTTCCGGCGACGTGAATTCGGGCAACTTCGAGATTGTGGATGCCAACCACCCGGATGCCTTTACCATCTTCGGCCCTTATCAGAATCCGGTCGGGCAGGCGATGCAGAACCAGGTCGGCTATACGCCGGCGTACGGTATACATCTGGCGGATTCCCGCCACTGTGCCAGCTGCCACGAGCTGTTCACCCCGACCATCGACATGGTGACGGGTGAGCCCAACGGAGAGGTTTTCCCCGAACAGACCCCCTACACTGAATGGGAAAACAGTAACCTGGGCCCCCAGGGTGCTGAAGTTTCCTGTCAGCAGTGCCACATGGTTCGGGAGGAGATAAGCGACGGTTATCAGACCCGCATTGCGGTCACGGCCAATGGCGGGGTAAACCTGAACTGGCCAGAGCGCAGTCCCTATTTCCCCCACGTGATGGTGGGTGGTAATACCTGGCTACTGGACACCCTGGAAATATTCCGGGAGGAGTTGGGCAGGGCTGATATCAATGAGGAAGGTGAGTTTGCCGGCACCGCCGAACTGACACGGGATTTTCTCAAGACCGCAGCAGGGTTGCTACCGGGGAATCCCTCGTTGTCTGCAGGTGAGCTGGCATTCGACCTGACCATACAGAATTACTCTGGCCACAAACTGCCAACCAGCTTCCCGTCACGTCGGATCTGGGTGGCTACGCGGGTAACGGATGGCACCGGTGTCGTGGTGTTCGATAGTGGTTTCCCGGACCAGAACTATCAGTTGCCTCTGGATGCAACTTTTACCTCTGACGCCTGTATGGCGATTAACAAGTCGGCAGACTTTGATTCCTCGGGCTGTTACCAGCCGCATATCAATCTGGTCACAACACCGGTGGATATTCCCATATACGAAGTGGTTATGGGTTCCACTACCGGTGCCATTACCCATGTGCTGCTGTATGCGTCAGAGTCGCTCAAGGACAACCGGATTCCTCCCGGTGGATTCGATATCGCTTCAGCTCCGTCCTATGTCGCGCCTGCCGGTGTCGATGGGGATGCGGATTTCAATCTGAATAACGGTGGGCAGGACACCATTGCCTATCGCTTGCCTTTGCCGGAAACAGCAGAGCCGCCGTTTCAGGTTGAATCCACCCTGTATTACCAGGCCATTCGCCCAACCTTTGTCGAGGCGGCGCATGGCGAGCATCCCTGGATTCGGGAGTTTGAGGGCGTTGTGAGCGTTAATCCGCCACCTGCGGAAGTCATGGCTTCGGTGACGTTTGCGGTTGGTGAGGGCTGATCAGGGCAAGGGGGACCGAGCGGGTTACGGATCGAGCCGGTTCCGGGCACAAAAAAAGCGGGGCAGAGCCCCGCACAGGAGAACGCACCTCCCGGCAGCCCACAGACCATGAGGCTGCCGGAGGGCACGGGGATCAGAACTTGTAGGAAACGCCGACCATGTAGACCCAGGGGTCGATTTCGACATCCAGGGTGCTGCTGTCAACGCGGGAGCCGTCAGCGGCATAGGCGTTGATGGTGGCATCGGTGTCAATGTCCGCCCACCAGATAGCGGCGTTAACACCAACGTTCTCGGTGATCATGTAATCCATGCCGATTTCAGCGGCAAGGCCGAAGCTGTCGTCCAGTTCCAGGTCGGTGCTGGCTACAACGCCACCTGCGCCGCCCGATGCAACGTCATCATAGATGCCGGTGAGGGTACTGGTGGTCTTCTCTTCGAAGAAGTTGGTGTAGTTAACGCCCAGGCCCGCGTAAGGCTGGAACTTGCTGCTGCTGGGCATCGGGAAGAATTGCAGCGTGATGGTTGGTGGCAGGTGCTTGGTTTCTGCCAGTTTTCCTGCGCCTCCCAGAACGGCGCCATCGCCCTCAATGTCATGCTTGAACGGAGTGGCGCCCAGTACACCGATAGCGATCTGGTCGGTGATCATGTAGGTCACGGTCAGACCGAGCTGGGTGTCGGAGTCAACGCTGACCTGTGCACCCGGAAGCACACCAAGCGCGTCAGAGTTCAGGTCGCTGCTGGAGGAGTCAGGGTCAACTGTCGCGACACCTGCACGACCAATAAAATCACCAGCTTCATAAGCCTGAGCCATCGGAGCCGCAGCCATTACGGCAGCAGCGAGAACACCAAGTTTGAAAGAACGGGACATAAGCCATCTCCTTTATGCAAATCGTCGATGGCCCAAGATTAATGACAGTGGCAAAGTGAAACTTGATTTAGCGCAAGATTCGCCGGCGGTTGGTGGCGCTTTGAGTGGCGGATTGATCCAACTCAATAAAATGAACGCGTCTGCGGGCACTGCGGATGGTCAGGCAGAGTTCTTTTTGCTCGCCGGCAGGTTTTCGTCCGGTACAAATACATCCCGGATGCTCAGCGGCTGGCCATCGGCATCGCGGACCTGAACCTCCTGGATCGGCCGGCCGGTGGCCCGATCACGCAGGTCCAGCGGCCCCTGCTCCGGCGCCGGATTCCACTTGTCGCCCCACTGGCGCAGGGCAATCACCACCGGGAACAGGTCCCGGCCCTTTTCGGTCAGGCGGTATTCAAAGCGGGAGCCGTGCTCACCCACGTCCACCTTGCGCAGCACCCCGTTATCAACCAGGCGGGCCAGGCGGTCACACAGGATGTTCTTGGCGATGCCCAGCTCCTGCTGGAAGTCGACAAACCGCCGGGTGCCGTACATGGCGTGCAGCACAATCAACAGGGACCACCAATCGCCCACTTCATTGAGGGCGCGGGCGACGGAGCAATGGGAATCATCAAAACGTTTTCTGGCCATGTAGGGGAGTGTACCGAATAGGGTTGCATCTTAAAACCAGATTGAATAGGGTTGCTTTACGAAACCAAATTAATGAGGTTGCACATTACCATGAGCATGAACCTGGGTCCTATGTTTGAACCGTTTGAAATTCACAACCTCAAGCTGCGCAACCGCGTAGCCATGGCGCCGATGACCCGCAATTTCTCGCCCAATGGCATCCCGGGAGAGGATGTGGTGGCATACTACCGCCGCCGCGCCGAGGCAGGCGTTGGCCTGATCATTACCGAGGGCACCACGGTTAACCATCCGGCAGCCAATGGTTACCCCAACGTGCCGGCGTTCCATGGCGAGGAAGCGCTGGCCGGCTGGAAGCAGGTGGTCGATGCTGTGCACGAAGCGGGCGGTGCGATCTTCCCGCAGCTGTGGCACGTGGGCGCCGTGCGAAAGGAGGGTACCGACCCGGATCCTTCCGTGCCGGGTTACAGCCCCTCTGGTCTGTTCGCGCCGGGCAAACCCAACGGCAAGGCCATGAGCAAGGAAGACATCCAGGACGTTATCCGGGCTTTCGGTGATGCCGCCCAGGATGCCCGGGCGCTCGGCTTTGACGGCGTCGAGATCCACGGTGCCCATGGTTATCTTCTGGATCAGTTCCTGTGGGAAGGCACCAACCAGCGGGATGATGAGTACGGTGGCAGTCTTGAGAATCGACTGCGGTTCGTCGTGGAGATTGTTGAAGAGGTCCGCCACCGGGTCGGCCCCGATTTCCCGATCATGCTGCGCTTCTCCCAATGGAAGCAGCAGGACTACGAGGCGAAACTGGTCAACAGTCCGGAAGAACTGGAGCGTTTCCTGAAGCCACTGGTCGAGGCCGGTGTGGATATCTTCCACGCCTCCACCCGCCGGTTCTGGGAGCCCGAATTCGAGGGTTCCGATCTGAACCTGGCCGGCTGGACCCAGAAGCTCTCCGGCAAGCCCACCATGTCTGTTGGCAGTGTCGGCCTCACCGAGGACTTCATCAGCGGCACCTTCGCCAGCAAGAAAGAGGCGGTGGAAAAGGCCGGCATCGACGAGCTGGTCGAGCGCATGAACAACCACGAGTTTGAGCTCATCGCCGTCGGCCGGGCCCTGCTGCAGGACCCCGAGTGGCTGGTCAAGGTGAAGGAAGGTCGCCTCGAGGAGGTCGAGTCCTTCGCCAAGAAGTCGCTCGCCAAGCTTTACTGATCGACCCTTCGATCCCACTGTGCCGCAGTGCCGAAAGGCCTGCGGCTTTTTTGTGCCCCGGAATGTGTCAGGTTCGTAATCGCGTCCCTGTGCACAGCAGCTAGGATGAGGGAAATCCGTAAGAAAGCAGGGAGTGTCTCAATGACAGTTTTTCGCTCTATCAAGACCACGGCACTGACCATTCTGATCGCAACCCTGGTGGGCTGTGCCACCGTCGGCCACGATTTCCCGACCCATAGCATCGATCAGATCCGCATCGGCGAGACCACCCGGTCAGACATCCAGGAGATGTTCGGCGAGCCGTGGCGCACCGGGATTGAAGACGGCAAACGCACCTGGACCTATGGCAAGTACAAGTGGTCCGCCTTCGGTGATGCCGAAACCACCGACCTGGTCGTGCGGTTCAACGAGGATGGAACCGTGTCGTCCTACGTCTACAACACCACCGAATAAATCCCCAGGAGAACAGGCGCGGGGCTGCCTTCAGCCCCGCAAACCCGACACCAGCTTATCGATGCTGTCCTTGGCATCGCCGAACAGCATCCGGGCGTTGTCCTTGAAGAACAGCGGGTTTTCCACGCCGGAATAACCGGTGGCCATGCCGCGCTTGAGGATAACGACCTGTGCGGCCTTCCAGACCTCCAGCACCGGCATGCCGGCAATGGGGCTGCCAGGGTCTTCAGCCGCCGCCGGGTTTACCGTGTCGTTGGCGCCAATGACCAGCACCACGTCAGTATCCGGGAAGTCATCGTTGATCTCGTCCATTTCCAGCACGATGTCGTAGGGGACATGGGCTTCTGCCAGGAGTACGTTCATATGTCCTGGCAGCCGGCCCGCCACCGGATGGATGCCAAACCGCACATTGACGCCACGGTCCCGCAGGATCTTGGTCATTTCGCTGACACCATTCTGGGCCTGGGCTACCGCCATGCCATAACCCGGAACGATGATCACCGATTGGGCGTTGCGCAGTTCTTCACAGACTTCATCGACGCTGGATTCATGCACGGTCTGGTCGGCATCGGCTGCCGCCGAGCTGCTGCTGGTCTGGCCGAAGCCGCCCAGGATCACACTGATGAACGAGCGGTTCATGGCCTTGCACATGATGTAGCTCAGAATGGCACCACTGCTGCCCACCAGGGCCCCGGTGACAATCAGCAGGTCATTGCCCAGCATGAACCCGATGGAGGCCGCGGCCCAACCGGAATAGCTGTTGAGCATGGAGACCACCACGGGCATGTCGGCGCCGCCGATGGCCATGATCAGGTGAATGCCCAGGACCGAGGCGATGGCGGTCATTACTACGAGCGCCACGATGCCGAGGGCCATGCTGTCGGTACTCAGGAACCAGGCCCCGAGGAAGACGCACACAATGATAGCCGCCAGATTCATCAGGTGCCGGCCGGGCAGGGTCAGGGCCTTGCTGTCGATCCGACCATCCAGCTTGCCGCAGGCCACCAGCGAGCCGGTGAAGGTGACCGCGCCGATAAAGATACCGACAAAGACCTCCACCAGTTTGATGGTGTGCTCGGCGCCGGAGGTGGCAATCAAGGGCTCGATGTAGCCGGAAAAGCCGACAAACACGGCCGCTGCGCCTACGAAGCTATGCAGCAGAGCCACCAGTTGCGGCATCTGGGTCATTTCCACCTTGTTGGCGATGGCAATGCCAATCCCGGCACCGAGCAGCACGGCAATCAAGATGGCGGTGATGCCGCCATCACCCACGCTGGCCAGGGTCGCCCCGACCGCGATGATAATACCGGCGACCCCGTAGAGATTGCCGCGTCGTGCCGATTCCTGGTGGCTGAGGCCACCAAGGCTGAGGATAAACAAGATACTTGCGACCACGTAGGCCACGCTCACCAGTCCTGTGCTCATATCGGGCGCCTCTTACTTGCGGAACATTTTGAGCATGCGATGGGTGACCCGGAAGCCGCCCCCCACGTTGATGCTGGCGATCAGCACCGCGACAAACGCCATGATCCCGACGGCAATGTTCTCCGCCTGGGCCAGATGCAGCATGGCACCGATCACGATGATGCCGCTGATAGCGTTGGTTACGCTCATAAGAGGCGTATGCAGGGAAGGCGTTACGTTCCAGATGACCTGCCAACCGATGAAGCAGGACAGAACAAACACGGTGAAGTGTTGCAGGAAGCTTTCTGGCGCGTGGGCGCCAACGCCGTAGAGTGCCAGGGCGGTCACTACCAGGAGAACACCTTTGCCAATCAGGCCACGGCGATCGGCGTCTTTCTTTGCCGCGGCCTTGTCAGCGGCTGACGGTTCCTCGGTGCCCGGAGCGGGCTTGGGACTGACCGGTGATTTCGGTTGAGGAGGTGGCCAGGTAACGTCTTCCTCGTGCACCACCGTCAGGCCCCGGATAACCTCGTCTTCCATGTTCACCAGCGGCTTACCGTCCTTTTCCGGTGTCAGTTCGGTAAGCAGGTGCACCAGGTTGGTGGCGTAGAGTTCGCTGGCGACCTTGGCCATCCGGCTGGGCAGATCGGTGTAGCCGATCAGGGTCACGCCATGATGATGCGCTACCTTGCCCGGCTCGGTCAGCTCACAGTTGCCGCCCCGCTCGGACGCCAGATCCACGATCACACTGCCGGGCTTCATGGATCTCACCATATCGGCGGTGATCAGTTTCGGCGCCGGCTTGCCGGGAATCAGGGCGGTGGTAATGATGATGTCCACCTCTTCCGCCTGCTCGGCAAATAACGCCATCTCCGCCTTGATGAACTCGTCGCTCATCTGCTTGGCGTAGCCGCCGCTGCCGCTGCCATCCTCGTCTTCGAAGTCCAGCACCAGGAACTGGGCGCCCATGCTCTCGACCTGTTCCTTCACCTCCAGCCGGGTATCAAAGGCGCGGACGATGGCGCCCATGCTGTTGGCAGCACCAATGGCCGCCAGGCCGGCAACGCCGGCGCCGATCACCATGATCTTCGCCGGGGGTACCTTACCGGCGGCCGTCACCTGACCGGTGAAGAAACGCCCGAAGTGATTGGCGGCCTCAATCACCGCCCGATAGCCGGCAATGTTGGCCATGGCGCTTAGCGCGTCCATCTTCTGGGCGCGGCTGATTCGGGGCAGGCTGTCGATGGCGAAGGAGGTGATCTTTCTGGCCGCAAGCTTCTCCAGCAGTTCCGGGTTTTGCGCCGGCCAGATGTAGCTGACCAGAAACGCGCCCTCTTTCATGAGATCCGCTTCGTGTTTGCCCAGCGCCGGATTCTCCATCGGCGCCCGGACTTTCAGGATAAAGTCGGCCTCTTTCCAGAGGGAGCCGGTGTCCGCTGCGATGGCTGCGCCCACTTTTTCATAGGCGGCATCGGAGTAGTTCGCAGCCTCGCCGGCACCGCCTTCGACGATGACGTCGTAACCAAGTCCAATCAGTTTGTGCACAGAGGGTGGCGTAGCGGCCACCCGTCGCTCGTCCTCGAAAATCTCCCTGGGGATACCGATTTTCATTATTGGTGTACCTCCGGTTTTCCCGATCAATCAGATGTCTGGATAACTACATACTAGTGCAGGTTGCCAGATCCGCTCGTAAATCGGAGGTTTCGAGAGCGTATCAGGTGTGTGCCAGAGCCAGGCGCTCGACCTCCGTCTGGGACAGATGGTCCAGCATTGCGCCCCGGAACTGACGGTTGATGAAGTGCTCGGTTTCGCTCTGGATGGTTTCCCGCTGCGCCGGTTTCTCGATGTAATCCATGGCCCGGAAAAGAATGTAGCGGATGGTCATGCGGGAGATCTCATGAATGGTTTGCGGCGGCACGGCACTGACCAATTGCCGCTCGATAATATCCTCTGCCATTTCCCGGGCGCTGGCCTCCAGTTGAGATTCCAGGGCCCGTCGCAGCAGCGGCGAGGGACCGTGAAGTTCCCGGACGGCCACGGTGGTGGCTGATGGGTTGGCCAGGAAATAGCGATACACGAACGTAACGGTGTCATGGGAAGCCTGTTCAGACGAATCCGCCATTTGCCGAAGTTGCCGGACTCCGGCCTTCATGTCTTCGGCGATGTAACCCAGCACCTGCAATCCGAACTCGTCCAGATTTTTGAAGTGCCGATAAAAGGTATTCGGGTTCAGCCCCGCCTCGCGGGCCAGTTCCCGCAGTCCCAATGACGTCAGGCTCCGGGTTTCGGTAATAAGCCGGAGTGCGGCCTGGATCAGTTTCAGTTTTCCGCCTGTTATAGCGTTCATCTATTCCTCTGATTTGGGAGTAGGGTCGGGTGGTGGCTCTTCTTCCCAGACACGCTACAAGCACGTCCCTGTGCGCTTGTTTCAGGCCATCCATGGCCTTCAACAGTCTGGGAAGAAGAGCCACCACCCGACCCCCGAGTCTGGAAGACGGCATTCTCCCAGAGTCTGCAGGTTGGTTTGGGCAGGGCTTTCCAAAACTGTGCGGAGCCATGGATGGCGGAGCTCAAGCGTCACAGGGACGTGCCGAAGGAGCGTGTTTTGGAAAGCCCTGCCCAAATCAACCTCACGCCCTTAGTCAGAGGTGATAGAGGACAAGAACCTGTCAACCGAGGCCATTTGACTGTAAATCGGACCAACAAAGTATACGACTGTCTACTTGCTCCTGTATACATGTGTCTACCGACCATGATGACCACTGGAACAAAAGCAGACAAGGCCATACAGGCCAGCGAGGAGAGCAGCAATGACAAGAAACACACAGATCGCCATCATCGGCACCGGATTCTCCGGTCTCGGCATGGGCATCAAACTCAAGGAAGCCGGCTTCCACGATTTCGTCATACTCGAACAAAGCGATGACATCGGCGGCACCTGGCACGAGAACCATTACCCGGGCTGCGCCTGTGATGTCCAGTCCGCGTTGTACTCCTTCTCCTTTGAACAGAACCCCGACTGGAGCCGCATGTTCGCCACCCAGCCGGAGATCAAGGCCTACCTCAAACGCTGCGCTGACAAATACGATCTGATGGACCACATACGGCTGAATACCCACGTGGCAGGCGCCCACTGGAATGAAAAGAGCGGCAGCTGGACCATCGAGACCTGCGACAGCCCCAAACTCTGGGCCTACATGCAGGAAAAGGGTCTGAAACCCGGGGATAAACTGGATAGGAACGACAAGGATCTGCCCTGGTTCAGCAAACTGAATGCCGACATCCTGGTTTCCGGAATGGGTGGCCTCAGTACTCCGTCCTACCCGGACATCAGGGGCATCGAAACCTTCACTGGTACCAGCTTCCACTCCCAGGACTGGGACCACAACTATGATCTGCGGGGCAAACGCGTGGCCGTCATCGGTACGGGAGCTTCCGCGATCCAGTTTGTGCCGGAAGTCGCCAAAGACGCCGCGAAACTGGATCTGTATCAGCGTACACCGCCCTGGATCATGCCCAAGCCTGATCGGGAAATCCGCCCGCTTGAGAAAGCGGTGTTCCGGAAGTTTCCGCAAACCCTCAACGCCCTCCGGCAAAGCATCTACTGGATGCTGGAAGGCCGGGTGCTGGGATTTGTCGGTAATCCCCGGATCCTGAAAATCGGGGAATTGCAGGCACGCCGGCACATCCGGAGTCAGATCAAAGATAAGGAATTGCGCAGGAAAGTTACCCCGGATTTTCATTTCGGCTGCAAGCGGGTATTGATCTCCAACAACTATTACCCGGCGCTGGATCAGGACCATGTAAACGTACTGACCGATGGCATCCGGGAAGTGAAAGGCAACGTGATCGTGGATAACGCCGGTACCGAGCGTTCCGTGGATTGCATCATATTCGGCACTGGCTTCAAGGCTCAGGAGCCGATCCCGCGCGGAATGATTTTCGGTCGTGGCGGACAGGACCTTCTCGAAGCCTGGCGGGAGGGCGCGGAAGCCTACAAGGGCACCACCGTGGCCGGATTTCCGAATTTCTTCATGCTCATGGGACCTAATACCGGCCTGGGCCACAGCTCCATGGTGTATATGATCGAATCCCAGGTGCAGTACGTGCTGGATGCCATCGGGAAGATGCAGCACCGGGGCTGGAAGAGTGTGGAGGTGAAGGAGGAGGCCTTCAGCCAATACAACGCCTCGATTCACGCCAAACTCGGCGATTCGGTCTGGCAGACCGGTTGCAAGAGCTGGTATGTGAACGAGAACGGCAAGAACACCACCCTCTGGCCGGGCTTCACCTGGCAGTTCCGGCAGCAGACCAGGCGATTTGATGCTGAGCAGTATGTTTGCGAGGCAGAGCCAGGAATGCAGGCGCACGGCGAGCCGGCGATGGCTGGGTAGTGGCCCTTTCCGGATAGGCCAGAACTGAGAGCCCGTCCCTTGTGTCGTTTTCGCAAATTGAGTAATTTCGTCTGTCCCGGCGAGCCACGGATTCGGCTCGCCATCGACTGGTGCCCGGTCAGGAGCCGGGCACTCCGGATCAACAGGGAATGTTATGCAGATCAAACCCTTCTATCGCCTTCGCCCGGCGGACTTGCCGTTGGTGGAGAACCCGTTGCTGGCGTCGCACACCCTTCGCCGGACACTCGCCGACCCGTTTGCGAGGCGGTCCTCGCTGGTACTCGATGATATTCCCGGCATCCTGCCCGGTACCCCGCGCGAATCTGTTCACCAATACCTGCTGGCCAGAGTTGCGTCAGGCGAGTTGTGCCTTGTCTATAGAGGAATCGGGAGCGACCGCCCGCAGAACCCAGTGGTAGCCTGGCAACCAGATCATGTTCCGGGAGATTCCGGCTCCTGGCTTTGCCGGGACGGAGGCCTGATGATTCCGGGCCTTGCAGGCTCGGTAGCCGACCTGAACCGGAAGGGTCAGAGGCCCGCCGACCTTGGTTATGCCACCGGAATCGGATTCGGGACTAACGGGAACAATACCCAGGCATTCGGGGATGGGGCCGGAAGCCCGAAGGAGCGCGATCCCGAGCATCGGCTTTCCCTCCCCCTCGGTGCCTCAGCCAGTATCCTGCCTCTGGCAACGGCAGAGGACGATCCCCGGTCACGGAGCAGCGCGGAAGGCGTGCATGTCGTAGCAGGGCTGTTCATGGATGGCACGCTAAACAACGTCGACAATATCGAGATCTTCCGCGAGCAGCTTCTCGCAGAGTGTATTGAGCCCCTCAAAAAAGACCCTTCCCGCCTCGAAGAGTGCCGAACCCGGCTGGCTATGCGGTTGGGGGAGAGTTATGCCAATGGGCCTACGAATGTGGTGAAGCTTTTTGACTTGTATGAGGAGGAAGGTTTCAGGGATGGCGCCCAGCGAAACGTGACAGTAAAAGCATACGAGCCAGGCGCTGGCACGAAAAGTGGTGAAGAGGATTCATTGATTGGTGCAGCAACGGGCCTGGGTGAGACTGGAGTGGTTGAACAGGTCAAGAGGTTGTTCAGCGAAGCGGCGCGGAGAATATTGGATGCCACCGAGGGAGCAAACATAAGAACCCTGACAGTCGATTTATTTGGATTCAGTCGAGGTGCGGCGGCAGCCCGCCACGCGACAAATGAAATCTTGAAGGGACAAGAGGGGGATTTGGGGTCAGCTCTTTTCAATGAGGGGATTGGCTGGCCTAACGAAATCAACATTCGCTTCTTGGGGCTTTTTGACACGGTTGCGGGCATCGTCAATTTCTCGAGCTTTGATTTATCTGCTGGTAACGAACGAAATAGCCCTATTGAGCTTTATTTGGATCCAGACAGGATCAGTCGCGTCGTGCACTTGGTGGCATCAGACGAAAAGAGAGCAAACTTCTCGTTAAACAGCATCAAAGGAGAAGATGGCCGGCTTCCTGAAAATTTTGTCGAGATTGCTATGCCTGGCGCGCACTCGGATATAGGAGGAGGGTATCCGGACCTCCAAACTGAGGATTTACTGCTTTACCCGACGCTGAATTTGAGGGGACGTAAAACCCTGTGGCCTCAAAAAACCATGGAGTGGGATAACCTTAGGAGTTTAAAGAGCAGAGTAGAGGGTGAGGGTTGGATAGGGCAGCACAGTCTGCCGCTGCCAGGTGGTAACGAGCCTTCTATCCGGATCAAAGAGAGACGATACGAACATCCTCTCCCTGATGGCCAAGTTGCAATGTCCCTGAAGATGACTAGGCAGGTCCGAGGCGAGTATTCGAGGATAGGGCTGTATTTAATGCATGAATTGGCAAGCGAAAAAGGCGTCCCATTGGATCAGTTAGATAAAAACGATCCAGCAATGAGGATCCCAGACGAATTGCTACCAATAGCCGAAAAGTTCTCACAACAGATTGGTGCTGAAGATTTAGAGTTATCGCTTAATCCCGAAGCATTCGACTGGCTTAGACAGAGATATATTCACCATTCTGATCATTACAACCCAATAGAGTGGTTGATGGCTGGCGAGATAGCTGGCCTGGAAATTCCGGCTCAGGAGTTTATACATCCGTTGCGACCCGCTTCATCTGGTCAGCGAAAGGTTCATCCCAACACAATTTCTGGATAAATCATGAGGATTAAAAAGGTACTCATAATTATCATATCGTTAACGCTGTCGTCGTGCGCGAGTACGACGAGAGAGAACGAAAATATTACTTGGCGATTTCAGCTTGCTACGCCAAAGCACTACGACATTTGGGTCGAGCATCTGGAGTTTGAGTTGTCCGGTGTCAGGCATTGGTGGCATCCAGCAGGCTCAATGGGTTGCTGTTGGAAGGGCCCGAATGGCCCTCGCGGAGTTTCGGGCAGGATGGAGCCTTTCCCGAATTTCGTAGCCATCCAATGGTTTTCGTTTGCTGAACAGAGGTTTTATCAGAGGTTGATTGAAGTTCCTCCAGTATGGAAAGAAAGGATGCAGGCGCTAGCACCGATGGTGACGCAGGTTGATGTTCGTATGAAACCCAGAGACACCCTCACTTTTGGCCTAGCCCCTGGAGGCGAAATTGTTGTCTGGATGATGAACCAGCCCGGTAACGAGATTGAGCTTGCACGATTACAAGCCAATGAGATCGAAGGTAACCCCTCGCATTATCAAAACCGAACCCGAGAATACCTGGAAGAAAATGGCGAATACCTTGAAGAGCATGGGATACCCCTGACCGGCTGGTAACCCGGTGAGGAACGTTCCCTATTTAGAGCCCATCCGCCTCCAAAGCCCGAACCCTTAACTGCTCCCTTCCGGTAAACAGGCGCTCCCGCAGCGCCTCTATCGCTTGGGCGCGATCGGCCGGGC
Organism: Marinobacter sp. C7; assembly: GCF_022343555.1. Lineage (GTDB taxonomy): Bacteria > Pseudomonadota > Gammaproteobacteria > Pseudomonadales > Oleiphilaceae > Marinobacter. The sequence continues at coordinate 117,670 of NZ_JAKQZH010000002.1, read as the reverse complement.
TTAACCCCGCCTCCGTGAACCGCGCCTTTGCCTGTGCGTATTGGCTGAGTCGTGCCTGCCACTGCCGTTGTTGTTCGTCGAGCTCGGCCAGGTTGGCGGCCGCAACGTCGCCGAGGGACGCGGCTCTCAACTGGTAGAGTTCGTCGGCGCTCGCGCCCTCGGCTTTCAGTGCCTCGGCGCGGGTGTAAACCTCTCCGTTCACAGTCGCCCGTTTTCGTGCCTGACGCTGCGCTTCCGATAATTGCTGTTCAAGCGACATGAGCTGGCGGCGTTTCTCGTCGGCACTGAGCGAACCGTTTCGTTCGATCTCAAGGCGGGCCAGTGTGTAGTTGTCGAGCTGTTGGTCGTCTTCGAAGAACGCCGTGTATTCCTCCTGTGAAAAGTGGCTCAGCCTCAGAGCTTCCAGGGCCTGTTCCCGTTGCCTCAGCGCTTCGAGATCAAAACCGTCGGATGTCACGCCAGGGGCTAATTGCTGGTCAAGTTCGTCCAGGGCGAGGCGATAGTCCACGTAGCGTTGGAGCAATGAGATGGATTGTCCCAGTGCCGGTTCAGTGAAGCGTTGGCTCAGGGCCTCACGGATACGTCTCAGGGCCTGGGGCAGGGGCTCCTGGTCGAGATTGGCGAGGTAGAAGTCGAAAAGCGTACGCAGCTGTTTTGTGGGCACCAGGTTGTCCCGGTCGTCGGTACGAAGGTCCCCATCCGGCTCAAGACCGGCCAGCTCGCTGGGGAGTGGCGGAAGTGACCCGCTCGTTTGGGTCGTGATTTCCGGGCGGGTGGCCTGGGGTGATTGGGCCGGTGCCTGAAACTCCGGGTGTCGGGTTGCTTTCACGGCCGGGCCGCCGGACTCCGCCGGAAACAGCCAGAGCCCTGACGACACCGTCAGGACCGCAGCACCCGCGGCCACTGTTATCCGTCTGTTCATGGTCGGTATCCTGGAACGAATCCACCGGCCGGTGCTCCCGCACCGGCCGGCCTCAGTCTCTTACAGTCCGGCGTTCTTCAGTCGTCGGGCGTGGTTGCGGAACAGGGTCTTTGGCGAGGTTTCAAACAGGGAAACCAGGCCAAGCACATGATTGTTTACGTCCAGGTGGTTCATGAAGTAGTCATCCCGGATAACCTGGCCAAAATGGCTGGAGCAACGGCCGGTCACGCCGTCATCGGCACCCGGAATGGCCAGGCTGGTGATGCCGAACAGCGCATCCGACACATCCACACCCGTGGTAACAGTGGCCGTGCCGCTCCAGGAGTAAAGCCGGATCCGGTTACCATCCAGGGTGACTTCGGCGGGGCCCTGGCCACAGTCGGTTGATGGCAGGCCGGCAGGGAACATGGCATTGAATGCGGCGGCCCCCGGTTTGTTGAATTCGGCCAGCATCGAGTTGATGTCGGACGGATCCGCCGTGGCGTCGGAAAGCAGGTTCACCAGGTCACCGATGGCATTGGCCAGGGTTTCAAAGGCGACCCCCTGAAGGCTGTCGGCCGGTGCCACGCCGGTGACAATGTCAGCCAGAGGAGAGCCCTTGTGAGGGGTGTGCAGGGTGGTGACGGAGGCAACGAGGTCAGGACGGGCGTTCATCACATAGCGGGAGGTCATGCCGCCCTGGCTGTGGCCGATGAGGTTGAAGCGGGTGATCCGGCCATCGGAGGCGGCGCGGATGGCATCCAGTTGCTCAATCAGTCGCTCGCCCCGACGGGCAGAGCTGTCAAAGGCGTTGATTTCCGGAATGAACACCCGGGCTCCCTCGTCCTCAAGAGCTGCAGGGATGCGGTACCAGTAGTCGACACCGGCAATGGAGTCGAAGGCGAAGATGCCGGGAACCAGAACGATCGGGTGCCGGGTGGCAGCCTCATCGCCCGGGCCCCATAGCCAGTCAAAAAGGCCGGCCTGGGCCGGCAGGGCAGCGGATAATGTCAGGGCCGCAAACGCGCCCTTGATCCAAGTCTTCATGAGTCGGGTTTCCTTGTCTTTGTTATTGGAACGGTTTTGCTCGTAAAGCGTTGCCACCGTATGCCGGTAGCTGATCCGTTCGCTTGTAAGAACTGACGGGAAACGGCCCGGGTGGGAAAAAGTCGTGAACTGGTCACGAAACAGACAAAGGAAGTGGGTGTGTCGGCCGGGATTTGCATAGAATATGCAACTATCGAAAACAATAACAGCTGGCGGTCCGTTTCCGGTGCTGGCAGAGGCGCATCGCTTTGGCCAACAATCACCTATCGAATCTGTTATACCTGTGGCCGCGCCGTACCCTGTTCGTGGGGCGCGTCGCCGGGCCTATCCGGTTCAGCCAGGCGGCGGCCTCCCTGGTGGTTGGTCTGGAAGCGCCTCTGCAAGTTGCCTTGCCCGGCAGCGGGGAAGCCTGGCATCAGCACTCCCTCCTGTTGGCGCCGGGCACCCGTGTCGAGATTGATGCCGGGGGACAGCTCGTTGCGGCCTGTTACCTGGATGCGTTGGGCCAGGATTTTCGATTGCTGGCCGACGGTATGAACCGTTGGACACCGGGTATTCATGGCCACCTGCCCGGGGAACCGGAATTGCAGGACCTGTGCCGTCGACTGCACGCGCGGCCGCTCGAGCCTGAGGACGCCTACCTGGCACTGGAGCGGTGTATCAACCCTTCGGGGCAGGCCTATCCGCCGGCCGATCCAAGAGTGGAAGCCGTCGTGGCGCTGATCCGGGAACGGATCACGGAGAACCTTTCTGTTGAACAGCTCGCCGGTGCGGTGAATTTGTCGGTGTCTCGCCTGGTCGAACTGTTCCGGGAGCAGATCGGGGTTCCGATTCGTCGTTACCGGCAGTGGCACCGGCTTTTTGTAACGGTGACCGGTGTCGAGCGCGGCGAAACCCTGACCAATGCCGCGATTGCAGCCGGGTTTACCGACTCTGCCCACTTCTCTCACACGTTCCGTATGACCCTGGGCATGACGCCCTCTGATATCCTGGCCATGCTGTCCGGGCGTCTTTTCGTGGACCTCTCTGTCTGACGGTAACCCTGGTTGGCGGTATTGCGCGGGATATAGGTTCTGTTGCGTACGGAAGTCGTTGAAATCAGGCGCTATGCTATCGGTTTTTCTGGCCGGACTTCCCTGATGTTTGAGACGTTTTTCAGCACCTATCTGAACAGCACCATCCGCTTCCTGTTCCTGTTGGCGCCGTTCTTTGTGATTACCATGTTCCTGGCGCTGACCAGGGGGCTGCCGGCGGCGGAAAAATCCTCAATTATCCGCCGGGCCATTGTGTCCGCGTTTATTCTTGGTCTGGTCCTGTTCTTTGCCGGCCCCCTGCTGTTCGACGCCATTGGTATTACCCTGAACTCTTTCCGCATCGGTGCCGGCTGCCTGCTGTTCCTGACCGCGGTCAGCCTCGTCAGCAGCGGCACCCGTAACCACGCGACCGGATTGCCGGAGGAAGACCGGGACGATGTAGCTGTCGTTCCCCTGGCCATCCCGGTGATGATCGGGCCGGCCACCATCGGTGCCATCATGGTCTACGGCGCCGAACTCAAGGCGGTGCCACAGGTCGCGGGCGGCTTGCTCGGTCTGGTATCGGGGTTGCTGATCCTTGGGGTCCTGCTGCATCTGTCCGGCTATCTGGAAAAGGCGCTGGGTAAGACCGGCCTGAATATCATGTCGAAGATCAGCGGCCTGATTCTGTCTGCCATGGCGGCGGAGATTGTGTTGACCGGCATCGCCGGCTTTATCGCGAGCACCCAGGCAGCCTAGAATAGTGGGCTGTCGTCCAACTCCGGCTGTCATTCATGTCCGCTAACACCATCGAACACAACCGAAAGCGCTTCAACTTCGAGGGCATCGACGCCATCTGGCTGTTCGGCTATGGCTCTCTGATCTATAAGGTGGATTTTCCGTTCCTGGAGAAACGTCCCGGCTCGATCAGGGGCTGGGCCCGTCGGTTCTGGCAGGCCTCCCATGACCACCGGGGAACCCCGGAAGCGCCCGGACGCGTGGTCACCCTGATCGAACAACCGGGTGCCGTCTGCAAGGGTATGGCTTACCGGGTGTCTCCCCACGTGTTCGAGTATCTGGATGTACGCGAAAAGAATGGCTACCTCCGGTTCTCCACCACTATGACCTTTGACGATGGCAGTCACGCTGAAGGGCTGGTTTATATTGCCACCGAGGATAACGAGGCCTTCCTCGGCGAGGCCCCGGATGTGGAAATCGCGCTGCAGATTGCTCGCGCGGAGGGGCCGAGCGGCCCCAATTCCGAGTATCTGTTGCGGCTGGCGGAGTCGCTGCGGGAGCTGGGTGCCGATTGCCCCCACACGTTTGCCCTGGAGTCCCACCTCCGTTCTGTCGACAACACCGACAGTTAAGCGTCAGTTTTGCGCGTCTCAGTGTAAAGCTTGTGCAAAGCCCGCTCCCGGGCGCTGACATTCCTCTCCCGTTCGATAACCTGAAACCAGGTAGCCCGGATATATCTCCGGGTTGTTGTCTGTCCAGTCTTGAACAGGATGGGAGAACAGCTATGAAAAAACTATTGATCAGCAGTCTTGTGGTGATTGCCCTTGGCTTCGCCGGGACGGCTGCCGCGGATAATTACCGGGGCCATGGCCTTCCGCCAGGGATCCAGAAGCAGCTGGATCGGGGCAAGGCGTTACCGCCCGGGCACCAGAAGAATCTGATGCGGGCCCATTATCGCAGGGACCACCATGAGCGGCGTCACAAGCACCGGGATCGCCGTTACCGGGATCGTGACCATCGTCACTATCATCGGCATGACCGCCACGATTATCGGGACAGGCACCGCCATTACCGGGATCGCCACGATCACTACCGCTACCGGGATGGTTACCGCACAAACCTGCGGTATGACGATCACTTGCCGCCGGAGCACCGGGTTGCCCGGATCATTCGCGACACTCATGCGCTAATCGAGGAGTCCCGTCGCTGAAGCGGGGGTGTTGTTCTTCTCCGGTCGCTCGCCGGGTGTCGGGGTTGAAGCCCCGTGCCGGTGAGCGGCGCCGGTGCTGCAATCCGATCAGGATCAGCGGAACCACGATCATCAGGCTGCCGGCCAGGAACCACAGGTCGGGCACTTCCCCGAACCAGATCCAGCCAATGGCGACAGCCCAGATCAGGCCCGTGTATTCGGCGCTGGTGACCTGGTTGGCGTCCACCTGGCGGTAGGCGAGCAGGACGGTGATGTTGTAGCCGAGGATGAACAGGGCGGAACCCAGGGCGCTGATCAGGATACTGGCATCCCAGGCAGCCCCTTCCCACCAGGCCAGCGCGCCCGCCGCCGGCAGAATCAGCAGGTAGTTCAGGAACAGTTTGTGGACGGTGGATTGCCCTTTGGGCAGCTGTCGCACCATGACCGCGTTGATGGCCAGGGCAAAGGCGGATCCCAGGGCGGCGATCGCGGCCCAGTTGAATTCCACCGGTCGCAGGATGACGACGATGCCGGCGAAGCCGCTGAAGACGGCAAAGACGCTCAGCGGGGTAAGCTGTTCTCGAAATACGATGACCGACAGCACCATGACCAGGATCGGTGCGGCGTAGAAGACGGCGTTGGCGGTGGCCAGGGGCAGGTTGCCCAGGGCGACGACCATGCACAGGATGCCCGCCAGGTGGATATGGGCGCGCAGGGTGTGGATGCCAAGGCCTGCGAACAGGTGCTCGCGGTTCAGCTGGCCGAGCAGGGGCAGCAGGAAAACCAGGGTCAGGACACAGCGCAGGAAGGCAAACTGGAAGATGGGGGTGCCCGGTTCCAGCAGTTTGATGAACACGTCCGAGGCGATGGCCATGGCATTGCCGATGACCAGCAGGAGAATCGCGCTGTTTACGGTTTTGCCTGACACGGGTGACTCCTCTCCTTAATCTTCAAGTTTGGTGCCCGGGACAGGTCGGTATGCCCCTCCGAAAACCGCTGCGAGTACGTCCATGTACGCTTGCTCTGCGCCATCCTTGGCTCCGAGCATTTTCGGAGGGGCATACCGACCTGTCCCTCAAGCTTCGGTGGTGAGTCTAATATCATGCTAATATCGGATAAAATGATCTTTATTGTTGAGCCATTAGAAATTTAGATAATGAAGCTGCCACCCCTGAAAGCGCTCCCCGTCTTTGAAGCTGTCGCCCGCCTCAACAGCTTTTCCCTTGCCGCCGAAGAACTGGCGGTCAGCCAGAGTGCCGTGAGCCACCAGATCAAACAGCTGGAAACCTACCTCGGTGAACAGTTGTTCTGGCGGAGCGGGCGGACGCTGACACTCACCGATGAGGGCCGGCAGTATCTGGATGCGGTCAGTTCCGCGCTGTTGCAGATCGAGCGGGCCAGCGAGCAATTGCTGGGGCACGAGGAGTCCCGGATCCGGCTGTCGGTGTTCAGTTCGTTTGCGGTACGTTGGCTGGTGCCCCGGTTACCGGATTTACAGCGGCTGCACCCACAGATCGATCTGGCGCTGGAGATGAGCAGTGAAAACCCGCAGTTGTCCGACCGGGTGGCGGACTGTTTCATTACCGTGCACAAGAATTCCGCGGCCTACAGCTATGAGCTGCTGTATGTGGAGCAGTTGTTCCCGGTGTGCAGCCAGGATTACTGGCAGAAGATCCGGCGGGAGCTCGGGCGGGAGGGTGCCGATGCGGACAACGAGGCGCTGACACCGGATGAGGTGTCGCGGTTTCCGCTGTTGTCGACCCACAGTATTTTTGAGAAACCGGCCGGGGACTGGGAGGTGTGGTTCAGGGCGGTGGATCGGGAAATTCCGGCGGGGGCCCGCATCCAGCATTTCAGTCACATGCTGCTGGCACTGGAGGCGGCCCGGTTCCATCAGGGTATCGCGCTGACCAACGATTACATGCTCAGTACCCGCAAGGATTCAGAAGATTTTGTCCGGCTACCCTGTCATCCGGTGATGACGGGGGATGAGTTCTATTTTGCCTGGAAGACCAGCCGGCGGCGGGAGCGGGGTATCCAGATTCTGCGGCGCTGGCTACTGGACGAGGCGATTCGGGGTGGCTTGAGGAGTAGTGGGGAGAACAGCCCGGAGGGCGGCTGAAGGAATGTTAAGGAACGCATCACGGTAACCGGTCGTCTTCGTAGTAGAGTGGGCAACAATGAGTCATTCACTTCCAACCAGGGATTCGATATGAAGCTGTTGTTGAAATCCGTTGTGCTTGTCAGTGCTATCCTGCCCGCGGCGGTGATGGCCCAGCCACCCCAAAGCAATGGGCTGCCTCCGGGCCTGGAGAAGAAGGTCGAGCGCGGTGAGCCGTTGCCCCCGGGTTGGCAGAAGAAGCTGGATTATCGTCGGGGGGACTACTTCGACCGGGACCTGCTGCACTACGGCCGGGTCTACGACATTGATGGCCGCCGTCAGCGGGTCGAGATCGAGGACACGGTCTACACCATCATCAAGGATACCCGCGAAATCGTGGATATCCTGAACGGCCGGCACTGACGTGCTGCGGCGTATGGCCTTGGGGCCATACGCCATGTTCCATTCCCGATCACTCCTGGGCTGACCGTTCCACCACTTTGCGCTTACCCTTGGCGCATCGGGACAGGGCCTTGAGTCCGTCACCATCGAATGCATCGACCCGGATGACGTCATACAGGGCGGTCAGTGCCTCCAGAAGTTTGTCGCACTCGTCTGCCTTGACGATGCCCTGTGCACAGGCCCAGTCCACCAGCTCCTTGCGCTCATGGCCCATCAGCAGGGCGATGTTGTCGAGCTCGTCCTCATCGCGGTTACGGATTGCCTCATGCAGACGGCCGCGCATGCCGGCGGTTTCGTTGGCCAGTTTGTAGGCGTTGAGCACACGGCCCAGCGGATCTTCGGGATCCATGCAGGTATAGGCGCCGCGGCTGATGCGCTGGCGCACGGGGGTGTCGTCCACAATGGCACGGGCGACTTTGGTGCCCAGGCTGTCATCCGGGCCGTTCAGGCCGGTAGCGCCGAGCGGGAACACCAGCAGGCGCAGGGGCCAGCGCAGGGCCGGGACCGGGAAGTTGATGATGGCTTCCCGCATGCTGCCCTGCAGATCCCGCATGCAGGTTCTCAGGCTCCATTCCACCAGTGGACGCTGGTCATCCGGGTACCCTTCCTCATGCCACTGTTTGATCACCGCTGTGGCGTAGTAGAGGTGCACCAGGCAGTCCGCCATCCGGCCGGACAGGCGCTGGCGCGCTTTCAGGCCACCACCCACGGTGAGCAGGGTGACGTCGGTCATCAACGCGAAGGCCGCGGAAAAACGCGCCAGTTGGCGGTAATGACGCTTGATTTCGCCATGGCGCGGCACCGATTCGATCAGCCCGCCGGTCAGTGCCAGCAGGAAGGCCCGCAGCGCGTTACGGGTGGTATGGGCCAGGTGGCGGTAGAAGATACGGTCGAATTTCTTCGCTGCCTTGTCCTCGTCCTCCATGCCCGCTGCTTCGATTTCCTCGACGATGAACGGGTGGCAGCGAATGGCGCCCTGGCCGAAGATCATCAGGCTGCGGGTGAGAATGTTGGCGCCTTCCACGGTGATGCCGATGGGCACCGCCTGGTAGGCCCGGGCCAGGAAGTTGCGGGGGCCGGTGATGACGCCGCGGCCGGCCACCACATCCATGGCGTGGTTGATGACTTCCCGCATCAGGTCGGTATTGCGGTATTTCAGCACTGCCGACGGCACGGACGGGCGCACGCCCCGATCCAGCATGCCGGAGGTCAGCAGGCGGGCGGCATCCATCATGTAGGTGTAGCCGGCGATGGGTTCGAGGGCTTCCTGTACACCCTCAAACTGGCTGATAGAGCGGCCAAACTGTTCCCGGGTGTAGGCGTAGGAGCCGGTCGCCAGGCTGGCCACCTTGCCGGCACCGGTACCCAGGGCCGGCAGCGAAATCGAGCGGCCGATGGACAGGCACTCCAGCAGCATGGTCCAGCCCTTGCCGAGCATGTCCTGGCCACCGATCACCTGTTCCATCGGGATAAACACGTCGGTCCCCCACGTGGGGCCGTTCATGAATACGGTATTCATGGGCAGGTGGCGGGCGCCGGCATTGACACCATCGGTGTCTTTGGGCACCAGAACGCAGGTGACGCCCACCTCGTCGTTTTCGCCCACCAGGTGCTCGGGATCGTAGACCTTGATGGCCAGGCCGATCAGGGTGGCGACCGGGGCCAGGGTGATGTAGCGCTTGTTCCAGGTCACCTTCAGGCCGAGGACTTCCTCGCCGTTCCACTGGCCTTTGCAGACGATGCCCTTATCGGGGATGGCACCGGCATCGGAGCCGGCCACCGGTGAGGTCAGGGCGAAGCAGGGAATTTCCTCGCCCTGGGCCAGGCGGGGCAGGTAATGCTGCTTCTGGTCGTCCGTGCCGTAGTGCATCAGCAGTTCGCCCGGGCCGAGCGAGTTGGGCACCATGACCGTGACCGCCGCCGAGACGCTGCGGGTGGAGATCTTCATGACGATCTCCGAGTGGGCCGTGTTGGAGAAGCCGAGCCCGCCGTCTTCTTTGGGAATGACCAGGCCAAAGAAGCCCTTTTCCCGGATGAACTTCCAGACCTTGTCCGGCAGGTCGTATTGCTCGTGGGTGATTTTCCAGTCGTCGAGCATGGCGCAGAGTTTTTCCACCGGGCCATCCAGGAAGGCCTGTTCCTCGCTGGTAAGGTGCGCCGGCCGGGCGTCCAGCAGTTTGTTCCAGTTCGGTTTGCCCGAGAAGAGTTCGCCGTCCCAGTCTACGGAGCCGGAGCTGAGTGCTTCCCGTTCGGTGTCGGACAGTTTGGGCAGCCGGCTGCGGACCCAGCCGAGCAGGGGCCGGCTGATCTTGTCCAGGCGCAGGTCGCCGGGGATGACCAGAATCAGCGCCAGAGCCAGGAAGATACCGCCGAAGACGATGCTGAGCAGGTGCCATTCATCCTGGAACAGACCGACAACCGTGGCAATGGCCATCACCGCCGCCGCCACGGTGCCTCCGATGCCAAGGTAGACCAGCACAAGGGCACTGATCAGTAATAGCAGAACACTCATGGGCAGACCTCCATATCATGAATGAAATCAACAAAATCTGACCTTAACCATCGGCCAAAGTCCCTGTACTTGCAAGGATCGGGATCAAGTCCCGATGAGAGAATCCGTGTCGGTCAGAGGCTGATGCCGGCAATCAGTAACGCCAGCGTTGACAGCAGGACTGCCACATTCGTTCCCAGCACGGCATTGAGGCGTTCCGGGCTGTTCAGAGCCGCGGGTAGCTGACGGGCGATCCAGAGACTGAAGGGGAGGGCTGCCAGGGCAAGGGCGGACCATGCCGGCAAGCAGCCCAGCAGCACGCCGGCCAGGACCGGCAGATAGCTGCCGAGCAGGAGCGCTGTCACCAGCCGGGCGGCTGCCCCGGGGCCAAGGGTAATGACCAGGTGACGCCGGCCGACCTTCTGATCGGCATCGGCATCGGGGATCTGGTTGATCAGCAGCAGTTCGCTCACCAGGCATTGGGCAACCAGGGTCACCAGGAGCGCGGAGGTATCGATCCGGCCACCCAGGGCGACAATGGCGCCGAGGACCATCACCGGCCCGAAACCGAGGCCGGGGGCCAGCAGGCAAAGGACAGGGCGGCGGGTAATCCAGCGGGTGTAGGTCAACACCAGCACGATACCGGTGGCGCCCAGCACCAGCATGGGCAGCCCCCGTTGCCACAGAAAATACAGGCCAATGGCCGTTACCAGGCCCAGGGTTCCCAGGGCAGCAGCGAGAACACCCTTCGCCGCAGAGGGTACTTCGGGCAGCGCACCACTGCCGCCGGAGAAAGGTGTTCTCCGGGTGATCAGATCCAGGCCGGAGACGAAGTCCTCATATTCGTTGAACAGATTGACGGCAGCGTGGGCGAGCAGGGCGCCGATGAAGACCAGCAGGGTATCCAGCAATGCTGGTGAGCCGCCTTGTTGCCAGGCGATGGCCACGCCAAGCCCGGCGCAAAGCGGTGCAAGAATAAGAAAGTTGGGGCGAAAGGCGCGAACCACCGCAGCCGCTTCGGACATGCTGTAGTTTCCTTATACGTAACCGGCGGCAAACACCAGTCCCAGCACAATCGGCATCACCACCAGGCTGCCGAGGTTACTCAGCAGGACCAGGGAGGCCACCGTGTGGGGTTCCTGCTGGTATTGTTCTGCCACCATATAGTTGAGCACCGCGGGGGGCAAGGCGGCGAACACCCACAGGGAGGCGGCTTGCAGGCCCGGCAGGTCGAGCACGGCAATCAGTGGCCAGGCCAGCAAAAGGCCGCTGGCTGGGCAGGCGATGGCCCCGAGCAAGCCCAGTTTCCAGTCGTTGAAATCGATGTCGAGCATGCGCACCCCCAGGGCGAACAGCATCAGCGGGATACACACCTCACCCAGCATGTTCATGCTCTCCAGCAGCGTGTCGGGCAGGGCAATGCCGCTCAGGTTGACGACCAGGCCGGCAACGCAGGCAAACACGATGGGCAGTTTCAGCCGCTGGATAATCGAGGTGTGGGGGTCGAGCATGTAGAGCCCGACGCTGAAATGCAGCAGCATTTCGACGATGAACAGCACGATGGCCGCCGGCAGGGCTGCATCCCCGAACGCCAGCAACAGTACCGGAATGCCCATGTTGCCGGAATTGTTGAACATCATCGGTGGCAGGAAGGTCTTCAGGTTCAGCTTGAGTACCTTGGCCAACGGGTAGAGCACGATGCCGGAACCGAGTACCACCACCGTCGCGCCCAGGGCCAGCTTGGCGTATTCCTGCAGGGGGGCCTGTTGGTCCGCCAGTACTGCAAATACCAGCAGGGGTACGAAAAGCTCCATGTTCAGCACGTTCAGGCCCTTGATATCGGGACTGCGGTAACGGCCGTAAAGCGCGCCACAGCCGGTGATCAGGAACACCGGCAACATCGTGGAAAGAATCTGGCCAAGCATTGGTGGGCTCCGGCAAACAGGGAAACTCGGATGGATAAACGGTTAGGTTCGCAAGTAAAGCAGGACTTGGCAAATGCTATTCCCGGGAATTCGACCAAAGGCCAAGGTTTGCCTGTCACCCTTGCTGTGGACACAATAGCCCTCTGTGTCCGTCCGATTTCCGACCCAGGAGAGCACCTGTGCCCCGTTTCGACCAACCCCTGTCCCGTGAAAACACCTGTTCGGTAAAGTTTGATGCCCGTAAGGCGGTCTTCGGCCGCGAAGATGTTGTCCCGGTCTGGGTGGCGGACATGGACTTTGCAGCTCCGGAGGCGGTGACCGAGGCACTGAAGAAACGGGCCGAGCATCCGGTCTACGGCTACACCCTGTTTCCCGACTCCCTGTACCAGTCCATGATCGACTGGTTCAGGCAGCGTCATGGCTGGGAGATCCGGCGGGAGTGGATCCTGATGGTGCCGGGGGTCGTCCCTTCCCTGCACGCGGCCTGTCTGGCTTATGCCGGGCCCGGCGAGGGTGTGATCATCCAGCCGCCGGTGTATCCGCCTTTCTTCAGTTCGGTGAAGCTGACCGGTAGGACGGTCGTGGAGAACCCACTGGTTGCGGACAGGACCACGGATGGCGGGATCCGCTACACCATGGACCTTGAGCATCTGGAGGCCTGTGCGGCGCGCCCGGAAAACCGGGTGCTGATGCTGTGTTCGCCGCATAATCCGGTGGGTCGGGTTTGGTCGGAGCACGAACTCAGGGCCGTGCTGGATATTGCGCGACGGCATGACCTCGTGGTGCTGAGCGACGAGATTCACTGTGACCTGGTGTTCCCCGACGCCCCTCGCCATCCGGTACTGGCCACCCTGGCTGAACCGGACGACGCCCTGATTACGGCAGTGGCGCCGAGCAAGAGCTTCAACATGCCTGGACTGGGCCTGTCGGCCCTGGTGATCCCCGACAAGTCCCGCCGTCAGGCCATGAAAGGCGTGTTTGCTCAGCTGCACCTGCCGCAGTGCAACCCCTTCAGTGTGGCCGGGTTTGAGGCGGGCTATCGGGAAGGTGGGCCCTGGCTGGACCGGTTGATGGATTACCTGCAGGAGAACCGCGATTTTGTGGTCGACGCGGTCGGCCGCTTGCCTGGCATCACGACCTTTGCGCCCGAAGGGACTTATCTGATGTGGCTGGATTGCCGGGAGCTCGGACTGGACGATGCCGGTCTGAGGCAATTTTTTGTTCAGGAGGCCGGTGTGGGCATGAATCCGGGTATCAGCTTCGGCGAGTCCGGCAGTGGCTTCATGCGCCTGAACATCGGCTGCCCGCGCCAGACTCTGGTCGAGGTGCTCGACCGCATCGGCCGGGCACTGGCCGCAGCCTCCGCCTAGTCGTAGTCGCCCGCCCTGTGAAAGGCGGGCCTCTTGACACGGGTCGCCAACAGCAAGCCCACCAGAATCAGGCCACCTCCAACGAGGTGGAACACCCCCAGCGACTCTCCCAGAAACAGGCCGGCCAGGATGGAGGCATAGACCGGTGTCAGGTACATGAAAATGGCGGCGCCACCGGGACCGATGGTATGGACGCCATGGTTCCAGAAGCCGTAGGCCAGAATTCCGGGGAAAATCGCGAAGTAGATCAGCGGCAGCACGGTCCCCCGGGACACTTCAAAGCCTCCGGCAAAGAACATCAGGTCCGTCAGGTAGAACGGCAGGATGATCAGCGTGCCGAGCAGCACCTGGGTGGTCAGGAAGGTCAGGGCGGGCAGGGGCACCGCCTGGCGGCGCAGCAGCACCGAGAACAGCCCCCAGCTGAACACGGCTGCGACCATGATCAGGTCGCCGGGCTGGGCTTGCAGGCCGGTGAGCACCGAGACCTGTCCCCGGGCGATCACCACCAGGATCCCGAGTACCGCCAGGAAGATCCCGAGGGCCTGGATGGGGCGGGTACGATCTCCCAGCATCAGCCAGGCGAGCAGCGCTACGAAAATGGGGATAGTGGCGTTGATCAGGGCAATGTTGGTGGCCGTGGTGGTGATCGCGGCGTAATACAGCAGCGAGTTGAACGCGGCCACACTGAACGTGGCCAGCGCCACCATGGAGCCCAGATGCTGGCGGATGACGCGGCGGTGTTTCAGGATGCCCGGCAGGCCAATTGGCAGCAGGATGCACAGGGCCAGGATCCAGCGCCAGAAGGACATGGACAATGGCGGAATGGCCTCGACCGTGCCTCGGGCGACCACGGCGTTGCCGGCCCAGAACAGAGGGGTCAGCACCAGACCGATATAGGCCAACACGGTGGATCTGGACAGAGACTGTGATGTTGCCAAGGGTACTACTCCCGTCGTTTCCCACGCCGTGGATGAAAAACGACTAGGATACTACTCTCCCGGCACTTCTGCCTCCGTACCAATGTGGTAGGCCGCGAAGCCCGCCATCACCACCTGATCCACGGCCATGCCGATGATCCGGCCATTGGCACTGGAGCGGATCGGATGCTGAGCGTTGGTGATCGGGTCGGCAACATATCCGAGTATTTCCCCCTCGGTGACCCTGTCTCCCAGCTTCACTTCGCTGAAGAGAATGCCGCCATGGGCCGCGCGGATCCAGTCGGAATCGTAATAGATCGGCTCCGGATCGCCCCAGACGAACATTCTGGAAATCATGCCCTGCTTTTCCATGAGGCTGGTGAGGCTGTTTACGCCGGCCTCGATCTGGTGCTCCTGGATGCGGTGGGATTCACCGGCTTCCATGGTCACGGTGGTAATGCCGGCTGCTACGGCTGCGCTGCGCAGCATGCCCGGCGACCCGCTGCTGTGGACCACGGCCATGCGGTCGAAGCCCTGGGTGAAAGTTGCCACATCCGGGTTGTTCATGTCGGCCCGGAGCTGGGGCAGGTTGGTGCGTTTCAGCGAACCGGTGTGTATATCCACCAGCATGTTGCAGCGGCGGATAATGTTCTCGAACAGGGAATGGGCAATCCGATCCGCCAGGCTGCCGTCCTCGCTGCCCGGGAAGTGCCGGTTCAGGTCCCTCCGGTCCGGGAGGTAGCGGCTGCCCTGCTGGAACCCCGGCAGGTTGACGATGGGGATGCCCACGACGCGTCCGTTGAGCTTGTCGGGATTGAGGTCATAGACGGTACGCCGGATGATCTCGATGCCATTGAGCTCATCCCCGTGGATCGCCCCGGTGAGGCAAAGAGTGGGGCCGGCATTGGCACCGTTGACCACCAGTACCGGCGTGGGCTGCGACAGCCCTGCGATCTGGATGCCGGGGGACCAGGCCAGTCGGGTCGAAGTGCCCGGTAGTACCTCGTTGCCGAGCAGCGTAAAGCTGGTGGCTTTCGCCGGCACTGGTGCAGCTTCGGTTTCCGGTTTGGGCTCTGCTTCCGCCTGCGGTTTATCGACGACCTCCTTGAGGTCGATATTGGGGGCAATCTTGCGCGCAGGCTGCTCTGCCGGGGTGGTCGAGGGGGCGGCTACGGTTTCGCTGTCAGATGGCTGTTCCGGTTCCTTGTCCGGAGCAGGAAGCTTCGACTGCAGAGGCTCGGAGCGTTCCACGTCCTCGACATCCTCGTCCTCAGCCAGTTCGGCCACAGGAATGGCCGTGGTCTCATTCTCACTCTCGGACGTTTCGGGATTGGTTGCCGCCAGGGCGGGTACCGTTGCAAGTACCAGCGCACTGGTCAGCAGCACTCGGAAACTCAGTTTTGCAGAGCCGTGATACACCATGGATCCTCAGGGTTGGTCAGATGGCGCACAAGGATATAGCCACTCGGGCCGCCGTGAATAGCGCGGTGACAAAGGTTTAATGCCCGTTTCATCAAACCCGGTCACACTGTGCCAGAGCGTGGCCGGCACAGGGGTTAATCAGGTGTGATCGTTACCGAACCACTGTCCTTCCTCTTCCCTGGCACGCCCATCGGCCTCCAGCTTCAACAGATGCGCAAGCGCCGAGCGAGCGGCCAGGCCATGAATCGCCGCCGGTACGTCATCATAGGCCCTGGCGGTAAGCTCTTTGAGGCCGCTTGGTGACAGCTCCCTGAGGGCCTTGGCGACCTTGTGTTCGCGGGAGAGGCGGTGAGTGATGAGAAAGTCGATCACCGCCTCGGGGCGGGCCATCAGGAAACCGTGGGCGGGCGCGATGTAACTCAATGGTTCCGTCAGCAGCTCATAGAGTGACTCGATGTACGCCTTCATGTCGCCGTCCGGCGGATTAATGACCACGGTGGAACCCTGCATGATGTGGTCTCCGGAAAACAACAGCTCCTGCTCCACCAACAGGTAACACAGGTGGTTCGAGGCATGGCCGGGGGTGTGCAGTACCTTGAGCAGGCCGGCCCCGGTGACAATCAGGTCTCCATGCTCCGGCTGATCGTCCGGTGCAAAGGACTGATCCTGGGAAGCACCGGTGGGCGCGGGCCAGCCGAACACACGGCAGCCGGTCTTCTGCTTCAGTGTTGCGGTGCCCGGTGAGTGGTCGATGTGTGTGTGGGTGACCACCACCTGATCGATCACGCCCCCGGTCAGCTCCAGAATCCGCTCGATATGGGCCGGATTGTCCGGACCCGGGTCCAGAACCGTAAACCGTTCGTGGCCGAGCAGATAGGTATTGGTACCCGGACCGGTCATCATCCCGGGGTTGGGGGCGGTCAGCCTCAGCACACCGGCGGCAACCTCCACCGCTTCCCCGGGCACGATCTCCGCCCGTGTCGACCCCTCACCTTCCGGATCCAGCTTGGCGGCTTCATCGTAGGCTGGTGAGCCGGGCTCCAGGGTGACGGGCTTGCCCTTCCGCACGGCCGGCCACGGTTGGCTCGGGTAGGGCTCCGGGGGATTGGCGTGGGCATAGCGCATAACCGCTTCGGTGGTGTCGAAATCGCTGAGCACCCGCAGCGTCCGAATGGTCGGCAGCCCCAGCAACCGCTTGCCGGTGCGATGTTCCTCCAGCGCCTGGGCCGGATCGATCCAGACATGATCGATGGTCTCCACCCCGTCGTGGGATGCTGCCTGTCCTTCCGGTGCCGTCGCCACAAAAAAACGGGTATCGAAACGCCTTGGGGGGCCGGGTGGTGTAATCCAGTGGCTGAGGTAAGCCATCCGGTCCAGAGGAATGGTCAAACCATGCCTGTGGCACAGATCCGCGAGTGAAACCTCCCCTTTGAACAGGGGTAGCCGCTCCTTTCTGACCGGATGATCCGCGTCGACAAGTGCTCCGTTTTCATCCAGGGCCAGCAGGATCCCGGCCTCCTCGAAACACTCCCGGACGGCCGCCAGCATATAATCCGCCCCGCCTTCATCCAGACTCATGATCTGACTGATCTCGGCATCGGCCGGACCGATGGCATGTTCACGGCCATGGAGTTCCTGAACGTCCACGGCGCCTCCGGGAAAGACGAAGTAGCCGGGCATGAAGGCGGCTTTCCACGTCCGTTGCAGGAGCAGAACCTGAAGCCCCTCGGATGTGTCTCGTAGCAGGATCAGTGTGGCGGCAGGGCGTATATCCATAGTGTTCCCGTTATGTACATTACGTCAGTGCGCGTCAGGGGGCTGGGTGGTGATCGGGGTGAGCTTTCCAAAACTGTGCGGAGCCAAGGATGGCGGAGCTCAAGCGCCACATGGACGTGCTCGAGCGGGTTTTGGAAAGCTCACCCCGATCGCCACTCGCTCCAAATGTCGATGCGCGGAGATAAGATAAAGAGCAAGATAACTGAATTTGCCACAGGGTGAACAGTAAAAGCCAAGAGCGTATGATTCGCGGCAACAGCAATCGCATCCTGACAGGTGACCACCGTGGCCAGAATCAAACTCTCCTTCCCGGACGAAGCCTTCGTCTTCGAAACCAGCTTGCCCGTCCGCATCACCGACATCAACGGCGCCAACCACCTGGGTAACGACGCCCTGATCTCCATGCTGTCCGAAGCCCGGGCCCAGTTCCTCGTGGAGTATGGCATTGAAGAAAGCGACCGCCAGGACATCGGCATCATCATCACCGACCTCGCCACCATGTACCAGTCCGAATCCTTCTACCCGGACATGCTGCGCTTCGAAGTCGGCCTGATGGACTTCAACAAGTACGGTGGCGACTTCGTATTCCGGGTCACCAAGGCGGACGGTGGCCAGCCGGTGGCTCTGGCCAAGTATGGTTTTGTCTTTTTCGACTACCAGCGCCGGGAAGTGGCACCCATGCCGGAAAGCTTCCGCGCGCGCTTCGCCGGCGGCGACTCGGGCGCTTCCTGAACCGGTTTTGTCAGCCAGCGCCCGCGATCAGGCGGGCGCCTCCTGCTGGCGGAGCTGCGTCATACCCTGACGGTACAGGAGATAGGCGGTGGTGCCGGCCAGCAGGTTGCCGATCAGTGCGCCGGACATCAGCCCGGTGAGCCCCGAGATCTGCGAGCCCAGCCACAACATCGGCAGGTACCAGGCAAACAGCCGCAGCGTGGAAATCAACAGCGCGCGCATGGGCAGACCGAGGGCATTGTTCACCGAAACCATCAGCATACAGACCCCTAGCCCGCTGTAGCTCAGCGGCACCCGCAGCAGATAGTTGACCAGGATATCCTGTACGTCCGCGTCCCGGGTAAACAGCGTCGAAATCAACCCGGAAGCGGCCAGCCAGATCAATGCCAGAGCCAGTTGCCAGACCACAATAAACCGGACTGCCATGCGTACCAGGCGGCGGATGGTTTCGAGGTCGCCGGCGCCGAGCAGGCGCCCGATCATCGGCGGCATGGACATGGTCAGGGCCAACACCACCACAATCGAAAAGAACTCCAGGCGGGTCCCCAGACCCCAGGCGGCCACCGCCGCTGACCCGAAACCGGCCACCAGTGCCGTGGCAAGCATGGCCGAGACCGGCGGCATGAGCTGGCTGACCATGGCCGGCGCCATGATGCTGCCGAGCTGCCGTAAGGCCTGGGCAAGTTTCAGCTGGAACAGATCAAAACGCAGCCATTGGCGGCGCACGAGAGTGGGATAGACCACCAGCGTACCCAGGCCGAAAGCGGTGATGGTGGCCCAGGCGGCGCCCGGCAGGCCCCAGCCGAAAACGAAGATGTAGAGCGGGTCCAGGGCGATGTTGATCAGACTGGTGGCAATCATCATGTAGCCCGGAAGCTTGGTATCACCATTGGAGCGGCAGACCGCGTAGCCAAAGTACAGCATGGCACCGGTCCAGGCGGATACCAGCCAGGGTGCCCAGTACTCCCGGATCACCGGCCGCAGGGTCGATTCCGCCCCCAGCAGATCCAGGATGACCGTCTGCAACAGCCACACGGACAGACACAGAACGAGGGCCAGACTGGCGCCGATGGTGACAACCAGCCCGCCGAGGCGCTGCGCACGGACCTCATCACCCTGACCGAGCGTACGGGAGATG
This sequence comes from Marinobacter sp. C7, assembly GCF_022343555.1. Classification (GTDB taxonomy): domain Bacteria; phylum Pseudomonadota; class Gammaproteobacteria; order Pseudomonadales; family Oleiphilaceae; genus Marinobacter. The sequence goes on along the minus strand of NZ_JAKQZH010000002.1, from coordinate 98,448 downwards.
ATGGCCGTGGTGGCGATGCCGAGGCCCACATACATGCCGCTGACCAGCTGCTGCATGGGCACGGTGAAGCCCAGTGCCGCCAGCGGATCCCGCCCGAGCTGGCCGACGAAGGCACTGTCCGCGAGGTGGAAGGTCATCAGGGACAGGACGCCGAACAGCATGGGCCAGGTCATGTCGTAAAGCTGACGGCCGAGGCTGGCTTTTTCGGATGTCTGGTTCAAAACAGGCTGCGGTATCCGGAGTGGGTGAAAAGGCAGGAGAGTATAACGCAGATCGGCTGCCGAAGCCTGAGCGCCCCGGCAGCCGGTCGGGAGGGTATCAGAGGGCGTTCAGGGCAGCGTCGTAATCCGGCTCATTCTTGATCTCGTTCACCAGCTCGCTGTGAACCACCTTGTTGTTTTCGTCCAGAACCACCACGGCACGGGCACACAGGCCAGCCAGAGGACCGTCCTGGATGGCGACGCCATAGTCCTGCTGGAAGGCATAGTTGCGGAAGGTGGACAGGGTTTCGACGTCTTTCAGGCCTTCGGCGCCGCAGAAGCGGGAGGCAGCGAAGGGCAGGTCGGCGGAGATGACCAGCACCACGGTATTGTCCAGGTTGCCGGCTTTCTCGTTGAATTTGCGGGTGGAGGCGGCGCAGACACCGGTGTCGATACTGGGGACGATGTTGAGAATTTTGCGCTTGCCGGTCCAGTTGTCGAGTTTGACTTCCTCCAGGCCGCTGTTGGTCAGGGTGAAGGGGGGAGCGTTGTCGCCGATTTGCGGAAATTTTCCGCTCAGTTCGATGGGGTTACCGTCCAGGGTGACTGTGCTCATTTTGGCTCCTTTCTGAGTCCGGTTTGGGGTTATAGGGATGTACTCCTCCCAGACTAGTTTGGATGACTTTGATTGTCATTATCGCCGTTTTGGTTGGGTGCCGGTCCGGGCAGGGGCCTGCTTTCCAAAACACGCTCCTTCGCACCCCTCCGGGGTCCAGCCTGCAATCATAGATTGCAGTCGTTCGGCTGTCGCATGAAGCTTCGCTTCATAAACGCTCGGCCTCACCCCTGTGGCGCTTGAGCTCCGCCATCCATGGCTCCGCACAGTTTTGGAAAGCATGGCCCTGATCGGCCCCGAGCCCCGAAGTAGCCCGCCGCGGAAATCCACGCTTTATCTCGAGGACGCACCTTGCGGCTCGAAACCCGGAGCCGGGTTCCGCTGGACGAGAATGAGGTAGCAGGCCATGGCGACGGCTGCGCACACGGCGATGATGCTGGCCATGACCAGGGAAGTGCCGTCGTGGAAGTGGCCGACGAGGCCGCCTGCAACGGCAGCGAGCGCCATCTGCATGAAGCCGAACAGGGCCGAGGCGGAGCCGGCCATGGTGGGGAAGTTGGCCATTGCGCCGGCCATGGTCTGGGGGAGGACCATGCCGGTGCCGATCATGAACAGGGCCTGGGGCAGGATAACGGCCCAGACGTTGTAGATTTCCTGGTACGCCAGGATCGCCATGGCAGAGCCCCCGGAGACGGCAATGATAAGGCCGCGAACGAGGATCTGGTCGGGTGTCAGGCGGCTGCCCAGGCGCACGGCGGTGAGGTTGCCGATGATGTAGCCGGCGACCATGCAGGCAAAGTAGAGGCCGAAGTGCCGGGGATCGACGCCGAGGAAGTCGATCAGCACAAAGGATGAGCCCGACAGAAAGGCGAACAGCCCGCCGAAGATTGCGGCGTTGGTCAGCGAGTAACCCAGGAAGCTGACGTCTGTGATGATGCGCCGATAGTTCCGGAGCAGGGCGCACGGCTTGAGCGGCTGGCGGTATTCCGGGCGCATGGGCTCCGGGATGCCATAGGCGACCACGGCCGCCATCACCAGTGCATAGGCGCCCAGTGCGATGAAGATGGACGACCAGCCCAGGGTGGTGACCAATACGCCACCGATGGTTGGGGCAACCGCCGGGGCCAGGGCCATGATGCTGGCCAGGATGGCGAGGATCTTTGCGGCTTCGCGCGGGGTGTAGATGTCCCGGATCGCAGCACGGCCCAGTACCGGGCCGGCGGAACCGCCGAGGGCCTGCAGAAAGCGGCAGAGCTGAAGCGTTTCGATGTTGGTGGCCAGGGCACAACCGAGGCTGGCCAATGCGAACAGGACAAAGCCTCCGATCATGATCGGTTTGCGTCCGAATCGGTCGGCCAGTGGTCCACAGATCAGCTGTGCGATGGCAAAGCCTGCCATGTACAGGCTCAGGGTCAGCTGGACTTGATCGGTGCCGGTACCGAAGTCACTGCCGATCTGCGGCAGCGCAGGCAGGTACATGTCCGTCGCCAGGGGGCCGAGGGCGACGGCGGCGGCCAATAAAATGGTTGTCCAGACACTGGTGAGTGTGAGCATTGTGGTCCTGTTGCGTTATCAACGAAGTTCGACAGGCCGGGTTGGGATAGCCTTTCCGAAACTGTGCGGAGCCATGGATGGCGGAGCTCAAGCGTCACAGGGACGTGCCGTAAGGAGCGTGTTTCGGAAAGGCTATCCCAACCTGGCCGACCTACTGGGTATTGGAAGTCTAGAGCGGAGAAAGGTGAAAGATAACGGATCAATCGCTCATACAATGTATGAACAAAACTAATTGATCAGGGGTTGAGCTTGTTCATGGCGGCGGCAACCGCGTTTACCTGATTGCGGAGCCACTTATGGGCGGGATCGTTCTGATTGCGACGGTGCCAGAGCATCAGCAGGGTAAACGGTTTGAGCTCAAACGGAAGGGGTACCCACGCGAAGTCCCGAAGCAGGTGTTTGCTCATCAATTGTGGGGCTGTCGCCAGCATGTCCGTGCCCCGCAGAAACTCAGGCAAACCCGAGAAGTTCGATACCGTCACCACGTTACGGCGGGTCAGCCCCCTTGCATTCAGAGAGATTTCGAACGAAGGCCGTTCACCGGTGCCAAATACCAGGCTGATGTGGTCGGACTTGAGGAAATCCGCAAGGTTTTCCGGCGGTTTCCGATAGTCCGGATCGTAAAAAACCACGTTCCGATCCGCCATCAGGCCCCGTTGCATGATGTCCGTCGCCTCTGGCGCGTGCGGTGAAACGATCAGGTCGCAGGCATCCTTGCGCAGCATCTCGGCACTGGGAATCCCCGACGGAATCACCTGAAGGCTGATCCCCGGAGCTTCCCTCCGTAAGGTTTTCACCAGTCCCGGCAGCAGCAGGTCCCGCTGGTAGTCGTTGGCGGCAATGGTAAACGTAAACTCGGCGGTCGCCGGGCTGAACGGTGGGCCGGCGGAGAGAGACTGCAGGTCATCCAGGATCTGCCGTACATGCGGTCCTGCCTGCAGAGCATACCGGGTCGGCACAATGCCCCGGCCGGATTTCACGAACAGTGGGTCACCCAATGCCTGGCGCAAGCGTTCCAGCGTATGGCTGACCGCCGACTGGGTCACGCCCAGACGTACCGCAGCCCGTGACACACTGCCCTCGTCCAGAACGGCGAGGAAGGTACTGAGTGCGCGAAAATCCAGGTTCAATGTATCAATCGGGTTCATGGATGGCAGTGTAACCTGCAGCTGGAGGGCCGGCCATCTTTCCCGTTTGAATGTTTATTCAAAAATGTGGGTCTTTTGTTGTACGGTTAGCGGTAACGGGTAAACCAAACCCACTACACGAAACGAGGCTCACTTTATGACCATGCATCTGGCGTTCGATGTTTACGGTACCCTGGTGGATCCCATGGGCATGTCCGACTTGCTGGAGCAGGACGCTGGCGACCGGGCCGAATCTGTTGCTGCCCTGTGGCGGGAGAAACAGCTGGAGTTCTCCTTCCGGAAAGGGTTGATGAAAGCCTATGAAGATTTCGGGGTTTGCACCCGCCAGGCCCTGCGATACGCGATGGCCAACCACAAACTGGAACTGTCGCAAAAGCGGGAAGACGAGCTGATGGCCGCGTACCTGGCGTTACCCGCGTTCGATGATTCCCTGCCGGCGCTCCAGTCCCTGAAGGGCAAATACCCGTTATTTGCCTTCTCCAACGGCAGTTACCCGGCGCTGGAGAAGGTGCTGGGACACAACAATCTGCTGGAACAGTTCGACGGCCTGGTCTCGGTCGACGACATCAAGAGCTTCAAGCCGGACCCGGCGGTGTATACCTATGCACGGCGGGCAACGGGTGCCTGGGATCAACCGTTGTGTCTTGTTTCTAGTAATGCCTGGGACGTGATTGGTGCGAGGGCTGCGGGTTTGAAGGCGATCTGGGTGCAGCGTGACTCTGACAAGGTTTTTGAAGACTGGGGTATAGAGCCTACGGCAGTGATAAACAGCCTCTCTGAGTTGCCATCAGCGTTGGCAGGCCTCCAAAGTTAGCGGAGGTGGGTGTCGGGAAGGGCTGTCCAAAACTGTGCGGAGCCATGGATGGCGGAGCTCAAGCGCCACAGGGACGTGCTTGAGCGGGTTTTGGACAGCCCTTCCCGACATCCGCCGCCGTGCTCAGAGTTAGAGGCCTGAAAACCAAAAATTCAGTCAGACCGTTCCGCTAGCCACTCGGCCATCTCTAACCAGCTCTCCCTCGGCGCCTTACTCCCCGCGAGAATCCCCATATGCCCTCCGGGCACCACCCGAAACGTCTTGTCCCCGGAGCTCACGTGGTCCATCACCCGCTTGGCCGCCCCCGGCGTCACCATCGTGTCCTCGCTGCCGGCAATCGCCAGTAAGTTGGCACTCACGTTCTCCAGCCGGGCAATATCCTCGCCGATCTGGATCTCGCCCTTCGACAACTGGTTATCGATCCAGACCCGAACGACCGTGTCCTGAATGATTCCGCCGGGGTAAGCCACCATGCGATCCAGGAATGCCGAGGTTGTGGCATGGTTGGTGACAAACTCCCGGTCGCCCAGCCGCACGATCAGTTCCCAGTAACCCATGATGCTGCCGATGGGGTTGGTCAGCTTGAAACCGAGGGTGTTGGCCCAGCCGGGAGTATGGAACCAGTGGGGCCTGAGATTGTGCAGACGAAAGCCCGTGCGTTTGCGAACCACCTCAGCCACCTCTGCGAGTGCCTGGGAAGCCACGCCCATGAAGCCGGAAGCGTGACTGTCGATGGGCGAGCCGAGAACGACAGCATTGCGCACGTGCTGGTCGTTGCTCAGGGCCGAATAGAACAGGGTAAACATGCCCCCCATGCTCCAGCCATGGAGCGACAGTTCCTGCTCGCCGCTGTGCTCACGCACCCGGTTCAGGTAGGTGGGCAGCAGCTCGGCCACATAGGTGTGCAGGTTGTAGTGGCTGTGTTCACGCTTTGGTATGCCCCAGTCGATCAGATAGACCTCGAAGCCCTTGGCGCGCAGGAACCGGACAAGGCTGCGCTGGGGAAACAGGTCGTAGATCAGCATGTTGACCGCCAGGGGCGGGATAATGACGATCGGGGTTCGGTGGCTGGCACGCTCCACCGGAATGGTCAGATCGTCCAGTTCAATGAAGTCTTCCGCCAGCGGCGGGTAGTAGCGCAGGCTGACCAGACCATCGGAATGCAGCGTCTCAAAAGGCGTCTGACCGGCCTGGACCAGGCTGGCGGCGCGGAATACCCGGTCGAAGGCATTGCCGGCATAGATTGCGGTCTGTCGGGTCAGGCCGGAGGTTTTATCGAGCACCGACTTGAACGGATTGGGCATCGGGATTTCCATGGAGCAGTGGGTCTTGCCAGTTTAGAGAAAACAGGTGGTAAGGCTAACCCCGGGCGGTCGTTGTGCCTATGGCAAAACCGTCCATCCTGCCGGGCAAACCGGTCACATCAGGCCACTGCCCATTATCGTCTGCCCTTGCTATCATGCGGCGCCATCGGACACAAAAACCAGAAGCAGGAAAGCCATGCTCAGTTTCCTCCCGGCCCCGGTCAAGGGCGTACTCAATTCCATCCTCCTCGGCATCAATACACTGTTCTGGTGCATCCTGCTGTACATCCCGGCCATCCTGAAACTGATCATTCCGATCAAGGGGTTCCGCGTCCTGTGTACCCGCTGGATCATTGCCATCGCGGAAGCCTGGGTGGCCTGTAACATCGGCTGGATGAAGCTCACTCACGGCACCCGCTGGGAGGTGAAGGGTGCCGATGAGCTGGAACGGGAAAGCTGGTACCTGGTGCTGAGCAACCACCAGAGCTGGGTCGATATCCTGGCGATGCAACGGGTATTCAACAAGCGGGCGCCGTTCCTGAAATTCTTCCTGAAGCAGCAGCTGATCTGGGTGCCGGTGATCGGCCTGGCCTGGTGGGGGCTGGATTTTCCGTTCATGAAACGCTACACCCGGGAATACCTGATCAAGCATCCGGAAAAACGGGGTGAAGATCTGCGCGCCACGCGCCGGGCCTGCGAGAAGTTCCGCTTCACCCCGGTGAGTGTCATGAACTTTGTCGAGGGCACACGGTTCACCCAGGCCAAGCACGACAAACAGAAATCACCCTACCAGCACCTGCTCACTCCCAAGGCCGGCGGTGTGGCCTTTGTGCTCGACGCCATGGGGGATTCCATCGAGACCCTGGTGGACGTCACCATTGCCTACCCCGATGGAGCACCGACATTCTGGGCATTTCTCTGTGGCGAGGTGAAAGCCATCCGGATGGAGATTCACACCCAGACCATCCCGGAGCACCTGAAGGGCCGGGATTATTCCGCCGACGCCGAGCACCGTCGTAACGTGAAGAACTGGCTGGCGGAACTCTGGCAGGCGAAGGATGCGCGGCTGGAACGGATGCTCGGCGAGGAGTGAATCGGAGAGGACGAGTCAATGGTCTTCCTCGTCCTCCACCTCATCGGGATGTTCGCGCTTGTAACGCTCCCACTCTTCCCAGTCATGGGGGGTGCCGGCATGGGGCCGGCGCAGATGTTTCGCATGCTCCATGGCGTTATGCCGCAGACTGTGGTCGCGCTCCTCGTCTTCCGTGTCGAAACCGTATTTCTTCAGGAACTCTTGCGGGCTGATGGGCATGGCGCACCTCCAATGAAAGGCTGTGTCCTCTCTTTTACGATGCGCCCGCCCGGCCGGTTTTTCAACGCTGCGTGGCGTCTTCTTTACCGTTCTGGATTTCCTCGGCATCCACCAGTTTGAAGTTGATCTGGCGGCGCTCGTCATCCACACCGGCAAAGGTGACATTCACTCGCTGCTCCAGCTGGAAGATCCGGCCGTTCTTGTTGTGCACGAGGCGGAGGGTAACCGGATCGAAGCTGAACTTGCCGTCCAGATCCCGGCAGCTTACAAAGCCCTCCAGGCCGTTGCAGTCCAGCCGCACAAAGAAGCCGGAGGGAACGGTCCGACTGATGGTGCCGGCCATGGGTTCCTCGTCGAGGGATTTTGCGTAGTCGCTTTTTAGCCAGGCTTCCAGAGCATTGGCGGCCTGGCGGGCGCGAATCTGGCTCGCCTGCAGGGCTTCGAGCTGCTGTGGGTTCAGTGGCTTGATCGGTGTATCCCAGAGGCTGGCCTTGATCAGCCGGTGCACATAGAAGTCGGAGAACTTGCGCAGCGGCGAGGTAAACGTGGTGTACGCAGCCAGGCCCATGCCCTGGTGCGGTGCGGCCTCGAAGCCCAGCTCGGCCCGGGCCAGCTGGCGGGAGATGATTGCCTTGACCGGTACTTCCGCTTCCAGGTCCTCGGTCTGCTTCATCAGCGTCTTGAAGCCCTCAGCTGAGTTGGCATCCAGGTCTGCCAGGTGCGGAGCGTGGCTTTCAAGCAACTTGCGGATGTTCTCGGCCCGGTCGTCCCGCACGCCGGGGTGCTGGATGAACAACCCTTCGCCCCGGCCTTGCAGGAAATCGGCGGCACAACGGTTGGCAGCGACCATGCATTCCTCCACCAGACGGTGTGCCTCGTTCTGGACCGCAGGCTCGATCAGCCGGATCCGCTTGTTCTCGTCCAGGCGCAGGCGGAATTCCGGCCGGTCGGTGCTGAGCAGGGCGTGCTCGCTGCGCCATTTGCGCAGGGCCGTCGCGGCCTGATGCAGTTGGTCCAGGCTGTTGGCCACGGCATCCGGCAGGGCCTTGATCTCATCGTCTTCGCGGCCTTCGATCAGGTGGGAGACCAGATCGTAGCTGAGCTTGCCCCGGGAGCGAATCACCGCCTGATGAAAGCTGTACTCTCCGAGACTGCCATCGTTGTTGACCTGCAGGTCGCATACCAGAGCCAGGCGTTTTACGTCCGGCATCAACGAACACAGCCGGGTGCTGATGGCATCCGGCAGCATGGGCAGCGGTTCACCGGGGAAGTAGATTGCGGTGGCCCGGTTGAACGCTTCTTCTTCTGCCGGCGTGCCCGGCTTGATGACCGCCGTGGGATCGGCAATGGCGATGGACAGAGTCCAGCCGGTGGCGTTCGGCGTCGCCATCAGGGCATCGTCCATGTCCTGGGTGCCGGGACTGTCGATGGTGACGTAAGGCTGCTCGGTGCGATCCTGACGGCCTTCAAGGTGGGCCTCGAGGGTCTCCTCGTTCAGACTTTCAGCCTGCTTTCTGACTGACTCCGGCCAGGTGTCGGCCAGATCGAAGCTGGCCAAAGTGAAAGACCGCTCGATCCCGGGCTCACCCGCCTTGCCGATGATGCGCAGCACCCTGGCCTGGCCTTTGCCATCCTTGAACGGGTGGCGATGGATCTGGCAGTAAATGTAGTCATCCGGCTGCGCGCCCTTGCGTTCCTTGGGCGGGATAAAAATCCAGCGGTTGATACCCGGCGTATCCGGCGCCACGAAGTGACCCTTGCCCTTGATCAGGTAGCGGCCGACAAAAGTGGTGAGGTGGGTTTCCACTACCTCGTCCACCACACCCTGAGTCTTGCCCTTTTCCACCTCGTGCTCGGTGATGTTGATGCGATCGCCGGGCAGCACCTTCTGCATCTCCTCGGGGGGGAGAAACACATCGCGGCCCTCGTCGAGGGCAACAAAGCCGAAGCGCCCGTTGGTGGCCTTCACGGTACCGGGGAAGACCACCTTGTTTTCCTTGATGTCGGTTTTGAGCTGGCGCAATTGGCTGAGAGCGTCGGCGTTGAGCATGTAAGAGGAACCTGGCTGCAAAAAATGGATGTTGGGGCGGAGTATAACGGTTATGAAAGCAGCCGTCAGATACGGTGTGGTAACCCCGCACCTTCTAGATTTCCGCCCAGAACCGCTGAAGGTTGGCCAGTGATTTTGTCAGTAGATCAAATTCCGCCGTTTTGCCTTCCCGCTCAAAGATCTGGCGACGGGCGGTGTCGAGATCGAAGAGTACCTCACGCTGGGCGGGGTCGCGGATCGTGCTCTGGATCCAGCCGATGGCCACCCGCCGTTGGCCACGTGTCACCGGTTCGACCCGGTGCAGTGTGGAGGAGGGGTATACCACCGCGGAACCTGCCGGCAGCTTGTAGGATTGTTCACCGGCCGTGGTATCCGTTACCAGCTCGCCACCGTCGTAGCTTTCCGGGTCATCCAGAAAGAGGGTGAAGGATATGTCCGTGCGGATCCGGTTCTCGCCCCGGCCCATGACCGGATCGTCAACGTGGTTACCGTAGGTCATGCCGTCGTGGTAGCGGCTGAAAATGATGGGAGTCATCTTCCGGGCGCGAACGGCCATCTGGAAGACCGGATGGCCGGTCAGGGCCGCCTCGACTTCCGCCCTCAGTGCTTGCGCCCGATCGCTGCCGGAGGCCATCTGTTCATTATTCTTGACCAGACGCGCGTGCCATCCGGCGGTTTTGCGGCCGTCTTCGAATTGGCCCGCATCGAGTTCCGACCGGATCCGGGAGACCTGCGCCGGTGTGAGTAGGTTGCCAATGCACAGAATCATGGCTGCTCCGTTGCGTAATGGGAATAATTTGCAATTAGTTCACGATTTGAAGCATCATGCCCGAACGACTATTGATCATCAATGTTACTGTCGCTTGAGCGACGGGCAATGGTTCAAAGGAGCATTTTGCATGAAAGACCAGAAACTGAAACTCTGGATGGGGATTGGCATGGCCACCATGTTGGCTGGGTCAGGATCCGGTGCCTGGGCCGAAGAAGGCGGCGAATCCGGACATGATGACATGGTAAATGCTGCCGACCACGGCGGTGAAGGTGGCGAAAACCATGGTGGTGAAGGTGGCGAAGGCGGCGAGAACCATGGTGGTGAAATGGGCGATGCCTTCAGTTACTTTGCTGCCGGCGGAGAAGGCGGAGAAGGCGGAGAAGGCGGAGAAGGTGGCGAAGGTGGCGAAGGTGGCGAAGGTGGCGAAGGTGGAGCCACTGTCGCACCGGTTGCCTCCGATGGCGCGCACATCGCCATGATTCACATGATGCAGGGGCACCTGATGGCTGCACGGGAGCTCATCAAGGCCGGTGAGGTTGATGAGGGCCGTCCGCACCTGACCCACCCCTGGATTGAGGTCTATCCCATGGCGGAGCGTGGCCTTGAAGCCCACGGGCAGGACCGGTTGGGCAAGCAGCTGAAAACACTGGCTGAGGGAGCCGGCAAAGCCGAGAAGTGGTCCGATGTCAGTGCCGACTTCAACGCCGCCTGGAAATCACTGGATCAGGCAGTCGCGGCTATTTCCGGTGACGACGCCGAATCGCCGGCTACGGTGGCGAAAGTCATGCTGTCGCTGACCAAGCAGGCCGTGCTTGAGTACGACGAAGCCCTTGAGGACGGTCGCTTTGTTGCGGTTCATGAATACCAGGATGGTCGCGGCTTTGTCCTGGCCGCAAGGGAATACCTTGAGCGCAACAAGGCCGGCATGATGAAACAGAACAAGGAAGCCTGGCGCGATGCCAACACGGTGCTGGACGAGTTGCAGAAGGCCTGGCCAACAGCCATGCCGCCAGCAGAACCGGTGGTCAAGGTTGCCGACCTGTACGCTCGCCAGGCCCGATTGGAACTGGCATTGGCACCCTATCTGTTCTGATCCCGAACCCGCCGGGGCGAGGGCCCCGGTTCATGCCCCCGACGAGACAACGGTTTCGTCGGGGTGTGTGATGCAGACCCGGTTTCTGCCCTTTGCCTTGGCTTCATACAGGGCGCGGTCCGCCAGTCGGAGGATCGTGTCACTGTCTTCCCCTGGCTTGCAGAGATGGCCGCCGACACTGACGGTCACCGGCAATCCTGTCTTGCGGCTTTCTGCTTCTACGCCGTCACGGATGCGATTGGCAATCTGTTCCAGAGTCGCCGTATCACAGGGCGAGAGCAGCACCACAAACTCGTCACCTCCCCACCGTCCGGGGTGATCATAGGGCCGCACGTTGGCCTTGAGCCAGAGGGCGACCCGACAGAGGATTTCGTCTCCGGCCTGATGCCCGCTCTTGTCATTGATGGCCTTGAAATGGTCGATATCCAGCCAGATCAGGCCAAAAGCCTGGTTGTCCCTGCGCGCCCGCTCCATTTCCGCATCCAGCAGCTCGTCGAGCCCCCTGCGGTTCTTCAGACCGGTCAGGGCGTCAACCCTTGCCAGTCGATGCAGCTCTTCGGTGCGGTGGGCCACCTTATGCTCCAGGTCGCGGGTGTTGAGCTGGACCCGATTGGCCATGGTCTCGAAATGGTCCACCAGGCGTCCGATCTCGTTGTCCGGCTTGGGCAGATAGGGCAGGTTGAAGTTGCCCTCCCGAAGCCGTTTGACTGCGTCTTCCAGTGCCACCACGGGCCGGAGGATGCGGGACTGGATGATCAGGTGGAACAGCAGGAGTGAGATCAGCAGGCTTGCCAGAAACACGGCAACCAGGGGCCAGAGATAGCTGGTGGGGATCAGCGTGTTGAGGTCGAGCAGGGTAATCTCGAACCAGCCGATGGTAGGCAGAAAAGCGACACCGGCCAGATGCCTGCGGCCATCGACCGTCACAAACCCGCTTTCCACGGCACCGGGTTCACCACCGCCCTGTTTCAGCATCTGTAGCATACCCAGTATCTGTTGCTTGTCCTGGGGATCCTCGAACAGCAGGTCCACGGTGTTCTTCTGGCCTTCGGGCTTGATGATGCTGGCGAAATCGATGTAGTTGCGGTCCCGGTAAAGCTGGATGGCGCCGTTGTAATCGACAAACAGGGTGGTGATACCGTCCTGTCCGATATCGACGATATCCTGGAGAAAATCATCCAGGTTCAGGCCGGTCCCGACCATGCCAAGAATATCTCCCTCGTCATCACGCATGAGAACGTCGATCCAGAGCTTGGTCACGCCCAGCTCCACGTCCGGATTGACGTTCAGATGGAAGTCCCGACCTTCCTCGATGAGCTGGAAGAACCAGGCGTCCTCGGGTTTGCTGGCGTCGAGGGTATAGCGGTATTGATTGCCGGCGTACTCATTATCGGCGTTGTTGTAGTAATACTGCCCGGTCTTGCGCAGAGCAACGAAATAGCTGTTGTCCCGGAAATTGGACCGGAAACTTTCCATCTGCCGGATCGCACCGGCCTTGAGGGTCGGATCATTGGGGTTCTGCGCCCACTGGATCAGTGTCGACGAGCTGGCCATCTGCCTGGCGAGACCGATCTCACGCTCCAGCGATTGCAGCAAGCGGGCGCTGTCGTAACGGACCTGGATTTCTGCGACTTGCTGGCCCCAGCGTTCAATGATGTCTTCTGACAGCTCACGATAAGCCAGCCAGGAGGCGCTTGCCGCCACGATGATCAGTGTGGCGGCGAGGCCGAGAATTCGGGTTTTGAGACTCAAGGGGTGTCCTTGCCAATGTTCCATTTGAGACCTGGTTCTCATAATAGAACACTGGCGAGAGACAGTGTAGGAAAAGTAGACAGAAGTCGGAGCCTGCCACCTGCTGCAGGCATCCGTCGGCTATCAGTTGTATTCGGAGAAGACCCGGGTCTGGCCCGCACCATTGAACATGATCACTTTGTAGTGGTCCTTGCGGTTGCCCACGTCCATACCGGGAGAGCCAAGTGGCATGCCGGGCACACTCAGGCCCCGGGCTTTCGGTGCTTCGGCGATCAGGCGCCGAATGTCGCTGGCCGGCACATGGCCCTCGATGACGTAGTCGCCGATAAACGCCGTGTGGCAGCTTGCCAGGGCCGGGGTCAGGCCGGCCTCGATCTTGATCGGATTCAGATCGTTGGTTTCGGTAACCTTGACCTCAAACCCGTTTTCCTCCAGATGATCGACCCAGTCGGTACAGCAGCCGCAGGTCGGGGACTTGTACACATGGATATTCTGGGCCGCACCACCTGCGAGGGCCGTGGTGCTGAAGCCGAGCGCCGCGGCAAGACCGAGGGCGAGGGTGTGTTTTCTCATGTTTGTTTACCTCAATGATGTTGGTGTTCGTCAGAGCCTGGGCTGCCGGACCCGCCAAGCCAGAACCACCAGACGATGGCGGCCATCAGGGCGAGTCCTCCAGCGTTGACCAGAAAAGTTTCCATCAGTTCTGCTCCTCGTGTTTGTTACGCTCCGGATTGTGACTGGTCCGGAACAGTCGCAGGCGGTTGGCGTTCGAGACCACGGTGACCGAGGACAGGGACATGGCGGCGCCGGCGAGGATCGGGCTCATCAGGATTCCCCATAAAGGATAGAGCAGGCCCGCCGCCACGGGTATACCCAGGGAGTTGTATATGAACGCACCGAACAGGTTCTGGTGAATGTTCCTGACCGTGGCCCGGGAAATCTCGATGGCATCAGGCACACCGTGCAGGGACCCGCGCATCAGAGTGATGGCTGCACTTTCAATGGCGACGTCTGTGCCGGTGCCAATCGCGAAACCGACGTCAGCCGCAGCCAGTGCGGGCGCATCATTGATGCCGTCGCCAACCATGGCCACGGTGTAGCCCTTGCCGCGCATTTCGCTGACCACCTCGGCCTTGTCCTCTGGCAGGACTTCGGCACGGTAGTCGTCAATGCCGGCCTTGGTGGCGATGGCCCGGGCGGTGGCATCCACATCGCCGGTGACCATCATGACCTTGATACCCGATTGGTGCAGCCGGTCGATCGCGGCTTTGGAATCGGGCTTGATGGCATCGGCCACGCCGATCACACCGAGGACCTCGCTACCGAGTGCGAGGAACAGCGGTGTGCCGGCCTCCGAGGCGATGGTGTCGGCGGCCTCGGACAGACCGTCCAGGGTCAGGCCTTCGTCCTTCAGCCAGCGGCGATTGCCAAGGCGTACGGGTTGGCCGTCCAGCTCGCCCCTGACGCCCTTGCCGTTGACGGCCTCAAAGCCGGTTACCTTTTCCGGTTCGACATTCTTATCCCGGGCCTTTACCAGAATCGCCTCCGCCAGCGGATGCTCCGAATGCTGCTCCAGACCGGCGGCCAGGGCCAACAGCCGGTTTTCGTCGCCGTTGACCGCGTGGGTCCGGGTTACTGCCGGATGGCCCTCGGTGATGGTGCCGGTCTTGTCCAGAATCACCAGATCCAGTTTGCCGGCCGTTTGCAGGGCGTCCCCCTGGCGGATCAGGGCGCCGTATTCGGCGGCCTTGCCGACGCCGACCATCACTGACATCGGTGTAGCGAGTCCCAGCGCGCAGGGGCAGGCGATGATCAGCACCGTGGTGGCCGCCACCATCATGTGTACCACCGCCGGCTCCGGTCCGACGTTGTACCAGACCAGCGCAGAGGCAACGGCGATGATCATCACCGTCGGCACGAACACCGACGAGATCTTGTCCGCCAGGCGCCCGATGGCGGGTTTGGAGCCCTGGGCCTTTTTTACCAGTCGAATGATCTGGGCCAGGGCGGTCTCGCTGCCGACTCGGGTGGCTTCATAGATGATCGAACCATGGGTGTTCAGGGTGCCGGCGGAAACCTCGTCGCCTTCAGCCTTGCTCACCGGCATGGGCTCACCGGTCAGCATGCTCTCGTCCACCCGGCTGCTGCCCTCGCGGATGACGCCGTCCACGGGGATTTTCTCGCCCGGACGGACCCTGACCCGATCACCCTTGCGAACCTGTTCAACAGGGAGGTCCTGTTCCTGACCATCCCGGATAACCCGGGCGGTCTTCGCCCGCAGGTCCAGCAGGCGGCGCACCGCCTCGGAGGTCTTGCCCTTGGCGCGTAATTCCAGCGCCTGCCCCAGGTTGATCAGACCAATGATCATCGCCGAGGCCTCGAAATACACATGTCGGGCCATCTCCGGCAACAACCCCGGTACGCTCGCCACGACAATGGAATACAGCCAGGCCGTGCCGGTGCCGACCGCAATCAGGGTGTCCATATTGGCGTTATGGTGCCGGAATGCCTTCCAGGCCCCGGTGTAGAAATGCCCGCCGGTAGCTGCCATCACGATGAACGTCAGTACCCCCAGCCCCAGCCAGGTGGTCTGATTGGCCTCGGTCACCATCATCGAACCGAAGCCCATGCCCCAGATCATCAGGCCCAGGCCCAGGGACAGGCTCACGGCCATCTTGATCAGCAGGCTGCGGTACTGCTTGCGGTCCTCCGCCTGCTTGCGCTCATCGGCTTCGTCCGCATTCTCGATCACACTGGCTCCATAGCCGGCGCTCTCGATGGCCTGAGCCAGCGCCTGCGGATCCACATCGCCGGTTGCCGTGGCAGTGTTATCGGCCAGGTTCATATGGGCGTGGGTGACACCGGACACTGACAGCATCGCCTTTTCGATGGTGTTTACACACGAGGCGCAGGTGGCCCCGGAGACGGACAGACTGATCTGATCCCCCGCCGCCGGCGCCTCGGAGCCGGTGTGATCCGATTCATCGGCGTGGTGCCCGGAATGCTCGGCGTCAGCCTCCTTGCCTTTCTCCTCCGGCTGCGCCCCGGTGGCGCAGCAGCTGGCCGGTTGGTCATCCGTTTCTTTCAG
Organism: Marinobacter sp. C7; assembly: GCF_022343555.1. Classification (GTDB taxonomy): domain Bacteria; phylum Pseudomonadota; class Gammaproteobacteria; order Pseudomonadales; family Oleiphilaceae; genus Marinobacter. The sequence continues at coordinate 82,745 of NZ_JAKQZH010000002.1, read as the reverse complement.
CCGTTCGGCCGGGTAACCCGCGTCCGTCACGCGACGCGCGGCCTCTTCGACATCGATGCCTTCAGGCAGTGCCACGGTCTGCTCTTCCAGATCCACCTCAACCAGGCCGGTGTCACCGGTTAAAGGCTCCAGGGCATTGCGAATCTTCTTGGCACAGCCCTGACAGGAGGCCCCTGAAATGGACAATGCCCGATGCAGCTCGGTTGTCTCAGTCATATGCTTGCTCCTCCTCACTGGTGGCGAGGGCCGTATCGTCCCAATGTTCGATCAGCCGACAGATCGTATGACCGTCCGGCGTGCCATCCGGCATCTCCCGCCAGATACCGAGGGCACTTTTCATGCGCTCCCGCAGTTGCTGCAACTCGGCAATTTCCCGTTCGACCTCGGCCAGACGTTTCTCAAACACCTCCCGAACCATCGGGCACGGTGAGTGGTGGTCATCGGCCTGGTTCAGAATCGAGCGGACCTCAGGCAGCGAAAACCCGAGCTGCCTGGCCTTGCGGGCAAAGCGCAGCCGGCGCAGATCGTCAGCGTCGTACTGCTGGTAGTTGTTGTCCGGGTTACGGGTCGGATTGAGCAGACCCTCCCGGGTGTAGAAGCGGACGGTGTCAGGGTTCACACCGGCGGCCTGGGCTATATCTTTAACTTTCATAACGATTTTCCTGCCTGAGTTGGCGGAGCTCAAGCGCCACAGGGACGTGCTTGAGCGTGTTTCATGCCGACAGCCCAGCCGGACACGGCATGCACCAATAACCCAATCAACAAGGATAGCCTAAAACCTGTGAGCAACTCACAGGTCAAAGGTTTTTTGAGGAAGGAGGAGTCAGCGCCCCTTGGCGCGCAGGAAGGTTCCGCAGGTCTTGCACTGGTCAGGCGCCATCAGCTTTGCCTGCCAGCCGATCTTGTGGCCACAGGCCGGGCATCGCAAGCGCAGCTGGAGCACGATGATAGGTGAAACCAGGGCCGCGATCAGAACCCCGAGAGACCCCCAGTTCTCGCCACTGGACAGTCCGAGCTGGCTACTGAACACCAGCACAACCGTCAGCGCTACAAACGCGAAAATGAAGTAGTTGCGGTTCCAGCGCTCCCACCGCCGGATCTGCTCGTCCTGTTCGGGAGTCAGGTATTTCGCTGCCATAAATCACACGCCATTGATGGGTTCCGGGTATCATGGGGATCACCGCTGGCCATTACAATCCGGAGCGTTCCGGAGTGCCCAGGCCCAGGGTCCCCTCCGAGAGAGCTTTTTCCAGTTCTACGGCGGGAATCGGCCGACTGATCAGGTAACCCTGGACCAGGTTGCATCCGTGCTGCCTGAGAAAGGTCAGCTGCTCCTCTTTCTCGACGCCTTCGGCAATCACCTGAATGCCCAGATTGTGAGCCAGATTGATGACCGCCCGTGTGATCACCGCATCGTCATGGCGTTCGGTTACCGAGGTGATGAACGAACGGTCGATCTTCAGCAGATCCACCGGAAAATCCCGCAGGTAGCCCAGGGAGGAGTAGCCCACGCCGAAATCATCAATGGCAAGGTTGACCCCGAGGTCGTGGAGCCGGCTCAGCTGATTGCGGTTATGCTCGATGTTCTGGATGAAGATCTCTTCGGTCAACTCCACTTCCAGACGGTTGGCAGGCACGTGCTCGGCCGCCAGCGTTTCGCGGATATCATCCACCAGGCGATCATCGTCCAGTTCCCGACCGGAAAGGTTGATCGCGATGCGCAGGTTGCCGCAGGCCGTGCCCTTCCACGCTGCCAGCTGACGACACGCGGCTGCCACTACCCATCGGCCGATGTCCGTTATCCGTCCGCTTTCTTCTGCCAGGGGAATGAATTCCACCGGCGGTAACAGGCCGCGGCGCGGGTGCTGCCAGCGGATCAGCGCTTCAACACTGTATATTTCGCCGGTTCCAAGATCGACCTGGGGCTGAAAGTAGAGTACGAATTCGTTGTTCGCCAGCGCCATGTCCAGATCCTTATCCAGCTCCAGGCGGTTGACCTCCCGTTCCTGCATGCCCTCGGTATAGAACTGATAGGAGTTGCGCCCCTGTTCCTTGGCTCGATAGAGGGCAATATCGGCATTGCGCAGCAGGGTATCGGCATCCTTTCCGCTCTGCGGGTAGACGGCCACTCCCATGGTGGCGGTAATCCGGTGGTTTTCGTCCTGGACTTCGAACGGTGCCTCGAAACACTGCTTGATTTGGCCGAGCAGGTGGATGACATCGTCGACAGCCTCTACCTGCTGCTGACAGAACATGAACTCATCGCCCCCGGAGTAGGCCACCATGATCCGTTCATTGCTCAACGTGTTAAGCCGTTCGGCGACGCGGGCCAGGAGTTCGTCACCGAACTGGTGGCCCAGGGAATCGTTGAGCATCTGGAAGCGATCGAGATCCAGCATTACCAGTGCCACCTGCCGGTTCTGCCGTCTGGCAATGCCGAGGGTGTGGCTCAGGTCTTCCATGAAGAACCGGCGGTTGGCCAGCCCGGTCAGGGTATCGGTGGATTCAAGGCGGGCCAGATCCTGTTGGATGACCTTGCGCTGATCGATTTCCTGTTCCAGTTCCCGCCGTGTTTTCAGCAACGCCCGATTGCGTTTCAGAATTAACTGGGCCAGCAGGGTGGTCAGACTGGTCAGCAGGCCCATGAGCACGACCGCGGTGAACGTCACCCAGGGCCAGGCGCTGCGGTGACTGGCCACCCAGGTCTCACTGGGTCGGATGGTCAGTGTCCAGTCGAGGGTAGGGATATTGACGGTTTCCGTGTGGGCAAAGCCTTCGCTGGTCTCGGTCAGACCGTTGAGCCGGTAGCCGAGTTCGCCGTTGTCCTGAACGTCTACCTGGAAGGACTGCAGCACCCGGCTGGTGAGCAGCTGCTCGACCAACGTCTCGATCCGAAACACGCCGGCAATGAAGCCGTTGTTGCCGGCACCGGTACCGACCGGCGCGTAAATCACCAGGCCCTTGCCACCCTGTTTCAGGTCGATAATGCCGGAAATGTCGTACTGGCCGGTGGTGCGGGCAGTCTCAAGGGCCTCACGGCGACGGTCGGAGAAGGCCACGTTGTAGCCAACGACATCCTGATTTCCGGACACCGGCTCCAGCCAGCGGATGACAAAGTCACGGTCAATCCATTCGATGGCCTGGTAGACGCCGAAATCATCGAGATAGCTGCGGGCGTCGGCCCGCCAGGAGGCTTCGGTGGTTTCCGGGACTACCTTGAGGCGGGCAGCCATGCGGCTGATGGCTTCGGCATGGATGGTGAATTCCCGTTCGAGGTGGTCGACCAGGGCTACCGCCTCGTTGGCAAGGTTCGCCTGGATCTGGTTGGTGTCCTGACGGGTCATTCCATAGCGGAGACCGGATGCCAGGGCCAGGAACGCCAACAGGATGAGAGCCGCGAATACGGGGCTCAGCAGCGCACGGGCCAGAATGTTGTTGGTGGGGGGCGTTTGGGCCAATGATCACTCCGCAACTCGCTGAAATGTCCCGGAGCCGCAGTGTCCTTCCGCAGGAAGCTCCCGCAGAGCGGGAGACTGCATGGCTGGATTAATACGGAACCCCGAGGCTCTAACCAGTCCTGAATTCAACCCGGATGATTATGGCACGTCGACTCTGACCGTAACAGCGGATAGGCAGGAATGCCAATCAATTCATACTGCCCAACGGGCCATTATCGATCGTCAGTGCTTCCTGGTGATGCCCAGCCTCGGGATGTCCTGTTTCGGGCAGCGGTCCATTACCACTGTCAGGCCGGCATCCTCGGCCCGGGCGGCACCCGACGGATTGATCACCCCCAGTTGCATCCAGACTACCGGGATTTTCAGCTCAATGGCCTGATCTATCACCGCGTCGGTGCGTTCCGGCGCCAGAAACAGGTCGGCCATGTCCACCCGTTGGGGGACGGACTTCAGATCCGGGAACACCGTTTCACCCAGCAACGTCTGGCCAGCCAGTCGTGGGTTCACCGGGATTACCCGGTAGCCCTGCTCCTGGAGGAATTCCATGACTTCATGGGAGGGGCGAGTGGTTTTCTCGCTGGCGCCCACAAGGGCAATGGTATGAATGTTTTCCAGAATGGAGCGGATCTGTTCCGGGGAATTGCTGGGCATTAACGGCTCTCCAGTACGGATTAACGATGTGCCTCAAGGCACACGGAGACGGACTCGGCGTAGCGTAGCGCGTGGGGCTTGTCGATTTCCACCTGGGCCCATTGCACCGACGCATGCTCCATGACTATGCTCAGAACCTCGTGGGTCAGGCGCTCCAGCAGCGCAAACCGGTTGCCATCCACGTGGCGGATGATCTGCTTGGTGATGGTGCGGTAGTTCAGCGCCGCCTCGATCTCGTTCTGGTGAATGGCATCACTGGCATCGTAAGTCAGCTCAACGTTGATCACCACGTCCTGCTGGTTATTGATCTCTTCTTCCTTGATTCCGATGTAAGCGCGCAGTAACAGGTTCTTGATGCGTACCCGGGCCTGCTTCTTACCGATAACATCTGTCATACCGTCTCCGTTGCCCGGTCGGGGCTCAGCGGTTGTTGCCGATGAGGTTAAGGAATTCCGTGCGGGTTGCCTGGGATTTGCGGAACTGGCCCAGCATCATTGAAGTCTTCATCCGGGAGTTCTGTTTTTCCACACCGCGCATCATCATGCACATGTGCTGGGCTTCGATCACCACGGCAACGCCCTTGGCATTGGTGACGCTTTCGATGGCCTCTGCGATCTGCCGGGTCAGGTTTTCCTGGATCTGCAACCGACGGGCGTACATGTCGACGATGCGGGCGAACTTCGACAGGCCCAGAACCTTGCCCTGGGGCAGGTAGGCAATGTGGCACTTGCCGATGAAAGGCAGCATGTGATGTTCGCACATGCTGTAGAGTTCGATGTCCTGTACCACCACCATTTCATCCATGGCAGATTCGAACACGGCATTGTTGACCAGGTCGCCGAGATCCTGCTGGTAGCCGCGGGTCAGAAACTGCATAGCCTTCGCCGCGCGCATGGGAGTGTCCTGCAAACCTTCGCGGTTGGAGTCTTCGCCGAGGCCGTCAATAATGGCACGGTAGTGGCCCGCGAGGTCGTCAAGGAGTTTGGTCATAGTCATTTCCGGTTAGCTGTCACTTTTCAAGGGCCAAAGCTTAAGGGAATTTGCCCGTCATCTCTACGGTTTACGCAGCGGGCGGGCGAAAAGACCACTTTGCCGCGAAGTCGTGGGAAATGGCGCTCGCGGGCTATGGCAGGCCCGGTTACTTTGCTTTAAAGTTTCAGGGATTCAGTTACATGCCGGGGACGACGCATGGATCATGTGATATCCGGAGCCGGGGCGGGTGCCCAGGCGCGCGAGGCGGAAAGCCTCGAAGGATGGCAGCAGGGAGGCAAGTGGTTCAGCTACGGCGGCCATGCCATTTTCAGCCGGATGGCCGGTCGGGGAGAGCCACTGGTACTCCTGCACGGTTTTCCCACCGCCAGCTGGGACTGGAGCCGGATCTGGCCGATGCTGGTGCAGCAACACTCCGTGCTGGCGCTGGATATGCTGGGGTTCGGGTTTTCCGATAAGCCCACCGGCTACCAGTACAGCATCGAGGATCAGGCGGATCTGGTTCAGGGCTGGCTTGAGGGGCTGGGGCTGAGCTCGGTGCACCTTTTTGTCCATGATTACGGTTGCAGCGTGGCGCAGGAGCTGCTGGCCCGGGATCAGGAACAGCGGCTGCATTTCCGGATCGGTTCGCTCTGCTTTCTCAATGGCGCGTTGTTCCCGGAAGTTCACAATCCGCTGCTGATCCAGCGGGTATTGCGCAGTCCCCTGGGCGGGCTGATCAGTCGCGGCCTGACCCGCCGCACCTTCGAATACAACTTCCGGCGCCTGTTTGGCCCTCAAAATCCGCCGGATCGTCAGGATCTCGAGGATTTCTGGCATCTTCTGACCTACAACAACGGCCGCGGCATCCTGCATCACCTGATTCAGTTCATGGAGGAGCGGCGTTGTCATCGTAACCGTTGGGTGGGCGCCCTGCAGACGGCACGTCAGCCCATGCGGCTGATTTCGGGCACCGCCGACCCGGTGTCGGGTGTGGCCATGGCCCGGCGTTACCGGGAGCTGATCCGGGGCGCGGATGTGGTCAGTCTTCGCAATGTTGGCCATTACCCCCACTTTGAGAGCCCGTGGGACGTGTTCACCGCTTACCGGGAATTCCGTAAGCAGGTGGCCGGCAGCTAACTGGTAATCGGATCCGGAATTTCACCGTCAGGTTCCGGAGAGTTGGCGGGCTCGGGTCGGCCGGCATTGATCACCTGGTTGCGGCCGCGGGACTTCGCCTCATACAGGGCCTGATCGGCGCGGTTGAGCCACACGGACCAGGTCTCGCCCCGACTCACTTCTGCAACACTGGCGCTGGCGCTCACACTGATGTTATCCAGGAAGGGCTTGTCGCTGATACCCGCCAGGAGCTGGTGGGTCAGGGTGTGGGCATCGTGCTCGCCGGTTTCCGGCAATACGATCATGAATTCCTCGCCGCCAATCCGGAACAGTTTGTCGTTCTCCCGTAACCGCTTGCGAAGCCGCAAGGCCATTTCCTTCAGAACCTTGTCGCCGGCCAGGTGGCCCCATTGGTCGTTGATGCTCTTGAAATAGTCCAGGTCGAGCAGAACCAGGCTGGAAATACGGTCATACCGCTCCCGCATCTGGATCTGGCTGTTCAGGACATCGGAGAGCTGGGAACGGTTCAGGCACCCGGTGAGGGGATCGGTCGTGGCCAGTCGGGTGAGTTCCTGCTGGAGTTTGCCCACCAGCCAGGCAAAGATCCCGGCAAACAGGCACGTCAGTCCGAGGGAAAACGTGATACGCCAGAAATCCGCCTCCGGGAATTTCACGAACGAGACCACCGCCATGATCAGAACAAAGATGACGTTGCTGACAGTGGCCTCGTTGAGGGGCAGGAGGAAGAACAGGGCGGCAGCGGCCGGATACGCCCAATACAGGCCGGCATGACCGTTGATGCTGGTTGAGTAGGCTGCGCAGACCACAGCCAGCAGCGGGAACAGCCGTCCTTTCAGAAAATACCGGCCTCGCAAGCGCAGGAAGGCCAGCACGAGCAGGGCATTGAGGCAGAACAACAGCAGCAATCCCGACAACACATAGTGGTCCTGTTTCCATTGCACCAACACCAGCGGCGCCACGGCAACGAAGGCCCAGAAGTGCAGGTGGTAAACCAGCTGGCGCTTGAAACCCAGAACCGCAAGGGTCGGGGTTGGTGCCAGCGAACTGTCGGACGGCGTGATGTTCAAAACCTTCTCCTGGTCATTCCAGCTTACGTTCCATGAAAGCATTCAGGCCTGTGCACGGCCGTTGCCTATTAAATGAAGCAGAAAGCGCGGTTTATGGCCACCATTAGTTTTGTTCAGTTGGCCGCTGCTCACGCCTTCCGATACACTCCCCCGCATTGAAACAGGGAGCCCGCCATGACCGCTATCCACACCCGAACCCCCGCACTTGCTGTACGGGCCGGCCGTCGCGCCCTTCAGCGGCTCAAAGACAAACCACTGGCGCCGGAAGATGTCCATGTCATACCCGGCGCGGCCGGTGGCCCAAAAGCGCTTGGCATCAGCGGACTGGACAAGGCAGTTTTCGGAGACTGGCTCCCCGGTGCACCGCAGGAACGCGCGCTCATCGGCTCCTCCATTGGCAGTTGGCGCTTCGCTGCCGTGGCATCTTCCGATGATCCCAAAGCCCAGCTTGCGCGCCTGGCGGATCTCTACACATCCCAGCGGTTCTCCAAGGGGGTGAGCCCCGCGGAAGTGAGCCGGAAAAGTATCGAGTTCCTGGAGGAACTGCTGGGTGGCCGGGAGGAGTTCATCCTGAACCACCCCTGGTACCGGTTGTCTGTCGTGGTGGTTCGGAGCCTGGGCCTGCTCGAGCACGATACCCGGGGGCGGCTGGGGCTTGGGCTGATGAACGCCATCAGCGCAAACATGGTCAGTCGCCGGCACCTGGGCCGGTTCATGGAGCGGGGCATCATTCACGATGCGCGCCTGAAAACCCCGGTATCCAAACTGGTGGACTTCCCCAGTCATGAGGTGGCCCTGACCAGTGCCAACCTGTTGCCGGCACTGCTGGCATCGGCCTCCATTCCATTGGTGATGTCCGGGGTGCGCAACATTCCCGGTGCGCCGGACGGCGTTTACCGGGACGGTGGTCTGCTGGACTACCACCTGGATCTGCCCTACCAGCAGCCGGGAGTGATTCTGTACCCGCACTTCACCGACAGGATCGTGCCCGGCTGGTTCGACAAGTCCTTGCCGTGGCGCCGGGGTGACGCCACGCGATTGCAGGATGTGCTGCTGGTGGCGCCTTCCCCTGAATACCTTCAGTCTCTCCCTGACGGCAAGCTACCGGATCGCAAGGATTTCGAGAAATATGTGGGCGACGATGCCGGCCGGGAGCGGTCCTGGCGCAGGGCCATCACCGAGAGCGACCGACTGGGGGACGAGTTCCTGGAGCTGGTGGAGTCAGGTCGCCTGGCGGATGTGATCAAGCCGCTGCATTAGTCTTGGCTATACTGAGGTCCACACCTGCGAGAAACGGGAGGAACCATGCCGGACGAACAGCCGAAGATTGCCAGGAAAAGCCCTTATGCCGTGCAGGTCGAGGGTGGCAAGAACTATGTCTGGTGCGCCTGCGGGCACAGTGAAAACCAGCCGTTTTGCGACGGCTCCCACAAGGGAACCGGCTTTACTCCGGTGAAATACACGGCCGAGAAAACCGAGTGGATCTGGTTCTGTGGCTGCAAAAGAACGGGGTCTCCGCCGATGTGCGATGGCACCCACAAGACCCTGGACTAGGTGCCTGACGGGCCTGTTGGTGATGCGTTCAGACGATATCCTGTCAATCCGTGGACCGGATCCTTGAGTGCCTTCAGCCGGACGGCCACCGGCTGAGGCGTGTCCCGGTTCCTGACCTGCAGATGCAGGTCGATCCGTTGCGCCTGATTGTCGTGGCGGGCAGCCTCGAGGGTGCGGTGGAAGTTGTCCCGAAACGGGGGAGTGACCAGGTCAGCAAACGTCTTGCCCGCCAGATCCGCGGGTGCCTGTCCCAGCAGATTGGCACTATGGGCAGAGATGAAACCGATGACGCCACGTTCGTCGAGTTCCGCGATCAGGGCCCCGGACAACGCGACCAGATCGCGGCTGCGTGCCTCGCTGTCGTTGAGCGCCTGGCGCAGTATGCTCTTCTCCACTTGCAGGTTGTTGATCTGCTGATCGGCTCCTTGCTCCCTCGACGCCAGATCCAGGTTTCGCAGCTGTTGACGATGAAGCCGCCGGCACATTGCCAGCACCAGCCCGGTGATGGCGAGGGTGAGTGACAGGCCGACGAGCCAGATCCTGCTCCGGGCCTGCCTGGCGGCGTTCCCCAATAACGCGGACGTCGGCACCGTCGTCAGCATCCAGTGATGATCGCCGGGCCGGATTTCGGTGCGCAGGGCCAGTGTGGGGTCAAGCTCTCCGTCTGCCTGCATCTGCAGTATGGGGATCTTGCTGTGCCGTTGCAGGGTGTCGATGCGCAATCCCAGTTGCTCCGGCAGAGCCTCGCCGAGAATCACCGGGAGCCAGCTGGCCGGCGGCGTGTCGCGGTCCAGATAGGTTGGTGCATTGGCGAGCAAACGGTTAACGATCGCCCGGTGTTCGGCCCGGTATCGTGCATCGGCCAGTTCACGTGCCTGATCCGCTTTCAGGCTAGCGGTCACGGCGGTGGTTATCAGGCCGACGACCAGTATAAGCAGGGGAATCCAGAGCGCGGGCCATAGCATTGGCCGTGCGCCAGGGACAGAACGGCTATCCATGCGTCAGTCTCCCCGGAAGCAGCCGGTGGCTCCCGATCCAAATCGGCGTCGATCAGTTCACCATAGACCAGGCCGAAAGCCTTGGAAAGGATCAGGCGACTGTTCTGACGGTGGTGCTGTAGGTGACAAGAAACGCCAGAAAGGCGGTCACCACGACCGAGGGCCCGGCCGGTGTGTCCAGGTGCCAGGACAGCGCCAGGCCGCCGCCGACGGCGACAAAGCCGAAGACAATGGCAAGCCCGGCCATGTGCTCGGGCGTATGGGCGAGCCGCCGCGCCGAGGCCGCCGGGATGATCAGCAGGGCGGTAATCAGCAGCACACCGACAATTTTCATGGCCACGGCAATGACCAGGGAAAACATCAGCATCAGCACCAGCCGCAGTCGCTCCACAGGGAACCCCTCGACCCGCGCCAGCTCCTCGTGAATGGTGCTCATCAGCAGCCCCTGCCAGAGGGTGACCAGAAGCACGAGTATGGTCGCCGCCCCGCCATAGATCCAGAGCAGGTCATCGCGGGTCATGGCCAGCAGGTCACCGAACAGCAGGCCGGTCAGGTCAACACGCACATCCGGCATGAAACTCAGGGTGACCAGGCCGATGGCCAGGGCACTGTGGGAGAGGATGCCGAGCAGAGTATCGGTGGCCAGGGCCCGGACCCTGGAGAACACCACCAGAGCCACGGCAATGACCACACAGGTGAGAATGACCCCGACATTCAGTGGCACACTGATCAGGAAGCTCAGGGCAATGCCCAGGAGCGCGGAATGCGCCAGGGTATCGCCGAAATAGGCCATGCGGCGCCACACCACAAAGCAACCGAGAGGGCCGGCGATCAGGGCCACCCCGAGGCCGCCTATCAGGGCCCGCCAGAAGAAATCGTTCAGCAGGGTATCAATGATGGGCATGGTCGCAGCTGTCCCCGTGTGAGTCCATTGTGGGTGTCTGGCCGGAAACGACGTCTCCATGCAGGTTGTGGCTATGGTTGTGGTGGTGATGGTAAACCGCCACGGATTCGGCTACCGACCGCCCAAAGGTCTCGATGAAAGCCGGGTCGTGGGAAATGTCCGCGGGAAAGCCGCTGCAGCAGATGTGCTGGTTCAGGCAGATGACCTTGTCGGTGGCAGCCATGACCAGGTGCAGGTCATGGGAGATCATGATGACCCCGCACCTGAGCTCATCCCTCAGTGCCCGGATCAGTTCGTACAGCGCCGCCTGCCCGTTGATGTCGACTCCCTGGGCAGGCTCGTCCAGCACCAGCAGGTCCGGTTTGCGGGCCAGAGCCCGCGCCAGCAGCAGTCGTTGTTTCTCGCCCCCGGAGAGGTGATGCACCGAGGCATTGGCCAGATGTTCGATCCCGGTACGGGTCAGGGCCTGGTGGCATTCTGTCCGGTTCCTGCCGCTCAGTGCCATGAACCGACGGACGCTCAATGGCAGCGTGCCCTCCATCTGCAGATTCTGGGGGACATAGCCGATGACCAGGCCCGGCGCCCGTTGTACCGTGCCTTCGGTGACGGGCTGCAGACCAAGCAGGGCCTTGATCAGCGTGGTCTTGCCTGCCCCGTTGGGGCCAATGATGGTGATGATGTCACCCCGATGGACACTCAGGTTGACCCGATCCACCGCCGGCCGGTCGTCAAACCGGACCGTGAGGTTGTCCAGGGTGACCAGGGAATCAGTCATGGGGCGCCTCCGACTGGCACCGGGGGCACAGGCCGGCAATCTCCAGCGTGACGTCCTCGGCCCTGAAATTCTCGGCTTGCGCTGCGCCCTCGATAGCCCCGGACACTCCGGGAGCCGTGAGTTCCAGCACGTTGCCGCAGTTACGGCAGATCAGGAACATACCGGTGTGGTGTTCTCCGGCATGGGCACAGCCGATGAAGGCGTTGAGTGAGGCTATCCGGTGCACCAGTCCGTGTTGCTGGAGGAAATCGAGAGCACGGTAAACGGTCGGCGGCGCCGCGTTCTGACCCTCGGCGGTCAGCTCTGCCAGAACGTCATAAGCGCCCAGAGGCTTGTGGGATTGCCAGATCAGTTCCAGGACCCGCTCCCGGGTGGGGGTCAGGCGCGCATTCTGCTCCCGGCAAATGGCTCGGGCGTCAGCCAGCGCCTGGCTGACGCAGGCCTGATGATTATGGGGGCGATAGGGAAGTGCTTGGCTTGCCATGACAGGAATCCTGGAAAGTTTGATACATTATAACATTTCCAGTATTCCCTGCCATGAGCCGGTCGAAGCGAGAGTCAGCGGCGGGCCGAACGTGCCAGGGACTCCAGGTATTCGAGATTGGGAATCCAGGCTTCCTCGCCCTCCACTTCCACCTTCATAAGATCAGCGGGGCCGGTATCGCCCTCGAGCCGGTTTACTTCCGCCTCGGTCAGCCTTGCCTGGCTTGGAATCCCCTGGGTGACCAGGGCCATGAACGGGGTTTCATCGTGATGCTCGCCAATGGTGTTCAGTACCACGATGCGGCCCCGGTTGTCGCCCGGAACCACCAGGCTGCCGTCGTTGGCGGCATCGTAGGAGATTACCGGCAAATCGAGGCCCCGCCAGTCAAGGTAGCCCACCAGCCAGTCCGGCGTGTTCGACCCGGCCTCTTCGCTGGCAAAGTCCACAACCTCGGCGATGGAAACGTTGGGCAGTAACAATTGCCGGCCGGTCATCGGGATCATGACGCAGGGGAGGGTTTGACGGTTTTCGGGCATCGTTTCTGTCCTCAGGCGGAATCACGTTTCTGCCGGCCTCTGAGCAGGCAGGATTTTTCAATGGTTTTGATCAACTCCCGGGCCAGTTGCTCGGGAGTCCCGGTAAAGCTGGCGCATCCGGTGGCCGCTACGGAATCCGGCATGGAGCTGTTGCCGCAACTGCTGCTGTCCTGGACCCAGATCCGGCTGCCAAAGGCTTTGAGGATGGGGGCTGCCAGGGCGCCATCGTTCCCCATACCGGAAAAGAGGATAGCATGGCAGCGGGCACGGTAATGGTCGGCAACATTAAGCAGCACCTGGTCGATGGAAGGGCCGTACGGTCCGGGCCAGGGCTTGTCAACTTCCGTCAGCGCGCCGGTACTGTCCAGTCGCCACTCGTGTTCCACCGGCATCAGGACAACGTCCCCGTTACGGACCCGGTAGCCTTCCTTTGCCGGTTTGAGTTGGTAGTGAGCATCACGGCCGAGTACACGTGTCAGCACGCCGGTGAAATTGTCGTCGATGTGCTGGGCATAGATAAACCCCACAGGAAGTCCTTGGGGCAGGTGATCGAGAAAGGTCTTCACTGCTGCCGGCCCACCCAGGGAAGCGCCCAGAATCCAGACCTCCTCGGCAAGGGAACCGGGCACCGCCGGTTTGATCCAGTGGGGTAGTTCGGGTTTGGTCTGCAGTGTCGGTGTCTGTTCCTCGAGCTCTTCGAGAGCGGTCTCGGAGTCCAGTTCTTCCAGGTGCCCGAGTTGCTTTTCCAGTTTTCCCAGCAGCCGGCGCTCCCAGCGGAAGTAGTCGGTGCTGCCGGGTTTGGGGGCCTGATCAAGTCCGAACAGGACCGGAGCTTCCGTATTGCCCAGCAACAGATCGAACAGCGCGGGATGGTCGGCCTCGTCTTCCAGGGTAACCAGCCACAGGTCCGCCTCGGGAAATTGCGGCTGGTACTCCAGCCTCTGGGGGTCGCCACAGAAGGCGACCTCGAGTCCGAACTTGGCCGTTGCAGCCTGCAGCCGGTGTCGCTGCAGGACCACATCGGACACGATTCCGACCCGGGGCCGGCCTCCCTGGCCGGCCATTACTCGGTTCCGGTGAGCCGCTTGATGGTCTCAAGCAGCTCGGTTTCCTGGAACGGTTTGCCGAGGTACTCGTTGACGCCGATGGCCAGGGCGCGCTCGCGGTGTTTCTCCCCGGTCCGGGAAGTGATCATGCAGATCGGCGTTTCCCGAAGGTTGTCGTCGTGGCGGATGAAGCTGGCCACTTCGAAGCCATCCATTCTCGGCATCTCGATATCGAGCAGGATGATGTCGGGCTTGTGGTCCTGTAGTTGGGCAACCGCATCCAGACCGTCTTTGGCGGTGAGAACCTCCATGCCATTGCGTTCCAGCAGCCGGGAGGTAACTTTCCGAACGGTAACCGAATCGTCCACCACCATGACCGTCGTGATCTGTTCTTCGTAGCGGGCAGCTTCCCGGGCTTTCTCGAGGTTCGCCAGGCGCTGGCGGTCGGACAGGATGTCGGAACGGAGCATGGCCGGAAGGTCCAGGATCACGACCACGTTGCCGTCACCCAGGATGGTGGCACCGGAGACCCCACGCACCGAGCTGAACTGGGGGCCGAGGGATTTCACCACGATTTCCCGACTACCCATCAGGCTGTCCACCTGCAGGGCCATGGGCTGTTCGGCACCGCGCACCAGGATCACCGGAAGCGGCAGGGCCTGGCCCTGGAGTTTCGGCTGGTGGTCACTGTTGAGCAGGCTGCCCAGATACTGCAGGCGATACTGCTGGCCGGCATACTCGTACATCGGCGCGTCCGGCTTGTAGTACTCCTCCAGCTCGTAGGTGCTGACCCGCACGATACCTTCGATGGTGTTCAGCGGGATGGCGTAGAAATCCTCCCCGGTGGTTACCATCAGGGCGCGGTTCACCGATACCGTGAACGGGAGGCGCACGGTGAAGGTCGTGCCCCGGCCTACCGCCGAATCGATATCGAGGCTGCCGCCGAGTTGTTTGATTTCGGAGGCGACCACGTCCATGCCGACACCCCGGCCGGAAATCTGGGTGACCTGCTCGGCGGTGGAAAAGCCCGGCTGCAGGATGAACTGCAGGACTTCCCGTTCCGACAGGTCCTCATCGGCGCGCAGCAGGCCCTGGCGGATGGCCTTGTCCCGGATGACGTGGGAGGGTATCCCCTTGCCGTCATCGATCATCCGCAGCACCACGTCGCCCCCTTCCCGGGTCAGGGACAGGGTCACTTCCCCGGTTTCGGGCTTGCCGGCATTTTTCCGGTCCTCGGGGGCCTCGATACCATGGTCCAGAGCGTTCCGCAGCATGTGCTCGAGGGGCGCGACCATGCGCTCCAGGATGTTGCGATCCATCTCCCCTTCCGGGTTCCGGACATCGAAATCCACCTTTTTGCCCAGCTCGCCGCTGATCTGGCGGACGATCCGGCGCAGGCGGGGCACCATGGAGGCAAACGGAATCATTCGGGTCTTCATCAGACCCTCCTGAAGTTCCGTGTTGATCCGTGACTGCTGGACCAGCAGGGTCTCCGTGTCCCTGACCCGGTCGGCCATGGTTTCCCGGAGATCTGCCAGATCCGACGAGGACTCGGTCAGGGCCCGTGACAACTGCTGGATAGCAGAGTAGCGGTCCATTTCCAGTGGATCGAAGTCGTCGCCATAGTCGGGGCCGTGCTCCTGTTCGGCCCGGAACAGGATCTGGGCCTCGGTCTCGATTTCCATCCGCCGCAGCTGCTCCCGCAGACGCTCGATGGTGGCGGCCATTTCGTCCAGGGTGTGGCCGAAGTCACTGGTCTGCTGTTCCAGTCGGCCACGGGTGATACTGGTTTCGCCAGCCAGGTTGACCAGCTCGTCCAGCAGAGGTGCCGAAACCCGGATGGTTTCCTGGACCCGTTGCACTTCCGGAGCCTTTTTCCTGGGCTGGGAGGGTGCTTTCGCCGGCGTTTTTTCCGGTTTCGGTGTCGGGGCTGGCGTCGGCTCGGCCTCGGGTTCCGCGTGGGCGGCAGGAGCCTTCTCCTCCACCTCGGGTTCGTCGGTCCGGTCCGGAGCGGTCTCGGGAGCGGAGACGGCTTCGGGCTCTGCGTCACCCCCCTCGAAGCGGCGGCGAACCTCGCCTACCAGTGTGATGATGGCGTCGTGATCGTCGGTAATGGCCTGCCATTGTGTTGCATCCGGTGCGTTGCCACCGAGGTCGATCAGCAGGGTCTCGAAGGCATGGGCCTTGTCACCGAGTTCGCCAAGCTGGGCCAGGCGTGCACCGCCCTTGAGGGTGTGCAGCGCCCGCTGCGCCTCTTGGTTGAAGTCATGGTTGCCGGGATCTTTCCGCCAGTTCTCAAGCACCTGCTCAAGTTGGTCCATGATCTCGCCGGCTTCTTCCAGGAAGATTTCCAGTACCTCGGGATCCACTGTGTCGGCGGCTGCGGGCGCGGGCGTCTCGTCACCCTGTTCCGTGGCAGCAACGTCTGATGCGGCTGAACGGAAAGCCTCGATCAGGTCGGGGCCGGCATCCGGTTGGTTGCCTTCTTCCAGTGCCGCCAGCATGGTTTTCAGGCTCGCGTTGGCGCGTTCACTCAGGTCCAGCAGAGCCTGTTGATTGTTGGCGCCGCCAATGAGCGGGTTCAACGCTTCGGCCCAGGCTTCGGCCAACTCGGCAATGGCATCAACATCGGAGAGCCGGGCACCACCCCTCAGGGTATGGAGCTCCTGCTGCAGCTGGGTAACACCGGACAGTTCCTCGGGGTCGTCCTTCCACTGGGCCAGACACTCATCAATGGCCTCATGAATTTCCAGACCTTCGTCCAGGAAGATGCCGATCAGATCGTGATCCGATGCCGGTGCCAGGTGATCCTCCACACCGGAGTCGACTTCACGCCCCGGCTGCTCGACAGCAGTCGCCGGCGCGGGCGGGGTCTCTCCCCGAATGACGGATTTGACCTGGGCCACGAGATCCGTGGCCGGCGGGCAGGGCTTCTGGGTCGCAACCTGTTCAACCATCTGCGCCAGACGGTCATGGCAGGCGAAGAGCAGGTCTGTCATGTCCTCGGTCGCAGCCAACTGGCCTTCAGCAACCTTCTCGAACAGGTCCTCGAGCACGTGGGTGAGATCACCGATGGCGTTTACTCCGGCCATTCGTGCGCCACCCTTGAGGGTGTGCACGTCGCGCTGCAGTTCGGCGGCCACCGAGGTGTCGGACGGGTTCTCACTCCAGGTGTGCAGGGCACTGCCGGTGGAATTGATCAGGTCGTAGGCTTCTTCCAGGAAGATGCCCACCAGTTCCGGGTCGAGATGGGAGAGATCAGCGGGACTCTCTTCCGCCGAGTCACTTGAGGCCTCTGCCGACGTTTCTTCCGGCGGTGCGGTTGGTTCTTCGGGCTCCGGTTCCGCTTCGGGCGCGGCAACATCGGTTACCGGCCTCGAGCCGGAGGCAGTGCCCATGTAGGCCTGGATCTCGGCGATGAGATCCGGTGCCGGTCGTGGTGTCTCTCCGCCCTCGAGGGATTCGACCATCCCGGCAAGGCGGTCATGGCTGCGGAACAGCAGGTCGGACAGTTGATCGTTGACGGAAAGCCGCTGTTCGGTGAGACCCTCGAACAGGGTCTCCAGTTCATGGGACAGGTCCCCGACGGCGGGAATGTCGGCCAGCCTGGCGCCACCTTTGAGCGTGTGCAAATCTCGCTGCAGCAACCGCAGGATATCCAGGTTGCCGGTGCTCTCACTCCAGTTCTGCAGGGCCTCGGCAGTGCTGTCGATCAGGTCACGGGCCTCTTCCAGAAAGATTTCTGCCAGTTCCTGGTCGAGGTTGTCATCGGACTCATCGGTCTCGGGCAGCGGCGGTTGATCGGTTTCACTCGCGGCTGCGGGACCTGTCTCGGGCTCGCCCAGACCATCGTGATCGAAACTCAGGTCAATCTCTTCAAGCTCGCCGCTGAACTGTTGTTCGAAGGCATCCGGTTCACCGGAATCGGTCTCCGGTCTGTCCGGGACCGCCAGGGCCTCGATACGGGCCTGGAGTTCGGGATCCGATGCGGTCGCAAGGCCGGCGGCAACCTGATCCATCATGTTGATCAGCTGCTCGTGACCGGCACGGACGGTGCTGAAGAAATGCTCGTCCGCCGCCTGATGGTCATCGGCAACGGCCTCATAGGCCCGTTTCAGGGCGCCGGCGAGAGCCGAGACATCGTGGAGACCGGCGTCGGCCGCTCCGTCGGTCAGCTGCTCGAGTTCATTCCGGAGCTGAACGAGAGGGCCGGTTTCCACAGGGTCGGCTGCCCATTGGTCGAGAATCTGTTCGGCATCGAGGACGATGTCGAGACCTTCGTTCAGGAACAGTCGCACCAGTTGCGACTCGGCCTGCCGGGCCGGTTCCCTGGCGCTGTCGCCGGCACTGGCCAGCAGGGTGGAACGGCTGACGCTCTCGAGTTTTTCGAGGAATTCGTCGGTGCCCGCCAACGGTGCCTGCGGATTCTGTCGGATCTGGGCCAGGCCACGGGTCAGGAAATCGCAGGCCTGTTCAATCAGGTCAAGGACCTCTCGATCTCCCCGCTTGTTCTGGGCGCGAGCCTCTTTTACAAACCGCTCAAGGGGTGTGATCACCTCGGCAATCGGGGTTATGCCTGCAGTATGGGCACTGCCCTTGAGGGTGTGCAGGGCGCGCGAGAGATCATCGGTGTAGGCGATGGTGCTCTTGTCGACGGCTGCGGCGAGGTAGTCCTTCAGGGTTTGAAGGTGGGTCTCGGTCTCGCTTTCGAAAATATCCAGCAGGACCGGATCAACGCCGTTGTCGTCAGTTTCATCACTCTCGACGCCGACTGCGGTGACCTCATCGTCCGCTTCGGTCTCGGACTCTGTCGCTCCCACCGGCATGAGTTCGGCGTCGGGGATCTCGCCGTTGGCCAGGGTATTGGCGCGGGCTTCGAGGGCCGACGTGTCCATGGACGGTTCGCGACGTTTCTCGAAGTCCTCGACCAATGGAGGCAATGCTTCGGTGACGTCCTTGAGCAGGGTCGCGATGTCATCGTTCATCAATATCGAGCCGTCGATGGCCCGATTGAGCATGTTCTCCACGGACCACGCCAGCTCACCAACCACGTTGGCGCCAACCATCCGACCGCTGCCCTTGAGGGTGTGGAAGGCGCGGCGCACTTCCGTGAGTGCGCTGCGGTCATCATGCTGTCGCAACAGCATCGGCAAGTACTCACGGATGGTATCCAGGACCTCTCCGGCCTCTTCGACGAAGATTTCGAGGATTTCGTCATCGATCAGGTCGTCATCTTCGGTACTGGCGGGCGTCTCGGGTGCTGTGGCGGTTTCCGGTTGTGCCGATGTCGCGTCGATGTCCGGGGCGCCGGAGGGCCCTGGTGTTTCGGCCTCGGATGGCTGCTCGGCGTCGGTGCGCCGGGTATCGGCCATCGCTTCGGCGCGCTGAATCAGACCGTCGACATGTCCGTCCGTCTGACCATCGCGGAATTCCTGGATCAGGGATGGTATCCGGGCGTTAACCTCGTCGACCAGGGTGAACAGGTCATCGGTCGGTTTGATGGTCTGATCGATAACCCGGTTGAGCAGATTCTCCACCGACCAGGCCAGTTCCCCGATGCTGGTGGCACCCACCATGCGACCGCTACCCTTGAGGGTATGGAAGGCCCGGCGCACTTCCGTCAGGGCTTCACGGTCATCGTGATTCTGGCGCAGGCGCGGGTAGAACTCGTGGATGGTTTCCAGGACCTCCTGGGCCTCCTCAACGAAGATCTCCAGGATCTCATCGTCCAGCAGGTCTTCATCAGATCCTTTGGCCTCCCCGGTTGCCACGACAGGTTCCAGGACGACTTCCTCCTCCTCTGCCGGCATTTCAGGTTCCGGCGCCGGGGCGTTCCAGGTGGGCTCGGCACCCACGGGAAAACCAAGGGACGCGAGGCTGTCTTCGGCGACCTGCAACACAGCGTCATTTTCGCTGATACCTTCGGCCAGCCGTTCCAGGTAGTACTCAACACTGGTGACCGCATCGGCCAGGGTATCGAGCTGTTTCCAGTCCGGGACCTGTTTGCCCCCGAGCAGCACATCGGTGATGTAGCGCTCGGCAGATTCCAGCATGTCGGCTACGCGATCAAGGGGAATCAGTGCCAGACCACCGCGGATGCTGTGCAGCAATTCGGGAACGTGCTCAATCTCGCGGGTATCCCACTGGGATGCGATGAAGTTCACGATGGCCGACTTGACCTGCTCCAGGGTGTTACGGGATTCCCTCAGCAGGGCTGCGCTGGCATCGCCCAGTTCCCGGGAGCCGAGATTGATGGCATCACCGGGGCGCGCGTCATCCTGGGGCTCAACATGCCGGTCGGTATCAAGGCCCGCGAGGCTGGCTTCGACGTACAACAGGGCTCCGGCAATGTCCATCAGGGTGCCATCGTCCACCAGTTCCATCTGGTCGCTGAGTTTTTCCACCAGCTCGATCTGTTCGGTCACCACCTTGCGGGGAATGCCCAGTCCGAGCACAGCGAGGGTGTTCGCCACCTGGCGGAGCCCGGGCAGTAAATCTTCCAGTTCACTGTTCTGGCGCAGTTCAGAGCGCACGAACAGATCCAGCTGGTCCTTGAGTTTGGCCAGTTCCTCGTTCAGCGCGCTGACTACCGAATGAATGGCCTCGCGGCCAGGCCCGGATACCCGGGTGCGGGCGGCATCGACATCGTCGTCGGACGGCAGGGCCAGATTGAGCTTGTAGTCGGTGCGCAAGGCCTGCACTTGCGGCGTCTCGAGATCCCTGGCGCGTGCCACATAGTACAGCAGGTGCTTGAACAGTGCTTCCGGTGCCGGCTGTTGGAGGAGATTGGCCTGACCTTCGCTGAGCAGACGGATTTCGGAATCCAGCTCCCGCAACAGGGATTTGACGGCCGCGTTGATCGGGTTTACGTGGGACTGAAGCGTCTCCACGAACGCACTGGCGGCTTTCCACAGTTCACCGCGCGGAGTGTTCTGGCACAGGCGGGCAAGCCGCTGAATGACTTTCTGGAGGTAGCTGAACTGGGCGTCGAGATCTTCCTCGCGTACCACGCCGGCCAGGGCAAACTGGTACATCTGCCGCAGCTTGCGAATATGGCCGAGAACCTTGGGGTCCTGCAGGCGACGGGACACTGTGCCGCTGACCTGCATCTGCGCGCGACTGAGATCCGGTTTGAACAGCGAAGTATCGGAAAGCAGGGCCTCGCCCCGGGCTGCACGCAGGTCATTGAGCATCGGCAGCAGGACCATCGGGAAGTCGTCTTCGCTACTGGTCAGATGCTCCAGGTATTGGGGTAGCTGGAGAATGCCCTGCATCAGGACATCAACGGCTTCGTCCACGTTGCGGACGGACTCGTTGAGAACGGCCTGCGTGAGCTTTTCCATTTCTTCGGTGAGCAGTGCCGCACCGTAGAGTTCAACCATCTGCAGGGTGCCATGCACCTGATGGAGATAATTCAGGCAGAAGCGCAGGCGCGCGGTGTCGTCACGGTTCTCGACATACGCTTCCAGTGCATGCTGGCCTTGGGTCAGCGTGTCCTGTATTTCTCCCCGAACCCAGTCGAGGGCGATGCTGTCATGGTGATTGCCCATAACCACTCCGGTTATTCTTCGTCGGCCTGACGTTTTATCCACGCCAGAACATGTTCCGAGGGTACCCGCTGCAGGCCCGGTGGTTGCCAGTCGGTCAACTCACCCTGGCCGAGCACCAGTAATCCCCCCGGTGCCAGTCTCTCTGCTAACCGCTTCACAATCTCTCGCCGGCGCCAGCGGCGGAAATAGATCAGCAGATTCTGGCAGAAGATGATGTTCATTCCGTGCATGGGTGCAGTGTCCAGGTCCAGTACATTGAGCCTGGTGAAGCACACCCGGTCGCGGATGCTTTTTACTATTTCGACCGTATTTCGCTCGGCGGGGCGGAAATACCGGTCCTTCAATGCTTCGTCCATGCCCAGAAGCTTGCGGGCGTTGAACTGACCCTTGCCGGCCTTCTCGATCGCGGGCTTGCTGATGTCAGAGCCAGTGACTCCGAACAATGGCTGCAGTGCCAGCTGAGTCATGCACTCATTGAGCACCATGGCCAGGGTGTAAGGCTCCTCCCCCGAGGAGCAGCCCACACTCCAGACCTCCAGCGCACGCTTGCGCAACTGCTCACGCGGTCGTGTCAGGACATAGTCAGACACCAGCCGGAAGGCATCGGGATCCCGGAAGAACCGGGTCTCCTGAACGGTCAGGCGGTCCACCAGGATCGCCCACTCCACGACAGCCTCCGGGCCCGAAACGATTTTCTCGTAGTAGGCCTGGTAGCTGTTGCATCCGATTTCCCGCATCCGGATACCGATGTTGGTTTCCAGGAACGAGCGCCGGTCTGCGGACAGGGTTATCCCGGTGCGATGCTCCAGCAGGGTCTGCCACTGGTGGAACTGCGCCGAATCCATGTCCGGAAGCCGGCGCATTGACCAGATGCCTTCGGCGGGTGACAGGTTGTCATGCGTATGCGCCATAAACCGTCAGCTGCCCCGGGCCGTCTGTCAGCCCACCACCGGAACGTCGCTGTCTTCTTCTTGCTCTTCGTCCGCCACGTCCTCTTCCGGCAGGGTGAAGCCGGCCACAGAGGAGCGCAGTTCAGACGCCATTTCTGCCAGGTTACCGATAGACTTCGCGGTCGCGTTGGTACCGGAGGAAGTCTGGGAGGTGATTTCCTGGATAACGTTCATGGTGTTGGAGATGTGGGCCGCAGAGGACGACTGCTGGCGGGCGGCGTTGGAGATGTTCTGGATCAACTCCGCCAGGGACATGGATACGTTCTCGATTTCCTCGAGTGCAATACCCGCGTCCTGGGCCAGACGGGCACCACGGACCACCTCGGCGGTGGTGTGCTCCATGGAGATAACCGCCTCGTTGGTATCGGACTGGATCGTCTTAACCAGGGCTTCAATCTGCTTGGTTGCCGCAGAGGAGCGTTCCGCGAGGCGCTGAACTTCGTCCGCAACCACCGCGAAGCCCCGACCGGCATCACCGGCCATGGAGGCCTGGATCGCCGCGTTCAGGGACAGGATGTTGGTCTGGTCGGCGATGTCGTTGATCAACGATACGATGTCACCGATTTCCTGGGAGGACTCACCCAGACGCTTGATCCGCTTGGAGGTTTCCTGGATCTGCTCCCGGATGTTGTCCATGCCGCGGATGGTGTTCTGTACCACTTCCGCGCCTTTCTTCGCGATCGCAACCGACCGCTCCGCAACCGCGGAGGATTCGGCGGCGTTCGAGGATACCTGGTCGATGGACACGGCCATCTCGTTAACCGCGGCAGAAGCCCCGGCGATTTCCTGGGCCTGGTGCTCGGAAGCATCCGCAAGGTGCATCGCCGTGGACTGGGTTTCCTGGGCGGCGCCCGCTACCCGCACCGCGGTACCACGAATCGCCTGTACCAGTCCGCGCATCTGGTCGATCGCGTAGTTGATGGAGTCGGCGATGGCGCCGGTGAAGTCCTCGGTTACCGTGGCCTCGGTGGTCAGGTCGCCGTCCGCCAGGTCGGCGAGTTCGTCCAGCAGTCGAAGGATCGCATTCTGGTTCTGCTCGTTCTGTTCCTGGGTTGCAGCCAGGCGGGCCTGGGCTTCGCGGTACAGGGCAAGACCGATGAAGACAACGATGGCGACCATGGCGGCCAGGATGATAAAGGCCAGGGTCGGGCTGACCAGGCGGGAGGCCGGCTGGTTGCGGAAGTTCTCGGCGAGAACCGACAGCTCGGAGAGCAGGATCTCGGAGTTCTGGAAGATGTCGCTGGCCGCGGTGCGAACCTTGAAGAGGTCGGGAGAGGCCTCAAGGATCGCATCTACGTTCTGGGAGACGAACTCGAACAGTTCGGCTACCGCTTCCAGACCGTAGATGGCATCTTCATCCGTTACCCGGGAGATACCCATGGCTTCGTTGCCGTTGAGCTGGCCTTCGAGAACCCGGCCGAACAGGCTGGCGTCACGACCGAAACGGTCGGCCGCGATGACCGCATCCTCGTCACCGGACAGTACGTTGTTGACCGAGCGCACGATACGCTCTGCCAGCAGCGACTGGCGCTGTGCCAGGGCGATCTGTTCGGCCGGTGCGTCATTGTCCAGCAGGATCTGTACGATGTCATCGTACTCCACCTGCAGCTGGGGGATGGTTTCGTTCAGGGTCCGGGCAACCTCGTGCAGGCCCAGTACCGCGTCCTGGGTGGAGAGGATGCTGTCGGCATTCTCACGCACAATGTTCCAGTTCTGCTGTACACCGCTTTCCTGTGCCAACTCGCTCGGTGGCAGGCCGGTTTCGGGGTTACCTTCGGTGACGTAGGTCCAGAGCTTCTGGAAGTCATCGCGGGAGCGGCGCAACTGGTTGAACGCCTCGGCGGTACCGCCGGCGGCCTCGGTCGCGTTTTTCGCAATGGCCTGCGAGAGTACCCGCAGTTCCGCAGTGTGGGCGATGTATCGCTGATCGTTCTGGCTGTCACGGTTGATGATGAACAGCACGGCAACGAGCAGGACGGTAAGTGCGATCAGGGCAGCGATCAGGCCGGCAACCAGCTTGTTGCCTCCCTGTCCCATACCCAATCTTCCGGCTCTGTTTTTCATGTTCTGGCTCCCGGCCTCTTCAAAAAGTTGGCAAGTCTGTTTTAGCGGATTTCAGGCGGTCAGGGTGATGTTCCTGCCAGTGTCACCACCCTTACCACTGCGCGACGTCCAGAAAGCGCTCGTCCGCCACCAGGTCGGCGGCGGAGAACACGTTCCAGACTTCCTCGTTACGCTCGTAGCCGCCTGATACAAACGGACGAACGCTGTCGGGGACGCCTTTCGGCGTCTCCCGGAAATTGTCGGTTGCGAAATATTGCATCCCCAGGACGCTGTCCACCACCAGCCCGCTGAATACATCGCCCTGCTCCACGACCAGAACCCGACGGTCACGGTGACTGCGGGAGGAGCGGGGGATGTCAAAAAAGCTGGCCAGATCAACCAGGGGGAGCAGGCGGCCGCGCACGTTGGCGGCGCCCAACAGGAATGGCCGAACCCCCGGTATATGGGTGAAGCGGGGGACGTGGAGAATTTCTGTCACCTCGCCCATGGGGGCCACATAGTGCTCACCCGATAACACGAAGCCGATGCCGTTCCACAGCTCAACGGCTTCCTGTTGCTCCGGCAGGCCGGCGGCCATGGACCGGCTGCGCTGGGCGATATCCGTCAGAACGGCAAAAGGGGCGGCCTGGGCGGACATGCGTACTCCAAGGTTGTGAGGGTCAGGCGATCAGGCTGTTGATGGTCTTGATCAGGTCGTCTTCGTTCACCGGCTTCACCAGGTAACCCTTGGCGCCCTGGCGAGTGCCCCAAACGCGGTCGGTTTCCTGATCCTTGGTGGTGACGATGACGACCGGGATGGAGGCAGTCTCGGGTGCGCGGGTCAGCTGGCGAGTTGCCTGAAAGCCGTTCAGGCCGGGCATTACAACGTCCATCAGCACCAGGTCCGGCGTTTCGGCGCGGGCCTTGGCAACACCATCCGCGCCGTTGTCGGCGGTCAGGACATCATGCTTGTGCTTTTCCAGGATGGTGGAGATCTTCTTCACCTCGGTGGGGGAGTCATCAACAATCAGAATGCGGGCCATGGTTTCCTCGATGGTTCTTGATTTCAGCAGGTTTACTGTTCCGCCTGCGGAACGTACTGGCGGATGGTGTTGAGTAGCTCGTCCTTGCTGAACGGTTTGGTCAGATACTGGTCAGAGCCTACGATGCGCCCTTTCGCTTTATCGAACAGACCGTCCTTGCTGGAGAGCATGATAACCGGCGTCTTTTTGAAAGAGGAATTGTTCTTGATCAGTGCGCAGGTCTGGTAGCCATCCAGACGGGGCATCATGATATCCACGAAAATGATGTCCGGCTGGGAATCGGCAATCTTGGCCAGAGCGTCAAAGCCGTCAGTCGCCGTGATGACTTCACAGCCGACCTTCTTGAGGAGGGTTTCTGCGGTGCGACGAATCGTTTTGCTGTCGTCGATCACCATAATCTTCAGATTCTCGAAGTTGTCATCCATTGTCCAACTGCCTTGCGCTCAGCGACTATCTTTATTTTGGAACGGGGGGTTTTAACACAAACCTCAAGGTTCTTCTATAAACCCCGCTCAGTTATAGAATATCGATGGCCATATAAAAAGTATTAGTTTGTGACTAAATGTACTTCTGCCCGCACAGTCACGTATCCCCTGAGGATATCTCCGGATGCATTCGTGGTTCGGGTACAATACCATCTGACGTCTCAGCATAGCACTTAACGCCCGGTCCGCTCTGCTGACCGGTTCGTGTTTTTACTTCCCAGGAGCTGAAGAGACACTATGACAGTCCGACTCGGGATCGTGATGGATCCCATTGAAAACATCACATTCAAGAAAGACAGTTCGCTCGCCATGTTGCTCGCCGCGCAGAAGCGGGGCTGGCAGATCGAATACATGGAGTTGCCGGACATGTACCTCGACGGTGGCAGGGCGATGGCCCATACCCGGGATCTGACTGTGCACATGGATCCGGAAAACTGGTTCAGTTTCGGCGGCGGCCGTGACCGGGCCCTGGGCGATCTGGACGTGATCCTGATGCGCAAGGACCCCCCGGTGGACAGGGAATTCCTGATGGCCACCTACATCCTGGAGTCGGCAGAGCTGCAGGGAGCCCTGGTAGTGAATCCGGCGGCCACGTTGAGGGACTGTAACGAAAAGCTCTTTGCAACCCAGTTCGAGGATCTCACGCCACCGTTGCTGGTCAGTCGCTCGGCGCACCGGTTCCGCGAGTTCTATGCCGAACACGGTGATATCATCATGAAGCCGGTTGACGGCATGGGTGGTCACTCGATCTTCCGGGTGCGGGAGAATGATTTCAACCTGGGGGTGATTATCGAGACGCTGACCAATTATGGTACTCACCAGGCCATGGCCCAGAAGTACATTCCCGAGATCACCGATGGCGATAAACGGATCCTGCTGATCGAAGGCGAGCCGGTGCCCTATGCTCTTGCTCGGATCCCTTCCCAGGGCGAGAATCGCGGCAACCTGGCTGCCGGTGGCCGGGGCGAAGGGCGGGAACTGACCGACCGTGACCGGGAAATCTGTGCCCGTGTCGCGCCGGCGATCAAGGAGAAGGGCCTGATGTTTGTCGGCCTGGACGTGATCGGCGACTATCTCACCGAAATCAATGTAACCAGCCCCACCTGCATCCGGGAACTGGATGCGGCTTACGGAATCGATATCGGCAGCATGCTGATGGATGCCGTTGAAAAGCGTCTGAAGCAGGCGTAACCGAAAGAGCAGGGCGAGTAGTGCAGGACCAACGACAGGATCAGGAACAGGAATGGCAGTTCAGGTAAGTGATTTTGACCGGTTTTCCTTCACCCTGTTCATGGCGTTGGCCGTGCACGCGATTATTGTGCTGGGGATCTCCTTCGCGCCGGAGCCGCCGCGCTCGTCGGCGCAGACCATGGAAATCACCCTGTCCCAGTTCGATGACGAGAAGGCCCCGGAGAAGGCCGATTTCCTGGCCCAGACCAGTCAGCAGGGCAGTGGCACCGAAGACGAGCCCCGGGAAATGACCACACCCCAGCCGGCCGAGGTCAGCCAGCCGGAGCCGGCACAGGTGCAGCCGGAGCCCCCGTCCCAGCCAGAACCGGTGAAGCAGCAGGAACAGACGGTGGTTCAGACTACCGCGCCCTCCAGTCGCAAGGTGGCCGAGCCCGAGGACAGGGCCGAGCCGGAACCGCAGCCGGTGCGCAAGAAGAAAAGCCTGATGGAGCGCAGCCTGGAAATCGCCAGCCTGGAGGCGCGGTTTGATGCCCAGCAGCAGGCCTACGCGCGCAAGCCGCGGGTTATGCGGGTCACCTCTGCCTCCACCCTGAAGTCCACCAACGCCTGGTATGTCCAGAACTGGATCAGCAAGGTTACCCGGGTCGGTAATATCAATTATCCGACCGAAGCGCGGCGTGCGGGCATCTATGGCACGCTCAGGATGCTGGTATCCCTCAAGAAAGATGGCACAATCAAGGAAGTGGCTATCCTGCAATCTTCGGGCAGCCGGGTCCTGGACGACGCCGCCATCCGGATCGTACGCATGGCGTCTCCGTTCGCCCCGTTCCCGGAAGACATGCGCGAGGAAGTGGATGAGCTGGAAATCATACGAACCTGGTCTTTCCAACGGCGGGGGCTGACATCCGGATGACCGCAACCAGGAAATCTCCCAACAGTCTGCAGCACCACTTTCTCGTGGCGTCGCCCTGGCTGGCCGACCCCCGTTTCCACGGCGGTGTGATCTACATCTGCGAGCATTCCGATGAAGGTGCCCTCGGGCTGATGATCAATCACCCCCTGGACATCCATCTCGGAGAGATCCTGGAGCAGCTGGACATGCATGGTTCGGAGCTGGACCTCCCGGTATACAGTGGTGGCCCGGTCCAGCCCGAGCGTGGCTTCGTCCTGCACAGTCCCGGTACCACCTGGCAGAATACCGCCCAGGTGGCCGGGGACGTCCTGCTCACCACCTCCCGGGATATCCTGGCCGGTATCGGCCGCGGCGATGGCCCGCAAGAGTTCCTGGTGGCGCTGGGCTACTCCGGCTGGGGCGAGGGCCAGCTGGAAGAGGAGCTGGGTAGCAACTCCTGGCTGACCTGTCCGGCCAGTACCGATATTCTGTTCCGGACCCCGGCCCAGGACCGCTACCACGCCGTTCTGAGGCTGATCGGCATCGACCTGAACCAGTTGACCGAGTTTGGTGGCCATGCCTGAAGCGGGCAATCGCCGGGTCATGGCGTTCGATTTCGGTACCCGCCGGATTGGTGTGGCAACGGGCCAGGAGCTGCTGGGCACCGGCGAACCGCTGGCGATGATTCCCGCCCGCGATGGTATTCCGGATTGGTCGGAGGTGGAAAAGCTGCTGGAGGAGTGGCGACCGGACCTGGTACTGGTCGGTCTGCCCCTGAACATGGACGACACCGAGAACGAGATGTGTGCCCGGGCCCGAAAGTTCGGCAACCGTATCCATGGCCGATTCCATTACCCGGTGGAGATGGTGGACGAACGCCTCACCAGTTTCGAGGCCAAGGGTGACGTCATGGCCCGCGGTGGCAGCCGGGATTTCGGCCGTCACGGTGTCGACGACCGCGCCGCGGTACTGATTCTGGAAACCTGGTTCCGGGAACAGGATAATAGCGCCGGCTGACCTTTCCGGCTGACCTGAAATACAGTGAGGACCTGATGACCGCACAGCTTGATATCAACCAGCTGCTGGATGAGCTGGAAACGGGACTGCGCCGGATTCTGGAGGAGCGCGGCGTAACCGAGCCGGCGATAATCGGTATCCGGACCGGCGGCGTCTGGCTGGCGGATGTGCTCAGCAAGCGCCTGGGCATCGATCAGGCCTTCGGGGAGCTGGATATCTCCTTTTACCGGGATGACTTCAGCCGTATCGGGCTGAATCCGAAGGTGAAGCCTTCCAGTCTGCCCTTTGACACCGAGGGCCGGGATATCATCCTCATCGATGACGTCATCATGAGTGGCCGGACCATTCGTGCCGCCATGAACGAAATTTTCGACTACGGTCGTCCCGCCAGTATCATACTGGCCACCCTGATTGATCTCGGAGCAAGGGAATTGCCGATCCAGCCGGATGTGGCCGGGCGGGTACTCTCCCTCGCCGCCCATCAACGGGTCAAACTCCGGGGCCCTGACCCCCTGCGCATTGAACTACAGGAAACCGGGCAGTAACCAGCAATTCCATTCGGCAACACAGAAAACAGGCGACCCATGACCGCACACGACCCTTCCCCGCACCACTTGCAGCTGACCCGGGATGGTCAGTTGCGGCATTTCCTTACCCTGGACGGCCTGGACCGTGACTTGCTCACCGACATTCTGGATACCGCCGACTCTTTCATCGAAGTGGGGGAGCGAACCATCAAGAAGGTCCCCCTGTTGCGGGGCCGAACGGTGGTCAACCTGTTCTTCGAATCCAGTACCCGTACCCGCAGTACTTTCGAGCTTGCCGCCAAGCGCCTGTCTGCCGACGTGCTGAATCTCGATATCAGTACCTCTGCCACCTCCAAGGGCGAGTCCCTGTCTGACACCCTGCTCAACCTTGAGGCCATGGCCAGCGACATGTTTGTGGTAAGGCACTCCCAGAGTGGCGCACCGCATTTCATTGCCGAGAGCGTGACCCCCGGAGTTGCCATTATCAATGCCGGCGACGGTCGTCATGCCCACCCCACCCAGGCGATGCTCGATATGCTGACCATTCGCCAGCACAAGCAGAGGTTTGAGGGCCTGAAAGTGGCCATCGTCGGCGATGTCCTGCACTCACGCGTGGCACGGTCCCAGATTCGCGCGCTTAATGTGCTGGGAGCCGAAGAGGTCCGGGTGATTGCCCCCGGAACCCTGTTGCCGAAGGATGTGGAGAGTCTGGGCTGCACCGTGGAATACGACATGGAGAAAGGCATGAAGGATCTGGATGTGGTGATCATGCTGCGGCTCCAGAAAGAGCGTATGGAAGGGGCGCTGTTGCCCAGCGAGCGCGAGTTCTACCGTCTTTACGGACTTAACCGCGAGAAGCTGGCGCTGGCTCATCCGGAATGCATCGTGATGCATCCCGGCCCGATCAACCGGGGCGTGGAAATCGAATCGGCGGTGGCGGATGGTCCGCAATCGGTGATTCTCAATCAGGTGACCAACGGCATCGCCATCCGGATGGCGGTCATGTCCATGGCCATGGGAGGTCAGGTGGCGGAGCGGCAACGGCAGCAGGCAAAGGGGGCAAAGGCATGAGTCATACCAGTAACCAGTCCTCGACGTTGCTACTGATCACCGGAGGTCGCCTGGTCGATGGTCAGGGCGGGGAGGCCGACAACGATGCACTGCTGATCCGGGATGGCCGGATTGCAGCCACCGGCAGCCAGGCCCGCAGTGCCGATGTCGATGACACCATCAACGCCGACGGTTGGGTGATCGCCCCGGGCTTTGTCGACCTCTGCTGCAACCTGCGCGAGCCGGGCAATGGCCAGAAAGGAAACATTGCCTCCGAAACCCGGGCGGCAGCCCACGGTGGCTTCACCACGGTTTGCGCCTCACCGGAAACCTCGCCGGTCAATGATTCCGGAGCCGTGACACACCTGATCCGGGATGTGGCCGCCAGCCGTTCGCCGATTCGGGTCCTGCCAATCGGTGCCATCACCCGGGGACTCGAGGGCGATCTGCTCAGTGACATGGCGGGTCTCAGGAACGCCGGCTGCGTTGCTGTCGGTAACGGTTCCCGCGGCGTACGCAATGCCCGTATCCTGCGCCGTTGCATGGCCTATGCCCAGACTTTCGGTCTGACCGTGATGTTCAGCCCGGAGAACCAGGCCCTGGCAGCCGACGGTTATGCCCATGACGGCCTGGTGACGTCGCGCCTGGGTCTTCTGGGGATTCCCGAAGTGGCGGAAACCGCGGCGGTCATGGAGATGCTGTTACTGGCCGAAGAGACCGGTGTCCGTCTGCACCTGAGCCAGCTGTCCTGTGCCCGCAGCGTCGAAATGCTGGCGGAAGCGCAGCAGCGGGGTATCAAGGTCACTGCCGACGTTGCCATTCACCAGCTGCTGTTTACCGAGGATGCTCTGGCCGGCTTCGACAGCCGCTTCCATGTGCGCCCGCCGTTGCGTTCCGAAAGTGACCGGAGAGCGCTGGTTGCCGGTGTCAGGGAGGGCGTCATCGCTGCGATTGTCAGCCAGCACCAGCCCCATGATACGGCGGCCAAACAGGCTCCGCTCGCCGCCACCGAGCCGGGTCTGTCCACCATCGAAAGCGTGCTCTCGCTCGGACTGGAGCTGGTTGATCGGGACGAGCTGTCGTTGACCGATCTGGTCAGGGCCCTGACCTCCGGACCGGCATCCGTCATCGGCCGGACCTCGGGGCTGGCCGAGGGGGATATGGCAGATCTTTGCCTGTTTGACCCGACCGGGACCTGGGTCGCCGACGACCGCACACTGGTCTCGGCCGGGCGCCATGCGCCGGTCACCGGCCGTGAACTGACCGGTGTGGTCCGGATGACTCTGGTCGAGGGCCGGAAAGCCTGGGACGCCCTGCAGGCCTGAGTGCGGAAATGCGGCAGAGGTCCTATGACCTCTGTCGACACCATCACAGAATCCCCCCCTCTTGCTGAAAAGACCTTGATGGCAGGCACCTGTGCCAACGTATTCTTGTATCGGTCGACCTAAGGTCGCTCAAGGACATCGTGGCAACCCCGGCACCCGGACGTGCCGGCGCCCGACAATAATAAATCAGGAGTCATCCCGTGAAATCAGCAAACTTCCCGCAACGGGTGGCCGTCGCTGCCACCCTGTGTGCCTCGCTGTTGTTCCCCGCGCTGGGCCATGCCCAGGATCAGGCGCCGAAGGAGATCCTCGAACGCAGCTTCTGCGTCTTTGATCCGGTGGGGGCCAACGGCCCTCTGTTTGCCATCACCAAAACTTTTCAGCCGGTTGCCCTGAAACGGGGGATCAAACTGGACCTTCGGGCCTATACCGACGAGAAAGTTGCGGCCGAGGACTTCAAGGCAGGCCAGTGCGATGCCGTCCTGCTGACCGGCACCCGTGCCCGGGAGTTCAACAGGTTCACCGGAAGTCTCGAGGCCATGGGGGCGGTGCCGGGTGAGGAGGAAATGCGTCTGTTGTACAACACCCTGAGCCAGCCCAAGGCCCGCCCGTTCCTGGTGAACGGACCCTATGAAGTGGCGGGTGTGTTCCCGGCCGGTGCGATTTACCTTTTCACCCGCGATCGCAGCATCGACTCGGTCGAGAAGCTGCAGGGAAAACGCATTGCAACCCTGGATTATGACGAGGCATCGGTACGCATGGTACGGCATGTCGGGGCGTCCGTGGTGGGCTCCAATGCGGCCAATTTTGCTGGCAAATTCAACAATGGCAGTGTCGATCTGGCCTATGCGCCGGCGGTGGCCTACCAACCCCTGGAGCTGTACAAGGGCGTCAATCCCGACGGTGCCGTGGTCAAGTACGCCATCGGTTATATGAATTTCCAGGTGATCATCCACCGGGACCGGTTCCCGGATGATGCCGGCCAGATGGTGCGTGATCAGGCTATCCAGCGCCTCGACGAGGCGTACGAGATCATCGCTGAAGCCGAGGCAGGGATCCCCGGAGATGTGTGGATGTCGCTGCCTCAGGAAGACACTGCCCAATATGACAAGATGCTTCAGAAGGTGCGCCTGTCACTGCTTGAGGATGGTGTCTATGACGAGTGTGCGATCAAGCTGATGAAGGCCATCCGCTGTCGGGTGGATGGTTCACGGGCCGAGTGCGCATCCTGATTGCGAGGGCCCGCAGGGCGGGCCCGCCGCACCTTACTGAACTGCATCCTTGAGGGCTTTGCCTGCTTTGAAACCCACGGTTTTGCTGGCGGGAATCTGGATCGAGGCCCCGGTCTGGGGATTGCGTCCGTTCCGCGCCTCGCGACTGCGGATGTTGAAGGTTCCGAAGCCAATGAGGCTGACATCCTCGCCACGGGCAGCAGCGGCGGATACCTGATGGGTGAAGGCGGCGATGACTTCGCCGGCTTTCTCCCGGGTCATACCGGTGCGTTCGGCGATGGCGGCAGCGAGTTCAGGTTTACGCATGGGAAAGTCCTCTTATTGTCGTTGTCGACAGAAATCTATAGTGGCTCCTGATGGATTGTGCAAACCGGACTCTCCTCTGGCGTCCGGGTTGATACCGCCATTTGCGGCCCCGGTCTCATAAAAATCGGGCGGAGTGCGCCATAATTTCGCCCGGTTACAGTTTGTAACATTTGGGTCGGGCGCGACCCGAACATACAGAACAAGAACACCAGACAGGTATTGAAGCCATGACCGATCTCCGGAACTCCCGTCGTCACTGTCGTCACTCCCGCCGGTCCCCGGGCCGCCTTCGCGGTCTGTTTGCCGCTGCACTGACCGGCACGCTGCTGAGTGGTTGTGGCGTGGTCAACCACATGATGTACAAGACCACCGGGGATGTCATGCAAGGGTTTTCCCGCAACCACACAGTGCCCTACCTGATGCAGTCCCAGGATCTGGCCATGGGATGCGCCATGAGCGAGGCCACTGCGCCCCTGCTGATGTCGTTTGGCCGGGTTACCGATGAACCGGATCAGCTTGCTGTCATGCTGTACCTGTCCGCCGGTGGCTGCGCCGAGGAGCAGGCTCGCGAGTACGAACTGGATGGACTGGCGGCCCTTAAGGGATTGAAGGCGGAGGAGGCCGAGGACGCCATGATTCGCCAGAAACGCGCCTATGTTCTGGCGTCCGAGCGCTACTTCCGGGCATGGCAGCACCACAATGCCCACTATGGGGAAGTGGGCACCGGCGAGTGTCCCGCATTTGACGATGACATGGACGAGTTCATCTATCTCGCTGGTCTGCTGTCAGGCCTGCAGGCGCTTAATGCCCAGATCCAGTCGACGTCGTCCATTGGCGTGCCGGCCAACATCGGGTCGGTCGTGGCTCGTGGCACCGGCTGCCTCGACAACGACAAATGGTGGGGAACGCCGATGGCACTGAGGGCAACGGTATGGGCCATGGTTCCCGGAGCCCAACCGCAGGGCGAGGATGCCTTTGAACGCCTGCAGATTGCCGACGAACAGGGTGAAAATGCCGGTGTGCGTCTGCCCCATGTGTTCCATGCCATTGCAGCGATCAACAAGGGCGATCAGCAGCTGCTCAGGGAGGTCATCCGGGAGCACGCCGAATCGCTGGAGGAAGACGCGGCCAATGAGGACTGGCGCTTCGTGGATTCGATGGCTACCAACATGATTGTGGCAATGTCTGATCAGCTTTGGATGGAAAACACCGGTCACCGAACTCCGCTTGGTCAGCTCGGCACCTTCTGGGACGACCGGCAGGAAGCGGTTGAAACCATGGATCTGGACGATCTGCTGTAAACCATCGGTTCCCGGGGTAGTTAGTTATGGCCAAGGCTGGTTTTCGTACCGGACTGGAATGGTTTTCGTCATTGCCGGCATGTTTGCTGCTGCTGGCGGTGGTGCTGTTTTCCACCAGCAGTGATATCCACAACCGGATGCTCCAGACCGGTGAGCAGCTTTGGAGTGGTTATTACAAGCTTCGGATGGACCCGGTGGCTCCGGAGTGCGATCCGGATCGGGACATCGAGGCTGCGGTGGCCGCCGAGATGGCAGAGGAGCCGGCCAGCGACGACCCGATGGCAGCGTTGCTCGGTGAAGCGGAAAAGGACCCGGACGAGGTCCGGCTCGCGATCGAACGATCGATCGCGGACTGCAGGACGGCCCACCTGAACTATCAGAATCTCAGGGATAACCTGACTCCGGGGGTGAAAGCCTACCGCGCCGTTGAGTTGTTTGTTGCCGATGTAATCGCCTTTGGTCTGGAATCGCAGCGTTACATCCTGGTGATACTCGTCATGCTGTGCGCGGTGACCGCCACCCTGACCCGTCATCACATTGCCATGCGGGCCATGGAAACCCGTCTCGATTACACCGTTTCCCACACCCTGCAAACCATTGCCAATGCCATGCTGCTGGGCTCCAGTGTGATCTTCCGGCAGTCCAGTCTCGGCTCGGACACCCTGGTTTCCAGTGAAGAGCTCCTGCTGCACAACCTGTGGATTGCCGGTTTTGCCGCTCTGACGCTGGCCAGTCTCTTCCGGCTGTTCCGGGTGCCGGGGGACCTTCAGGATGGCGGCAACCTGAACAAGGCCTTGCTGGCAGTGCCGCTCTATACCGTGATGTGCCTGATCTCCGGTACCTATTTTGCCCTCATTGGCCATTCCTCGGGGATTGGTATCTACCTCGGCAAAATGATGGAGCTGGCGGATATGTTTCTCAACGTGGGGCTGTATGTCTGGGTAGGGATGATGCTCAAGCAGACCCGGCTGGCCACCCTGGTATTCAATGTGTTCCGGCCCTGGCGGATGCCACCGGAATTGCTGGCGGTCGTTGCCGTACTGGTGGCTGCGGTACCCACCGCCTATACCGGCGCCTCGGGCATTTTCGTTATCGCCGCCGGGGCAGTGATCTACAGCGAACTCCGTGCTGCCGGGGCGAGACGCCAGTTGGCGTTGGCCGCTACTGCCATGTCGGGGTCGCTTGGTGTGGTGCTGCGGCCCTGCCTGCTGGTAGTGGTCATCGCCTATCTGAACCGGGAAGTCACTACCGATGAGCTCTTCGGTTGGGGAATCTGGGTGTTCCTGCTGACGGCCGCCATGTTCACCGTCGTGGCCCTGTCGGTCAACCGCCAGAGCCGATTCGACCTTGCCCCAGCCTCACAGGCGTTCCCGGCGATGATCCAGGCGCTCAGACCACTGGTTCCCTATGTGCTCGTGATGGCGGTGGTGGTCCTGTTCTACCGATTTGCCCTGGATGTAACGATGGATGAATTCTCGGCACCCCGGTTGCTGCCGGTGATCATGCTTGCCATCCTTTTGTACGAGCACGTCAGCCTGAAAAACCGCAAGGGCAGAGCCTCCGGCGAAATCAATCATCAGGGGCTGGAGCGAAGCGTCCGCGGTGCCACCAATGATACAACGGCTGAGATTGGGGCTCTGCTGCTGTTGCTGGGGCTCTCGGTCAGTATTGGTGGTGTGATCGAGCGTTCCCACATCATGCAGAGCTTTCCCCAGGCATTCGACAGTGCCTGGACCGCAATGCTGCTGATGGTGGTGCTGCTGGTTGTTCTGGGTATGATCATGGACGCCTTCGGCGCCGTCATTCTTGTCACCGCCACCGTTGCCGGTATTGCCTACGCCAGTGGCATCCATCCCGTTCATTTCTGGATGGTTACCCTGGTCGCCTTTGAGCTGGGGTATCTGAGTCCGCCGGTGGCACTCAACCACCTGCTCACAAGGCAGGTAGTGGGTGAGGCAGAGGTCACGGCGGCACAGCAGGAAACCGGTACCTTCTATCAGCGTCACGAGCGGATCATCCTGCCGCTGGTTGCCATGGGCATATCCCTGCTGCTGGTGGCCTTTGCGCCGCTGCTGTTCTACGCCTGATCGCCGGGCACAAAAAAAGCGCCATGCGTGTGCAGGGCGCTTTTCGGAGCCGGAGCTTCAAGCCGGGGTCAGATGAAAGCATTCATCTGACCCCTTTTCATTCCGCGAACCCGGAGCTTGAAGTCGGGGTCAGAAAAAGGCTTTCTTCTGACCCCATGTTCACTTCGAACCTCAGCTCAGCTTCGGGCCAGCTTCCACGATGGAGTCGGCCACGTCGAACTTCTTGAAATTGTCGACGAACTGGCCAATCAGTTCCTGGGCCTTGCCGTCGTAATAGTCCGGGCTGACCCAGGTCTTGCGTGGGTTCAGCAGTTCGGTATCGACGCCCGGCACATGCTTGGGAATATCCAGGTTCAGGGCATCCAGATGCTCGGTTTCCACATCGTCCAGGTCACCGTTCTGGATCGCGGCGATGATGGCGCGGGTGGTCGGGATGCTGAAACGGCTGCCTTCACCATAAGGACCGCCGGTCCAGCCGGTGTTGACCAGGAAAACCTTGCTGCCGAACTCGTCCATGCGCTTCATCAACAGCTCGGCGTAGACGCCGGCCGGGCGCGGGAAGAACGGTGCGCCGAAGCAGGTGGAGAAGGTGGACTTCAGCTTGGAGGAAGAGCCCATCTCGGTGGAACCCACCAGTGCAGTGTATCCACTCAGGAAGTGGTAGGCCGCCGCTTCACGGTTCAGAATGGACACGGGCGGCAGGACGCCGGTCATGTCACAGGTCAGGAACACGATGTGCGAAGGCTCGCCGGCACGGTTCTCGATGACACGCTTCTCTACGTGCTCCAGCGGGTAGGCGCACCGGGAGTTTTCGGTCAGGGAAACGTCGGTGTAATCCGGTTCGCGGGTTTCCTCGTCGATTACCACGTTCTCGACGATGGCCCCGAAACGGATGGCGTCCCAGATGATCGGCTCGTTCTTCTGGCTCAGGTCGATGCACTTGGCATAGCAACCGCCCTCGATGTTGAACACGGTGCCGGTGCCCCAGCCGTGCTCGTCGTCACCAATCAGGTAGCGATGCGGGTCGGCGGACAGGGTGGTCTTGCCGGTGCCGGACAGGCCGAAGAACAGACAGGTTTCGCCGGTCTCGCTGACGTTGGCGGAGCAGTGCATCGGCAGCACGTCTTTTTCCGGCAGCAGGAAGTTCTGGACAGAGAACATCGCTTTCTTCATTTCGCCGGCGTAGTGCATGCCCGCCAGCAGTACCTTGCGCTTGGCAAAGTTGATGATCACACAACCGTCGGAGTTGGTGCCGTCACGCTCGGGCACACACTCGAAGTTCGCCGCGTTGAGGATCTGCCATTCCTGCTTGTCGGCCGGGTTGTAGCTGTCCGGGCGGATGAACAGGTTCTGGCCGAACAGGTTCTGCCAGGCGGTCTCGGTTGTCATCTTCACCGGCAGGTAATGCTCGGGATCGGAGCCGACGTGCACGTGGGCGACGAACTGGTCCTTTTCTGCGATATAGGCTTCAACGCGGTCCCAAAGGGCGTCGAACTTGTCAGCGTCGAAGGGACGGTTGATCGGCCCCCACTGGATATCGTCGGCGGTGCTGGGTTCCTCGACGATGAAGCGGTCCATAGGAGACCGGCCTGTACGATCACCGGTTTTGACTACCAGTGAACCGTTACAAGCCAGCTGGCCTTCGTTACGTGCCAGTGCCAGCTCGACCAGTCGTGCTGTACTCAGATCAGTATAAGTGTTGCTCACTTCGACCTCGCCCTCGGGATGTCTTCGTGATTGCTCAGGCCGTCCCCCCAAAATTGACGGAAATCTGAGCAATCGGGTCAATTCAGGCGCGCTATTATGCCAGACGCGCCGGTAAAAAACGACTGCCCTGGAAGCCGCGCCAGCTGGGACTTCCGGGCAAATCAAGTGCGTGCTCAGTGTAACGTATGACCGGTGAAAAGGTGATCAATGTCATTTCTATCGAAACGATAGTGAGCATGACAAAACTGGCAATCCATTTCGATTACGCCCCGTTCATCGAGAATGCTGTAGCACTCTTCCTTGCCAATCGCTTCCAGGGCGCCGAGGGTTCGTTCCCGGGAGCAGCTACAGCGGAAGGCAACCGGTTCCGCATCAAAAAGACGCACCGTTTCCTCGTGGAACAGCCGGTGCAGCAGGGTTTCGCTATCCAGTTCCAGCAGTTCGGCGGCCTCCACGGTGCGCGCCAGATGGTTCACCCGTTCCCACAGGTCATCGTCTTCCTCGGTATGGCCGGGCAGGCGCTGGAGCATCAGGCCCGCGGCGCCGTTCTCGTCGGCGAACAGAAACAGGCTGGTGGCAAGCTGCTCCGAGCGCTCGAAATACTCTTCCAGGCAGCCGGCCAGGCTGTCTTCCTCGCGGGGGACAACACCCTGATAGCGCTGGCCCGTGGCCGGGGTGATGGTAATGGCCATTCGACCCTCGCCGAGCAGTGCCTTGAAATCCTCTTCTCGGATGGAGTGTTCGTCGAACCGGGCCAGACCGCGGATATAACGGTCGTGGCTGCACTCTGCCATCAGGGTGCTGATGGGGCCGTCGCCCTGGGCCTGCAGTGACAGCGTCCCCTCGAACTTCAGGGAGGAACTCATCAGGACACTCGCGACCAATGATTCGCCCAGCAGTTCTCTTACCGAATCGGGGTAGGGGGCCTGGCCACCGATTTCCCGATAGCTTTCGCCCAGCTGGACCCAGGCACCCCGCACCTGGCTGTGCTCGAAGATAAAGCGTTGGAACTGGTCACGGGATGCCATGTGTGTCTCCTGAAAATTGACTGCTGGAATGGGGTAAGGGGTTGGTCGGTCCCGCCCGGGCGGGACTCAGATTCCGTGTTGTTCGCGGAAACGCCGGATATCCCGACGGTCCTTCTTGTTGGGCCGGCGGGCGGGGGGCAGCTGCGCTGCCTGCATGGTCTTGCGCTGCCAGGCAAGCTCCTCGCGACGTTTCACGCTGTCTTCGGTTTCGTGATAGAGCTTTTGGGCTTCGGGTGCGCCCCGGCGACGGTCACTGATGTCATCGATGATTACGATCTTTTCCTGCCAGCCAAGGCGCAGTGTCAGCTTTGCCCCGGTCTCCACGATCTTGCCCGGCTTGGTGCGCTGGCTGTTGTAGTGAACCTTGCCGCCTTCGATGGCTTCCTTGGCCAGGGAGCGCGTCTTGTAGAACCGGGCAGCCCAGAGCCATTTGTCGAGTCGTACCTTCTGGTCGTCAGCGTTGGTCGCCGTCATGTCTCCTCACCTGATGGGCGTATGATCGAATTATAGCCGGCTCACCGGCTGGATGGCAGGGGGTGTCGTTGCCGAAGTGAGGGCAGGACTTCGTCGAAGTGGTGAATGCCAGGAATGTCCGGGTGATGCTCCCGCGCCGGTTGCCGGCTATCGGGCGCGAGGATGGCCAGACACTGGCCGATGCCTGCAGTTCGGGCGCTCTCAAGAACGGGGAAACTGTCGTCCACCATCAGCGTGGCCGGAGCGGAGTAAGAGGTGACGGAATTCAGCTCCTGCCAGAACCGGGGGTCTTCCTTCGGTTTTCCCAGTTCGTGGCTGGAGATTATGGCGTCCACATGACGATCAAGGCCGGTGCGCTCGAGCTTGAGTGCCAGCGGGTCCGGATGGCAGTTGGTAACGATCACGGACTGCAGACCTGCGGATTTGAGCGCCGTCAGGAAGTCGGTGACATGAGGACGGAAACCAATGCGGTCACCCACCTCGGCCTTGAGCCCGGTGATATCGACGGAGAGCCTGTCGCTCCAGTAATCGGTGCAGTACCAGTTAAGGGAGCCGCGCTCGGCCATGATCATCGGAATCAGGGTGTCCCTGGCCTGCTGGGGGTGCAGGTCAAACTGCTCGGCGTAACGCCGGGGCAGGTGCTCGAGCCAGAAGTGATTGTCGAAATGCAGGTCGAGTAGGGTTCCATCCATATCGAGGAACACTGTCTCAACGGAAGACCAGTTCACCATAAACAAAACAGCCTGAAGACATTTTCTTCAGGCTGCCGGAGAACACCGGCCATGACAAGCCGGAAATGTACGGATCTGAGCGGATCAGTTGTCTGTCTGTTCGACCGTTTCCGGCTTCTTGCCAGTGCGGGTGCAGCCCAGGCAGCGCACGAACGTTGCCTTGGCCGGACCAACCACCAGTACCTCTCCAGCTTCTCCGGCGTTGCCGCCAAGCGCCGAGAATGGCAGGGAGACCAGGTACACTGCACTGCCAATGATGGTAGTGGCGAACAGCACCGGGCGGACAAAGAGCGCGTCTCCGGTCATGGCCAGGGCCGAGGGTGTTTCATCGATGGCCTGGGCGTGGCCGACGGATGAAAACGCCATCAGACAAGCTGCCAGTGTGGCCATGATGGTACGGGAAATCTTGCGGGTCATTGTACTGTCTCCTGAACTTTGTCGGCCCTGTAGATGCATGGTTTTGGCAGCATCGCCATCAGGGTCGGACATTTAAAGGACGACCCTATTGTAGACCATGAGCATTAATCCTCTGTTAACTATGAATCATATTTGCGCATTTTCAAACGATTTTTCGTTGCAAAATGTGCGCTTTGGGCAACTCAGCGCTGACATCTCGGACAGTACACTGTGGAGCGGTTGTTCATGCGGATTTCCTTCAGGTCGGCGCCGCATTCCTTGCAGGCCTCGCCGCCGCGACCGTAAACCAGCAGGGACTGCGCGAAGTACCCGGGTTTGCCGTCACTGTTCACGAAGTCCCGCAGGGTCGTGCCGCCCATCAGGATCGCGGCACTGAGTGTTTCCCGGATGGCCTCGGCGAGCCGGTGGTAGCGGTCCAGGCTGATCCGCCCCGCTTTGCGTTTGGGGTGTATGCCGGCTTTGAACAGTGCTTCGTTGGCGTAGATGTTGCCGACCCCCACCACCACGTGGTTGTCCATGATGAACGACTTCACCGGCGTCTGTTTGCCACGGGACAGCTGGAACAGCAGCGGACCGTTGAAGTCCGGGGACAGCGGCTCCGGGCCCAGATTCGCAATCAATGGGTGGCTGGTGGCGGATTCGGTCCACAACCAGCAGCCGAAGCGTCTCGGGTCGTTGAATCGCAGTATCACTCCGGAGGCCAGTATCAGGTCGATATGGTCATGGGGCTGGGGCAGAGAGGTATCGGTAATCACCCGCAAGCTGCCGGACATTCCCAGGTGCACAATCACGGTACCGCCATCGAGGTTGATAAAAAGGTACTTGGCGCGCCGGTCCACGCTGCGGATAACCTGGCCAGTCAGTCGCTCCGCCAGGTCCTCGGGAACCGGCCAGCGCAGCCTGCCATCACGCACCGTGACACCGGTAATGATCTGGCCTTCGCAGTGGGGCGCTATGCCCCGGCGGGTGGTTTCAACTTCGGGTAATTCGGGCACGCGGGTGGTCTCCGGTGGTGTGCAGCGGGCGTTGTTACCAAACAAGGCCGATAAGTGTAATCAGTAACAATTTTCCGGCCAAATTCGGTTGTTGCGGCGAACACCTGTACGCTAGAGTTGTAGCGTTGGTTTGTTTCCCTTCGAGTGTTTGCGAAATACCCTGATGTATCGCCCGCCGAACGGCTGCAAGCCGCCGATCTGATTTTGAGGAAATACTATGTGGTTCAACGGTCTACTTGACCTGTCGGTGCCGCAACTGCTCCTGGTTGCCCTGGCCCTGACGCACGTCACCATCGTGAGCGTGACGCTTTATCTACACCGCCATTCCGCCCATAACTCGCTGGATCTGCATCCGGCACTGGCGCACTTTTTCCGGTTCTGGTTGTGGTTGACCACCGCCCAGAACACCAAGGAGTGGACAGCGATCCATCGTAAGCACCACGCCAAGTGTGAAACCGAGGAGGATCCCCACAGCCCGGTGGTTCTGGGTATCCGGAAGGTGCTTCTGGAAGGCGCAGAGCTATACGCCGAGGCTGCCACCCCGGAGACCCTCCAGCGCTATGGGCAGCGCACTCCGGAAGACTGGGTCGAGCGCACGGTTTATACCCCGCACAAGCACTGGGGCATCATCCTCATGGCCGCAATCAACCTGATGCTGTTCGGAGTGCATGGTATCTGGATCTGGGCCGTACAAATGCTCTGGATCCCGGTCTGGGCGGCCGGTGTGGTCAATGGCATTGGCCATTACCTGGGTTACCGCAATTTCGAGTGCGCGGACAATGCCCGCAACATTTCACCGATCGGCATCCTGATCGGTGGCGAAGAGCTCCACAACAACCACCATACCTACCCGAATTCCTCCAAGCTGTCCCGGCGCTGGTACGAGGTGGACATCGGCTGGGGCTATATCCGCCTGTTCCAGTTGTTCGGCCTGGCCAAACCCAAGGGATACCGTCCCATTGCCCATTACGTGCCGGGTAAACAGGAAGTGGATGTGGAAACGGTGCAGGCCATCGCCAACAACCGGTTCGACATCATGCGCCAATACCGCAAGCGGGTGATGGAACCGGTTCTGCGTCAGCAGAAAGCTCTGATGGATGAAGAGGTGCGTCCCCGTTACCGCAAGCTCAAGCGCCTGCTTTCACGGGAAGTAACGCTGATCAAGCCGCGGGAACAAGAGCATC
Organism: Marinobacter sp. C7; assembly: GCF_022343555.1. Classification (GTDB taxonomy): domain Bacteria; phylum Pseudomonadota; class Gammaproteobacteria; order Pseudomonadales; family Oleiphilaceae; genus Marinobacter. The sequence goes on along the minus strand of NZ_JAKQZH010000002.1, from coordinate 39,628 downwards.
TGGAGAGCGTGCTGGAGCGGCACGACATTCTCCGTCAGATCTACGAAAAGAGCCACGAACTCCAGGCACTGTGGCGCCAGCGCGGGCTCAAGCCCCAGGAAAAACTGCAGGCACTGATGGACTGGTGCAAGGACGCGGAGGCCAGTGGTATCCGTTACCTGGAAGAGTTTGCGGCGCACCTGCGGGCTTATTCACTGCGTCCGGCGTAAAAAAAGGGGTCAGATGAAAGCGTTCATCTGACCCCATCCTGGCCTCGAACTTCGGGGTCAGAAGAACGTCATCTTCTGACCCCTTCTTCATTGCTCAGTCACCACTCCAGTTGCTCTTCGGATCCGGCGTCATTCGCAGATAGGATTTAACGGCCTTATAGCCCTGCGGGAAGCGCTCCTTGATCTCTTCCTCGTCCTGGAGGGACGGTACGATCACCACGTCGCCACCGCGTTCCCAGTTACCCGGGGTTGCCACCTTGTGCTCGTCGGTCAGCTGCAGGGAATCGATGACCCTCAGCACTTCGTTGAAGTTACGACCGGTCGAGGCGGGGTAGGTGATGATCAGGCGCACCTTCTTGTTCGGATCGATCACGAACAGGGAGCGGACCGTCAGGCTGCTGTCGGCATTCGGATGGATCATGTCGTACAGCTCGGAAACCTTGCGGTCCTCGTCTGCGATGATCGGGAAATTCACCGAGCAGCCCTGGGTTTCCTCGATGTCCTTGACCCATTCCTTGTGGGAAGAGACCGGGTCGACACTCAGGGCAATCGCCTTGACGTTGCGTTTGGCAAATTGGTTTTTCAGCTTCGCGGTCAGACCGAGCTCGGTTGTGCACACCGGCGTGAAGTCGGCCGGATGTGAGAACAGTACGCCCCAGCTGTCGCCGAGCCAGTCGTAGAACCGGATCGTGCCTTCTGTTGACTCCTGTTCGAAGTCCGGTGCGGTATCTCCTAGACGCAAGCTCATAAACTCTCTCCTTTGATCGTCGTTCTGTTTTCTTGAGTGTATACGAGTATTCTGGTGTTGGATGAAATGAATACAAGGGGCCAATGATCCATCTCATCCAATTATCTGTTTATATCGCTATATCAATGCCTTACCCATGTGGCTGTCAGTCCACGCCCAGAGTTTTCTCGCGTGCAAAGTGCTCGCGGGTCAACTTGAACACCACCGGACTGAGCAATAACAGAGCGACGAGGTTGGGCAGCGCCATCATGGCGTTGAGGGTATCGGCCACCAGCCAGACGAGGCCCAGGTTCAGGGTGGCGCCAACGGGAATCGCGATGATCCAGGCAACCCGATAAGGCACAATTGCCTTGACGCCGAACAGGAACTCGACGCTGCGTTCACCATAGAACGACCAGCCCAGAATGGTGGTAAAGGCGAAGACGGCCAGGGCAATGGCGACAATGTAGTTGCCCACGCCGGGCAGCGCATCGGCGAAAGCCAGGGAGGTGAGTTCGGCGCCGGAAACGCCGCCCTTCCAGGCACCGGAAGTGATGATGACCAGGCCGGTTATGGTGCAGATGATGATGGTGTCGATGAAGGTACCGAGCATCGCCACCATGCCCTGGCTGATCGGGTTGCGGGTCTGTGCGGCGGCATGGGCAATGGGTGCTGAGCCAAGTCCGGCCTCATTGGAAAAGATGCCTCGGGCGACACCAAAGCGGATGGCGGCCCAGACCGCGGCGCCGGCAAAGCCACCTTCGGCGGCGATCGGGCTGAAGGCGTGCTTGAATACCAGAGCGATGGCCGCCGGGATATCCGCGGCATTGATGGCAAGCACGACGATACCGGACAGCAGGTAGGAGATGGCCATAAACGGAACCAGGGCACTGGCTACGTGGCCGATCCGGCGAATGCCGCCAATCAGCACCATTCCGACCAGCACCATGAGGATTACGCCGGTTGCCCAGTGCGGCAGGCCGAAACTGGCTTCCATCACATCCGCGACGGAGTTGGCCTGCACCGTGTTACCGATGCCAAAACCGGCAATGGCGGCGAAAATGGCAAACAGCACCCCCAGCCAGGTCCACTTTTTACCCAGGCCGTTACGGATATAGTACATGGGGCCACCGACGTGGTTTCCGCGTTCGTCCACCTCGCGGAAACGCACTGCGAGCACAGCCTCGGAGTATTTCGTAGCCATTCCGACCAGGGCGGTCAGCCACATCCAGAACAGGGCGCCGGGCCCGCCCAGGAAGACAGCCGTTGCTACGCCGGCGATGTTGCCGGTTCCGACGGTTGCCGAGAGCGCGGTCATCAGGGCCTGGAACGGCGGGATTTCGCCTTCGGATTCGGCCCCGGCTGCCTTGCGCCCCTGCCACATGAGTCGAAAGCCGGCGCCCAGTTTCAGCACCGGCATCAGCTTCAGGCCGATGCTGAGGAACAGCCCGACCCCGAGGATCATGACCAGCATGGGAGGACCCCACACCAGACCGTTAACCTGACCGATAAAGTTTTCAATGGCTGACATGGGGATCTCCCTGCGTTTGCCATGGATTGAAAGTAACTGTTTACCCCGATCAGGGGTATAACTGATTGAGTTTAGTCGGTTAATTTTGCCTGTAAACCGTTTTGGCGGAATCGGTTTTCCTTTTGCACGGCAATTGCCTATGTTTAGGGATAGGAGTATTGAATCGGTCTGCAATGGAAAAACGGAAGTGGAGGGATTGGCCCATGCGGTCATTGAAAGTATCGGATGTGATGTGGAACCACATCGAGCCTGTTCGCTGTGGTACTCCGTTGACCAAAGTGGTCAAGGCGCTGCTCAGCAATCACGTCACGGGTTTGCCGGTGGTGGACGAACAGCGGCGCGTACTGGGGTTTGTTTCCGAGCAGGACTGTATTCATTCCCTGCTGGTCAGCAGTTATCACTGTGAGGGTGATCCCATCGTGGATGACGTGATGTTCCGCCAGCCACTGACCATTTCGCCGGAAATGGCGGTGGTGGACCTTGCCCAGAACCTCGGTGCCGGCAAACCGAAAGTGTATCCGGTAGTCGACCATGGCAGGCTGATTGGTATTGTTACTCGTACCGCGATCCTCGCCGAGTTGGCACGAACCGGCTGTGGTATGGAATTGCCGAAATACGCCAGTGCGGACGAGGACTGACTTCACCTTTTCAGACCGGGATCCATTATGGAACTGCTATCCAGCAACGTTTGCTTTGGTGGTGAGCATCGCCGTTACCGTCACACCTCCGCGAGCCTTGAATGTGACATGGAATTCGCGGTGTTTCTGCCCCCTTCGGCGGTGGGCAGCTCGCCAAAGCCGGCACCGGTACTTTACTGGCTGTCCGGACTGACCTGTACCGACCAGAACTTCATGCAGAAGGCCGGCGCGCAGAAGCTGGCGGCAAAGCTGGGTCTGGCGATTGTCTGTCCGGATACCAGTCCCCGCGGCCTCAATCTTCCGGGCGAGGATGAGAGCTATGACTTCGGTACCGGTGCGGGCTTCTACATCAACGCCACCCGGCGGCCCTGGGCACCCCATTACCGGATGTACGATTATGTGGTGAAAGAACTGCCGCAGTTGGTGGAAAGTGAGCTACCGGTAACCGAGCAACGGTCGGTCAGCGGCCATTCCATGGGAGGACACGGTGCCCTGGTCTGCGCGCTGAAGAATCCCGGGCGCTACCAGTCGGTCTCGGCCTTCGCACCCATTGCCAACCCCACCGAATGCCCGTGGGGACAAAAGGCGTTCAGTGGGTATCTGGGTGACGACCGGTCAGCCTGGGAACAGTGGGATGCCACCCTGCTGATACCGACCGCCCGGGAAAGGCTGCCCTTACTGGTCGATCAGGGCACTGCGGACGAGTTTCTGGAGACCCAGCTCAATCCGGAGGTCCTGGCGGATATCTGCGAGAAATTCCACCACCACATCAACCTGCGTATGCACCGGGGCTATGACCATAGCTATTTCTTCATCGCCTCCTTCATCGATGACCATCTGAAGCACCATGCTGAAGCCCTGGGGCTGACATGATCAGCCCTGGAGGGTGCTGTGGTACTGGAACGCCTTCTGCACGTGCTCGCGGATCTCTTTGTCATCCCAGGGCTTGGTCAGGAATTTGTAGATCGAGCCTTCGTTGATGGCTTCCGTGACGGACTTCAGGTCCGTGTATCCGGACAGCACGATCCGGACGGTATCCGGGTAAATCCCTTTCACGCGGCTGAGGAATTCCGTACCTGACATTTCCGGCATGCGTTGGTCTGAAATGATGACCTGGACATCGTTCTCCGCAAGCAGGCTGAACGCCTCATGCACGCTGGTGGTGGTCAGGATCCGGTAGCCGTCCCGTCGGAGGACGCGGGTCAGGGCCCGCAGGATGTTGTTCTCGTCATCGAGCAGCAGCAACGTCTTTTCCGGTTCGTCCCGATCGGCATTGGCGCTCGTGGCGTAGCCGCCCCGGGTGTGCATATATTCTTCGAGTCGATCCATCGGCATGGGCTTGGCAAACAGGAAGCCCTGGAGCAAATCGCACTGGTTCCGTCGCAGGAATGCCGCCTGGGCATCCGTTTCCACGCCTTCGGCCACCACCTCCAGCGACAGGTGGTGGGCCATGGAGATCACCCCCTGAGTAATGGCGGCATCGCTGCGATCCTGGATGACGTCCTTGATGAAGGAGCGGTCAATCTTGATCTTGCCCGCCGGAAGCAGCTTGATGTAACTGAGGCTGGAGAAACCCGTGCCGAAGTCATCAATGGCAATGCCGACGCCGAGAGCCCGCAAGTCGTGCAGGGTCTTGATGACCTGGTCGGCATCGAAAAGCACTGCAGATTCGACCACTTCGAGTTCCAGTGCCTCCGGTGGCAGGCCGGATTTTTTCAGGGCATCACGCACTGTGTCGATGAAATCGGCCTTGCGGATCTGCATCGGGGAAACGTTTACCGCCACGACACAGTCCCTGAATCCGGCGGCATGGAGGCGGACCATATCCCGGCACGCCTGTTCCAGCACGGACTTGCCCAGGGCAATAATCTGACCGGTTTCCTCGGCCAGAGGTAGGAAATCCCCGGGAGACACCAGGCCCTGCTCAGGGTGCTCCCAACGTACCAGTGCTTCCACGGCCCGGGCCTTGCCGGTACGGGAATCGATCAGTGGCTGGTAGTAAATCGTGAGGCGGTCGTTGTCGATGGCGTCCTGCAATTCGTTGCGCAGTTTGACCCGATAGCTGGCTTCAGTGTTGAGGTGCTCCGAGAACCACTGAAAGGTGTTCCGGCCCATCTGCTTGGCGCGGTACATGGCCAGGTCGGCCTGCTGGATCAGTTCCGTCGGCTGGCTGATGCTCCCATCTGTGGTGGCGATGCCGATGCTTGCCGTCAGGTGCAGGTTTTCGTCATTGACCTTGTACGGCGCGGAGAGGGTGCGCATGATCTGTTCGACAGCGCTCAGCGCGTCTTCCGTGCGGGCAAGGTCGGGCAACAGCATCACGTACTCGTCGCCGCTGACCCTGGCCACGGTATCCCCATTCCGGCTGACCTCCTTGAGCCGTCGGGCCACCTCGATCAGCAGTTGGTCGCCGATGCGGTGTCCGAGGGAGTCGTTGATCAGCTTGAAACCGTCGAGATCAATGAACAGGAGAGCCAGGGTCCGGCCGTGGCGCTGGGCGAAGCGGCAGGCTTGTTCGAGTCGATCTTCCAGCAAGGCCCGGTTGGGCAGCTGGGTGAGGACATCGTGGCTGGCGTTGTAGGCCAGCTGGTTCTCGACGTGTTTACGGTGGGAGATGTCGCTCTGCACCCCGACATAATGGGTCACCTCGTCCTCGTCATTCCGTATCGGTGACAGGTACAGGTCGTTCCAGAACGGTGTTCCATCCTTCCGGAAATTCCGCAGCACCACGGAAGTCGCTCTCCCCGTGGCAAGGGCCTTGCGGATCTCCGCAAGCGCCTGTTCATTGCTCGGATCCTCGCTGTAGCCCTGCAGGAAACGGCAGTTCCGACCGACGGCCTCGTCCCGGCTGAAGCCGGTAATACGCTCGAACGTCGGGTTCACGTACACCAGGGGCATGTCCGATTTCTGGGCATCGGCGATGACAATGCCGTTGGAGCTGGATTCAATGCATTGTTGCAGCAGTCGGAGTCGCCGGTTGTTGTCGATCTGGCGTGTCATGTCGGTGACCATCACCAGATCGAGGGGGCGACGATCGAGGGTGATGCGTTCCGGAAGCAATTCAACGTAAAGGGGGCAGCCATCCCGGGTTATGTGCTCCTCCAGCCGGCTGCCTTCCCGGACAATAACCCCTTCCCGGGGGACCGGCCCGGAATTTCGTTGCAGGTCCGTGATGGTGAGCTCCGGGGTTTCGTCAGTGCTGAAGCCATAGAGCGCCATGGCGGCCCGGTTCATGGACTCAACACGGCCTGATTCCGGCTGCAGCAGGTACATGGGAGCCGGGTTGTTCTCGAACAGCAGGCGGTAGTGGGCTTCACTGCTGGCCAGGTCCTCATTGGCCGCCGCCCGGTCTGCCGCGTAACGAATGCTGCGAATCAGGGTCTGGCCATCCAGTCGGCCCTTGACCAGGTAGTCCGCCGCACCCAGTTCCACGGCGCGGGCATCCAGTTCCGCATCGCCCTGACCGGTTAGCAGGATGAAGGGAGAGGTAACGCCGCTGGCCTGGGCTTCCCGGATGACATCCAGTCCCGAATCCGGGCCCAGGCGAAGGTCTACCAGGGTGACATCGATGCGCTCCTGCCCCAGGGTTTCGAGCCCGGCCTGCATGGTGTCACGCCAGACCAGTTCAACGGCTGAGGGACTGACATCGTGCAGCAGATCCCGCGTGATCAGGTAATCGTCTTCGTCGTCCTCGATAAGCAGGACGCGGAGCGTTGGATCAGTCATGTTCCTTGTTAATCCACTGTTTTGTGAGTGACTCTACAACATCCAGCAGATCGCTGTATTTCCTGGGCTTTACGATATAGTCGTTGGCGCCCCTTTGCTGGCAGAAGTCCCGGTCATCCTGATCGCTGGAGGTGGTCATGACAACGGTAGGCAGCTCCTGCAACCGGGGATCCGACTTGATTTCCTGGAGGGACTGACGACCGTCCTTGAGCGGCATGTTGAGATCAAGCAGCAACAGGTCCGGCATGGTACAGGCCTGGCCGTCGCGGTCCGGATGCTGGCCGTGAAGGAAATCCATCAGTTCTTCACCGTCGTGGACGAAACACAGCGTGCAGTCGGCACACTGGTCCTCGAACGCCTCCCTGATCATCAGGCAGTCATCCGGGTCATCATCGGCAATCACTACCAGGGCGGCTTTTACAGGTTTATTCATCCTTGCTCTGCTCCTGTGCAGAACTGCTTCTGAACCGGATCCGGAACGTGGTTCCTTCGCCCGGCACGCTGGCCACGGTGATCTCCGCACCGTGGCGATCCAGGATTTTTTTCACGATAGCCATGCCAATCCCGGTACCCGCATACCCTTCCCGGCTATGCAGTCTCTGAAACGGGTGGAAGAGTTTACGGGTGTAGCGTGGATCGAAGCCTATGCCCCGATCCTGCACCACCAGCGTCCAGCCCGAGTCACTGACATCCTCAGCATAGACGGAAATTTCCGGTGGTGTGTCAGGGGCATGGAATTTGATGGCATTGGTGAGCAGGTTCTGGAACACCTGGCGCAGTTGAGTGGCGTCCCCCACCACATCCGGCAACGGCTGAACGTCGATCCGGGCCTGCTCCCGGGTAATGGCCGTGTCCAGATCCTGCAGTACGCCTGCCAGGACGTCATCGGTGTGGCAAAGTGCCATCGGCCTGGCGCGGGTGGTGACCCGGGAATAGCTCAGCAGATCCTCGATCAGCTGCTGCATGCGCCCGGCGGCCGACTGCATGCGGTTGAGGTAGTCTTGCTCCCGGAGGCCGAACTGGTCCGATCTGGTCATCAGCCGGTCCGAGAAGGCCTGGATCTTGCGCAGGGGTTCCTGCAGGTCGTGGGAGGCGACGAAGGCGAAGTCCTGCAATTCACGGTTGCTGCGCTCCAGTTCGGCCATCGCCGATTCCAGTTGCTGCTGGGCTTCCTTGCGCTCCCGGATACTGCGGTAATAGACCGCCAGGCCCTCTTCGGAAGGGTAGGCGCTGATTTCCAGCCATTCGTTCAGTGCCGGGTAATAGAACTCGAAAGAGACCGAGTTGCCGGTTTCCACTGCATGGTGATACTGATCGTCGAGCGTTGTGCCGATGGTGTCCGGGAATACTTCCCAGATGTTGTGGCCCAGCAGGTCTTCGCGCTTCTTGTGTAACAGTTCTTCCGATTTGCGGTTGACGTAGGTAAAACGCCAGTCGTTGTCGAGGGTATAGAATGCGTCGGTAATGCTTTCGAAGATCTTGGCCTGGCGGTCGGCGAACCGGCGCAACTGCTCCATCGCCTGCCGGCTTTCGGTAATGTCCTGGAACGCGCCCTGCAGTTTTACAATGTTCCCGTCGTCGTCCTGCACTGCATGGCCGATGGTTCTCACCCAGCGAAGGTTACCCCGGGCGGTGCGGATCTGGAGCTCTTCATCGAAGGGCAGGCCGGTTTCGGCGCAAAGTTGCACGGCTGCCCGGATCTGGTCCTTATGTTCGTCAACGTAGTAATTGATCGCTTCGTTTACCTCCGGTACCTGTCCCCGGGGTAACTCGTGGATGTCGCAGACTGTGTCCGACCACGTGGCCTTGCCGGTGGCCAGGTCCACCGCCCATCCACCAATCCGGGCCTGCCGTTCGGCCATCTTCAGAAGCGCCTCGTTTTCCCGGAGCTTGTCTTCGATCTCCAGTTGCTCGGTCATGTCCCGGGCCACGACGTAGATCAGGTCATCGGCACTGAGGATGGCATTGATCTGCAGCCAGTGCAGACCGCCGTCACTGTCCAGTACCCGGATCTGGAGGTCTTTGACCTCGTGGCCTTCCACCAGCGACTTTACAGCTGCAACGGTTTTTGCGTGATCATCCTGAAGCACCAGATTCATATAGGAGCTACCCAGTAGCTGTTCCCGTGTGTATCCGAGGGTAAGTATGAAGGTTTCGTTCAACTCGAAAAAATGACTGTTCAGGTCGACGATGCAGAACATGTCCGGTGACAGGGCAAAGAACTGATCGCGCTCCCGGGAGAGGGTTTCGTTGGTCGTTCGCAGATCCCTTTCTTCTTCGAGATGCTGGCTCAGAGTCAGGTTCAGTTCGGCGAGGTTCCGTGCGCGCTGTTCGGATTGGCGCCAGAAGAAATGGGACAGCATCACCAGGAAGCTCAGGCCCAGACCGGTGAACAGGACGGCCGGCGGGAGATAGAGTTCCCCCGGGGGCAGGCTGCCCTTGCGGGTATAGACTTCGATTCTGCGCTGGCTGTCGTGGTGTGGGGTCATTTGCTGGGATGCCAGCAGAGCCTCCTGGTCTGCCGGTATCTCCGGGGCGGTATCGAACACGTTGTCGTCGTCATGGAAGACCTTGATGTGCAGCTTGCCGCCGTAATAGTCGGTCAGGCCCTCATAGACGGTCTGGAGGTCCACCACCGCAAGGGCGGTCCAGGAATAACCCGGGCCTGGCGTGATGGGCACGGCCACCGCGGCGTGCAAGTGGTCCTGATTGTCCGGAAGTGGGCGGCTCAGATGGGCCGTTCGGGATTCGGTCACGTGGTCGAGCCAGCTCCGGGTACTCCGATCAGACAGAAAGACTTCCAGCCAGCCCCGGTAGTCGAGCGTGCGGGACTCGGTACGCACCGGTTCGTGCTCGCGGTTGAGGATGGTGATCAGCCGAAGGTCCGGGAAATCCCGCAGGTAACTGCCAACCTCCTGGTCCCAGAAATTCTCCGGGGGAACGCCATTGAGCAGCTCCCAGCGCTCGGCGAGGCGCCGGATCAGCGCGAGCTTCACCTCGAATGCAGAGTTGCTGGAGGCCTCGAGCTGGCTTGCCAGTGACTCGGCCCGTTCGATCAAGCGCTCGCCGGACTGTAACCTGAGGGCATGCCAGCTCAGCGTGGTTACCAGGATGCCAAGGATGCCAAGCACCAGCAGGCCTTTGGAATAGAACTGCACCTTGCTGTGATAGATGGAGTACAGGAACGGTAGGGTCAGGCCAATGAGCATGGCCATGGGGCTGATTACCAGGGTGGACTCGGTGATGCTGCCAAGGCTCAGTTCCAGAAGTCCGCCATGCCAGTGGGATAGCAGTGACAACAATCCGATGCCGAGGACCAGGGGCCCGCAGGCCAGCCCGACCACCCAGCCCCGGGACAGGTGCATGGCGGCCAGACCGCTCAGGCTGATCAGGGTGACGACCAGCAACAGCAATGGGTTGAGTGAGACGGTTTCCAGCCAGTCAATGCCGGAAAAGCGGGGCGTCAGGGTCAGCAGTGAGGCAAGGGCGATGACGCCCAAGCCCAGACCTGTGGCGAGCCAGCGTAAGCGCAACAGCAGCGCGAGAAGGCTGGCACACAGAGCCAGAGCCACCAGTCCACCACCGGGACGCAGCGTCGGTCTACCGACGCTTTCCGAGCCGCTGATGCTGAAGTCGACCAGGATGAGCAGGCCCACGGAGCCCAGGGAAATCGCGAGTGCGAGGGTCAGGCAGTACCAGAAGGCCGGTCGCTTGAACGCGTTAACCATGGAGTACCTGGGGGCCCAGCAGTCGCAGGATTTCGTCGGCTGTGGTCAGACCGTCGCGCAGTTTTTCCAGGGCGTCGTCGAGCAGCACCCTCATGCCCTTCTCCCGGGCAAGGGTCTCGATCTGCATGGCGCTGGCGCCCTCGGTGATCGCAATCCGCAGCTCTTCGTTCATGGTCAGCACTTCGTGAATGGCGACCCGGCCCTTGTAGCCCTTGTGGCATTTCTCGCAGCCCCGCCCCCGGTAAAACCGAAGCTCCGGGTCCAGGAACTGTGGCCCCAGTTGCTCAAGCACTTCCGTGGGCTGGTCGGTTTCTTCCCGGCAATGGGTGCAGATGCGCCGTACCAGCCGCTGGGCAATGATCGCTTCCAGTGCCGAAGCGAGCACGAAGGGCTTCAGCCCGAGGTCCAGCAGCCGGGCCACGGTGGCGGCTGCCGAGCTGGTATGCAGGGTGGAATAGACCAGGTGGCCGGTCATCGACGCGTGGAATGCCACATCGGCGGTCTCCTCATCCCGGATTTCGCCCAGCAGGATAACATCGGGGTCCTGGCGCAGGATTGCCCTCAGCACGCTGGCAAAATCCAGCCCGATACGGTCCTTGACGGGCACCTGGCCAGCCATATCGACGTGGAACTCCACCGGGTCTTCGATGGTGACGTAATTGCGTTCCGGCGAGGCGTTGTGCTGCAAGAGGGCATAGAGGGTCGTGGTCTTGCCACTGCCGGTGGGGCCGGTGGCGAGAATGATACCCTGGGGCTTGGCGATGACGTGCTTGAGCCGCGCCAGGTTGTGTTGCGACAGGCCCAGGTCCTCCAGGGACTGCGCTGAGGACTGGCGTTCCAGTACCCGCATGACCACCTTTTCGCCGTTGATGGTGGGCAGGGTGGAAATCCGCAGGTCCACAATGCGCATCGGTGTCTTTACGGTGATCCGGCCATCCTGGGGCCGCCGCCGTTCGGTGATGTCCAGCTCGGCCATCACCTTGATGCGCGAGACCACGGACATCAACAGGTTGGTGGGGATGTGGATCTTGTCCTGCAGTACCCCGTCAATCCGGTAGCGTACCACCAGCGATTTGGTGCGGGGGTGAATATGGATATCGCTTGCCCCCAGGCGCAGGGCCTCGAGGATGATGGCGTTAACCAGCCGGATCGCCGGTGGCTCTTCGGAACTGCCCAGTAGCTGTTCCAGGGATTCCTGGTCGGTATCCTCATCCAGGACGATCTCGATGCCTTCATAGGGATCATCGGACCCCACCTTGGTGGTGATGTCTTCCAGGTCGTTGGTGTCTCCGAAGATTTCCGCCAGCTTGGTCTGCATCTGCGAGGTTTCGCACAGCAGGGGATGGATGGTGTAGCCGGTCATGAACCCGAGTTCGTCGATCAGGTTTATGTCCATGGGGTCCACCATGGCCAGGCGCAGGCGCTGGCCGCTGACCCGCAGCGGCAGGACCAGTTGGCGTGTGCAGATTTTCTGGGGAATCAGGGACAGCAGGCTCGGATCCGGCTGGAATTCCCGCAGGTCCACCTCCTCGAACAGCATGTCGTCACGCAGCAGTTCAAACACCTTCTGAAAGTCCACCCAGTCGTGCTTGAGCAGCTGGCGGACCACCGGCGTCTTCTGGCTCTGCATCTCGCGATGCAGTTGCTGGATCTGCTGGGGGTTAAGCCAGCCTTTCTTGTGCAGCAGGATGGCGAGCTGACTGCGGTTGGTGGCGGTGAGCTTACTGATGGTCTCCAGGTCCCGGCCCTGTTTCTGGGTCTGCTCCTGCAGGGACCGGTTGCGCTGCATCAGTTCGTACTGTTCCAGTGCCAGGGCGATGGTCAGCCGGATATCGTCGTCGTTCCAGGGCTTCAGGATGAAGCGGTACACCGCGCCGTCCTTGATCGACCCCATCACCGCGTCGGTGTTGGCGTGGCCGGTCAGCATGATGCGGATGGTCTGGGGCCAGCGTTCCCGGACTTCCCGGAGCAGTTCACTGCCATTCATGCCGGGCATCATGAAGTCGGTCATGATCAGTTCAACCGGCTGGTTTTCCAAGATCTTCAGCGCCTCGTCGGCGCTGCGGGCAAACAGCAGCTCGTAATTTTCCCGCTGGAATACCCGGCGCAACGACGCCAGGATGTTGGGCTCATCGTCCACCAGCAGCAAGCGGTAAGGCGCGGCTTTCTTTGCCGGCTCGCGGCCTGGTTGCTTGTCGGTATCGTTTCCGTAAAACAGGGATGCGTAGCGTTTGGCCATTCAGGCACCTTGTTTGGCTGGCAGGACCAGGATGACGCGGGTACCCGCTTCTTCCTGGCTGTCGAGTGTCAGTTGGCCGCCGTGGGCATGGACCGTATCCCGGGCCACGGTCAGCCCGAGGCCCGCCCCGGAACCCACTGGCCGCGTGGTAAAAAAGGCGTCGAATACCTGGCTGCGGATGGAATCGGGGATGCCGCAACCGTTATCCTGGATGGTTACCTGGATCCCGGCATCGTCTGCCTGGGTCCGGACCAGGATGCGGCCATCGTTCCCGATGGCCTGCGCAGCGTTGTCCAACAGGTTGAACAGCGTCTGGGACAGCCGGGACGGATGGCCGGGAATCCGGGGAAGCTCCCCCAGACTCTCGATGATGGTCAAGTTGTGATCGTACTCGGTCTGTACCAGGTGTATCGCGCTTAGAAGCAGGCTGTTGAGGTCACACAGGGCGTTGTCGGCCTGGTCGATGCTGGCGAACGTCTTCAGGTCAGCAACGATACGGGCAATCCGGTCGGTGCCCTCGATCGACTCACTCAACAAGTCGCTGAAATCCCCGAGCATGTCCCGGTTGTCCGCCGTATCCGGCAACAGGGGTTCCAGGTTATCCACGTAATCCCGGGCGACCCGCAGATTGCTGCTGATAAACCCGACCGGGTTGTTGATCTCATGGGCCACACCCGCCGCCAGATGCCCGACAGAGCGAAGGCGGGCGCTCTCATAGAGTTCCTGTTGAGTCTGGCGAATCACCGCGACCTGTTCGTCCACCTGTTGCTGCAACTGGTCGGACAGCTCCCGATACCTGGCTTCCGACGCTTTCAGGGCCGCATTCTGGCGCTGCAGTTCGGCATAGCTGGCTTCCGTGGTGTCGTGGTGGAGGTTGGCCGCGAGCCGGTATTTGGCCACAAACAGCATCAGGAAAGACACGAGGCCGGCTGCGGCCTCGCGCTCCGAGGCCGAGGCCCCGCCGCTCAGCCAGCCAATGGTCTCCAGGTTGAATTCCACCGGCACGGACTCGTTCAGGCGCTGTTCCGTTATCAGTACCGGTTCCCGGCAAAGGGCGCTCAGGCCTTCGCTGAGCCGTTGAATCTGGTTCGGGGTCAGCAGGTCGGCCAGGGCTGGATCGTCCTCGAAGTTACGCATCGTCTCCCCCGTGACTGGCGCTCAGGCGGCGGATGAAGGTGGTTCGGTCGATGTCATGTCTGCCGGCCAGATCAAACTCCGAATCGATCACCGTGTAAAGGCGATCAAGCAGCACCCGGAAGGTTTCAATCACTCCTTCGCCTTTCAGCGCCGATGCCATCGATAGGGGAGCCCAGGGCGTGCCCGCCCATCGCCCCTGAAGTTCGGTCTCTTCGACCACATTGGGCAGATCCCGTTTGTTGAACTGCACCACCATGGGGACGGTATCGATGTCGAGGCCAACCTTGTCGAGATTGTCTTCCAGATTGCCAAAGGCAATGGCGTTGTTGTCTTGCTGGGCGATCTGGGAGTCAGCCACAAACACCACGCCATCGGCCCGGGATAGTACCGCCTTGCGGGTGCTGTCGTGCTGGACCTGTCCCGGCACGGTATAGAGTTTAAGCCTCAGATCCAGGCCCGAGCGGCTGCGAAGCCCGATGGGCAGCATGTCGAAGAACAGGGTGCGATCGTCCCGGGTTTCCAGCACCATGAGCTCGCCCTTGCGCTCTGGATTGAGCAGGGAATGCAGCTGCATCAGGTTGGTGGTCTTGCCGCTCAGGGCCGGGCCGTAGAACACCACCTTCAGGGCCAGCTTGTTGTCCTCCGGGCTGAAATCAGGCATCGCGCAGGTCCGGTTCAGTCATCGTCACTGAGCAACACCGATCCGTCGGTGTCCCTTTGTACCCGGGTGATGCCGGGATTTTCGGTTTCCAGACGCAACAACTCTTCCTCCCGTGCCCGGATCATGTCTTTCTGACGTTCGTTTTCCCGGCGCAGGCGCTGATTTTCTTTCTTCAGCTGGTAAAGATCGATGGCGGATCGGATGGCACTGATCACCTCGTGATCTTCCCAGGGTTTGGACAGATACCGGTGCACTTCGGCCTGGTTGATGGCCTTGATCATGGATTCGCGATCCCCATAGGCGCTAAGCACCAGCCGAACGGCATCCGGCTGTCGCTGCTTGGCGAACTGAAGGTAGGTCACGCCATCGGCCGTTGGCATGCGGAAGTCTGAAATGATGACCGCGTATTCGTGATCCTTGAGGCTGCCCAGGGCTTCCTCGACGTTGTCGTAGGTGTGGACTTCCCAGCCCTCGGGCTTGAGCAACCGGCGCAGGGCGCTGAGGATGTTGCGTTCATCGTCCACCAGCTGGATCTTGATCATGGTTTATCTCCGTGTCGCCGGGGGTTATTCGTTATCGGTGTCAGGGTGCACGATCGGCAGGGTGATACGAAAACACGTTCCCTCACCGGGAGCGCTTTCCACGTCGAGCGTGCCCTGGTGCTTTTCGATGATATTGAAAGACAGGGATAGCCCCAGGCCCGTGCCCTTGCCAACCGGTTTGGTGGTGAAAAACGGCTCGAAGATCCGGTGCCGGTGTTCCGGCGAGATGCCCCGGCCGGTGTCCTGCACCTCGACCACGACAGTGCTGCCTTTCTGGCGGGTACGGATGGTGATCCGGCCAAAGGTTTCAATGGCATGGGCTGCATTGACCAGCAGGTTCATGATCACCTGGTTGATCTGGGAGATGATGCACTCCACCTCCGGAAGATCTCCGAACTCCCGCACCACCTCGGCCTTGTACTTGAGTTCGTTGTTGACCACGTTCAGGGTAGTCTCGATACCTCGATGAAGGTCCGCCGGTTTGAACTCCTCCTCCTCGATGTGGGAGAAATCCTTCATGGCGGCGATGATGGTTTTGACCCGCTCGATGCCCTCCCGGGATTCGGCCAGCAGGTCACGCAAGTCGTCCTTCAGGAAATCGTAGTCGATGTTCTGTTTGATCTGGCGCAGGTCTTCGATGCAGCGGGCGTTATCCACCGCTTCGGTCAGCCGGAACAGATCGTTGAGATAGTTGTCGAGGGTTTGCAGGTTGGAGTACACATAACCCACCGGGTTATTGATCTCATGGGCGACGCCAGCGGCGAGCTGACCGATTGCCGCCAGTTTTTCGGACTGCAGCAACTGCTGGTTGGCCTGCTCCAGGCGCGCGTTGAGCAGTTCCTGTTCTGACTGGGGGGCGGAGGCGTTGGACATAGGCAACCATAACGGTGAATTTCAGCTGATCCCAGTATAGATGCCTGTATTTTGCCGCTTGGTAAATTTTGGTTTCCGGAATGCGGAGTTACGTTATCAATTCCTTGTTAAAAGTGTGGTTTTTCTGGTCTGTTGCGGAAAATGCGGCGTATTAACCTGAATGCTCCATGAAACATTGTTAAAGAATAGTCACTCATGAGGACCTTCGGGTGTTGTTGGTCTAACCTTGTTGCCACCACGCGACCATTGTCGGAAACCTGTCCCGATGTTCCAACGTCTTAGATCCGATTTTCGCCTGTCCATCATCACTCTGCTGGGACTGAGCGGCTTTCTGGGTATCACGCCGTTCGCCGTGTTGCGCTTTCATCAGGGCGACACGGCGACGGGCGTGGTGGACCTGCTCATCTTGTGCGGCGTCTCTGCCGGCGTGGCCTATGCGTGGTGGACCGGTGATACCCGGCGCAGTGGTTTGTTCATGGCTGTCGTCGCTTGTTTTGGCGCTGTGGTCGTGGCCGGACTGGTCGGTGATTCGGGACTGTTCTGGCTCTATCCCAGCCTGATAACGAGTTTCTTCCTGACGCCGCCGCGAATTGCCATAGCCATCAATGTCACGGCGGTGGGACTCATGGTTGCCCAGGGTGATGCCTTCTCCAGCCTGGAACAGATGGGCTCGTTCGTATCCACCGTCCTGGTGGTCAGTGCCTGTGCCTTTGTTTTTGCCAGCCGCAACGAAGATCAGCGCAGGCGTCTGGAGCATCTGGCCACCATTGATCCCCTTACCGGTGTGAAAAACCGGAGGGCCATGGACGAGGAACTGGAAATCGCGCAGGCTCATGCGACCCGGACCGGAATTTCCTGTGCCCTGATTCTGCTCGATATTGACCATTTCAAGAAGATTAATGACGAGTACGGCCACTATGTCGGGGATGCGGTCCTTGTTGATCTGGTCAAGGTGCTCCGCAAGAACACCCGGAAATCGGACCAGTTGTTCCGTTACGGCGGCGAGGAGTTCGTGCTGCTGCTTCCGGGGAGTGATGGCCCCGGGCTCAAGACGGTCATCGCCAACTTGCAGCAATTGCTGCGCAATCATGTGAAACACCCGGGCGGATCAATCACCGCCTCATTTGGTATTGCCGAACTGGATTGGGGAGAGACCGTGGGTTCCTGGCTTGCCCGCGCCGACGACGCCCTGTATCAGGCCAAGGAGTCGGGTCGCGACCGGGCGGTGTTTGCGGAACCCCGGATTCGGGTGGTACCTCAGCTGGCCTGATCCGGACGATAACGAAACAGACGCCAGCCAAGCAGCACGCTGGCGGAGGTCAGCCCGCAAGTAAGCCCTACCCAGAAACCCGCCGCGCCCATGGCGGTCACCAGCCAGTCCGTGAAGGTCAGCAAGTAACCGAGTGGCAGGCCGATTCCCCAGAATGAGAACAGCATGATGAACATCGGGATGCGGGTATCCTTGTAGCCTCTGAGTGCACTGATGCAGGTGACCTGGACAACGTCGGCCACCTGGAACAGGGCCGCAAAGCCCAGCAGGGCCACGGTCACCGCACGGACGTCTGCCTCACCCGAGTACAGAGCGGCGATTTCCGGGGAGAAGGTGTAGAGCAGGGTGGCGAAGACCAGGGCAATGGCTCCTGCCAGCACCAATGCGCTGCGGGAGATCAGCCGGGCGCTGTCTGGCGCCCCGGCTCCGACCAGGAAGCTGACCCGCAGGGTCAGCGCCATGCCGAGACTCAATGGCACCATGAACAGTAAAGACACGACGTTCAGGGCAATCTGGTGGCCGGCGACCACGACCGGTCCCAGCGGGGCCAGGAACAGGGCGATGACCGAGAACATGCTGGCCTCCACGAAGATGGTGAATCCGATCGGGACGCCGATGCGCAGGATGTACGCCAGCCCTTGTCTGTCGGGTGTGGTCCAGTCCGTCACCAGATGGAAGCTCCGGTAGACCCGGCTCCGGTTCAGGTAAACCAGCATCGCAACCGCAGCAACTCCGTTGGACAGCGACGTGGCCCAGCCACAGCCGATACCCCCCATTGCCGGAATGCCGAGCTTTCCGTAGATGAAGATGTAGTTCAGGGGCAGGTTGATCAGGGTGCTGAGAACAGAGAACGCCATGATTACCCGGGTATGGCCGAGGCCGTCCGTCAGCCCGCGCAGGGCGGTCATCAGTAGCAGCGCCGGCACGCCCCACGCAAAGGCATCGAGGTATCCCTGGGTTATCCGGCTGGTATTCGATTCCAGTTCCAGCAACGTGAGTACGGGGTGAACGTTGAGCAGCAGCAGGATCATGATCGCCGAACCCGCCCCCGCCAGATACAGCCCCTGCCAGGTGGCCGGCATGATCTTTTCGCGGGTGCCCGCACCGTTGTAACCGGAAATGATCGGTTGCAGGGCGCCCAGCGCGCCCATGAAAAACAGGAACAGCGGCATCCACAGGCTGCTGCCGATACCCACGGCGGCCAGGTCCTCGGCACTGGCGTGGCCGGCCATGACCGTATCGATTACGCCGTTGGCCATCTGGGCAACCTGGGCGACAAGGATAGGGCCGCCAAGAAGGGCCAGAGTCCGCCATTCGGTGAGGACCCTGCTTAGCAGAGGCCGCCGGGCTTCGGGTAATGGCTGGTGGGTTTCGTCCATCGCGGCGATCGGCCCTTTGGTATCCATGGTGTGAAACAGGCCTGCATCCTACCGGAAAAGCGGTTACAGTACGCGCCTCGGTTAATGGGAGAGATTATCAACATGGGTTTGCTGATTTTTGTTACGGTTCTCTGGGCGTTTTCCTTCAGCCTGATCGGAGAATTCCTCGCCGGGCAGGTGGACAGTGATTTTGCCGTGCTGACCCGGGTGCTGATCGCGTCGCTGATCTTTTTGCCGTTTACCCGCTGGCGCGGTGTGCCTTCCGGACTCAAGCTGGGCATTCTGGTCACCGGTATGCTGCAGTTCGGGGTGACCTATCTGTGTCTTTACCGCTCGTTCAGTTACCTGACCGTTCCGGAAGTCCTGCTGTTTACCATATTCACCCCCCTGTATGTGACGCTGATCGACGACGCGCTGTTCCGCCGTTTCTCACCGGTGGCCCTGCTGGCTGCCGCTATCGCCACCCTCGGGGCGGGCATCATCCGCTATGACGGCCTTAGCCAGGATTTTATTACCGGCTTCCTGTTACTGCAGATAGCCAACTTTACGTTTGCCGCCGGCCAGGTGGGTTACAAACATATCATGCAGCGGTATCCGCTGGATCTCGGCTCTTTCCGGACCTTCGGCTACTTCTTTTTCGGAGCGCTGATTATCGCGCTGCCATCATTCATGATCTTTGGTAATCCGGAGCGGCTGCCCTCCACCGAACTGCAGTGGGGCGTGCTGGCCTGGCTCGGCTTTGCGGCTTCCGGTCTGGGACTGTTCCTGTGGAATCGTGGCGCGTGCAAGGTGGATGCGGGCACCCTGGCAATCATGAACAATGCTTTGGTGCCGGCCGGCCTTCTGGTTAACCTCCTGATCTGGAACCGTGATGCCGATCTGCTGCGCCTCGCCATTGGTGGTGCGGTCATCGTGTTTTCCCTGTGGGTGAATGCCCGCTTCCATCCCCGGGCCCGTCTGGCCAGCGCTGCCTGATACTGGCCGGTACTGGCATCGGCACGCCAGTGCTGGCAGAATCCCGCCCCAATGGCCCGGGCCTGTCCCGGGCGCTCGATATACTTTCAATTCCTTAGCCGAAAGCACAGGAAATCAACATGTCTCAATCCAACTCCGTGTCGGGTAACGGCGATTACACCGCCCGTGGCCTCTGGTCGTCCCGGCTGGCGTTCATTCTGGCGGCTACCGGTTCTGCCGTCGGTCTGGGCAACGTCTGGAAGTTCCCCTACGTCACCGGCGAGAACGGTGGTGGTGCCTTTGTCATGGTGTACCTGCTGTGTATCGCCATCATTGGTATTCCCATCATGATGGCCGAGGTATTTATCGGCCGGAACGGCCGCCACAACCCGATCACCAGCTTCCGCCTGGTGGCGGAGCGCAACCTGGCCTCTCCGCTCTGGCGGATCTCGGCGATTGTGGGCATGCTGGCTGCCTTTATTATCCTCTCGTTCTATTCCGTGATTGGTGGTTGGGCGGCCTCTTACATCGGTCACGCCGCTGCCGGTGATTTCACCGGTGGTACCGCTGAATCCATCGGTGACCTGTTCGGCGGCTTGCTCGGCAGCCCGGTGCAGCTGCTGATCTGGCACACTGTGTTCATGGCGCTGGTGGTACTGGTGGTTTCGCGCGGCCTCAAGGGTGGCCTGGAGCGCGCTGCGACCATTCTGATGCCGGCCCTGTTCATCCTGCTCCTGGTAGCGGTCGGCTACGCCACCACCACCGGCCACTTCGGTGAGGCGGTCAGCTTCCTGTTCAGCCCCAACTTTGGCGCGCTTACCGTCAGCGGTGTGCTGGTTGCCCTGGGACACGCCTTCTTCACCCTGAGCCTGGGTATGGCAATCATGATGGCATACGGGTCCTACCTGGGCCGGGATGTTTCCATTGGCCGTACTGCGATCAGTGTTGCCGTCATGGATACCGGGGTTGCCCTGCTGGCGGGTCTGGCCATTTTCCCGGTGGTGTTTGCCAACAACCTGGAAGCGGGTG
This sequence comes from Marinobacter sp. C7, assembly GCF_022343555.1. Lineage (GTDB taxonomy): Bacteria > Pseudomonadota > Gammaproteobacteria > Pseudomonadales > Oleiphilaceae > Marinobacter. Next base: position 18,985 of record NZ_JAKQZH010000002.1, on the reverse strand, counting down.
CCGGCCCCGGGCTGATCTTCCAGACGCTGCCGCTGGCGTTCGGCAACATGCCCTTTGGCAGTCTGTTCGGTGCCCTGTTCTTCGTGCTGCTGCTCTTCGCCGCCTGGACCTCCGGGATTTCCCTGCTGGAACCGGTGGTCGAGTGGGTCGAGGAGAAGACCAGCCTTGCCCGTACCGGCAGCGCGATTCTGGTGGGCGTGCTGTGCTGGGCGCTGGGCATCGCTTCGATCCTGTCCCTCAACGTCTGGTCCGATGTCACTCCGCTGGCCATGTTCGACCGTTTTGAGGGCAAGACCATCTTCGATCTGCTGGACTACGTCACCGCCAACATCATGCTGCCGCTGTCTGGCCTGCTCACGGCCCTGTTCGTCGGCTGGTTCGTGGCCCGGGAGTCACTGAAGTCCGATCTGGCCCTGACCGGAAGCGCCTTCGGCCTGTGGTACAACCTGATCCGGTTCGTGACTCCGATTGCCGTGGTGATCGTGTTCATTTACAACCTGATGGCGTGATCCCCCCGGTTGCCGCCAAAGCAGGGGTCAGATGAAAGCTTTCATCTGACCCCGTTTTAACTCCCGTCCCGGTTGCCGGCTTCGGGCCGGGCGGGAAACGGAAACAAAAAAGGCCCGATGGACGACGTCCGCCGGGCCTTTTTTTATTGCCTGTCAGTTTGGGGTGGTCAGAAGAACAGGTCCGGCAGCCAGGTGGCAATCTCCGGGAAGATCATGATCAGGATGATGCCGATGATTTCCACAATCACGAACGGAATGATTGACCTGTAGATGTCCTTCATGGTGATCGAGGGAGGCACGATGCCTTTCAGGTAGAACAGGTTGAAGCCGAACGGCGGCGTCATGTAGCCGATTTCCATGTTGATCACGAACAGGATGCCGAACCAGATCGGATCGAAGCCCAGGGATTCCACGATCGGCATGAACACGGGCAGGGTGATCAGCATGATGCCCACCGGGTCCAGCACCATGGCCAGCAGGAATACGATGACCATCATCGCAATGATGATGCCCCACGGCCCACCGGGAACCATGTTCATCAGGCCCTCGATCAACTCCTGGGCGCCCATGCTCTGGTAGGCAGCGCTGAAGGCGTGGGCGGCAAACAGGATCCACATGATCATGCCGGTGAGCTTGAAGGTACGGATTGCCGCTTCCTGCAGGATGCTCCACTTGAACTGCTTGTATACGGCGGCCGAGATCAGTGCACCGAGAACGCCCATGGCAGCGGCTTCGGTCGGGGTGGTAATACCGCCGATGATGGAGCCCAGCACCATGACCACCACGCCGATCGGCAACAGCACCGCTCTCAGGGCGCGCAGCTTCTCCGGCCACGTGCCCCGCTCTTCTTTCGGCAGGGCGGGGGCCAGTTCCGGCTGCAGGTGGCAACGCACCAGGATGTAAATGGCGGTCAGCACCATCAGCAGGATGCCGGGCATGATGCCGGCAGCGAACATCTGGCCCACTGAAACCCCGGTGATCAACGCGTACAGGATCATCAGAATGCTGGGCGGTATCAGGATGCCCCAGCCGCCGCCGGTGTTGATGACACCCAGGGCCATGTTCTTGTCGTATCCCCGTTCGAGCATGGACGGCAGGGCAATGGTGCCCATGGCGACCACGGCAGCACCGCTGATGCCCACCATGGCGGCAAACACGGCGCAGATCCCCAGGGTACCCAGGGCGAGACCGCCTCTGAGGCCACCGCACCACAGGTGCATCATCCGGTACAGATCCCTGGCGACGCCGGTGCGCTCCAGAATCATGGCCATGAACACAAACAGCGGAATGGCCACCAGGGTGAAGCTGCCCATGGTGCCCCAGATCTGCGAGGCCACCATGTAGAAGGAGTCGAAGCCCCAGGTGAAATAGAGGAACACCACGGACACGCCGCCCAGCACAAACGCCAGCGGCAGGCCCAGCAGCAGTAAAAACAGCAGGGTGCCGAAGAACAGCAGGGTCAGGACTTCAATACTCACAGCTGTTCTCCTTCGGAATCAGTGTCTTCGGGGGTGTGGTAATCCAGATTGAAGGCTACTGCGATATCCTCGAGAAGCTTGACCAGGCCCTGCAGGACCAGCAGAGCCGTACCGATCGGAATCGCGAGCTTGACCGGCCAGATGGGCGGATTCCAGGCGGAGTAGGAGGTCTCCCAGCTGGACATGGACTCCGTGGCCATGTCGATGCCGAACCAGAGCAGCGCGAGCGTGAAGATGAAGAAGACCGTGGAGGTGACAATGTCCAGCACCGCCCGCTTGCGCGGCGCCAGGTGGGAATGCACCAGGTCGACATTGACGTGACCGCGATGGGCCATGATGTAGCCGCCGGACATCACCGCATAGATACCGAACAGCATCTGGGTCAGCTCATTGGTCCAGACCGTCGGCGAGTTGAACAGGTAGCGGAAGCCCACTTCCAGCAAAAGGAACGCAAACATCGCGAACACCAGCAGGGCTATCCAGCGCCCGACGACATCATTGAGACGGGTAATCCCTCTCATGAATGCGGCAATCATCACACCCATGGTTCTCTCCAGGAGGACGTTGGTTGTAGTCAGGGACAAAAAGGCCGGAGTGCTGGACTCCGGCCCGGGTTACACGGATACCGGTGGGATCAGAGGTAGCCGAGGTCGCTCAGGTAGCTCTTGAGCATGTCCAGTGCCTTCTGGGCGTTTTCGCTGCGCTTGCCTTCCTCTTCCCACATTTTCTGGGCCGTGGCTACCAGCTTGTCCTGTACCTCATCCGGCAGGATGTTGAGCTGAACCCCTTCCTCGGCAATGGCCTTGGCCAGGGTGATGCGCTCCTTGTACTGGTACTCGTTGGTGCGGATCCAGAACTGCTCGTTCAGGGCATCCTTGACGATCTTCTGCATGTCTTCCGGCAGCTTGTCCAGAGCCTTCTGGCTGACAATGATGACGTCGGTGCCGGCGATGTTCAGGGCAGGCTGCACGTGGTACTTGGCGATTTCATACAGGCCCATGCTGAAGGCGCCCTGGGAAGCCCCCCAGTGAGCTCCGTCCACAATGCCGGAGTCCAGGGCGGAATACAGCTCACCGCCCGGAATGTAGGAGGCAGCGGCACCGGCCTCGGTCAGGAACTTCTGCAGTGCGCCGGAAGAGCGGATCTTCAGGCTGGTGAAGTCGTCCCAGCTCTCGATGGGCTTCTTGACCACCATCTCGGTCGGGTAGACCTTGTCGGTTGCCCAGTAAACGCCATGTTCGGCGGCTTCGTCTCGCAGCATCTGCTCGAAGCCCAGGTTCTGGTGGAAGTAGGCCGCTTCCCAGACGTTACGGAATGCAAAGGGCAGACCGGAGGCGATGCCCGCCAGGGAAACCTTGTCCTGGGCATAGGCGGGTGAAATGGTGCCCATTTCGAGAATGCCGCGGCTGACTGCGTTGAAGGTTTCTTTGGCCTTGAACAGTGCGCCGGCCTCGTAGAGCTGCAGTTTCAGACGGCCGTCGGTGCGCTCCTCGATGACCCGCTTCAGACGACCCAGGCTGTCAGTGTAGGAGCTGCTGGAGCCCGGCCAGTGGGATTGGACCTTCCAGGTGACCGTGTCCTGCGCGGCAGCCGGCGTGGCGGCGAGGGCGGCGGAAACACCGAGGGTAAGGGCGGACGCGTAAACGGTCAGCTTCTTGCGTGCTTGTACTATGAGGTTCATGGCTGTGCCTCTTTCGTTGTTGTAGTGGCCTTTCTTATGTTTCACTCTGCAGAACTGTTAACTGCAGGGTGAATTTATGTTCTCTGAATCTATCACAACACCCGGCTTTTGCAATAGGATGTTTTTACTCAAACAACAACCTCATGATCTGGAAGGATAGCTCAATGATCGACATGCAGCAGACGGATGCTGTGGTCCACCTGACCATCAATCGCCCCGCCAAGAAAAACGCGTTGACCCGAGAGATGTATGGACAGCTTGGCGAGCGTATCCGCGAGGCGGGTGACGATCCGGCGGTCAATGCCATCGTCATCTCGGGGCAGGGCAATGTCTTTACTGCCGGCAATGACCTGGACGATTTTCGTGCCCGCGCCACGGACCCGAATCCCCGGCCCTCGGCAGGTCTGGCCTTTATCGAGGCCCTGATGGAGTGCGATACCCCGGTCATTGCGGCGGTGGAGGGGATTGCCATCGGTATCGGGACCACGCTGCTGCTGCATTGCGATTCGGTCATTGCCGGCCGGTCCACGACCTTCAAGACCGCCTTCGTCGATCTCGGCCTGGTACCGGAAGCCGCGTCCACCGTTACCATGCCCCTCCATCTGGGGAGCCGGCGAGCGACCGACCTTCTGTTGCTGGGGGAAGTTCTTGATGGGGACGAAGCCAGGGAGTGTGGTCTGGTTAGCCGGGTGGTGGAGGACGGGACAGCCCTGGCCGCCGCGCTTGAACTGGCACAGCGGTTGGCCGGCAAGCCCAGGGAAGCGCTCAGGGCCAGCAAACGCCTGATCCGTGCCCCCTGGCGGGAGCAGGTCAGAGAGGCCCTGGAGCGCGAACGCGCGGTGTTTTCCGAGCGATTGCGCTCCGACGATTGCCGGGCGGCCCTGGGAAGATTACAGCGCCGCTAGCGGGTCCAGTAGGGCTCCCGGAGTTCACGCTTGAGGACTTTACCAATGGTGGAGCGGGGCAGTTGGTCCCGGAACTCCACCGCCGCCAGTCGCTGGGTTTTGCCCAGCCGCTGGTTGGCCCAGTCCAGCAGTTCCGTTTCCGTCTCCGGGCAGCCCGGAGCCTTGACCACCAGTGCCAGGGGCGTCTCGCCCCATTGCTCGCTGGGTATGCCGATGACTGCCACATCGGCGACAGCGGGGTGGCCCAGCAGCGCCTTTTCCAGATCCACTGCATAAATGTTGAACCCGCCCGAGATGATCATGTCCTTGCGACGGTCGAGGATGTAGACAAACCCGTCTTCATCGATGCGGCCCATATCACCGCTGCGATAGAACACCAGGCCCTCCGGACTGGTCCAGAGCATTTCCCGGGTCTGTTCGGGACGGTTGACGTAGCCGCGCATCATCGAGATCGCCCGGCCAACGATTTCCCCGGTTTCGCCCCGGGGCAGCTCCCGGCCATTGTCGTCAATCACCCGGACCTCGGCACCTTCGGTGGGCAATCCCACGGAGTCCCATTTGTCGGGATGGGCGGCACAATCCAGACTGGTGGATATGCCGCCTTCGGTCAGGCCGTACACTTCACGGATATTGCCGGGCCAGCGGCGCATGGCTTCGGCGATCACTTCCGCCCGCAACGGCGCGCTGGTACACAGCTTGAGCTTGAAGCTCGACAGATCGAATTGGTCGAAATCCGGCATCGCCAGGATGCGCTGGTACTGAACAGGCACCAGCATGGCGTGGGTAACGCGGTACTGCTCGGCGAGTTCCAGGAAGCGGTGGGCATCGAATTTCGCCATCAGGACGAGGATGCCACCGTGGAACAGAGTCGGTAACACCGAGACCAGGGTGGTATTGGAATACAGCGGTGTGGAAACAAGATTGATGGCGTTGCCGTCCAGCCCGAACCGGCTCATCCGGATCATCTGGCGCTGACGGAAACGATAGTCGTGCAGGATGCCTTTGGGCGTGCCGGTAGTGCCCGAGCTGTAGATGATGTTGAAAGGATCGTCGAGGGTTACCGGTGCCGGAGCGGCTTGGTCAGATACGTCGCCCAGCCATTGCTCCAGTGTCTGACCCACCTCTGCTGTATCCAGGCCGATCACATTCTCTTCGGGCAGGTCGACGGCTTTTCGAATCCCGGACCAGAGCGCCAGATTCTTACCGGACACGAACAGGAAGCGGGCTTCGCAATCCCGGATCATCAGGGTCAGGGCTTCGCCGCTGGCCATGCCGGACAGCGGTACCATGCAGCCGCCCGCGACAAGAGTGCCGAGATAGAGCGCCACGTACTCCCGTGTGTTCTCAGAGAGACCGGCCACGCAGTCGCCCTGTTTGAGACCGGCGGTCCGCAGGCGGTTGGCAATCCGGTTCACCTGGCTGATCAGGTCCGACCAGCTAACGGCCCCTCGTTCGTCGATCAGGGCGGCTTTGTTGCCCTGACTCTCACGGTAATCCTGGATCCGTTCGCCGATGGCCTCCATGGTCTCGCCGTCGGTTGCTGGAGCGTAGACCGGCATATCATTAGTTGTATTTTTCATTTTTCTCTATTCCGGCGTTGTTGTGTTTTGCTAGATGAAATTTCCTTTCGAATATATTGACTCAAAACCGGAAGGCGTGACAAATTATCGAAACGATAAGAACGCGATCACAACAACAATTGCGGAAAACGAGGAGCGATTCCATGGCGCGATTTGACCAGCGCATTGCCATCGTCACCGGTGCCGGTAGTGGGATTGGCCGTGCGACTGCCGTCCGTCTGGCCCGGGAGGGCGCCTCGGTAGTGATGGCTGATGTGTCCGAGGCGGGATTACTGGAGACCGAAAGCGCCATGCCCGAGGATGCCCGCTACCTGCGTCGCCTGGTGAATGTCGCCGACGAAAGCCAGGTGAAAGACCTGGTTGTTGAAACGGTGGAAACCTTTGGCCGGATCGATGTGCTGTGCAACATCGCCGGCATCGCCAGTAGTTCCGGCGGGCATCCATCGGTGACCGGTAACGAGCGTGAGGAATGGGAGCAGGTGCTGGCGGTCAACCTCATCGGCACCATGCTGTTCATCAAGCACGTGGCGCCGCACATGCAGTCCCGCAAGCTCGGTGCCATCGTCAATACCGCCTCGGTGGCGGGTATCCGTTCCGGCGCCGGGGGCAACGCCTACAGTGCCTCCAAGGCCGGCGTGATCAACCTGACCATGACCGCGGCCTGTGACCTGGGCGACGACAACGTCCGCGTCAATGCCGTCTGCCCGGGCCTGGTGGAAACCGGGATGACCCGTGCGGTGTTCGATTACGCCCGCGCCCATGAAAAGGCCCACAAGCTGGGCTCCCGCTGTGAACTGCGCCGCTATGGCGATCCCGAGGAGATTGCCGCCGCCATTCTGTTCCTCGCCAGCGACGATGCCAGCTACATCACCGGCCAGGCGCTCGCGGTGGACGGTGGCAATACCGCCTCCCTCAACCTGCCGGGAATGAAAGTCTGATGAATAAGGAAAATCTGCACATTACCGGAGGCAACGACCTGCCGGGTTTCCACAACCTGCTGGGCTACCGTCAGGTGTCCTGGGAAGAGAACGAAGCCGTGATCGAGTTGGCGCTGGAGCCCCGTCACCTGAATCTGGGTGGGGTGATCCACGGCGGTGTGCTGACGTCCCTGCTGGATATTGTCCTGGCCCAGGCCGGTACTTATTGCCCGTACCCCGGCCGTATGCGCAAGGCGATCACGCTCTCCCTGACGACCACCTTCACAGGACAGTGCTCCGGGGGCGTGATCCGGGTAACTGGCCGTAAAAGAGCCGGTGGCACGCGCATTTTCAACAGCACCGGTGAAGTGCATGACGATCAGGGCAACCTGCTTGCCATCGGTGAAGGCACCTTCCGGATCCGCTCCGGAAGCGATAAGCCCGAGGGCGTTCCGATCTGAAGCGCAACGCTGACAAGACCAGGATTGCGGGTATCACCGGCAGTCCGCACAAAAATCAACGAGAGGAAACGGACATGTTCGAGCTGTCTGACAAGGCCAAGAAACTGCAGGCCGACTTAACCGAGTTCATGGATGCCTACATCTATCCGAACGAAGAGAAGCACCACCACCAGGTGGAAAATGCCGAGGATCGCTGGGCACCGGTTCCCATCGTCGAAGAACTCAAGCAGAAAGCGAAAGCCGCCGGTCTGTGGAACCTGTTCCTGCCGGACAGCGAGTTTGGCGCCGGTCTGACCAACTTCGAATACGCCCACCTGTGCGAAATCATGGGCCGCTCCGAGATGGCGCCCGAGGTATTCAACTGCTCTGCGCCGGACACCGGCAATATGGAAACGATCGCCCGTTATGGCAACGAGGAGCAGCAGGAACAGTGGCTGAAACCGCTGCTGGCCGGCGAAATCCGATCCTGTTTTTCCATGACCGAGCCGGACGTGGCCTCTTCGGATGCCACCAACATCGCCTGCGAGATCCGCCGTGAGGGTGACGAGTACGTCATCAACGGCCGCAAGTGGTGGTCCTCCGGGGCCATGACCCGTACTTCGAAGATTGCCATCGTCATGGGCAAGACCGACCCGAACGCGGAAAAGCACAAGCAGCAGTCCATGATCCTGGTGCCGCTGGACGCCCCTGGCGTGAAGATGGTCCGCCCGCTGCACGTGTTCGGCTATGACCACGCCCCCCACGGCCATGCCGAGATCCAATACGACAATGTTCGGGTACCCGCCAGCAACATGCTGCTGGGAGAAGGTCGTGGTTTCGAGATTGCCCAGGGCCGTCTGGGGCCGGGCCGGATTCACCACTGCATGCGCACCATCGGTATCGCCGAGCGGGCGCTGGAAGCAATGTGCAAGCGTGCCAATGCCCGCGAAGCCTTTGGCCGTAAATTGTCTGACTTCGATTCGATCCGCAAGGACATTGCCCGCAGCCGGCTGGAAATCGAACAGGCGCGCCTGCTGACCCTGAAGGCGGCGCACATGATGGACACCGTCGGCAACAAAGTCGCCCGCCAGGAAATCGCCATGATCAAGGTAGTGGCCCCAAGCATGGCGCTGAAGGTCATCGACCGGGCCATTCAGGTCCACGGCGGCGCCGGCGTCAGCCAGGACACCTTCCTGGCCTCCGCCTGGGCCAAGGTCCGCACCCTGCGCCTGGCCGACGGACCGGACGAAGTGCATCTGGATTCCGTTGCCAAGATGGAACTTCGCCAATACCGCTGAGGATCACGTTATGACCAATCCGCTTTTCGATATGACCGGCAAAGTCGCGGTCATCACCGGTTCCACCAAGGGCATCGGCCGCTCCATTGCCGAGGAAATGGCCAGATGTGGTGCCAGAGTCGTCATCTCCAGCCGCAAGGCCGACGCCTGTGAACAGGTCGCCGGTGAACTGAGGGAGCAGGGCTTTGAGGCCATGGCCGTTCCCTGCCACGTCGGCAAGAAAGAAGATCTGCAGAACCTGGTGGACAAGACCAACGAGGCCTGGGGCAGCATCGACGTGCTGGTATGCAACGCCGCGACCAATCCGGTCTACGGCCCGACGTCCGAGATGACTGACGACGCCTGGGACAAGATCATGGACACCAACGTCAAAGGCACCTTCTGGCTCACCAACATGGTGCTGCCGCAGATGGCCGAAAAAGGCGAGGGCGCCGTGGTGCTTCTTTCCAGTATCGCCGGCCTGCGTGGCAACACCGTGATCGGCACCTATGGCGTTTCCAAGGCCGCCGAAGCCGCCCTGGCCCGAAACCTGGCCGTGGAATGGGGCCCCAAGGGCATCCGCGTCAACGCCATCGCCCCGGGCCTGATCAAGACCGACTTCGCCAAGGCTCTGTGGGAAGACCCCGTCCGCGTCAAACGCGCCGAGGACAAAACCCCGCTCCGCCGCATCGGTGACCCGGTTGATATCGCCGGTTTGGCCGTGTTCCTGTCCACGAAGGCAAGTGCGTACATCACCGGCCAGGTGATCGTCGCGGACGGCGGCGAAACAGTCTGTTGAGACAGCGAGCCTCAATGTTTGCCGAGGCGTGGGGGTGGGTCTGATTTTCTGCAGGGAAAATTGTCTGAGCGCAGCGAGTTGTTTTTCCCGAAAGAAAATCAGACCCACCCCCACGCCGCTGCCCCCAATCAAAGACACAGAGTAATTATGAGCATGACTCCGGAATTGGTAGACGTCCTCCCGGCCCATAAATTCGACGAAGCCAACCTCCTGGCCTGGCTCCAGCAGGCAATGCCGGACTTCGGCACCCGCCTGGAGGTCAAACAGTTCCAGGGCGGCCAGTCCAACCCCACGTTCCTGCTGGACACCGACAGCGGCCGCTACGTCCTGCGCAAAAAACCGCCCGGAAAGACCCTGCCCTCCGCACACATGGTCGAGCGCGAATACCGCGTTATGCGGGCGTTATCCGAAAACACCGATGTGCCCGTACCGAACGTGCGGGTGCTGTGCGAGGACAGCGATGTCATCGGCACGCCCTTCTATGTCATGGACTTCCTCGAAGGCCGGATTATCAGCCATTCGGCGCTCCGCGCCCTGGATCGCCAGGATCGCTTGCCCGCGCACCATTCCGCGATTGATACCCTGGCAGCCCTGCACGCGGTGGATGTGAATGCCGTGGGCCTTGGCGATTACGGTCGTCCCGAGGGCTACGTGGCCCGTCAGGTGGCCCGCTGGAGCAAACAGTACCTGGCATCGAAAACCGATGATCTGCCGGCTATGGACAAGCTGATGGCCTGGCTGCCCGAGAACCTGCCGGCCAAAGACGAGACCGCGATTGCCCATGGGGACTACCGTTTTGGCAACCTGATGCTGGCGCCGGACAAGCCGGAAGTGATCGCCATTCTGGATTGGGAGCTGTCCACCCTGGGCCACCCGCTGGCGGATCTGGCGTACTACTGCCTTCCTTATTACCTCCCTTCAGACATGGAAGGCATGCGCGGGTTGCAGGGCGAGGATCTCGAGGCGCTGGGTATTCCCGACGAGCAGGAAACCATTGCCCGCTACTGTGCCAAAACCGGACGTGACGGTATCGATGACTGGCACGTGTTCCTGGCGTTTTCCCTGTTCCGGCTCGCCGCCATCCTGCAGGGCGTCTACAAGCGTGCCCTGGATGGCAACGCTGCCAACGCCAACGCCCTGCAGGTCGGCAAACGCGCAAGTTTGCTCGCAGACATCGGTTGGAAGATCGCCAGCGACGGTCCCCGCAACGGACAGAAGTGAGGAAACCCCATGAACGGTCCGATATGTGAACGCATCCTGATCACCAACGACGACGGCATCAATGCGCCGGGGCTGGCGATCCTGGAGACCATCGCCCGGCGACTCGCCGAGGAGGTCTGGGTAGTCGCGCCGGAGCATGACCGCAGTGGTGCCGGCCAGAGCATTTCCATCCACAGTCCGCTCCGGGTCTATGAAACCGGAACCAAGCGCTATGCCGTCTCCGGCACGCCCGCAGACTGTGTGCTCTATTCCCTGGCCGAGTGGTTCGGGGAAACGCCGCCGGACCTGGTCCTCTCCGGCGTCAATTGCGGGGCCAACATCAGCGATTCGGTGCAGTACTCCGGTACCGTCGGGGCCGTGCTCAGTGCCCTGCACATGAACATTCCGGCCATCGCCATGAGCCAGGCGTTCCTGACCCGCGACGGCATCCGGTGGTCGCCGGTGGAAACCCATGGCGAGACCCTGATCCGAAAGCTCTACCAGCCCGGCGAGGCCCGCGCCTGGAACGTCAATTTCCCGGCCTGTGAGGCCGGCGAGATCACCACGGCACGCTGGTGCCGGCAGTCCACCGGTTCTATCCAGCGGCCGAGACTGCTGGCCGGGCGTGACGCCCGCAGCCTGCCGTACTGGTGGCTGGGCTTTGAGCGCAGCTCACGCCACATAGTGGCTCCGGATGCCGATGTTACCGTGCTCCGGGACAAAGCGGTGGCCGTCACACCCTTACGACATGAAGACCCCCTGCCAGGGGGCAACGACACCTTTGATTTGTCCGCCGAAGCGGCTGACTGATTCACCCTGGGGAGAATAACAACCATGTTTGAACGTCATTACAAGGTCTGGCCCAAGGAACTGCCCAAAACCATGACCCTGCCGAAGACCAGCGTCTACACCAACCTGGAGATTTCGGCCCGGCGCTACCCTGACCATACCGCCATCATCTTCTACGATGCGCCCATAAACTACCGGCGCCTTAATGAGGAAGTGGAAACCATGGCCGGCTATCTGCAGGCCCAGGGCGTCAGTAAGGGTGACCGGGTGCTGCTGTATATGCAGAACTCCCCGCAGTACGTGATTTCCTACTATGCCATCCTGCGTGCCGACGCCGTGGTGATCCCGGTGAACCCCATGAACCGGGCGGCGGAGCTGGAGCACTTCATTGCCGATACCGGTGCTACGGTCTGCATGGCCGGGCAGGAGTTGGCAGGTTTCATCGCGCCCATGATCGGTGAAACCGATCTTGAGCAGGTGGTGGTTGCCTCCTACAGCACCTACATCAACCCCGAGACCGACCTGGATCTGCCCGCCGAAGTGGCGGCTCCGGCCTGGTCCCGGGAGGTGCCGGGAGTGGTCACCTGGGAAGCCGCAATGGCGGCGGGCCATACCCCGGCGCCACATACCGCGACGCCCGAGGACCTGGCGGTGATTCCCTACAGTTCCGGTACCACCGGCGCACCCAAGGGGTGCATGCACACTCATCGCTCGGTGATGGCAACGGCGGTCCACCGGGTGTTCTGGAACCTGACCACGGCGGACAGTGTCCAGCTGGCGACCCTGCCTTTCTTCCATGTCACCGGCATGACCGGATCCATGAACGGCCCGATTTTCACCGGTTCGACCTCGGTGATCATGACCCGCTGGGAGCGCACCACGGCGGCACGGCTGATCGAGCGTTACAAGGTAACCGGGTGGACCAACATCGTCACCATGGCGGTGGACTTCCTGTCCAATCCGGATATCGGCAAGTACGACCTCAGCAGCCTGAACATGATCGGAGGCGGTGGTGCCGCCATGCCCGTTGCGGTGGCCGAAAAACTCAAGCGGATGACCGGGCTGGACTACATCGAGGGCTATGGCCTCTCTGAAACCATGGCCGCGACCCACATCAACCCCACCGCGCATCCCAAGCCCCAGTGCCTCGGCATTCCGGTGTTTGATGTGGATAGCCGCATCATCGATGTGGACACCCTGGAGGAGAAGGGCCCGGGCGAGACGGGCGAAATCGTCTCCTGTGGCCCCCAGGTCACGATCGGATACTGGAATCGGCCGGCGGAGACCGAAGCAGCGTTTGTCGAGATCGATGGCAAGCGTTTCTTCCGTACTGGCGACCTGGGCTACTACGACGAGGACGGCTATTTCTTCATGGTCGACCGGGTCAAGCGCATGATCAACGCCTCCGGCTTCAAAGTGTGGCCCTCCGAAGTCGAGGGGCTGATGTACCGTCACCCCGCGATTCACGAGGTATGCATCATCTCCGCGCCGGATCCCAAGCGGGGCGAGACGGTCAAAGCCTGCATCGTGCTGACCCCGGAAGCCGGGGGCAAGACCACCGAAGCCGATATTACCGCCTGGTGCAAGGAACAGATGGCGGCTTACAAAGTCCCGACCATCGTGGAGTTCGTGGATGAGTTGCCGAAATCACCAACCGGCAAGCTGATGTGGCGGGCCCTGCAGGAAGAAGAGTGGAAGAAGCAGTCTCAATAGCGGTACCTGGTAGCTATTAAGGATCGCACAGCGAAATATCATTTTAAAATATTGACAGTTGAGACGATCAGTGTAATTGTTCCATACAAGACTGCAGGGCCATTCGGCCCTGTGGTTCGAAGCCTCAAAAACGTCCGATAACAACAAACACCGGAGGGGCAGACTTGAACCTTTTCTTCCAGCAAATCATCAACGGGTTAACCCTGGGGAGCATCTACGGACTCGTAGCCCTCGGCCTGACCCTGGTCTACGGAATTCTCCACATTCCGAACTTTGCCCATGGCGCGCTGTATATGGTCGGTGCGTTCATGTCGTACTTCTTCATGACGGATCTGGGCGTGCACTACTGGGTTGCCATGGCCGGCTCGGCCGCCGTTGTCGCCGTACTCGCCATTCTCTGCGAACGTCTGGTTTTCCACCCGCTGCGCAATTCCCCGCCGATCCACGACAAGATCGCGGCCATCGGCATCCTGCTGTTCCTGGAAGCGGTGGTGCAGATGTTCTGGGGCTCCGACTTCCGCCGTCTGTCCTCGCCGTTCACGGGCATCATGAACTTCGACGGCCTGATCATCCCGGAGCAACGGCTGCTGATCATTGTCGGTGCCTTTGTCCTGGTGATTGCCCTCCAGCTGTTCCTGCGCAAGACCATGACCGGTGCCACCATCATCGCCATGGCCCAGAGCCGTGAGGGTGCTTTCCTGGTGGGTATCGATGCCAACCGGGTGGCCATGATGACCTTCGCCATCTCCGGTGTGCTGGCAGCGGTGGCGGCCAGCCTCTACGCGCCGATCAACCTGGTTTACCCGGCCATGGGCCACCTGGTCATCATGAAGGCCTTTGTCATCATCATCCTCGGTGGCATGGGCAGCATTCCCGGTGCCATCGCCGGCGGCATGATCATCGGATTTGCGGAGGCGTTCGGCGGCTTCTACATCTCCACCGCCTATAAGGACATCATCGCCTTCGGGTTGCTGGTGCTGATTCTGTCTGTCCGCCCGCAGGGGCTGTTTGCGAAGGGGGCGCACTGATCATGCTGTTCAAGCTTGGAAGTCTGCTGATGAAGCCCGGTGCCAAGATGGCGCTGCTGGCGTTCGCGATAGTGTTTCCGTTCCTGGCGGATAACGAGTACCAGGTCTATGTCATGGCCTCTGCCTTTGTCTGGGCGATCGCGGTCTATGGCCTGAACATTATCACCGGGTACTGTGGCCAGCTGAACCTGGCCCATGGTGGTTTCTTCGCCATCGGCGCCTATACCCTGGGGCTGCTCACCGCCGATGCCGGCTGGAGTTTCTGGCCGGCGTTCGTGGCGGCGCTGGTGATGACCGCGGTGCTCGGTTTCTTCGTGGGGATTGTTTCCCTGCGTCTGAAAGAGCACTACTTTGCCATCTTCACCCTGTGCGTGGGCTTCATCATCTACCTGCTGATCGACAAGTGGGAGGAACTGACCCACGGCCCGATCGGTGTCCGGGATATTGCCGCGCCCTCGGGTTTCGGGCTTGTCGACTTCACCGAGACCACGCCCTTCTATTACCTGGTGCTGGCGTTCCTGGTGTTCTCCATCTGGTTCATGGGCCGGCTGTCCCGGTCGCTGCTGGGCCGCACCTTCATCGCCATCCGCAACGGTGACGAGCTGGCCCAGTCCCTGGGCATCAACCTGATGCGCAACAAGGTACTGGCCTTTGTGCTGTCCACCACTTACGCCGGCCTGGCCGGAGCCCTTTACGCGGGCATGGTGCGCTTCATCGGCCCGGAAGAGGCCAACATCAACCACACCTTCGACATGATCACCTACCTGCTGGTGGGGGGCATCGGCACCTTGACCGGCCCGCTGCTCGGCACCGTGGGCATTGTCTGGATCACCCAGTCCCTGCAGTTCCTTGAGGAGTACCGGATGATCATCTTCGGCCCGCTGCTGGTGATCCTGGTGATCTTCTTCCCGCGGGGCATTACCGGGCAGTTCCTGACCTGGATGCACCACAAGGCCCAGTCCCTCGCCCCCGGCAAAAAACGCAGGGAGAGCAAGGTCCAGACAGCAAGCGCACGGGAGGCCGAGAACAATGCTTAAGGTAGAACACCTCACCAAGATGTTTGGCGGCCTGGCGGCGGTCAATGATGTATCCGTCGATTTCGAGGCGGGCAAGATCAACGCCATCATCGGCCCCAATGGTGCCGGCAAGAGTACCTTCTTCAACCTGATTTCCGGGCTGCATCAGCCCACCTCCGGCCGAATCCTGCTGGATGGTGTGGATGTTACCCATATGCCCTGTGACCAGGTGGCACGGCTGGGCGTCGGCCGGACCTTCCAGACCACCAACCTGTTCGAGCAGGCGACGGTGCTGGACAACCTGATCGTCGGCCATCGCCTGCGTACCCGCTCCGGCCTGTGGGATGTGCTGATCAACAGCAAGCGCCTGCAGCGGGAAGAGAAGGCGGCCCGGGACAAGGCCATGGAAGCGCTCGATTTTGTCGGCCTGACCCACGTGGCCGGCCAGTTCATCGCCGATATCACCCAGGAAGAACGCAAGCGCGTGGCCTTCGCCCTGGCGCTGGCGACCGATCCGAAAATCGTCCTGCTGGACGAGCCCGCCGCCGGTGTGAACCCGGAGGAAACCGAGGGCTTCGCGGCGCTGATGCGCAAGATGGTGGATAACGGCCTGACCGTGTGTCTGATCGAACACAAGATGGACATGATCATGAGCCTGGCGGACAAGATCATGGTGCTGGATCACGGCGAGAAGATCGCCGAGGGCACGCCTGAGGAAGTCCGTAACAATCCGGTGGTGATCGAGGCCTACCTGGGAGGAGATGAAGATGCTGCAGCTTGAGAACGTGGATGTCTGCTACGGCAGCTTCAAGGCCCTCACCGACATTTCCATGACCGTCGATACCGGTGAGTTGGTGGTGCTGCTTGGCGCCAACGGGGCCGGCAAGACCACCCTGTTCAATGCCATCAGTGGCCTGGTCAAACCGACCGGGGGAGATATCCGCTTCGAGGACAAGCACCTGAATGGCATGAAGCCCAGTGCCGTGGTGTCTGGCGGCGTTGTGCAGTGTGCCGAAGGCCGCAAGCTGTTCCCTCAGATGAGTGTGCAGCAGAACCTGATGATGGGCGCCTATGTGCACCGGCGTGACCGGGAGGGCAACAGGAAGCGCCTGAACGAGGTACTGGAACTGTTCCCGATCCTCGAAGACAAGGCCAGCCAGCCGGCGGGTTCGCTGTCCGGCGGGCAGCAGCAGATGGTGGCCATTGGTCGCGCCATGATGAGCCGGCCCCGGCTGCTGATTCTGGACGAGCCCTCACTGGGCCTGGCCCCGCTGGTAGTCCGGCAGATGTTCGAGACCATCCGGCAGATCAACAGCCTCGGCACCACCGTGCTGCTGGCGGAACAGAATGCCTTTGCGGCCCTCAAGATCGCCGACCGCGCCTATGTGATGGAGAACGGTCGCCTGGTCATGGACGGTGATCGGGAAACCATGCTGGGCAATGAAGAAGTTCGTAAAGCGTACATTGGAGCCTGATGGCTCAGGACTCGGATCCACAAGAGACAACAACAACGAGGAGAAGACAATGAAAAACGTGAAAACACTGGCTCAGGCTGTCGCAGCGGCAACCCTCGGCATGACTCTGACTGCCGGCGCCATGGCCGGTGAGGTGAACATCGGCTTTACCGGCCCCTTGAGCGGCGGTGCCGCCCTGTACGGTGAAAACACCCTGTCCGGGCTGCGCATGGCGGCCGAGGAAATCAATGCCGCCGGCGGCTTTGACCTGGATGGCGAGAAGACCACCATCAACCTGGTCTCCCTGGACGACCGCTACTCACCGGCCCAGGCCGCCACAAACGCCAAGCGCCTGAAGCAGGAATCCAACGTCCCCGCCGTTTTCATCCCGCACTCCGGTGGCGTCTTTGCCCTGCAGGATTTCAACGAGAAGGACGATTTCCTGATCATGGCCTACACCAGCGTACCGACCGTTACCGAGAAGGGTAACTCCCTGACGCTGCGTATTCCGCCGACCTTCGATGGCTACGTCCGTGCCTTTACCGACTACGCCCTGGAACACGAAGGCAAGACCCTGGGCATGGCCGGCGCCACCCACGAGTACGCCAAGATCTGGGCTTCCATGATCGAGGAGGAATGGACCTCCAAGGGCGGCGAAGTCGTGGCCAAGAATCCCATGGACTACAACAAGTCCGCTGACTTCTTCACCGGCGTCAGCCGGATCATCGCCGAGAATCCGGACGTGATGTTCGTCGGCGGCGCGTCCGAGCCGACCGGCCTGGTGGTTCAGCAGGCACGCCAGATGGGTTTCCAGGGCGGCTTCATCGTCATGGACCAGGCCAAGATTGACGAAGTGGCCGAAGTCGCTGGCGGCATGGAGATGGTGGAGGGCGCCATCGGCGTCGTTCCCCTGAGCGTGTATGAGACCGAAGCAGCGAAGAGCTTCATCGAACGCTACCAGGACAAGTACGGCAAGATGCCCGGCTCCGAAGCCGCCTACAACTACCTGGCCCTGCACGGCCTGGTTGAAGCCATGGATGCCACCGAGTCCACCGACCCGAAGGTCATCCGCGGCGCCATTGGCAAGGCCCTGGCGAACATGGATTCCAGCAAGAATCCGTACGAAGTCACCGACGTCACCGACAAGGGCGGCTTCGTCACCGAAACCACCCTGGCCGTGGTCAAGGATGGCAAGATCGTGCGCGAGCCGATTGAATAAGCCCGCTGGTCAAAGCCGGGGTCAGATGAAGTCTTTCATCTGACCCCATTTCAGTCCCCACTCCGAGTTTGCGGCCAAACCCGGGGTCAGAAGAAAGCTTTCTTCTGACCCCACCTTCACCCCCACCCCCAGGGGTCTGATGAACGTGTTCATCTGACCCCATCTTCAACCCCATCTCCAAACTCTGGATTTTCTCCAAAGCCACTGGTACCTTCTCCAACTCTGCGGGCACCCCATCAAGGATCCGATGGCTTGACCCCCCGCACCGATTCAACGGACCGAATCAACCCTTCAAGGACTGAAGACATGCCCCAGGCAAGCGGATTGCAGTTCACCGCCCGTGTCGGTGACTTCCCCTCTGATCATTTCGCCGTGGTCGCCTTCGCGCTGACCGAGCACCTCTCCGAGCTATTCCAGGGCCGACTGGACCTGGCCAGTACCGATCCCGATGTCTCCGCCGACGCCCTGCTGGAACAACCTGTGGACCTGGTGGTCTGGCAGGACGGCCAACCCCTGCGCCGCTTCACCGGCGTGGTGAACGAATTCGCCCGGGGCGATACCGGTCATCGCCGCACCAGATACGAAGTCGTCTTCCAGCCTCCTCTCTGGCGCCTCGGCCTGATGCACAACAGCCGGATCTTCCAGGGCCAGGACACCGGGGCCATCGTCCGCACCCTGCTGGAAGAGCGGGGCATCGTGAACACGGTTTTCGATCTCAAGCGAACCCCGGAAGAACGGGAATACTGTGTCCAGCACCGGGAAAGCGACCTGGCCTTGATCGAGCGCCTGGCTGCCGAGGAGGGCTGGCACTACCGTTACCAGCACGGCAGCGTGGATGGAGCAGAACCGCCGGCCCTGGTCTTCGCCGATCACCACGGCAATGCCCCGAAGCTCGAGCCGGCCCCCTACAACGCCCGTGCCGGCGGTAACACGCGAGTCCCCTGTGTTTTTCGTTTCAAATACCAGGAACGGGTCCGGGC
>NZ_JAKQZH010000029.1 GCF_022343555.1 Marinobacter sp. C7 | reverse complement strand
CTGCAGAAGAACAAGGAACTTCAGGACATCATCGCCATCCTTGGGATGGACGAGCTTTCTGAAGAGGACAAGATCACCGTTGCACGTGCGCGTCGCATCGAGCGCTTCCTGGGTCAGAACTTCTTCGTTGCAGAGAAGTTCACCGGTCTTCCTGGCTCCTACGTGCCACTGACCGACACCGTCGACGCTTTCGAGCGTATTTGCAACGGCGACTTCGACCACTACCCAGAGCAGGCTTTCAACGGCCTCGGTGGTTTGGACGATGTCGAAGCTGCATACAAGAAGCTGACCGGAAAGTAAGGTAGAGACACATGGCTGAAATCACCGTTGAACTGGTGTCTGTAGAGCGCATGCTGTGGGCCGGCCAGGCCTCCATCGTGACTGCACAGACCACCGAGGGTGAGATCGGCGTGCTGCCCGATCACGAGCCTCTTCTCGGCCAATTGGTTGAGAACGGTGTCGTGACCATCCAGCCGATCGACGGCGAAAAGCTTATCGCCGGCGTTTCGGATGGATTCCTCTCCGTATCTAAGGAAAAGGTGACGATCCTCGCGGACTTCGCCGTCTGGGCGAATGAGGTTGATACCGCATCCGCCGAGGCTGACCTTAATTCGGACGACGAGCTGGCCAAGGCACACGCCGAGGCTGGGCTGCGCGCGGTCCGCCGCAGCAGCGAAGGTCTCTAAACCTCCG
>NZ_JAKQZH010000028.1 GCF_022343555.1 Marinobacter sp. C7 | reverse complement strand
CTCGCCGGTATTGAGCGAGCGCTGCAGCAAAAGCCAGGAGGCGAGCTGCATCAGCCGGGTGGTGAGCGCCAGGGATTCCCCGGCATAGAGCGCTGCCGCGGGTGCGCGGAGCTTGCGGGCAGCACTGCGGCCCGGCCCATCAAGATAGGCGGCGGTGGTCTCCACCAGCGACATGCCTTCGGAATAAAGCGCATCGAACTGCGGCGAATTGGCCGCGTGCCCAGCAAAGCTGATGGTTTTCGCCCCGGACGTGGTGGTCATTGACACTCTCTGAATTCACCCGACTTGTGCCGCTCTCGTTCGCCTCGTTGTCAAACGAATGCGACCGATTGATGAACGGCTCTATACTGCGCTCAACAAATATACCTGTAGCTGAGTTCCGCAAGCGGTTTCTTAACGAAAGGTTAATACCCACTGCCGAATGCAGGAAGACAAAAAAAGAGCCGCATTTTGGGCGGCTCATAGTCAAAGGGTGATGAAGGGAACGAGAGAATGTGTTCCCATGTCCGCTGAACGGATGCCCTATAACACCTTGGAAAGGTTAATATAGGGTTAACGCAGTCTACTTGCGGAAGAAGCTCTCCGCGGCGCTGCGGCCCTTGCCCTTGCGGGCGATCGCCTCTTCGACGCGTTCGATCTCGCGGCGTAGGTCACCGACGAAGCTGTTCAGCGCCTCCACGGAGTGTTCCTCGA
>NZ_JAKQZH010000027.1 GCF_022343555.1 Marinobacter sp. C7 | reverse complement strand
AGTGCAACGGCGCTTCGATCTTGTCATCGGGGCGGATGGTTTGCATTCCGCAATCCGTCGGATCGTCTTCGGCCCCGAGGATAGCTTCGTGCAGTTCCGCCAGCACTATTTTGCCTCCGTGGCCGCGGACATGGATATCGGCGAGCCTGGCTGGACCACCTTTTTCAATGAGGCGGGCCGGTCCGCGGCTGTCTATCGCGCCGGCGCCGAAGAGGGGCAGATCACCTTCATGTTCCGGAGCGACCAGCCGCTTGCCTACCACCATCGCGACGTTGCGGCACAGCGCCGCCTGCTGCGCGATGCCTTCGCCGGGATGGAATGGCATGTGCCCGATCTGCTCGATGCTGCGGACAACGCCGAAGACTTCTATTTTGATGCCCTGGCTCAGACGAAGATGCCGTGCTGGTCGCATGGCCGCGTGGTGCTGGTGGGCGATGCAGCCTATTGCGCGTCTCCAGCCTCAGGGGCCGGCGCACTGTTGGCGCTGACCGGCGCCTACCGGCTTACGGGCGAACTGTCAGAGGGCGGAATTTCCGCCTCGGCTCTGGCGCGATACGAGGCGGCGCAGCGCCCTCTGGTCAAGCTGAAACAGTCGCAACTTTTCACCGGCATCACCGTTCCGCGCACGCGAGCGGGTATTCTCGCGCGCAATCTGTTTCTGTCATCGCCGTTGACGGGCGTCTTGTCGCGCTGGAAATCCGACA
>NZ_JAKQZH010000026.1 GCF_022343555.1 Marinobacter sp. C7 | reverse complement strand
TACCACCCAGCGCATGCCCGATCGGTGATTTAATCTTCTCCGCCAACTCCAACACCTGCGCGCGAGCATTCTTCACGCCCGCACCGCAGAACAAAGTGACAGACTTAGCGTTGTTAATCGCCTCCACCAGCGCTGCAGCCTCAGTAGGATCCGGGAACACCACAGGAGTGCCAGAAGAAATAGTGGAATTGGAATAAGTACCGTCACCTGCGTCTTCCTTAGCGATATCACCAGGAATCACTACCACCGACACACCTTTACCCGCCATGGTGGACTGAATCGCGTGATGCAAAATGCGTTCACCCTGCTCACCACCATTCACCATCTCGCAGTAACCAGAGCATTCCTTAAACAAAATCTCCGGATGCGTTTCCTGGAAGAACGTCGAACCAATCTGGGCACTCGGAATATGGCTAGCGATGGCCAACACCTTCGCACCATTTCGATGCGAATCATAAAGACCCTGAATCAGGTGTGTGTTTCCAGGACCACAAGAAGCAGCACATACTGCCAGCTCCCCAGTGATCAACGATTCCGCACCGGCTGCAAACGCCGCCGCTTCCTCATTTCGAACGTGCACCCACTCAATATCTGATTGGCGGACAGCATCCACGATCGGATTAAGGCTGTCACCCACCAAACCATAAATTCGCTTCACACCTTGAGCTTCCAAAGTGTCAATTAATTGTTCTGCGTAGCTGTGTGCCATCTGAACTCCTCAACGTTAT
>NZ_JAKQZH010000025.1 GCF_022343555.1 Marinobacter sp. C7 | reverse complement strand
TGAATGGACGATGGCTGACCGGGTGTTCAACCTCTGCATCGAAGGTCTTACCGTCAGCGGTGTAGATCGTGGTGGGCAGGAGGTTTTCGGTCGAGCGGGTGATATAGGCCATGCGGGAACGCAGCGTCAGCAGACCCTCGCGGCCGACGTTGCGCTCAATATCGTTGAGCTTGCGCTTCAGGGTGTAGCGAACCTGATCGATCGTCAGGGTCGTATCCGGATTGGCCTCCCGGTAGTCCGCAAGCGCTTCCGTGGCGGTCGGTTTCGAAGGCTTGGCGTAGAAGCCAAGAAACGCGCTGAACTCCGGTGAGACCGGATCATCTTCCTTCGTCAGAGCCGGTGCGAGGGCGGTGATGCCGCCCTTATCTCTGGCGGCAAACCAACGTTGCACGGTACGGGTGGATATACGTGCATCGCAGCCACTACGATCGTTGGCGAGCTTCAGGGTGCCTTCTGCCAGGCCAAATCCGTTAGGATCGGCGAGCAACGATGGCCGCTCCAGGAGCAGGCGCTCGCGATCGCTCAATGGCTCGCCTGCATCGGCCTTTGCAAGTGCCGCGACACGTTCAAAATATTCGTCCTGGGCACGCACGAACATCAGGATGGCTTCCCGGCGCGCCGTCATGCCGTTCATGATCACATAGCGGTCGATGGCCAGCAGGATTTCGCCGCGGGCTTCCATCGTATTGCGCTGACGGAACCGCAGGGACGTGACAGGGATCAGCGAAGCGC
>NZ_JAKQZH010000024.1 GCF_022343555.1 Marinobacter sp. C7 | reverse complement strand
CATCTCGTTGAGGTCGTGATTCCGGGCGACATATAAAAAACCCCGCAGACAGGGCGAACCTGCTTCTGCGGGGAGGAACAGGCCCGCGTGGTGTACGGGCCTGTCTGCCAGATGAGGCGCTTAGAAGTCGCGCTGCAGACGGAAGTAACCGGACCAGTCGGATGCACCGGCGTCGGAAAGATCGTCGTTGTAGTCGGTGTACTGAACGTTGAGCTTGGCCCAGAAGTTGTGAACCAGCTCGTATTCGAAGTACACGCCACCGTTCCACAGGTCCGGATCGTCGCCGAGGCCGATGTCGTTGTCGGTCTTCAGCTGGCTGTACTGAACCTGCGGCGTGATGCGCAGCTTGTCGGTAACGTCGAGCTGGTAACCAGCAGCGACGGCCCATTCGGTGTAGCCGTAGTACGAGGAATTGATATCCCACGTCTGGGCGTAAGCGTTGGCGCCGGTGTTGTAGAGGGCGGCCAGCTCAAGAGCGCCCGGGCCGAGAGCGAAGCTGCTCAGCACGCGGAACGAAGCTTCTTCGTTGTAGGTGTCGTAAGCGGCATCGAGCTTGGCGGAAGCGCCACCAGCGGAGAAGCCGACGCGACCGGCAACGCCGAGCTTGTTCATGTCGGTGTTCTGGTCATCATAGACGTTGACCATGCCCGGCTCGAGCGCATCGAGGGCGAGACCGGCGACGAAGCCGTTGCCTACAAAGGCGTAGCGCATTTCGCTGATCTTGGTGTTGCCCGAC
>NZ_JAKQZH010000023.1 GCF_022343555.1 Marinobacter sp. C7 | reverse complement strand
TCCCGATGTTACGAAAAACAGTTACCGGTGGAATTGTTGCTCTTATTGCGACTGCCACTCTCATGAATTCTGTCTCTTCTGCTGAAGAGGTATCCGGAGATGTCTCAGCAGTAGATCTCGCATTTGCAGAATTCGAACGTAAAACTGCAGAGGACGTGGCCAATGGAGTGCCAGAGGCTATAGCTAATGCAGAAAAAATTTCCAATTTCACTCCGAGCGAACTAGAGGGCTTCAAGAGTCTTTTAGCTAGTGATGCAGTGCTGAGGTCGGTCTCTGGAGAAGAAATTCTCCCAGATAATGTTGAAGTGGTTCAGACGGACAACGTAGGCGACGAAGATCCAAATGTCATTTCTCCAGCAGCCTGGCAGGGTTCTGATTATATTGAGGGGTGTTTAACGAATACTCTCTACGGAATTGAAGTCCTAAAGGTTTGTACTGGTGGAACCTACTACTCCAATGTAGGAATCGCTACTTCTGTCAGCAATCCTCGCAGTTACGTAAAGTATAACAGTGCTCCAGGATTGGCAGTGACGACAAGCAATCCACGTGGAGGTATAGAGGGTGGTCTTGCGGCCTTCTATGGTGATGTTAACCTTGTTGCTTTTCCAAATATTCCATGGGTGGGACCAATTAGTTCTTCTGCAGGAACTCACCGCGTTGTCGCTAGATCATTTCCGAATTCAGTGGTGCTTAACGTCTACTACTAATCGTTTTTTAGTTTGAAACACTGTTGTTAACCTT
>NZ_JAKQZH010000022.1 GCF_022343555.1 Marinobacter sp. C7 | reverse complement strand
GTTCGCTGGCTGCCTGGACATCGACTCCTCTGAGAAGGCAGCTCGCTTCGTCCGCACCTGCGACGCGTTCAACATCCCAATCGTCATGCTTGTCGACGTCCCCGGCTTCCTCCCAGGCGCAGGCCAGGAGTACGGTGGCATTCTGCGTCGTGGCGCAAAGCTGCTCTACGCATACGGCGAAGCAACCGTTCCAAAGATCACCGTCACCATGCGTAAGGCTTACGGCGGAGCGTACTGCGTGATGGGTTCCAAGGATATGGGCGCTGACCTCGTATTCGCTTGGCCTACCGCACAGATCGCCGTCATGGGCGCTTCAGGTGCTGTTGGATTTATCTACCGTAAGGAACTCAAGCAGGCTGCCACCGAAGGCAAGGACGTTGCTGAGGTCATGAAGGGCTACGAGCAGGAGTACGAAGAAACTCTGGTCAACCCTTATGTCGCAGCTGAGCGTGGCCTGGTTGATGCCGTTATCCCACCTTCTGAGACCCGCGGCCAGATCATTGAGGGTCTGCGTCTGCTGGATCGCAAGGTGGTCAATGTTCCTGCTAAAAAGCACGGTAACATTCCACTATAGAAACTGTTTTTTAAAGGAGAACCATGTCTGAAGAAACCACTCAGGACACCAAGGCTGCAGAGAAGCCTTTTCTGCAGATCGTATCTGGCAACCCAACCGATCAAGAGGTTGCTGCCTTGACCGTGGTGTTCGCTGGTTTGGCTAAAGCTGCCGCTGCACAGCAGATGGTGTCGGCAAGCA
>NZ_JAKQZH010000021.1 GCF_022343555.1 Marinobacter sp. C7 | reverse complement strand
AGAATAGTCATTGTCCTTGAGTAGGGCGGGACACGTGAAATCCTGTTCGAACATGGGGCGACCACGCTCCAAGCCTAAGTACTCGTGCATAACCGATAGCGAACCAGTACCGTGAGGGAAAGGTGAAAAGCACCCCGACAAGGGGAGTGAAAGAGAACCTGAAACCGGATGCCTACAAACAGTCGGAGCCCGCAAGGGTGACGGCGTACCTTTTGTATAATGGGTCAACGACTTAGTGTATCTAGCAAGCTTAAGCCGGTAGGTGTAGGCGTAGCGAAAGCGAGTCTTAATAGGGCGATTTAGTTAGCTGCATTAGACCCGAAACCGAGTGATCTAGCCATGAGCAGGTTGAAGGTTGGGTAACTCCAACTGGAGGACCGAACCCGCATCTGTTGCAATAGATTGGGATGACTTGTGGCTAGGGGTGAAAGGCCAATCAAACTCGGAGATAGCTGGTTCTCCGCGAAATCTATTTAGGTAGAGCGTTGAATGAATACCCATGGGGGTAGAGCACTGGATGGGCTATGGGGACTCACCGTCTTACTGATCCTAACCAAACTGCGAATACCATGGAGTACTGTTCAGCAGACACACGGCGGGTGCTAACGTCCGTCGTGAAAAGGGCAACAACCCTGACCTCCAGCTAAGGTCCCCAAGTCATGGCTAAGTGGGAAAGGATGTGAGGATCCCAAAACAACCAGGATGTTGGCTTAGAAGCAGCCATCATTTAAAGAAAGCGTAACAGCTCACTGGTCTAAATAAGGGTCTTTGCGCCGAAAATGTACCGGGGCTCAAGCCATGCACCGAAGCTG
>NZ_JAKQZH010000020.1 GCF_022343555.1 Marinobacter sp. C7 | reverse complement strand
CGCGGGCCGGATCATGGGCCGGCGGCGTGCCCTTCGGTTCGGCGGCGAGCAGATGCTTGGTGTAGGCATGCTGCGGGTCGGAGAAGATCTCGGCGACCGGGCCATGCTCGACGATCTTGCCGTTGGTCATCACGCAGACACGGTCGGCAAACTTGCGGACAATGCCGAGGTCGTGCGTGATGAACAGCATCGACATGCCGTGGTCGCGCTGCAGCGATTTCAGAAGCTTCAGGATCTGCGCCTGCACCGTCACGTCGAGCGCCGTCGTCGGTTCGTCGGCGATCAGCAGCTTCGGCCGGTTGGCAAGCGCCATGGCGATCATCACGCGCTGGCGCTGACCGCCGGAGAGTTCGTGCGGGAAGGCACCGAGCCGCTTTTCGGCGTCGCGGATGCCAACCTCCTGCAGAAGCTCGAGCACCCGCTTTCTGGCCAGAGCGCCGGTCAGACCGGCATGCAGCGCCAGCGTCTCGCCCACCTGCCGCTCCACCGTATGCAGCGGGTTCAGCGAGGTCATCGGCTCCTGGAATATCTGGGTGATGTCGCCGCCGCGCACCTGCCTGAGCGCCCGGTCGTCTGCCTTCAGGAGATCACGCCCCTCAAACAGGATTTCGCCGGTCGGATGGCTTGCCGTCGGATAGGGCAGAAGCTTCAGCACCGAAGCCGCGGTCGCCGACTTGCCGGAGCCCGATTCGCCGACAAGCGCCACCACCTCGCCCGGCATGATGTCGAAGGAGACGCCGTCGACGGCGAGGTTGGTCGCCCCGCCATGACGGAAGGCGACGGAGAGATTGCGGACGCTGAGGAGAGGTTGTTCGCTCATTGGAAGGTCTTCCTC